>NZ_JAHESE010000100.1 GCF_018598175.1 Dawidia cretensis
TGGCTACACAGGGGCAAACGATCTGACGCTCGATCAATATTCGGGTGGCGACTATAATAAGAAGTTTCTGGATAGCCGCTATACTATGAATCCGCACGCGGATGCCGAAAAGTTTGTGCGGTTCTTTAACACCAACCGCCAGGACTTTGAGCTGTCGGTAGACGACAAGCTGGCGACGGAAGCCGCCGAAGCGTATACGGCCAGCGAAGATGTATATGCCTGGTATGTGATGACGCGCATTCAGCGCGACAAGCTGATGCTGTTGGGTGGTGTGCGGTATGAGTATACCGATGTGTCGTATACCTCGTTCAACGTCGTAAACGAAGCGGAGATCCTTCCGCAAAAGGGTGGTCGTAACTATGGTTTCCTGCTGCCGCAACTGCATGTGAAGTATAAGCTGAACGAAGACCTGAACCTGTGTGCCGCAATTACGCGCAGCTATGCGCGTCCGAATTTCAGTGACATCGTTCCGGCGCAAGAGATTAATATCAACGAGGGTGAAGGCACCATTGGCAATACGAAACTGAAGCCGGTGTCGGCAACAAACGTCGATGTGTTGGCGGAGAAATACTTTGGTACGGTGGGGATCCTGTCGGGTGGTGTGTTCTATAAAAAGCTCGGCGACTTTATCTTCAGCCGTAACTT
>NZ_JAHESE010000101.1 GCF_018598175.1 Dawidia cretensis
TGTTTGCTGTGCATGAATTTGCTCGCTGCTGACAATAAAGTAGCAGAAGGCCGTGGCGCAGAGGGTTAGCATGGCTACCCGGGGCGTGGAGAGGCCGGTCTTATGTGTTTTGATCATGTTGATACGTTTTAAAATGAATGAATGAGAAAATGAATGGGCGATGGGGACGTCGGCCGACGCTAAAGCAACCTTCGCCAGCAGGCTGCAGTATTCACGTACCTCGCTGTCCGCCGCCGCGCGCGCATCGGCTTCGAACTCGTGAAGTTCCGTCAATAGTCTTTTATAGAGCACCAGGACGGGGTTGACCCAAAAGATGGCCTGGAGCAGATAGATCCATAGAATGTCGAGGGAGTGATATTGTCGTATGTGTACCTGCTCGTGGCGCAACACCCACGCGCGTGCGCTGGGCAGGGTACCTTCGCTTCCCAGGAAGATGCGACCGAAGAATGAGAAGGTACTATAGGGCGCAGGGAGGAGCACCACAGGGGTGCCCTGGTAATGATCGGAGGGGCGATGCTTGCGGGTAAGCCGCCACAGCTGCCACAGCCGGAAGAGAAGCCGGACGACAAAGAATGTTATGCCGGCAGCGTAGAGCCATTGTATATAATTCCACACACCAGACGCTGTGTGGGCATGCGC
>NZ_JAHESE010000102.1 GCF_018598175.1 Dawidia cretensis
CTATCGGACTGCATACCCTCTGGGTCTGTTTAGATATATAGCTGTTGAGTAAGGTAGTGATCGGTGATGGTGTTTATCCTATTTGTTAAGAAACACCTTGTCAATGTTGTCATTGTGTTACGATAAAGGTGACATGTAACATGGGTAAACACGTAACTTCCTAAAAGCCCGATACATAGCGTTGCCATAGAATCTTTCTTTTTTGAGCCCAATCGGGAACTTTTCTTATACTTTATACCCGATCGAGTCTCTTGTATACAAAAGAGGACATGAAGCTACAGAATTTAAACACTTCTGTGTCCCTTCGAAAAATCGCTGAACCCAATTCCAGCATTCCGCCATCGGGATATGTACCGGTTGTGCTGTGCACATATGCTTATGCGTCTACTACGTCCCATCGTTCACTCTTTTTTCCTCTATTAAATCATGGGCGTATCCTTTGCAAACGATCTAGATACAAATTTACAAACGGTACTGCCATGGTTGGAAAGCACCTGCGGAGGGGGCGAGAGATTTATCTCACCAAATAGCATGGCGTGGCTAATAGACTTAAACCTCAGTATTATTATGACATACAATCGAAACTCTTCTCATTCACCTCCGGGTTAAACGTTGGCTGTACACAAT
>NZ_JAHESE010000103.1 GCF_018598175.1 Dawidia cretensis
CCACCGCCAGGGTTTGTATAGCGACCGCGATGGGGTAAACCGCATCGACCTGGCTACAGGCAAACGCGTACATTATCCGTTGCGCAAAACCACCTATGTTTGGATGAAAGCGATCTTCACCGAGGATACCGATGGTAATCTCTGGGTCGTAGGCCGCGACAACGGGTTGTTCCGTTTTGACCGTGATCGTGATACGCTGCAATGCGTGCTGGGTGCCGATTGTACCCAGGGCCCGCGTGAAGAGCCGAGGCTGTTCGCCGCCGCCAGTGCCGGCACAGACGGTATCCTGTGGCTCGGCTCCTACAACTATGGCCTGATACGCTATGACACCCGCCGCCATACCTGGCATCAATACTCTACGGGTCGCCGCAGCAACCAGGTGAATAGCCTCGCCCTCGGCAATGCCGAGAACGGCCGTCCCATCGTGTGGGTCGGTGATAAGCAGGGTCTGGGCGTCTTTCGTCCCGAACAAGAGAAATTTTATTTCTTTCCGGATCTGCTACCCAACGTCTATGAGGTGAACTTCATCTACCGCGATCCTGAAAATGGCATCGTGTGGACATGTACGTCGGAAGGCATTATCAACTACAACCCCGAGAGCAACCTCATCCGCACCCTCCTGC
>NZ_JAHESE010000104.1 GCF_018598175.1 Dawidia cretensis
CTGCCGCACCCTGCGACCGTCAGCAAGACGGCCAGGATGCAAGCATGTCTTAAAAAAAAGAGGGTCTTTTTACGAGGGGATTTTTTCATACACAGTTTCAATCTTCGGAATGTTGTTTTGGTAATACAAAACAAACCGTTTGCTCTCCATCAGACAATAACCCCTTTGGGTAAGAAACAGCGTGAGCGTGATCGTGAAATAGTGTTACGACGCTGGCGAGCAGCCGTTAGCGGCAACGTCGTAAGCTGGGTACCGTGCAGTGCTCAAATAATCCGCTCGCGAATAGCCTTTGCCACTGCTTCCGGCCCACACTGCACATGCAGTTTCTGATAAATATTCTTAAGATGCTTATTCACTGTCTCCGGCGAAATGCTGAGCTCCAACCCAATCATCCGATACGAAACCCCCCGCGAGAGTAATTCCAGCACCTGCTGCTCGCGATCAGTAATATTATACTCTTTTTTTGCCGTAGCCTTCGGCTGGCGAAACGCCTGCAACACCCGGTGCGCAATCCCCGGCGACATCGGCGCGCCACCCTCATACACTTCCTGTATGGCCCGCACCAGCTGCGCAGAAGAATCCTTCTTAAGCAGGTACCCGTCCGCACCGTTACTAAGG
>NZ_JAHESE010000105.1 GCF_018598175.1 Dawidia cretensis
GTCTTTTACTGTGCACCACATGATCGTCATGAGCCCGTAGAAAAACCAGGCATAGAGAAACTGAATTTGATGTACCGGTGTTTTAGCGGAATGTGGCTCGATCCTCCGAATACCGCGGGGCGCAATATCTTCATCGTGCTGATGAATGTTGGTGTAATGGTGGTGGATCTGGTTGTGCTGGATCCGCCTATTCATCGAATGGCCACCCAGCAGGAGCATGGAAAAGTAGGTCAGGAATTTATTCAGCGCTTTACTCTCGCTAAAGCCGCCGTGATTTACATCGTGCATCACACAAAGTCCGATGCCGGCCATGGCCACTCCCATGCCGGCGGCCAGCAGGAGCCAAATCATTTTTCCTTCAAAGACATTGCTGACGAGGAGCCCATAGGCTAGAAAATAAAGGGAGAACATGAGAATGGTCTTTGCAAACATGCTCCAGCTCCCTTTTTTGCTGATGTGGTTGTCCCTGAAATAGCCGTCTACCCGGCTTTTGAGCACGGCGTAGAATTCCGTGCTCTTGTGATTAAACCTGATCGTTGTGTTTGAGGCAACCGTTTCTTGTTTCTTCATCATGACTATTCATTTCACCAAGGACTGGCGAAATGAGATTC
>NZ_JAHESE010000106.1 GCF_018598175.1 Dawidia cretensis
GTGATTATGAGTTTATGTCTACGTATAAGCCTACCGACTACCAATATCCCGGTCAATCCTCGATCTATCCCGTACGTCTTTATAATCCCCAGTACTCGTGGCCGAAAACTGTCAAGCTCGAAGTGGGCCTGAACGTCGGGGTTTGGAATAACCGGCTTGTGGTCGATGCTGCTTTGTATCGCAATCGCACGTCTAAGCAGCTGGTCGGCTGGAACCTGCCAGACTATACCGGGTTCTCCTATGTCGTGGACAACCAGCCTGCGGTGGTACAGAACTCGGGTCTCGAGTTGCTGGTTACGGCCGTTCCGGTGGCCCGTGAGAAGCTCAACTGGTCGGCCGCGGTGAATGTATCGTTTCCACGATCCAGGCTGGTACAATACGATGACCTGGGAAACTCAGAATATGCCAATACCTACGTAGTTGGAAAGTCCATGGGGCTTGTCAAGCGGCTACATTCCACTGGAGTGGATCCGGAAACAGGCTTATATACATTTGAAGACCGCGATGGCAGTAATTTCATTGATGCGGATGATCGGCAGTTAACGCGGAACCTGGGTGTACGTTGTTTTGGTGGTGTGCAGAATACCATCACGTATCGCGCG
>NZ_JAHESE010000107.1 GCF_018598175.1 Dawidia cretensis
GTATTAGCCGATATAAAAAGCATGACGCTGATTGGCCAGGAGGACCAGAACTATGTCAAGTTCAATTTCCTTCCCCGCGCTATTGAACGCGGCTTTCGTGCCATTGCCCTGGTGCGGCCTAATAACTACTTCAATGCACTGGCGGTTGAGTTTATATCCTATCGCGTACAGCAGACCAGTGTCCAGATCCGCATCTTTGATTCTTTGGCGGAAGCTCAGGCATGGCTTCAAAAAACAGTGTGAGTGTGAGCGCGGGAGCGAACAGATGTGCGAATACGACAATTTTTAATCAAATGATTAAAAAACTTGACTAAATGCGAAACATCCGCCATCTTTGTTCCGTACTGATACGTGTACGATGGCGAAAAAGAAGCAGGAATCAAAAGACCTATCGACCGAGGAGAAGATTAAAGAGGCAGCGCGGGAGGTCTTTACCAGGAAGGGGTACGCGGCCACGCGCACGCGCGACATCGCTGAAGCCGCCGGCCTGAATCTGGCTTTGCTGAACTATTACTTCCGCAGCAAAGAAAAGCTCTTCGAGATCGTGATGAGGGAGAAGGTACAGGCGTTATTCGGCATCATCGCACCGGTCATAAAC
>NZ_JAHESE010000108.1 GCF_018598175.1 Dawidia cretensis
CTCCCGGACTACACAATCGATTTGTCGGCTTTACCGCCAGGCATGTACATGCTAAAGATCGAAGGAGAAGAGCTGATGAAGATTAATAAACTTTAATACTCCCGTCATGATGGTAGCGCAATGATTTCTCGCAGCAAAAGGCGGCGAAATAGTTGTGGACGGGGTATTCAACAAAATATAGATTGGATAAACGCAAGCAAATGCACGCTTAACGAAATATTATTCTAAAAATTTATACTAATTTTTCATCGCTGTGTCTTACAGATACCCGATACTATAAACCCTTTTTTTAAACAATTGGCACATCTTTTATTATACCTTACTACCACAACCGTCTCTTACAGTTAAGAGAGACGCTTGAGTAGAAAGCTTATCGTTCAGCAGGTATATCATGCGATTCTCTATTTCAACGACAAGTCTAATCTACTTAACAATGAGAAGAGGAGAAGGGAATGTGCCGGGCATCGTAAAAGCTGGCGTGTGAAGGGATGGGTAAACCGAATCATCGCAACAACACTGTTGATCACGAACCTGTTGACCAGTCCCGGGCTTTTTCTGCCGTCGGTCAGCTACCGCAAGGTAATGT
>NZ_JAHESE010000109.1 GCF_018598175.1 Dawidia cretensis
GAATACGATACGGTCATATCCTCGTGACAGCTATACGTGTTGTGCAACAACGTATAATCCTCGCAAAGGATCTCGCGGAAGACCAGATTGCCATACGGCCCCGCGGCAACGACGGTGAGACCGTCTTCGTCACATTGTAACGGCTGAAGTAGCGCGCGGCCATGGCCGTGCACGGATACCTTCAACTGACTGTAGAAATAATCCCTGTTTTTTGAGTTCATACTTTACATATTCACAAAATTGCATTTATCGTTAAGAAGGTCTTGTATTTCTATGCCGTACATTCTTGTTACAATTCGCCTCCGGGGCGGTACAACAACTAACACACAATTGTACCTCTTAAAAGTCAACCTGTTTCCAGAACAGGGACAGTTGGTTGATGCTATGAAAGCACTTTAGTTAAGGTTGAAAATAGAAAAAGAATTTTTTTTAACCAATATCTTCGCTGCAATCAAAAGCATTTTAAAACGATTTGTCGGCTGTGTGAGAAAGGACATCAGCTGTTGCAACGTTACAATCGTGATGCCAGAGAAAAAAACAACAGAAAAAAATCGTACCAACGGGTGTGCCGACAAATCATGTAT
>NZ_JAHESE010000010.1 GCF_018598175.1 Dawidia cretensis
TTCTTAGAAGAACTGCAATTCACCGGTAGTCTCGGTGACCTCTCTTTTTACCGCATGCGCGGTACGGACAAGATCGTAGTGCGGCGTAAAGGCGGCGCCTCAAAAGAGACGATCAAAAAATCACCCAAATTTGCTCTTCCACGACTTTACATGAGCGAATTTGGCGGCTGCTCGACCATGGGCAAAGAAATTCGTTTTATGATGCACCCGATGCGTGCACTCGCCGACTATAATTTCAGCGGGTTCATCAACAAATCGCTCAAGCTTATTCAGAAGCAAGATTCCACCAGCAAATTAGGCCAACGTGCGATCGAGCTTTCGAAACACCCCAAGTTACTGGAAGGTTTTCAACTTAACAAATATACTACATTCGATTCGATGCTGCGCAGTACCTTGAGCTGGTCGATCGATGTAGAAAAAGGCTCGGCGAAGGTGGAGATCCCGGCGTTGGTGCGCGACATTAATTTCTTCCCGAATAACCGGCATTCGAAGTTTAGTATTACGATCTCTTTGGGGATTGTGCCGGATTTTAAGTTCAATCAAGGAACTGGTAAATTTACAGCGCCGAAGTGGTATGATACAATGTATGGATGCAGTTATACTTCGTCGGAGTGGCATTCGGCGCTGAAGGGATCACCGGCCACTACGTTGGAATTGTCGTTAGATCAACTTCCGCCGGATGGTGGGTATAGCTTGATGTTGGGGATTGGGGTTTGTTTTGGGGATTCGATGGATGGTGGTGAGGTGAAACAGATTAAGCGTGCGGGGGCGGCGAAGATTTTGGGGATTGTAGCAGGAAAGGAGAATCAGAGCGAGAGCGAGCCTGAGAGCGAGAGTGGGATGAATGTGGATCGTGAGGCTGAGGAATTTGCGAATGGTAGCAAAGATATTGCTGTTGTCGATACCAGCAATGATGTAGAGAATACAAGGGTAGCGTCTCCGATCGCCACGGCTGCCGTGCTGAGCGATGTGAAACGGGGCGCGGCTTTGAATCGTAAGGAGCCGGCGGCAGCTGTTCAATCCTTGGTGTACCATTATACGGTAGGCCTTGCGCAGCCTGGTACGACGGTAAAAGAGGTAACATATTCGTACGCGATGACCACGGGTTTAGATTGTACCTGGTCTTCCGGCAGTTTGGAGACTGCAGGCAGTTCCAGGCACAAGTTCCGCACCTTCGCTAACGCTTGGCGCTAAAACTTGCGCCAGCAACGCTGGTTCGCTCTCACACTTCACACTCACACTGTCTCTCCTGCCGGTCATCCTGTTATTTTGCTGTTCGTATCAGCGTTAAGTGGATTTTAACGGGTTATTAAGTGGGTGCGTTTAGTATTGTGTATATTCTGATACTAAACAACTTTGTATGTTGCAATCTACACGCACGCTCGCCTTCATTCTTTTCATGCTCTCCTGCTGGGGGACGGTTTGTCACGCTCAGTCTGCGAGCCAGGCGGAGCTGTTGCGGCTATGGTATGACAAGCCGGCGACGAATTGGAATGAGGCACTGCCCATTGGCAACGGAAGGCTGGGGGCCATGGTGTTTGGCGGGGCGGCGCAGGAGCGACTGCAACTGAACGAGGAGACGGTGTGGGCCGGTGGACCGGGAAACAATCTGCCCGACAACAGATTTCGGGAGGCGTTGCCGGAGCTCCGCAAGTTGATCTTTGATGGCAAGTATCAGGAGGCACAGGACCTGGCCGCACAGAAGGTGGCCGGGCCGAATGTCAATCATGGCATGCCCTATCAGACGGTGGGTGATCTGCTCATTGACTTTCCGGGGCATGATGGGGCTACCGGTTATACGCGCGACTTGAATATTGATCAGGCGGTGGCGTCGACGGCGTATACGGTGGGTAATGTGCGGTATACACGCGAAGTCTTCGCTTCGTTTACCGACCAGGTAATTGTGATGAAGGTGACGGCGGGGAAAGGTGGTACGGTGGATTGTACGATTCGGCTGAAGAGTCCGCATACGAGTAAGCGCATCTATACTGAAGGGCAACGGTTGGTGTTGACGGGGACTTCGGGCAGTCATGAGGGTAAGACAGGACAGGTAAAATTTGAGACGCTCGTAGCGCCTGTGCTGGACGGTGGTAAACTGACCACGACGGATAGCGCCTTAGTCGTATCGAAGGCCAGGGCTGTGACAGTATATATATCGATGGGAACGAACTTCCGGAATTACCATGACCTGCGTGGTGATGCCCATCAAAAGACCTTTGGTTACTTAACCGCCGCCTTGAAGCAACCCTATGCCAGTGCGAAAAGCAATCACACCGCGTATTACCAAAAATTCTTTCACCGGGTGTCGCTTGACCTCGGCACAACGCCTGCAACAAAACAGCCTATCCCGGCCCGCTTGCAACAATTTGCAACGGGGAATGATCCACAGCTTGCGGCGCTATACTTCCAATTTGGACGCTATCTATTGATCTCCGCTTCGCAGCCGGGTACGCAGCCCGCAACGTTGCAGGGATTGTGGAATCATCAACTGATGCCGCCGTGGGATAGCAAGTATACTATCAACATCAATACGGAAATGAACTACTGGCCGGCGGAGGTTACGGACCTGCCGGAAATGCACGAGCCGTTGTTTACCATGCTAAAAGAACTGGCTGTTACGGGGCAGGCGAGCGCAAAAGAGATGTATGGCGCGCGCGGATGGATGGCGCATCACAACACGGACCTGTGGCGCATTACGGGTCCGGTAGACGGTGCGTTCTATGGCATGTGGCCGATGGGGGGCGCATGGTTGTCACAGCATCTTTGGCAACATTATCAATACACCGGCGATACGAATTTCCTAAAGAGTGTATACGATGTTCTGAAGGGCGCGGCGTTATTCTATGCCGATGCTTTGCAGACGGAACCTTCGCATGAATGGCTGGTGGTGGTCCCGTCGATGTCGCCGGAGAACGAACATCGTCGGGGGGTGTCGATGACCGCGGGCACTACGATGGATAATCAACTGGTGTTTGATGTGTTTTCGAATTTCCTGGGAGCGGCGGCGGTGCTTCGTGCGGATCAGGCGTTGGCGGATTCCATTCGCGTGAAGCTGGGGAAGCTGCCACCGATGCAAATCGGGAAGCATGGGCAGTTGCAGGAGTGGCTGGAGGATTTGGATCGACCGGATGATAAGCACCGGCATGTGTCGCATTTATATCGGTTGTATCCGAGTAATCAAGTGTCACCATACAGAAATCCAGCGTTGTTTCAAGCTGCGCGAACGTCGCTGGTGTATCGGGGGGATAAGTCTACCGGGTGGTCTATGGGTTGGAAGGTGAACTGGTGGGCACGGTTGCAAGATGGTAATCGTGCGTATAAGTTGATGCAGGATCAGCTGACGCCTTCGCATGATGATGAAGGCGGGACCTATCCGAATTTGTTGGATGCCCATCCGCCGTTTCAGATTGACGGGAATTTTGGATGTACCTCGGGGATTGCCGAGATGTTGGTGCAGAGCCATGACGGGGCAGTGCATCTGCTGCCGGCGTTGCCGGATGCCTGGCATACCGGGAAGGTGACGGGATTGAAGGCACGTGGCGGCTTTACGGTTGATCTGGATTGGAACGATGGGAAGATTAGCCGGTTGGTGGTGAAGTCGGCGTTGGGTGGGAAGTGTCGCTTCCGAATATATGACGAGCTGAAGCATGCGGGGTTACACGTTGCGCAGGGCATGAATGGCAATCCGTTCTTTGCTGTAGCAGCCGTGAAAGAACCCGTGATCGTTGCTGCGGAGCAAGTTGAGCAAGTGCGGCGTGTGTATGAGTATGATTTGGCTACCGAGGCGGGGAAGGTTTATACTTTCTCGTTTTAGATTCGTTAACGCAATTTTAATACCACTATCCTTTATTCCCGGATAGCGTTCACATTGCGCGCATATCCTAATACGTTGATAAAACTGGTCTAACGCTATCGTAAATCTCATAGACGATCTTCGTACTATGAGGTTTACGTTGCTTTTCTGTTTGTTGATTTCTTTCAACGCACTGGCGCAGCAGGGGCCGCGGAAGGTTGTGTTGGTTACGCTGGACGGACTGCGGTGGCGTGAGCTGTTTCAGGGAGCGAATCCGGATAGGCTTCGTGATACGAAGGTTACCAGAGATGCAGGGGCTGTTGAACAATTTGGGGCGACGGATGCTGAAGCGCGGCGGAAAAACCTTATGCCTTTTATGTGGAATACGATCGCCGGGAAAGGGCAGCTTTATGGTGATCGTACGGTAGGCAGTAAGGTCAACTGCTCGAATTCACATTTGTTTTCGTATCCGGGGTATAGTGAGCTGTTGGTGGGATTTGCGGACCGGCGCGTGAAGTCGAACAAGAAGGTGGAGAATCCGAATCGGACGGTGTTGGAGTTTATTGCATCGGATCCGGCGTATGAGGATAAGGTGGCGGTGTTTTCTACGTGGGAGGCGATTCCGTATGCGGCAGGAGCCTTACGGGGCGGACTGCCGTTTGCATCGAAGTATGAGACGACGTTGGGCGAGCGACGCTACGAGTCTCACGGACCGCAGGCACAGGAGCCTGATGTAATCGCGAAACATTCGGATCGTGTTACGTTTGTGCGGGCGTTTGCGTATTTACAAGAGTATAGGCCACATGTTTTGTTTATTGGATTTGACGAGACGGATGACTACGGACACAAAGGGCAGTATGATAAATATCTACGTGCCGCGCACGACACCGATAGCCTGCTGGCGTCGTTATGGGAATGGATTCAGAACGATGAGGAGTATCGGAATAATACGACGCTGATTATAACGACGGATCATGGGCGCGGGTATCTGTTTCGGAGCTCGTGGCGGAATCATGGGATTCTTTCGCCGGGATCGCGGCATATTTGGATGGCCGTAATGGGACCGGATACGCCCGCGACGGGCGTAGTGGTGGATGGGAAGAAGTATTATCAGAAACAGGTAGCCCAAACGATAGCGGCGTTGGTTAATCTCGACTATAGCAATACGCGACCGGTTGGGGCGGTGATGCAGGGGGTGCTGCATGCCGGGATGTTGACGAGGAAGTAGAGAAGAGAGCGTAGCGTAGGCTTTGCTGAGCACATTTTACCCTTCTATTTACAGATATTACCCACGTTCTGAATAAGGGGTCGCACGTATTACGTTCGATTTGTATATTGCGTTTTATCATATTATCCCTAAACATGGTATCACGCTTCTCTCCCACGCGGCTGCGCTTGTCTGCTGACCTTCTTCTATCACTTCTTTTAGTTTTTGTACTTAGTGCTTGTCAGGGACCCGCTGAAGAAAGTACGCTGGCATTTACCGTGTCAATGCCGAAGCCGGCGAATCAGTTGTTTGAGGTGGAGTTGGTGTGTGAGAATCTGTCGCGTGATACAGTCGTGTTTAAGATGCCGGCGTGGATGCCGGGGCTTTACCAGGTGCGGAATTATGCGGACCATGTCACGAATTTCGGAGTGAAGGATGGCAACGGCCAGGCCGTGCGCTGGGAAAAAGCTGGACGCTCGGGGTGGCGGGTGTTTAGTCAACGGGCGAAACGGATTACCCTCCAATATTCTGTCAAGGCTACGATGTCTTTTGTGGCGGCTAACTTCCTCGACGACACGCACGGGTATATTGCTCCTACCGGACTTTTTATGCACGCTGATGGGATTCTGCAACATCCTGTAACAGTCACGCTAAAGCCTGCGCCACAGTGGAACCGCGTGGCGACCGGGCTCGACTCGGTGGCGGGTAAGAAGTATACGTATACTGCGCCGGACTTTGATGTTTTGTACGACAGCCCGATCCTGCTCGGCAACCTGGAGGAACTGCCGGCGTTTACGGTGCATGGTGTTCCACACCGGTTTATCGGATATAAGCTTGGGAGCTTTGACCGCAAGGTGTTTATGGAGGAGCTGAAGCGCTCTATTACCCTAGCGGCAGATTTGATCGGGGATATTCCGTATAAGCATTATACGTTTATCGCCATCGGTCCGGGGCGCGGTGGCATCGAGCATTTGAACTCAACGGCTGTAAGCTTTGATGGGAACGAGCTAAATAACCCGGAAGGGCGTGAGCGCATGTTGAGCTTTCTTTCCCATGAATATTTTCATCATTACAACGTAAAGCGTATTCGCCCGGTGGAGCTGGGACCGTTTAATTACGAACGTGAGAACCGCACCAACTTGCTGTGGGTTTCAGAAGGGTTCACGTCGTATTACGAGTATATCATGCTGCGCCGGTCCGGGCTAATTACACGCGAGGCGTTCCTGGCGGCTTTTCAGCGAACCATTGCATCGTATGAAAACAACGCGGGACATTTATACCAGTCACTGGTGCAAGCCAGCTACAACACCTGGGATGGTAATCCTTTTGAGCGGCCGGATGTATCGAAGACGGTTTCATATTACGACAAAGGTACCGCCATGGGCCTGTTGCTGGACCTGGGCATCCGGCAGGCGAGTGGAAACAAACAGTCGCTTGACGATGTCATGCGGTACTTATACCGGCATTATTATCAGGACCTGAAGCGCGGCTTTACGGATGCCGAGTTTCAGCAGGCGTGTGAGGCTGCTGCCGGCACACCCTTGAAAGAGCTGTTTGAGTATGTGTATACTACTAAGCCTGTTGACTATGCCAGGTACCTCGCCTATGCGGGGTTGGCTATCGATACGACTGTGCGGGATGGGAAAGCTTCTTTTGCCATTACGCCAATCGCTACGCCTGATGCGCAACAGTTGGCTATATTGAAAAACTGGTTGGGTGATAACACTCGCCAGCAATAGATTGTAGGAAGTTCATGTGCGTGCCTCGAATTGTTACGCCCTTTCAGATTCTGTATCGTCTGTGTCCGTCTGCCCAGGCCTTCGCTGCCGCTCTGACCTGGGCTATTGTATTACGCCCTTTTCAGGGCTGGCTGGAATTAAGAAAACTTATCTAAACACCCTTGCATAAACTTATAGAAATCGCCAGTTACCGTCGGCTTTTCTTACACTTCTTGCAACTGTGGAGATATTTGCAAAATTTGCATAGATTCACTGTTGCTTTTTTGTTCTATGCGTTCATTTCTTCCTTTCTGTCTTTTGGTGTTGGCGGCTTGCGGCCCGATGGCGTTTGTCGACCTGCACGATGTCAACCGTTTCCTGGAGTCGCCGACGATCATTAAGTCGGGTGACCGGTATTTTATCCGTTTCCGGTATGCGGATAAGGAGGAAGGTCCGCCGTTGACGTTTATGGCGATCCGTACCCGGATTCAAAAAGACACATTGCTATTCTATATTCCGGCCATGGCCAGCGATGGCAGCATGGCGGGCCGGCTGCAAATTGAAGAGATCACCGAATCCAGGCAGATCACCCTGATCGACCAGGGCAAGTTCTTTTGGAAGGAAGTGAACAACGCGCGGGCACCGCTGCCGTTGCAACCCCCTACCGAGGAAGACCTTGCCCTGATCGAAGCCGGGGTACAGGAGGTATATTAAACCACCCGCTCTGCCACGCGCAGGTTATAGATCGAGGCAGAAATAATCTCGCCGGCGCGTTTCAGGAATTCGAGCTCGTGCGGCTGAAGCGTCGCGAATGTCGCGAGCTCGATGGCGCCGACGGCATGCGTTTCGGTACGCAACGGCAACAATGCCAGCATCGCCGGGGTTGCTTCGCCCAGGCCGGACGTGATGCGAATGTAACCTGCGGGTATGTCTTTCAGGTGTATGATCTCCCCTTCCAGTATACATTGGCCAATGAGCGACTCGCCCCAGCCGAGGCGGCGCGAGAGGTATTTTTTGCGCTCGTAGGCATAGACCGATACCAGCTCGATGTAACGATCTTCGTCCTCACCGTGGATGATAAACAGGCCGCCCTGGTTGGCTTTAAGGATTTGTACCAGTGTTTTGAGCACGTGGTCGTAGAAGCCTTCGGTATTACTCGCGTTGCGGCGGATGACATCGTTGAGGCGTGCCAGACCATCGTTTTGCCATACGCCTTTGGCCTCTTCTTCGCGGAAGCGTTTCAGGTTGGTGCGCATGGACTCCAGCGCCAGGCCCAGCGTGTCGTCTTGTCCGGATACCTGGAATACGCTGTCGAACTTTCCTTTTCCGATGTCGACGGCAAAGTCGATCTTGTCTTTCAGGTTGGCTTCCAGCGCATAGACAGATTCGGTCATTTCGCGCAGCTCGCCCCGCAGCCTTCGCGTTGTACGCGCCATGCCGATCTGTCCACGGGCCAGCGCCTTGAGGCGGGCATTGATGGCGTTCATGGGATGCGTGATGCTGTTTGCTATTAAGACGACGCTTACAATCAGCAGGACAAGGCCCAGGGTGCTGAGCAGCAACGTGCGGAGCAGGATTGTGTTGATGCCTCCGTTGATGGATGCTGTCGGTACGATGGTGCCAATGGACCAGGGGTTGTCGGAGCGGCCAATGTGTAGTGGTGTGAAGGCAATCAACGCATCGCCTGCCGTGCTGTCGTTGTACGACAGGATGTTGCCTTGCTGAATGCTGGCGAGGACGGCCGTGGTGTCGCCTTTTATGACGGCTGACAAAGGTTTGCCGATCATTTCGGGTACTTCGTGCGAGACGATGATACCCTGGTTGGATACGAGGAAGCTGGTGGCCCCTTCGAAAGGTTTTATGCGGGCGATAAAATCAAGGGCGTCCAGCGTGATGTCCATGCCTACCAGGCCGAGGAAGCGGCCGTCTTTTAACAGGGGAACGCAGACCGACGTGCCCAGGTAGTTGTTGCGTTGGTCTTTTACCGACGATGTGGACGACAGTATATACGGTTCGGTGAGGGCTTCTTCCTTCGCCGCTTTCAGCGTCGCGTACAGGCTGCCGGGTATGTCGCCGGTGGTGTTTACGGTATCGATCAGCGGCGCACCCGCGCGGTAGTAGGTATAGCGCTTGCGGCCGTAGGGTCTTGTCCAGGCGGTGTCCACGGCCGAGAGTTCCATGCTGAGCCAGGCGCGAGGTATCGCGGACTCTGCGCGACGGCACCGGTAAGCGCTGCTTCTACAACCTGTTCGCGCACATTCGTTTCCAATGATGTCGTGCGCGTAAACGTCTCGGACAGGGTGCGGGCAATTTCGAAATCTCCCTGTACAATCACGCGGGCGCTACTGGCCTTTTCGGCAAGTTGCGACAGGGCTACCTGGCGTGCGCGTTCCGTTAAGTTTTTTCGAAAGTTTACGATGGTGAAGGCGATGGCAATTCCGTAGATGCCAACAATAATCCAGACTAATAGGAACAGTCTGTTCCGAATGGTCCATTTCATGGGTCAAGGTAGGTTTAGGTTAATTGAGTTGGTGTCTAAAAATAGACACAA
Organism: Dawidia cretensis; assembly: GCF_018598175.1. GTDB lineage: Bacteria > Bacteroidota > Bacteroidia > Cytophagales > Cyclobacteriaceae > Ohtaekwangia > Ohtaekwangia cretensis. The sequence continues at coordinate 9,270 of NZ_JAHESE010000010.1, forward strand.
TGGTCTCCAATGTCAAATAATTGCGACAAAACCAAACGAATCAATCGATTGTTTCCTTAAAATTATATTTACTATATATCTTCTGTCAGCTCGTCGGGGGTATTGGTAGTATAAATCTGCGGTTTCGACCAATGGTTCAGGGTTCTGACGCTTGGTCGGTCATTGGCGACCTTTCATCCGCTTTCTCGTCCGTTCGACAGTATTTCTATGCGGCCCCGGGTCGGTTGATTGCTTATACAGCAGATTAAAACCTATACCATTTTGTTCTATGCGCTTCCCCTGTTGTTTACTGATTCTTGCCCTTTTGGCGAGCTGCTCTCCGATGGCCATCGTCGATCTTCGCGACGAGGCTCACTTTACCGAATGCCCTACGATCGTAAAAACCGGTAACCGGTATTTTATACGGTTCCGGTATGCTGACAAAGAGAACATGCCACTGTATTTTATGACGGTTCGTTCCAGGATCATGGCCGACAAGCTGGTGTTTTTTATACCGGCCACGGCCAGCTCCGGCAACATGGCCGGCGAGCTCCAGCTCGAAGAGATCACGTCGCGCAAACAACTGGACATGATCCGCCAACAACATGCCTTCTGGAAAGAAGTCAATGGCCAGCTGGTGACGATGCCCGTACGCGATGCCGACGAAACAGACGTTGCGCTGATCCAGAGCGGCGACGGGTATGTCTACTACTAAAAAGTTGTAAATTCCGGCAATCCTGGTCATCTTGACGGAGCATCCACGCGATGTCAAAAAGACCACCTCATGAGAATTTTTCTTTCGCTGCTGCTGGCAGTGCTGTTCATGCACGGCCATGCCCAAGAGGAAACCGAAATCCGGGTTCACAAGTATTATATCCCCGCCTCGAAGGAGGTATTTTATGTTCTGAAGTATAAGCCTTCGATCAAGCATGGCTCCTATCAAAAGCAAGTGCAGGGGCCGGCCGCGTATAAAGAGAAAGGACAGTATGACCACAATGTGCGGACGGGAATTTGGGAGTATTCGGATGTAAAGGGGAAGGTGATCCAGCGAATTGATTTTAGCAAGGACTCGGTGTTGTTGAGTGATGGTTTTCCGGATCCGACGGATGTAAAGATCCTGGACGGTGCGGAGGCCAGGACAAATGATACGGGCAGGACCCCTTTATTGTTGGGGGGACGGAGTAAGCTGGCGTACTATATGCTCGGATTTAGATATCCTACTGCTGCGCGGCAGGCGGGGATTAAGGGGACCGTTGTGGTTAGTGCCACGATCACGCGCGAAGGGAAGATGGTGAATGAGAAAGTTGTGTCCGGTCTCGGACATGGGTTGGATGAAGAGGCGCTGCGCGTGGCGCGGTTGATACCGGATGATTGGTTGTCGTTGAAGGTTAACGGCGTGGCCGTTGATGCCAGGATACTCATTCCGATGACGTTGAAGCCGGGATTTTAGAAACAGCTTGAATGTGGAGGCGAGGCGAATACCAGGCGGAAGCATAAAAAAGTCCACATCCACATTTACTGAAAAATATTACAAGCCTCGCAGGGTGTGAACGCACTTGTATACAAATCAAAAACTTTGTATATTAGTAATAACTATAGAGCCCATCTATTCAGCCAGAGAATATTCTGGAGGATAGATGGGCTTTTTTTTTGTGAATAAAGATAGCCTTGAGCTAACCCGCGCTATATACAAGGTGCAGTAGGGAATTACCGGTTCATATCAACACGTACTACCATGATTTTAAAAGTACCAAACTTTAAGGAGTTACTTATTGAGTTAAATATCGACCCCAAAATCATTGAGAATATTACACGATTTTCACTTGACGATTATAAACTAACCTTCGCAGAGGCCGTGCTCCTATATGAAGGAACAAGTCTGGGAATTGCCGATTGCCGAATCTCCGCTGGAGAGATCGAAAAAAAGAATCTAAGCATATACAATCTATGCATCAGCGGCGAGTTTCTAGAACTACTCTTAATGCCAAAGATATCCAAAATCCTATTTTCCACAGATAAATTAATTATTCAGGGCGCAAATATATATCGGCGTACAGACATCATCCGATTAACCAACAATGCAATCCTAAAAGAAAATTATGCTTTAAACATTCATGACACTGCCATAGATCTTGACATCATTTTCAGGGACTGCATTTTTGGAGGAGGACTCAATTTACAGAACTCGCAAACAAAAAGTTTAACATTCGAACGTGTCAAAATCTACAAGTCACAAAACCTATTGAATTCAAAATGGGAAAGTTTTTCCGGAATGAATTTGAAGATAAATGGCAGTTTGGTTTTTACAAACCGCCATACAGAAAGCCATAGTAAACAGGAAATTACTCTAAGCACAAAGATAAGCCACGGCGGTTTACCCAAAGAAGAAATTACCAATTCCGAGGTGGATACAGAGTCTAGTTCCCTGGACCGAATGGATCTCAGCTATTACTCGGCCAATATCAATCTACAAAACGCTCGTATTACCGATCAACTGGAATTTCAAGACATCAAATTAAGCGAGGGAATTGATTGTACAAATATCAGGGCTACGGGAATCGTTTCAGAAAACTGCTATATGCAACACGACTGGATCTTAAGCGGTGCGATCATACAAAATCTGTTTGAAATCACAAACCTGAGGACACATGCCAGTATAAATTGCTATAACCTTAAAGCATATCAGCTTTTCATCCGTACATCTGTCATTCAAAAAAGCCTACACTTGACATTTGCCAAAATCGAACACTTGTTTGCCTGTACCGATACACTGCTAATTGGCGGCTCTGATAGATCAAGTATGGATTTTAGCAATTCGTATTCACTCAACGCAAGAGGAATGGTTGCGGGAAACATCTTCTTACGCGAAGGATTTGTAGCAGCAAACGGAGTCGATTTACTACGGTGTGACATCAAAGATGGAATTGATTTTTCAGAGTCCTTGATTGTCGCAAATCTGCAAGACGGAATTGCCGTCAACTTATCGGGCTCCAGAATAGCAAGCGATGTTCAATTTTCTTCGGAGGCGATCTTTATGGGCTCTATTTCACTGGATGAATCCAATATTGGCGGAAATATCACATTTTACAGAAGCAAGTTTATCAATACAATTGGAGGCCCCTATACCATAAGCGCCAAAAACGCACGAGTAGCTAAATCTATTCGATTTTCACCATCTAACATTATAAAACAATCACGATACGAAAAACATCTCTTAGACAGAAAATCTGAGGAAGATATCTCCGCGTTAATCCCGCACGCTGCGACTGTACAACGAAAAATAGTCGCCGCGAGAGCTAAACTTTATCGAAACAACGATCGGATAGTCTTTAATTATCTTAAAGACATTACGCATACCGCAAAGGAAAACTTCAGTCATGAGCTATATAAAGAACAAGATCACTATTTCGAGGTGTTAAAAAAAGATGAAACCTTTATCGAAAATGCGCTGTCATGTTACGACAAAGCGCTTCAATACTTGCATTTCACCGCCGAAAAGGAATCAAAGTGCCTGTTGCCGGAAAATAAATTATTCGAACTTATCCTCGAAAACACCGTGGTAATAGGCGAAACTTTTTTCTCTGGAATCCATGTTTGCGGCCAGGCCGATTTTTCAGGCGCACTGTTCTATGCTATGGATAAATCAATAGGGAATGATAAGACCTTGACCTCTACTTCGATTTTCAGAAGTAAAAAGATCAATAAAAAAGAAGAAGACTTCCCCAACGCGTTGACGATGAAATTCTCCAGAATAGACGGAGAATTATTTTTAAACGAAGGATCTAAAAAGAACAATTTACCTTTCCGTGTATGCGGCGAAGTAAACTTACATTCCTCAAAAATCGGACAATTGTTTATTTCACCGGGCAGAGGCATTGAAGATAATGCAAAATGGAAAATCATTGGTGTTAAATACAATTATATTTATAGCAGTGAATCATATGCAGAAACAAGTCTTCTAGAACTGTGTAAGTGGTTTCATAATTATAATGAGGAAAACAACAGGCAACCTTACGAAGAACTTGCAGCCGCCTACTTAAGGGCAGGAGACGACACGAAAGCCAGGAAAGTTCTATTGAGGACTGTTCCCCGAAATACTCTTGAAAAAATCAGCACCGAAGTATTAAAGACAATTTCAAGATTAGGCATACCGCATTATCGTTCATTAATCGCGTTATTAATCCTTTATATTTCCGGCTGTCTCGTCTTCTATCGTGCAGCGCATACAGGTGCCATTATACCCCTGAACCGTTTCCCTGCTGCAGTAGAAATCACACAAAAAAACTCCAACGCCGCCATTTATTTTTCTCCTTCAAGCTACTCCTATCAAAGTCTGTTTCCCTTCCTAAGCTCAGAACAAAAACAAGCCTTTGCGATCGCAAATCATAGCAACCAGAATTTCTTCCCTTCCTGGATGCGAGTATTTTTGGATTCCGGGAGCGTCGTTTCAGTCTATGCAAGCATCCATATGTTCGCCGGAGTGCTATTCTTATCTATGTTTATTATTGGTATTACTCGAATAATTAAACGTCATTAAAATATGAATTACAGAAATCAAATTTACCAATGGGAAGTTATCGACCACAACAAAGAGTTTACAGCAGAAGATTTTTTTAATTTAAATGGATCTTTCAACACCATTAAATTCAATCCCAAGCATAACATGACGATCAAAAAATCCATTGGCATGGACATCTATCGCAAAAGCCAAAAGGAGTACATCTGCTATGATTTGAACAATACATCTATTATACGTCCATTTTCCACGAAGATACTATACAACAAGGAAACCGGCACTGTAAAAAATCTATTGGGGTCCAATCGTCCAATATATGACGCTAATGAAGAGGCCAAGCTATTTAACGATATCACCGTTGACTTAGATGATAAAGTGCTGCGATCCAATAATCTCGAAAACATCAGAAAATATATTCGCTTTTTCTTCGACCATGTAAGTGGCAAAAAAGGATTCTTCTACGTCTGTGAAAGTTATGAAGAAATCCAGGAAGCGATAAATATTTATTATAAAGACGATGAAAACAAAAAAGATCTGGATGACCAAAAAGTGCATCTGAACGAAATAAAAAAGAGAAACGACATGACGAGGCTTAGAGTTCTTCTTGAAAAGCACTTTGCTACCCCTTCTAGAAATAATAAATTCAAAATAAGTCTACTGGATGATTTTGAGCGCAAAAAATACAGCAGTTCAGTTCGCGCGTTTATGGTATTCAAAAATGCATTATTTAAAGTGAATGTCAATATTGAAAAGGATAGCCCATCAAAATACATATCACTCGACAACGAAACACTTGGAATCAGCGACAATGATATTTTCGGGCAAGGTGCCAACGATGCATTTAAAGAATTCGATTACGACGAAAAATTACCGCCATTTGATTTAATCTAACAACTCTATGAAAAATGAATACTTTAATTTTACCATCTCGGCACACTTTGTTAATGAAATCAACTTTGCAAATCCCGAAGGAATCAGAAGCTTGAATGGAGAAGAAGCGCCAACGGTTGAAGTGAACGTACATGTAGACTCATCTCCATTATCAGAGTACTTTTATGAATCGAAGCTTATCATCAAGTTCAATGCCACAAGGAAGTTAATCAAAGACGGTACAAGTGAAGCCGAACAAGTGATTGCTTTTATCGGATATATTTCTTATTCAACAATTGTAAATATAATTTACCCAAAAGACTTACTGTTAGCCAATCTGGAAGAAAAAGAGGAAATGGAACGTCGAGAAAGGCTGAGGTTTACATTGATGGTAGAAGCACCTAATTTGGCCTTCCCATTTATTCGCCATCAAGTCGCTAATATCACCAAAGATGGCGGCTTCCCCCCTTTACTTATCAATCCGATCGATTTTACTGAAATGTATTATAAAAATACTATCGACGCAGAGAACCAAGAATAAATTAATACAAATTACCACGCCATTGATAATGGGAATTTCAAACAAATTATCTATGAATCGATGAAGAGTACAATTGCGTTGTTCGACAGCGCTTCGAAGGTCACTTCAGAGGTATTCCAGAGGGCGATCGCGTCGCGGGGTTCGAGGAGGCGGTTTTCGATTTCGAACGCGCCGTGGATCACGAAGGCGAAGGTGCCTTTGTTGGAGTCGCGCGGAATGTATATGCCTTCGGCACGGCCCTGGTATTGGCCGATGTGAAGGTCGGGAGTGAGGTCGCCAAGGGGAATTAGTGTGTTTTGTTGGTTCAGGTCTATGGTATACTCTTGTACTTCCAGGGTGCGTGTCATGGGCTCGGGGATGAGCCAGAGATGCAGGAAATTTATACGTTCGTCTTCGTAGGAATTTGTGATGCTTAGCTGCGAGCCCGTGGAGAGCCCGAGGCGGTGCGTTTGGCCGGGCTCTACCGAGCCCTGTACGCCGGTGGCGGTTTCGTATTGGAAGGCTCCGACGAGCGGTATCAGCCAGACGATACTGTCGGCGCGGGCGGTGAGCATGCGTGTGCCGCCGGCGCCGAGGGTATCGTCATTGAGGGACTGGAGGTTGCCGAAGGTGCCTCTCCCCTCGCGTATATAATTTTCAAAACTTAGTGTGTGGTCACTGCGGTATATATCCGTTTGCGAGCAGCCGCGGCGTCCTGCCAGGTAGATCGTTGCTTCGGCTGCCGACATCATGCGGGCGGCTTAAGCGTTGACGACAATGGTGTGCGTGAGCTCAAAGCCGTCGGCGACACTGCCTGTGATCGTGCCGATCTCGTTGTCGAGGGAGTCGGCAAAGATGTTATCGCTGGCATTGGTGGTATAGCCACTCATGCCTTTGGTATAGCCGTTGACCGTCGAGGCGTTCACCAGGCTTACGGCGCTGTTGGAGCCTTCGGGGAACGCGATCTGCGTCACGAGGAGCGAGTCACCATCGGCGTTGTAAATATGCACGTGGATGTGCGTGGCGCGGCCCTGGTACCAGCCGGGAAAGATCGATGTGAAGCCTACTTTTCCGTCGGCATTTGTTACCTGACGGCCGCGCAGGAAGTGCATGCTCGTGAAATCCTGCTGCTGCATTTGTGTGCCGCCGTATTCAGAATAATAGCCGTCTTTGTCACAGTGCCATACGTCCACGATGGCGCCTTCGAGCGCAGTGCAGTTTTCGGCTTTGTTTTGTACGGTGATCGTGAAATTAAATAGTACGCCGGTGCGGTCGGAGCGAATGTCGGTCAGGACGAGGGAAGCCGGGCTCTTGGTGGGAAATGGGCCGGCGGTTTCGCTGTCGGTGAGGGCGCAGTCGCCCGTTTCGGTGGTAGCGTTGGCGTCGTCATCACTGCTGCATGCGTGCAATAAAGGCATCAGCATGCTTGTCATCCCCAGGGTCTTCAAAAATTGCTTCCGCTGCATGTTCGTTGTTGGTTAGGTAAGTCTTTGTTGGTATGCATGTCTGCATTACGTCTTTTGTAACCACTTTCGTATGTGCAGGATCGCGAGCTTGCGACAAGCCACGCCTTTGTGTAGACAAGTTACGTACTTCTTCAGAAAAAACAGACAACGAATAGCGGAAAGTATGGGCGCGGCCGTTATGATAAATGCACGTGATACACTAAATTCCACTTTTCTCTTTATTACGTTAACCATACCACCAAAACCCATGAACACGACATCCCCCTCCCAGAGCCGCAGAAGCTTTCTGCGCACGACAACACAACTGACGGCCGGCCTCGCCGGACTAACTGCCGGACTTAGCGCCTTTGCGGCAGATGCCGCCGTGCCATCGGTAAAAGACGGTGTATATGTCATCGGGCCTATACCCGGTTATTCACCGCAGATCGGCACACTGGTGTCGATGTTGAATTACAACCGGTTTACGATTTTGAGTATGACGAAGGCGTTTACGAAACAGGAACTGGATTACCTGGTTGATCCGAAGGCCAATACTATTGGCGCGTTGTTACTGCACCTGGGGGCGACAGAGACTTTCTATCAGGCCAATACGTTTGAAGGGCGTCAGGATCTCAATGATGCGGAGAAGAAGGAATGGGGTGCGGCGATGGAGCTTGGTGATGAGGGACGGAAACAGATTAAGGGCAATGAGATAAAATATTATGTAGATAAGATCACGGCGGTGCGGGAGAAGACGTTGGCGATGTTAAAGACGAAAGATGATGCATGGTTGCTGGCGGTTGATCCCGAGTGGTCGAAGGAGGAGCCGTTGAATACCTATTGGAAATGGTTTCATGTGTGCGAGCACGAGTCGAATCATAGAGGGCAGATTGCTTTTCTGAAGAGTCGGTTGCCGGGGGCGAAGGCTTCGAAGGAGTAGCATCGCTACGTTTAGATTTGCGCCGGTTATGCTGCTGGCGCAAGAGTTAGCGCGTAGCGCGGCTCTTGTGACTGAAACTGCAGCCAGTCTTAGACTGGCGGGGAATATTTTAATGCCGCCCCGCTTCGCGGGACACACGGCAGTCTAAGACTGCATACAGTTTCAGTCACAAGTTCCGCACCTCCGCTAACGCTCGGCACTAAAACTTGCGCCAGCAAACATTCGCGATAGCTTGTGCATTTATATACTTTCATACATTTTATATACTTCTATATATCTTCTAACGCAACAACGACAACGCTGCCGCGCTCATAGCAGTGATGCCCGTTTGTAGCGATGGATTCACTGCGGGGGCAAAGGTGGCGGCGTGTAGCGACGGTAAGGGTTTGCCGGTTTGTTGGGATGTCTTTAAGGCTTCTGCGCCGGCAGTGCCGAGCCAGAACATGCAGAGAGGGACTTTCTTTTGTTGGAGGGCGAACCAGCTGAAGTCTTCGCCGACCATGGCGGAGGGGATTTCGGAGACGCGGTCTTTGCCGAAGGTTGTTTCAAATACGTTGACCAGTTTTAGGGTGAGGTCCTTGTCGTTGATCGTGGCCGGGACACGCGGTTCGTTGATGGTGATTTCGGGAAGCTTGGTTTCGGGAAGGCCCGCCTGGAGGGCCAGGTGTTTTGCTTTGTTCCCGATGGAAGCGATGATTTGTTTGCGTACCGCGGGGGAGTATGAGCGGAGTGTGAGCTGTAATTTTACTTCGTCGGAGATAATGTTGTGTACGGTGCCGCCGTGGATCGAGCCGACGGTGATGACTGCCGGTTCAAGAGGATTTATTTCGCGGCTGACGATGGTCTGAAAGGCGAGGATCATCTGGGCACTGAGGACGATCGGGTCGATCGTTTGATGCGGCGCGGCACCGTGTCCCCCCTGGCCGCGGACGGTAATGTTCATCATGTCTACGCTGGCCATGAAGTTGCCGGGATTGTAACCGACACTTCCGGCGGGTAGTGTGGCGTGGTTGTGTAACGCCAGGGCTACGTCGGGGTAAGGGATCTTTCCGTAGAGTCCGTTGCTGAACATCTTCTCGGCGCCAAAACCATTTTCCTCGGACGGCTGTGCTACCATCACCAATGTTCCATGCCAGTGTTTTCGCGCGTGTACCAGCGCCCGTGCTGTACCGATGAATACGGACATGTGCAGGTCGTGGCCGCAGGCGTGCATGATGCCTACCTCCTGCCCCGCTGCGTTGATCCCGCGGGCCTTGCTGGCATACGGCAACGCCGTCTTCTCTTCTAGCGGCAGTGCGTCCATGTCGGTGCGGATCAGGACTACGGGACCGTCGCCGTTCTTTAATATCCCGGCAAGGCCATAGCCACCGATCTTTTCGATGACGCCAAAGCCGAGTTGTTTTAACTCCTGCGCCATGCGTGCAGAGGTCTTCTCTTCCTGTACGGACAATTCGGGATGTTCGTGCAGGTAGCGGTAGAGCTGTTCCAGGCTGGCCTGCTCGGTGGCAATGCTTTCCGCCACCTTCTTCATGGCGGGTGTTTGAGCATAAGCAACACTGGCGAGGAGAAATACTATCGCGGGAAGAACGCTTTTCTTTTTATACATGGCGATTATCGTTATATACCCTTTGCTGTCTCTGACTGGCCTTCGGCGTGATAGTTTTTCTCACCAGCCTCTACGGATACTTTCAATATGTTTTGCACGGGTGGTAGCGGGCAGGTGGCGTAGGGGGTGAAGACGCAGGGTGGATTGTGCGCTTTGTTGAAGTCAATATACACTTTGTTTTCGGCATTCGGTTTATCGGTGTATATGAAGCGGCCGCCGCCGTAGGTGTCTTTGCCGCTGGTCTCGTCGCCGAAGATGATAAAAAGCTCGTCGCCTTCCTCGAGGGCGTCCAGACGATATTCCTGACCGTGCAATGTGAAGACCAGAGCGCCTGGCGAGGACTGGGCGGTTGTCTGGCCAATGACATTGATTATGTCGATGGTGTGCGTAGAGTCGGCACGCTCAAAGGTGGCTTCGATGCGATAGGCAGGATCGACAGGGTATCGGTCGATGCCCTTGAATGCTTTTACGGTTGGGCTGTTCAGGTCGCGTAAGCGGATGCCGAGGCGGGTGTCGCGACGGAGGATGTACCACTCCAATGAGCCACAGGTGAAGGTGGCGCCGCGGAGGGAGTCGAGGGGAATGGTCGTTTCTTTTACAATAGGTCGACCGTTGATGGCGATGGCCGCTTCGATGGGCAGGAAGGTTATGTCCTGTTGGTTCACCCTATAGTAGCCGGCGTTGGCGGCGATTGTTTCTTCGGGGAAGATGATCTTGTTGTCAGGGGCCGTGCCGAAGGTGTTGATGCCGGGTTCCAGCCAGTATAAGCCGACGAGGTTGAGCCAGCCCTGGGGGGACTTTACCTCGTCGAGGCGCTCCTGGTGCCAGACTTCTATTTCGGACTGGTAGGCCTGGAACTCTTCGGGGGTGAGCTTTTTTGGGGAGCAGGTGGTTAGGGCTGCTATGATTAAAATAAAATATAGGCGTTGTGTGTGCATATGATTGCGTTAGACAAATATACACGGTGGGATGGAAAATGAAAGCTATAGGGAGTTGGCTGGCGCAAAGTTTAAGCACCAAGCAACTCCTCGATTTTCAGTGGCGTGAGGGCGAACTTCTTTCCGAACATCCGCTCGATGGCGCGTACTATACCGCCGTTGTATTTCCAGTCCAGCTTTTGTTTTAACAATACCGAGGGGTCGATCTTGCGGACGATGGTTTCCAGCGACTGGCGGTCTTCGGCAGCGGGATGCTCAAAGATCTGGCGCAGGTAGCCACGGAATTCTTTCACATTCCAATAATGAAAGACGTAGGCGTCGAGCGGGTTCAAGCGCCTGTCGCGTTGGAAGGTATAGGAGATGGCGAACTGCTCGATGATGTGACGGATGTAATAGTCCAGCAGTTGGTCCGTTAAGGCCAGGCTTTTTTCCAGCAGCGGTGCGGCGGCGTTGGTATAGCCTACGGCACCGGTGTTCCAGATCTCTACCTCCTCGGTGAAGGTGACGGGTACACCGTCTATGGTGGCGGTATGGTTCAGCAGTGGCTTATAGATCTTCGAGCGGTCCAGGTGTTTTTCCATGCGGTCCATGAAAAGCTCGCCGGCCTGGATGCGATTGAAAATAGGTGCGAGGTTTTGCTGGGCGTAGGTGTCGGAGTCGAGGAAGAGGAAGTTGCCGGTGTATTTGGTCAGCACGTCTTGCAGCGTCCGGACCTTGGCGCGGTGTACGAAGTTGTGTTTGCCGCGCCACTCGCGCATGATCTCGGGTGTCATGGTCTCGTAGTGCACCTGCAGATGGCCCAGGTATTTTTGAAAGGCCGTCGAATCGTCGGTGTAGATAATGAATGAGACATCCCGCAGGTCCTGGCGTATGGCCAGGGAGTAAATGGAGTACAGGGCTTCGTAGTAGATGTCTTTGCTGGAGTGCGAAAGATAGACGATATAGTTCATGCGAGTTGTGCTTTGATGATGGGAACGATGCCTTCGGCATGGGGTGCAGCGGCAATGTCATGGTCAACCTTGACGAGGTGGTCGGTATAGTTGCCAGGCGTCTGGCCGGGCATGGCGGGGGTACCGATGATGGTGCACTGGAAGACGTGGTATTGTTCGTCGCGTACGTCGTAGACGATCCAGGGACCCAGCTCGCCCAGGGCGGGGTCCGCGCCTTTGAGGAATATGGGGAAGTCGAACAGGTCGATGTCGCTCAGCTCGGGAATGAGGTTGCCGTCGAAGAATTCATATTGATATAACGTCGTGGCGATGCCGGCCTGTTGAAGCTCTTCTTGTATGGCCTCCAGTCTCTGGCGCATCACCAGCAAGGGATTTACGACAGGCGAGAACAGCTCGATGGGCTCCCACTGGCCGGTGCCTACCTGCAGGAACTGCAGCAGGTCGCGGTTCATGTCAAGCTTGTAGTCGAACAAGGCATAGCCGGGCACAAAATAGCCGGGGTAAAAATACTGAAAGCCCTGCTGGCGGCAGTATGCCATCTTGAGGTATATCAGGTAACGGCCGAGGCTGTATTTACGGTATTCGGGATCGTAGATGCTGGTGATGCCGGCGGCGCCGTTACGGCCGAGGTCGAAGAAGCCGCTGGCAATGAGGCGGTCTCCATCGTATATATTTACTTCGTAGGTATCGTATATCGCGTAGAATACTTTACCATATAGCAGGCTATTGAGTGACGTGGCGGCTTCAAACGATACGCTGGCACGGTAAGTAGCGAAGAGGGCCTCTTGTGCCAGTGAAACCTTGGCGGGTTGTATCTCCGTGCGGAAGGCGCTGTTGCGTTTGATGATTTTTTGCTGGGTTTTGTCGGCGGTAAACTTCTCCAATGCCACGCGCAGCCAGATGGCACTATAGAACTGTCCTTTAAAGTTTAGGAAATTGGTGGTAAAGATGCTTTGGGCCATGCGAAACCAGCCAGCGGCCAGGTACACATCGAGGTCTTCGGGAGCAAGCTTTTGCGGGAAATGTACGTGTGAAAACATAGTGCTCCTGGTGCGTATAATGGCAGACCGGTACCTGCTCCGCAAAATTAAGCGGAATCACCCATTTTCCCTAAAACATTCATAATCAGCTTGTCTTTGAACCCTGCTTGAATCGTTACGGGGATATTTCCGGGTATTGACTGGTAAAATAGTACTATGCCTTTACGACCGGGTGTTGGCAGGATTTGCTAACATTACAGTATGATAAAAACGAACATGTCTTTCGTTCTCTATGGAATTCAATCCTGAGCTTCATCAAAAGGTCCGATATTTCAACCACCTCTACGTCGTCTTTCTAGACGAGTTTCCCGACTTTCTGTCGGCGGGTCGTACCTATACCGTGGTATTACATCCGATCTGGAAGGACTGGATCGTGCGTATGACCAGCGAGGCCGTACGCCGCGAAATGACCGTCACCAAAGGCGATTGTATCCTGGAAGAGCACGCTGTCTTGCAATAGCGCTTCTCTCCTAAACTGTTGCCATTTTTCCACACGGATATCTTATAAAAAAACACCCCGACATTTTTTGCCGGGGTGCCATGCTATCGTAATGCCTATGCGTTGGTTTGCTTAGGCCAACAGTTGCGGTTTCTGTTTATATACTTTCCACAGGAACTCACCAAAGAGGGTGTTGGTCCAGGCGAACCATGAACGGGTGAATTTCTTCGCATCGTCTTTGTGGAACGACTCGTGCATAAAGCCGGTGTCGCCGTGCGAACGCTTCAGAATATCGATGCACGCTTTGATCTCCTGCTCGTCGTCGCTGGTAAGACCGCGCATGATGAGGCTCATGGGCCAGATCATGTCCTGTCCTACGTGCGGACCACCAATACCTTCGCCGGCCGTGCCTTTGAAGAAGAAGGGGTTCTCGTCCGAGAACAGGAATTTGCGGGTGGTGACATATACCGGGTCGTTCTTCGCGACGGCGCCCAGGTACGGCAGGGCCAGCAGGCTGGGGATGTTGGCATCGTCCATGAGCAGGTAGCTACCAAAGCCGTTTACTTCGAACGCGTAGAGCTTACCGAAATCTTTGTGCTCCGTTGTCGCGTAGAGCTGCAGTGCTTTTTCTACTTCGTCGGCCAGTGCTTTCAGCTCGCCGGCGGTCTGGTTGTCTTTGGCAATGGCCACGAACATTTCCGCTGCCTGGCGCAAGCTTACTACGGCGAAGTAGTTAGACGGTATGAGGAATGAATGCACTGTGGCGTCGTCGCTGGGACGAAAGGCCGAGCAGATGAGGCCTACGGGTTTTACCGGATAGCCATAGCCGCTCATCGGCTGCGTATCGGTTGCCACGGCCGTCTCGCGTTGGAACTTGTAAGGCCCGAGGTTTTCTTTGCGTTGCTGATCTTTGAATGTTTTCAAGATCGCCTTGACAGACTGCTGCCAGTTGTTGTCGAAAGGCGCGGTGTCGCCGCTGATCTTCCAGTAGTGATAGGCCAGGCGGATGGGGTAACACAGGGAGTCGATTTCCCACTTGCGTTCGTGCACGCCGGGCTTCATGTCGGTGTGGTCTTTTGCCCACTCTCCTACTTTGCTCTCGTCGCCGTAGAAGGCGTTGGCGTAAGGATCTTTCAGCACGCACGCTGTCTGACGGTTGATGACGCCGGCGATGAGCTGCTGCAGGGGCTTGTCGGCTTTCATGAAGTCGAGGTAGGGCCACACTTGCGCGCTGCTGTCGCGGAGCCACATGGCGTCGATATCGCCGGTGATGACGTAGGTATCGGGGCGACCGTTTTTGGTGGTGTGGAATACGGTGGTGTCGAGCGTATTGGGGAAGCAATTTTCAAACAACCAGGCCAGCTCTTTGTTCTTGACGTTTTTGCGAAACTCGGCGATGGCTTGTTCCACGGCCTTGCTCGTGAATTTACGTTTGGACGGCGCCGTGCGTACGATGGGGAAGCCCGCATCTTCTGCACCCAGTGCCAGTTGGCTGCTTAACAGAATGCCTGTTCCTGCCATTCCGGCCTGCTGCATAAATGTTCTTCTGTTCATAGTTGGTGTTTCGGTTGCTTAGTGGAAACGGATTATCCTACTGCCGCACCCCGCGGGTGGGCTTTGGAATCCGCAAAGCCAAATGTAATAATCAGTTTTTGACGTTAGCGCATCAGAAGACAAATTTCGTGCGGATTATGGGCTGTGGGCCGTGTGATTTTACTGTCAGGTGGTACGATTTAGCATTTTTCTATGGTTTGGACCAGCGTTGTGTTGGGCCGATGCCCTATTTCCGAACATGTTCACGTTGGTTACATTGCCTGCAAAACCCGTATTTACACGATCCTGATGCCGTATCTTTTTTTGCGCTGGGACACCATGGAGCACGTTTATTCCTTCCCTGCGGAAGAGCTCAGATTGGAAGCATGTCTTTAATTTTTTAGAGCAGGTCTGGTACCACCAGGACTTAATAACGAACACAAGAAAAAAAACAACCATGCAAAGCTTTTTGCGCGTATGTATGTGGGTAGCGTTGGCAATCCTGACAACCCAAAGCCTATCTGCCGCGGTGGTGGCGCCTACCATCAGCTCGTCCGAGATCAATAACAACACCACCGGTAACAGGTTTACATTGACGATTGTGACAGACCAGAATGCCACCGGCTATTATGTGGTCAGTACAGTCGCCGCATCTCCCTCGGCTGCCGATATACGGAGTGGTAATCTTAGCAGCGGAAATCCAGCCTCCATAAAGGGTTCTTTTGGCACTACCTCGGCAGGTTCTTCCAATACGATCATTACAGGTCTTACGCGCAACCGGACATATTTTATCTACTTTATCGTAGAGAATTCCAGTGGTGAGCAATCCGCTGTCGGCAACCTCACGGCTGTGGCTGCGGATGTGACGGCACCTGGTTTTCTCATATCTTCGATCGTCAATATTGGCGAGACACAGTTTGACCTGAGGGTCAGTCTGAATGAGGTTGGTACCGTTTATTATGTCGTCAGTACCAGCACTGCCGAGCCGTCGGCTGCGCAGATCATCAGTGGTCGCGATCACACCAATAACACCGCGTTTAAGTATGGCTTATTTAGTGTTACTTCGACCAATACGAATACGTCCATGCCCATTATGGGGCTCAACAGCGGCGTGACATATTACGTATATTTTGTGGCGGAAGACGCCGCGGGCAATCTATCGCTGGTGAATGCTAAGTCTGCCACCACGGGTTCTTCCGCTACACCGCCTGTCTATAATTCATCGTCGATCATCAATGTGACAACCAGTCAGTTTAACCTGCGTGTCAATATCACCAAAGATGCTACCGTCTATTATGTCGTGACGACCAGCAATGTTGCACCGTCTGCCACCCAGATTATCGGCGGATTGGACCAAAGCAATAGTCCTGCGTTAAAATCCGGGTCTGTGGCTGCCACGGGAGGGGTGGATGCCACTACTTCGGATATTGCCGGTCTCACGGCAAATACACTCTACTACGTCTATTCTGTCGCGCGTGATGCTGACAGTAATAATTCGTCCGTGAATACGCTTAACACACTCACGGCGTGCACGGCGACCAATGCGACCGCGTTGACGCTGCAGGACGGCGTTACCACTGCCGTGCTAGCGTGGACGAACCCTGCTTGCTTTGACGAGATCCTGGTGGTGGGCAGACAAGATAACGCAGTGACTGCCGTCCCTACCGGCAACGGCTCGGCCTACACTGCGAGCGCCAACTTCGGTGCAGGTACGGCGCTCCTTGCCAATCAATATGCGGTCTATAAGGGCATTGGATCAACCGTGTCGATCTCATCGTTGAGCTCAAACGCGAGTTACCACTTTACGGTGTTCACCCGCAAGGGCACAACGTGGTCGGCAGGCGCACCGGTAAGCGCGGTGGTGGGCCCTCCCGCGGTTGCATCATTCTCACCGGCGGACAACAGTACGAATATCCCTACGACCCAGGTCTTTACCATTGCCTTCACCGAACCGGTATTTATCTCGACCAACAGTGGCGGAACCACGTCTATTACATTTGACGGCCCGGGTACGTCGGACCTGGTTATAAACCGTAACAGTACTGGGAGCAATGGCACGATCAGTATAGCGGGCAACGTAGCCACACTGACCCTTAATACCGAACTGGATATTGCGTCTACCTACAATGTGCTGGTGGGGAACCGCGTGTTCAGCGACCAGTATGGCAACGACTACTCCGGCACACTATCCGGTCACTGGAATTTTACCACCGCCACGACTGTTACTGCCGTCACCGCACCCACTACTGCTGTCTGTATAGATCAATCCCGTGCGTTGGGCAATATTGTGCTGACAGAGGTTGCCACGAATAACTTTCAGGGAACGGACAACGGCACCCTGACGCTCGCCCTTGCATTCAATAAGACGGGCTTTAGCTTCAGTCCGGGTACGACCGGTGTTACCGCTACGGCGGCGGCGGGTGGTGATGTAGAATCGGTGACGGTCACGTCGGTGACTGCGACACAGGCTCTTTTCTCCGTGAAATTCAAAGATGTCGCCAACGACGCAGCAGCCCGCGATAACGTTGATGTCATTACACTGTCAGGTCTGAAAGTGACTCGGAACGGTGCGAGTACTCCGCCTGCCGACATTGTTTTAAGCGCTTCGAGTACCTTGCCTGTGCAAGGCGTTACGCCGGGTACTACTGTGCTGGCAAATATTACTGCCGGTACCATACCGGCTGCCCCCACGGTGGCCTGGCCGAATAGCAAGAGCGCCTATTGTCAGGGTACAGACCTGAGCGGCATTGCCGTTACGGCGTCAGGAGGAACTTCTTACAATTGGTATAGCGATGCAGGGCTGACGACATTGATCGCCGGCGGAACGTCGTCACAAACCGCTGCGCAGCTCTTTGGCACATCGCCGGGGGTAGGTGCTACGAAACGGTATGTCACCAATGTGAACGGCTGTCAAAGTACGGCTACGGAGGTAACGCTCACCACCCTGTCAGTGCCCGTGGCAGATGCCGGTGCGGCACAGACTGTTTGTCCGCAGGCATCGGTAACGCTTGGCGGGGCGCCGACGGCCAGTGGCGGTGCCGGAAACTATACGTATGCGTGGACGGATGCAGGCGAATTTTCTTCGACCCTGGCAAACCCTGTGCTTAGCGCCCGAGAGAATACAACCAATGCCAATATGAATATTGTGTATACACTTACCGTGACCGATAGTAAAGGTTGCCAGGCGTCAGATAATGTTACCGTTACCGTGAAGGAATTGTCACAGGCCGTAACGATAACACAGCCGACCAAATTTACCTATGCCATCACCGGCGGTCCGGTGACCCTGCAGGGTCAGCCGACCAATGGTAGCTTCAGCGGAACAGGCGTGACGCAGCAAAGTGGAGTGTATCAGTTTGATCCCGAGGTGGCAGGCATCGGCACAACATCGGTAATCTATACCGCTACACTGTCTAACGGCTGCACAAAATCCATTACACAGCAATTTGAGGTAAAAGAACAGCTTGTGACGGGCATTGAACCCTCTGTCGCAGCGCAGATCGGTATGCACCCGAATCCGGCCAACGAGGCGATCTCTATTACCCTGCCGGAGGTGGTATTCCGCGAGTCCGTGACGTTGATCGTGATCGATGCCTTTGGTCGCACGGCCACGGTTACAGAAATTCCCCAAGGGCAGAAAGTTACCACAGTTCATACCGCGGCATTTGCTCCTGGAGTATATATCGTCAGATTGGAAACTTCGGCCGGAGCGTTGCACCGCCGGGTTGTTGTGACGCACGACTAAACTTGTCTCCTCCATAAACAAAAATCCCGGCAGGTATCTACCGGGATTTTTTTTGGCTCCAGGCCCGATGCTACGAAGATCACTTCAAATGTGCACGGAGCATCCAGGCCATCTTTTCGTGCTGTTCCATCAGGCCGGTGATGAAGTCGCTGGTGCCGGCGTCGCGGTATTCGTTGGCGAACGGTTCAATGTTTTCGCGCAGGAAGGTGATGATGCTGTCGTGGTCGGTCAGCAGCTCTTCGAGGAAACCTTTGCTGGTGTTTTCACGCTCGCTATATTCGGTCAGGTGCGTGAGCTGCAGAAAGCTCTTGAGGGTACCCGGGGCGTAATGGCCCAGGGCGCGCACGCGCTCGGCTACGTTGTCGATGATCTCATCCAGTTGCCCGTACTGGCTTTCGAAGAAAAGGTGCATGTTGTGAAAGTCCGGACCTTCTACGTTCCAATGCGCATTGCGTGTCTTGGTGTAGAGTACATACTCGTCTGCCAGCAGCTTGGACAATTGGACGGCCACCGCCTGGGTACGATCTTCCTGAATTCCGATGTTTGTTTTCATAAAGGGGTTGGTTAGTATATCATCTTTACTATTATACGGGTTGAGGTGTCGGGTCGGGCACTTCCGTTTCCCGTTTTTGTTGGATACGGATCAACCCCGCCGCCGCCAGCGCACCGGTCAGCGCCATGAGCACGCCTACCCACTCGGGTGCGGTATAGCCCAGACCGGCCGCGATGGGCAAGCCTCCTAAATAGGCACCCAACGCATTGCCCAGGTTAAAGCATGCCTGCGATACCGCGGCGGCCAGCATCTCTGCACCTTTTGCTGCCTGGATCATCAGCACCTGAATGGGCGCTGCCAGGGCAAAGGCAATACCGCCGGTGAGAAATGTCATGATCAGGGCGAAGGCTTTGTTATACGATAGGAAATATACAAGAATAAGTGATACGGCCATGGCGACCAGCAATGCCGCCGAAGTTTTGGCCGGTGAAAAACGGTCGGCGAGCCAACCGCCCAGGATGTTACCGAACACCATGCCCAGACCCGCGAAGGCCAGAATATAGGGAACGGATTCCGGAGCGAAGCCCGAGACCTCTGTCAGCAGCGGTGCGATGTAGCTGATCCAGCAGAACAGTCCGCCGGTGCCAATGGCGGTGATACAGATGATCAGCCAGGCGTCGGCGCTGCGGAAGAACTTCATTTGCTCTTTCAGGCTGCCGTCACTTTTTGCTTCCAGGCGTGGCATCCACAGCTGTATACACAACAAGGTGACCAGGCCGATGAAGGCGATGAGTACGAATGCATACCGCCAGTCGATGTGGTGGCCAATATAGGTTCCCAGCGGTACACCGGCGAGGTTGGCAACGGTAAGACCGGCAAACATGATCGATACGGCTTGCGCCTCTTTACCTTTGTCCGCCAGGCGGCTTGCTACCACGGCGCCTACTCCGAAGAAAGCTCCGTGCGGCAACCCGGACAACAGGCGTGTGAGAAACAACAGGTCGTAGCCCGGTGCCAGCATAGAGAGTGCGTTGAAGCCGGTGATCATCATGACCAGTGCCAGCAATATCTTCTTCGGCGGATATGTGCCGGCCAGTATCACCAGCAATGGTGCACCGATCACTACCCCGAGCGCATACGCCGAGATCAGGTGACCGGCTACGGGAATGGATATGTCGAGGTCTTTGGCGATGTCCGGCAGGATGCCCATCATCACAAACTCCGTCGTACCGAGGGCCAATCCGCCCAACATCAATGCGAGTAAACTCTTCTTCATCTTTTTATTCGTATGGCTGGAATCTTGCAGCAGGCAAAAATACTGAACATATTCTGCCCCTCGAATAATTCCCGCATCGCGACTATAAAAAACCACCGACATCGTTACCGATCTTTAGTATGCTGCTTCGCCTACGAATCAATATTTCGTTAGCTAACGTTTGCAGCAATATAACAAGTGGCATCCCCCGTTTTGCAAGAGCGATGATCGATACAGTTTTTTTTACGAAAAGCATACAACACTATCTTCCCGGCACATCGTCCTGCGACGTCCCATAGAACGCGCTGATCCAGGCAAGGGACTCCCACACAACTTCTTCCCGGCCCGCTTCGATGGCATACAATAGCTCGACAGCAATGCCGGCTTCGGCGGCGATGGATTCGATGCTCCTCCCCTGCTCCTCGCGAAGCGCTTTTAGCTTGGTTCCGATGCGTTGTAGAATGGCCCGTTGCGAAGGGGTCAGGTCTTCTGACTTGCTCATGCTGTATATTTTAATAACCGTTTCTTTTTTTCGGCGCGGGCGGGAGCAACCTTTCTGAATAAAAAAACCAGGTGATGATCTGCGGGAGGATCATTACCTGGTCTAAAGGTATCATTTACTTTTAATTCTATGCTAAAGGTATAGCCATCATCATTTTCGTTTCCGGCAACGGAATAAAAATTTATACACTCTCGATCTGCTTATCAGGATGTAATGAAGTCCAGGTCTTTGCGAAACTCTTTTTGCACGAGCTCATCGATCTGCGCGAGGCGAATGGACAGCTCTTCGTTAACTTGTTCGGTGTCGAGGATGCCGTGCTGGAGCAGGGCTTTCAACTCGAGCTGTCGCTTCATGATGGAGGTAAGCTTGATTGAGTTCTCGATGTTGTACTTCAGCAGCGTGATCAAGGCTTTATCGGTGCTGATGTGGGGCGTTGTGGTATTGTCGGGTGTCTGGTTCATGGGCAAAAGGTACTAATTTCCGGAAAACATTACGCGGTTGTGCGTTGATAATACAACGTGACTACACCCGACGTATAGGGTACCGCTTTCAGGAACGTAAGGCCTATCCGTTGTTTTATATCCTGGAAGAGTGCCTTGCCGCCGCCGAGTACAATAGGATGTACAGACAACCGGTATTCATCCACAAGGTCCTGGTTTACAAAGGTGGTAATCAGCGACGCGCCGCCGAACAGCCAAATGTCTTTGCCGGGTTGTTCTTTGATCTTGTTTACTTCTTCGGCGACGTTGTCTTTGACTAACGTGGTGTTGCCCGTTACGGTATTGAGTGTGCGCGAGAAGACGTACTTCTTCATCTGGTTGATATCGCGGTAGAAGTCGATGACCTCCTGTGGACTGTTGGCGTCGGGTTGGTGATTACCAAATTCCTGGTAGCTGGTGCGGCCGTACAACACGGTGTCGATGGACGCGCGGAATGCCCGGAAGTATTTTCCGACTTCATCGTCCATGATGCACCAATCGATTTCCCCGTTGGGGCCTTCGATAAAACCGTCGAGTGTGACGGCAAGGTCTAAGATCACTTTTCGCATATCGCTGTTGTTTTATTTGTACACCGCAAGGTGGCAACGGGCAGTGACAAGGGTATGTCAGTAGTTATAAAAAAAGCTGCCCAGGTTTCCCCGGGCAGCTTTTTTTATGCGATTCGTTTATTGGTGCGGCGTTATCGGCTGCTCTACGGCATATGCCGGTGGTTCATCCACCTTCCTATTGCGGTATGCAATCTTGGTCACCAGCACATACAGCACGGGCACCACAAAGATTGCCAGCGAGCTGGCGGCAAGCATCCCCCCGGCTACTGTCCAGCCGATGGTTTTACGTGCTTCGGCACCGGCACCGGCCGAGAAGGCCAGCGGCAATACACCCAGGATGAACGCCAGCGACGTCATGATGATGGGGCGGAGACGCAGCTGCACGGCTTCGAGTGTAGCCGGTATCACATCGATACCCCGGTCAAAACGTTCTTTGGCGAACTCGACGATCAGGATGGCATTCTTCGCCGCCAACCCAATGAGGGTAATGAGACCAATCTGCGCGTAGATGTTGTTGGTCAGACTGGGCAGGAACGTCAGCGTGAGGATCGACCCGAGCGCGCCAACCGGTACTGCAAAGAGTACCGAGAAGGGTACCGACCAGCTTTCATACAGCGCCGCCAGGAAGAGGAACACAAACACGATGGAGATCGCGAAGATCATACCGGTACTGCTACCAGCCTTGATCTCTTCGCGGCTCATGCCGGAGAAGTCGTAACTGTATCCCGCAGGCAACGTTTGGTCTGCTACCTCGCGTAGCGCCGCGATGGCCTGACCGCTACTGAACCCGGGCTTCGCAGCACCCATGATCTCCGCTGAGCGGTAGAGGTTGTAGTGCGATACCACGGCAGGGGTTTCGATCACGCGTGTGGTGATCAGCGCGCTGAGCGGCACCATGCCGCCGGCACTGTTGCGCACGCGGTAGCGACCGATGTCGTTGATATTACCACGGTAGGATGAGTCGGCCTGCGCCATTACGCGGAAGTTACGACCATAGATATTAAAGTCGTTTACGTACGAGCTTCCCAACAAGGTGGCCAATGTGCCATACGCTTCCGCAACGGATACACCGAGCTTCCTGGCTTTCTCTTTGTCCACATCAACCTGGTAGCTAGGCGTGCGGGCAGTGAAGAACGAGTAGGCCATGGCAATCTCCGGACGCTGGTTAACAGCACCGAGGAATTTACGCATCACGCCTTCAAATTTCTGCACGTCGTCGGTGCTGGTCGTTTGTTGCAATTCGAATGTAAAACCAGACGATTGACCCAAGCCCGGAATGGCGGGCGGCGAGATCGCGATAACGCGTGCCTCTTTAATGTCGGCGGTACGTTTCTGGATTTCGGCTATAATAGCGGGTACACTTTCGGTCTTGAGGTTACGATCGTTCCAATGCTTCAAGGCAATAAACACCGTACCGGAGTTAGACTTGTTGGAGAATGTCAGTACGTTCAAGCCGGCCAGACCACCCACTACGTCTACGGCGGGGATTTGTTTGAGGCGTTTCTGCAGGTCCAACATCATGGCGATGCTCCGCTGGGTAGACGCACCTTCCGGCAGTTCATAGGTTACGATCACACGCTTTTCATCTTCCGTCGGGATAAAGCCCGTTGGTTTATTTTTAAAGAGCAGGAACAGTCCGACAAATACACAGACCATCATGATCATGACCAGCGGGGTACGTTTAATCCAGGAGTGTACACCACCGGTATACGCGTGTGATACGCGATCGAACCAGCGGTTGAAGGCATCAAAGAAGCGGTCCAGGAAGTTTTTCTTGCCATTCTTATCTGCCGGCTTCAGCATGAGCATACACAGCGCGGGTGTCAGCGAAAGAGCAACAAATGCTGAGATCAGTACGGAGATGGCGATGGTAATGGCGAACTGCTGGTACAGTTTACCGACGATACCGGGCACAAAACCTACGGGTACGAATACGGCCGTCAGGATCAGCGCAATGGCGATTACCGGACCACTAATTTCACGCATCGCTTTCTGCGTTGCTTCTTTCGGCGTAAGCCCTTCATGGTCCATATTATGCTGTACCGCTTCCACCACGACGATCGCGTCGTCCACCACGATACCGATGGCCAGCACGAAGGCGAACAGTGTCAGTGTATTGATCGTGAAGCCGAACGGTATAAAGAAAATGAATGTACCGATCAACGACACCGGGATGGCCAGGATGGGGATCAGGGTCGAGCGCCAGTTCTGGAGGAACAGGAACACCACGAAGATCACGAGTAACAGGGCTTCCACGAGGGTGTGCAATACTTCTTCGATGGATACTTCCACAACCGAGGTTGTTTCTACGGGAACGAGGTAGTCCACATCTTTCGGGAAATTTTTCTTCATTTCCGCCAGCGCATGATTTACGCCTTCGGCTGTTTCCAGGGCGTTGGCACCGGGCGCGAGGTATATCAGCAGGAACGCGCAGGGCTTGCCGTTTACATACGAATTGTTGCCATAGTCAAATCGTTTCAACTCGACGCGGGCTACATCTCTCAGGTATACCATGTTGCCCGTGGCCGGGTTGCTGCGCACGACGATGTTCTCGAAGTCTTCTTTTTTGTTGATCCGGCTATTGGTCAGTACGTTGTATTCAAACGCCTGTACACTGCGTTGCGGGTTACCGCCAACTGAACCGGCAGCTACCTGCAGGTTTTGTTCCGCCAGGGCCGCCGTTACTTCGGCCGGTGTCATGTTCAGGGCGGCGAGTTTTTCCGGGTTCAGCCAGATGCGCATACTGAAGTCGTCACCGCGGCTGAAGATATCACCGACACCTTTCACACGTGACAGGGCGTCTTTCATGTAGATGTTGGAGAAGTTCCCGAGGAACACAGCGTCGTGTGTGCCTTCGGGCGAGTACAGCGCCAACGCCATGAAGATACTGGGGTTACGTTTCCGCACGGTTACACCGAGACGACGCACTACTTCGGGCAGGGTCGGTTCGGCCACGCTCACGCGGTTTTGCACGTCGAGGGTGGCGATGTTGATGTCGGTACCGATGTCGAATGTTACCGTGATACTGCTTTGACCACTGCCGGTACTGTTGGAGGACATGTAGGCCATGCCGGGTGTACCGTTGATCTGAGTCTCCATGGCCGTGGTCGTGGTCTGTTCCACCGTTTGCGCGTCGGCGCCGGTATAGATACCCGTTACCGACACCGTGGGCGGTGTAATGTCGGGGTATTGCGAAATGGGAAGAGTCGTCATGGCGATCAATCCCACCAGTACAATCACCACCGATACGACGATGGAAGTGACCGGCCTTTTTATAAATACGTCTGCTATCATTGCTTTTCCGTATGGTAATTCAATCCGTCTCGGTTATTTCTTTTCTGCCTTGGCCTCAGGCTTCGCCGCGCCCGCTGCCGGGGCACCAGCCGCAGGAGCACCAGGCGCTGCGCCAGGCTGTACTACTGCATAGGAGGCGCCTTCGCGCAGGTTCTGCACACCTTCTACCACGATCGTTTCGCCGGCTTGCAAGCCACTCTTCACGATGACGTTGTTTCCGATCTGCTGACCCAGCACTACTTTGCGCTGCGTTACTTTGTTGTCAGGTACTGTTACATATATGAAGAACTCACCCAGCTGCTCGGTAACGGCTTTGTAAGGAACCAGTACCGCTGCCGTGTTTGACGTTGACAATACTTGCAGTGTGCCACTCATGCCCGCGCGCAGTACGTTGTCGGCGTTCGGGAAGGTGAGACGCATGCGGATGGAACCGGTGTTTTGGTCTACCGCGCGGTCAATCACGCTGATCTTACCGGGTTTGTTATATACTTCACCACCGAAGGCCAGACGGAAGGTAGAGTCCTTGGGGCTTTGACCTTTCGCCTGCAGTTGTGTAAAGCGCAGGATTTCCTTTTGGTCTACGGTAATGTCGGCCGCAATCGGGTTGTCTGATGAAATGGTGTTCAACAGGGTTTGACCAGCCGATACCGCGGCACCTAAGCGCACTTGCGAAATACCGATGGTACCTTCAAACGGCGCGGTGATGGTGGAGTAGCGCACATTGGTTTGCACTCCTCGTACGCCTGCTTTCGCAGCATCTACCTGTTTCAAGGCTGCGGCGTACGCTGCCTCTGCATAGTCCACCTGTTGTTTGGCAATCGCGTCGCTCTTTGCCAGTTCGCGGTAACGTGCTACGTCACCTTCGGCTTTGAGCAGGTTTGCTTCTTGCACGGCCAGGTTGGCTTGCGCTTGTTGGTAGGTAGCCTGGTATTGTTGCGGATCGATGGAGTACAGCTTTTGTCCTTTCTTTACGATCTCACCTTCGGTGAAATGAATGGCGGTGATATATCCGCTTACCTGTGCCCGTAGCTCCACTTCGTTCAGGGCGCGTACGGTGGCCGGGTATTCCTCATAATAAACAGCATCGGAAGCTTTCACCTCGTGCAGCACGACACCCGCCGGCGGCGGACCTTGCATCGCACCCGGTTGATCTTTTTTACCGCATGCCACTGCCAGCAGCAGCAGGCCGAGTACTGAATAGTTCTGTATTGTGTTCACTGACATATAGATGTTTGAGAATTTTAATTAGTAATTGATTTGTCCCAGCGCACGTTGTACGTCGATTTTGGCGGCAAGCACCTGGTACAGCGCGTTGAAGTAGTTGATGCGTACGCTACGCAGATCGGTTTCCGCAATCGTCACGTCCAGGTACGGACGAATACCGCTGCGGTATTGCAGTTGGATGACGCTGTATACTTCTTCGGCCAGCACAACGTTTTCTTTCAGCGCCAGGTACGTGGACAGGCTGCTCTTATAAGAGGCCAGCGCACGTGAGTATTCGGTAGTCAGGTTGTTTTCCAGGTTCACCATGTTCCAGTCGAGCTTCTTGAGTGTCCAGCGTTGCTCGCGGATGCGGGCGTTGCGTTTACCCCCCTGGAAGATCGGGAGCGTCAGCGTAGCACCGAAGTAGGAGTTCGGAAAGCGTTGGGCATACAATTCGTTGAACTCGTTATTCTGGTAGTTTGCGATATATGCACCGAACGCGTTCAGCGTCGGAAGGAATGCCCACCAGGCGTATTTCAGGTTGGCCTTCTGCAGCTCGCGCTGGGTGAACAACAGTTTGTAGTCTATATGTTGGCTGTAGCTCAACGCCTGTACGGTATCCATGGCAATCTCGCCTTCCATGGCCAGCGTGTCGTATTGAATATTCAAGGTACCATTCGGCGGATAACCCATCATGGCACGCAGGTAGTCGAGCTTGTATTTCAGCGCTTCCTGGTTGGCTTTGAGTGTAGCCTTGCCGTTTGTCAACTGAATCTGCGCGCGTTTGTAATCGGTCTTATCGACCACACCAGCGCTGTATTGCGCTTGCGCATCTTTGAGGCTGCGCTCCAGACGAATGATGTCTTCCTGTCCGATCTTGATCTGTTGCGTGGTAGCCAGTACGTCGTAAAACGCTTTCGATACATTAACCACTACGTCGATCTTGGTGGCGCCTAGCTGCTGCTCGGCCTGGATACGCACTTTGTTCGCCGTGCGGCTGGCCAGCAGTACGTCGCGGTTAAACAACGTTTGTGTCGCAGTGAACTGCAACGATGAGGTGTTGTCTACTCCTAACTGGATCGCGCGGCCGTCGATGACGCTTACCGGCAGGTCTACGTTGTGCTGATAATTATAGACAAAGTTGATCTGCGGAAACCAGTCGGCCAGTTTGCCGTCGATGGTGGCCTCTACAATTTCCTGGTCGGCTTGAGCCTGTTTCACCATCGGTTGATGATCCAGGGCATACTGCACAATCTTCTCCAGGGTAGCTTCCTGCAAAAGACTGTCGGAGACTGCTTGCTGTTGTGGTTGCTCCTGGGCGAAGAGCATACCGGGTGCGAGCAGTACCAATAACAGTATCAGGGTTAGTGGTCTTTTTTCTCTTTTGGATAGTAGCATAAAAATTAAATAGTTCTTCAGAAGTAAGTATATAAGTAGGCGAGTGTGTGCGCTTCGTCAAGAAATGCCCTCGGGCATTTCTTCGTTGAATATGGTGCAGTAAATCATGCGTTTCCGTTCCTGGAGGAATTTACGATACGTTGTATCGCTCATGCCGTGGACACTTTGCAACACGTTTTTTGCTAATAACGGGTAGTTGCACATCGATACCAGGTTAACCATAAAGTGCTCGGTCGGGATGGGCTGCATGCGACCGGCGTCGATCTCCTCTTGTAGCTGCTGGCGGATCAGGACCGCGGAGCGCTGCTTGTCCTTGCTGCAGAAGATCTTGGTCTTCTCCGGATCCCGGGCCGTTTCAGAGATGATGAAATTTTCCAGGTATGGATAGGCCATGCCGACGTCGATCACCTTCTCTATATACAGCGCAATCTTATGCCGGAACGGCCTGTCGCTGGAAAAGATTGCCCGCACCCGCTCGCGCTTCTCGGTCACCACTTCTTCCAATAAGGTGTCGAGCAGTTGCTCGCGCGACCGGAAGTAATAGTGTATCAGTGCGCGGTTTACACCGGCTTCATCTGCGATCTCCTGGGTGGTCGCATTGAGGAATCCTTTTTGAAAGAAAAGCACGCGTGCTTTCTCTTTTATCAGGACCTCGGTTTGTTGTTGTTCGCGGACACTCACGACCTTATCGATATTGTTTAACAAATTTGTTAACGCAAAGGAATCGCTTTTAGGTTCACAAATCCTACGGCGTAGGGACAATATTTTGCCGCAATCGTGTGAAGTCTGGTGAATACGGTAAGGATCGGCGGGACTATGGTAGCGGCCTCCTGGGCAACACTCGGTAGGTAAGGCGAGGAAAGTTATTAAATAAAGATGGCGAATACATGTGCCAACCCTATAATATATTGCACCGTAGCGCGAATGGTTACATTTTCTACGGCTTGAAGCAAAAGGCGCCGGGAATGATGCCCACCTTGAAAGTATCCACCGGTACGGCTTGGGGTGTATAGCGGTATATAATGCCCGCCTGCACATAGTCGATGGCATCGGCCACATACACTTCCGATGTGATCGGGTCTACCGTTAATCCATAAAAACCGCCGCTAAACCCAGACTCATATGTACTGGTTATGAAAGGCTCCTTCGGAAAATGCGTGCCGTCTACAGGCATCTTCCAGATGTGGCGGTTGATAAAATAAAGTGTATCGCGCGTGCCGTTTAAACAAAGCTCGGAGGGCGAGTCCCCCAGGGCGAAGCGGAACACTTGCTCCACCGTGCGCGTAGCAGCATCCATGCGGATCAGGCCCGGGGCTTCATAGCCATAGGGACTGCCGGGATAGCCACCATCGGTCACGGTCCAGATCTTGTTGTTCTTGTCGAGAATGAGGCTGGTGGGTTGTAACAACACTTCGATAGAGTCTACGACAGCATCGGTATGTGTATCGATCACCAGGATCTGGTTGTCGTACGACCAACAGTTGGTGAATACGTATTGGCCGCAGGCTACCATTTGCTCGGTGGGGTGCTGATAGAACATGCGGTCGTGGTTGTTTACTTCAATGTGGCCGGTGACAGAAAACGTGCGGGGGTTGATGATGGCAATGGCCTTGGCATACAGATCCGTGACATACGCCTTTTCGTCGTTAATGAAATGGATGTAGCGCGGCGAGGTGAGGTCGGTGATCTTGCCTACCGGCGCAAAAGTATTGACGTTGATGATGTAGATCTTGCCACTGTTGTTTACCACGATGTAGCCGAGACTATCGCGGATCACCATCGACTGCGCAACATCTCCCAGGGGCAGGCCACTGGCGGGAAAGAACACGTCCTCCTGGATTTCGTGTGTGTCTATATTATAATAGGACAACGATGCGTTACCGTACATGAAGTTGCCTTCGTTTGTAATGAACAATCCCCGTCCTTCACCCGCGGGCTCGGGTCTATGTCGTTTTACCCACAGGTCATCGTTCATACAGCCTGCCGGCAACACGAGCAGAATGAGCATTGTATAGATCGGGTGGATGAGGCGGTTCATTTGAAGCGGAATATAAGTAACACCATGTAGTGACGCCGCGGCATGGGCCGTCCCAACACCGAGCGGTATCGCTCGTTTAAAAGATTGTATACTTTCACCTGCGGCTCCAGCGAAAACCGTTTCCGCTCTATCTTTCTGGAAAGATAGACATTGCTCATAAAATAGGGGTACAGGTAGTCGCGTTCGGAAAGATCGTTGCTGGTGGTGGTGAAGCGTGTGCTGTAGGAGTTGTATTGATAGGTGAGCGTATAGTGTTTCCAGGTGGCGCTGGCAAACAGATTGCCCGAGTGCACGGGAATGTATACCAATTGTTTGCCGTATGACTCATCGCCCCAGATTCTTTTATCACCGTAGTTTAGCGAGCGCGTCAGGGCATAGTTGCTGTTGATCGTTACGTCTACGGGGCCGATCTTGCCTTTTACTTTTATCACTACTTCCAGTCCTTTGGAGATAACACGCTTTACATTGTGAGGCTCCCAATTCTGTCGAAAGGTCGGCACCCACAAGATCCAGTCTGTGATGTCGGCGTGATAGCCCGTGAGTTGTGTTTCAACGACAAGCCTTCTAACACCCTGTGCCCACGCAAGCGTTACTTCTTCCTGCAGGCCTTGCTCCGGCCGCAGCGACGGATTGCCACCCGGTTGCCAATACAAGTCGTTGAGCGTCGGCACGTGGTAATTACGCGTGATGCCAGCCTTTAAGTATACTCGATGCTCCCGCAGCAGCTTGATGTCAATGCCGGCGGAGGGAATGATGGGAATGAAGCGGTCGTCGACATGATCTTGCCGTACGGACAACCGCACGTTCACGCGATCACCCAATTGTTGGTAATAGCCGGCGTAAAATAAGATCTCGTCCCGGGCTTTGTCGTAACCTGTTTTCTTCACCGAGTCCGCCGACATAACGTCGTGATGATTGAAGTTTACACGCACGCGGAACGAAGATTTGGCAGAGAGGTCGTGCATCCACTGAACATGGTTGATCAGGCTGACGGCCTGGCTGACCGAGTATACGGCAGGGATCATGCCCTGGCCGTTTACATAGTTGCGCAGGTAATAATCGAGGTGCTGGATGTTGCCCCCGGCCCCGGCGGTAATAGATCCGCGGGCATAGAGGTGATCCCACGAGGCGATGAACCGATACGAACGATCCTTCAGCTCGTTGATATTGGCATTATCAGCGCCTTCGAATGTATTGAGACGCGGCAAGCTGCGATTGGAAATATGCGTCCAGCCGTTGAGTGAGAGGATATCGCGATCGGTCACCTTGCCGTAGAGCTCCTGCATGACGCTGTACATGCGGTAAGACGCGTGCTCGTTGCGCTGGCGCGTGTATTGTACCGCGCCGGTGACAGGGTCAATGTCACCTACGCCATTATTCAAGAAAGGAAAATCGTTTTTTGAATAGGTATAGTACGCTCTCGTTTTGGACTGGAAGCTGGAGGTACCGACGTTGATCTGTGCAAAGTCTTCCATGGTGGAGAAGCTACCGCCGCCGGTCACCACGTTGCCGCTGAGGGTATTGCTCCAGTCAGGCTTGTTGTTCATCGAGATGCTGCCGCCCAGGGCGCCGCTGATGTCTTCCGTCGAGGCAACGCCGTGCTTGAGTGTGAGGTCATCCATGAAGTACACGGGTATGAGCGAGAAGTCGACCATGCCCAGCATGGGTGAGTTAATGCTCATGCCATTCCACAGCACCTGGGTGTGCGACGGCGCGGTGCCGCGGAACGAGGCGGTTGCCATCGAACCGCGTCCGTAGGATTTGATAAATATGGGGGTGGTTTGCGCCAGTACTTCCGAGAGCGTATGGTTCTGATGCTCGGACAAAATCACGGAGTCAACATGTGTCTCTTTAGAGCCGGCATTCTCTTTGTCGAACAGCCGTCGGTCCAGGATCGTCACCTCTTGTAAAACGACCGAGTCGGCAATCTGCGCCAAAGAAGCCAGGGCGTATAGCCACAACAACAGTGCTCCCGTCAGCCTTTTCATTGCTTTGCGACTTTATAATGATGCACGTTGTTGCCTTGCGTAAGTGCCAGAACATATATACCTGCTGGGAGGTTTTCCACCGGTATATCTTCTCCTTCAAAGATTCCTTGCTGTAGCACGCGACCACTCAGGTCGCGTATGCTCCAGGGTACAGGTGGACCCGGTGGTAGTCCTGCGATGGTAATCCGATCAATTGCTGGGTTAGGCCAGACATGTACGGTTTCCGTATGCTGTTCCGGAATTCCCACGGGCACATCGCTGCGCACCCAGAGATCGAGCGATGCATTCCCCACACCGATGCGCTGACGACCGGTATTCAGGAAAGCCAGTGTTGCACGGCCAAGCTCATCGGTACTAACGGCGGCGCCATTTTGTACTGCCGGCTGTCCATTTACCACTACCCTTTCCCCCTGCACGGCATTCGAAGCAAGCGTGGCAACCTGGCGTTGTGCATCGATGCTATGCTGCGACCAGGCGACGCGTATGGTTGCAGACTCCTGAATCGTGATCGTGTCTTTATCGATGGCCATCTGTGTCATTTCCCAGGGCTGCGCGATATTGTCAACATGATACACCACGATCTCGTCGCCGTCACGCAGGCGCAGCATGTGCAGATTGTTACAGTATGTGTATTGGTTTATCTTGACAAGCCACGCCCGTGACATTGTTTCGGCGGTGGTGCCGCCAAAGCCGTAGCCATACGTCGTGGATGAGGATTCGACTTTTGGCACGCGCCACAGGTATAGCTTTCCGTCGCCCGGGCCGTCATCGCGGAAGCGAAGGTCACTGACAAAAGCTTCGTTGGCAAACAGGGTGGCGATGGCGTGGGCGGCGGTAATATCCGTTACTTTGCCGATGTCATAATCTTGCCCGGGTCGGTCTACGTACGGGGTCAGGTTAAAGTTTCCAACGGCGATACGCCGGCGCGGGACAATGTTGCCTTGCGCGTCTTTTATAGTCAGGTATACTTCCCGTGTGGATGCTTCGGGTAATACAGTTACCAGGATGCTGTCTTTGAGGGGGCGCTTACTTCCGGTCTCGACCACCAGCCAGCTCGTGCCGAGAGTATGGGCTTCCGCATACCAATACCCTTCGTCTTGTACAATATTCAGTACGTCGGCTGCCGTACTACGCCACGTCAGGGGTATGCCGTCCAACACATCTCTATACTGATCGAGCACTTGCGCGGACAATGGAATACGGTTGTTCAGACGGAGATTGCGTGGCACATCGATCATTTCAATTTTGTCAGGCGCCACGATCTTCACGGTACGTTCATCATAGATCGCAGGATTGCGGCGTAGTGTGGCCCGCACGGCGATGGACCCGATGGCTTTGGCCTGTAGCATTCCCTCCGTTATCTCCGCCAGGGCTGCCGGGGTAATGGTAATATCCACGACGTCGTCTTGTAGAATACCTTTATAGAAGGCATAGGCTTCCAGTGGAGTTACATCGTCTACTTCCATCTTAGAAGGCAGGTCTGTGCCTACTACCTGATCGAGTATGCCTGTAATAGCCGCATTCGGCGCGACGTCGACAACGCCGCGTATTTCTGTCGATACTTCGCCGAGCCAGCCGGCATCAGCGTTGATGCCGGTATAGATCATAATGAAGTCGATGCTCTCAAGATGTACAGAGTTTCCGGCGGCATCGATCGCCCAGTCGATGTCAAAGGCGTCCCCTCCCCCGCCTTCTACGACGGGTGTATAGGGATTATCCGGAACTGTCACGGGCCCAGCGCCCGACAGCGCATTGTCGGCGTATCCAAAGCCGCGGCGATACGATTGAATATAGGACGGATCGGACCGATCAACCGCGGCGCGAATGCGCGTGCCGGTAAAGCTCATGCTTTGTTGGGTGATGTCGGGAAAGGAGTCGCGTTTAGGATAATAGGGTTGCGCGTGATATTTGTTGGTCAGCACGGCACCTGTTTGGCCGTCGTTATCTGTCCAGGGAACATGGGCCGCAACGGGTTGTTGGGGGTTGGTATAGGTGATGGTATAACCGTGCTGTGCTGATGGAAAGACATGGTCACTGCCCGCCAGCTCGTACCAGGTATCATCGGGTTTTCCGTTGCCGTTGTCGTCGCGCATCACGCGTACGATGCCGGCTTCTGACCAGGTAACAAATGTACCCGTGGCCAGGGGGTTTCCGAATACGGTAAAATCTATGCCGTAGGGGTTGTTGGGATCATTTTCAATACGATGGTCGAAGCCTACTACGATGTAACCACCATAGCCCCCCAGGCTTATCCCGCCCCGGAGGCTACCAAGAAGCGACTTCGTTTTGTGAGGTGTTCCCCAGGCGCCGTCATTTATAAACTGACCAGGTGCCGGACGATACTCCAACACCCGGCTGATATAGGGGCTCTGCGCCTGCACGCCTGATACGACCGCTGTCATCAGGAGTGCCAGGTACAGTGTCCCTTTTTTCATACACCTTTTTATGCGGTGCACCATAGCCGTCTATTCTTTTACAATCTTCGTTCGTACAACGTGCGCACCCTGGCGCAGGGTGAGCACATACAGGCCGGTGGGTAACGCGCGCAGATCTACCGTTTCGCCCGACCTTTCGGTCATGACATGTTCTGCTACACGGTTGCCCCGGGTATCGGTGATGTACAAGGCCGCCGGCAGGGCTGTCACTTTTACGTTCAATACATCTTTTACCGGGTTCGGGTAAACAGTTTGTACAATCGGTTCTTGCGGCAGACCCGTAATGACTTTCTCGCGTACGATCACTGCAATGTTTTGTACGGCAGGATCGTCGTAGTACTGATCGTTGGCGGTGACTGTAATCAATACCGTATCCAGCCTGGCATCGGCCGCCGGCGAGGCGGTCAACACACCGTCTTTGAGCGTGATCCAGGAAGTAGCCGAGTTGTCGGGTGTCGTCATGGTATAGCGCAACGACTCGTTGTCGTCGTCACCGAAGTACTCCGATAACGTAATGCTCGTGGCAAGTTCCCGGGGCGCGTCAACCGTTTTTAACAATACAGCATTGTAGGGTGCGCTGTTGGTCACCCCATAGCTGATGGCCATACGCTCGGGCGAGTCTTGCACGCCCTCGAAGCTGCCGACTTTATTACCTTCTTTGTCATAGATGAGGCCGATGCCCCAACCCCACCATTGTCCAAAGGTGAAGTAGAAACGTTCTTCTTCGCGGTCGTAGGCAGATGCCATCAGTGCGTAGCTATTGTCCACGATCTCAGGATCGATGCTCATGCCAATGACGTCCAGTTTGTCAATGGTAGCACTTTCCAGGTTGACTCGGCCGAAGCCCTTGTTCCACGATTCATCCATCAATTTTGAATACAACATACCGTCGATAATACCCACCGCAAATGGCGATGAGCTGGCGTCGGAATGTCCGATCGGCAAGTCGTATGCGTCATGTTTGTGTTCTTTTATGGAATATTTCAACAGCCTGTTTTGGGCCAGTATATACAGGACATCGCCTTGCGCAAACATCTGCATGATTCCCGTGCCTGCGTTGCCGAAATCATACTCTTCCTTGTTCTCCAGGTTTACCAGGTCGATAATCGCCAACTGCCCTGACGTACCCTGGAAACCACCATTTAATGCTACAAACGCAGAGTCTCCTACAATAACCACATCGGCAGCCTGTGTTTTTACCGGTATTTTCTTTACCAGCGAGAGATCTTGTTTGTTATAGATGCGAACGTTATAGCCGTCTTCGGGTGCCGCCGCGCTATTCTGACGGGTGACGATCAGCCAGTTTTTATACAACGTCATTGAGTGGTTTACACCATATGCCTCTTTGCCCTGACCGTCTGCTTCGGTCTCCGCTGTGTCCTGGGTGTAACGCCGTGTTACTTCGGCGCCGGTAGCCATGTCGTATTTGAGGATGTAGTAGTCGGCGGAGATGTATACGTAGCGCCCCAACGCTTCTATATCTTGTACCGAGTTGGCGGCATCAAGATCGGCGAGCTTGCTGGTGGTATGGGTCGTGGGATCGTAGACCTGGATGCTGCCGCTGAGGCTCCCGAACTGGCCTCCGTTGACAAACACAACCTGCTTGCCTTTTGAGACTGCGACGGATGGCGTGACAGTTATCTGGGCGACCGCGGGATGCGCGGCGGCGTAGCAGCACAAGCACACCAGGGAAATTTGAATGTAAAATTTATACATGGATTGTTGGGTTAAGCATGACGCAGCACGACATGACAAAACCAGGCACTGACAGCTTCCGCTACAGGCAATGCCCGGCGGTTATCAGCAAGTCGTTGGCAAAAGTGTTTGTAGTGGCATGGGTATCGTACGCATGGATTACAATAACAGAAAATTGTAACGTACGATTACAGAGAAGACGCGTCGTAGCGATTCCACTGATCCGTATACCCGTTCACCGCAGGCTACAACATCCTGATGGCATCGGGCAGGTCTTCTGACTCTCCTGACTTTTGACGCTCCTTCCCATCCCTGGTCGGGACAGTGGAGATAACGTTGTCAAAAGCTTCTATTCCGCCGTGGGCGGAATCAGGATTACAGCAGCGGGAACTGTTGCCGGTTTTCACGGCATTCCCTTTTAATCGCCTTGCGCTTGTGGCGCATGGTGAACCAAATGCTGGGGTAAAAGTATTGATTAAAGGGACGAAAACAAAGAGCAATAAAAAAACCGCCCTGAAGGACGGTTCTTTACTTTATTATAAACTATCAACTCTAAACAGTCGGTATTAGCGGTCGCGGGTGATTTGCTGGGCTTCGAGGGCAGGACCGGTCATCATGCTGATGATCATGCCGCACATGCCAACGGTAATGATGGCAACCAGGCCGATGGCAAAGAATGCGGGGTTTGATTGCACGAAATCTGTCCAGGTGGTATAAACAAATCCGAAAAGCATGGACGATACGACGATCATGAAGAAGGAAATAAGAAATGCGGGTTTCATGGTTAAAGTTGGTTAGATAGATATTGGTAAACCTACCTTTCCGAATTCCGTGCCATTGCTGGAAATGGCGTTATTGGCCTAAAAACGAAAGCGGAGGCGTTTTCCATTCCCAAAACAGGATTGCCTTTTCCCAGGCGCCTCTTAAAACCGGCATGTGTCAGAAATACCGTTCATAGGTTAGCCCGTACGTTACCAGCAGGTTTTCGCGCTGTGTCTTGCTCAATTTATTGTACACCATCGCGCTGGTAATGCTTAGACCTTTCTTTAACTTGATAGACAGGCTCGTGTTGGACTTTACGATGTAGTCTCTACGATCAGACAACGCATGTTGCAAAAAGTCAGAGCCTTCCACTATAATCACTTCCCGAATCACGATGCGGAATTTCAATCGAAACGAATTGCGAAAGACATCGTAACGATTAGTGCCATCTTCGGGTGTGTCATACAAGTCACTACGCTCATACAAGATACCATCACTGAGCACCACCCGAAGCTCTTCGCGATCAAATACGCTATACCCTACACCAAAACCTCCTTGCGAGCGGTTGTTGATCTTGAGCGAGAAGCTTTTCTCATAGCTGGCCAGTCCCCAATAGTAAAAATGCTCCCACGTTTTGTAGAGGTTTCCGTCCAGGGCTGAAAAGAAATCGCTATTGCTGAGATTGCCGAGTGATTTGCCATATACCCAGCTGTTGGTCGTATTAAGCACGTACTCTTTTCTACTGATACCGAAACGCAACGCATTATTCAGCACATAAGAAGACCCTTCGTTCGTCTTATTGATCGTACCGGTGGACACATAGTTGACGGAGTGGTGTGTGGAGTCATTGTATTGCGAGAAGGCAGGCAGGCCATATACCCACAGCAGCAACAATGTAATAACCTTCGGCATGACATTCCATACCTTCATGTGTCATCGTTAGGGATTTGGCCTCTTAAAAGATATAAATGTCACCTGTTTTCCTTCCGCATCTAACCCGAACTTGTTTATCAGGTCACCGCGTGTGAGGTAGAGCATATAAAGTCCCGTGTTTCGGTTCAGGTATATTTCACCATCCTGCCAGCCATCATATATGTCCTTTTCATTGAGTGCTTTGCGTACCCGGCGTGGCACTTGCTTACCCGTGACCAGCACGCTGTCTTTGGGCTGACCAATGTCCTGGGGGAGCTCACTGTTGTATACTGATTGGGGATCCGGAATGTCACGCCGCGTATGGATCGTATCACGTACTACCACTGCGCTGTCCGTCTGAGCGTAGAGATAACCACCGGGCAATAAAAAGAAAATTAGCAGCAGGCGTTTCATGACAGCGTGTTTTCGGTACGGCATAAGAAAATTATGCCAGGCCAGAAACTACACCTACAATAACAGCCACCCCACCTGCCCGCCTTTAGTGCGGACAAAATGCGAACTTTTGTAGCTCGCCAGGATTTCCACGGCAGTAGCTTTGTCGAGGTACGCCAGGGGAACGCTCTGCTCGTCGTTGTGTGATAACAGTACTGCGGGTGCATCGAGCTTGCGTGCTTTTCCTTTGATTGCCTCTCCTACCAGCTTCTTCTCCACGTAGCCCTGACGCTCGTCTGCCAATACCACCCGATACCAGGCATCGCTCTGCGCCACGATTTTGACGTAGTCGTTTTTGTCGAGCGTTTCTTTCAGTGGGTATTTCACACCGGGGCCGGTGCGCATCATCGATTTTTTTGCTGTTACCCGGTACACTTGCTCCTGGAACGATGTATCCAGTGGTGTATTGCCCTTGAGCGCATCTTGTGTCAGCAAGTAATGTATGGGGTCTTTCGCGCGTGCCTGGTAAATGCCGAAGTGCAGGTGCGCAGGTGTTGTGCGGGCGTTGCCGGTGTTGCCGACAAGGCCGAGGGTATCGCCTTGCTTGAGCTTCTGTCCAGGTTTGACCAGCTGCTCGTCGAGGTGTGCGAAGTAATACGAGTGGCCGCGCTTACCGTCCTGCATCCACACCACTTTGCCCCCGAGGTTGCTCGTGCCGACACGTGTCACAACGCCGGCGGCGGGTGCTACAATGGGTGTGCCTTTGGATGCGAAGATGTCGACACCTTCATGCTTGCGTTTGCCGCCATCGCGGGTATCGCCATAGAAGCTGCCAATGGAGCGGTTCGAGGCGCCCGTCACCGGATTGATAAGTACCGGCGTGAGTGAAATCGTGACGGAATAATAGGCATTTACCAACAGCTCTGGCTGCAGACGCAACAGGCATTTCGCATCGCGATCAAATTCGTATGACAGCGTCAGCGCGGAATCCGCATGCGTGGCCTGTGTCCAGGTGGTATCCTTCCAAACGAACAAGTCCAGGAAAATGCGAGCGTTTGCCTGTGCCTTCAACATGCCCGCTACTTTCAATACCTGACCGTCTTTCACGGCAAAGGTGTACGACCGCGCTTGAGGCTCTGCCGCCTGGAATACGCCGGCCTCGGAGAAAGGCAGGTTGATCTGAATGGAATCATATAACGAGCGTTGGCCCGCTGCTACCCACGCGGTAGCCATCGGCGTCGCGAGCAGGTTGGCATCTTCCAGCGACTTCCGGTATTGCTCATAGGGGCTTTTTCTGACAAAGCCTGACTGCAAACTGTGGAAACTATTACACGCTATGAGGAGTGCAGCGACTCCCAGAATATATAGTTTAGACATGCTTTCACAACACATACACACTGAATTAAGTTTATATCACCCCGACAGGCACAGGTTTTTACCCTTTCACAAAGCCACGCCCATGGTTCCCAGATCCTTCGTTAAAAAAGTATGCACTCTTACCGGCTATTTGTATTCTTCATTCTTTGGTGTGCCTGCTGCACAACTGTGTCCGCACAAGACAAAAAAGAAACGCCGGCGCAACTGGCAGCCGATAGTCTTGACCGGCAAAAGTTCCATTTCCTGATCAACGCCAACCGCGAGCAGAGTTACATGACCATCACGGACGGCGTGAGTAACCTCGAGCCGTTGGTGATGGAGACCAAGCTTTCGCCGAGCTATTTTTTCTCTCAAAAGAAGACAACCTGGGCCATTCTGTTAAATCCACAGGTGCAGATACGCATGCAAAGCAAAGAGTCCTTTCCCATCAGCACGCCTTCGTATAAAGCGCACCTCACCTTCTTTCACGCGATTGATTTCTGGAACCGCAGCGCATTCCTCAAAAGACTGTTTTACGAAAACGCATTGTGGTCCGTGTCGCTGGGCCACCATAGCAACGGTAAGGCCGGCAGTTTTTACATAGGGGATACAACCAACACGATCGACTTTGAAAACGGAAACTTCGCCACCAATTACTTTATGGCAAATATCTCTACATATAAAGTAAAGAAGGTGATGAAAACCATGGTTGCTTACCGGCTACTCAAGGCCAGTACGGAAATACACCCGCCGTCATGGTCGCAACGGGAGATTCGCCATATATACGGCAACTATCGTTTTTTTGGTGCGGTCGGATTTGGAGGTCCCTGGCGTGAGGCGAAAAAGACCTGGTTGAACAACTGGCTGCAACACTCCAGCTTTGAGCTACAACTCGGCTGGATCGCCGGCCGCATGAACGGCGCCAGCCCGGTGGAAGCGAGCAAGCGTTTGATCATCGATATGCACTATCAATATTATCCACCCTGGTTTGATGAAATTGCTTTCTTTGTACGCTATTACCGTGGACAGGATTATTACAACGTTTATTTTATCAACAATATCTACGTATTGAGCTTCGGGTTAACCTCCAACATCCTCAACATGCAACAAGCGGCCAGGTTCATTGGCAATAAGAAATAAGCAACGCGGACGGAGGCCATGGCAACAGTACCTCCGCCCGGTTGTCAATCAATTATTCTGCGACGTTAATGACAAACGACACGTCTACATCCGTCTCGCCAGTGTTATATCCTGACGTGGCTGATTTCAGATCGGGTTGATGTTTCAAGACTACGCGGAAAGCGCCGTTGGAAGATGATCCATCTTTGGTTGCCCAGGTAGTGGTCAGTCCCACCGGCAATCCGTTTTCGTCCAGGTCAGCATATACCACCGGGTTTTCGCGGTTATCGATGTTGCCGTCACCGGTCGGGTTGGCAAACAGGTTAGCCGTCCATGAGAAGAAAAACATATGTTCGTCGTTCTCTTCTTCTACTTCTTTCGTAACATCATATTCTTCGTCCGTCTCGGGTAGCAGACCGTTATACAACTTCAGATCCAACGTATAGACAGTGCCTGTCTTCAACGCTATTGGGCCGTCCGCTTTCAACTCATCGGTACCTTCGCCGTCCGGATCGGTGGCGGTAGCCTTTACAGCGGTTCCGCCGCCAACGGGTGTGAACGTGAGCTCTACGGTGGTGATCAGCTCGGGTACGTCTTCTTTTACCGGATCGTCATCGTCGCTACAGCCGCTAAAG
The DNA here is from genome assembly GCF_018598175.1 of Dawidia cretensis. Classification (GTDB taxonomy): domain Bacteria; phylum Bacteroidota; class Bacteroidia; order Cytophagales; family Cyclobacteriaceae; genus Ohtaekwangia; species Ohtaekwangia cretensis. The sequence continues at coordinate 50,317 of NZ_JAHESE010000010.1, forward strand.
AATACTGCGCCCGCGAGGGGAAGCGCGAGGTAAAAGAGTGAGCGTACAGCGTGTGATCGAAAAATGGAAGTTTGTTTCATAGTAAGCGTTATTACATTAAAAGATACATTTCATAGAAAAGATAAAGTTGCGGCCGATCTCGTCGGCGAAGTAGCGCAAGCGATTGGTATACTCGCGATACGAGGTATTGAGTACGTTGTCGACGCCCAGCCGGAAGTCATACCGAAGCTTTTCGCGGGGTAGCGAGATGCCCGTCGAAACGTTCAGCAGTGCGTAACTTACCGGTGCTGCCTGGAAGTCAAAGTTCTTGCCATCGGCGACAAGATTTTCTCCTTGCTCCTTTGCGTCTTCAAGCTGGCTCGGGCTAATCGCGCGCGGCGCATTATATTGTTTCAGCACATAACGCACCTGCGATTCAACATAGAAGTCTTTCCAACGCGACACCGACTGTTTTTCATACCGCATACCCAGGTCAAACCGGTTGGCGGGTATAAACACCATGTAGTCGCGTTGACGCTCGTCTGTCACGCGCAGCAACGATGCCCGGGGTGTAACCCTCCATGCCTTGGATACTTGCCATTGCCCCGTGATGTCGGCACCGGTAAACAAGGCATCGGTTTGCGTATACCGAAAATAGGCTGCGGGTCCTGCGACCTGCCGAAGGACACCTTCCGGGCGCAGGTAGATATAGTTAGCAATATAATTCACATAGGGTGTCACCTCTATAAAAAAGTCCTGCCAGTCGCGGCGATACGTAATGATGCCTTTGAATGCCTGCTCCACCTTAAAATCTGACTGGCGAATGTCCACGACGTTACTTGCCGTGTCCAGCAACAAGCCCAATTCATAGGCACCCGTACCCAGGTTTTTGCCGGTGCTGTAGAGCTCGGCCACATGCGGCGGGCGCCAGGCACTGCTTATATTCAGATGCAGCGATTGTTTCTGTGGCAATCGCACAGTTGCCCCCGCAGTAAAGCTGGCGTTATGAAACTGAATATTGGCTTTATAGAGTATATTCTTCGAGTTATACCCCACCACGTCGTAGTGACGATAGTCGTAACGGCCACCGAAGTCTGCGTCCCAATGCTGACCCTGGAACTTAACGATGGCAAATGCTCCGCCGGACAGGGTGGTGAAATCCGGTATCAGCGGTATACGCTTCGTGCCGGGTTGGTTGTTGTTGTCTTGCATCATGCCCGTTACGCCGACACATAACGTAGACGAAGAACCGGCTGATACCTCCCACTCGGTTTCAAGCGTATGCGTATTTAGCACCAGATCCAGGATAGGCGTAGACGACAGGCCACCGACCCGTATGTCGTACTCGGCACGCGCATTGTTTTGAAATCCATATTGCATGCGCAGTATGCCACGGGGTGTGTTTAGATGCCCGTTGAGCTTAAACAGGTTGTGCGTCACCTCTTGTCGCGGCTCGCCAATGTCATAGCTAAACGATCGCGTGTATTGCGGTGGCTCGCGGTCCATGGCTGCACCCAGGTCGCCGATGCTGCCCACGGATGTTCCTTTCAAAATACCAATCTCGGTTTGAAAGCGGCTGATGAATGCCTCGATGCCATAGGTATCACGGTGATAACCAGTAGCGGCGGAGAAGTTCAGCTCCTTCACACCCGTATTGGTCAGGCTATAATCGGGTGTGTGATAGTCGCCCGCGCGCTTGGCAGTACCTTGTACGCGCCAGCCCCAACCGTCATGCCCCGTGATGCCGCCTTCGAGCGTGCCCGACACGGTGCCCGAGCGGCCGTTGCTTTGCGCTACCGTGTTCACCGAGCCACCCAGCCCCGCCTCCGTCGGAAGCTCCGGCGGGTTGACAACGATTACACCACCCAGCGCATCCGGGCCATACTTGATCGCTGAGGCATCTTTGATGACGACAATGTTCGAGGCGATAAATGGATCGATCTCGGGTGCATGGTCTGCACCCCATTGTTGTCCTTCCTGGCGGATGCCGTAGTTCAGGATCAGAACACGCTGACTGTGTACACCGTGAATAACAGGCTTGAAAATTCCGGGACCTGTTTGAATAGTACTCACGCCCGGCAACTCTTTCAAAGATTCGCCCAGGGTCTTCCCGGCAGTCTTTTCCAGGTCGCGCTCGTGGAGAACTGCCACGTTGTGGGCATGCTCTGTATTCAGCGGCCGCTCTTCGATAACCACTTCCTGCAGGCGTTGCAGGTCGGGCACCAGGTGTACCACAAGCGTGGCCGAGTCGGTTAAGGTGATCGCATGCTCGAATGCCTGGTAGCCCGTAAACTGCGCTACAAGTGTATACCGGCCGTTGCAGAGGCCTTTAAACCGGTAGTGGCCTGTGGCATCGGACAGTTGTCCACCCGACACCTCCTTCAGCGAAAGCGAAGCTCCCGCGACGAGTGCGCCGGTCTCATCGAGCACCTGCCCCGTTAGCACACCACGACAGGGCTGTGCTACCACGGACACACACAGGTGTAATGCCACGAAAAGCATTACGACTTTGTTTGTCATAGTCTGTAAACTGTTGGAAAAGAATATACCCGGCGCGGGAAGTATATTCCCTACACCACGCGCTAAAAGATAAAAGAGCTTTAGGCTACCGGCGGTGCCCGGGAAGATGAGAAATCGACATCGCCCACGCACGGTAACGTGGCATTGGCGACAGTATGGAGCACAACAGTGTATGCTGTCGTTGCATCATCCGGTGCAGGCACCAGGTGCGCAGCATGAAATACAAGATGACAGGCAGCACACTTCTTTTGCGTCGTGTAGTGTGCAGAGTGATCGCAACCATCGCCTACTGCAGCGTGGTACAATGCGCGGTGGCACGGATCTGTTTCCGTGATCGCGGTGTGTTGTACTTCGGCCTCGTCGCTGTGCGACAGGTGGTGCAGTGTTTCGGGTTGAATGTTACCGGCTACATAGAGGAACAACAACAGGAACGCGAGCAGGCTGTTGGCCCGTCGTGCAAAGTTTGTTGTATGGATGTGTCGCCGCTTCACCTTTCAAAGGTAACACAATCCCAATAAATGCAACGCGCGTGCATCTGTTTTTACAGCAAAACCTCGCGCCAATACGATTCAGATGGGCCGAAAACGGTGGAAAATTCCGTTCGGCGGGGTAAATCCAGGAAAGGATACACCACTCTTGACAGGTATAATCCCTGGGGGTAAGCAGGCCGGATGGTCTTGGGAGGCACCCGATCGATCAGGTATTGTTCAAACTCGTGCAGGCTCATACTGCCATCGCCCACCTGCAGCAACCGGTGCATGATGATGCGGATCATCTTACCCAGGAAGCGGTTGGCTGAGATATGAAACCGGACGCGATCACCCGCTTCATTGGTAAATAACTGGGCTCGTGATACGGTACAGATCGTGGTGCGATATTTATCGGGGCTGACGCAGAAGGCGCGGTAATCGTTGTATTGCGTAAGCAAGGCCGCGGCGCGTTTCATCAACTGCAAGTCGAGCCTCTTCCCGAGATATAGCGCGCTGCCGGAATGCAGGAACGGGTCTTTGTAGGTATGAATAAAATAATCATACGACCGTTGTATCGCATCGAGGCGTGCATGCGGAGTGCCCTCCACGGGAAGTATATCAAAGATGGCAATGTCGGATGGCAGTCCTTTGTTAAGGCGGAACAAGAGGTCGACGTCTTCGGGTACGGTCAGATCTGCGTGGAAAAAGAACTGGCTGGCATGTACCTGGGCGTCAGTGCGACCGCATCCATTGATGGTAATGGGTGCTTTTAACACGCGGCTCAGCGTAGTCTCGAGTACTTCTTGTATGCTGATGATGCCGGGCAGCTTTTGCCACCCGCTGTAGGCTTGACCGTGATATCCGATGTGAAAGAAGTAGCGCACGAAGAATCGCGGGGTGCCTACTTCGTGAATTGGCTTAAGATCTCGGGATCGACAGCGATCGTGCGATCGTCTACCCGGTTGAATAAGAGGCCGCGTGACTGGAACAATCCTTCCAGCACTCTGTCCCGGATCTCGCGTTTGCTGCGCGAGTTTTCCGCATTCTCCTGGGCGCTGTTCCAGCTATGGCCGAGGCGGTGCGACACCTCGCGGTATTCATTAATCATTTGCATCATGCTAAAGCTAGCACGCGTAGCGGTAAGCGCAAAAAGATAGTCGTCCTCGAGCATTTTGATGGTAAAGCCTTTCTTGAGACGTTCCATCGCTTTCTTCAGATCGTTCTTGAACACCACGCGAAGGGCGGGCTTCAGGTTCTTATACTCTTGCAACGAAAATTTGCGATTCAGATCCGATAGGGTATCGGTTATTACATTATCATTCATGCGATAAAGTGACTAGGAAAAAAAATAGCGTTTCTGTTTGAAGAAGGTATACAGTAAGATGGGGGATTGGGCCATTCTGGTGGCCTATAACCACAAAGATAACTGTTGTTAGGGATAAAACGAAAACTGGCCCCCGAAAGTTCTGCCCCTATCTGCCTGTCGGCCGGTCTGAGACCAAACGTTCATTTTTGACGTTTAACGCCGGAATATTGTATAAAACCGCCCGTCTACCGGCAGGCGGGCCATTCTGCCGTCACGATCTGCCAATCATAAAACCACCTGACGTTATCTTAAAAATACATGCCTCCATTTCTTAGCTATACGCGAGTCAACCGGTACACTTCCTGGGTTGATGGGCGGAAAAATTCCGGGGTTGACGGCTTTAGGGCCAAAACCTGATAAAGATCAGGCGCACAGTTGAGCATCATCACCGGGCTAACAAGAGGGGCCCGGTACTTTTGACAGTGCGAAAAAAAGCACACCGGTTATGGTTGCCACGGAAAAACAGATTGTTACGACCTGCTACCACTGCGGACAGGTCTGCGAAAAGGAGGTACTCCGCCTGGAAGAGAAGACTTTTTGCTGCTATGGATGCCAGACCGTTTTTGAAATTCTCAATACCCACGACCTGTGCGAATATTATAGTCTCGACAAAACGCCGGGCAATCAACACAACGTTACCGGCGATGATGTGTATGCATACCTCGACGAGAAAAGCATCCGGAAGAAGTTACTGAAGTTCGACTCTTTCGATTTTGCCAGCGTTCAATTTTATATTCCCGCCATTCACTGTGTGTCTTGTATCTGGCTATTGGAAAATCTGCAAAAGGTAGATGCCGGCATCCTGCGCTCGGAAGTAAACTTTGCACGCAAGACCGTATCGGTCGACTTCAACCCACAAAAGGTCGCGCTCAGTCGCATCGGCCAATGGCTTGCCAACATCGGCTACGCACCGTCTGTTGACCTGGCGGACACTACACGTGAAAAGCCAGGCACCAACAAGCAGGCCGTGTTGAAGCTCGCACTCGCCGGCTTTTGCTTTGGCAATGTTATGCTCTTCAGCTTTCCGGAATACCTGGGCCTCGATGCCAGCGACGCCGGCCTGATGCGCGTCTTCTCGTGGCTCAACCTGGTACTTTCCATGCCGGTATTCTTCTACAGTGCGGCCGGATATTTTCAGGCATCATTGAAAAGCTTTCAACAGCGGCAGATCAACATCGACGTACCGATTGCGGCCGGCCTGCTGGCATTGTTCCTGCGCAGCACCTACGACATTGTTACCGCCACCGGTCCGGGTTACCTCGACTCTTTTACCGGACTGGTTTTCTTTCTCCTGATCGGACGGTGGTTCCAGGCCAAGACGTATGAGAGCCTGGCCTTTGACCGCGACTTTACTTCATACTTTCCGCTGGCTGTGCAAAAGCAGGTAGCCGGACAGTGGAAACCGGTGGTGATCTACGAGTTGACACCGGGTGACACGATTCTCATTCGCAACCTGGAGATTATTCCTGCCGACAGTCTGTTGCTGGACGAGACCGCACACATCGACTATAGCTTTGTGACCGGCGAAGCACGCCCGGTGCAAGCGCGGCAGCACGACGTGGTCTATGCAGGAGGACGCGTCATCGGGCCGCCGGCGACGTTTCTGGTGGAGAAGCTCACGTCACAAAGCCATCTCACCAGTCTTTGGAACAACGACGCTTTCCGTAAAACGGACGAGCGAAACTATCAGAAAATTATTGACCGTGCAGCACGGCGCTTTACGTGGATTGTGTTGGGGATCGCTGTGCTCACGGCCTTCTATTGGTATTATACCACACCGGCCGGCATGTGGCTGGTCATTACCTCGGTGTTGATGGTAGCCTGCCCGTGTGCGTTAGCGCTGGCGACGCCGTTTACATATGGCAGCATGCTGCGTGTCATGGGGCGCCATTCGTTATACCTCAAGAACGCCGACGTGATCGAACGCCTGGCGACTGTCGACGCCGTTGTCTTTGACAAGACCGGCACGATTACCCTGGGTGATAAGCCGGATGTATCGCTCACGGGAAGCCTGTCGGGTGAAGAGTATGCCTGGGTCAAACTACTGACCAGCTACTCTACACACCCCCTTAGCAAATCTATTTCAGCGGCTATTCGCCTGCATACGGGCGATGTTGTGACCGGTTTTAAAGAAATCCCCGGTAAAGGTATCGAAGGTGTTATTGACGGCAACGTGATACGCATCGGGTCGGCATCGTTTACCTCATACAATCGTAGTCCTACTCCGACACCGTCAGGCCAGGTGTTCGTAGCCATCAACGGCGAGGTGCGTGGACTCATGACAGTACAAGCTTCGGTGCGCAAAGACCTGAAAGGTATGCTTGACCGCCTGGGCCGTCGCTGTGCGGCATTGCTGTCGGGCGATACCGACGGCGACCGGAATAAAATGCATGCGCTCTTTGGCGAACACGCGCCGATGCACTTCAACCAAAGCCCACACGACAAGCTGGACTATATACGCAATCTGCAGCGGCAAGGTAAAAAGGTATTGATGGTGGGCGACGGACTGAACGATTCCGGCGCGCTGAAGCAAGCCGACGTGGGCCTTGCGGTGACGGACGACACCGGCATCTTTACACCTGCGTGTGATGGCATTTTGCACGGCAGCCAGATCCAGTCACTCGACCGTTTCATGCAGTTGTCAAAAGCTTCTACCCGAATCCTGAAGATCGGGTTTATCATATCGTTTATGTATAACGCCGTGGCGTTAAGCTTTGCGGTGACAGGACATCTTACACCGCTCATTGCCGCGATCCTCATGCCGCTAAGTAGTGTGAGCGTGGTGGGCTTTTCATCCATTGCTGTGAATGTTGCCGCGCGGCGCATCTTAAAAAAGAAATCAGCTTAACCTCTTTACCATGATCATCATCGTATTGCTCATTACAATCAGTCTTGCCATCGCGGTTACATTCCTGGCGGTGTTTTTCTGGAACATCAAAAGCGGTCAATACGACGATATGTATACGCCTTCGGTCCGCATGCTCTTTGATCCGAAAAAAGACGACAATAAACCTGTGTCATGATCGCTACCCCCGAAACTTCGCTGCTCAAAAAATACGATGTACCAGTGCCCCGGTATACCAGCTACCCCACAGTGCCCTGCTGGAACGTGAATGCTTTCTCTGCCAGGCCGTGGGTACAGGCTGTTGAAAAAGCGTTTGATGAAACGAACGACAGCCAGGGCATCAGTCTGTATATACACTTACCGTTTTGCGAGAGTCTGTGTACCTATTGCGCTTGCAATACACGCATTACAAAGAACCACGCAGTAGAAGAACGCTATCTACGCAGTGTATTGACAGAGTGGGAGCTGTATCGTTATATCTTTGGTAAGAAGCCGCAGTTACGGGAGCTGCATTTGGGAGGTGGCACGCCGACGTTCTTCAGTCCTCAGAACCTGCGTTTGCTTTTGCGTACGATCCTTGACGCGTGTACACTGCATCCGCACCGGGAGTTTAGCTTCGAGGGGCACCCGAATAACACGACAGCAGAGCACCTGCAGACGCTATACGACCTGGGCTTTCGCCGCGTGAGCTATGGGGTACAAGATCTCGACCTTACAGTACAAACCGCTATACATCGTATACAGCCTTTTGAGAATGTCGAAACGGCGGTGCAGAACAGTCGCAGGATTGGGTATGATTCGATTGGTTTTGACTTGATCTATGGCCTGCCTTACCAGACGGTGGAGACGATTGCTGAAACGTTCCGGCAGGTGATTCAGCTGCGGCCGGACCGCATTGCTTTTTATAGCTACGCGCACGTGCCGTGGTTGAAACCAGGACAACGCGGATATGAGGATGCCAACCTACCGAACGATACTACTAAGCGCCAGCTTTATGAGACGGGACGGCGTTTGCTACATGCGGCCGGGTATCACGATATCGGGATGGATCACTTTTCGCTGGAGTCCGACTCGCTGTATAGGACGGCACAGGAGGGGACGTTGCATCGGAATTTTATGGGGTATACTACGAGCCATACGCAATTGTTGGTGGGGCTGGGGGCTTCGTCTATTAGTGATGCGGGGTATGCTTATGCGCAGAATAGTAAGAGCGTGGAAGAATATGAAACTGCGGTGGCGGAGCACCAGCTGCCGTTGCTGAAGGGGCATGTACAGACAGATGAAGATCGGTTGTTGCGGAGGTGTATTTTGGAAATTGCTTGCCAGGGGAAGCTTGGTGGTGCATTGTTAGCACGGGTTTCGGATGAAGAAATAGTGATGGGGTTGCGGGAATTAGAGATGGATGGGATTGTGGAGTTCCGGGGGGATGGGTTGTGGGTTACTGAAAATGGACGGGCGTTTATGCGGAATGTTTGTTGTGTATTTGATAAGAGAATGAGAAGGCAGCAGACGGGTAAGACTCCGGTATTTAGTAGGGCTATCTGAACCTTCCTTCCACAGCAAGCCTAACACCAAATCCAAGCATTTAGAATCGATATAAAGAGCGACTGATGAAAATCAGGGAGGCCACTAACGTGGGTCATACGGGTTGGTAAGAGGGCAATCTAATTTTAGGTCATAAAAATTAGAGAACAAACTGCTAACGCGCATGGAACCTGACAAATTCAGTTACGACAACCGGATCGTCAAAGCCTTTATCATTGCCACCGTGGTCTTTGGACTGGTGGGGATGTTGGTGGGCCTGACGGCGGCTATTCAGCTGGTCTACCCGGTCTTTAACTTCGATCTGCAGTATACGTCTTTTGGGCGCATCCGACCGCTGCACACCAATGCCATCATCTTTGCCTTCGTGGGCAACGCAATGTTTGCCGGTGTCTATTATTCCATGCAGCGTCTGCTCAAGACTCGCATGTATAGCGACCGCCTCAGCTGGCTCCACTTTTGGGGCTGGCAACTTATCATTGTCGCCGCGGCAATCACACTGCCACTCGGGTTCACCTCTTCCAAAGAATACGCCGAGCTGGAATGGCCGATCGACATCGCCATTACCGTGATCTGGGTAGTATTCGGGTGGAACATGCTGGGCACGATCATCAAACGCCGCGAGCGGCACATGTATGTAGCCGTTTGGTTCTATATCGCTACGTTTATCACGGTGGCGGTATTGCACGTCGTCAATTCGTTTGAGATTCCCGTAACCCTTTTTAAAAGCTACTCGGCCTATGCCGGTGTACAAGATGCCCTCGTGCAATGGTGGTACGGCCACAACGCCGTGGCATTCTTTCTCACGACACCTTTCCTGGGCATGATGTATTACTTCCTGCCCAAAGCGGCCAATCGCCCGGTATACTCCTACCGGCTCTCCATCATCCACTTCTGGTCACTCATTTTTATCTATATCTGGGCGGGCCCGCACCACTTGCTGTATACTTCTCTGCCCGACTGGGCACAATCACTCGGCACAGTGTTCTCGCTGATGCTTCTTGCGCCGTCCTGGGGTGGTATGCTGAACGGCCTGCTGACGTTGCGGGGTGCGTGGGACAAGGTACGCGAAGATCCGGTTTTGAAATTTATGGTGGTGGCTGTGACGGCATACGGCATGGCTACGCTGGAAGGCCCCCTGCTGTCCCTGAAGAACGTTAACGCGATTGCGCACTTTACCGACTGGATCGTGGCACACGTGCACGTAGGCGGGCTGGGCTGGAACGGCTTCATGACCTTTGCCATGCTGTACTGGATGGTTCCCCGCATGTGGCGCACCAAGCTATACTCGACACGAATGGCCAATGTGCACTTCTGGTTGGGTACGCTCGGCATCATCTTCTACGCCCTGCCGCTCTATGTAGCGGGTGTCGTTCAGAGCCTGATGTGGAAAGAATTTAACCCGGAAGGTTTTCTGATGTACAAAAACTTCCTGGAAACAACGGTACAAATACTGCCATTGTACGCGCTGCGTGCGATTGGCGGCGCGCTCTACCTCGGCGGCGCGATCCTGATGACCTACAATCTTATCAAGACCGCGTATGCCGGTAGCTTCCTGGCAAACGAAGACGCTGAAGCCATGCCGCTTACAAAAAGCTATGTAGCCACCAGCGGTGGCTGGCACCATCGCTTGCTGGAACACAAACCCGTACTCTTTACGGTACTGACCTTGATCGCTATTCTGATCGGGGGCGCATTGGAAATGATCCCTACGTTCCTGGTGAAGTCCAATGTCCCTACGATCAGTAGCGTCAAACCCTACACACCGCTTGAGCTTCACGGCCGCGACATTTACATCCGCGAAGGCTGTGTAAACTGCCACACGCAAATGGTTCGCCCCTTCCGCTCGGAGACCGAGCGCTACGGCGAGTACTCCAAGGCCGGTGAGTTCGTGTACGACCACCCGTTCCTGTGGGGCTCGAAACGCACCGGTCCCGACCTGCACCGTGTCGGCAGCAAATACTCCAACAGCTGGCATTACAACCACATGCTGGCGCCCGACGCGGTGTCTACGGGCTCGATCATGCCGGCATACCTGTGGCTGTCCGAGCAGGCCATCGACAAAACCGAAACCCGCGGCAAGATCACCGCGCTGCGCAAAGTAGGGGTGCCATACGAAGAAGGCTTTGAAGAGATCGCCAACGACGAGCTCGAAAAACAAGCCCAGTCTATCACGGCATCGCTGAAGGCCGACGGCATCGAAGTATCGGCCGACGCCGAGATCATCGCGATCATCGCCTACCTGCAACGCCTGGGCACGGACATCAAAGCAGCTCCGGCCGACACCGACGAAGCAGCCTTGAGCGCCAACCAATAACCGACTTCCTATATGTATAAGAACGTATTGCAAAACATCGACAACATAGCGATCTGGCCCGTGGTGTCATTCGTTATCTTCTTCCTCTTCTTTCTGTGCCTGCTGTGGTATGTGTTCACCGCCGACCGGAAGTTCATCGACAAGATGAAGAACCTGCCTGTGGAAGCCACCGGCGACGACGCGATCTCCAACACTTCTAATGTATAGTGGTATGAAATATTCATCTATTGCGTTGCTCACGGGCGGCCTGCTGGCCAACGGCCTGGTCGCCGATGCATCGTCCCCGGCCACTACACCAGGCTTCTGGGACGATCCCGTCAACCATCCACTCATGCCCCTCTATGCCCTATCATTGTTCGCCGCCATCGTAGCCATCCTGGTCGTGGTAGTATGTTTCTCGCTGTTGCGGGTGCTGAATGTACTCGTCAACCTGACCGAGAAAGATCGCGCCGAAAAGCAGGGCATCGCCTATATACCGCGGGGTACTTTCTGGCAACAGCTTGTGCAGAAGGCCAACGCTTCGGTACCACTCGCACAAGAGCAGGACATCGACATGGGGCACGACTTCGACGGCATTCGCGAGCTGGACAATCACTTGCCGCCGTGGTGGAAGTGGCTCTTTGCCGGCACCGCCGTCTGGGCCCTGGCGTACCTCGTTGTCTACCACCTCTACGGCAACCTGCCGCTGCAGCGCGAAGAGTACGACCAGGAAGTGGCTATTGCTGACCAACAAATGCGTGCACGCAAAGCCGATCAGCCGGTAGAAGAGATAGACGTCAATACACTGAAATATACCGCAGACGCAGCGGCCCTGGAAAAAGGTAAGGGCGTTTTTGCCAATAACAACTGCGGTTCGTGTCACCGTGCCGACGGCGGTGGTAACACGATCGGCCCGAACCTGACCGACGCCTACTGGCTGCACGGCGGTGGCATTCAAAATATCTTCAACACCATCAAGACCGGTGTTGTCGAGAAAGGCATGCCTGCCTGGGGTAAAACGCTTAGCCCACAGGATGTACGCGACGTGGCCTTTTACGTCATGAGCCTGCAGGGCAGCAATCCTGCCAACGGAAAGGCGCCGCAAGGTGACATCTTCCAGGAAACACAAGCGGCGACCGACAGCACCGCGGCGGCGCCGCAAGCATCGCTCTAAAACATCATGTTATGACCGACGAAGTATATCAATTCAATGAAGAGTTCCGAAATTCCATCGCCACAGTTGATGGACAGGGTAAACGCATCTGGATTTACCCCAAGAAACCCGCCGGCACCTTTCACCGCTGGCGTATTGCCGTCACCATACTCCTCCTCACAATATTCTTCGCCGGCCCATTTCTCCGCATCGGTGGTCAACCCTTCTTGCTGTTAAATGTATTCGACCGGAAGTTCGTCATCCTCGGGCAGGCATTCTGGCCGCAGGACTTTGTACTACTGGCCCTCGTTCTCATTGCATTCTTTATCTTCATCATCGTCTTTACACTGGCTTTTGGGCGTGTATGGTGTGGGTGGATGTGCCCGCAGACGTTGTTCATGGAAATGGTCTTCCGCAAGATAGAATATTGGATTGAGGGTGACGCCCCGGCCCAACGCCGGTTAAACGCGGCGCCGATCGACTTCCAAAAGGCATGGAAGAAGACGGCCAAGCACCTGATCTTTCTTATCATTTCTGTCATCATTGCCCATACTGCCCTGGCGTACATGATCGGCACGGACCAAACGCTGGCCATCGCCAGCCAATCGCCGATGAACAACCTGGCGGGCTTTCTTGCGCTCGTGGCCTTCACGGCAATCTTCTATGGAGTTTATGCACGCTTTCGCGAGCAGGCATGTATAGCGGTGTGTCCGTATGGCCGCTTGCAAAGCGTGCTTCTCACCAAGGAGTCGATTGTCGTGGCGTACGATTGGCTGCGGGGCGAGCCTCGCGGACAGCTGCGCAAGAAACAAACGGCGGAAGCGCCGAAAGGTGACTGCGTGGATTGTAAGCTTTGTATTCACGTCTGCCCCACGGGCATCGATATTCGTAACGGCACGCAGCTGGAGTGTGTGAACTGTACGGCTTGCATCGATGCGTGCGATGATGTAATGCTGAAGGTCAACAAGCCCACGGGATTGATTCGCTATGCTTCGGTCAGCGCGATTGAAAAAGGCAGCACCAAAATCCTGACGCCGCGTTTGATGGCCTACACCGGCGTACTGGCGGCAATCGTCGCGTTGCTGGGGTTCACACTCGCCACACGTTCCGATGTCGAAACGACTGTGTTGAAGGTATCTGGCACGTTGTATCAGAAACCGGGCGACGGCTATATTTCAAACCTATACAACGTAGAGTTCATCAATAAGTCCTTTGACGCTGTGCCCGTAACGGTACGCGTAGCATCCCCGGCCACGGCCGAGCTTCAAAAAGTTGACGGTGAAGATATCTTGCTGCCCGCTGAGGGCTTGATCAAAACCGTATTCTTTATACGCATACCGGAAGAGAAGATTAAAACCGCCCGCACAGTAGTACACTTGGAAATATACCATCGCGAGACCGGTAAGCTGCTGGACCGGGCTAAGGTAAAATTCATTGGCCCTGTCCGATCTTCGGCCGATGTCAACAGCCGTCTGAAAGACGAACAGTCACACTAAAACCTGTACGATTATGAACTGGGGAAAAAGTATTATTCTGGCGTTTATCTTGTTTGCGTCATTCATCGCCGTACTCGTAACCGTCTGTATGCGGCAAGATGTGAACCTGGTGTCTAAAAATTATTACCAGGAAGAGCTAAAATACCAGGACCAGATCGACCGCATAGCCAACACGGCACTGCTGGCGAACAAGCCTGTTATTTCTACCACGGCACAACACGGGCTGACGCTGTCGTTTGACCAACTGCCAGACATCGAAACGGGCGAGCTGAAGTTGTTCTGTCCGGCGAATGCTGCCGCCGATAGAACTTTTGTACTAAAGCCCACACCAGAGACCACGCAAGTATTCGGTAGCAACCTGCCGCAGGGCAGGTATCGCGCCCGCATGACGTGGCGCATACAAGGCCGCGAATTCTACCTCGAACAGATCATTCACCTCTAAACAATACCCTTATGTGGCTCACGGCGCTGATCATCGGCCTGGCGGGAAGCATCCATTGCGCGGGCATGTGTAGTCCGCTCGCCATGGCCGCGACCGTACGGAACGCCCGCGTGTGGCGCGCCCGCTTGCTATACAACGGCGGCAGAATCCTTACCTACGCAATAATCGGCGCGGCGATCAGCAGTATCGGCGCATGGTTGCCCCTCGGAAATTTTCAAACCATTGCTTCCCTCCTAACAGGCCTCATATTGTTACTCATGGTTGTCACCGGCACCTATGCCTGGAAAGTGCCGATCCTCTCCAGTGCCTGGATGCGGCTGGCATCGTTCCTCAAATTGCGTTTTGGCGTACTGCTGCAGCGGAAAGGGCTTCTGACAACGACATGGCTGGGTATGTTAAACGGCCTGCTACCCTGTGGCCTCACTGCGGTAGCGTGGTCGTATTGCATCACGCTGCGGGGGCCGCTCGATGGTTTTAACTTTATGTTACTGTTTGGCCTGGGTACGGCACCGGCGATGATCGGGCTTCCCTCCGTATTCCAATGGGTCGCCCGTTCCTTTCACATCTCCACCCGGGCTTTAACCACGAGCTTACTCGTGATTTCGGCGGTGCTGCTCATCGCCCGCATATTTCTGACACATCCCGCAACGGCAAATCCGGAAACGGATATTGTGTTGTGCCGCTAGCGGGCCACGTTCCAACGAACTACCTTCTCTAACTTCGCAGCCTGCACAATACGGATCTTGCCACCTTCTATTTCGATCAGTCCCTCGTCTTTAAAATCTGACAACACCCGAATAACAGATTCCGATGCCGTGCCGACGATCTTGGCCAGGTCATCACGCGAGATCTGAATGTTCTGTTTGGCATCGCGTAGTTGCTCGACCTTGAGCAGGGCTTCTGCTGTACGTTGCCGCACGGAGTTGTAGGCCAGGTGCAATAATTGATTTTCTTGCTCGGCTACTTTCTTACAAAGCATCGAAATAAAGCTGGACGATACATCAGGGTGTGCCTGGAATAATGTAAGGAAGTCGTGGCGGGGTATTACAATCAATTCACAATCCGTCATCGCAATCGACGACTCCTGGTATGCATGGCCCGACAGCACCGCCTCGAAGCCAAAGAAATCGTTGACATTATAAATATTGGTGATCAGCTCTTTTCCGTCGGGGTGCGACTTGAACACCTTGACACTGCCCGACCGTACAAAGAATACATACAGCGGTGTATCACCCTCTGCGAAAATCTCTGCTTTCTTTTTAAATGGCTTTACTTTCTTGTCTTTGCACAGATCCTCCAGGTGTAGCACCTGGCGGGCATCGCGAATAAAATTATCGAGACCCTCTTCGGTGGTGTCATAGAGCTTGCGTTGCAGATCACTTTTGCGTAGGCGGGCTTCAATGGCATTGAGCAGCTCAGTATCGTCGAAGGGTTTAGTCAGATAATCGTCCGCGCCCAGGTTCATGCCTTTGCGTATGTCGGTCTTTTCGGTCTTTGCCGTCAGGAATATAAAGGGAATGCCGGCGGTCTCATCTTTTTTACTGAGAATGTGCAGTACACCATAGCCATCCAGCTCGGGCATCATAATGTCGCAGATAATGAGGTCCGGTTTCTCCTGCATGGCCAGCTCTACGCCGTTCTTACCATTCGGTGCTGTCACGACGTCGTAACCCGCTAGCGATAAGATCTCGCCGATGTTCTCACGCACGTCGACGTTGTCCTCAATTAACAGAATTTTCTTCATACGTATCTGGAATTACAAGGGTAAATGTACTGCCGGTACCGGCTTCACTGGTAAAGCTTATACTGCCGCCGATCAGGTCGGCATAGCGTTTCACGATGTTGAGTCCCAGGCCTGTGCCCTGCACCTGGCCGGCATTGCTTGCGCGAAAGAACCGGTCGAACAAATGTTTCTGCTCGTCTTTCGGTATACCGATGCCTTCGTCGCGTACGGAGAAAGAGACACGGTCGGAATGGCGCCGGCATTCGATAAAGATGCGTTTGCCTACATCCGAATACTTGCTGGCATTAGAAATCAGATTAAAAAGAATGTGGCGCAGAATGCGTGCATCGGAGTAAATAGGCTGTGCCATAGGTGGGCAGAGCAGTACTATCTGCTGTTGTTCTTTCAAGACCGAGCCGATCTCTTCCTTTACCTCCTGCACAAACGGCAAGAGCTCGATGCGCTCACGTGATACCTCGATCATGCCTTCTTCCAGGCGGCCAAGTGATAACAGGTCGTCGAGAATAGACGTCAGGTGGTTGACCGACGTCTTGATGCGTTGCACGTGTTTGCGCACTTTCTCCATGTCATGTTTTTCGCTATACTGTTGTATAAGCGATGCCGAGCTGAGAATGGCACTCAGCGGCGTGCGAAACTCATGCGAGGCAATCGAGACAAACTTTGACTTGAGCTCGTTCAGCTCCCGCTCTTTACCCAGCGCATGGTGCGCATCTTCTTCCGCACGCTTGCGGTCTTGCACTTCCTTTTCCAACGCCTCCACCATACCATTCAGCGCCTGCGTGCGGCTCTCGACTTTTTTCTCGAGCTCGACAGCATAGACAATCAGTTGCTCTTCGCTACGGCGCAGGGCGTCTTCGGATTTTTTGCGTAGCGTGATGTCGCTGATGAAGGCCATGACATACAGCTTGCCCTTCAGGTGGGTATAGCTCAAGCTGATCTCCACGGGAAACTCGCGGTTGTCTTTTCGCAGCGCCGTGAGGTCGCGGCCTATGCCCATGCGGCGCGGCTCGGGATGTTCATTAAACTCGCCGCGGAATGACATATGCCTACCCCGATAGCGCTCTGGCAACAGCTGTTCGAGCTGCATGCCGTTCATCTCGTTCTTCTCATAGCCAAAGAGGTGTTCGGCCACAGCGTTGGCCGTGATGATCTTGCCCGCTTCGTCCACCATGAGGATTCCCTCGGACATGCTTTGAAAGATCTCCCGGAAAGCATCATTCGATTCAAAGGATATAGGAAGTGCGTTTTCCATTATACAAGTATTGCAATTACTGCCAGACACGAATATGATAAAAATCAGCTTCAGTATTGACTTAAATCGGCCCTAACCGTTTAAAAGACGCCTAAGTTCGTATGTGAATAAGCATCGTGTGAAAACGCCTACAGAAGATATCCCCCTTACCGGCAACCGGATTCTGTGCGCAGTTGACTTTTCGGAGTCATCGCTGCACGCCCTGCGGTGGGCCGCCAGCCTTGCCCGTCAGTTTGACGAGCACCTCACCATTCTCTACACCTACCGGCTCATTAAAGCCACGCACGGCCACGCACTGGAAATGAAAAGGAAAATCGAAGAAGACTCGCTGCAGCATTTTCAGCTGCTCGAAAAAGAATACCTGGCGGACCCGTTGTTGTCGTACGACTTTCAGATGGAGATTGGTTTTATGGCCGACCGTATCACGGACCAGCTACGCCACAATCACGTCTCGTTTCTTGTCATGGATAAAAGCATGCACGTCGTGAACAAAGAAATGTTTGACGACCTGGTAGCCCGTCTTGCCATTCCCCTGGTATTGGTGCCCTAGTCGCGTCGATTACTTCAGCGGCGAAACGCCCACGCCTTCGTGTGTGATCTTTACAGGCTTTATCATGCCTTGCTCGTCAAAATACATACGATCGATGCACGTTACCCGGTGGTCGCGACCGGTATCGCCCAGCGGACGACGGTGATAGACAATATACCACTGATCTTTTTTCTCGTCATGCATAACCGAGTGGTGCCCCGCTCCCGTGGCAACGGCGGCATCTTGCTGCAGAATCTTACCGATACGTTTGAAGGGCCCGAAGGGCGAGTCGGCGATGGCATAGGCTACCGAATAGTCGGGGCCTCCCCAGCCGCCTTCCGACCACATGAAATAATATTTATTGTTGCGGATAAACATGAAGGGTCCTTCCACGTATCCTTCGGGTGTGATCGACTTAAACACCTCACCATCGTCAAAGGGCTTGAAGCCGGTGAAGTCATCTTTCAACCGGGCGACGTTGCAATGACGCCAGCCCCCATAGAAAAGATAATACGAACCGTCCTTATCCTTAAAGACAAACTGATCGATGGGCTGTGCGCCGTGATGAAATTTATCAATCAGGGGTTTCCCCAGCAGGTCTTTAAAGGGACCTTCGGGACGATTGGCTACGGCAACGCCGATACCACCGTGATCCTGGTCATTCTGAATATCATTGGCGCCAAAAAACATATAATACTTACCGTCTTTGGCTATGATCGATGGCGCCCACACCGCGCGGTGTGCCCATTTTACATTGGCAGTGTCGAGCACATGGGGATGCTTTTTCCAATGCACGAGGTCGCGTGATGAAAAGGCGTCGAAAAATACTTGTTCTTCGTATAGCGCCGAGTAGGTGGGATAGATCCAATACTCTTTGCCGAAAATAATTCCTTCAGGGTCAGCATACCAGCCCGGAAACACCGGATTGCCGGGGGCAGCTTTGGATGATTGTGCCGCTACCGAACATGCCACACACGAGCAGAAAAGAAACAAAACAATATTCTTCATGTAAGCCATTAAATAATTCTTTAGTAGAAACATATGAAATTGGGAACATAACACCCCCGAACGTAGTCATCGCTGTGCAAGCTCCATCGCCAAAGCTAAAAAAAGCTGCGTGGTTCATCGCACACGGCATGGCACAAAGTTTTCTGGTCGTGCGACGTGCTCGCGAAATGATTGTCAATGAGCAATTTGGCCTTCGATAAAAACGCGCCCCTTTCAGCAATATATTAAAATACATTTTAAAATAGTACTCCTCGATTTTATATCATTTTTCTAATTATGCCTCCAGATATGAGCAACCCCAAGACTTTTTCAACGACTGAAAACGAAGCGACCGACATTGTCGACGTCATTCGTAAGCTACGCAACGACCTGATCAAAGACTTTCTGGATGAACGAAGCCTCGCGGCATATGTAGCGGATCATTACAAGATCACCGACCTTTCGCCGGTGAAGGTGGAGTTTATCAAAGGAGAATTGAAGAAGATGCTGATCGCCCCCGTAGACGTGGAGTGGTACAAACCCATCCTCGACGACTTCCAGGCGACCGGCAGCGCGGCCCTTTCTGAAGGAAACGAAAAGCTGTTCTACAAAGAGATCGAGAACATGCTGAAAAGGTTTATCTATTAACAGCAACAACCTGTTAAAAAGAAGAAGCCGTCACACGTCCAAACGGCTTTTTTTATTGGCATCTTAAAACAACTTCAACTGTCCGCCCCGCGGCGGCTTGGCACGACCAAACACGGTGCGCCCGTCGTGTTTCCATGATTCGTTCCGCTCCTTCTCGATCACCGCTTCTAAATTGGTGTTTGGCATAAAATCTTTCTCGGCGCGATAGGATAGCTCCGATAAGCTGCGAATGGCCTGCTGGCGATCGGTCTCCCCGATCTTCGCCCGCTCAACGGCTACCTTCAGCGTGGAGATCGTTTCGTCGTATACCTTTAGCGGCACAGGAAACGGATGCCCATCTTTGCCACCGTGTGCAAATGAAAAGCGCGCAGGGTCGGTAAAGCGCGACGGCGTACCGTAAATCACTTCGCTTACCAATGCAAGGGACTGTAATGTTCGCGGTCCGAGTCCTTCCAGCAATAACAGCTCTTCAAAATCTTTCGGGGTTTTCTCGTGAGCCAGCCAGAGCATGGCGCCCAAACGCTTCAAGTCAACGTCTTCTGTCCGCACATCGTGGTGCGATGGCATCACCAATTGCTGGATCTCACGCATCATGGCTGTCGGCGACTCTTGTGTCATCCCGAGGATAGACGTGCGGGCGCCGCAGGCATCGTGCGCTACCATATTTAAGATCTGCCCCTGGCTTTCGCCACAGATAGAGGCGTGTGGCTCATCGACAAAAGATTGAAGCGATGCCGAGTGCCAATGATAACGACGCGCAGTAGCACTTGCAGGACTCATGCCTTGCTGCACAACCGCCCACTGTCCTTCGTCACTGACGATGAACGAGTGCAGGTATAATTGAAAGCCGTCTTGCACGGCGGTGTTGTCAACTTTTGCGCTCAGCTTGCTGCAGCGTACGAGATAGTCGCCCGGCAGCCCGGTACGTTCGGCTACTTGCAGCAGCTCCGCGGGCGTCTCGCGCGACTGTTTGCCTTTGCCGCCACAGATGTAAATGCCGAGTTCTTTTGCGTGTGGATTGATAGACCGTTTTAACGCGCTCATGACGGCGGTCGTAATGCCCGATGAATGCCAGTCCATACCCAGCACGCAGCCCAGGCTCTGAAACCAGAACGGGTCGCTCAGGCGTCGAAGTACTTCGGCCTTACCGTATTCTGCCAGGATCGCCTCGGTGATGGCCAGCCCCAGCTTGCTCATACGCGCGGCGAGCCACGGTGGCACGGCCCCGTAATGCAGCGGAAGATCCGCCGACCCCGATCGTTTAAGCGTAGACATTCGCTCAAAGGTACGGGTTAAAACAGAACCATTTTTTTATTTCCAATGCAATAACCTCTGACTGCAGACGTTGTAAAGAGCAGGTTGGCACAGAATTTTAGTAATAACGGGCGTAACACGTTAACAAAGTGTTCACGAAAAGAAAGATCGCCGTAAAACAAACAGTAACAGCGATTTTTAATTTAAAGAAGCCTTAGAATAGAGAATAAGGATAAATAATGGTTAGGTTAGGTGACTTAAAGGCTGCTGCAAAGCAGCCTTTTTGTATTTAACGCGGCCAAAAACAGTTAAACATAAGTGTGCCGTTGTGGGTTATCTATTACACACTTTTTCAACAATTTGTAGAATATTCTCCGATGCAATTCCTCTTACCACCGCGATAAAAAAGAAGAGCCATCCCCTCAGGAATGGCTCTTCTCATAAGACGAAATTTCGAGATTAGTCTTTCGCGAATTCGCCATTAGCGATAAGCTCCACTTCGTCGCTTACAGCAGAGCTCGGAGTGCCTGCGCCAATGCCAAAGTCAGAACGCTTCAGCGTGCCCGTAGCCTTGAAGCCGGCGATGGTCTTCTTCGAGTACGGGTGTACGCCAGTACCACCGAGTGTCAGGTCTAATGTAACCGACTTAGTAACGCCGTGCAGGGTCAGGTCACCAACCAGTTTGTACTTCTTCTCCGCTACCTTCTTGATCGAAGTGCTTTTGAATGTCAGAGAAGGGAATTTCGCTGCATCAAAAAAATCAGCATTTTTCAAATGACCGTCACGCTGTTCGTTGTCCGTGTCGATGGTGTTCACGTCAGCTGTCAATTCAAACACAGCATCTGTAAAGTCGGCTTTGCTTGAAGTGATCTTCGCGTCCACTGATTTGAAGCTGCCGTCTACGGTAGAAACTAATAAGTGAGTAACGCTGAAGCCCAGCTTAGAGTGTGCCTTGTCCAGGGTCCAGGTTTGTCCGAAGACGACTACACCTGACAACAGCAAAAAGGTGACCAATACGCTTTTTTTCATAGATTTGTATATAAGTTGGTTACTTAAAGTAACTCAAAACTATTTGGTAACCACCAGCAGTACAAGCAGAGACAAACACTTACGTAAGGCACATGGGGGTAACTATTGCTGATAATCAACCAGTTGAACGCAGAAAAAAAATTGCAAAAATTCTCGAGGAGAAGGCTAATGGTCTGTGTCCGGTCCATGATTTCCTGATTCACTTCGCGAATAAGTGGTCTATGCTGGTGGTCCTCAACCTGGGCTATGCCGGCAGCCCTCGATTTAACGAGCTCAAATCGCGCGTGTCGGGCATTTCCCAACGCATGCTGACCGTCACCCTCCGCTCCCTGGAAGAAGACGGACTCGTGACTCGCCAATTATACCCCGAGATTCCACCCCGTGTGGAATACCAGCTCACCCCACTCGGCAAAAGCCTGCTGGATGTGATGATGGGCCTGGGTGAATGGGCCGCGAAACACGAAGCCGAGATTGCCAAAGCCCGTAAGAAGTTCCGAGGCCGCAACACTGCCTAGCGGCGTATGCCTACACGGCGAACGGTAACATTTCGTCCCTTCTTTACTATATATCGGGTAGACCTTCTACTCTCTAAAGGTCATTTTACAGCACCTAATTTAAACCGCTTCTAAATAATGATATATTGCCGGCCTGAAACAAGACCGGCGACCCCTTGTCATTACTAAACCTCTATAGCGACGAACGCCTCCTACACCTGCTCCAAGCCGGCGACGAGCGGGCATTTAAGATCATCTTCGATCGCTATTGGGACCAGGTATATACTGCCTGCTATCGCGGCACCCGCACCCGCGAAGAATCGCGCGAAATGACGCAAGACATTTTTAAGTCCCTCTGGGAACGTCGCGAGACACTACAAGTCCCAGGCACCATCAGTGACTATCTCGGCAAAGCCGCCCGCTACCAGACCTACAATTATTACCGCAACCGGCAAACCGAAAAGCGCCACCTCGACTGTTTTTTCCTCGACTACTGCGGCGAAGAAAACTGCACCGAAAACCAGGTGCTATACCAACAGCTGGAAGACCGCCTGGACCAACTGGTGGATAAGCTTCCCTGTCAGTGTAAAAAAGTGTTTTTAATGAGCCGGACGGAGAATTTGACGCACAAGCAGATCAGTGAACGGCTGAATATTTCGACCAGCACAGTGGAATATCATATCGGAAACGCGTTGCGGTATCTGGCGAAAGAGCTGCAGGAATCGTAATATCCCCCATCTTCGCAGGCATTAAAACCGCGGTTCAAAGGGGGTCTACCCGTATCAAAGCCGTACTAAAGCCATACATTACCCGTATCAAAGCTATACCATAGCTATCCCTGAGCTATGGGTGACATATCGCAACCCTATCCCAACCTAACGTCTGACGGCCACAGGGTACCCACCTCCCCTATCAAAGGTATTTTTAAGAAAAGCCTCAATTTCCCCAAAAACTACACTGTGGTCATAGTAGTCCTGGGGTATAGTCATACGTAGGCATTACCCGCCGCGTATGGAAAACATTACACCAGAACTGCTGGAGAAATATTTCAAAGGATTCTGCACGCCAGAAGAAGAGGCGCTCGTTATCCGGGCCCTCGCCGGCAAGAATGCTCCACCGCCTCTGCCCGACGACAAAGAAATCTTTCACAGCATAGACAAACGTGCGCTGCACGATGATCTCTGGAAACAGGTGCAGCCGCCAACGCAATCCAAAAAGGCTGTACACCGATGGCTGCCGTTGCAAATCGCAGCGTCCCTCTTGCTCCTTGCCGCTACAGTGGGTATCGTGTATCAATACCGCACTACACTTGTCATTACCGATACGCAACCTACGCCAGGCGCCAGCCGCGTGATGCAGGCCGCCCGTGGTGAAAAGATCCGCATGACATTGCCCGACGGTACTATTGTGCACCTGAACTCGGGTAGCACGCTTACCATACCAGATAAATTCACCGACACCGCACGTATTGTTCATCTCTCCGGCGAAGCCTATCTGGAAGTGGCCAAAGACGCCACACGTCCCTTTTCTGTATTGACGTCCAGAACAACCGTACGTGTACTCGGCACTGTCTTTAACATAAAAGCCTACCCGGACGATATCAGCACGACCGTTACAGTAGAAGAAGGCAGAGTGCGGGTATCCGACGCTGCCGGTTATCACGTACTGCTTACGCGCGACCAGGGTGTTGTCTGTATACCGAACGGCAAGCCACTCTCGGTGCAAAGCGTATACGCCGCAAACTATACTGCCTGGCGACACGGTACACTGATCTTTAAAGATCAACCGCTATCCCAGGTAGCCACTATTCTTGCGCGTTGGTACAACGTGCCGGTACATATCCAGAACAAAAAACTGGCTACACATCGTTTTACCGGCCGGTTCAACAACAACCCTGCCCTGGTGGCTGTGCTGAAAGAGCTTAGCACGGTGATGCAATGTCAATATGATCTGAACGACAAACGACTGATCCTATACTAAGGAAGATTTATCCATGGTAGCAATAACAACACGTTTTCTGAAATACCCGTCGGTATGGTCCACCGCGGTCTGCGCCTGCCTCGTTGTAATGAGCCTGCAGACCGCGGCAGCGAACATACCGGTTTATAGCATTCTCGATAAGAAGATCACCGTGCGCCTGAATGATACGGCGTTGAGCGATGCGCTCGATGTTATCGCCGGTCAGGCAGGCTGTTCCTTTTCGTATAGCAGCACCTTGTTGGGTGGAAACCGTCGTGTTACAATACACTATACCGACACACCCTTACGGGATGTGCTCGCCGACCTGCTACGCGATACGCTGGGCAGCATACAAGTGCATGGCAGCAAAGTATTATTGGTTGCGGCTTGTGCCCACATCGATGGAAAACTGACGACGGCCGAAGGCGATCCGATACCCTATGGCACCGTGCGCGTGGAAGGTAAACCGTACGGCACGACTTCCAGCGAAAATGGCGCCTTTACACTTCGCGTACCCGATGCCGGGCCGTGCGTATTGATCGCCACCGCGGTTGGGTATGAACCGTTAAAGAAAACGTTCGCCATATCCCCTGGGCAAACACTGCAGCTTGCCTTTACCCTGCAGGAGGCCACGGTACAAATGAACGAGGTGCTCGTCACCGCAGACCGCACCCTGACGTCTACGGCTACCCGTACGGCAGTGCCTGTAGGCGATCTGCCCATGCCCGTTATGATCATCGAAGGCCGGCAGCTGGAAATGATGGGGAGCCGTCGCCTGCACGAAGTGCTGCAAGAGCAAACTGGCCTCGCCCTGACAACAGACCCGAGCGGCGCCTCCAGTGCGCTGGGACTACAAGTACAAGGGTTTGATGCCTCGTATACCATGATCATGATCGACGGCCAGCCCCTCATCGGCCGCAACTCGGTGGGTATTCTCGACCTCTCCCGTATCACCGTTGCCAACATCGAACGCATCGAAATCATTAAAGGCACCTCTTCTGCCATCTATGGAAGCGACGCGCTGGCCGGTGTCGTCAACATCATCACGCGTAAACAATCTGCTGATCACCCGCACGGAACAGCTGCTTTGCGCTACGGCAGCAATCAAACACTCGATGCCACATTCGACGGCAGCATGCCCTGGCTCGACAAACGCGCGATCACTTCCATCTCGACCAATTTTTATCGTACCGACGGCTTTGATGCGGCACCCGACACGCCCGGCAAAACACTACCGCCTTTCAATAGCTATTCCTTACAGGGAAAAACACAATACCGCCTGGCACCGACGACACTCCTGACGGGCTCCGCGCGGTTTGCCTCGCGCCAACAGCACAATCAGTACGACATGGATCGCATCGGTCGCCGTGAAGACAAGAATGTAGAACAGGATGTAAATGCTTCCGCCATGCTGCAAAACACGTTTCGCGGGAAGATCGACATGCAAACGCAATACTACTTCACCCAATACACAGCCCGGGCTACCTCTACCGATCTCGACAACGACATACGGGTAAATGAAAATAAATTCCAACAGTACTTCCACCGCCTGGAGTCGTTTGCCAGCTATAACCCGTGGCGTACGCTAAAAACTACCATCGGTATGGGTGGCAACGCCGAAATACTGCAGGCCTCCCGTTACGGTAACCGGCGCGATATGCAAACTGGTTTTGCCTATTTTCAAACCCACTACACACCGAACGACAAGATCGGCATCCTGGCCGGTGTACGATACGACATACACAACCTCTACGGTCAGCAAGTAAGCCCACGCTTTGGCGTACGATATGCCGTCAACGATTGGCTCATACTCAAAGCAACGGCCGGCACAGGCTTTAAAGCCCCCAGCTTCCAGCAACTATATCTCTCCTTCACCAATCCCTCGGCTGGATACACTGTACTCGGCGCCGCTGTTTTCGATCAGGAAGTGGCACGCCTGCAAGCAAACGGTGAAATTCTCGAGCTCTACCCCGTAGCCGAAAAAGTGGGCAGCCTGAAGGCCGAGCACTCGCTCTCCTTTAACGCCGGCTTTGTACTACAACCCGCTGACGATGTCTCATTTGAAATAAATGCGTTCCGCAACAATATCGACAACATGATCCTGGAAGATCCCGTCGGCGTGAAACGGCAAGGAACACAACTATATTCTTATCGCAACATCGACCGGGCCTTCACGCAAGGTCTCGAGACAAACCTCCGCTGGACCATCACACCGGGATTGCAGTTCGCGATCGGCTACCAGTTGCTCTACGCGAAAGATCAGAGTATCGTAGACAAGATCAAGAAAGGCGAAGAACAAGTACGTACAACGGAAGGCCGTATTCGTACAGCAAAACCTTCCGACTATTTCAACCTGGTCAGCCGCTCGCGCCACATGGCCAACGCCAAGATCTTTTATGAGCACAAAACGCGGGGCATCAGTGCCAGCTTCCGCGCAACATACCGCGGCAAGTATGGCATCGGCGACCGTAACGCACCCAACTTGTTTATAGATCCTTATGATCTATACGCCGATGGCTATGTATTACTAAACGCCACTGTCGAAAAACGACTGCTTCAAAAACAGCTGGGCATCCAGCTTATCTGCGATAACATCACTGACTATAACGACAGCCTTATTCCCAACCTGCTCGGCCGGCAATTTATCACGGCATTGTCATGGCGTTTTAATAAAAATGATTGATCAACTGTAGAAAGGAAACTATGCGTCACAATTCCCCCTTACAAAAACTCTCCCGTTATACGCCCTGGTGCCTGCTCATCGTACTCCTGGCGGCATGCTCCGACTCCGACGACGAGACCGGCGCGCCTCCCGTGGTACTCACGCCCATGGATACATACACCAGCGTAGACGAGCGCACCAGTACCCTGTATGTCAAAGACCTGCCAGGATCCGTCGGCAATACGTTTGAATCGGGACACATACCCATCTTCTTCAACCTGCAAGACCACGCCGTCATCAATGCGCACGATGCCGAAGGCGCGTGGCTTACCTTACCCGAAGCAAAAGCGCAAGACAACAGCTGGGATGTCTGTTTCAGCGGAATCTACAACTCGTACATCACCTTCAACAACGGCAACATCGAAGCCACGCCAGGGTATGGTGGTACCGGCAAGGGCGGCATGGTAGTACTCGACGCCTTGTTTGACGAGCTCGACGAAGCCCCTTCTGACGAAGCCTTCGACGCCTTCATGGCCGAGCAAACGTCTTCCGGCTGGCATGACTTCCCGGTGGGGCATAAAGGCTGGTATTTCTATAGTCTGCAAAGCCATATCATGTCGGCCATCAGCGGCGTGACCATTGTCATCCGCAACGGCGACGGCAAGTTTGCCAAGCTGGAAATGAAGACCCTCTACCTGGGCAACCCCGAGAGCCCAACGGTCAACACCCCTACGCCATACTTCACTTTCCGGTACTTCCTGCAAGAAGACGGCAGCCGAAATCTTTCTACACGCTAAACTTATATACTCACATTGTACCCCCACACTATGCGATACTCCTTCCTGCGCGATATGCACCATCACTTATTATATGCGCTCTTCGCTTTTGCGGCGCTGACGGCCTGCTCCTCCGACGATCCCGGTCCCGCTGACGGGATAGACGATCCCGAAGAAGAAGAACCAGTCTCCGGCATCTACACCGTCGCAAACCTCGCAGCGGACACGCTCGCGACCTCCGCCGGCGACGCTACTCCCTTGTACTTTAGCCTGGAGCAAAATAAGGTCATTCCCGCATCGGAAGTGCAAACAGGCAACTGGGACCTAGCTTTCCTGAGTATCTACAACAGCAGCATCGCTGCGAACAACGGCGCCGCTACTACCTCTCCAGGATACGGCGGCCCGGGCAAAGGCGGCATATACCTGCTGCAGTACGAAGACATTGACAACCAGTATTATGATGAGGGCGGTAAGCCCATGAAAGCGTTGCCGGCGCGCAGCCTCTTCGAGGATGCCTTCACCCGCACGACCACCGTCACGATTACTGACGACAAATTCCTGACCGGCAAGCGCATTGACCTCGACTACTTTGGAGGCACAAAGAGCGGCTGGGCCTACTACGACTTCTACGGCCAAATGTACCCGGACCGTCCTTCAAACGAAAAGGCGCACATCTGTTACGCCATGCCGCGCCCCATTCTCGTGCGCACGGCCAAAGGCAACTACGCGAAGGTCATTCTCTATAGCATGTACAAAGACGCACCGGCCGACCCGGACCGCTCACACAAAGCCGGATTCCTCACCTTCAAGTACGCTATCCAAAAGGACGGCACCAAAAATCTCAACATTACCGAAGCGAACTAATTGACAAAGCGATCAACCTCTATGAACTATATTCGGAACACCTCCTATTTTGTCTGGCTGACCCTCGGCCTCCTGGCTGCCTGTACTGACACCGAGACCGTCGAGCCCCCGGCCCAACGCGCAAACCGCGTACTTACGTATGAAGTCGCCAATACCACCGAGCCGCTCTACGGCGCCGTAAACGACCAGGACTCTACCATCAAGGTATACCTACCGTATTTTTATTACCTCTCCACGCTGGAAGGTAACGTGACCGTATCGGACGGCGCCACCGTTACCCCGGCCAGCGGCACCTTGCTAAAAAATGTACCCGCCATTGCCAAGGGTGATACGACCGTATACTACACCGTGACGGCAGCCGGTGGAAGCTCCAAGCGGTATACGTTACTGGTGGACACGCGCCAACCTGAACTGATCGTGGATGAGCTCACCACCGATCCGGAGACGCCGGCAGCCTTCTACAGCTCCGTGATGTATAAAGACTTCCCCATATACTCGAGTCTGATGCTGACCGGCAAGAACATTTTTAACACCGCGCAAGGCACCCGCCTTGCCAAAGTCACCTTTATTGCCGAAGACGGCACCGAAATACCCACCGCGGATGCCGGCTCCAACGAATCCATTTCTTTGATCGTAACATTGCCGCTCAACACCGCCATGCCCAACGGCCTGTACAAAATCCGCGTCGATTGTTATAGCCAAACGGTTACGCTTAAAAACCCCATCCAAATCACTTCACCACTCTAACCGAAAACGAAAACAGAATATAGTATGCGCTCCTCCCTACACGCAACCTTATACAGCGCCTGGCTGACCATGGCTTTGCTTCTGGCCACCGCCTGCGATACCGAATACGAAAATGCTCTCTACCCCTATAAAGAGCTGACAACGTTCTCCTTCACCGCCGATGGCACGCTGGTCGAAGCAGCCATCGCCGAAGGACAAATCCTGCTGTACTGGCCGCACACACTGGACCTTCCCGCTACGATCACACCGCAGCTCTCAGTTTCCGAAAAAGCCACCATTGCGCCTACCTCCGGCACACCGATACCGTTGCACGACGATATTACCTATACCGTTACAGCAGAAGATGGCAGCACGGCTACGTATACCGTAAAAGTTATCGTGAACCAGCCACCGCTCTCCCTGGATGACGAGAATCCCGCAGTTGTATCGTTTGGGCAGCCGGCCGATATTCGCGGCACGAACATCCTGCTCGACGCCAGTCGTACAACGATCTCGCTCATTGCCGCCGACGGCGAAGAGACACAGATGGAAATCGACACCATTGTCGACGGGCTCGGCACCGGCTTCGGCTCGAATATACTGATCCAGCTCCCGGAAGAAGGCACCACCGCCCTGGACACCGGCTGGTACAAAATCAAAGTCGTCACCGGCGTACGAACAGTCACAACCTCCAACGCCGTGCTGTACATCCGATACCGCTATCCAGCCTTTGACTTTATTACCCATGCCATTACGGTACACCCCGGCGAGGCCTTCACCTTGACGGGAGAGTATTTACGGCAACTGGACGATGCCCGCGTCATGGTACAAGACGGTTCGGAGGAATATTACTCCCTCGCAAAGGTCAGCTCCACACCGACTGAAGTGACCTACCGCGTGCCCGACGATATGCCTGCCCGGGAATACTACACGATCTTACCGGGCATCATTGACCTTTTCTCCGGCAACGTGGACTACACATATCAGTTGAATGTATACCCCAACGTACACCCGCAACTCATCGTCACTGAACAACAGGAAAACTAGTATGAAACTGCCAGCACCCATGAACACGGGGTAGCGAAAGATAAAAACCAGCAACTGTCTATCGTAGCCGCAATCTTCGAAGAAAACGAAGAAGCCGGGCATTGCGACTGCCCGGCTCTTCCAATCTCCGAAGCAAAATAAATCGTAAACATTGAACCGTTTAAAGACAATGAAAACAACATCAACTCCCGCTCCGGAAACCGGACGCAATTTAGTAAAAAGCATGAACAGCTTTGCACGCGTATGCGCAGTAGCATTGGCCGTAATTTTCACCGCATGTCAGGAAGACGAGATCGCTCCCACCGATCCGTCCCTGAAGCATCAAACCGTGGCGGCGAGTCCGATCGCCGGCGGCGCCGCCGTAAGCTTTACGTCGGCCTCCACTTTTGGCACCGTACGCCTCGACAACACCGGCGTATACTACGTAGAGGACTTTTTCCAGGGCACACCAGGCACCGGCACCGACCCGCACGTACCCAACGCTACGTATTATTACCGGTTTGACCTTGTCGATGGTGGCACGTCGTCGAACTACGTACTGCGCTTTGCCGGTACTGCCAACGGCGACATCACGGTAGCGTCGGGCTATACCCTGGCGTATACCAGCACCAACTTCAATTCCGTTACCAGCAGCACAGCGACAACGGCCGTAACCGGCGCCTTTGGGTATAACAACATCACCATGGGCACGCCGACTTCCTTTACGGTAAATCCGTTGCACCCAGGTTGGTACAACTACAACATCGTGAACCACATTGTATATCCGCTGGCTGACAACGGTGGCAGTGTAACACTGGTGATCACCAACACCAGCACCGGCGTGAAGTATAAAGTCGAACCCCAGGATATTTATCAGGGTGGTATCCCCAACTCGGCTACCCCTCCGAACAACTATCCTTATCTGAAATTCCGTTACAAACAACTCTAATCAAAGGCTTCAGGCGGCTCCCTGAAGCTGGTTGCTGGTTTATGAACGTTCTGGCCTCCGGGCCGGAACGTTCTCTTAATAAAAAAATACACATGAAGTCAACGTCTCATCGCTTCTGCCCGCTCGCCATCCTGTTCAGCATCATGCTGCTCGTGGCAGGCGCGTGTCAGGATGATGACGACAACGGTCTGCAAATTCCGTCGGGCACACGCGCAGAGCAAACGGCAGACTCCATCTTTCTCTACGCGCGTGAACTATACCGGTGGTATGACGCCCTTCCGGATTATACAACCGTCAATCCCCGCCAATACGTGGCCGGTGGCGATAACATCGAAAACCTGCAGCGGGAGCTTTTCGCCCTTACGCAGTACGCTACTAATCCCGCCACGGGCCAGCCCTACGAAACATCAGCCCGGCCCGGCCAACCGAAATATTCATTTCTACAATACGTCTCCGACGCCTCCCCAACGGGTCGCGCAAACGCCGGGCCGCTGAACGAGTCCATATACGGATTTGGCCTTGAAACCGCTGTACTCAGCACCGGAGAGCTATACATTCGTCAAATACTACCCGGTTCTCCGGCTGCCACGGCCGGCCTCTACCGCGGCCAACACATAATCACTGTTAATGGACAAGCGATCGACATTCAATCGAACGAAGACCTCGAAAACATCCGGAAAGCCTGGATCAATCCTTCTTTAACGATTACCGTACACGGACAAGAACAAGAAATAATACTATCACAAGCTAGCTACACCGCTGACCCCGTATCAACACACATGCTACTGGACGCGCCTGATGGCACCACCGGCTACCTTGTGCTAAACTCCTTCCCACCACTCGCCGCCGCGCAAGCATCGCTGGACAATGTTTTTGCTATTTTCGCTACGGCCGGCATCACGCACCTGATCATCGACCTGCGCTACAATGCCGGTGGCTATACAGAAACAGCCGAATATCTGCTCGGCCTCCTGGCCCCGACACGCCTGCAAGGAGCCGTCCTCTACACCGAGCACTACAACGCGCTCCTACAACAACGGCAAGCTCCCATTCTCACCCGGCAACGGCTACTGGACGCAAACGGTAACGCCATCCTCTACAAAGGCAGATACGCGACGTACGCCGATGTCGATTACTCGCCCGAAGCCAATACTTATACCCTCGCCAAACACGGCTCGCTCGAAACCATCACCGACGTAACCTTCATCACCACGGCCGAAACTGCATCTGCCAGCGAGCTCGTCATTCACGCGCTCCGCCCGCACCTGCGCATACGCCAGGTGGGCACTACGTCGTACGGAAAGCCCGTTGGTTTTTTCCCGGTCACGATCGACCAATATATGCTTTGGATGCCTACCTTTAACATCACCAACGCCACCGGCGACGGCGACTACTACAACGGGCTGCCCCCCGACATCGTAGCATCCGACGATGTCACCCACAATTTCGGCGACCCGCAGGAAGCCAGCCTCGCCACAGCCTTATCACACACAGGAAGCAGCCGGCTGCCATCGGGCACAACGTTGCAACACCCACAAACCATCAACACCACCCCCCGGCACACCGGTCTGATCGAAACGAGAAGAACCCTAACCAGAAATTGATAACCCTATTCGAAAAAATATATAAACACTATATGGAAGCAAAAACCAACGTAAGCACCAACATCAAAGAAGCCACAAAAGACGCGCACGTCGCCCTGGAAAAACAAGTAGTGCAGCGCCTTAAAAGCATACGCTCCAACGCTGACTATGCCGCACTGTTGAAATATTTCTATGCATATTTCAACCACGTAGAAAAAGCCATTGCACTGTACATCACAGAAAGTCTGCTGCCCGATTATAAAGAGCGGCGGAACTCGATCTATATTAAAAACGACATCCTCGCACTGGGTAGTACGACGGAAGATTTGCCGGCCACGACGGTACCAGTAATTGACAATCATGTGAAGGCGCTGGGCGCACTGTACGTGATGGAAGGCTCCATCATGGGAGGAAGCATTATCGTCAAGATGCTGGAAAAAGGCGGCATTACCGACGGCGTATCATTCTTCTCAGGCTACGGCGAGGCCACTGGCCCTATGTGGCAAAAATTTGTAGCCATCATGAATCGCGAAGCTGTCTCTGAATCACAGCAAGCTGACATGATCCAAGCAGCAAACGAGACCTTCTCGCATTTCTCTAAAGTATTTGAGCAAACGCCAGTGGTCCAGTCTTAAGGGGATTAGTAACATACAGGAGACTTCCGAAACCCGGCGCTACAACATAAAAAAGGGGCTCAACCAAAGCCCCTTTTTAATATAGTCTGTCTACTACTTACTTCTTAACCGGCTTCGCCCCCATAAAGAACGTAAGCTGCCCACCCTGCGTAATATCCGCATGCGTCAAATACAGCCGATTCAATGTCTTCCCATTCAACACCAGCTTCTGCACATACACATTCTTATCGCTCTGGTTCTTCGCTTCAATCGCAAACGTCTTCCCATTCTCCAACGTAAGCGTAGCCGACTGAATCGCCGGGCTTCCCACAATATACTGATCTGACGCTGGTGCCACCGGATAGAACCCAAGCGTCGTGAAAATATACCACGCACTCATCTGTCCACAGTCGTCGTTCCCACCAAGCCCATCGGGCGTAGGCTGATACTGCTTCTTCAGGATCATCCGCGTGCGCTCTTGTGTCTTCCAGGGTTGATCTGTCCAATGATACAGGTACGCAGCATGGTGCGCCGGCTCATTGCCGTGTACGTAATTTCCAATGATGCCTTCGCGGGTGATGTCTTCGGTGTCCGCAAAGAACTCATCCGGCAGGTGCATCGTAAACAACGAATCGAGGTGCTGCACAAAGCGTTTCTTGCCCCCCATACCAGCAATCATCTGGTCAGGCTCGTGCGGCACATACAGGCTATAGTTCCAGGCATTTCCCTCAATATATCCCTGACCATGCGTGCTCAGCACATCAAACTCCTTCCGGAAACTGCCGTTGCTCAGCTTCGGACGCATATACCCGGTGCTGGCATCGTATACATTGCGCCAGTTGGTCGAGCGCTTCTGAAACTCCGCATACACATCCTGACGGTTCAGCTTCTTGGCAACCTGCGCAATACACCAGTCGTCATACGCATACTCCAGCGTCTTCGAAACAGACGAAGAGTTCTTGTCCTCCGGCACATACCCCAGGTCGATGTAATAACCAATACCGTCAAATTTACGATAGCGGGCAGTGGCCACGCAGGCATCCAGCGCACGATTGACATCGCCTGTGAAGTTCCCTTTGATGATCGCATCGCATATCACCGATACGCTGTGGTAGCCGATCATACACCAGTTCTCGTTCGCATAGTGCGACCACACGGGCAGCATTTTGTGTACGCTTTGGTCGTAGTGCGCGAGCATGGACTTTACCATGTCGTCGTTACGCTTGGGCTGGATGATGTTAAAGAACGGGTGCAGCGCGCGGTAGGTATCCCACAGCGAGAAGGTGGTGTAGTTGGTAAACCCGTGTGCGGTGTGGTTGTTCTGATCGAGGCCGCGGTATTGACCATCGCCGTCGTTGTATACCGTCGGACCAAGGAATGTGTGGTACAGGGCGGTGTAGAAGTTCACGAGGTCGCCACGCGTGGCCGCCTTTACGCGAATCTTTTGCAGCTCCTGCTCCCAGCGTTGTTGGCCATCGGCTTTTGCTTTTTCAAAATCCCAGTGGGGAATCTCCTGTTTCAGGTTGGCCAATGCCCCGGCGGTGCTGACCGGTGACAATGCGAACTTGATCTTGATCTTTTCGCCTTCGGTAGTTTTGAAGTCGAAGTACATGCGCAGCTGCTCGCTGGCCAGGTCGGGGAAGTTATGTTCCTGATCGAACTTGCGCCAGAACCCTTTGTACACGTCGGGCTTAGAGAAGTCCTTGGCACCGTACTGCACGAACGGCTTCGAAAAGCTCATGGCAAAGTAAACGGTACGGGTACGCGCCCACCCTGCCGTCTGGCGGTAGCCGGTAATGAGGGTATCGTTCTCTACGCGCACAAAGGTCCATACGTTCTTGTCAGCGTAGTTGTAGATACCGTGCATCAGGTCCAGGATGATGTGAGCCTGATCTGATTTCGGGAATGTATATTGGTGAAAGCCTACGCGGGTGCTCGTGGTAAGCTCCGCTACAATGCCGGGCTCCGTTAGCTTCACGCGGTAATAGTTCGCTTCGGCATGCTCTTCTTCGTGCGAGAAAGTCGAGCGGTAGCCTTTCTCCGGATGCTCCTCCGTGCCGGGATTCAGCTGCAGGGGCCCCGTGGTAGGCATCACCAGGAAATCACCGAGGTCGGAGTGGCCGGTGCCGCTAAAGTGCGTATGGCTGAAGCCTACAATAGTCTTGTCGTCGTATTGATACCCCGCACAGTATTTATACACCAGTGGATTGTATTTGCCCTCGGCTTCATACGGTATCGTGTCGGTATCGGGACTAAGCTGCACCATGCCAAACGGTACGGTCGCGCCTGGATACGTATGGCCCATCTTATACGTACCGATCATCGGGTTGACATAGGGCACCAGTTTCTCCTGCTGCGCAACGGCTGAAAGCACTGACAGCGCTAATAGCGCTGTCAGAACTTGTTTTTTAAATGAATTTTGTACGATCATTTCTTTTTCTTGGTGGTCGTCGGAGCGTTCTCTATTGAAAATGAATACGGCGCATCTTCCTTGGTGATACCACGCTGTTTCTGCGGCTCAGCGGCCATGTCAAAATCCAGCGTAGCGCCTTGCAGCAGCGCTGCGTGGCTCAGCCAGTTTTTAGTATACGGCTTGCCGTCAACTTGCAGCGAAGAAATGTAGCGATTCTCGGCGCTGTTCTTCGGTGCGTTCAGCGTGATCTTCTTGCCGTTCTCCAGCGTCACGACTGTTTTCTTAAATAACGGAGCTCCTACAACGTACTGGTCGGTGGCTGGACATACCGGGTAGAAGCCCATGGCCGAAAATACATACCAGGCAGAAGTCTGACCGTTGTCTTCGTCGCCGCAGTAGCCATCGGGCGTGGGCAGGTACATACGATTCATCGTCTCACGTACCCAGTACTGTGTTTTCCAGGGCTCGCCTGAGAAGTTGTACAGATAAATCATGTGCTGAATAGGCTGGTTGCCGTGTGCATATTGACCCATGTTGGCGATTTGCATTTCGCGAATCTCGTGGATCACCGCGCGATAGTAGCTTTCATCGAACGT
Organism: Dawidia cretensis; assembly: GCF_018598175.1. Classification (GTDB taxonomy): domain Bacteria; phylum Bacteroidota; class Bacteroidia; order Cytophagales; family Cyclobacteriaceae; genus Ohtaekwangia; species Ohtaekwangia cretensis. The sequence continues at coordinate 86,531 of NZ_JAHESE010000010.1, forward strand.
GGGAGCCATGGTAAACACCTCGTCGAGTTTGGCATTAAACCTCTCTTTACCGCCCATCAGGTCGACAAGACCCTGGATATCGTGAAATACCGACCAGGTGTAGTGCATGCTGTTGCCTTCGGTAAAGGCATCACCCCACTTCACCGGGTTGAACGGAGCCTGGAACTTACCGTCTTTGTTTTTACCCCGCATCCAGCCGGTCTCTTTATCAAACAGGTTGCGGTAGTTCTGGCATCGCTTGGCGAAAAGGTCGATTTCTTTCTGAGGACGTTTCAGGGCTTTTGCCAACTGGTAGATGGCGAAGTCGTCGTACGCATACTCCAGCGTGCGCGCAGCATTCTCGTTGATATTAACATCGTATGGAACATAGCCAAGCTCGTTGTAGTATTTCACACCGGCGCGGCCAACAGCCGTCAGCGGGCCTTCGTTGTTGGCATCTTTCAATACAGCTTCATACAGGGTGTTGATATCGTAGCCCCGTCCGCCCTTCAGGTATGCGTCGGCTACAACGGAAGCAGAGTTGTTACCCACCATCACGTTGCGGTAGCCCGGGCTGGCCCACTCGGGCAACCATCCGCCTTCTTTGTAGGCGTTTGCCAGACCTTCCTGCATTTGCGCATTCAACGTAGGATACATCAGGTTCAGGAAAGGGAACATGGCGCGGAAGGTATCCCAGAAGCCGGTGTCGGTAAACATATAACCCGGCAGCACCTGGCCGTTGTAGGGGCTGTAGTGTACGACCTTTCCTTGCGCATCGAATTCAAAGAACTTACGGGGGAAAAGCAGTGAGCGGTACAGACATGAATAGAATACACGCAGCTGATCGATGCTTCCACCGGTTACGGCTATGCGCGTCAACTCTTTATTCCAGGCAGCTTTGCCTTTTTGTTTCACCGTTTCAAAGCTGTCGCTGCCCAGTTCCTTCAGGTTCAACTCAGCCTGCTCTGCACTGATGAACGAAGATGCTACGCGCACATGCACCAGCTCGCCACGGCGGGTCTTAAAGCCTACAACAGCACCGGCATGCTCGGCCTTTACCTCGAGCGCGTCTGTCTCGTTGTATTTATCCCAACCTTTGGCGAGCGTAAAAGGCTTGTCAAACTTCAGCACGAAATAGTTCTTGAAGTTGTCGGGCACACCGCCGCTGTTGCGGGTCGTGTAGCCGACAATCTTTTGTTCGTTCGGAATGATCTTTACGTACGAGCCTTTATCAAAGGCATCGAGAATAATATAGGCCTGATCGCTTTCAGGGAATGTAAACCGGAAAATGGAAGCCCGCTCGGTAGGAGCCAGCTCGGTGGTTACATCGTAGTCGGCCAGGTACACGCTATAGTAGTATGGCTTGGCAACCTCTGCCTTATGTGAAAACCAGCTGGCGCGCTTTTCTTCGTTCAGCTCCCGCTTGCCGGTAATCGGCATGATGGAGAACTGGCCGTAGTCGTTCATCCAGGGCGAAGGCTGGTGAGTCTGTTTGAATCCTCTGATTTTAATAGCGTCGTAGGTGTACGCCCATCCGTCTCCCATCTTACCCGTCTGCGGCATCCAAAAATTCATACCCCAGGGTAACGCAATGGCTGGATAGGTGTTACCGTTGGACAACGCGTGATCGGAGTCGGTGCCAATCAGCGGGTTTGCCCACTCTTCCGGATCAGCTATCGGCGCGCTTACTTCCTGCGCCCGCAACGGCATACTTCCCAGGCACACTAGAATCAGGAAACAAAAAGATCTCATCATGATGTAAAAATTGGTTATCGTTGAACACTCATTTCAGCCGCCTCGCCGGTGTAGCGGTCCCAAAGCTCATCCAGCGTATAGCCGGTTTGCTCTTGCCACAGTGCATCTTGAAAGATGCCCATCTGCAGCTTCCGGTGCAGCGTGTAGACAATTCCCGGTTGAATGCGCTCTTCCATCCATACGAGGAAGCGCGCCGCCACCCGGTACCCTTGCATGTAGTGCTGGCCGATGCGGTATGGCGGTAAAGACCACCCCGCGCCGCTGTTGTCAACCCCAAATTTATAACGCGCGTAGTCGGCAATGCCTTCTGTCAGCCAGCCCGGGCACCGTTCCCACGGATAGGCCTGAGCAACATGCATGACCTCGTGCGTAACCACGTCGATATCCTCGGGATACGCGTGCAGCCAGCGCGAGCTGAACCGCACGTGGGAACCGCCTGCTTCGGCCACGCCCGTGTACGCCGTGTCTACGTGAAAATTAACCTGGCGCTCCGCCAGGGGGTTGTACTGCGCCGTCAGCACAGCATACACCTGGAAAAAGGTCTCGATCATACGATCTTTTACCTTCACATCCAAGGTACTGTCTTCGCTTTCAAATATAAGTGTAAAACCATTGCGATGATACACATCGGGGTGTTCCTGAGAAAATCCGCAAATACTGGCTCCCAGGCAGACTCCTGCCAGGAAGCCTTTCAGCTTGTTACAAAACGATACCATAGTGGCGGTAGTAGATTGTCTCGGTAAACGATTACTTACGCTCGTCGTATACGCCAAATTCCATGATTACAGGTGCGTTGCTAAAACGGTCCACCGAAATACGAACTTTGCCGCCCCAGACACGATCAAAACGGTGAATCTTGATCTTATTGGCATTCTCGCCCGCAAAGATTGTCTTCCAAACACCATTGAGCTCGTACTCCAGCTTGTACTGACGAATGTTCGGCTGATCCTCGTCGATAATGATCATATTAAAAGGGCGGTCCTTATCCAGCACCACTTCGTACCACGGCGTCTTTACCGTGCCATTCGACCTCCAGCCCGTGCTGAAGTCGTCGTCGTTGGCAAAGTCCATGATCCACATGTCATCGCTCCAGCTGGCATTGGTGGGCTGGCCTTTGGCAATGTTGGAAGAAATGATCGGCGCATCACTCGGCGGCAGCAGCGACAAGGGACCTTCGTGTTTCCACAGCTTGCCAATTTCTTTTAACCCTGCCAGGGCATTGTTGTCGATCAAACCGTCGCGGTTAGGCGCCACGTTCAGAATGAAGTTGCAATGCGCCTGGTTAAAGGGCACCAGGTTGTCCTTCACCAAGACGTTTACGTCTTTGATCGCCTCCGTCGGAAAGCGGCTCTTCCAAAACCACGATGCCTGCAACGGCAAACATGACAGTGCCGGCAGCTTGTTGGCCTCTTTAGAAATATGCTGGCCCGCGCCCTGCTCATACGACTTGATATCGGTGTAATACAACGCTTCGGCTGGATACTTGGCAGCGTTCAGGTCCATCACCAGGCAGTTAGGCTGCAACGTCTTGATGAGGGTATAGATCTCTTCAAACGGAATGTCGTCATACGAAATACGTGACCAGGGAGCATCCCAGCCATCGATGATCAGCGCCGTGATGTCGCCATAGTTGGTCAGCAGCTCCGTGAGCTGAGCCTTCACCATCTCGATATGCGTTTTGGTAATGTAGCCCGGGCGCAGCTTGTGGTGCGTGTCCAGGATGGAGTAATACAGCATCACCTTCAGGCCGTTGGCACGAAAAGCGTCGGCATATTCTTTTACCACGTCACGTTTCAGCGGGCTGTTCATAACGTTATACGACGTCGTCTTGGTATTCCAGATAGCAAAGCCGCTGTGGTGTTTTGTTGTCAGACAACCATACGTCATGTTCGCCGATTTAGCCGCCTTGGCCCACGAATCGCAATTTAACTTCGATGGGTTAAAGAGGGCCGGCGACGCATCAGGGTCGGCCCAGTCCTGGTCCATATACGTCGGAATGTTGTAGTGTATGAACATGCCAAAGCGAAGATCAACAAACTCCTGTTGCAGTTGCGCCAGGCTTCTGGCAGGCGCACTCTTCCTGGCGGTCTGCTGTGCCTGCAAGGCCATGCCGGGCAGCACACACAGCATACAAACAAATACAAAGCTTCGTAGGGAGTAACAATTCATGGTGATAGGTTAGACGTAAAGTATAAAAAAGAACAGAGGGCACCAATGCCCTCCGTATCTATATTTTTCCTAGTGAAAAAGCTCCTCCAGCTTGGCATTTAAGGTTTCGGCTCGCAGATCTCTCGCAATAATCTTGCCATCCGGGCCGATCAGGAAGTTGGCCGGCACCGCACGGACACCATATTGCACGGCCGCCTGGTTTTGCCAGCCCTTCAAATCACTGATGTGCACCCACGGCAGCGCATCTTTTTCAATGGCTTTCTTCCACGGCTCGGCCTTGCTATCGAGCGATACACCCAAGATGTTAAAACCTTTGCCGTTATACTTTTTATACTGCTCGCGCAGGTTGGGGTTCTCGGCACGGCACGGTCCGCACCAGCTGGCCCAGAACTCGAGCAGTACATACTTGCCCTTGTACGACGAAAGTTTCACCGGCTTACCGTCAACATCGTTCATCACAAAATCGATATACCCCTTACCCACTTGTGTTGCGCGCAGGTTGGCGATACGCTCGGTGATTTCCTTGGCCTTGGTCGTCTTCTTCAGGGGCTCGGCCAGTTTATTGAAGATCGCTTGCGACTCGTCCAGGTTCTCCGCGCTGATACAATTCATCAGCTCATTCAAGCTCGCAAAGCTGTTCAGGTGGTCCAGCACAAATTGTTTGCGCACGCTCATTTCACCACGGTACATTTTGTCGGCATCTTTCTGCAGGGCTGCCGCTTGCACGGTATCACCCGCAGTGCGCGCCTGTTCGGCCTTGTTATAGACCTCCATGACCTTGGCGCGGTATGCCGCGATCTGCGCCTCCAGCTGTGCGTAGTCATTTTGTACCGGCGAGCCTTTTACTTCCAGTTTGTCCAAAGCGTCGGCTTTGCCCACCAGTTGCAGGTCCATATTCTGTACATAGAATACTTTCTGAAAACGTGCCTCCGGAGAAAAAATGATGGTCATGTCCGCCGGTTCCTGGATACGGCCGCGAAATACAAATGAGCCGTCGGTAACGTTTACCGTATCGGCAATGTCTACGCCATTTTCCATGTGGCGCATGATAACGTTGCCTTTCAGGCCTTCGATCTTGCCAGTAATCACGTAGCCGCGGGGGCTCTGCGCATAGGCGCCCACACCCAGCAGCACCAGCATCGTAACGACAATGAATTTGTTCTTCATGTTTTTTAAGTAAGGGTTACAGTATGTAAAAGATTCTGTAAGCACTTTCCGTACGAATATCGCTCGGTTGGGCTACAGTGTAAAACCGGTTATATAAATTATCCGTACACCCGCCGGTTTAGCCAGGAGTTATTTTGTAGTCAACGCACGGAGTGCACGCACAGGAATCGTTTCCCGCGATACCATCTGCACGTTGTTGTCGCCATTGTACAGCGATCGTGTCGCCGACACAATGCCAATCACGTTGCCTTTGTCGTCCAGCACGGGCCCACCGCTGGAGCCCTGCGAGAAGTCGGCCGTGACGCTCATCTTATCACCACCGTTGCGGCGATACCAGCGCGAGACAGTACCTTGCGTAAAAGAGTAAAACATGTTGTGCGGATGACCAATGACGTTGGCATCATCGCCCGGCGCCGCATCCGACCCCAGCGGCAACACCGGCAGTTTCTTGCCTTGCGTGTCGATCTTAAAAACAGCAATATCGTCGGCCAGGCTTGCCGCCAGCACTTCCGTCACGGCATATACCGTGCCATCCGTATCCATCACCACCACCGTTACGTCCGTTTTCTCGTCCGTCGCGTCGCCGCGGAAGATGTGATAGCTCGTCACAGCAACACCTTCTTCGGCAATCACAAACCCCGAGGCCGCGCGCAGGTGGTCGTTCGGACAATGCGAGCATTTGTACAACGTACCCACCACCAGCACGCCTTTCCGGCATTGCGCATAAATGTGCGTATCGGGCATCGCTTTCGCCCGAGACTTCGGTAAGGCCACCGTGCATCGTGTCCGGTTCAGCTCTTCGGCTAGCGTAACGAAGGCCGTTGTCTTGCCTTCGTCCACGAGCCGGCGTGCACCGCGCTCCAGGCTGCCATAGACAAATTCATCGTCGATCACGAGACCACCGGCCGTCTCGACCGTACCTTGCGCGCGTACGATCCGGTAGGCCGGAATTACGAGCACCATCACAAAAATCAAAAGGGTAATGCGTCTGTAAACTTTCATCTTCTTCACTTCTATTTCAATATCCACAACAGAGATCCCCTCGGGCGATCTCCGCGCCATGATTATTAGTCACCCAACCGGCCGGCATCCCTAAGCCGGTAATCGCTTTTCCCTACCGTCGAAAACATTCGCACAACCGGAGGAATAAACCGCTATATCTAAAAGAACCAACGCTGTACAAAGGCACAGCGTCGGTTCTTCACAGGCAAACAAACTATTTCCGTATAGCCACATCGATCACGTCGCCGTCCAGTCCGTCCAGCGTATACGTAATATTCCCATTTTTACCCGTATCAATATCCAGGTAATACAAAGCCCCTTCCGTACCCGCCAGCAGGACATCTTTGCCGTTGATCTTATCCAGCTTGATCATCGTGACCATCTTGCCGCCGAAGTCGGCATCCAGCGCCACAAGATCCTGGTTTACGTGGTTGAATTTGTAGATCTTATCGTCGGAATTGAAATACAAATCTTCATAGATCGTACCGACAAACTTCGTATTCTCGCGAACCAGGCTGCCACCTTTAAACTCCCGTCGATACTTCGGCCGGACGGTTGCTGGATCATGCGAGAAATTGTACTCATATATTTTGCCTGCACCGTCACGCGCAAAAGCCAGGGCCACCGAGCTGTTCAGGTGCTCCATCGCAAACATGTCAATGCCGACATTTTTGGGGTCGAAACCTGGACCTGTAGGAATCACGTCATAGGTAGTATCTTTATACACAGTAGCCATGTCAAACGTCACGATACGTTTTTTCTTCGTATCAAACGTTATATAGTATTGCGGACCGGGAGTCTCCGCCCCTGCCAGGATATAATCATCGGCCAGTTCGTAATCACCGGCGGCCGGCAGACCATATTTGCCATAGGTGGGGAACCCATAGAATGTATTGGAAGTACCTCGATACAGTTTATGATCAATGACACCCGTCGTTACGCCAAAGAAATTTCCAGCCTGAAGGTTGTTGATCGAGAACGACGCCGGCGGATCAAAAAAGTTATCGCGAATCAGCGAGGCCTTTTTCATTGTGCTGGCGTCGATAATCACACCTGCGTTTTGCGGATCGCCGCTCACAACCCAGTAGTCAATGATGTTCGTGGGTTGGAACGCCAGGTTCCGGGCCAGCAGTTGTTTGGGCTGCGACGGCAGCGGCTCGCCATTCAGACCTTCGTACAGATTGGGCATGATGGTACCATCCGGCTTTACAAAGGCCAGCTGTGCTGCTCCCCCGACATCCGTCAACACGACAGTGCCTAAGCTGAACTCGGTCTTGGCACTGATCTTAAAGTCGTAATAGTATTTCAGGTTGTTCGAATTGTCCGTAATCGTCAATGTAGCATCGTACGTACCGGGCACGAGCGAGAACAGCGTTTTCAGCGTCCGTCCTTCAAAGTATTGAAAGAACGGCTCGTACGGAAACATGAACTGCCATTTATAGGTCAGCTGATCGGTGCTGGCCAGGCTGTGAATGACCGTGGGTGTGATTTCCAGTGTGTCCCCCACGATCGCATCGAAGGTAGAGTCAACGAGGTCTTTCACGACGGGAATCTCAACAGTAGTATAATCGTAGCTCCCTTGATCTTCATAGCAGGCAGCCGTTACGAATAAAAGAACGATAATGGAAAAATATATTCTTGTACGCATGGGGAAATCCGTTTAATTGAATAACACTTTGCTGTTGTTTTCATCGATAAAATAATAACGCTTCGCGTCGTTATCCCATCGGATCTTAAACCGGAGGGTGGTCGGGTTAGCCTTGCTGAACAAAACATACTCCTGATCGTCCACAATCGTGTCGATTTGGTAATCCGGGTTGGATTGCACCCACGTAAAAGGATCTATCAAAAAGCGACGGAACTTGTCCATAATGAACAGGTTGTAGGGAATATTGGCGCCTTCCATAATCAGGGGAATATTGCCAATAGAAATGAGGTATAGCTGATGTTTTGTACGGGAGTAGTCCATAAACACCGACTCTACCCCAGCCCACCAGTCTGGTTTCTCCAGCCGGCTGGAAAACACCAGTTTAGCGTACACGCCATACGGCAAGGCTGTAACGAAATCTTCCGTCGGCACAAGCATGAAGTGTACGGCTACACTCTTATCTTGTAATAGCGTGTCCTGATTATACAGGATCACCGGCACCCGCAGCGTCCCTGAATCTGCCGGAATCATATAGAAATCCTCCAGGGGTTTGTAATGCAGCCCGGGCGTCGCCGTGCTAAGAGAGTCCTCCAAGACGGTCAGCTTAAAGAGACGGTCGTGGGATACGCGTAAACCCGAAATACGTACAGGAAGGTATACCGTGTCTGACACTTTCTCGGGTGTATAGGCAAACGAGAAGACAACGCTGTCGCGATCGCTCGTTTCTTCATCGTCGAAGTCGAAATAGATATTGTCAGATGTCTCGTACCGATCGATCTCCACTTCGCCGCAGGAGAACAAGGCACTGGCCACCAACAAGAATAATATGGTTTGTTTCATACGAAAAGACGTTAGTGGTTGAATTAATTACGTTGGCCAAAAGCAATCTCGTCGTCCGGCATTGGCAATACGAAGATCTTGTCGGAAGCCGGAATCGCTATTTGCTGCGCACCGAGTATGTCGCGATTCAAACGCTTATAAGCATAGAACACCTGGCCCTCGGCAAAGAACTCTTTGCGATACTCTTTCACCAGCTCGCTTAGAAAGACTTCCCTGGAAGTTTCACCATGAATCTCGGTACCAATGCCTCGGTTGTAGCGCACCTGATTGAAGTAGTTCCAGGCAGTTTCCGGATCGGAATCGAAAGAACACTCCGCCGCGATATAATACATTTCAGTCAGGCGCAGCATGGGCGCAATGAGCGGGTGACGATTGCCGTCGCCATCACGCCTGTACTTTTGCAGGAAAAGCGCTGTAAATCCGCTTGTAGTACCCTGATTCAACCATTGTTTAAATCGATAGTCTGACGAGCCAACGCTACCCGTCTCGTAGATCAGCGTACCGTCGTCTACCAACGTACTCAATGATGTAGGATTCTCATAGAAGTAATTCTCTATATCCCCACCGCGCTTGTCAATGTCCCAGCCAAACAAAACTTCTTTATATGCAATGCGGTCTTTTTCCTCATCGGCATCGGCATTAAAATCTTCCTTTGCCGTCCAGGGGAATTTACCCGCGTCGATGACAAGACGTGCATGCGTCAACGCTGCCGCCTTATCGTTTTTATATAGGTATACACGCGCCAACGCGGCGCATACCGCATAGTAGTTCAGGCGATGACGGCGATTCTGAAGAAACATACGATCCGCCGTTTCGGTTTCCTTGGCGTCATCAGGGTACCCGACGACATACGTGTCTTTTACGATAGGATCCCACGCTTCCAGCAGATCTTTGGCTTGCTGCAGATCAGCAATCACTCGCTCTACCAGCTCGGCGCCGGTCGACTGCGGTGTTACAGCATTCGAAAAGATGGTGACATACGGTATCGCCGTTGCGCCCGGATCGCTGAGATACGAAGGCGCAAACATGCGGTAAAGATCGAAGTGCAGGTATGCTCGCAACGCCAATGCTTCCCCTTTGATGATGTAAAAATCCGCTTCATTTTGGAAGATCGTTTTCTTATCATCGATGCGCTCCAGGATAACGTTCGCATTTGCAATGGCTTTGTACAATCCTTCCCAGATATCGTCGCGTCGCTGTCGAAAATACTCGTGCGAATAGTCAAACGTCCGGGTCTGCAAATATTGCTTTTCCCAGACAGCGTTTGTATTGGCAGGAGCGTAATAATCCTGGGCGAGCACGTCGGGTGTGCCGGCCAGCAGCTCATATCCATACAGCTCTCTCGTTATACAGCCCAGGTATACGCCGACTAACGCCTCCATGAATCCCTCCTGTGTGCTGAAGAGCGTTTCTACCTCCACCTGCGACTTGGGCTTCACGTCCAGGTAGTCCGAGCAGGAGACCATCAAACAAGCCACCATTAACCAACAGAATATATGCTTTTTCATAGGCTTAAAATGTTGAAAAAAGAGAGAATGTCACCGTCCGCGCAAAGGGGTAGTCAATGCCGCGCTCCATCTTGATCGTAGACCAACGGGTGATGTCGTTGGCCGTTGCGCCTACCCGCATCGTACGCATTTTCCAGCGATGTGCAATAGCCGACGGCACTTCATAGAAGATGTTAGCACTACGCAACTCGATTGTGTTCTCACGCTGCACAAAGCGCGACGAAGCACGCGTCTCAGTCAGGTCGGTGATATTCTTAAAGGCTGCGTGATCGCCGGGCTGTTTCCAACGCCCGTCGAATACCCGCCGATCTACGTTATTATACGGGCTGGCATTCTCCACTCGGTCGATGAGGGTCTGGTTATACATGTCACCCCCAAATTTACCGTAGAAGTTCAAACTCACCGTAAAGTTTCTATAGCTAACGTCTGTACCAAACGAACCATCTATTTTAGGCGCTTCGTTGCCTACAGCCACGAAGTCTCTCACACTATATTCGTAGGTGAGCGTGCCATCCTTTTTCACAAAGATTTCTTTCCCGTTTTCAGGGTCGATACCAAGCGAGCGAATAGCGTAGATCGTTTTAAGCGATTGACCTTCGTTGTAACGAAGCAGCGGCGTCGTGCGATTATCTGCCTCATTCTGCTGATCATCGATCTGCTCGTTATACTTCTTCAAAGACTCGGAGATCTTCTTGATCGTGTTGACATTTCGCGACGCGTTCGCCCAAAGCGACACGTTCCAGTGATTGGTACGATAGACCGTGCCACGCATGTAGAGCTCAAGCCCTTTATTTTCCATCTTACCCAGGTTCGACTTGTATGACGTGAAACCTAGCGACGGCGGCACCACAATATCCGCCACCAGATCGTCCGTCAACTTATAGTAACCGCGCAGCGTAAAGCTCAACCGGTTCTTAAAGAAAATGGACTCAATCCCCAGGTCATACTGGCGCGTACGCTGCCAGCGTAGGTCATTGTTGCCATAGCCCATAAAAGAAGCACCTACGCCGCTCGAGTACCAGTCATTGAAATACTTATATGTAGTCTCCGCCAAATACGATTCGAACGACACTTCACCTGTTACACCGGTCGTGGCGCGCAGCTTCAACTGGTTGATGTTAGGATTCCCCTGTAAGAATTTTTCCTTGTGCAAGTTCCAGCCAAGACCCGCGGCCCAGAAAGGTGCAAATTTGTTGTCATTGCCAAATTTGGACGAACCATCCATACGTAGTGACAAGTCGGCCAGGTATCGATCTTTGTAAGAGTAGTTGGCGCTGGCAAAATATCCCAGCAAACGCTCTTGCGAGTACCAACCGCCCGGCATGTCGTCATCCTTGTAACGCGTAGCAAACCCGACCTGATCAAAACGGTCGTTTACAAAACCAATGGCACGGAAGGCCTTGAAATCGGAGGTATAGTTACGAATGTTAGCGCCAATGTTAGCGGCTATCACATGTTTACCGATGCTTGTGTTATAGTTCAACACCAGGTTACCATCATACGTAATCTCATCGTTGGTTTTATACTGGTACTCGCCACGTTTCTTTAAGTCGTCACCAGTGTAGTTGGCATACTCGTTCCGGAAAGGCGACTTAAACATATCCTCCTGTGTCAGCTTTTTATCAAGGTTCAGCTGACCGCGCAGCTCTAACCGGGGCGTCATGCGCCAATAGAAGCCTGTTTGGTTGATGATCTGTGTATAGACGTTTTTCTCAAAGCTATGCAGGGTCGCATCGTATACCGGGTTCCTGTACCTCACAACATCGGAGTTATCATGAGCACGAAATTCGTCAAGCACCTGGAGCACGTTGCCGTTTTCGTCCGTTTTGCGGTAATACGGGTTCATCTTCACATACTGCTCAAAGCTACCGTAGGGCGACTCGTGTGCGCTGACCTGGTTTATTTGCAAGCTATTGCTGACACTGAATTTTTCTTTGTTGTATTGCAAGAATGCCTCCAGCCCCGAACGATCGCGTTTCGAGCCTTTCATGACGCCAGCGAGCGTTTGATATCGGCCGGTAAGTCGGTATGTCAGAGAGTTTGAGCCGCCCTCGATTGCGAGAGAAGCTTTGTGACCAAGCTCGGTCTGGATCGGCTCTGATAACCAGTAAGAATTTCTTCCTTCTTCTACCGCTTGTGCACGATGATTATAAAGTCGATCGAGGTCCAGTTGCGTCCAGGTCGAACGTCCGGATTTATTCGAATAAACACCGGCCAGGCGCTCATACTCAAGCTTGTCTTTAGCATCCAAAACATCGTATACCGACAGGTCCGGTCCCGTTACCTGCATGTCGTAGTTAAACGTTACCTGCAGCGCACCTTCTTCTGGTTTTTTCAAGGTAATAACCACCACACCGTTGGCAGCGCGTGAGCCATAGATAGCCGCCGCCGCTGCATCTTTCAACAGCGTGATCGACTCAATGCGGTTCATGTCCAGGTCATAGATGGTTTGAATGCTTACCTGGAAGCCGTTCAAAATAAACGTGGGAAGGTTCGGATTATTCATCTGCGCCCGGTTTACCAGTCCATTGGTCTGATCCGTTGCTGTAGCATTAGACGGCAGCCCCGTTGCACCACGCACCTGAATGTCGGGCAGTTTGTTCGGGTTAGAGCCAAAAGAGTTATCCTGTTGCACGCGGAACGAAGGGTCAAACGATTGAATGCTTTGCAGCAGGTTCATGGGGTTGACACGCCGCAGCTCTTCGCCCGACACCGTGATCGGTCCGCCGGTAAAGCTCTCCTTGCGACGTTCGCCGTAACCGTCTTGTACTACTACTTCGTCTAGCTCGGAGGCATCGGACTCTAACACGACGTTAACTTGCGTGCGACCACGCGCCGGCTGCTCTTGCGTCTTAAAACCAATGAACGAAAATACCAGAATGTCATCTTCGCCTACTGCAAGTGCATATACCCCGTTGTTATCGGTGGTAGTACCCTTGGTAGAACCTTTTACCAGAATGCTTACACCCGGCAACGCCATGTCGTCGGTATCGGTCACGCGACCGGTAACGGTCTGTGCCAGCCAACGCTCGGCATTCGGCTTCGCATTTTGCACAACCATGGATTCCTGCCCTTTGAACAGCAGGATGCGGTCGTCCATAATTTTATACTGTATCTGCTGGGAAGTCAGCATGTCACGCAACACGTCAGCTACAGGCTGGTCGGTAACATGTATCGACACTTTTTGATCTACCGGCACCGCCGTGGAACTATACACAAACTTGATCCCGGTTTGTTCCTGGATGTGCACCAGCACCTGGCGGATCTCTTCTTGGTCTACGGAAAGGGAAACGTGCTTATCAGTCAGTTCTTGCAAGAATGGAGTAGCAAACAACGGTTGGGCCAGAAAACCGGACAGCACGGCTATAATAGTGACTTTCCAAACCGCCTGAAGACAGGCGATAAGTCGCTTTTTTTTCATACCTTTAAATGTTTTGTTCTGAAAATGATACTCCGGGCAAAACGCTACCCCCTCAAAACGGATAGCTTTTCTAAGCTGGCAATGCCCCACATTGTCAGCTTTTTTGTTTTGCGGTTATAGGATGCTGTAGAATCGTTGCTGCATAGTGATCTTTGATTAGGTTTAGGTTATGTATTATAGGTTAGGCACTTCTCATGTATATTATTGCTTTCCCGGACAACCCTTTCCGGTAATCCGGATGGTTGTACCCTCGATGGTATGACCCGCCCCCACGGAGCTGCAGATAAACTCCAGTCGTGTTTCCAGATCTTCGCCGGCCAGGTCGCCCGTAAACGTACAGTTATACAGGTTTACATCTTCCGGTTGGATCGTAATCCCATACGCCCGCTCGAGGTTGCGCAACACTATTTTCAGCGGTGCCTCCTCGAATTCAAAAACAATGCTTTCTGCTGGAGCATCTTCTGCCGACAGCGGCACCGGCTCCGCCACCAGCGATACCGCCAGCTCTTCCGTTTCCAGGTCCAGTACCGCCCGTTGGTTGGGCGTAAGGTATACCTGGTGCTCTTCCGTCAGCAGGCCACGCAGAATCGCACCCTCGGTATTGCGCGACACCATCACTTTGCCTGTCACGACGGCTACCTCGCTGGGATGCCCTGCGCCTTGCGCCTTCACGATAAAGCTCGTGCCGACCACCTGTGTGATCAGGTCCTCGCTGAGCACCAGGAACGGCCGTTGCTTATCCTTGCTCACTTCAAAAAAGGCCTCTCCTGTCAGGAACACCTCGCGCTTGTTGGCCGCAAACCGATCCGGGTATTGCAGCACGGCGCCTGGCGCTAACGTTACCCGCGTGCCATCTTCCAGCTGCACCGATACCGGCAACAGGGTCATGTTCTGACGCATCTGCAACGTCGCGCCCGCTTCGCGGGCAATGGCGTCCGGCGTAGCGTGATCGATGCTGACCAGATACCCCATCAGCAACAACCCGGCGATCAGCGATGCCGCCATGCCCAGCTGAATATTACGCCGCCGAAAAAAGCTCACCCGGCGCGTTTCAGTGGTATCGTCCAGCTTCTGGCTGAGCGTCGCCCACAGACGATCGTCCATCGCTTCCAACTCGCTTTCCTGATAGGCAGGCAAGCCTTCCCGGTCCAGCACGTTGTACCATTGCTCGACGATCTTTTTCTCCTCCTCGGTACAGCGACCTTCCAGGTAGCGCTTCAATAAACTGTGGAATACTTCTTTGCTCATGCAACGGAATTTGGTTTGCCTGTTATTAAGTCAATATAGAAGACTATCATCCCTAAATGGATAGTTAATTTTTTTAACACTTTTTTAACAAGATCAGGTGATCAATTGCCTGGCAGCAGGCACCATACACCGTAGTAATGGAGGGGGTTATAGAAGATAGATCAGCAGAAAACCGTATATCAAATAATCCTTCAGGTGGACACGCATACGTTTCAGTGACTGGGTGATATGATATTCGACAGCCTTTTCCGAAATGTTCAGATCGCGGGCAATCTCCTTGATCGAACGGTTCTCAAAACGACTCAGCTTAAAGACCTGTTGCGTTTTTTCCGGCAGCAAGGCAATGCCTTTGTCGATGGCTTGTGAGAGGTCGTGGTGTATCGTCGTTTGTTCGGTCGTGTGCGCATGGTCGGACGCCGTATGCTGCACATAGCTCACGAATTTCTCGTGAACGATTTGCGACTTATAATGATTGATGATGCTGAACTTAATCGCCGTAAAAAGCCACGCACGCACGTGCTGAATTTCTACCGTGGCGCGCCGCTCCCATAAGTTCAAAAACAGATTTTGCGTAAGCTCTTCGGCGATCTCTTTGGTTCCGGTCTTGCGATAGGCCACTAGTAGAACCTCCTTCCAATAGCGCTCGTACAATACGCGGAATGCTCCCTTCTCCTCATGTTTCATGAGGCCTATTAAGGCTTCGTCCGGGAGAAGAGAATAGTCCATGATTGGATGTTGGGAAATCTAAACGCGGAATTAAAGGTAAACAAAAAGCAGGCATATAAAAAAACGGATTCGAGGCCAACGACCGGGATTTATTCTAAAAACGCTACTAAAACGTTTACGATATTCTAATACAATCGAAAATTTTGAAATAAAATTCTAATTCTAAAATCCTAAAAAAAGGGATATTTAGGGATACCACCCGTTTGGCTTACTGTGCGTATAAGCCCTTGCTGTCACTTGTTCGGACAACGGCGACGAAGTAAAGATCATCGATTACACGAGTGCAGATTTAGGGGCAGCCAGACAAACACACCGGCTCAGCCATCACTCGAACGACACTTGGCGTAGGGAATTATTCGTCGTAAAAATCTTGTAAGGCTCCAAAGTAGACGTTGTTCCAACCATCGACGATCTCGTCATAGTCAGCGTCAGGAATATTGGTGTGGCGTAGCTCTACAGAGGTGCCGCTGCCGGCAGCGTGGAGCTTGATCGTGACGATCGACTCTTCCGTTTGATCATCGCCGAAGTACCATTGCTGCACGATCATTTTGTTTTCTTCGAAGGAGATGTTCTTGCCTACAATGCTTCCCTCCCACAACGAGAACTCGCTGCCGGGCTCGGTAGACATTTCGGCTTCCTCGCCCGACCACAAGTGAATGGTGAGGGGATTGGTCAACGCCAGGTAAACGTCTTCCGGAGGAGCGCCAAGCGTGTAGTACTTTTTGAATGATTTCATGGTGTCAGCGTCAAAGGCGGGATAAAGATAACAAAAAGCAAACGGCTGTAGCAGAAGGCCTATGCTTCTTCTGCCGGCGGCAGGTTGGGTAGCTTTACATAAAAGACGGAGCCTTCGTACGGCACACTGGTAAAGGCGATGGTACCGTGCAGCTTTTGCACGGCTTTCTTCACAATGTACAATCCCAGGCCATTGCCCTTCGAGTTTTCGTTACTGCGAAAATACATGTCGAATATGCCGTTGTGATAGCGCGGGTGTATGCCCTGTCCGTTGTCGCCTACCTCCAACACAATATCATCTGCCTGCCGGTACACCCGCACGTGTATGTTGGGCCGGTCCGGACGACGGAAATTGATACAGTTTTCAATCAGGTTACCCAGAATGACCGTCACCAGTGATGGATAGGAATAAAACGATGTTACCCCTACCGTTACACGAAAGTCGATCTGCGCCTGGGCCAGGTCATCCTTAAAGGTTTTGAATACACCGTGCAGCAGATCGTGCACGTCGATCTCGGTAAACTGCAGCCGTTGCAGCCCCACGTCGCTGATCGATTGCAGCTTCACCAACATCCGGTCAAGGTGGTGAGCCGTCTGCTGCACGCGTTCAAACAGCTCAAGCACGGAGGGATCTTTTACAGTGATGCGGGCTACCTGCACCAGGCCCAGGAAGGTGGTCACAGGACGACGAAAGTCGTGCGAGGCACGATAAAAGAAAGTATCGAGCTCTTTATAGGCTTGGGTCAGCTCGGCGGTGCGCAGTTGTATGGTCTCCTCTTGTTGCTGATTGATCTGCGTGATCTCTTCCTTCTGTTCGGCAATTTCGTTGTTGAGGCGGGTAAGCATGGCATTGTTCGCCGTGAGCTCTTCTGCCTGTATTCTGATCTCTTCTTTCTGCTCGGCGACGTTCTGATTCAACCGCTTCTCGCGTTTGAATGAGCGGTAATTTATCGCTGCCAGCACGGCCATTAGCAAGGTAATGACACCTGCCAGCACGGTAAAATACCGCTGCCGGTCCAGCAAGGTCTGCTGCTCGCGGGTTTCGGCCCGGCTCTTTTCCAGGAAGCGCGAGAGCTGCCGGGTGGAATCTTGTACAAAGGGAGTAAAGACGTTTGACTGATTACCCGAGGAAGGAACGGAGTCGTATGGCGAGGCCGTGTTAACGCTCACGATTACCAGCAAGCACAAGAAGCACAGAACCAGGGTCAGGCGGGTCTTCACATATAGAGGGTCTAGGGAACGAAATATAAACAACTCCCCGCGATAATTCCTACTCCCTCTACACCCACAAGGCCTCTTTTTACAGTTGCCACCCCGTTAGCAAGTATCGATCTGCCGGTGTATACCCCTTTTGGGTAGTATGTATCGGGCGTTATGCGCCGCCCAACCGGATGGCCATGACCAGGATGTCATCGGTCTGACCGCGGCCGTTCATCCACTCTTCAATGGTCTTGTCCAGGATGGCGTGCTGCTCCGTCATAGGCAATGCATGGATGTCCAACAACAGCTTGCTGAAGCGCTTCGACATAAACTTCATGTTCTCCTTGCCGCCAAACTGGTCGCGGTAGCCGTCGGAGAAAAGGTATACCGTGGTGGGTACGTCGACCAGGATCTCCTGTTTCTTAAACGACAAGGTCGGCTTCGTCTTACTACCGCCAATGGGGTGAATGTCGCCCTTTACCTGGTGCAGGGTATTGTTCTGAATATAGATCAACGGGTTCTTGGCCCCCGAAAATTCCAATATCTTTTTCTCCCGGCGATAGATGCACAACGCGGCATCCATACCGTCGTTGTTGCCCGTTACTTCCTGGCGCAGCGCAGTACGAATCTCTTTGTGCAGTGCATCGAGAATGGCATTGGTTTCCGTCACACCCCGGTTGACGATACCGTTCAGAGCGTTGATGCCGATCATCGACATGAAAGCGCCCGGCACACCATGGCCGGTGCAATCTACCGCGGCAAATGCTATATCATTATGGGCCGGGTCGTCATGCCCATTGGGCACATCGGAAAACCAATAGAAGTCGCCGCTAACGACATCACGTGGTTTAAACAGTACAAAGGAGTCGCCGATCTTGCTTTGCTGATCCTTGCGGGGCAGCATGGCTTCCTGAATGCGCTTGGCATAATTGATACTGCTCTTGATGTTCTCATTCTGCTGATGCAGCCGCTTGTTCACGCGAATCTTGCGGCGATAGCCAACGATCAGCACGATCGCCAATGCCCCCACCAGCAAAATGCCGACGATGACCGAGCTTCGGAACAAGGCCTCCTTCTCGATCAGCGCGTTTTGCTCACGGATTTTGGCACTCGCCAGTTCCTTGTCTTTGTTTAACAGGTCAATCTCCAGCTGCCGCTTCAGGCTGATCTCTTCCACGATGCGCAGCGAGTCCTCTGTTTGCTGCAGCTTCATGCGCTGTTCCAGCAGCTCGGACTCGGTGAGCTTCTTTTCCGACTCCACCTGGTCGATCTGCGCCTTCAGCTCTTCCATCTTGCGTGCATTCAGCTGTTGGCTTTTTTTACCCTCACGTGTTAGCTCGCGAATTTCTTTTGCATTCTTCTGCCCGAGAATGATGGCGTTATAATGGGCCAGGTATTCGGTGGCCTTCTTTTCGTCGCCAAGGGCTTTATAGTATGTCGCCAGCAACGAGTAACATTTGGCCTGCGCTTCGATGTCGCTCCGCTCGAGTGCCAACGCGAGTGCTTCCGTGAGCGGCTCGATGGAACGCTTCGGCCGGTCGAGGGCTGCCTGCGCCATGGCATATTGTATCAGACTCTCTGTCTCAAATGCTTTGTTCTGCAGCGCGTGCGCAGCTTTGGTAGCACTCTGAAAATTATCCGCTGCCTTGCTGTAGCTCCTTAACGTACTGTATATGCGCCCAAGCTGGTGGTAGGCCCGGTATTGTCCTTCGACGCTGGACGCCTTCTTGCTATAGCTCAGGCTTTGTGCCAGGTAGGTGGCCGCTTTGTCAAGCTTGCCGGCGTCTTCGTACAACGCCGCAATGGCATAGGCTTGCCCGGCGGCTTCGGCTGACCTGTTACCTTTCGCAGCACTGGCCAACTGCTGCTCGCGCTCGGCAAGCTTAGCGGCGTCCTGGGCCATCCCCGAGGGGACGAAAGCAAATGATACTACAACAACGAGGAGAATGCAACGAACTACGACAAAGGTTTCTTTCATAGGATATATCAACCCAGTTTCCAACAGGAATCATGAGGTGCGAAGTTTGTCAACTGCAGCCAACTAAATGCAGCGCAACGACCCAAAAACTTACAAGGGCAAGAACTCAGAAATGCCCGCTGTCTGAAAATAGAGCCCGTCAACACGTTACAACGGCGTCAGGCGGGAACAACGTACTGGCCGTGCACAGGCCGTACAGCCCGCTGTCGCGACCGTCAGCAAACCACACTTTTCTTCATCTACACGTCATATACAAACCACTGGCACACGACGCACACCGCTACATTTCTCCTGGAATTTGCCCGCCAGGAGAAAAGATAATACATCGCGACCAAAGTTCCGAACCGGACAAACACCGCCTTCAAACTTTATTCAACCCGCCGTTACCCACCATCGGCATGATCAAAACCGTTCAGCACGCTGTACATTTCCGGATATACATCCCCCGTCGAACATGGCTGGAGGGCGCTAAAACGCCTTTTTAAACCTGGCCATAATTTTGTTTTACACGCTGCAAACGACTACTGCCGTGAAAACACTCCTCGCCCTCATCTTATGGTGCCTACTCTTTGTGCTGTGCTGGCCGCTGGCCCTGGTTATGATCGTATTGTTCCCGATCGTCTGGTTGTTGCTCTTGCCGTTTAAGATCGTCGGCCTGAGCATCGACCTGGTGTTTAAGCTCATCGGCGCAATCCTGCTTTTTCCTTTCAAGCTCGTCAAGTCGCTGTAGAAAAGGGCCCGCGTGTGCAGCGGATGTAGTATCTTGCCGCGGTGGAGAAGAACCGAACATCATCTTTCCGTTCATTCATAACTTCGCTGCGCAAGGCCTATACCCTGCTGCGCCGCAATGACCCACTCATTCTGGCTTCTTCCACCGCGTTCTTCGCCACCTTCTCGCTGTCGCCGATCATCGTGATCCTGGTGAGCGTCTTTAGTCTTTATTTTAAGTCAGAGCAAATCCGGAAACAGCTTTTTGAAAAGCTACAAACCACCGTCGGCCCTTATGCTACCGAAGAGATTGAGAAGATCGTGCACAACTTTATGGCTGTGACCGAGAGCGCCTGGATTACCATTGGAGGGTTTATCTTCTTGCTCTTTGTTGCCACGACCCTGCTCGGCATTATCCGCAAGGCGATACACCAGCTGTGGTATATCCGCCGGAAATCGTCGGTACGGATTCAATATGGCATCAAAGAGCGAATGATTGGTATCGGTATGCTGCTCTTCCTCGGGCTATTGTTTCTGGTAGCCCTGCTGTTAGACGCCTCGGTTGCCGTAATCCGCGAACATTTTCCCGACGTCAACACGGCCTGGATACGATTCATGAATATCCTGTTTTCGCTATTGGTCGTCACCGCGTGGTTTACAGGCGTCTTCAAAATCTTACCCGAAGCGCGCGTAAAATGGAAAGTGGCGTTGGCCGGTGGTCTGCTTACCGCCGTGTTGTTTAGCATCGGCAAGATCATCCTGGGAAAGCTGCTGGTGGAAAGTAATTTGCAAACGCTCTTCGGCGCCTCCGCCTCCATTGCACTCTTATTATTATTTATCTTCTACTCAGCCTTGATGATGTACTACGGCGCCGCCTTTACCCACGTATACGCCGAAGCCATTCATCAGCCGATACAGGCCAGCCGTTATGCTGACGAATACGAAAAACGTGTGGTGCAGCACTCCTGATCTTCGCGCTTCCGCACGATAAAGTGTTCGAAAATGATCAATACATCTGCTACAGGACTGACAAAAAACGTGCTCACAGCGTAAAAATCGCATCTTTATACATCCGGCACGCTGCTTGAGCAGGGTTAGGGGCCTTTTATATCAAACCCTTTACCCTATGTTTAAAAATTACCTGCGATTTTCCACGCGCGTCTTTCTCAAGGACAAATTCTTCGCTACACTCAACATCCTCGGCCTTGCGCTGGGCATTGCCGTCAGCATTATACTGCTGCTAATCTTACAGAACGATCTGACCTACGATCAGTACCATGTACACCACAAACGCATCTATCGGCTGGGCGGCCACTTAAGCGCCACCGGCATTGACATTCGGGTGGCCCGTTCTGCGCGTGAGCTGGGAAATGTATTACAAGCAGAATTACCCGAAGTGCAAGCCGCCGTGCGGGCAAATAGTTGGGACCACACGCTGGTAAAATATGAACCGCGCACCGGTGAAGAACGTGCCTTTTATGAAGAGAACATCGTACGCACCGACTCCAACTACTTCCAGGTGTTCTCGCATACATTTCTGGCCGGCGATCCCAAGACCTGCCTGGTCGACCTCAATACACTCGTACTGACACAGTCTACCGCGAAACGATATTTCGGCGATGAGCCCGCACTGGATAAAACGTTGCTCATCGACAACACGGCGTATAAGGTAACCGGCGTCATTCAGGACCTGCCATCAAACACACACCTGTCGTTCGATATACTTCTCTCCCAACTTTCCGACCGCGAATGGGTGCGTGAGAACGGCCAGATCAAATCGGAAGCATTCTGGAATCCGGATGTGTACCTGTACCTGCTCATGCCCGAAGACTACGAACCACAGGCATTTTATAGTAAGTTTCCTGCCATCTTCGATAAATACTTCAAATCCTTTGGCGACCAGGTGGGCGGTAAATACGAACCGATCCTGGAACGTCTCGACCAGATTCATTTTCATTCCGGTCTGACTTCCGACGAGCCGCAAGGCAACATGGCCTATCTCTACGCCTTTAGCGGAATCGGCATCTTCATCATTCTGCTCGCCTGCATTAATTATATGAACCTCTCTACCGCCAAGTCGGTAAACCGGGCTGCGGAGATCGCGATGAAGAAGACGCTGGGCTCGGGCAAACTGCAATTGGTAGCATCCTTCCTGGGTGAATCTGTTTTTCTATCCATCATTGCCTCGATCCTGGCACTGTTCATTGCTGCCATGGTCATTTACGCCACTTCCTTCAACGCCCTGATCGGCAAAAATCTTGCGCTCGACTTTGTGCACAACCCGGTGTTGCTATTCGGAACGGTAGGGCTAACAGTATTGATCGGCATCGTCTCGGGCCTATATCCGGCCTTCTATCTGCCTGCCATTCCTACGCTGCAGGCGCTGAAGGGCTCCTATAAACACCGCAAATCAAGCCTGGTGCTCCGAAAAGTGTTAATCACAACACAATTCGGCATCTCCATCTTCGTGGTGGTATGCACACTCTTCATGCAACGGCAGATCCGGTATGTGCGTAACAAAGAGCTGGGCTTTACGAAAGACAACGTCGTGGTGCTGCCAATCAACGACACGTTGGTGCAAAACCAGATCGAAGGCATTAAACATGAATTCCTGCAACGACCTACGATCACACAGGCCACTACGGCCTACCATGTATTGGGTATGAATGTCGATGGACAGCCCGTAATGTGGGCGGAAAGCGAAAGCGGCATGAAGCAGCAGGCCTTCACACTGATGTTTGTGGGCGACGATTACCTCAAGACCATGGGTCTGACGTTACTCGACGGCCGCGATTTCCAACCGGGCCTCGCCGATGAGGGGCATTCTTTCTTAGTGAACGAAGCCGCCGCGAAACTGATGGGCTGGGGTAACAGCGCAGTCGGTAAAAAGGTCAAGTTCTTCCACGACAACGAGGACAAACAAGTGGTTGGCGTCGTCAAAGACTTTAACTATAACTCCCTGCACAACGCCGTAGAGCCGCTTTTGATAGCACGAGGACGTGACAGCGGTGGCTTCCTACACCTGCGTGTGCGAAGTGAAGATCTGCCCGAGACCATGGACTATATCCGGCAAAAGTGGTCGCAGATTGATCCCAACCACCCCTATGAATACTTCTTTCTCGATCAACGTTTCAACGAACAGTACCGCGCGGACGAGATTCAGTACAAGCTAGTATCGACTTTATCTTACATCTGTATTTTCATCTCCCTGCTGGGGCTGCTGGGTCTGTCGGCGTTCACGGCGGCGCAGCGCACAAAAGAGATCGGCATACGCAAAGTGCATGGCGCCTCGGTACCGCATATCATCTACATGTTGTACAAAGATGTGATGTATCTTGTCTTGCTGGCGTCGGGGTTGATCATACCTGTCGCCTGGTATGTCGTTACGCAGTGGCTGGGCAACTTTGCCTATCAGATGCCACCGGACTATGCGCTGTTTGTTGTCGTGACCATCTTTGCCATAGCCTTCTCGTTCCTCACGGTTGCGTTTCATTCCTGGAAGACAGCACGTACAAACCCGGTGGACTCATTGAAATATGAATAATCGATCGCAAATAATACATGCTTAAGCCTGGTTAATGCAAGCGAATTGAGTTGTTTTTGTCGTGATAAATTGGAAATAATAATTTGTAATTATATTTTAGCGGCTCAAACAAATTAAATTTTATAGCTATGGCAAAATCAGCTAAAAAAACAGCAAAGAAAGTAGCGAAGAAAGCTGCTCCTAAGAAAGCCGCTAAGAAAGCCGCTCCTAAGAAGGCCGCTAAGAAAACTGCGAAGAAAGCCGCTAAAAAAAGCAGCAAGTAATTCAGTTGAAGGCAGCATAGACAACTATGCTGCCTTCGCTATTTAAACACGTTACCCGTCACCCTCCGTTCTCCCTTTCTCCTCCTCCACCTTTGTCTTCCTGATCACCAATCTCCATCAACGCATATAAGCGACGCTTGCGTAGCACTCTTCTCCTGTCCATACATTTACACAGAAATATCCCCAATAAGCCCGTACACGGCCTCAAATACGCATTAAATACCTGTTCGATGTAGGCATACATTTACTAAGGGATGGTATAAGACAAAGTTTGAAGCTATGGAAACCGAGAATAACATCAACCACCACGAGCTGATCATCGAAGTAATTACCTGGACAGCATTGGTCGCCATTGTGCTGTATTGATGCCGGTCACACCCGGCGCGAACAGCTGACCGAAGGGACAACCGGTCCGTTAGTTCCTAACTATTCAGGAACCGTTCGACTGACAATCCCTCGAACTTTTCGGGATTTTCAATCTTGTGAAAGACTTTCTCTAACGCCTGATTGAGCGCTACCGGAAGCTCCAGCATCGGAAAATGACAGGTTCCGTGAAGTACCGTCAGCTCATAACCGGCGTTGGCATGTTTGCTCAACAGGCTTTCGTCCGTAGGAATGTAGTCTACGTTGATCAAATATAATTTCCACCGGAGCTGTTCCAACAGCTCCCGCTCGCGTGCAGCAAAGCCAAAGATCGACGGTAACGAGCCAATCACCATCGGCGGGTATGCCGTACGGTAATCGTTGGTAACCATGTCAACAATGCCGATATCCGTATCGTGGGTTAATAATCCTTGTTTGGCGTACGACTCTACCGTGTTACCAAAGTCTGCCTGGAGATTTTGCAGAATACTGCTGACCTGCTGCGTTACCTCCTCCGGCATTTCGGAACCGGCCTGCTTCAGTGCATCGATCACAACAAGTCCCAATACCGCTGCCGGATTGAACGCGGACGCTTCCAGAATAACATCAGATCCCATCGAGTGGCCAATCAAGATGACCTTGCTAAGGTTTAATTCCTGGATGACCGCGTTCACATCGGCAGCAAACGCTTGTATCGTCCACTCCCGACGATCTTTTCCCGACTGCCCATGTCCCGGCAGGTCGATCGCGATCACGCGATAATGTTGTTTAAAATGCGTGACCTGTTCCTCCCAGTATAACTTGTCAATGCTGGAGCCGTGCACGAAGAATAAAGTAACCTCTCCGGCACCGGCGTCGATGTAATCAATCGGAAGACCGTCTCTGTAAACTACCATAAGCTTGGGGATTGTGAACAGCCAAAAGTTAAAAAAGCATGCCTATTCAGATCTTTTTGCGCGTCGTTTCCGGAAATACATCCACGTTCCGGCCACCAGCAACACCAGCAATCCGCTATAGATATGAAATTTTAATTTCCATGCGCCAGACGCTTTCGCGGAAGAACTGGCGGCGGCATGCCCCCACGCGATGAACGCATCGGCCATCGGCAACTGTCCAAAAAGATACCGTTTCTTTCCATCGTGGGTCATCGGTACACCAAAAGCCTCGATGCTGTTTCGCAAACCGACATAATCTTGTTGCTCATGATAAAGTGCCAACGTGCGTAAGCCTGCCAACGAAGCTGCTGCTCCTGCGTGTAAGATCACCGGCCCCGAATCGATGTCGCCGAAGCCAACTGTTCCGGCCGGATACTCGCGTATACAGGGCAAGCCAAATCGATGCGCGATGAACAGCGCGCGGTAACGCTCGAACTGCTCGCGGGCAAAGGCCGAATCGATCTCTGGCAGAAAGGAAAGCATCAAACTTTGCGACGAACCGCGCGCGCCCTCTCTCATCGCGCCCGTGACGGGGTCAACTTCATGCGGAATCAATCCGTGGCCATCCAATTGCGCGCGCACTCGCTTGATCCATGCATCGATGACATTTTGATAATGCGGTTTGAAGAGTTTATCATGCAGCGACAACGAGGCTACTCCCACTATGACATCGGCCGGCCAGGCGCCAAATCGATACGATGGTGGATACGGCGTTTTATCTGATTGAATGGCCTGTGCAATATCTTGACACCGCCCCCGAAAGGCTGCTACTTCGCTGGGCGACCGCTTCGAGGGAGCCTGCAACAACAGTTTTCGACCAACAACATAGTTATACCAACCCTGGTAAAAAGCTCCGTACGACAGCGGAAGAAATTCGTCAAAGATCTCTCGTGCGGTCTCCGACCCAAGATAGTCACACGATCGTTCAACTTCCTGGAATGCTTCGCGGTATAAGGCGTCGCCCGCATCCGTCTGCCGGGCTACATCTGCCCATGCCAGTCCATACAAGGCATTCATAAAAACATATCCTTCCGGGTATAACTCCTGCATATCATCGGCCGCACCGTCGTCCAGGGACTGCTTCAAACCCCGAAGCTCCTGCAGCAGATCATCGTATTGCACATGTCCATCCCGCATGTCGACAACCGGCTGATAGTACAGCGTAATGTTCAAATATAAAATGAGTACTACCAGTAATCCACCAAGGGCAATGCCTATACTGTTCCAAAACTTCTGCATCCAAAAAATTTTATACACCCGTAAAGCAGCAATTTACCCTGTAAATCCGCATCAATCGCTAACTCTGGTATAGAATATTGGAAGTGAGCCGTTCGTTGCGTATATTCCCTGATCTTTGTCGTTCGGATCGCTGTTAAAATTTTCCGGTATATGCGCGCGCTACTATGCTTATCGCTGGTCCTGCTTACTGCCTGTCAATCGGGAAGAATTCCTTGTCCCGAGCCCAAGGCCGTCAAGGTCAAACGCTCTGTGATTCACAAACGCTTTCTGAATTCCGATCAAACGCTTTCTGCCAAGGCCGATGACGATCCTAAAGCCCGCTCGGCGCGGGATGGGAACAAAAGTTCCGTACGCGTAATCAGCAGTGTGTCGGTCGAAGAATGGGATTGTCCGCAACCCGGCCGGAAAAAATATATGCCGCGATCCGTCAGGCAGAATATCCGGAAAAATATGAAGAAGATCAATACCCCCGAGAACAAGCGAGACTCCGTCGCCACGCAGGTACACCCTTAGCGATTACAACCTCCCCGACGCCCGCGCATCTTTCACCACCCGCATCGTAACATGTAACTGCCCGGCATGACGCTGTGTATGCTCCGCGGCATGTACGAGCAGGCCAAGCACAGTCGACGGTATTTGTTTACGACCCACCCCACGGCTTTCCAGCAACGTGCGCTCATCGGTTTGGCGCAACTGCTCCAGACAAACATCCACCTGCTCTCGAAATTTTGTGAGTAGCAAGGCCACGGTGCATCCTTCAAATGGCCGGCCTTCGCCTTCCAACGCTTCCAGTTGTTTATCGGAAAGTACTTCGCCCCGCGCATAGGTAAAAAGCCGGCTGAGCACGCCACTTAAATGTTGCAAATGAAACCCGACCGAAGCCACCGATGCAGGCTGAAGCCACAGGGCGTCATCCGGAAAATCAGTCATCCATGATTCCACCTCTTCGCGCGCCTGCAACAAAGCATGTGCCACAGGTTGAAGATGTGGCGGAATGCCGTCAATCGGGCCCCGCAGCCAGACTTCCAATATATTGTGATTCATGAGCGTGTCGTACACAACAAAGGTAAGTTGTTTATGAACGATAACCACCAGGCACAGCCTTTTACGTTGTTGTTGCGATATGAGGCCACAGCACAACGATATGACAATTCTCGCGGCACCATCGATTCTGGGCCTTCGCCCCTCGGGTGTCGAGCGACTAGCCGAACAATTGTTACAGGCCGGCTTAGCAAAACGGCTTGGAATAAAACAACCGCTGCAATACGTACCCACACAAAACGATCGCTATAGCCAACAGCGCGATCCGCAAACACATTGCCTCAATACGCTCCCCTTACGGGAATTTTCGAAAACATTGGGTGCCGCCGTACAGCGATGCATCCCTGAAAATTTTCCCGTTGTATTGGGGGGTGACTGCAGCATCTTGTTGGGCATTATGTCGGCATTAAAACGGCTCGGTACCTATGGCATCGTTTCGCTCGATGCGCACGCTGATTTCTACGAACCCGAGAAGTCAACCACAGGCGAAGTTGCCGACATGGACATGGCCATTATTACTGGCAGAGGCCCCGACCTGCTAACCAACATCGACAACCTTAAACCCTATGTACAAGACCAACACGCCATCCACATAGGACAACGCGATTGGACGGAAACACAACACTACGGCTCACAAGACATTCGTCAAACCACCATCACCTGCATCGACCTGGCAACGCTCCGGCAACACGGCGTCGCCCGGCAGAGCGCATGGGTGGCGAGTCATTTGCAATCGCTGCCTATCGCAGGTTGCTGGCTCCATTACGACACAGACGTACTGGCGGACGATCTAAACCCCGCAGTAGATTACCGGCTACCGGGCGGCCTGCACTACGACGAAGTCGAGCTATTGGTACGAAGCCTGCTTACCACCGGTAAAATTGTCGGTATGAGTGTCTCGATCTTCAATCCCGCCCTCGACTCCGAAGGACATATTACCGCAAGTCTCGTCGAACATTTCGGGCGCATCTTTAACGTGTCGTAACACGCTCATTTGCGTGCATGGCGGCGCACAAAAATATCGAAGCGAGTGTATTCCAGACTCTTGCGGGACAGCCCGGGAGTTGTCCTGTTATCCAGGTCGACATGATAGCATTCCGTATCGACGAGTTTTACTTGCCGATTAAACATTTTTCTCTTACCTTAATATACCGAGCAATTTTCGTTGAAGTCACATTCGTTGAAGCCATAATGGCGATATGAATCCAAAAATATCCTCCATTACCCCGCGCAACGTAATTGCGTTGATCGGGATCATTTTCTTCGCATCAGCAGTTCTGATCGTGATCAACTATTACACCATCCTGATCACATCGGGTGTTCGCGCGTATATTAACGGCGAGTCCCAATATTCCAAAGGGCAAAAAGATGCATCCCGCAATTTGTTGCTCTACCTCGATACCCACGACACACTTTACTTTAACCGTTTCCGCAAGGAGTTAAGTGTGAACATCGGCGACAGCATTGTGCGCGTGGGTCTCAGCACCGGCGCCGATGAGTCGATTGTGCGTGCAGGACTTACCGCAGGCCGCAATCACGTCGACGACCATAGCGACATGATCTGGCTTTTTAAGAACTTCGGAAATGTCTCGTTTATGAAGCGCGCCATTAAGTTATGGAAAGAAGCCGATTACATCATTTTACAAGAATACCGGCTCGCAGAAGAGGCGCACCTCAAGATTTTACAGGGACAACTGACGGCCGCCGACAAAGCAGAGTATGTAAGCAAGATCACCGAATTTACGACGGGGCTCACGATTCGCGAGCGCGAATTCTCGGGGGTCCTGGGCGCCGCCGCGCGTACGGTCAACTATTGGCTCTTTATTACCAATGTGGTCATGACCCTGTTAATCATCGGCAGTGCCAGCGGTTATGCCATGGTGATGATTCACCGACTGCGTGAAAACAACGCCGACCTCTCCCGCACCAACCATGAGCTGGACAAGTTTGTTTACAGCGCTTCACACGACTTGCGCGCACCGATCTCGTCGTTGAGCGGCCTGATCGAGATCGCAATGGCCGAAGGCGACGTAAACCAAATCAAGTCCTACCTCGCGCTCATGAAAACCACCCTGGGCAAACAGGACGAGTTTATCCGAGAGATCATCGACTTTTCGCGCAATAAGCGCACCACTGTCCACCGTAAAGAAGTAAACCTCGATACCCTGTTCGACCAGGTAATTGCCCGCCACCAATACATGCCTGGCGCGCACGATATTGCCATTCACAAGGAAATAACCGATCCGGTCCTCTGGATCGACGGCCTGCGACTGGAAATTGTCATGAACAATATCATTTCCAATGCCATCAAGTACCACGACAAATCCAAAGAAGAAAAATACATTCTTATTAAAAGCTATCGCAAGAATGGCGCGCGCGTGATCGAAATCGCCGACAACGGCCAGGGCATCCTGAAGGAATACCATGAAAAGATCTTCGATATGTTCTTCGTAACACCCAACAGCCAAAAGGGATCAGGACTGGGGCTGTACATCACGAAGGAAACCATTACCCGGTTAAAGGGCACTATACGGGTCGAGTCCGAATCACGGACCGGCAGCAACTTTATTATCAACATTCCTGCATGAAAACCGATTGCCAGTTCCTCATCATCGACGACAACGAGGTAGACCAACTTGTCACACAGCAGTTGCTAAAAAAAGATTTCGGCGCGGTGGAGGTTGCCCAGGCGGGGAACGGCATCGAAGCCATGCAATGGATACAGGACCTGAAGTCGGACCTGCCGAATAGCCTGGTAATTTTATTGGACGTACGCATGCCCCTGATGGACGGTTTCCAATTCCTCGACGCCTTTGAGTCACTGAACGAAGAGGTAAAGAAAATGACCAAGATCATTATGCTCTCCTCTACGCTTGATCCACGCGACATCGAACAAGCCGAAGCGCACAAGAACGTCATCCAGCTGTTTAGCAAACCTCTGCCTGTAAAACAGTTGCACGCGCTCATCTAGCCGACACCACCGGGCTATGCATTATCGGCCGGCGACGGTGTCGGCTTGTCCGCCTCCTCGCCCTGTCTGCTTATCCCGTAAGCAGAAGGCGTAACCCCAAACAATTTCTTAAAACACTCCCGAAAGTACGGAAGGTCGTTAAACCCAACCTCATAGGTAATCTGCGCAATGGTCAGCTCGCCCAGAGCGAGCAATTGCGCCGCCCGCTTCAGCCGGATGGTACGAATAAATTCATTGGCCGACTGGCCCGACACCGCTTTGAGCTTACGGTATAATTGCGTGCGACTCATCGCCACATCGCGCCCCAGGTCTTCTACACCATATGCCGGATTGCCCATGTTGCGTTCGATGCTTTCGAGCACTTGCTGTACAAACCGGGCATCGGTAGATGTATGCGTTACCTGCTTCGGCGACAGGCGGAGCGTAGACCGATCCTGGAAAGCTGCGTGCAACTGCTCCCGCCTGCGCAACATGTTACGCACCTTCAATTGTAACACCTGTGGATGGAAAGGCTTCGTAACATAATCGTCCGCACCGGTCTCAAGCCCTTCTACTTTAAAGAGCAGCGAGGTACGGGCCGTGAGCAATATGACGGGAATATGTGCCGTGCGGGCGGAAGTTTTCAGCGTGCGACAAAGGGTTATTCCGTCCATCACGGGCATCATCACGTCGCTGATAATAATATCGGGTATTTCGTCCTGGGCAATCGCCAACCCCTCCTGCCCATCGGCCGCCTCGCGAATGCTATATTCTGCCTGAAAAATCGAACGTATATAGTCGCGCACGCCAGCATTATCTTCGACAAT
Source organism: Dawidia cretensis (assembly GCF_018598175.1). Taxonomy (GTDB): domain Bacteria; phylum Bacteroidota; class Bacteroidia; order Cytophagales; family Cyclobacteriaceae; genus Ohtaekwangia; species Ohtaekwangia cretensis. The sequence continues at coordinate 117,777 of NZ_JAHESE010000010.1, forward strand.
CAATAGTTTTTGCACGTCTTCCGGATGCTCCGGTGGTTCCGTACAAACCGGTGCCGTATCGCCGACCGGCGGAACAGTATAAATAAACGCATCGGTCTCTTCTATACCGCTGGCGCGCTGCGACGCATCAAAGTGCGTACTCCCCTTGCGGAGCCGGATGATAAAACGCGTAAAGACGTGCTCCTCGCTCTCTACTGTAATAGTGCCCTGGTGCATATCTATCAGGCTTTTTGTCAGTGCGAGGCCTATACCGGTGCCGGCATGATGCCGGTCTTCATCATAGCTAAAAAAACTTTGAAAGATATGTTCGACATGCTCGCGGCGTATACCCTTTCCGCTGTCCTCCACAATTACAGCTACAGCATCTTCCAATTCTTGTACCCACAGCACAACCCGGCCACCCGCCGGTGTATTCTTGAATGCATTCGACAGCAGGTTAAACAAGATCTTCTCAAAATGATCCCGGTCAAACCATACGTGGACCACCGGTGACGATGCCTGCAAGGTGAAACTTAGTTGTAATTCCGCGGCCAATGCGTCAAATGACAATTTTACTTCTTGCACAAATTGCACCATGTTGCCTTCGCTTACCGCCAGCGACAGATTACCCGACTCGGCCTTACGAAAATCCAACAACTGGTTTACCAGGTGCAGCAGGCGCTGCCCGTTGTTTTGCACCACCAGCAGTTGGTCGCGCACCGGCTTGCCCACACCGGCGGAATCCAGCAGACTGTGCAATGGACCGAGGATCAGCGTCAGCGGTGTACGAAACTCGTGGGAGATATTAGTAAAGAACTGCAATTTGGCCTGGTTGAGCTTCTCCAGGTTCTCGCGTTGCAGCCGTTCTACTTTCAAGTCATGTCTGAAATTGGCGCGCATCAGGATCAACTTGCGGAAGAAGTGCAGGATCAACAAGCTGGCCAGCACATAACCCACGGCGGCCCAGGTTGTTTTCCACCAAGGCGGCAGAATGACCAGCGACGCCTCACTTTCTGCTTCACTCCAGACGCCGTCGCTGGTGGTGGCCTTTACTTTAAACTGGTAGTGACCGGGGTTCAGGTTGGTATAGTTAGCGTAACGGCGAGTGGCCTGTGTGTAATTCCAATCCTTGTCAAATCCTTCGAGCTTATAAGCATAGCGTGTCTTCTCGGGCGCCGCATACATCAGGGCCGTAAACTCGAACGAGATGGAGTTCTCAAAATGTTTGAGCGTTACCTCGGATGTCTCCGCAAGCGGTTTTTCCAACACCACACGTCCGCCAAACGCCGCCCCTACCGGCACAGGTTTGTTAAACACCTGAAAGTCGCTGATTACCACATTGGGCACGACAGGATTGGGCACGGCTGCTGCCGGATCAATAATATTAAACCCTTCCGATCCCCCGAAGAGCAATAGCCCCTTCGGGTCCTTATAACAAACATGGTTATAGAAAAAGCCCCCCTGTATACGGTCGTGGCTGTCGTAGCTCTTGACGAAGTGTGGGTTTCCGGGATCGATCACGGTCAGGCCATCCCAGTGGGCCAACCACAGCTTGCCGCTGTCATCTTCAAGTATGCTGACGAGCACATTATTACTCGGCCCCGCCTCGAAGGCGTGCGGCCGGAACGTTTCCGTGCGGCGGTCAAAAGTATTCAACCCACCCTCGGTGCCGATCCAAAGCCCGCCGGCATGGTCCTCATACATGGCATTGATAAAATTGTTAGTCAGCTCACTGTGCAGGCTATCGCCCCGGTAATAGTGGCGTACGTCCAGTCCCTGGGTTGTCCGGCGCACGCGGTAAAGACCATTGCCCCGGCTGCCAATCCAAAGCGCGCCCGCGTGGTCGGCGTGCATCACCACCATCGGCACCCGTTCCAACAATGGCGCTTGGTATTGCACTACCCGGCCTTCGGGCGTAATCATATTCAGGCCACCACTCCACGTGCCCAGCCAGATATTGCCCCGCACGTCTTCGGCAAAAGACATGACGTAGTCGTCACTGATGGGGGCCGCCGACCGCAGCCCATAATGTTTGAACTGTGTAATCTGCGGGTTATTTCCCACAACTTTCTCCGAAAATGTATAGACACCGTCTCCCGCCGTACTGACCCACACGTTGCCGCGCGAGTCGGTAAACAACACCTGTATAAAATCCGTAAAGTCGTTCGCCTCCCGGTGCCGGATGGTATAGCGCCGGAATGTACCATTGGTAAACCGGAACAAGCCCCCGCCGAGTGTCGAGATCCAATACCCACCGTCGCGTGCACTGCGCAGGCCCGTGATGATGCTGCGCGTCGGATCAAATGCCGAGGTCTTGTGTGCCGCAAAGCCTTTAGCGTAGCTGTCGTATTTGTTTAATCCTTTTTTTGTACCAACCCACAATACGCCGCCACGATCCAGGAAGAGCGACGTAACCGTATTGTGGCTCAGGTTCACCGTGCGATCATCACCTCCCAGGAAACGCATGAACCTGCCGGCTTCGGGATCAAAGAAGTTTAACCCCATTTCCGATCCGGCCAGTATATAGGGATGCTCGCCGTCCACCACCATAAAGGCACGAAAGAGATTATAACCCGACGATTTACCCTCTACGATGTAGTTCACCGTACCCGTCTCGTCCACACGCTTGATTCCTTTTTTGGTACTATACCAAATCACAGGTGGCCGGCCACGGTGCCGGGTTTCTTCAATGTGGTATATATGATGATGGAGGCTGGCGTCGGCGGGGTCGGCATCATTGTAGAGGTACCGTACAAACATATAATCCTTCCCGCCATTGGCTCGGGGTGGTATCATTCTGTTGAGACCGTATTCGGTGCCCACCCACAAGTCGCCGGTGGATGAAAGAAATATATCCGTAACGAACGGCTGGCTGAGGGTGGTTGTATCGTTCACATCCAATACAAACGCGCGGAAAGAGCCGGTAGCCTCGTTCAATAGATTCAGCCCGTACTCCGTCCCTACCCACAATTGCCCCTGGTCGTCTTCTTGCAATGCCCAGACGTTGTCATTGCTCAAACTGGCCGGGTTGCCGGGCTGATGCTGGAAGTGCGTAAACTTATCCGTGCCATGATCGTAGCGGAACAATCCACCGCGATGGGTACCGATCCAGATCGATCCTTTCCGGTCTTCATAGATCGTGGTGATTTTATTGCTTCTGATCTTATCCGGGGCGTTGTCGGAGTGAAAGACCGTGGCGGTATACCCGTCGTAGCGAATCAGTCCGGACCAGGTGCCGATCCATAAATATCCCGTACGATCTTGTAAGATACAGTTGATGGAGCTCTGAGAAAGCCCAAGCTTTTCAGGCAGTGCATGAAAGATGATATTCTTCTGCGGAAGCTCGGCAGGTTGGGCCGCCAGCCTGACCGTGCCTAACCCGGCTACGACCAGCAGATATGCCCACAGGAACCTCCATACAGACATGAACAGATGTTTTAAAGTTTATAAGACCGACCTTCCAAAATCGTCTTGCACCCGCACGATATCATCTTCGTCAGAAGGGTGCAAGGCATCCGTATGTTGCCATATCTCGGCAACCATGCCCCAGTTCTCCAGGCCCACCAGCCGGTGACGCTGGCCGCGATCTAACCGGATAACATCTCCGGGCATCATCGGCTGTACAAGGCCTTCATCGTCCGTCGGACTTATGGCCACACCGGCCTCGCCGGCGACAAGCTTCCAAATCTCCGCGCGTCGGTGGTGATATTGCCACGACAGACGCCGGCTGCCTTGTACAATCAGTATCTTCGGACTCAGCCGCCCGCCGATGCGGAGATCCGCTACGGAAATACCAAAAAAAAACTGTTGTGCAAATTGTTGCGCTTGCGTTTCGTCGATGACAAAAAAACCGCCCCAGGGCCGGGCCAGGTCGCGGGAGGTTACTAAAAGACCGTTGGCTTCCAGGTACTGTTGCACTTTTTCAAAGATCGCAAGCTTTGAGTCGGTAGGGTAAAAGGTTAAGGGCATGTCGATGGGTTTGGTAACTGAAATATCGTGAATCATACAGATATTTCCTTCACCCAGACACTTATTCTAACGTATAGCATACAGGGCGGAGGCTCCTTCCTACCTATATACCGCCTCCAAATCATTTTCAAACACGGTATACGGATCCTGGTAAAACACCTGAAAGTCGGCTGCCGCCGGATGTCCCGGATACGGCGCATAATGATGCTTGTCATTTCCATTGCGCCACACCATGATGTAAGCCATTTGAATAGAACGATCCGATTTCAATGGTTTCAGGATTATATCGGTATACCACGATGGATTTGTGACACCCTCTAACCCCGTTTCCGTGAATGCCGCAACTTTCTTTTTTTCCCGCGCGAGTGCCGATACTGCAGACAACCCCGTCCGTAAATCATCCGCCTGCTCCTCCGGTGACTTTTTATTCCAGGTGATGCCGACGTCCATATAATTGTCATAGCCCAAAATATCTACATAGTCATCGCCAGGGTATCCATATAGATAGGAAGAGCGTGCGTCCTTTAAATTCATGCGACTACGATCGGGGGAAAATGCGTAGAGAATGTGATGCAGCCCTTTGGTATTTTTAAGATAGTCTATCGTAAAGCGCCACAATTGAATATACTCTTCTTCGGTACACAAGCCTTTGCCCCACCAGAACCAGTTTCCATTATGTTCGTGAAACGGCCGGAAAATGATGGGGATCGGCGAATGGCCATGCCTACAGGCTGCGAGGAACGCCGCCACACGATCGAGACGCTGAACAAAGTCGGCGTGCTGTTTGCCCCCCGGCAGAATGGATTGTACCGCGCGCGTCGTGTCCCACGAGCCCCCACCGGTTACGGGATTGTCCACGTGCCAGGAGATAGTATTGATCCCACCGCGCGTGTAGACATCGCGTATCCAGCGGTGCATGGATTCGAAGGGGACACCGTCGATGTTGTTGCGTTGACCTTCTTTGCCGAGGTCCCAGCCGTGGACGGCGGGATAGGCGCCACAAACGTCCTTTATATCCGACCGGCCTTCTGTACCGGTCCAGCCAACGCCGTAGGCATCGGTTTCGTGGTGGCCGAAAAGGATGCCTTTGGTGGAGAGGGATTGCAGGTTGCGATATAGGGATGCCGTGCCAGCGGTAGCCTGGGGGTCGAGCGGGTGCTGGGCGAACGTCGGTATAGTGACAATGCTTGCGACGAGTATATATAATAGCGATCGAATCATGGTATCTAAATTTTATGATGAATCGGGAGCGTGCACGCTCCCGGTCTCACCGCACGCTGTTTTTAGGGTTTGGGAACGACGCGAACGTTGTCGAAGGCTATGTCGGCGTCGAGGGTGCCATCGCCGTGAAAAAGAAAGCGGATAAAATAGCCGTCGGGATTTGCCTTCGGGTCTTTTACGATCTCATTCAGCGGGATGGACACCGTGCGCCACGCGCCATGGGTGTCATAGTGTGGCCATAGATACGTGCTCGCGTCGTTGTCCTCGCCCAGGGTTATTTTGATTTGGTTGGAACTATAGGGCTTTAACGTGTTTACTTCAAACTTGAACAGGTAGTTGGCAGGGTTTTGCATGGCGTCGGCCGGGATATTTTTGGTAGTACTGCCATCGACGTTGTTAGGGCCGCCGACTACTTCCGTCCACGCCCACGAGCCGATCTCGCGCTTCACGTGAATATAATTGCCCGAGATATCCGGCGGCGTATCGCCCGACGCAACATAGTCTCCGCCCCACCATCCCCACCAGGGGTCGCTGCTGATCAGAAGCGTACGGTTGTCGCGGTAAGGAAATATAGCCGTACCGCCGCCATAGACGCCGGATACGACAATATCCGCCGGGCCGTCAGGTATACCGGGTGGCACGACGGTTACGACGGAATCATAGCTGGAATATAGCACATCGGCTACTACACCGCCGAACGTAACTTTCCCTGCTTCCGGTGTGACGGCGTATAAGTCGAAGTTCGCCCCCTTTACGACAACCGTCTCGCCGGCTAATGCGTATTCGTTCGCGGCCAGGCCGTATACAACAAGTGGGGGCACCGATACCTCCAGGGGCGCTGTTACCGAGCCACCGCCTGTAGTCAGTGTGATCCGGTTGCTTACCTCCTGCGGTACCACACGGGGTATTTGGAGCGTGATCTCGGCTGGCGTAATAAACGCCTGCCGCAGATCAACCTCCACATCGTTTATCAGCAGGCTTTGAACACCACAAAGGTCGTGGCCTTGAATGATAATGAAGTCGCCCATGTTGCCGCCCGCGATGGTCTCTGTGCGGTTCTGTGCCGTCGACACCCGTGTGATTTCCGGCGTGCCGCAGCCACTCTCGTCGTCGCTACACGACACAGACAACACTGTGCCCAGCAATACGACAAGGAAAAGTCTTATTGATGAATAGATGATTTTCATACTGTCATTTCTTTTTTTGATGAAAACATGCCCCCGCTTACCAGCCGGGATTCTGTCCGTTGTTTGGTCCGCCCAGGTTCTTATTGGCATTTAGCTCGCCCAGCGGTAATGGGAACAACAGGTGCTTCTCCTCACGGCGTTTAATGACGTTGTTTTCGTCAACATCCACGGCATTCATAACCTGTAAGTATATACCCCACCGCAGCAGGTCCCAGCGACGGCCACCTTCCAGCGCCAGCTCGCGGGCGCGTTCTTCCAGAACAAACGAGCGAAACTGCTGCTTCGTCATGGACAGCGCCGCCGTGGCGCTACTGCGCGTACGCACGCGGTCCAATGCACCGTAGGCCTCGGTCGTCGGGCCGTTCACTTCGTTCTCTGCTTCGGCATATACCAGCAGTACGTCGGCAAAGCGCAGGAAGGGATAGGCAAAGTCGCTATTCTCGGTGTTGCGGTCGCTTACACCTTCGAACTTGCGCAAGATGGCCCGCATGGCACCGGTATTGGTCAGCGCCTCGTCATCGGGCGTCCAGCCATAAGGCGGGTCAACCTCGTGCCGGCGGGCAGTATCTTTCAGCGGATACATGCGCCACGCGCCCCATTGATACCAGCGATGGTTCACACCTTCCGTAATACGCTGATCGTTGTCTTCAAAAAGCTCGTACCAGTGTATGCGCATGCCATACACGGCGCCTTGTAGCTCGTCGCCTGTTGTAGTTTTATAGGAGCCCGCAAATTCGTGCGACACAACATTACGAAATACAGCATCGTTGGCAATGGAATGCAGTGACCAGATATGCTCTACCTGGAAGCGATTTTCTTTCTTCCACACGTCGGCATACGTCGGAAACAGGTCATACTCTTCACTATCGATCAGCTCACGGGCCTTTACGCGCGCAGAATCGAAATATGCCAGTGCATCCATAGACTCGTGGCCCGCAACGACGTTCTTGGTAAACGTAACCGTCGCGGGTTCCGCTATTACTTCATCCGGGTCATTGGGGCCACCCACGGGTATAACGGCCGGGCCACCCTTCACGGTAACCTCCGCTCCTGTCAGAGCCCCCGAAGCCATCGTCAAATATACCTTGGCCAGCAAGGCCTGCGCGGCGCCGCGGGCCAACGTATTAGCCTCCGCATCGGCTTTGGAGAACATCAGGGACTCGGCGCGCTTTAAGTCGCTGACAATAAAATCGTAGGTTTCTTGTACGGACGCTCGCGGCTGTTGCGGCTCGGCGCCTTGCACCACCGTCTGCCGGAAGATGGGCACACCGCCATACCCTTGCACCAGGTTAAAATATGCCCACGCCCGCAGGAAGTATGCCTGCCCCATGTAGTGGTTCTGCTTTGCGCGATCGAAGCTCATGCCATCGATCGTACTGATCGCCGACGTAGCCCGCTCGGCTAGCAAATACGGTCCTTGCCACAGACGGTACATATCACCATACGACTGCCAGTTGCCGGTACCGAGCTCCTTCATGCCCCAATCGGGACCGGTTTCATAGTCACCGTCGAAGTTCGTCACGCGGTGCCAGATGCCCCACTGAAAGTATAGGTCGCCTCCGATGGTGCTCAGCGCACCGTCTATCATCATTTTAGCACTCGACTCGTTGTCTTCGATACTGTCCGGGCGCAAGATGGAGTATGCTTTCTCCTCCAAAAAATCACTGCATGCTACAAACTGTAAGAGCAGGCAGAGCACAAATATTTTCTTGAGTGATTTCATCGTTGTGTGCGTAGAAGTTATAAGGTTACCTTAAGTCCCAGCGAGTACGTACGGCTGCTGGGATACGATGCCAGGTCAACACCGCGGCGGGCGTCAGACCCAAACCCGTTTACATCCGGATCGTACCAGCTGTAATCGGTAATGGTAAAGAGGTTGGTGATGTTACCATACACGTAGATCGACTGAATATACTTGAACCGGGGCACCCAATTATACCCCAGCGAGATGTTCTTCATACGAACATACGAGCCGTCTTCAATCTCACGATCGGAGAAGCGCCAGATGCGGGCCTCCGACCAGTTAGGCTTGGGCTGGGTGGCCCGCTCGGGATTCTCCGCCGTCCAGCGGCCGTCATACATAAACTGGGGAATGTTCTGATATTTACCCATGCGCATGTTGGCCAGGTTGTAGTTTACGATGTCGTTGCCCATCACGCCCTGCAAAAAGACATTGAGTGTAAATCGTTTGTAGTTGAAGGTATTGGTCAGTCCGAAAGTATAGTCGGGGTTGGTGTTACCGATGATCGTGCGGTCACCATCACCAATGCCCGGCACACCGTCGAGATCTTTATACTTCTGCTCGCCGATTTTAGAACGCACCGTCTTCTCACGGCTCTCGACCGGCAGGCTGGCATAGTGAGGATCGGCCATCACCTCCGCCTCGTTGTCATAAAAGCCATCCGTCACACTGCCATACACCGCCCCAACAGGTTGACCGTTGCGGAAGATAAAGATGTTGTCGATGGCATACCCCAGGCGGGTAGCGAACTGGTCGTCCAGCAAATCCTGAATCTCATTGCGATTAAAAGCGATGTTACCGCTTATATCCCATTGCAGGTTGTTACGCGCAATGGCCTTGCCGGTAAGCGACAATTCCAATCCACGGTTCTCCACGGTACCGAAGTTGGCCTGAATGTTGGCAAAGCCCGTACTCATCGGTATTTGCAACTGCTGCAACAGGTCACGGGTCTTCTTTTGATAGACGTCCACTGTCAGACTCACACGCCCGTTCAGCAAGCCAATGTCCAAACCAGCGTCTACTTGCTTCGTTGTCTCCCATACGAGGTTTTCATTACCCGGCGTGCCGTCTACCAGCGCGCTGACGATGGCGCCGTTAAAAGCAGCTTGCCCGAGCGTGAGCTTGGTAATCGTAGAATAAGCGCCGATGGACTGGTTGCCCGTCTCGCCATAGCTCCCGCGCAGTTTCAGGTCGCTGAATATACCCAGCTGTTGAACAAATTGTTCTTCCGAAAGCTTCCACGCCACGGCAAACGACTTGAAGGTAGCCCACTTGTTGTTCTCCGTAAACTTGCTCGAACCATCGCGACGGAACGAAGCGGTCAACAGGTACTTGTCTTTATACGCATAATTCACACGCGCCAGCGTCGACAGCAACGTATTGCGGCCTTTGAAGTTACGCGGCTGCTGACGGTCCGAGCCCGCGTTCAGGTCGTTGTAGCCATTTACATCCAGCTTAAAGTTACGCACCTCCACCGACTCGTCTTCGTAGTTCTCGATCTCCGACGTCAGACCTGCCACGGCATTGATGGTGTGGTCGGTGGCAAACGTCTTGTCAAATATCATCAGCGACTCATACGTATTCTTGGCCCAGGTATTGGAGCTTGTCTGTGCCACGCCGCCGAACGCCTGGCCTTCCCAGGTATACTTGCCGTAAAACGCCTTGCGGTCCCACGACGAGAAGTTATACCCAATGTTCTGGCGGAACTTCAGAAACGGCAGCAACTTCAGCTCGATATAGTTAGCATTAAAGAACGTCATGTTCCGGAAGTCGTTCTTTGTCGAGTTGATCGATAGCCACGGGTTTGGTGCAAGCCAGCTGATGGTGCTATACCCCGACGCCCCATTAGAATATATTGGCTGCGAAGGCGGAAACACCAGCGACGACCAGATCAAACCACGGTCGTCCGCATTGGTCTTGGCCATATTATAATCGCCCAGACCAAACTGCAAGCTGGTACCAATGGTCAACCAGTCCTTCAGGTTACGGTTGACGTTGGCCCGCACCGCCAGGCGGTCATAGCCCGAGCCCAGGATGGTACCCTCCTGCTTGAAGTAATTACCGGAAATCATATAATTACCCTTCTCGGTACCACCCGACGCCGACAAAGTATAGTCCGCCGTGGAACCGTTCTGGAAGATCATATCCTGCCAGTTCGTCCCACCACCGAGGTAGCCATCAAGAAAATCTTGTGGCGTAGGTTGGTACGTAGAGTCACCCGCGGAGTTCACATTCCACTCGCCGTTAAAGTCGGGTACATATTGCACACCTTCATACGCGCTATAGTTACGATTGCCTTCCAGCTGGTAATTCGCATAATCATACCCATTCAGCATGTCAATCTGCTTGACCACTTGCGAAATACCATAGTTCACGTTGAACTCGATCTTATCTTCGCCCGCGCGTCCTTTCTTCGTCGTAATGAGCACCACGCCATTGGCGCCACGGGAGCCATAAATGGCGGTAGCCGAAGCATCCTTCAACACCTGGATAGACTCAATATCCTGTGGGTTGATAAAACCCATGGGGTTGAGCATCTGCTGCTCGCCGCGCTCGGTGTTACTGGTAGGCGAATTGCCCGTGGTAAACGGAATACCATCGATGACGTACAGCGGCTCCGTGCTACTGGAAAACGAGTTGGCCCCGCGCACCTGAATACTGATGCCCGCCCCGGGGGCGCCATCGCTCTGGTTTACCTGTACCCCGGCAATGCGGCCTTGCAACGCCTGGGTAATATTCGAGATGCCGGTGAGGTTGAGATCTTTTGCCGTCACACCACCTACGGCGCCGGTCAGGTCACTCTTTCGCACTTCGCCGTAACCAATCACCACAACCTCGTTGAGCGTCGAGACATCTTCGGCCAGGGTAACGTTCACGGTTGTCTGATTGTTTACCGCTACATCTTGCGTGGTGTAGCCGATGAACCGGATTTGTAGAATAGCGTCGGGCGCTACGTCGATACGGTAGGCGCCGTCGGCGTTGGTAATGGTGCCGGTGTTGGTATCTTTCACCAACACGTTGGCACCCGGAATGGCATTGCCGGCGGGGTCTTTCACCACGCCGCTGACAGTGGCGAGCTGCGCGTGGGCCAGGGGCCCCAGGAGCAACAGCCACACGAGCAGCCCGATGAGGCGCCTGCAAGGATTTGGTAGAGGTTTACACGTCATACTGTTTAGGTTTAGTTTGATTGAGGTACTTAGTCCAGGAATATCTTCACCATCAGCAGAAAGAAGATCAGTAGGAATGCCCCGACGCTCACTTCGAGAAAAAACAGCCAGGCAGCCCTGCGGTAATCTTTTTGAGCGGCCAGGCGGCGCGTTTGCTTGAAGCGGGTAACCCAGGAAAACATTCTTTACGCAATCGATTTAGGCAGGAAAGTTTCGATTTTAGCGCAGAAACCAGGGTTGGCAAATGTTCCAAAAACGGGGGACAAACGTTTCCGATACAGAATTAAGCGCGTTTATAGCAACCCGACTTTGCCGGTTACCCAAGGTTGCGGTACGATTTTTTTCTACCTTTAGGCATGCAAATCACAAAAAACAAGGTTGCCGCGATCCACTATACGCTTCGCGACAACGCAGGTACGGTCATCGACACCAGCGACGGACGTGAACCTTTGTATTATATCCACGGCATCGGAAACCTGATTCCGGGCATGGAAGAAGGCTTAGAAGGAAAAAAGAAGGGTGATAAGCTCGAGCTGAAGATCTCACCAGATAAAGGATACGGTCATAAAGACCCGTCGATGGTACAGGAAGTACCCAAGTCGGCGTTCGGCGATCAGCCCGTGCGTGCCGGCATGAAGTTCTCTACCGGCCAGGGCGGCGTGGTAACGGTAACAGAAGTAGGCCAGGATTCCGTTACGGTGGATGCCAACCATGAGCTGGCAGGTGTCGAGCTAAACTTCGACGTAGAAGTAATCGATGTGCGCGAAGCTTCTTCCGAAGAGCTGGCACATGGCCACGTACACGGCGAAGGTGGCCATCATCACTAATCAACCCCAACGATCATAAAAAAAGCCCGGTGTCATCACCGGGCTTTTTCTTTATTTATAGTACGTTACTTCGACTCTGAAGCGCGCATCGATCGCGCCCAGCCGGTCGTACGCCGACTTGGATATTTTGATGATGAGCTTGTCGGTCATCGCCGTATCGGGCAGCTTGCCCATCACACGCACAAACACCTCGCGGTTGTTCATTTCGTTTTTGATCTTGAGGATCGTGCCCACTGGCGCCGTGCGGTGCAACGCCAGATATTTACGATTACCTTCGGTACCTTCGATCAGCTCCGCCAGCCCCGACTCCATTACTTCGTCACTGTTCTTCACGCCTTCATACACGCGAATTGTTGTGGTCTTGGGTTCAACAGGTTGTTGTTTTACAGCCACGGGCTCCGTCTTCTCGCGCGGCGTTTCCGTTACCACCGGCGGATCATGTTTTACCGGTGTAGGAGTTGGCGTAGTAGGAGTCGTGTTGGTCGTAGGCGTGGTGCGCGGCTCTTCGGCCGGCGTGGTTTGTCCCGACGGTTGTTTGACTGCCAGCGTTTGACCAATGCTGATCTCGTTGTTGGCAAGATGGTTCCAATCCTTCAGCTGTTGTACGCTGATACCATGCTTCGTGGCAATCGAAAAAAGTGTCTCTTTTGCCTGCACCGTATGCACACCTTTACCCGATGTTGTGGGTGCTACCGTAGTCGCATTTTCCGACGGGGTGGTGCCCGTCGTCGTATTGCGACGTTTGACAACAAGCTCCTGTCCGAGCGAAAGCGTGTTATCGGTCAGGTTGTTCCATTGCTTCAGCTCATCTACTGTCACGCCGTAGGCTTTCGAAATCGAAAACATCGTCTCGCGCGCCGCCACCACGTGAATGAAGCCACCACGACCAGCAACAGGTGTAGCGGTCGTCGTCGTACGATTTGTCGTCGGCTTCGTGTAGGGCACTTTTAATATCTGACCCGTGCCCAGCCCGGAAGCTGCATCGGGGTTGTATTGCACAATGGCATCGACGGTAGTGCCGTATCGTTTTGAAATGCCATACAGCGTTTCTTTTTCTTCTACCCGGTGTACGACAAAGATTTTGCCGTTCACAGTCTCGATACCCAGTGAATCATAAGCCTGCGGCTGAAAAAATAAAGCACCCGCGTAGATCAATACATTTATCATAAAAAATAGCTTATAAGCTCATGTTTATTCTTCACGAAAAATAAGCATCCCGAGAGGATGAAAAAAGTATCCTGACCGATTCCTTTCAGGTGCTCACCTGTTTTTTCCTGCAGTAACAATTCACCCGTATCGCTCCACACCGTAAGGTGACTGACAAGGCCTTGCTCCTGCGTATAATATGCTATAAAAATCTTGCCATTATACTCCACGTATTCCAACGACAGAACGACCGATAAATTTAACTTTTCACGTAAAAATTTTGCTACCGTCCGAAAATACTCCGTGCCATCGCCATATTGTTGCGGCCGCAGCACAACATCGGGTGCAGTGGGTACAACCGCAGACGGGGCCGGTATCTCCTTGCCGGAATGCAACGCCAGCACGAGCGGTTTAGAGCCCACACCCGACGAAAATCCATAGAGGCAATCGTCCTGTCGCCTGGCGAGCGTAAAATCATTGTGCCACCACTGCAACTGCAGGTCGGCCAGTGTATAGGCCAGCATGCCTTTGCGGTCGGGATTATTAGTATCGATGTAGAGCGTCATCAGCACCATACCATCGGCGGCATCGGCCAGCGCTACCCACCACGGCTCTTCCAGGACCTTGCCGTGCCACAAGAAGCGGTCATCCTCGTAGTGCAGCGCAGAAAATGTCACCTGCTTGCGCGCGTGGTCGCGCACTTCCAAAAGAAGCACGTTCTCGTCGGGCAACACCACCGTGTTCCAAACAACGCCGTCGAATACATGAGAAAACTTCCGCTGCAGCATGCTCCCCAACTCTGTCTTAATTTGGCTATTTTTATGCAAGGTATTGAAGATTGAAAGATTGGAAAATTCTAACCCTAAAAGATTGGTAGCCCGTATTGCCGGGCTTGTCGCTTGCCTCGCCCTGCTGGTGTCCGGCACCGTCAGCGCCCAGGAAAAGCATGTGCTGGTGCTCAGCATCCGCGATGAGATCGACACACGCATGGCGCGTTATGTAGAGCTCGCCCTGCGGGAAGCGGAAGACACAAAGGCCGACATCGTCCTGGTCGACATGGACACCTACGGCGGCATGCTGACCGACGCCAAAGATATTGTCGACAAGCTCATGCAGATAAAAAAGCCTGTATGGGTATTTATCAACACAGATGCCGCCTCGGCCGGCGCGCTGATCTCCATCGCCTGCGATAGCATTTACATGGCCCCCGGCGCCAGCATCGGCGCGGCCACGGTCGTCACGGGCAACGGCGAGCGCGCACCCGACAAATATCAATCCTATATGCGCTCGATCATGCGCTCCACCGCCCAGGAGAACGGCCGCAATCCCACCATCGCCGAAGCCATGGTAGACGAGAACGTCGAGCTCGACAGCATCAAGAAGCCCGGCCAGGTCATTACCTTCTCCACCGACGAAGCCATACGCCATGGCTACTGCGAAGGAAAAGTAACCTCCATCGACTCCCTGCTGCGCCAGAACCATATTACCCACTATACCCTGCATCGCTTCGAGCTCTCGGGGGTTGACAGTACTGTAGACTTTTTCATGAACCCGTTCATCAGCGGGCTACTGATCCTTTTCATCCTCGGAGGTATATATTTCGAGCTGCAAGCGCCTGGCCTGGGATTGGCCGGATTGCTGGCCCTGATCGCACTGGTGCTATACCTGGTGCCCTATTACCTCAACGGCCTGGCGGAAAACTGGGAGATCCTCACCTTGCTGGCGGGCATTGCCCTGATCGGCGTCGAATTGTTTTTGATACCCGGCTTTGGCGTAGCAGGCATTGCCGGCATCACCCTTACACTCGGCTCCCTGGTATTGATCATGATCAACAACGATGCGTTTGATTTTTCCTTTGTCCCTGCCAACGACATGCTGCTGGCGCTTATCGCCGCCCTCGGCGGCATGGTGGGCAGTATGGTACTGTTGTTTGCGGGCAGCGCGCGCATCATGAACAGCCGCGCCTTCCAGCGCGTGGCCCTGACCGACACGCAAGACAGTACACAAGGTTACACCGCCAACTTTAATCAAACATCCATGACCGGTAAACAAGGCGTCGCCCACACCGTACTGCGCCCGAGTGGCAAAGTAACCATTGACGGTCAGGTATACGATGCCTTTACACGCGGCGAATACATCGAGCCCGGAGAAGCCATTGAAGTGATCGACAACGAAACCACCACGCTAAAAGTCAGAAAACGACAACCATGAATATACTCGGCATTATACCCGCCCGGTACGCCTCCTCCAGATTTCCGGGTAAACCCTTAGTAGACATTGCAGGAAAATCGATGATCCGCCGCGTATACGAGCAGGCCAATAAATCAAAGAGCCTGTCAGCCGTTGTGGTAGCGACCGACAATGCAGAAATCTTCGACCACGTAAAATCCTTTGGCGGCCAGGTCAGCATGACCCGCGAAGACCACGCCAGTGGCACCGACCGCTGCTACGAAACCCTCTTGCAACAACCCGGTACATTTGACTACGTCATCAACATCCAGGGCGACGAGCCCTTTATACAACCGACACAAATCGACCTCCTCGCCTCACGCCTCGATGGACAGACCGAGATTGCCACACTGGTAAAAGCCATTCACGAGCAAGAGACTTTGTTTAACCCCAACGTGGTAAAAGCCGTTGTGAGCGCGCGCCGCGAAGCATTATACTTCAGCCGGGCCACCTTGCCGCACATTCGTCTGACACCCGAAGAGCAGTGGCTTCAACGCCACACGTTCTATAAACACATCGGCATGTATGCCTACCGTGCCGACATCCTGAAACAAATCACGCAGCTGCCCATCTCGACACTCGAGAAAGCGGAGTCACTCGAACAACTACGCTGGCTGGAAAACGGTTACCGCATTGCCATAGCCGAAACAACCGAAGAGACCATTGGTGTCGACACCCCCGAAGACATTGCACGCGCACAGACCCTGTTAACCAAAGCCTAAACCTTATAGCTATATATGACCTGCAAGAATTGCCAAGCGCCCGCGCCGGGCGCATACTGTGCCGCCTGTGGCCAGCAAACGCATATACACCGCGTCACCATGGGACACCTCGGCCACGAAGTGACCCACGCACTTACCCATGCGGATAAAGGCTTCCTCTTGCTGATGAAAGAGCTTATTACCCGCCCGGGCATTGTCGCCCGCGAGTACTTGGATGGCAAACGCAAAAAGTATTTTAACCCGTTTACATTCCTGGTTATCACGTCCGCGCTCTATGCGTTTATCAGTTATAAATCCGGTTATTCCACTGCCATGGTCGCCCCGGATTCGCCAGCGTCAAACCGCAGCCCGTATTACCAGGAGGTGATAGACATCGCCGCCCAGAACGGTAAGTTGCTCATGCTTATTCTCATCGTACCCCTGTTCGCATTTTTGTCGTGGCTGTGCTCGCTCCGCTCACGTTTTAACCTGGCAGAGAACTTCGTACTGCAAGCCTTCGTCGTAGGGCAGCTCAACGTCGTGCTTGTATTGATCTCCATACCGGCCTTTCTGATTGCACCGGCCACCATTCACTGGAATATATTTGTACGCGAAGTGCTCTTCGTGCTATACCTCACGGTGACCTATCACCAATTCTTTCAAAACAAATGGATCTTTGCAATCCTGAAAGCGATCGTGATATACTTCCTGTCCATTACACTCTACTGGGTCATGATCATTGCCTTCGTGGCCCTTCGCCACGTAGTCATGCATTAACCTGATCGGAATGCCATAAAAAAAGGTCGCCCCAATGGAGCGACCTTTTTTATATACATTCGTGACGATCTTAACCGATCGATACGCGCTTGAACTCTGCTACTGTCAGACCTTTGGTGATGCTGTCCAGGTATTGGGCAACAGTCTTCGAGTTGTCTTTTACGAAGATCTGGTGCAGCAGGGTAGTGTCTTTGTAGAACTTCTGCAGCTTGCCTTGTGCGATCTTCTCAACCATGTTTTCAGGTTTGCCTTCGGCCAGGATTTGCGCCTTGGCAATTTCAAGCTCTTTCGCGATGAGCGTAGGATCAACGCTCTTCTCGTCAACCGCTACCGGGTTCATCGCAGCGATCTGCATGCCCACGTCTTTACCTGCTTCTACTACATCTTTGCCGTTAACGCCTTTCAGCGATACGAGCACGCCCAGCTTCGAGCCAGCGTGGATGTATGGAACAATCGCTTCACCCGTCATGCGGATGTACTCGCTTATTTCAATCTTCTCACCGATCTTACCGACCAGCTCTACGATCTTGTCGTTGATGGTCAGGTCACCGGCTTTCTGGCTAAGGAGAGCTTCTTTATCAGCAGGCTTGTTGGTGAAAGCAGTCTCTACGATCAGCTTACCCAGGCTCAGAAACTCTTCGTTCTTTCCTACGAAGTCAGTTTCGCAGTTCAGAGCGATGAGGACAGCCTCTTTGTTGTCGTCGCTAACTTTTACAAATACAGAGCCTTCTTTGGCATCCCGGTCAGAACGGGAAGCAGAAACTTTCTGGCCTTTCTTTCTTAATATCTCGATCGCTTTGTCAAAATCTCCTTCGGCTTCGGCAAGGGCCTTTTTGCAATCCATCATACCGGCGCCCGTCATTTGACGGAGCTTGTTTACATCTTGTGCTGAAATCGCTGACATATGTTTTTATTTACGAATTTGAATGATCTCTAAAAAACTAAACATCGGCGTAGGGCCGATGTTCAGTGCATTATCAGTATAAGAATTGTTGATGAAGACGTGTACCTGATAGTACAGGTTGAATCGACAATTGATTACTTCGATTCTTCTACGGTTTCGTCAACCTTTCTTTTCTCTTCTTCTTCTTTCCGCAGCGCTGCATCGTCCTTGTCTCTCTTACGCTCTTGCAAAGCTTCTTCGATTGACCTACCAATGTTTCTGGTCAGGATCGAGATTGACTTGAATGCGTCGTCGTTCGCAGGAATCGGGAAATCAACACCACCCGGATCAGAGTTGGTATCCACCAGGGCAAATACCGGAATGTTGAGTTTTTGCGCTTCGGTTACAGCGATGTGCTCGCGTTTTACGTCGATCACAAAAAGAGCTGCCGGCAGTCTGTTCAGGTCGGCAATACCGCCCAACAGTTTTTCCAGCTTCGCCTTTTCGCGGGTAACCATGAGGCGTTCGCGTTTCGCCAGGTTGGCGAAAGCTTCGTCCTTCATCAACTTTTCGATTTGCGAAAGTTTCTTAAGCGACTTGCGGATCGTTGCGAAGTTCGTCAGCATACCACCCAGCCAGCGTTCTGTCACGAACGGCATGTTGAGGCGCTTTGCTTCTTCGGTTACGATGTCCTTAGCTTGCTTTTTTGTCGCTACGAACATGATCTTACGACCAGAGCGTACGATATTCTTCAGGGCGAATGTTGCTTCGTCCAGGCGAGCCAGGGTTTTGTTCAGGTCGATGATGTGGATACCGTTGTTCTCCATGAAGATGTACTCGGCCATCTTCGGGTTCCACTTGCGGGTAAGGTGACCAAAATGTACACCTGCGTCCAGCAATTCCTGATATGTTAATTTGTCAGCCATTCTCTTATTATTAACGCTTGCTAAACTGGAACTTTCTTCTCGCTTTTCTTCTACCTGGCTTCTTCCGTTCCACCATTCTGGAGTCACGTGTCAGGAGGCCTTCTTTTCTCAAAGTAGGCTTGTTCTCAGCGTTGAATTCCACCAACGCACGGGCGATACCCAAACGAACCGCTTCGGCCTGGCCTTTAATGCCACCACCTTCTACGTTGATCGTTACGTCGTACTGGCCTTCGGCCTTCACGGCAGCAAGGGGTTGCTTTACGGTAGTCTGGTGAATTTCTGAAATGAAGTATTCTTTCAGCTCACGTGCATTTATCTTGATATCTCCTTTGCCGGGCTGTACATATACCCGGGCGATGGAGGTCTTTCTTCTGCCGATTGTATTAATGATCTGCATTGTATCAGAACTTTATTTCTTTGGGTTGTTGTGCTACGTGCGGATGTTCAGTGCCGGCATAAACGTGCAGGCTTCTGTACAGTTCACGACCGAGTCTGTTTTTGGGAAGCATGCCGCGTACAGCGTGCTCGATCAGACGCTCAGGGTGCTTTTCACGAATCATGGTAGGCGTGTGCTCACGCTGACCACCCGGATAGCCGGAGTGTGTGAAGAGCACGCGAGCGGTCCATTTCTTGCCCGTCATGCGCACTTTCTCAGCGTTGATAACAATAACGTTATCACCGCAATCCACGTTTGGTGTGTAGCTCGGCTTATGCTTGCCGCGGATAATGCGCGCCACTTCACTGGCCACACGACCCAACACCTGCGCATTGGCATCAACCACTACCCAGCTTTTTTCAACTGTAGCCTTGTTGGCGTTCAGTGTCTTATAGCTATTATGATCCATTGTATTGTTAAAAATTCAAGTAAATACACTACCCCTTTCAAAAAGGGACACAAAAGTAAATCGCCCTTATCGTAAATGCAAGTAAGAATTCAAAATTGCCTAAAAATGCTTTTTACAGCTCAATTTTAAGGTTTTTGAAGCTTGAAAATGCTCGAAAAGACCTGGAAACGCCTGCCCAGACAGTCGGCAAACACGTGGCGAAGATCAGAAACATCAAATTTTCCCCCATTTCGCACACTTACACCGCAAAGGTAGAAATTCGAAGAGTCTGCGCAAAAGATGTGGTGGATATCAGGCGTCGCATCGAGTGAAAGACATGAGCCCGGTTCGGCTTTGATTTGGATCTATTTTGAAATAGGTTTTTTATAGTCCTATAAGGGCTATTAGAATTCTATTTCAATGCTATCTCAATACTATTTCAATACTATTATATATCCGAAGTAACCCCACCGACAAATCCCTACTTATTTTCTCCTAATTGCTTGATCAACACCCGCATATCCTTCGGATACGGTGCCTCCACCGTCTTCTCCTCCCCTGCCAGATTCTTAAACGTCAACGAAAAAGCGTGTAGCGCCATGCGTTTGATGATCGGCTGCTCTTCAGTCTGCTTTTTCAGGTTAAAACCACGTTTTAACGTCGACAGGAAAAATGGCTTCCCGCCATATTGCTCATCACCCGTGATGGAGGCGTTGAGCGTGGACAGGTGAATGCGAATCTGGTGCATCCGGCCCGTGATGGGGCGGCATTCCACCAGCGTGTGCAGGCGGTACGGTTCCAGCGTCGTGAAATACGTCTGCGCGGCCTTGCCCTCGCGTCTGCTGATCTTCACAATGCCGTCGTCCTGCTTCAGGATGGGCAGATCGACCAGGGTATCCTGGAAGCCGTGGTTGCCGTCCACGACGGCGTGATATCGTTTCACTACCTCCCGTTTTTCAAACTGCAGGCTCATGTGGCGGTACGCTTCGGGGTTCTTGGCGATGGCCAGCACACCAGAGGTATCCTTGTCCAGGCGATGGCACACCTGCGCGTCGTCGGTGTAGTCACGGGCCAGCGCCAGGAGGTTTACCTTCTCGCGGCGGTCCTCGAGCGTGGACAGGAAGGGCGGTTTATTGACAAGTACATAATCCTGGTCCTCAAAGAGGATCATGTCTTCGAATGTCTGCTTGGAATGCTTCAAAAGCGTGTTAATGGTCGTTCTTGTGATGATCGTTCTTGTCGCCTGAATCTGCCGAGTCCGGCTTAATACGCGGCAATTTAAAACTAAAAGTAGAACCTTTAGCAGGAACGCTGACGACATCGGCCCGGGTATTGTGGCCGTCCAGGATATGTTTCACAATGGCCAGGCCCAGGCCCGTGCCGCCTTTCTCGCGGCTGCGGCTCTTATCGACACGGTAGAAACGTTCGAAAATACGCGCCTGGTGCTCGGTCGGAATGCCTTCGCCAAAGTCGCGTACATGGGTCACCACATTTTTTTTGCTGACATCGAAGCTCACGACCACATCGGAGTCGTCGAAAGAATGTTTGATGGCGTTAGAGATCAGGTTTGTCATTACCTGGCTGATGCGCTGCCAGTCGGCGTAGACAATGGCCTTGTGCTCGGCACCCTCCAGGCGCAGGCGGATGCTGCGCTTTTCGCCTTTCTCCTCAAACTGCTCGAAAACCTCCTCGGTGAGCTTATACATATCGATACTTTCGAAGTGCATTTTGATCTGCCCCGTCTCGATGTGCGACAGGGTGAGCAGATCTTGTACCAGTATATCCAGCCCGTCCAGGCTTTTGGCGGCCTTCTTGAGGAACTTGGTGCGTACCGTCTTATCGTTTACGGCGCCATCGAGCAGCGTGTGCACAAAGCCCTGTGCCGCAAAGATGGGCGTTTTTAATTCGTGTGATACATCGGCGATAAACTCGCGCCGGAAGGCCTCGATTTTTTTCAGCTCGTCAATCTCTTTTTGCTTTAGCTCGGCAAACGAGAAGATATCTTCGTTGATGGTCTTGAGCGGGTTGAGCGACGACGGCTTTTGTTTGTCGAGCTTGGACAGCTCCTTTTTCTTCAGCTTGGTAACGAGCTTGTATACCTTGTTGATCTCGCGGAAAATGAGAAACTCCAGCACGACGAAGATCAGCAGGTACGACACGGAAAAGCTGATCACAAACGCCACCAACAGGGCGCTGACGTCAATGCTGCGGAACAGCGACAGGAAAAGAGTAGTGATGAACGCAATACAAAACGCTAGCAAAAGGGCCAGACCACGCGAGCTGTAAACCATGCCCCAAGATAGTCGTTATCCGTTACTGCGGGATTAATTCAAGCTGAATTTATACCCCACACCTTTCACGGTCGTGATGTAATCGTCGCCGATTTTTTCACGCACCTTGCGGATGTGCACGTCTACCGTACGCGCCAGGACGTATACATCCGAGCCCCAGATGTTCTGCAGCAAATCTTCGCGGCTGAACACTTTATTGGGGTTCTGTGCCAGGAAATACAACAGCTCGAACTCTTTCTTGGGAAGGTTGACTTCCTTATCGTTGATCTTGATGGTATAGCTGGTGCGGTCGATCGTCAGGTCACCGATGGTGATGAGGCTGGACGGTGATGTTTTCTTCGAATCGCGGCGGAAGAGGGCGCTGATGCGGCTCATCAGCGCACGGGGCTTGATGGGCTTGGTGATGTAATCATCGGCACCCACGTCAAAGGCGGCCACTTCTGAATACTCTTCAGAACGGGCTGTCAGGAATACCACGAAAGTCTTTTGAAGCTCGGGAATGTCGCGCAGCAGGCGGCAGGTTTCCACGCCGTCCATTTTGGGCATCATAATGTCCAGCAGGACCAAATCGGGAACGAATCGTTTGGCAATGTCCACTGCTTTTGAACCGTCAGAAGCCGTTTTGACATCGTACCCACCCTTCTCTAAATTGTATTTCAGAAGCTCCAGGATGGGTTCTTCATCGTCCACGACAAGCACTTTGTGCATTTGCTTGTTTCCCATAGTTCAACTTTTTAAATCAAAAGTAGGTAGAAAAACACCTATTAAAAACGCCGGCCTGTTTCTTAACGATTCCTTAAGCCCTGGTAACAATTACGTAACATACTAACGGGTCTATCCTGCGTAACAATCGTGTGAAACACACATCTCAACGTACGTCCATCTTTCGGTGACAGGGTTTACAGGAACGGATACACCTCACTGAGGTGCGCAATGTACGCGCGCAAGTTGCCGCCAAAGTCTTTTTTCCACTCCTGCATAAAGTCCGTTTGCTTCGCCTGGTACTGCCGGAAGTTCATGAAGTAGGCATTGTTGGGCAGCTTATTTTTAAAGCGCTGCGCGGGATTTTTATTGAGCCGGAGAGAGAGTGTATCCAGGTTGGTAATGATGCGGCGAATAGCATCTTCTTTGATGCGTAGCTTCGCTGCTTTCGGTGCTTGCGGATCGAGCGCACTGTACACACTGTCGAGCGTTGCTGCGCCGCGCAGCATGTGGTCTACGTATTGTAAGTAGTCACGGTCTTCGTCGATATACTCCGTATACTGCAGCGAGGTAGCGCCGTACTTATGAATCAGAAATTGCTCCGCCCCGCGGTCGCCAATAAACGTCGCAAGGTTCTCGTTGAAGTCGATACTGTCTTTGACAAAGATGGTGGCATGCGACATCTCGTGAATGATGAGATTGGCGAGATCGCCTTCACTGCGACTTAACATCTTACTGAGAATAGGATCGGTGAACCATCCCAGCGTAGACCAGCCCCCGGGGTTTCGCACAATCACATCATACCCTTCCTCTTCCAACGCACGCTTGAGCGCAAACGCGCGCTTTTCGTTAAAGAATCCTTTGTACGGCACAGAACCCACGACCGGAAACTTCCATTCCTTAGGTGCGAGCTTAAATGCTTCGCTGGCCAGCACCACCCACATCACCTCCTTGCCTTTCTGGTCGTATAATGTCTTATAGTTCTCGGTGTCTTTTAATCCGAGCGAGTCGACGGCATACCGGCGCACCTCATCAATGAGCCGCAGCCGCGTCTTGAGTGAATCGGGGAAGTTGGGGTCCTGCATGAACTCCTCCACCGGGCGGGCATTCCAGATAATGTTAAGCTGGCCATACCCCTGGCGCAGCCCGTACAAGACGAGGTCGCCATAGATCACCAGCAATACCACGATGACCAGGCCGAGGCCTGCCAGGATGCGTTTTAGGATTTTGCGCGTCTGTGCCATTAAAAGGTTAAAACGTCCAAGATATACAACCGTTTTCCAAAAAACACAGTCTTACCCAATCCAGAAATTTTGATTTTCTATTTTAAATAGTATTTTTGAATCGAATTTTAACTAATATTAATAGTTGATAATTCATACGAGGAGTCAGAAAGGCCGGGTTAAATAATAAGCCGGTCAGGCGAAGCCGACATATTAACAATGTCGTACTTTCGTCTACGCTGAGCCCTCTACTTACCCCTAATGGAATAAATAACAGAAACATGAGTGATACAAAAAGTGACGCAAAAGAGAAACTGAAGGCTCTTCAGTTAACGCTCGACAAACTTGATAAGACCTACGGAAAAGGTACGGTCATGAAACTTAGCGATGAGAAGGTGGTGGACATCGCGGCGATCTCAACGGGTTCGCTGGGTCTTGACATCGCCCTGGGTATTGGCGGTATTCCCCGCGGCCGGGTCATTGAAATCTACGGTCCTGAATCGTCGGGTAAAACCACGCTTACCCTGCATTGCATTGCAGAAGCGCAAAAAAAAGGTGGTCTGGCGGCCTTTATCGACGCGGAACACGCGTTTGATAGGGCTTATGCCGAAAAACTGGGCATTGATACAGAAAACCTGTTGATCTCTCAGCCTGACAACGGTGAGCAGGCACTGGAAATTGCCGACCACCTGATCCGCTCGGGCGCGATCGACATCATCGTTATCGACTCCGTGGCTGCCCTCGTGCCGAAAGGCGAATTGGAAGGCGAAATGGGCGAAAGTAAAATGGGCTTGCAAGCCCGCCTCATGTCGCAAGCGCTGCGGAAGCTGACAGGTACCATCAGCAAAACTGGTTGCTGCTGTATCTTCATCAACCAGCTGCGTGAAAAGATCGGTGTGATGTTCGGCAACCCCGAAACCACCACCGGTGGTAATGCCTTGAAGTTCTACGCGTCGGTGCGTCTCGACATCCGTCGTATCGGCCAGATCAAAGAAGCTGCCGACGACATTACCGGTAACCGCGTAAAAGTGAAAGTGGTGAAAAACAAAGTAGCCCCTCCGTTCAAAGTTGTCGAGTTCGACATCATGTACGGCCGCGGCATTTCGAAGTCCGGTGAAATCATCGACCTGGGCGTAGAGCTCAACGTCATCCAGAAATCCGGCTCATGGTTCTCTTACAGTGGCAACAAACTCGGCCAGGGCCGCGATGCCGTAAAACAGCTCATCGAAGACAATCCGGAGCTGCTGGACGAGCTCGAAGCCAAAATCAAAGAAAAGATCGCCGGCGAAACAGCAGGCAAAGAGACCAAAGACGGCAAGAAAGTTTTGGAAGCGGCTTCCAAAGAAGAAGACGAATAGGCTTTATCCATACATCCCATAAAAACAGCGCGGTCAAAAGCCGCGCTGTTTTTATTTCTTGAGCTATTCACCATCGCACGACCTACGCCGCTCGAATAGCAACAACAGGATCCAACCTCGCCGCCATAGCCGCCGGCACAATTCCCGACACCAATCCAATTACTGTCGACACCACCAATCCCAACACCGTATTCTCCACCGACAACACTACCTGCAAGCTTCCCATCGGAATGAGCGTAATCAAAAACACCAGGAACAATCCCATCATACCCCCAATCAAGCTTAGAAAGATCGCCTCGAATAGAAACTGGAAAAGAATAAAGTAATTCTTCGCGCCAAGCGACTTCTGCAATCCAATAATCGGCGTACGTTCCTTTACCGACACAAACATGATGTTGGCAATACCAAAACCGCCAACCAGCATGGAGAAGCCACCAATCATCCAACCGGCAAAGCCCACAACATCAAAGAGGCTACCGATAATATTTGCCAGAGCCTCCGGCCGGTTAATCGCAAAGTCGTCTTTCTCTACCGGTCGCAGCCCGCGCCGTACGCGCATGACGCCACGTACCTCGTTCTCCAACTCCACCAATCCAAAGTCTGAATCGTAGCCCCGCAGGCCAATGCCCGATTCGAGCTCATTCCAACGTCCGGTGCCGGTCTGGTAAAATTTGCGGAAGGCATTGTACGGGATGATGTTGACGTAGTCATTGCTCGGCGTACCGAGGAAGCTCTGCCCCTCCTTCTTCACCACGCCAATGACCACAAACTTCCGGTTCCGTACCTTGACGATCTCGCCGGTAGGGTCCTCCTGAAAGGGGAACAATACACGCGCCACCTCGTTGCCAATGACCACCACATTGCGGCCTGCATTCAGCTCGTCGACCGTGAAGTAGCGGCCTTTATCGATGTTTACATTAAAGATATTGTCGTAACCTTCGCTGGCACCGACCAACCGTACCTCGCCGATGCTGTTGCTTTTGTGTTTGACGGTCATGCTGCCGTGCTCGGCAAAAATGGCCAGGCTGCTGGCGTGTTTCAGGTTTTCCTGCAAGAATTTAAACTCATTAGTAGAGGGAGTAGGCCGGCGGAGGAAATCCCACCAGCGGTATTCTTCGCCTTCATTTTCGGGCAGCCACGGCCATTTGTCCAGGTAAATCACGTTGCTCCCCACAAATTTGAAGCTGTCTTTAATGTTGTTCTCCAGGGAATCGACCAAGGTCAACACCGCGATAATGGCAAAGATGCCCACCGTTACCCCCAGCAGGGACAGGACGGTACGCAGGATATTGGAGCGCAGCGCCTTCCAGGCAAACCTGAAACTCTCGAAAATCTGGCCTAAAGTCTTCATTTTAAACTACTAACGTAACGCTTTTGGAATGGTTTGTCGGCCGGGATGGTACCGGAATTACTCTCTATAGACCAAAAAAACACATTTTTGTTACAGTACTGAAAAAAACAGGTCGTTTTGTCGCAAAAGCCAATTGTTACCTTATTTTTGCAACCTCTTAAAAATTTACCCTTTATTGGGCGTCTTTTGCTTATACAAATATGAAGTTATCGGAATTTAAGTTCGAACTCCCCAACAACCTTATAGCCCTAGACCCAGCCGAAAACCGTGACGAGTCGCGGTTAATGGTCGTGCATAAAGACTCTGGCAAGATCGAACATAAGGTATTCAAGGACGTTGTTGAATATTTTGGCGATGGCGATGTAATGGTAGGCAATGACACCATGGTGTTCCCGGCGCGTCTGTATGGCCGCAAAGAAAAGACCGGTGCCAAGATCGAAGTGTTTCTGCTCCGCGAGCTGAACGCCGACATGCACCTGTGGGACGTACTGGTAGATCCTGCCCGCAAAATCCGCGTAGGCAACAAGCTCTACTTTGGTAACGGCGACCTGGTAGCCGAAGTTATTGACAACACCACTTCCCGTGGACGTACCATCCGCTTCCTGTTCGACGGCGACTCGGCTGCCTTCGACAAAGTAGTAGAAACCCTGGGCGAAACTCCGCTGCCGAAGTATATCAAAAGAAAGATCAAGCCCGAAGACAAAGAGCGCTTTCAGACCATCTTTGCAAAAAACAAAGGTGCTGTCTCCGCCCCTACCGCCGGCATGCACTTTACACGCCAGCTGCTGAAGCGTCTGCAACTGAAAGGTGTGGACATGGCCTACATCACACTGCACATCGGCCTCGGCACCTTCCGTCCGGTGGACGTAGAAGATTTGACCAAACACAAGATGGACTCTGAAAACTTTATCGTCGGCCCGGAAGCCGTCAATATCGTAAACAAAGCCCTCGACAATAAAAACAGGGTGTGCGCCATCGGCACCACCACCATGCGTGCGCTGGAGTCGGCTGTATCGGCCACGAACCGCCTAAAGGCACGTGAGGGCTGGACGGATAAGTTCATCTTCCCGCCGTATGACTTCAAGATCTGCAACGCCATGATCACCAACTTCCACATGCCGGAGTCTACCCTCCTGATGATGGCCTCTGCGTTTGGTGGCTATGACGTGATCACGGAAGCCTACAAAGTGGCAAGAAAAGAAAAGTATAAATTCCTGACATACGGTGACGCTATGCTGATCATCTAAGCAGCGTCTTCTAAAGAACATACAAGCGGTCCCGGCAATGTCGGGACCGTTTTGTTTTTATATCACGGTACGACTACAACAACAACGCGGCTACTTCGCGCCAGTTGTTGACACGCGGCGACCAGGGCTCGTGGACGTTGTGCGGCGACGTAAACAAAATGCCCTGCCCTTCAAACCCTTTAAAGTTGCGTATGTGGTCGTCAATGAGGTAATCCGCGTTGATGATGCTTTTGCTGCCGCAGAACACGATATTATTCCACGGTATAAACGGAAAATGCTCGTTCATCCATTCGAGCTTGTGTACAAGCGATGTCTTAAATTCCATCGCAGCGCTGGCAATGAAAATCTCATATTTCTTCGATAACGCAAGGATCACCTCCTGGCTATCGGGCATCACCAGCAGGTCTTTAAAGAACCCGTCGGTATGCGCATACTTCATGACGTGTGTGCGCTGATCGGCCGGCACGACATCGCGCAGATACTTTCCGCGACAGAGGTCCGGGTCAAGCCTGCAATTAAAATCCCGCTCATACCACTCAAAAAAACGGTGATACGCGTCGGCGATCACCTCATCCATGTCAATGGCTATTCGTTGCATTACTGATCGATATACTACTTGTGTCCCTAAAGCTATTCAAATAAATGACGTCCATCAATGCCTTCTTTTATGCACATTTGCACCATGTCTGTTCAACCCGAATATGCGCTGATCGTGGCCGGTGGCAAAGGCACACGCATGAAGGCCAGCCTGCCCAAGCAGTTTCTGGAAATAAAAGGACGCCCGGTATTGATGCATACCATCGATGCGTTTTACCGCTATTCCAGGACAATACAGGTGATCCTGGTCTTACCCGAAGAAGACCGCCCAACGTGGGAGGCACTGTGCCAACAGCATGCCTTTACCCACCCGTTGCAAATCGTCACGGGAGGCGCTTCGCGGTTTCAATCGGTACAGAACGGCCTGCGCCAGATTCAGGGCACCGGTCTGGTGGCTATACACGACGGCGTGCGTCCGTTGATCCGTGAGGACATTATTGCCGCGTCTTTCCGGTTGGCGGCGCTTCAGGGTAGCGCGGTGGCGGCGGTACGCCTGAAAGATTCTATTCGGGTAACGGATCAGCACCATACGCGTGCAGTGGATCGCGCGCTTTACCGGCTGATTCAAACGCCGCAGACGTTTCGGATAGACCTTATTCAACAGGCCTATGCGTTGCCGG
Organism: Dawidia cretensis; assembly: GCF_018598175.1. Classification (GTDB taxonomy): domain Bacteria; phylum Bacteroidota; class Bacteroidia; order Cytophagales; family Cyclobacteriaceae; genus Ohtaekwangia; species Ohtaekwangia cretensis. The sequence goes on from NZ_JAHESE010000010.1 coordinate 146,743, forward strand.
AAGATGCCATGCTGACGGACGATGCCAGTGTTGCCGAGCGGGCGGGGCATACGATCTCGCTATTTGAAGGGAGCTATGATAATTTGAAGATTACGACACCGGAGGATTTGATTGTGGCGGAAGCGTTACTCAACGCCCGACAATAATGGAATTTTGCTGGCGCAAGTCTTAGCCCCGCCGCGGGGCGGAGACTTGTGCCTGTCTAATGTCAGTCTTCAGACTGACGAGGCCTTCAGCGTTGGCTGGGTCGACGTCAGTCTGAAGACTGACATTAAACAGGCACAAGAGACGCGCTTCGCGCTAACTCTTGCGCCAGCAACGGGCGCTATCCCTGCATTCCCGCTCACACTGTTTTACCCAATTTCTCCCTTCTCGGCTTTCTTCTTCAGCTTGTCATTCGCAAAGATTGCTACCTCCACACGACGGTTCTGCTGGCGGCCATATTCGCTGCCGTTATCACCCACAGGCTGATCCGGACCATAGCCCACCGTCGTGATACGCACGCCCGTTACGCCCTGCGTTTTCAAATATGTCGATACAGACGCCGCGCGTTTTTCAGAGAGCGTTTGATTGTAGTCGTGCTTACCGGTGGAGTCGGTGTGGCCTTCGACGAGGATGTTGGTATCCGAGTACTTGTTCAGCACTTTTCCCAAATCCTGCAAGTTTGTTTTAGAGGAGGCGGTCAGGTTGGAGGAGTTGACGGCAAACTGAATGCCTTGGTGGAAGGTGATCTTGATCCCCTCGCCTACACGCTCCACGGTGGCACCTTCCAGATCTTTTTGCAGCTCGGCTGCCTGGCGGTCCATGTAGCGGCCAATAAAATAACCGGCGGTACCCCCGACCGCTGCGCCGATGATGGCCCCTGCGGCGGTATTACCGGCAATTTTCCCGATCACAGCACCGGCGGCTGCGCCGCCTGCCGTGCCAATGATGGCGCCCTTAGTAGCTTTGTTTGTGTTCTGGCAAGAGGCCAGCAGGATGCAAACGGTGAGCAGAAAAGTAATGATGCTTCTGCCTTGGAAAAAATGTACCATAGATATACTCGTAAATAGTTTAGATGGCTTTAATCGTGGAAGACACACGTTAAGTAAACACGGTTGTCCTGATAATGCGGCCGGGTAACGGTATAATCCGATGAATGGAGTAACGCAAACAGAAAAAGGCTACCCAAGGGGCAGCCTCTTTTGATTACAGAAAATACCCGGCGAGCGGGGTCTGCTAATATTCGTCTTCGTTAAAAAAGAAATCTTCCTTCGTAGGATAGTCGGGCCATATCTCTTCGATGCTCTCATACGGCTGTCCGTCGTCTTCGAGTTCCTGGAGATTTTCTACTACCTCCAGTGGCGCACCGGAACGGATGGAGTAGTCGATGAGCTCATCTTTTGTCGCCGGCCAGGGCGCATCTTCCAGGTAAGAGGCAAGTTCCAGAGTCCAGTACATATGCTTAAATCCTCCTTTTAATTTTTCGCAAAAATAAAATTAATTACTAAAGAGTCAACAGTGATCGCAGATCTATCGCTTTTTGACTTCATAGGTGGTATACCGTCGGGGTAACCCCTTGATAGCCAAGGAACGTTAATTCCCTGAAAGATTCAAAGAACGGCAGAAAATCTGGGCACTGTAAAGTAAAAAAACCATATTTGCGGCCAATACAACGCAGTTAGGTCGATACCCCCTGCCCGGGCCCTTTCCGGCAACAGGTTACTACTTGAACTACGCAACTCCACAATTTATTTTAATCATGGCTGACGAAAAGATTATTTTCTCGATGGCTGGCGTAAATAAGATTTATCCGCCCAGCAAACAAGTCCTGAAAAACATTTATCTATCCTTTTTTTACGGCGCCAAAATCGGCGTACTGGGTTTGAACGGTTCTGGAAAATCTTCGCTCCTGCGCATCATCGCCGGAATCGACAAAGAATTTCAGGGAGAAGTGGTGTCAGACCTTAGCTTCAGCGTCGGCTTACTGGACCAGGACCCACAGCTCGACAAAACAAAAACCGTAAGAGAGATCGTCGAAGAAGGCGCGAAAGAGGTGGTAGCGTTGCTGAAAGAATTTGAAGCCATCAACGAAAAATTCGGCGACCCCGCCGTGATGGAAAATCCGGATGCGATGGATAAGCTCATCACCAAGCAGGGTGAGATCCAGGAGAAACTCGACGCCGCCAATGCCTGGGAACTTGACAACAAGCTGGAGCGCGCCATGGACGCCCTACGTTGCCCGCCCGGCGACGCGAACGTGGAGCACCTGTCGGGTGGTGAAAAACGGCGGGTAGCCCTCTGCCGCCTGCTGCTGCAAGAGCCTGATGTACTGCTGCTGGACGAACCCACCAACCACCTTGACGCTGAGTCGGTATACTGGCTCGAGCAACACTTGAAACAATACAAGGGTACGGTCATTGCCGTGACCCACGATCGTTACTTCCTCGATAACGTAGCCGGTTGGATCCTGGAGCTGGATCGCGGCGAAGGCATTCCCTGGAAAGGCAACTACTCGTCGTGGTTGGATCAGAAACAGAAGCGCCTGGTACAGGAAGAGAAGAGCGAGTCCAAGCGCCAAAAGGCCCTGGAGCGTGAGCTTGAGTGGGTACGCATGAACCCCAAAGGACGCCAGGCCAAAGGCAAAGCCCGCTTGAGCGCCTACGAGAAATTGTTGAGCCAGGAGACCAGAGAACGCGAAGAAAAATTGGAGCTCTTCATTCCGCCCGGACCCCGCCTGGGCAACAAGGTGATCGAAGCCAACGGCGTGGCCAAAGGCTACGGCGACAAGCTGCTCTACGAGAACCTCACCTTCTCTCTGCCGCCGGCCGGCATCGTGGGAATTATCGGTCCCAACGGTGCGGGTAAAACCACGCTCTTCAAAATGATCATCGGCAAAGAGCAGCCCAACGAGGGCAACTTCACCGTGGGCGAGACGGTAAAGATCGCCTACGTGGACCAGGAGCACGACGACCTTAAACCGGAAGACACCGTATGGCAGGCCATCACCGGTGGCAACGAGTTGATCGAGCTGGGTGGCAAGACCCAAAACTCGCGCGCGTATGTTGGCAAGTTCAACTTCAATGGTACGGACCAGCAGAAGAAAATTAAAGAGCTTTCCGGTGGTATGCGTAACCGCGTGCACCTGGCCATTGCCCTGCGCCAGGGTGGCAACTTGTTGCTCCTCGATGAGCCGACCAACGACCTGGACGTAAACACCCTGCGTTCACTCGAAGAGGCCCTGGACAACTTTGCCGGCTGCGCGGTTATCATCTCTCACGATCGCTGGTTCCTGGATCGCGTCTGTACGCACATTCTGGCCTTTGAAGGTGACTCACAAGTGGTATGGTTTGAAGGTGGCTTCAGCGAATACGAAGAGAATAAACGTAAACGCCTCGGTGATGAGCAACCGCACCGCATCAAGTATAAAAAGCTGGTGAAATAATATTCTGTAAAAAAGGCCGCCGACACGCGGCTTTTTTTATACTACCGCACTTACCTTAGTCTTCAAATTATACATCGCGTATGAGGGTATTGTACACCATCCTGCTGCTGACACTTTCCAACGCCTTCATGACCTTCGCCTGGTATGGGCACCTCAAATTCAAGGAGATGAAATGGAGCCAGAATCTGCCCCTGATCACGATCATCCTGATCAGCTGGGGCATTGCCCTGTTTGAATACCTGCTGCAAGTGCCGGCGAACCGGCTGGGCTTTAAAGAATACGGCGGTCCCTTTTCGCTAATAGAACTGAAGGTGATCCAGGAAGTAATCACGCTGACCGTCTTTATGCTCTTCTCCCTGGTCTTTTTCAAAAACGAGACCTTTCGGGTAAATCACCTGATCGGCTTTGTATTCCTGATCCTGGCCGTGTATTTTGTATTCAAGAAATAACCATGTATAGATGAGCCGTTACTTACACGCCAAAGTCGTTTGGGTCACCGGGGCCTCCTCGGGCATCGGCGAGGCCCTTGTCTACGCACTCGCCGCGAAGGGTGCGCGACTCATTCTCTCCGCCCGGCGAAAAGAAGAGCTTGAACGTGTAAAGGGTAACTGCCCATCGGCCGTCCAGGCGCAGATACACATTCTGCCGCTGGACCTGACTAAACCCGAAACACTGCGGCTTTCCACTGACGCCGCCGTACAGGTCTTTGGCCATGTAGACATCCTCATCAACAACGGCGGCATCAGTCAGCGGGGACTTGCAAAAGAAACTACACTGGACGTAGACCGGCGGCTCATGGAAGTAAATTACTTCGGTGCTTTAGCGCTCACCAAAAACATCCTGCCTCATTTTATAAAGCGGGGCACCGGCCATTTTGTAACAGTATCAAGCGTGGTAGGCACTTTCGGTACACCCTATCGCTCGGGCTATGCAGCCTCCAAGCATGCGCTGCACGGCTTCTTTGACTCGCTGCGTGCTGAGCTGTGGAAAGATACACGTGACAAAATCACCGTCACAATGATTTGCCCCGGTTTTATTCATACACCCATTACACTATCGGCTGTCACAGGTGATGGGAGCCCGCTGGGAAAACAAGACGATGCTACGTATCGCGGTAAACCGCCGGAGTGGTGCGCCCAGCGCATTGTGCGGGCCATCGAAAAGAAAAAGAATGAAGTATATATCGGCGGTATTGAAACCTTCGGTGTTCCATTCAAGCGGTGGTTCCCGAATTGGTTTGCCCGCTACATTCGCACGGCTAGCGTACGTTGACAATGTCCAGGCCGCGCATTGTATTTTTATGCTATCATGGTAAGGGCCACCTGAACCCTTGCTTTCCATTAGCGGAAATACTCGCAGCCGACTACGACGTAGTGTTTGCCGGCGTAGCATTCTTCGAATCATACGTCAGGGCCTCGGGCTTTTCATACTACCCTTTACAAACCGTTCCCTTCGGCCTTGGCCTCGAGGCATGGGTCAATACCGTACAACAGCGCACACCACACTACCTCCACACGCTACGCGACCGGTGGAACGACCGGCTGTATACGGAACGCGCACGCGAGCTCACAACACTGTTAGATGACCTGCGACCAACGTTGATATTGATGGACGACCGGCAGTCCAGCGACTTCCTGGTATTATACCCGCACCTGGAGGCACGGGGCATTAAATTCGGCATCGTGCATGCCATGCCCCCGGCGGCGTTGATACCCGGTGTGCCACCCATCAACACCACGGCTTTCCCTGGCGACGCAGCCGGTATACGCCGCGCCCATATAAAGGTAAAGCTCCAACGCCTGAAACGCCTCTGGAAGCAAAAGCTGCTATACCTGGGTATGGATGACAGCAGCATCTTGCGCCGTCGTGTACGCCGCAACAACATTCCCCGGCATTTCTTCTCTGGTAGGACAATCTACTATGGCATCGCCCTGCAAAACATACACGAATTGATCCTTCTGCCGAAAGAGCTCAACTTCCCGGGTATACCGACTTCACCCATGCAGCACTACATCGGCGCCCTACACCGAGCCGCCCTGGCACCGGCAGAAGCCAGTGAGCGATACATACAGGTTCGTGAGCACCTGCAGCAAGAGATTGCCGCTGGAAAGGTCTGCATCTATTGTTCGATCGGCACCGTGCAACCCGAACATGCCGGCCATACCGAGGAATTCATCAAACGTCTGATCGCTTCTATACACGACAAGCCTGTCGTACTGCTGTTGTCACTTGCTTCATTGGCAACAAATTTTGCTACGGACTACGCGGCAAACGAACACGTCTATATTTTCGACACCGTCCCCCAACTGGATGTACTTTCCTATGCCGGTCTGTTTATTACTCACGGGGGCATTAATTCGATCAAAGAATCGATCGATGCGGGGGTGCCGATGCTGGTATATCCGGTTGATTCAATTCTCGACCCACCGGGCAATGCGGTGCGAGTAGCGTACCACGGGCTGGGCCTGCGCGGCAACATGGTTGACGACACGGTAGCGGACATTGCGCACAATATACAGACCGCGTTGACCGATGCGCAATACCGGCAGAAGATACAGGCCCTACAAGACACATGCCGGGCGTATACACCTGAACAATTTCTTCAGGTGATACGCCAATGCACGGTTCCTGTTTAAAAAAAAACTATACTTATTTGCTGACCGGTTCGCGGTGCCCCACCCAGGTGAAGCGACGCGTCACGTATTCGGAATTGGTAAAGGATGCATTACCGGCCGGGTTTCCCCCCGTCACGTGAAAGTCGGAGAAGGCTGCATGCTGATTCATATAAATGCCACCCGTCAGGTTAAACGACACCGGTGTGGCCGCCAGCGACATGGCATCGGCAATCTTTTCTTTCACAGCAGGGTCGGTTGTATACGCGCCGCACGAGATCGCGCCGTGGTGCAGAGCCATTTCCTGCGCCAGTGCAATGCTGGCATCGGTGTCTTTGGTTTTGATCAACAGTGCAATCGGCCCGAAGAGCTCCTTGCCAAAGATATCTTTCTGCGCAGCATCGACGGCAATCAATACCGGGGTAGCCACACGCGCTTGCTTGAATTGTGGGTTCTCAAACACACGCGACGCCAGCAACACCTGTCCGGGTATTTTCGCGGCATCGGCCACACGCTCACAGGTCTTTTTATTTTGAATGGCACCTAATACAAACGGGCCGGCTTTGGGGTTATCTACCAGGCCGTTGATCTGTTCGGCCAGCTTCTTACCAAAGTCTTCAACCGAGAGTGTGCCGGCAGGCGTTTTGATACCTGCCGCCGGTATATAAAAATTTTGAGGCGCAGTACACATCTGTCCGCTATAGAGGCATAATGAGAAAGCCAGGTTCGCCGCGACCTTGTCGGCATCTTCTACCGAGTCGAGTATCACGGAGTTGACACCCGTCTTTTCAGTAAACACAGTCTTGCCCGGCAACGACTCCAGGTAGCTGCCAAAGATACCATTGCCCGTAAAGTCGATCAGTTTTACCGCAGGATGCTCGGCGAGCTCTTTGGTGATCGTAGCATCCACGGTATCAACCGCCAGCTGGCACGTGGCAGGAGCATAGCCCTGTTCTTGCAACACGCGCTGAATCTCGGCTACGACGATAGCGATAGGCAGAATCGCGCCGGGGTGCGGCTTCACGATGACGGCGTTGCCTGTGACCAGGCTGCCATATATACCCGTAACAGAGTTCCAGGTGGGGAACGTCGAGCAACCGATCACCACGGAGACACCTTTCGGCACGGCACGCCACTCTTTGTTGAGCTGCACATTAAACTTACCCATCGGCTTATCCCACAAGACGCTGGAGGGGAAACGATCCAGCTCTTCATATCCAGCCGCGATCGCTTCCAAAGCACGATCAGCCGCGTGTGGGCCTGATGCCTGAAAGGCCATCATATATCCCTGCCCCGTAGTGTGCATGGTGGCATAAGCTATTTCAAAGAAACGGGTTTTGACTCGTTCGAGTGACTCCAACAATATTCCCGTGCGGGTTTCGATCGAGGCTTTGCGCCAGGCGTGAAAAGCTTTTTGTGCTTCGTCTATCAAGGCAGGTACCGTAAAGGTAGGGTACGAAATACCCAACGGTTGTTGCAGGTAGGGCGACTCTTCCTGGCCTACCCACCCGGAAGGGTTCGGTTGTTGCAACGATTCGAACTTCTTGCCCAGCATGTCCTTGAACTTTTGTTGGCCATCGGCATCGGCGGTCTCGCCATAGACAGCGGGGGCAGGATGTTCGGGAAAGTTAGCGAAGAATACACGACTATGAAGGGCCGCCACCGCACGGTCGAGCGTGGCCTTATGTTTGTCAAAAAAGTCCATACAGTTAACAAAGGGGTTTGGTTATTCTAGCACGACTAAGTTAACGATTGTTTGGAATATCCAACGCGGTTTCCAAGCCCCTTCCAGGCTGTATGGCCGATGATTATTTCTGGGCGCCGAAGACTTTTTTCAACAGCTCCGTCGTGCGCGCCACAGGATCCAGACGGATCTTTTTTTCCTCCTCCGCAATTAACAAAAATAAACCGTCCATGGCCTTGTTGGTAGCATAGTCGGTCAGGTCGGGATTGACCTTTTCCACCAGCGGAATCTTGTTATAGCGGGTGACAATGTCGCCGTAGTATTTGGTGGCATTTACTTTATTCAGTGAGTTTTGGATGACAGGCTTGAACTTGTCGTAGAGTAACGACGAGGTCGTGCGCTTCAGGTATTCAGTTGCGGCGTTGTCCGATCCGCGCAGGATGCCCCACGCATCCTGAATGGTCATTTGTTTGATGGCCGCTATGAAAATAGGCTTGGCTTCTTTCGCAGCATCCTCCGCCCCACGATTCAGGGTCATGACAAATTTATCTACCTCGCCGCCCAATCCGATCTGGCGAAGTTTGTCTTCTACCTTCTTTACCTCGGGTGGGAAGGGAATCTTGATCTTGGGATTCTTAAAATATCCATCCAGTTGCGACGCCATGTCCGAACCATTGGAAATCCCCTTGACCAGTGCTTCTTTTAAACCGTTGGCTACTTCAGTCGACGTCAGCGGTGCGTCTTTGCCGATTGCTTTATTGACCTCCCCCATGGTTTGGTTGAGCTGTGCCGTCGTACAAGCGGTTAATACAAGCGAAATCAGTAATACCGGGAGGAATTTCATAAGGATATGTTTCGCCGGAAAGGTAAAAAAACAGCGTGAGAGTGAGTGTGAGCGCGAAGAAAAAAAAGCGCATCTGGCGAAAATCCGAAGATTTCCGCCAGATGCGCACTTCGTGGCGACAGTTCTTTATTTATTAAACAGATACACAATGCCCACACTTATCCCCGCGCGATACGGTTTGATGGTAAAAGGCGCGTTCAGTTTTTCGTCAACGTGGAACGCGTGCGTATAGCCCGGCTGGAAGTAGAGCCGCATGTGGTCGTTTAATCCTGCCTCCATGCGGTACAGCAACTGGTACTGCAGGTACTTCGAGCCTTTGTTGGTATAGGCGCTGCCTTCACCCGCCGTGCTCTGGAAGCCTTGCTGGTATAACAACCCGACTCCCAGCTTATGCTCCAGCAAATGTGTTTTCACGCGATAGAACACACCGGCCGACACACCAGCATTGCGTAGTGTATATTTCACCTCCTGCTGACTGGTGACCGGTGTGAACACATACCCATCGTCAGGGTTTCCGGCCACGCTCCCGGACGCTCCATGCGCCAGTGTGTAGCGTATATGTTGCTGCTGCTGGTAGTATGACAACCCGCCATATACTTCCAGCCGCGGTGCAACGCGGTATTGGAAGCCTGCCTCCAACGAGAAGCCCACACGGTCGGATGCAAAAACACCAGACTCTTCCAGTTCGGTGATAGTGACATCGTCGTTCGTCGACGGTGTTATCTTGTGATACGCCAGGGAAGGTCCGGCCTGGAAGAAAACCATCGGAATGTGAAGTTGTGCCTTCTTCTTCTCAGCCTCTTTTTTCGTACTGGCATTAACGACAACCTTCTTTTCTTTCTTGTCGATATCTACTTGCGCAACGGTGTCGACCGCAGATAATCCTGCCGGGGATACCATTCGATTCTTCGCAAGGGTTTCATCGCCTGAGGCCGTTGTGTCTTGTGCTATGACCTTTGTGGCAGGTGTTTCTGCTGAAACCGTCTCATCGAAGCGGGTATACGTCTTTGCCTTCTGCGACACAGTCCGTGCACGAGCGCTCTTCTCCTTACGGGATATGCTCTGCTCTTGTTGTGACGTCGCTGCTTCCTTCGGCACAGTCAATGCTGTTGTATTGTCAGAAGAAGTCGCATGCTCTTTGTCGCTATATACTTCCTCCTGTTCGGCATTTGCCACGAAGCCGCTCCAGGTTGTAGCCGGCTGATCGCCTGCCATCAGCGCTACCAGCAATGCAAATCCCGTGAGGCCCACCTGTGCGGATGATGCCCGCCGCTCCAGCCATGCGAGAACACGCGGCCGCGGGGTGTTGTTAAGCGCCCCTGCGATCTTATCCCACGAGTCATCGGCCGGCTCTTCGGCATAGTGGTCGAGCCGGTCTTTGATCTCGTTCCAAAAGTTGTTTTCAGGCAAGTTTTTCATAACGTTTTACTCCTAGCGTTGTAAGTCGTTGTTTCAAAAGAAATTTAGCGTGATGCAGTTGCGAGCGTGACGTGCCCTCGGTAATGCCGAGCAATCCCGCGATCTCGGTGTGACTGTATCCCTCCACCACAAACAAGTTAAACACCAACCGGCACCCTTCCGGCAGTCCATTGATAACCGAGACGAGGTGTTCGTCGGTGAGATTATCCAACATCGTTTCATAGTCGGCGTTGGCAACCTCCGGGGTATTCCCGGTTTCAGGAAAGATGACCGAGCGCTTGCGTTTATGGTAGTGGTCGATGGCCGTTCGTACGGCCACAGACTTCATCCATCCTTCTAACTTCTCGGCGGCCGAGACCTGGTGTATGTTAGTAAAGATCTTGATGAACGCCTCCTGTAACATGTCCTGTGCCTCCTCGCGATCCGCAGCGTAACGCCGGCACAGGCCCATGAGCCTCGCCTTGTAAAGCATGTACAGGGACTGCTGCGCCCTGCCATCCTTTCGCTTACACTGTTCAAATAGTTCCGATCCGATCATAGTAGAACGAGGAAAAGCCTCCTGGTCGACAGGAGGCTCTCTCGTGGAGATTCGTTAGTTAAAGTATATTCTTATTTTGGCCGTTCGACAGGTATCGCCACGACACCCTCTGTACACCAGGCTATCCCGCATGCCGTGATACGGTTGTTCCGTTGGAATATAGTCCACGGATCCGTTGTCGTACGCCGACGCATATCCGTGCGTTGGTGGCTGCGCAATGTCCAGCATGTACCTCGAAGAAGAGTCGCACAAAGCGTCATTCTTGAAAGGCCTGAACGTCACGGAATCGGACTCCAATGAATCCAGTAATAGTGTATAGTAATCGTCTATCAACGTAAACTGACAAGGTGTCACCGGCGGTCCTGCCGGACCGGACGTTGCCGTGATGAATATGACGCCATAGCCCACGCGTGTTGTATCGATGGTGTCGTACACCTTGTAAATGATCATATCGTTCTTGGGGGGATTGCTGGTCGGCGCATAGGAGATCGAATTATAGGGAGTATTTAACATGGCCGTGCCGTAGTGCGGTGGCAGCGAATTGTTGGGTTGATAGATCTCGATGCGGTAACGCGCCGTGTCGCCGCACAAAACATCATTGGCCAGGGGATATATGTATACTGTCGAGTCGCCCCAGACCTGTGCAGAGTCACTACGCGTGTAGACACCGCATGGCAGATTGGTCGTATCGTCTTCAATAACGATGCCCACCGTATCTTCTAACAACAGGGTGTTGTCATCGGCATATACCGAAACCCGGAAGAAGTCGCGGCCTTGGGTAAAATCGACATTGGCCTGGTATTGCAGGAGGCCGGTGCGCAGCTCGCGCAGGGTACCGCGTGCGGGCTCGCCGGTAATGTCGAGCCGGATCGGACGTTCCGTCTTCACGCGGGCATAGAGGTCGATGAAGGCTGTGCCCTGGGGCAGCATCTTAACATCGGAGTCGTCGATGACAACGCCCTTGCCACCACCGATCGGGTCGTCATCTTCCAGCACATCGCAGGCGCTGAACGATGCCGCGAGTAAAAGCGTTAGTGAAAGTGGCCACAGGCGTTTCACGTTGAAAGGGTTATTCATAAGCAGCAGTTTGTTTTATGGGTAAGACTGGCTTCCTTTGTGGAACGTTGGACCGTGGTGTAAAATATTTTAGATTCTTTATATGAAGACTGTTTTAGCGGAATTATTAACGATCGGTGATGAAATCTTGTATGGCCAGATCGTTGATACCAACGCCCAGTGGATGGCAACCGCGCTGTCGCAAGCCGGCATCAAGGTTATCCGCAAGACTACGGTGGGGGACCAGGAAGACGAAATCCTGACGGCATTTGCGGAAGCGGAAAAACGGGCAGACATCGTATTGATCACAGGCGGCTTAGGCCCTACAAGCGATGACATGACCAAGCCCTGCCTGGCAAAATATTTCGGGTGCGAGCTCGCGATCCACCCCGAGGCGCTGGCCGAAGTAACCGAGTTCTTTAAAAGCCGCGGCCGCGAGCTAACAGAAGTCAACCGCCAACAGGCTGCCCTACCGGTATGTTGCGAAAAGGTCACCAACGCCGTGGGTACTGCCCCCGGTATGTGGTTTTCCCGTCAGGGCAAAGTGTTTGTCTCTATGCCTGGCGTGCCCCACGAAATGAAGCGCATGATGACCGACCTGGTCGTCCCCAAATTAAAAGCCACCTTCCCTACCCCGACCATTCACCACCATGTGATCCGCACAGTGGGCATTGGCGAATCGTTTTTGGCGGAAAAGATTGCCGACTGGGAACGCTCCCTGCCACTGCATATCAAACTGGCCTACCTGCCCAGCCTGGGCGAGGTGAAGCTGCGGCTCACGGGCATCGGCAGCTCGCGGGAATTGCTCCAGGCCGAAACAGATCAATTAGTAGAAGTCTTAAAAACGCGCGTCGGCCAGTTTATTTATGGCTATGGCGAATCACCCCTGGAAGTGGTCCTGGGCCGAACGCTGCAAGCCAGTAACCTCACCCTGGCCGTAGCCGAAAGCTGCACGGGTGGCTACCTGTCGCACCTCATCACGAGCGTGGCCGGCAGCTCTGCTTATTTCCTGGGCAGCATCATACCCTACGCCTACGATATAAAAATGCGGCAGCTGGGCGTGCGCCCCGAGACATTGGAACGCTATGGGGCAGTAAGCGAAGAAACGATCCGCGAGATGGCCAACCTGGTGCGGGCAAAGTTTAATACAGACATCGGTGTGGCTACCAGCGGCATCGCGGGTCCTGGTGGGGCTACACCCGAGAAGCCGGTCGGCACCGTGTGGATTGCTTATTCCGACAAATACCAGACTGTAACGCGCAAGCTACAGCTCTCAACGGAACGCGACCTGAACATCCGCCTGGCGTCGATCGCATCATTGAACCTGATTCGTCAGAGCTTGCCGAAGTAACGGCAACACTACCAGCATTACACTTTTTCTTTGAGCAGTTGCTGCAGCAACGGAGTCACCGTAGCCGAGTCGAGACCCGGTACGATGACAGGATCGTATAACAACCAGATCAGCTCGCGGTCAATGGGTGCGTATTCCGTACCGGTCGTCCACGCCTGTTGAAAGATACTATCGTCGTATCGGTCAGCGTCGCGCGCCAACCCCAGTGATTGCGTCAACTCTTCGCGCAGTATATGGCGTTGTGCCTTCTTATCGGCATTGCGCACCATGTCTACAAACATGACGGCGCGGTATAGCTCGTTTGTGCTGTTGTCGGGAAAGCTAAAGAACAATCCCCAGTTGTCGTCGATATACTGCGCTGCAGGTGGATACCAGGCCTCGAAAACATCGGGCGCACCAAAGAATATATAGGCATTGCAGCTTGCGGAGTCGGTCGTGGTGGTGATCTGAAAACCATCGTGCGCCAGGTCGTTGATCTCGGTGATCACATCGTCGAGCTCGCTTCGCAACACCTGGTCCGGTGTACCGCCGACGTAGAGCTTCATTTCCCGCAACCACTTCCGTGTAACCGGTGGCTCATTGTCAAACTCGCCGCCGAGGGCCACTTCGGTAAAATAGCGGACAACCTCTTGTTCGTGTGGTGTAGGTGCATCGGGGTCATTGGGCTCTTCATCATCGGACGAGCAGGCGAACAAACATGCGGCTGCATACGCCCAGACTAAAAAGACAAGACCTCTTTTCATACTTCAATGTTACTAATTTCCATGGGGCGACTGGTCTACAGGTACATTTTTTTTATTTGGGCGGGGGCCACAAGGTATTATTCGTCAAAAAGATACCGTCACCAAAGAAACGTTTGAAATATAAAAACAGGTTTATCCAGACGAAAAAATAGTAACTTGCCCTTCCAAAATCGATTGAAACATGGCGCAGGTTCAACTTATCATGCCCAAGATGGGTGAAAGTATATTCGAGGCGACGATCCTGAACTGGATCAAGAAGCCAGGCGACAAGATCGAGCAAGACGAATCGGTGCTCGAAGTTGCGACCGACAAGGTCGACACCGAAGTACCTTCTACCCACGCCGGTATATTAACGGAAATTCTGGCAAAGGAAGGCGAGATCGTAAAGGTCGGCGTTCCCATTGCTATCATTACCACCGACGTAGCGGCGGGTGCTGCTGCACCGCAACCGACTACCAGCACACCGGCTAAATCGAATGGTGCAACCGAGCATTCCTTACAGGAAGCCGCAGTGGCACATAGCAACGGCGCACCGCAAGCGTTGAGCTTTAAAGACAGCAAACGCTTTTACTCACCGCTGGTGAAAAACATCGCCCGCGAAGAGAACATCACCGTGGCCGAGCTCGAAACGATCTCCGGCAGCGGCAATGAAGGACGCGTAACCAAAAAAGATGTGCTGGAATATGTACAAACCCGCAAAGTAGGCGGCACTACAGTACAACCGGTAAAACATGCCGTGCCTGCCGGCAGTACACCCACGCCAAAAGTACAGGCCTCTATCAACGCCGGCGACGAGATCATCGAGATGGACCGCATGCGCAAGATGATTGCCGAGCGCATGGTGGACTCGAAACGCATTGCGCCGCACGTAACCTCCTTCGTCGAAGCCGACGTGACCAACGTGGTACAATGGCGCGGCAAAGTGAAGAGCGATTTCCAGAAACGCGAAGGCGACGTATTGACGTTCACACCGATCTTTATTGAAGCGGTAGTGCTGGCAATCAAAGACTACCCTATGATCAACATACAGGTAGACGGCGACCGTATCGTCAAGAAGAAAGATATCAACATCGGAATGGCCGTAGCCCTGCCCAGCGGTAACCTGATCGTACCCGTTATCAAAAACGCTGACCAGTTCAGTCTGGGTGGCCTGACCAAGATCGTAAACGACCTGGCACGCCGGGCACGCGACGGCAAACTCAAACCCGATGAACTGGCCGGTGGTACCTTTACCATCTCCAACGTCGGCTCCTTTGGAAACGTCATGGGTACACCCATCATCGTGCAACCGCAGGTCGGTATCATTGCCCTGGGGGCAATCGTAAAGAAGCCTGCCGTGTTGGAGCTGCCATCGGGTGACGTGATTGCGATTCGTCACAAGATGTTCCTCTCCCACTCGTACGACCACCGTGTAGTAGACGGTGCCCTGGGTGGAATGATGGTACGCCGGGTAGCCGACTACCTCGAGAAATTTGACATAAACCGCAGTATTTAATACACGGATAGCTTAATTAGACCCGGGAGGTTTTTGAAATCACCCGGGTTTCTTACTTTTAGGCATGTCCAAAATTATCTCATTCATCAGCCGGAAGGGCGGTACGGGCAAGACTACCAATGCCATTCACCTGGCCACCACCCTTCACCAACTTGGCAAAAAGGTGCTGCTGGTGGAAACCGATACCAACTATACCCTGAACACCCTACGCAAAATGGAAGTGTTCCAGGCCAAGGATGGTAAAACCATGTTCGAGATTCTGGGCTCAGAAGATCACCAGGTGGCACAAGAGCTGGAAAAACTGAAAGACAGCAAGAAGTTCGACTATATCATTGTGGACAGCGCCGGTAAAACCACCGACGAAGGTATCAAAAAGCTTTGCCTGGTCAGCAACGCCGTGGTCGTGCCCACCAGCCTGACACAAAACGACCTGCTGGTGACCTATCAAACCGTTACCGACCTGGCCCCCGCCCGCGAGCTGAACAGCGGACTGAAAATCATCATCCTGCCCAATCGCATTCACAGCTCAACCAATATTTTTACCGTACGGGATAACCTCAAAAAACTGGATGCCATCATCCTGCCCGTAGTCGTACCGCAGAAGAATCTTTTCGTAAATTTCAGTACGGTCGACGCGGAGAAAGAGTATCAGCCTGTGGCGCAAGCCATTCTTAATTATCTCGCATGAGCAAGAAGAAGAATACACTCAGAGATCTTGACGAATTCCTGAAGCAACAAGCCGCCACCCTGGTGACCCCGAGCCCCTTGAGTCGTCAGCTCCCCGCGGAGACACCAGCGCCCGTGGCCCCCGCACCGGTTGTTACCGAAGCTCCCATTGCTCCACCACCCCCCATAGCCGTCGCCCCCCAGGCCCAGCCTGTAGTGCAGGAGGTCACAGCGGACAGCATTGACCAGGCATTGCAGACACTTTACCGTCGGGAAGGCGGCCCGGCCTTCCGCCGGAAGCTCTACGACATCATTCTGCGCGCGGCAGAAACCTCCGGCCAGACCCTGCCCGAAGACAAGATGCTCATCAACACCGTACTCTACCTCAAGAGCGGTGACCAGTGGAAGGAAACGATCCGTACCTACTGGCGCAATAAATAATTCTACCGTATCGGCATACCCGGCTCCACAGGATGTGGGCACGGGTATTTCATTTGTCGGCTAAAAGTCTGAATATTACCTTATGAAATTCGGAACGAAAGCTGTGCACGCCGGTGTGACGCCGGACCCATCTACCGGGGCGATCATGACCCCCATTTACCAAACATCCACATACGTACAGGAGTCGCCTGCCAAACACAAGGGCTTTGCCTATGCGCGCGGCACCAACCCCACACGCAACGCGCTGCAAGAAAGCATCGCTGCGTTAGAGAACGGTAAGTATGGCATCTGCTTTTCTTCGGGCATGGGCGCCACCGATGCCGTGATCAAATTGCTGAATCCCGGCGACGAAGTGATTACCAGCAACGACCTGTATGGCGGTTCGTACCGGATGTTCAAACGGGTCTTTGAAAAGTACGGCATCAAGTTCCATTTCATCGACCTGACCCAGGCTGATAACATCCGGTCGGTCATCAACGACCGCACGCGGTTGCTGTGGGTAGAGACCCCAACCAACCCACTGATGAACATCGTCGACATCTCAGCGTGCGTCGCCATCGCGCGGGAGCATAAGCTGATCGTGGCCGTCGACAACACCTTTGCTTCTCCTTACCTGCAGAACCCGCTTGACCTGGGCGCCGACATCGTCATGCACTCAGTGACCAAATACCTCAGCGGCCACTCCGACGTAGTGATGGGTGCGCTGGTGATGAACGACGAAAAACTTTACCAGGAGCTTTTCTTTCTCATGAACTCCTGCGGCGCGGTGCCCGGCCCGCAAGACTCGTTCCTCGTGCTGCGCGGTATCAAGACCTTGCACCTGCGCATGGAGCGCCACTGCCTGAACGGCCGCAAGATTGCCGAGTACCTGAAGGCTCATCCCAAGATTGGAAAGATATACTGGCCTGGATTTACCGACCACCCCAATCATGCCATTGCCAAAAAACAAATGCGTGACTTCGGCGGCATGCTGTCATTCACCCTGCAAGACGACAGCCTTGACAAGGCCATCAAGCTGATGGAAAGCGTTCAGCTCTTTTCGCTGGCCGAGTCGCTTGGCGGTGTGGAGTCGCTGATCAACCACCCGGCGTCGATGACACACGCCAGCATTCCCCCGGCCGAACGCGTCAAGAGTGGCCTGGTGGACTCGTTGATCCGTCTGAGCATTGGTGTGGAAGATGCCGAAGACCTGATCGCCGACCTGGACCAGGCGCTCGCGCAAGTATAAGGGCCGTATTTTTTACTATCTTGCCCGTATTATAAACTAAGTCCGCTACGCGTGAAGAGACTTCCTTTGCTTATCACCATCGGCCTCGTGGTGGTTCTTGTCGGAGGGTATTACCTATACGACAGGTTTCTTGTCAAACGAACAATAACACCGTGGGCGCTGGTGCCCGAGGCTACCATCTTTGTATATGAGACCAACGACTGTGCCGACTGCGTACGCAAAATGCAGGAGACGTCGTTGTGGTCGGTCTTTCGCGAAGCGGCTTTCTATGGCAAGCCCACAGACTCGCTGCGCACACTGTTTGACTTTATCGACACCCAGCCCCGCGGCCAGCTGATCTCAGCCCACCAAACCCGCAAGGATGACTTCGACTTTGTTTTTTACGTGCCCCTCAATCAGCTGAAGAGTAAGAATGCCATGCTCGACGCATGGGACAAGCTAACCAAAGACCACCGCGAGTTTAACGGGATACAGATACACGAGATCACCTCCAGGCAACAGACCTTCTCGTGGACGCAGATCGACGACGTCTGGATCGGTAGCTTTACGCCATTTCTCCTGGAGGATGTGATCCGCGCCTATACCGCGGGCAACAACACCCTTCGCAGTAAGATCGCTTCTCTTTACCAGATGCCCCGTTCGAACAACGACGCCGGCAATCTCTTTATCAACATCCGGAACTTTGGCGTATGGCTCAACTCCTTCGCTACGGGCAGCCCCTCCATCGTTAATCAAATCGGCCAGGCTTCCCTGCTCGACATCAAGACCGACGAGCAAAGCTTTACCCTGAACGGCTTTAGCCTCGACAGCGCCAGCCAGGGCTATATCCTGTCAGTGTTCAACAACCAGGTGCCGGTGCCGTTCAACCTCAAGAACTTTGTTTCTAACCGTTCGGTAATGGTGTCCAGCTTTGGCATCAGCGACGGCGTGCGCATGGGTGAAGCGTTGAAGATGTACGCGCAAAGCAAGAACCCGGGACTGCAAGATTCCATCAAACAGGTAAATACCGCGGCGGGACTTTCGCTCGGCCAGCTATACCAGCACCTGGGCAACGAGGTAGGCGTGTGTTTTCTCGAATCGAAAGACCGCAGCCTGTCGAAGATCGTCCTGATCGAAACCAAAGACCCCAAGCCCTGGATCTCAACGTTCAACACCATTGCCCAAAAGACCAGCATGGATACGATCTTCTTCGAGCGCTTCTCCGACTACGAGATTCGCGAGATGCCTGTACCATCTTTTCCCGAGAAGCTTTTCTGGCCACTCGTGACCGGCCTGAAGACCAGCTTCTATACCGCCGTGGGCAATACCATTATCCTGAGCGAGAATGTGGATGACCTCAAACAATTCCTGGACGACATTGACAAGGAAGAAACGTGGGGCAAATCCGTGGCACAAAACAAATTCCTGGAAGGGACACTGCTGGAGTCCAACGTAAACCTGTATATCAATACCCCCATGGTGTGGAACATCCTGTCCGATGTGCTGCACCCGCGCTGGCAAAAGTTTGTGCAAGAAAATCGGGCCGCGCTGGAAAGCATTGGCATGGGTGCCGTACAGATGAGCCACCTTAATAATAGCTATTATACCAACATTACATGGACGTACGGCAAACCGAAAACTTCGGCAGCCGCTAAAGCTGATCGCACGGACAAAACCATCACCTCGTTCCAACAAGGCATTCACAAGATCTTTGTCGTACGAAATCACAATACCAAAGAGGAAGAAGTACTCGTGCAGGATTCTTCACGTGCACTGAGCCTCGTATCAGCCGACGGAAAGGCGCTTTGGAAGATCGACCTCGACCAGTTTATTGCCGGCGATGTAACGCAGGTGGATTTTTATAAGAACAGCAAGCTGCAATTCTTTTTTGCCACGCCGGGGCAACTGCACGTTGTCGACCGGTTGGGCAATTACGTGAAGCCGTTCCCGGTGGCGATCGGCGAAAAGGATATTGAGTTCACATCGGTGATTGACTATGACCACAGCAAGAAGTACCGTTTCCTGGTGGCCGGCAAATCCGGCAAGTTGTGGATGTACGATAAAGACGGTAGCAACCTCGATGGCTGGAAGCCGAAGAATGTAGAGAGCAGCCTGTCTACCGCACCGCAGCACCACCGCATACGCGGTAAAGATTATATCGTCGCGATCCGGAAGGATGGTATCGCATACCTGATGAACCGTCGGGGTGAAAACCTACACGGCTTCCCGCTTGACCTCGATGCACGCCCGGTAGGCGACTACGCGCTGGAAGTAGGCAATAGTTTAGCAACAACCTATTTTGTTATCGTATCACGCGACGGCTTCCGGATCAAGTTCGACATGGACGGCAATGTGCAGAGCCGTGAGACATTGATCAAAACGGCGGTGGACGCCCGCTTCAGCCTCGTGCGCGACCTGAGTGAAAAGTCTTACCTCGTGGTGCGCCAGGAGGCGCGTCAACTGACCGTGTTTGATGAGAACCTAAAAGAAATTGTCGGCAGCGACTTCGTTGGTAATAATCCGGCCGAGGTGCGCTTCTATAATTTCGGCGGCGGCCGGAGCTACGTCACCCTCACCGACCTGTCGCAGGATCTGTCGTTTGTGTACGACATGCAAGGCAACCTGATCACCTCCCTGCCACTGGAAAGCAGCACCCTGGTGTTGCGCCCGGCGTCGGGCGACAAACCCAAGGCCTACTACTCATTGGGACGAGGTCTCACGCTCATGCCTTTGTAGGCAGTGTCTGAATAAATTCTTCAATCGCAGTATATACTGTTTGTAGTGCTTCTTCCGTCATCACGTACGGAGGAAGCACATACAAGATATTTCCCAACGGACGGAGCAAGATGTTCCGTTCGATAAAATAGGGAAATATTTTCTTGCGCAAACTATGCTCATATCCGGTACCTTCTTCGGTACGTAACTCTATCCGCAGAATGGTACCCAACGACCGGGCTTCCAACACCGCCGGATGGTTGCCCATCTGTGCTGCAAAAGCTTCCTGCTGGCGGCTGATGCGGTCCATGCGATACCGGCAATCAGGGTCCGTTAACAAATCAAAGCTGGCATTCGCGGCAGCGCACGTGATGGGATTGGCCGTATAGGAATGACCGTGAAATAAGGTCTTCCGAAAATCTTCTGTTTGGAAAGCTTGTGCAATCTTGTCGGTGCAGCTGGTAACGCCGAGCGCTATCGTTCCGCCCGTGATACCTTTGGAGACAGTCACAATGTCGGGTTGATACACACAATACTCGGATGCAAACAGTTTGCCGGTGCGACCAAAACCGGTAAAGACTTCGTCGGCAATACACAACACGTCGTGTGCCTGGGCTTCTTCGAGTAAGGCATTCAACACCGCAGGTGTATAGATGCGCATGCCGGCAGCCCCTTGTACGAGGGGCTCGTATATAAATGCCGCAACATCGCCCTGTGCGACGTACCTTCGGAATTGGTCGATTACGTCGGCTTCATTGGCTGCGGTGGGAAAGTCAATGAATACCGTCTCAAATAAATAGGATTGAAAAGGATCCGTAAAGATGCTTCGGTCACTGACCGACATGGAGCCAAAGGTGTCGCCGTGGTATGCTCCTTGTATGGCGATTACTTTCTTCTTCTGTGTGATGCCGCGGTTATACCAGTATTGAATAGCCATTTTGATGCCCACCTCGACGGCCGTGCTGCCATTGTCAGAAAAGAAGATGCGCGATTGACCTTGCGGCAATATCGTCAGCAGATTCTTAGCCAGTCGAATCGCTGGCGCATGCGTAAAGCCTGCAAAAATAACATGCTCCAGCGTGGAGGCCTGCTCGGCCAGCGCGCGTGCGATATAGGGATTGGCGTGGCCGTGGATATTCACCCACCACGATGATACGGCATCGATAATCTTGCGGCCATCAGCGGTATGTA
Source organism: Dawidia cretensis (assembly GCF_018598175.1). GTDB lineage: Bacteria > Bacteroidota > Bacteroidia > Cytophagales > Cyclobacteriaceae > Ohtaekwangia > Ohtaekwangia cretensis. The sequence goes on from NZ_JAHESE010000010.1 coordinate 168,129, forward strand.
AATATACTCCTTCGCCACCGGTGATCAGGATGGGGTCCGCGGCGCCGGTAAGCGGTGTATAGGGGTGCCAGATGACTTCTTTATCCCAGGCAAGCAGCTCGTCAGGCGTGCCAGTGTTGTTGTAGTTCTTTTGCATAGTCTATAATCGTCTGACGGCTCATCCGCTCTTGCCACGGCAAGCGCAGCAATACCGGCAGCCCGGTGTGAAGCTCAATGATCCGTTCACTCTCGGCGTTGGAAGGCCCGTTGAAAATAATGCCTTTGATGGGCAGGTTGCGTTTGCGAAGTGCTTCTACGGTCAGCAGCGTGTGATTAATGCTGCCCAGGTATAGGTCAGCGACCAGCACGACCTGTGCATTAAACCGCGCGACGAGATCAATCACAAAGTCGTGATCGTTCAGCGGCACGAGGCAACCACCAGCACCTTCGATGATAAGGTCACGCCTAGTAACCGGAGGCGTTAAAGTTTGCAGATCGATGGTGATGCCGTCGATGCGTGCGGCAGCATGGGGCGAGGCCGGTGTGTGTAGCAAGTAGCCTTCGGGAAAGAATACGTGATGCTGAGGATCCAGCAACTTCGCGACAGCCTCGGTATCGCGGGGATGCCCTGCCTGTATGGGCTTCCAGTAATCGGCCTGCAAGGCTTCACAGAGAATGGTCGAAACCAACGTTTTGCCACTGTCGGTATCAATGGCCGTAACGAAGTAATTCATATCGCAAAACTACGCCATAATTGCAAAGGATCAAGGGCCCGCCGCTGGCAACACGCGTAAACAGCGGGCCAGGAGGTCGATCTCTTCGCGCGTGTTAAATGTATGCAGGCATATCCGCATGCGCTCTGCACCCGCCGGCACAGTAGGCGACAAAATGGGACGCACATCAAGTCCTGCAGCTTGCCACTCCCGGGCCACTTGTCGCACGTATGCGTTGCCGGGATACAATGCCGTTTGGATGGCACTGTTGTTCCCGCTGACATGCGGCAGGTCTTGCACTTGCTGCACGAAGTATCCGATCGTATCGCGCAACGCCTGTTGCAGCGGGGCGCCGTGTTCTTGCATATATGCAAAAGCACAGTCGATTGCCGCGATGCTGTGCGGCGGCAACGCCGTGGTATAAATAAACGGCCGCGCAAAGTTCACCAGATATTCTACAACGCTATGGGTACCTACCACGCAGGCGCCGTGGATGCCCATCGCCTTGCCGAAGGTATAAATACGTACGGCAATCTTATCGTGCATGCCCAGGGCCACGGCCAGGCCACTTCCTCCCTCGCCCATCACACCAGTACTGTGCGCTTCGTCGAGTATAATAAAAGCGCCATAACGTTCCGCCAAAGCAACCAGTGGCTCCAGCGGACAGGTATCACCATCCATCGAGTAGATAGACTCGACAACAATAAACACCTGGCCGGTCGCGCGTTGCAACCTCTCCTCCAGATCTTGCAGATCGTTGTGACGAAAGTTGTGGTGTTTTGCCAGGCTTAAACGCATGCCGTCTTTAATGCTGGCGTGCACAAGCTCGTCGCACAGGATGGTGTCACCCCGTTGCGGCATGGCCGATAATACCGATACGTTGGCTGCATAACCGGATTGAAAGATCAGTGCGGCATCGCCGAAAAAGATCCGGGCCAGTGTTGCTTCCACCGCTTCTGTATAGGGGGCATTTCCCGACAGCAACCGCGAGCCGGTAGCGCCGTTTAGCGGTGACGGAATTTGATTAAGTTTCTGTTCGATCGCGGCAAAAAGCGCTGGCGATCGTGCCAGGCCTATATAATCGTTGGATGTAAAATCTATGGGCGCAACCGCCTGTCGCAGAGCACGCAGTAATCCTGCTTCTTCACGTACCACCAGACGGTTACGCAATACGGCGTCAAAATCCTTCATTACGAATTATGACTGTTTGCCTCGCGTCTTTTCCATGACGTCCCACATTTCGTCAGGTATCATTTCCAGGTGACTAAACTCGCCGCCGTTGCGCAGCCACTCACCGCCGTCAATGGTAATGACTTCGCCATTGACATAGGCAGAATAGTCGGACATGAGGTATGCGGCCAGGTTGGCCAGCTCCTGATGTTCGCCTACACGTTTCAGCGGCACGCGTTGGGCGGGGTCGAATTTCTTGACCAGCTCCCCGGGCAACAGGCGGCTCCAGGCTCCCTCGGTCGGGAACGGCCCGGGGGCGATGGCGTTGCTACGTATTTTATACTTCGCCCACTCTACCGCCAGCGATCGCGTCAGTGCCAGCACACCCGCTTTACCACAGGCAGAGGGTACGACGTAGCCCGACCCGGTCCATGCATACGTGGTAACGATATTCAGAAATACACCCGGCTGTTTATTGGCAATCCAATGTTTGCCGGCTGCCAGGGTAGTATAATAGGTACCTTTTAAAACGATATCGACAACAATGTCAAACGCACGGTGTGAAAGGCGTTCCGTGGGGCTGATAAAATTACCGGCCGCATTGTTTAATACGCCGTCTACTTTACCAAAGGTATCGACGGTTGTTTTGAGCATCTGCTCGATCTCTTCATACTTGCGCACATCGCACCCTACCGCCAGCACCTTGCCACCAGTCTCTTGCATGAGTTCCCCGGCTGTTTTATCGAGTACTTCTTTTTTACGACTGGTGATCACAAGGTTTGCGCCCAGTGTCAGAAAATATTTGCCCATGGCCTTGCCCAGACCTGTACCGCCGCCGGTGATAATGATGGTTTTATCTTTCAGGCTGCCGGGTGCCAACATTCCTTGCATATGATCCATTGTTTTTAGATGATTGAAAGTAAGGAAGTTTATGAATAATAAAAAAGGGCCGCGTGTACGACCCTTTTTTACGATAAGATTCTATTCCCGGATTAGTTGTTGTCGAAGTCGTTCGTGATGGCATCGATCTCATCAATAACGGGTTGCAGGGCGGTTTCAACCTTCTCCTTCGAGCCGTCAGCATACTTGAGATACGCCACGGCAGCACCGTTTTCATCTTCAAATACTACATCCGCCAACTTTTGATCGCCGTCATAAAGCGCAAGTTTTACAAAGTCGTTCAGGTCAACTTCACCCTGGTTGTTATTAGCACCTTCGGCATTGATGGTACCCTGCAGTTTCAGGTTGCGCAACTGCACATACCCGTCGATGCTTTTTACACTTTCTTCAGACTTGGAAGCATCTTTATAGTTTACGGTGATGCTGGTTGCCACAACTGTTTCTTGATTACGCAGCAGGGATATGCTTAACGAGTTGGAGGTATTACCCTTGGTGTCGAATGCAACCGACAGTTTGAAAGGTGTTACCGTCAGCTCGATGTCTGCCGTTAGGGGGAAGCCTTGCTCATCCCACGCTACTTCGAGGTGTATGGATAAAGCCTTGGCGTCGTCTACATACAGGGCGGCAGTAAGCACTTCCGGCTCATAGTATGTCTCGTCCCATTCTTCGTCATACAGCGCTACTTCGCTATACGCCGTCAGCTCGAGGCGAGCGTTATTGGTAGTCGAACCTTCGGTGGGAAACTCGATCGAGATGATAGAAGCCTCATCGATCATTTCGAATTGCTGGAGGTCGCTATTCCACGCATACTTGCCTAAGTTGGCTCCGTAGTTAAACGGCTCGTCTGCGGCCGTGCGGCCGGCGGCACTGCCTTTCGTAAATACACTTCTGAAATCTTTACCTTTTTCGCGGAAGAAAGAACGCAGCTTTTTGTGATCTGCCGGTACACGACCGAACGGATCGTCGGCATTGGCCAGGTCGAAGAAGTCCTGTGTGGCCTTCAGGCCTTCAATGTCCTGCAGATCTTGCAGATCACTTTTCGCGGTGGAGTTGAACGATGCGATTTTGTTTTTGGCTTCGTCTTTTGAAACCTGGCTACCCGTGCCCCCATCGTCATCGCTGCTACACGATGCGAGGCCAAGTATACCGGCCAATGCAAATACGGAGAGGAGTTTTTTGTTGTTGATCATATGTATTTTGGATTGTGTTCTTTTTACGTCGTGAAAGTGAATGGTTTTAATTTTCTTCTGTGCTATAGACACAGACATGTAACGGAACGTTGGAACGGAGGTTGCCTACATAATCATGCAGTAGCATATAACATTTGTTCTATATGTTCAAGCAACGATGTGCGATCATCTATACTTCTTATGTGGTATAATATGCAGGCTCTACACTGTGGGTACCCGTCACGCTTGCACCCCTGACCGACAAGGCTATTATTTTACCCGTTGAACGACGTAACCCTTCTGGTAACCAGGGGTTTTGAAAAATTCCGGGGGTGCGCTTTTTTTATTACCTTAGACCGCATTTTTTGAACACTTAAACACCTATGAGGACTATTTTTTTATCGTTTTTACTGATCACGATCGTTTCATCCTGTGTAGTTTCTAAAAAGAAGTACGACGCGCTGCTGGCCCAGAAGATTCGGACCGAGGCCGATCTGGCCGACCGGTCAGGCCAGCTGGAGAAAGCCAACGGCACCCTTGACAGTCTCTCTGCCCAGCTTAAACAACTGAAAGATGACACGCTGCTGATCCGCGGCCAGAAACGGAGCACCGCCAGGAAGCTAGCCGAGCTCGAAAAAGAGCACGCACAGCTTAACACGTATTACAAGAACCTGATGAACAGCAGCGGCAAACAGACCCGCGACCTGGCGCAGCAACAAGAGCAGCTGCTGGCCATCCAGCAAAACCTGGAGAAAACCCGCGCACAGAACGACTCGCTAAGCAGAGGCCTGGCGGAACGTGAAAAGAAGGTACAAGAGCTGGAGCAAGTGCTCGCCAACAAGGATAACCTGGTGCAACAACTGCGCACCAAGATCAGCAATGCCCTACTGAACTTTAAGGAAAACGACATCACCGTAAAAGTGAAGAACGGGCAGGTATATGTATCGCTGGCCGAGCAACTGCTGTTCGGCTCCGGCAGCATCGAGGTGGATGCCAAAGGCGTTACGGCCTTACAACAACTGGCGAAAGCTATCAAAGACCAGAAGGATATCAACATCATGGTAGAAGGCCATACCGACAATGTACCCATATCGAAGAAGTCGCAGTATATGAACGATAACTGGGACCTGAGTGTGATGCGCGCTACTTCCATCAGTCGCATCCTGATGAAAGGCGGCGTACAGCCACGCCAGATTACCGCTGCCGGCCGTGGTGAATTTTCACCCCTGGCGGTGAATGATACCCCCGCCAATAAACAAAAGAACCGGCGTACAGAGATTATCATTACGCCCAACCTCGACGAGCTTTTTAGAATCCTGGAGAATAACTAACCGCACAATACCATGTACAGAATCATATCCCTGCTAATACTCGTTGTCGACGTTCTTGTCATCGTCGACATCGTACGCAGCCGCATGGCCAATGAACGCAAGATCTTATGGGTGCTCGTAGTGGTATTCCTGCCACTGGTGGGGCCCATCCTGTATTATCTCTTAGAGAAAAAGCGTTGACCCATGCTGCAAGATCGTTCGTCTTATAAACTGTTGTACAGCCCGCCCGTAATCGTTGCGGCGCTGGGCTACTTTGTAGACATCTACGACCTGCTGTTGTTCAGCATCGTACGAAAGTCCAGTCTTATCTCCCTGGGAGTCCCCGAAGCGGAGCTGTTCGAGAAGGGTGAATACCTGCTGCAGACACAAATGTTTGGTATGCTCGTGGGCGGTATCATCTGGGGCATAATGGGCGACAAACGCGGCCGGCTTTCGGTGTTGTTTGGATCGATCCTGCTATACTCGCTTGCCAACATAGCCAATGGCTTTGTTACTTCCGTAGATCAATACGCCGTACTGCGTTTCATTGCCGGCGTGGGCCTGGCGGGGGAGCTTGGCGCCGGCATCACGCTGGTCTCCGAGATCCTACCAAAACACTTGCGGGGTTATGGCACGGCCATTGTCGCGGGGGTGGGCGTGCTGGGTGCTGTGGCAGGCAACTTTGTGTCAAAATCTTTCGACAGCTGGCAGGTATCCTACTTTGCTGGCGGCGGCATGGGACTGTTGCTCCTGATCGCGCGCGTGAGCGTGATGGAGTCGGGTGTATTTCTGAAAGTGCGCGAGAAAGAAGAAGTATCGCGTGGCAACTTCTTTCAACTCTTTACCAACCGCAAGCGACTCGTCAAGTTTCTGGGGTGCATCTTCATTGGTCTGCCGATATGGTTTACCATCGGCATTCTGGTCTCATTCTCCCCCGAGTTTGCAAAAGCCCTGTCGATAACAGGCACCATCACTACGGGCGATGCTGTAATGTATAGCTATATCGGTCTGTGCGTGGGCGATCTGGGCAGTGGCATTATCAGCCAGCTCATTCGTTCGCGGAAGAAGGTGGCGCTGACCTTCATACTCATGACGGCGTGTCTCTTTTTACTCTACTTGTTTATGCCGATCCGCACGGCAACATTCTTTTATATCACTTGTTTTGCGCTGGGGGTTAGCATCGGATACTGGGCCTTGTTTGTGACGATCGCCGCCGAACAATTTGGCACGAACCTGCGCTCCACTGTCGCGACCACGACGCCGAACTTTATCCGCGGCACCGTAGTGCCATTGATCTGGCTGTTCAAGCTCTTGCGCGACTCCATCAAAGGGCACTATCTGCCTACGCTGGGCGAGAGCGCTGCCTATAGCAAAGGCATGATCTACGGCGCGTTGATCGTGGGCACTATGACAATTGTGATTGCCTGCATCGCGCTGTTGCCCATCGACGAAACCTTTGGGCGCGACATGAATTTTGAAGAAGAAACGTAACCTCGAAGGGGGACTTCTCCGTTGGTGAATCTGTTGTTTTATTCTAACTTACTACAGCTTAGACTATTCCGCCGTGAAGAAGCCCTTCTTTCTTTTTATCTGTTTTTTCTTCGTCCTTCACGGTCTGTCCCTGCGAGCGCAAAACCTGGAATTGATCCGATCCCTGCGCCACAAGCTCACCACAACGCCGGAAGCCGAACGCTTTGAGATCTTCAACGACCTGGCATGGGAATACCGCTGGGCAGCTCCCGACAGCACAATCTTTTACGCACAGAAGGCTTACGCACTGGGCCAGGACCTCAAGCTGGCAACCGGACTGGCCAAACCCCTGAACTTTATCGGCGTGGCACGCAACTACCAGGGCAAGCGCCTGGAAGCCTTCGATGCCTACGATAAAGCGTTGAACACAGCGACGCAGCAAAACGATTCGGTCCAGATTGCTTACTCCAACAACAACCTGGGCCGGCTCTTCTTTGAACAAGGCCTGCTGTCACGCTCGTACGACTATTTCCTACGCGCCCAGGCACTCTTTGAAAATATCAACGACTCTTCGGGCCTGGCCTACACCTATCAGAGCCTCGCCAATCTCTATAAGCTACAGCAAGACAACGCCAAAGCCGAGTCCAATTACCTCAAGGCCTATCGCATCCGCATGCACGGCGGACGCACGCGCGACATCATGGCAGCGCTCGTCATGATCGGACGCCTGTACCAGGAAACCGGCCAGCTGGATAAAGCCCTTCAATACTTACACCGGGCGGACTCCATCGGGCACGTCATTAACGACGAGATCAACCTCGCCGACATTAAGACCTATATGTCCGAGGCCCTGCTCAACAAAGGTCAGCTGAATGCAGCTGACAGCATGTGCACGGCAGGACTAGCCGTGATCGTGCGTATGAATACCACCCGCATGATGCCACAGGCATATATGACCATGGGACAGATCAAGTTCGCGAAGAACGAGCTGGCGCAAGCCCGCAAATATTTTACCCTCGCGATGGAGGTAGCCACCCGCGCGAATGAGCTGAACACGAAAATGGAAGTATTCTACTGGCTATGGAAGCTCTCCCTGAAAGAGAACAACCGTGCCGGCGCACTCGAAAACCAAAACCAATATCTCATTCTAAAGGATTCACTGAACGATCTCAACGTAGCGCGCCAGGTGGAGCGTCTGCAGTTTGAAATGGACATCGAACGCAAGGAACAAGAGAACGAGCTGCTCAAAGTCAACCACGCGAAAAATGAAGCCGTCATTCTTCAGCAGCGTCTTCAGAACATCATCCTCATTGTGATCATTGCCTTTATCAGCATTCTCGGCCTGGTACAATGGCGCGGCAGCAAAAAGCGTCGCGAGGTGAACGATATGCTAGAGCGGCAAAATCAATTCATTCGAAGTCAACGGGAGGAAATTGTCGACCAGAATCAAACGTTATCCAAACACAACCGACAGCTCTCGGACATCAACCACGAGAAGGATACCCTCATGAGCATCGTTGCGCACGACTTGAAAGCACCGCTCAACCGCATCAAGGGCATTGCCGATATCATGGAGCTGGAAGGTGGACTCACCACCGATCAGCATGAGTATATGGACATGACCAAGAATGCCACACAGGCCGGCCTCGACTTGATCAAAGATCTGTTGGATGTGCACATGCTGGAGGAGAACGTTACGCCGCACTATACTACGTTTGACATCAGCGCCTTTATGCTGGAGAAGGTCGATGCGTTTACGCCGATCGCTTCTGCCAAGCAGATTCACTTGCACATTACGCGGGTGGAGAGTGAGCAGGTGCGGTTGGATGCGGACTATCTCAGTCGTATTGCCGACAACCTGCTATCGAACGCCCTGAAGTTTTCGCCGTCTAACGGTACCGTTGAAGTAGCCGCCGGGAAGACGGCAGATCATTTCTGGTTTTCTGTACGGGATGAGGGACCGGGATTTTCGGGCGACGATAAGCAGCTGATGTTTCAGAAGTTCCGCAAGCTGACGGCAAGGCCTACAGCGGGAGAAACTTCGAACGGGCTGGGGCTGGCGATTGTAAAGACGCTGGTGGACCGGTTGAAGGGAGAGATTATACTAAACTCCGAACCTGGAAAAGGCAGTGAGTTTGTTATTCGGTTTCCGTTGGGTTAATCTACACCATTCTTCAAGTCGGGACTAACTCTTGCCAGCTATCTTCGGGGCACAGCCAACGATGACATAGGTCTCATCCTGGCAAGTGATTCTATGTATATATACTCCAGATGGTTTACTGGCGCACGTCTAAGCGCCAAGCGTCAGCGCAGGTGCGGAACTTGTGCCTACGCCTGCGGTCAGTCTTAGACTGGCGAGACCGAGCCGAAGACCATTCTTCAAAAGGCTTTAAAACAAAAAAGCCCTGATATTTCTATCAAGGCTTCTTTTGTAAAAGAAAGGCAACGACTTACTCTCCCGGGTGT
>NZ_JAHESE010000110.1 GCF_018598175.1 Dawidia cretensis
TGTTTGTGCTGGGTGAGTTGCGCTACCAGCCTGAGGAGTTTGCACGCAAACTGGGAGTAGCCAAGCTGCTGCGCGAGTCGGCACTGGTGAAACAACTACGCGAACGAAAAAAGAACATCCATCCGATCCATTTTATAATGAATATACTCGGCATGACACTCTTTCCCTTCATCGGACGCCCCGTCTTCCAACACGGCGCCGGCCTGAGCCAGAAAGAGTTCGAAGCCCTGATGGAAGAACGCAGAAAGCTAATCCCCAAGTGGGCAGAAGCGATCTTATCCGTACGCTAAAATTTTTTACCCTAGAGTTAATCAAATGATTAAATCGATTATTTAAAACGAATACCATGCGTCTAACTTTGGATTTGTCGCTATGGATGCTGGCTTTGGCAAGCGTCCCCGTCGCAGGAAAATCTGGCGCAAGCGTTAGCGCGAAGCGCGTCTCTTGTGACTACCCCTATGGCCGGTCTCCAGACTGGCGGGAAGCCTTTCTGCCCGACAGCCTCACGCTACAACAATGCTACACCCTCGCCCGGCAACACGCCCCCCAGGCGCAACAACAGGCACTACTCCAA
>NZ_JAHESE010000111.1 GCF_018598175.1 Dawidia cretensis
TCATTACAGCTATGCTAAAATTCGCCGAGCCCTATAACCGAATAGATAAAGAAAAAGATTTTGCAACACTATTGTCACGCGAAAAATTACGTTTTAATCCGATCGACCACCGTTTCTTGCAAGTTGGCAGAAGCAACGGCAATTCAGGGTGGTCTTTATACCTGTCGGCGTCAATTGCGGAAGTGGAGGATATGATCAAAACAGTCCTTTCCGCCTTAAAACGACATAACGTTTCTTTTAGAATACCTGCTACACTAACAGCAGCAAAAAATATACTTAATGGAAATTTCGGCGCTGAACATATCGGAAAAGTCACAACCGTCTTCCCCATTCCCACCTCGGAGGTAGTTACTTTAGCAAAAACGTTAATTCAATTAACTCACCGATGCAACGGTCCTAGTATTTACAACGCGATTTATCTTGGAGGCAGCGTATATACCCAGTTCTCCTCATTCACCCCAAGAGAATCTTACCCGATGCCGGCCAATTGCAGAGAATCATGGCCATTTTCAGATTTCATCCCAGCGCCTTCACCAATAAGTGCCATGATACTGTGGAATCGGTATGT
>NZ_JAHESE010000112.1 GCF_018598175.1 Dawidia cretensis
CTTTATTGAGTTCGTCTTTTGTTACGCCCGTCAATGTCGGGATGTTTACCACGTCAGTGCGGTACTCATTCGTAGACGTCAGCGTAGCGTGCTTGTCCTCTCCCATCAGATACACATAACCAAAGTCCCAGTAAGAAACGTATTCAATGCCCTGGCTGATCGTGTAAACCTGGCCATTTGCATTTGCTTTATTCTCCAACAAAGACACAAACGTTTTAGATGTACCGTCACCGAGAGGTGCTGACAGCGTTATATCATTAAACGTGTTCACCTCAGCGGTCGCATTGTTACCGCCGAACACCAGCGTAATCGTGCCGGGGCCAACGGCAAGACGCTTTGTCTGGTCGCGGAAGTCACCTACGCCGGTGGTTGTCCAGAATTTATATACCACAGTACCTTGTGTGATGCCATCGGGTACGGGCAGCTCGAACTGGAAGTCGAAGTCAGTGCCGGTTTTCCGTGCCAGGTCGATCGAACCATCGGGCTTGTCATCTACTGCTTCCTGAGGCACAAATATTTCTTCACCGGCTCCCCCTACGTTTCGGGTGATGTACAGGCGTTTCATTC
>NZ_JAHESE010000113.1 GCF_018598175.1 Dawidia cretensis
CAGTTGTTGCATAACAATAGTAAGTTGTGTTATTCGCCACGTTGCGCACCACGCGCCAGGGTATAAAAGACATCGTCCATCGAAGCAGCCCCGTACGCCTCCTTGAGTCGCCGGGGCGTATCGAGCGCAGCGATCCGCCCATCCACCATGATCGAAACACGGTGACAATATTCCGCCTCGTCCATATAGTGGGTCGTGACAAACACCGTGATGCCCTGACCGGCCGCGCTGTACAACAGGGTCCAGAACTGCCGCCGGGTAAACGGGGCGACGCCTCCGGTAGGCTCGTCCAGGAATACGATCTTCGGATCGTGTAAGATTGCCACGGAAAAGGCCAGCTTCTGTTTCCATCCCAACGGCAGCGACCCGACACGTTTGCCCGCCACATCTTCCAATCCCAGCCGTGTGAGCAACTGCTCCCGCTTCTCGCGCAACACAGGATTGCGCAGGCCGTAGATGCCGCCAAAGAATGTGATGTTCTCCGCCACCGTCAGGTTTTCGTACAGCGAAAACTTCTGACTCATATACCCGATATTTTGTTTCACATC
>NZ_JAHESE010000114.1 GCF_018598175.1 Dawidia cretensis
AAGAAGGAGACCAGGTTTTGGAACGAGCCGTCGAAGTATCCTTTTAATAAATTATTCAGGTAGAACTTTGTATACTTCTCTTTGGTGATGAGCGGATAATACTGGTGTGTTTTGCCATAGGCGGTATGGTCGACGAAGCCTTTTGTTTCCAGAATGCGCACGATGGTGGAGACGGTGTTGTAAGCCGGCTTGGGTTCGGGCATGGCTTCCACGATGTGTTTTACAAAAGCTTTTTGCAGTGTCCAGAGGATTTGCATGATCTGGTCTTCGGCTTTTGTTAATTCTTTTATGTCTTTCATGGTGCGTGGTGGACAATAGTTGAAAGTGCTGCGCTGATCGGGTGCAGTATTTTTGGTTACTAAGTAATTAGTTATAAAACTAATACTTTAGTTGATCGGATGCAAGGAGTTTAACTAATTTTTTAGTTGATGATTTGAGATTACTTTTTTTACTGTCGGGTCGAATCAAGTAGAATAATTTACCAGTACCCTGGAATAAAAAAAGCAACCCGATCAAGGTTGCTTTTTTTG
>NZ_JAHESE010000115.1 GCF_018598175.1 Dawidia cretensis
ACCGGCACAGCAGCCGTAGCAAAGCTTGAGCTTACGCGGGAAGGCAAAAAGACCTTTACAGACTACCTTGTCCTCGCAAAATTTACGGAAGGCTGGCGGATCATCAGCAAAAGCTTCTATCGCTATCCGTAAGCCGAACGACTTCCATCGGTGACTAAAATAATTCCCTTTTTTGGTCGCCGTCCCACCGATAACTGCATAGAATGGGGTCGTCCTTGCACAGATAAGGGCGGCCCGTTCTTTTCAGGAGGATTAGCATGACACATGCTTTCAAACATCTTATCGCGGTACTCTTGCTCCTTACGGGCGTCGTCGGCGTACAAGCCCAAAACACGTACCTGCTGAGCTATGAGCACAAGGAGTCGCGCCGCGCAGATAAGTCGAGCTTGCTCTTCTACCTGGAGGAGCTTCCTGCGGGAACGACACACCACCAGCCCGACCTGGTAACATTAGAAGACGCTCAATACCGGCTGTATTACATCCGGCTCCGCGAACCGTCTGCCTCTTCCTATTTTGGCTGTGACAAAT
>NZ_JAHESE010000116.1 GCF_018598175.1 Dawidia cretensis
CGATTTTGAGGATCCAGCTGCGCGCCACGGCCTGCCAGTCTCGTATCGGTGTGCGGTCGCGCCGTTCCCAGCCGTTGCCCTGGTAGTAGTGGTAAAATTTCTCGGCTTCGAGGACTGAATTTTTTTGTTCACGAAAATAGTCCACCGCTTCTTTCAGGTCTATTGGGCGTGAATGCCGGGTACTGCCAGACCTATCTTCTCCCGGTGCGGGGGCGGGGGCTTCGCCTCTCGTCTCGTATACAGCGTTTACTCTGTTTGGAGTGTTTGTAGAAGGTGGTACGCCGGGAGTAGAGGTTGCGTCGGCAGTTGTGTCGATAGGGGGGCGGCGAACAGGGGTTTCGGGATCGTGAACCGTAACCCGGCTGGGTATACTCGGGTGATACGACGGCACGTAGGTGATGTAGCCCCAGTCGTGTAGGTTGTGAAGCACGCGATAGTAGGTTTTGCAAGATCCGAGACCGGCGATGCGCATAACATCGTCGCGGTTGATGCGCATATTGTCCGCGAACTTTTTGCGGTTCCA
>NZ_JAHESE010000117.1 GCF_018598175.1 Dawidia cretensis
TCACCATAGTCGATACACCCCTGACCGGACAAACCGATGCCCAGGGAACGTGGTATTCGGAAGTACCGGGCGGTGACATTGTGGTCGAAGTCAGCGGGCCGGCGGGTAGCGCGTTCGTTACCACGCAGAAACAAGTAACACCACTCGACACCGAGGTAACGGTATTGGAAGTTGCCTTAAAAAGCGGCGTATCCGTTCGTGGTACCGTGACGGCGGCGAGTCAGCCCGTTGGGGACGCTGCCGTGCGTGTCGATGGGTTCGATTATTTGCACACCACGACGGCCGACAATGGCCACTATACCCTTGTCGTTCCGGTGGGTGATTATACGTTACAGGTTACCAAAACCGGTTATGTCGGTGCAGCAAAGCAGCAAACGTTCAGCGGTACGCAGGCTACCGTAGACTTCGTTCTGACCAAGCCCTCGTTTGACATCAGCACCCTCTTAGGCTTCCAGGTCGAAATCGAACGACTCGAAGGCACGGGTAACACCCGCACGTTG
>NZ_JAHESE010000118.1 GCF_018598175.1 Dawidia cretensis
GGAGCAAGGTGTACGATTACGCCGGCGAGCTTCCAGAGGCCGATGAGTGTCATGACGGAGAGGGGATAGACGAGTAGGATGAAGCCCTGGGCGTTCCAGGGCGCGTGAACGGCCTGGGCGATGCCGCCGGCGAACATACCGGCGCAGAGGAGGGCGGTAATGACCCAGTAAGCGATTTGACGCGGTTTTTCGGAAGTGTTGATTGTTGTCATGCGTTTTTCTGTCACAATGCTTCGCAATGCGGCGATTGGACAGAATCGGCAGATTTATTTTTACTGCAGCGACTTATAGTACGCGCAGGAGGTTTTCATGACGCACTCGGCGTGTTTCGGATTGGTGGGGCGGCAGGTTTCGCGGCCGAGGAAGGACATGGCCATGCCGACTTCGCCCCAGTCCTTGGGCGCGATTACTTCCATGATCTGCTTTTCGATTTTCTTGGGGTCGGTGCCGGTGGCGATGCCTAACCGGGGGGCTACGCGCACGACGTGGAGG
>NZ_JAHESE010000119.1 GCF_018598175.1 Dawidia cretensis
AGCGTGGCGCGTGCGGCGGACATTGCCAATTCAGCCGATCCGAATCAGTCGGACTACGCCATTATCGGTAACGCAATTCCGAAATATTACCTGTCGTGGACGAACACCTTTTCGTACAAGCGATTCGATCTGCGTGTGTTCATGCGCGGTCGTTTCGACTATCAAATCCTCAATACGATGGAAATGAGCTATGGTACAAAAACATTCACGGGCGGTAACTTGTTGAATAGCGCATTTGAAGAGCATGCTCAGCTGAACGACACGTATCAGTATTCTGATTATTATCTTGAAAACGGTAACTTCTTCAAACTGGATGAAGTAGCCCTCGGCTATAAATTTGATCTCCAGTCGTCCAACTACATCCGTAGTCTGCGTGTATATGTAGCAGGCCAGAACCTGGCCATCATGACCAAATATAAAGGCAATGACCCTGACTTTGTGCAAGACACCGGTATTGCCCCGGGTGTTGACGGCCGTGGCC
>NZ_JAHESE010000011.1 GCF_018598175.1 Dawidia cretensis
CAACGGAAAAGCCTACTCCGACAACGCTGAACAGGCCAATATCTTGCCCGAACGGTATGGCGACTACGCCGTGTTTTTGGCCACGGTCGTGAAACACTTCCGCGACCAGGGCGTGAGGTTCAACTACCTCAGCCCCTTTAACGAGCCGCAGTGGGACTGGACCGGCAACGGGCAGGAGGGAAGTCCTTATACCAACCAGGAGTTGTTCGACATCACCCACAAACTCGACTCGGTATTAATCGCCGAGGGCCTTGCCATCAAAATACAACTGGCCGAGGCGGGCAAAATGAATTATCTCTACGAAGCGGCTGACAAGCCTACCCGTGGAAACCAGGTAGACGAATTCTTTTCGCCGACTTCGCCCCGATATGTCGGCAACATGAGATCGGTCGACAACATCATTTCCGCCCACAGCTATTTCACCTCGGCGCCGATGGACCAAATGCTTTCCGTCCGCAAAGCGGTGAACGCCAAGGTGAAGGCCTCGTCCACACCGCTGGAATTCTGGCAAAGTGAATATTGCGTACTTGGTGATCAGGAAGAGATACCCGGCGCCGGCAAAGACCGTGGCATGGCGACGGCGCTGTATGTGGCGCGACTCATTCACCACGACCTGACCGTTGCCAACGCTTCTGCCTGGCATTGGTGGACGTCGCTGTCGGCATACGACTATAAAGATGGCCTGGTATATGTAGAAAAAAACAAAGTCGACGGCGCAGTGGAGGACACCAAGCTGTTGTGGGCGTTCGGTAACTTTAGCCGCTTTGTACGGCCGGGTTCGGTACGGGTAGGAGTATCGTCAGCCGATGTTCCGATCGACAATGTGCTGGGGCTGCTGGTGTCTGCTTATGTGCACGACGATACACACAAACTCGTTACCGTGGTCGTGAACTATGGTACGGACGACGTGCCGTTGCAGCTGTCGGTTGACGGACATACCCACGTACCGGTTATCGCCTATATTACCTCGGCTGGCGCCGGTGAGGATCTGAAACCACGGCCTGCGCAAGACAGTCATGCGCCTGTCATCATTACTGGCCGGTCAGTTGTGACATTGGTCAGCACGCTGGAATAACGCAAATGACGGCCGCGTGCTTTAGAACAACCACTTGAGACGATATAAAACGAACAATACCTATGATGCCTATTCTACCCCCTAAACGCCTGACTGCGGCGTCGATCTTCCTGCTGGTTGCCGTCCTACTATTCGCTATACCGCTCTGTGCGCAGCAGACCCGTGGCGTGTTGTTTAACGACGGTTGGAAATTTCACAAAGGTGATGTTGCCGGCGCAGAGAAATCCACCACCGCTGATGCTTCCTGGCGTGCCCTGGCACTGCCGCACGACTGGAGTGTCGAAGGGCCCTTTAGTGAAGAATGGGCCAGTGGAACCGGTTACTTGCCGGCCGGAATCGGGTGGTACCGTAAAACGTTTCGTCTCGTTCCGACCCAACAAAACAAGACCCTGTACCTGTACTTTGACGGCGTATACAAAAACAGTGACGTGTGGATCAACGGTCAGCACCTCGGCAAACGTCCCAACGGCTATGCATCGTTTTATTACGACCTCACGCCGCACCTGAACAAGCAGGGCGAAAATGTCGTGGCCGTGAAGGTCGATCACACCGACTTTGGCGACTCCCGCTGGTATAGTGGTTCAGGCATTAATCGAAACGTATACCTGCTGGCATTGGCGCCGGTACATATCGGGGTGTGGGGTATTGCCTTTACGACACCGGAGGTTTCTGCGAGCCGTGCACATGCCCGCGTCGCGGTGCATGTTGAGAACCAAACAACGAAACCCGCTGCTGTGCGTGTAACAGCCGAGTTGGTCGATGCCGCCGGTAAGACCGTAAGCCGCGGCGAGGGGCCCGGACAGACTATTGCGACGGGCAGCGATGTGACGATGGATTTACACGTCGACAAGCCGGCGCTGTGGTCGCCTGAGAACCCGGCGCTGTATACGTTGCGCACAACGTTGTCTGTAGACGGAAAGAAGACAGAAACCGTGACGGAGACCATCGGCTTCCGCAGCTTCCGCTTTGATGCCGCCAAAGGATTTTTTCTGAACGACCGCAGCCTCAAACTCAAAGGCCTGTGTATACACGACGACGCGGGCGCCCTCGGCTCGGCCGTTCCCGCCGACGTGTGGGAACGACGCCTCCAGCTCTTCAAAGCCATGGGCTGCAACGCCATACGCATGAGCCATAATCCACACCAGGATTACCTTTACGACCTATGCGATAAGCTCGGCCTGATCGTACAGGACGAAGCGTTTGACGAGTGGGAAGTAGGTAAAAACAAATGGATCAAGGGCTGGAACGTTGGTGAGCCCGGCAAGGATGGCTACAGCAAAAACTTTGCGGAGTGGGCCGACCGCGACGTGCGCGACATGATTCTGCGCAATCGTAACCGTACCTGTATTTTGATGTGGAGCATTGGCAACGAGATTGATTACCCTAACGACCCCTATACCGACGAAATCCTCAACACAGGCCGTAACCCGCAGATTTATGGAAAAGGATATCAGGCGGGCAACCCAGCTGCCAGGCGCCTTGGTGAGATCGCGGCGCACCTGGCAGGGATGGTGAAGCGCTATGACACTACCCGCGCCGTGACAGCAGCTCTGGCGGGCGTGGTGATGTCCAACCTTACCACGTACCCAGAGGCGCTCGACCTGGTGGGGTATAATTACCAGGAATACCGCTATACCGACGATCATGCTCAATACCCCCGACGGATTATTTATGGCAGTGAAAACAGCAAGGGATACGACGCCTGGGAGGCGGTGGTGAAGAACGACTTCATCGCCGGCCAGTTTCTGTGGACCGGTATCGACTTTCTCGGCGAAGCCCGCACCTGGCCCATACGTGGCAGTGGCGCTGGTCTGGTGGACCTGGCCGGCTTCCCGAAGCCGGAGTATTACTATCGCAAAAGTCTGTGGACCGATGAGCCGGTGATATATCTGGCGGCTGCTAAGATTTCCGATGACGGCGCGCGACGCCAGAGCGGATGGGCGGCCGCCCACTGGAATTGGACGGTGGGTGATTCACTCACGCTGCTGGCCTATACCAACGCTGACGAGGCAGAGTTGGTTGTAAACAATCGCTCGCTTGGTCGGAAGCCGCTGCTGGAAAGTGAACAAAGGATCATTCGCTGGAAAGTTGCCTATCAGCCCGGCACCGCCACCCTGGTGGCCTATACCAAAGGCAACGAGACAGGTCGTCATACGCTTAAAACAGCTGGTGCCGCCAGTCAGTTGAAAGTGACCTTGGATCGAACCACCCTGTCTGCAGCTCGTCGTGAGGTCGCTCACATTGTCGTGGAGGTAACGGATGCAGCGGGAAACCTGGTGCCGTCGTCGGAGCACGAAATTACCTGCCGAATTGAAGGGCCCGCCAGGCTTATCGGGCTCGAAAATGGTGATCTGGCCAGTCATGAAGATTATAAGGGTAAAACCCGAAAAGCCTTCCGGGGCAAGTGGTTGGGATACATTCAGGCGGAAAGGCCGGGACCGGTAAAAGTCATCCTTTCAACGCCAGGATTGAATGAAACCGTGGCTGTGTTTGTGTCAAAATAGACACGGAGTGCATTTACTCCGCTTTCAGAATCTTCACCGGACTAATCAATGCTGCCCGTATAGCTTGATAACTCAGTGTCGTTTTCAAGCCATTTACCGTACCCAGCACAAAGATTTTTAAGTTCGGTTAAAATGCTTAAGGCAAAAAGAAGAAATGATGGTTGTAATGTATGGCGAATGTACAAGCTTGAAACTTACCGCGAGAAACGAACAAATATCTTTGACAATGTGATGAAGCTAAACAAACTAACTTTTCTATCGCTTCTTTGGGCGGTGATGTTTCTTATTTCATGTAGCGGGCAAATGGCGGAAAGTTTGCATCGAATGTTAGAAGATAAACATGGGGAATATTTGGTTTTACTACTAAGATGGAAGGCGGTTGTCGTTATAATGGCAAATCTATCATCAATTACAAACCTAATGATGAGACCTATTTCTGGGGACTTTTAGAGGATAAAAATGAAAATATATGGCCTGGCGGAAGGAACAAAGGAGTTTTTCGTTATGATGGGAAAATCTTTACTAGTATATTACAAAAGGCAGATTTAATTCATCATATGTTGCGGGCTCTACAATACAGGACAAAGCAGGAAATATCTGGTTTGGCACTGAGGCTGGCGATCCTTCAAAAAGAGAAAGCAAAGGAGGCGTGTGGCGTTACGATGGAAAAACCTTTGTAAATTTTTAAAGAAAGATGGTTTGAGTCATAACTGTGTTTGGAGTCTTTTAGAAGACAAAGCTGGAAATATCTGGCTCGGCACAAGAAACACCGGCTTATGTAGATTTGATGGGAAAGCTTTAGTGGGTTTTCGGAAAAAGAGAAATAGGAGAACCCGAGCACTACGGGGTCGTTGCCCGAGACCACAAATTGTGTGTATTTTATAGTATGGCGTTATATCCGGACGTTAGCGATAAATGCAAAAAAAAAT
Source organism: Dawidia cretensis (assembly GCF_018598175.1). Lineage (GTDB taxonomy): Bacteria > Bacteroidota > Bacteroidia > Cytophagales > Cyclobacteriaceae > Ohtaekwangia > Ohtaekwangia cretensis. Next base: position 4,509 of record NZ_JAHESE010000011.1, read on the forward strand.
CACAATTATGATTTATAATATTTTAAACGGCGACTCTCTTGCTTGCAGTTTTCCTGACGCTAGAATTGAAGGAGATATAATTGTAGTTAGGGAAGGTCTTATAGATGGAGATTTATCAGGCAGCAATTTGCAAGATTTTTGGCAATCAAGAGCAAAGTATATGGGAGTATCAGAAACTGAATACCACGGCAAAGTGGTAAATGAATTCGAAAAAATAATGAATGCTCCTGATAATTCAGAGTTTAATCTTTGGTTTGAGTATGACTTGTTTTGTCAAGTTAATATGTGGTTTGTTATTTCTATTATTGATAGTTTGCCAATAAAGAAAAAAGTTTTTGCTGTCTATACCTCTTATCTGGACAAAACCAGCAAACAATTTTGGAACGGCTTTGGGGCGGCAAATTCAGACGAATTAAAGGTTTGTTATGCGAAGAGAATCTCTTTAAGTGAAGCTGACATACATTTAGGGCAAGGCTTATGGAAAGCTTACAAAAATGGTAATCTCGAAGAATTGACGAATCTTTCAAAGAATCAATCCTTAGCTTTTCCGTATTTAGAAGAGGTCGTAAACGCGCACGTTGACCGTTTCCCAAAAGATGGCACAAAAGGAAGACCTGAACGGGTTATTGAGGACATCACAAAAAACATTTCTACTGACTTTCATAAAGTGTTCAAGGAATTTTGGAACAGAGAAAGCATTTATGGTTTTGGCGACACTCAATTAAGAAGTCTATATGACAAAGTAATGCACTGCCGCTAACGAAAGTGGATGTGCCATCGCGATGCAGTATAAAGTTGTAGTCTACTTTTCAAAACAGCACATTCTGCATCAAGATCAACTTTCAAGTCCTCCAGCAATTTGTATTTGCTTCTTTATGAAGGGTGGTTGATGGTCTTCCTGCATTTTTTTGGCGTGACGAATCCAGGGAGTAGCGTAAGCTTCTCCAAAAGCAGAAGCTTACGGATCGGACTGACTATGATGCAGCAATTGAGGTTTTCAAAAACAAAAGGCCTTCGCTCTATCATCGAATCTGAATTTAAAAATCGTGGGTAAGCAAGGTAGTGCCCCTACGCTGGCCATACAGCCACCAGAGGAGTAGTTCGTAAGCACCTCAATGAGATCAACAATCATGGGATAAGGAGGAACGTAAACTACAGTGCTACAAGGATTGATAAAAAGCAATTCTCCTTACGCAATCATAAGGAGAATTATTTAGAGAACGGTCTTTCCTGATATTATTTTTCCTCGAGGGTAAATTCAATATTGATCTTACTGAGGTCTTCCAGCGGCTGAATATTTAAATCTACTTTATCTGCTTTAAACAGCTTTGATTTCTTCAGGTTCTCCTGTGATTGAATGACTTTCGACCGGCTGAATTGATCTCCTTTTTCGAACTGGATCATTTTCATAATTTCCGCAGTCGTGATTGACGAATTTCCTGTGATGGTGATATCGTTGATATAAGCAACATTACCTTCGTGGATCTTCATGTTAAGCACTACTTTATTTTCAGCAATAACTTCTTCCGGTTCTATTGTAAAATAAACATATCCAAGATCCATATATAGACCGCTGATGTCTTGCCTTTTAGGGTTGAATGATAAGTTCTTTTCCACCTGTTTTTTATCATAAATATCCCCGGGTTTGATCGCCAGAATGCCGGTCAGATACTCATCCGTAAAAACCCTGTTGCCTTCCCAGTTTATTGCTGCGAGGATTAATTTTTGCTCTGGTACATTTGCCAGCTGCTGACCTTGTTCAGAACGCTCGGTAAAGGAAAATGCCATCATCAGCAGCGCTAACAATGGTATTATGGCTACAAATCTCACTGCTTTCATTTTGTTTTGTTTTTGAATGTATAACATATTGATTCTACTTTTTAAGTCTGCTACTGAAAAAGGGTGAACGAACCGTTCTGCCTCATAGTGATGAGACAATCGTATAATTAGTTTCGAGTACGCATCCGGATCCTGCTTTGTATTCATCACCGCTTTGTCGGCCAGGTATTCGTGCACCTGGCATAGCGAAGTTTTCAATTTCTTCAGGAAAGGATTAAACCAACAGACAACGCCTGCGATCTCCATCAATAGGAGATCATAAGAGTGTTTCTGCCGGATATGAGCCTGCTCATGCAGGAGCACTGTATTGTATTCATCCTGATTTAATGAATTCTTATTTTCATTAATAAATATGCATGTCATGAAAGAGAAAAAGGCAGGTCCGTTTTTTAGACGAACGATCCGGTAATCCATTTCACGTACCACCTCGTTATTTTTTATAAGCATGTGAATTTTCCACAGACTGCGCAGCAATTTGTACGATACAAAAAGACATCCAATGAGGTAAATCGTGAGCAGCGCAGGAAATAGGAGATCGACCAAGTCATAGCGAGCGAGGTCCGTGGTTTCCGATCTCGCCGGTGTGACACCTCCTTGACCGATCAAGGAAAGGAAAAACGGTTTCGGACCGAGGGCATCATTTGAAGGTTGCCATACGCCAATGCTAAGAAACGGGATGATGAAACTTATCACCGTGGCGCTGAGCAAATAAATCCTGCTGAAATTAAAATAGGGGAGGTTTGAATACAATGTGCGATAAAGCAAATAAAAGACAGTATGGCAAATTGTAACCTGCGAAAGATACAAGATAAGAGAGTTCATTTCTTCCGGGTTTTACAGTCTTGAATAAATTTTGAAATATCGTTTAACTCATCTTCGGACAACTCCTTTTCCTCCACCATAAAAGAGACTACATTTTCGAGTGATCCGTCAAAGTAATTTGTAATGAAACTCTTCAACGCAAATTTTTTATATGCCAGTTTAGAAACGGCAGGTGTATACTCATATATCTTACCATACGCTTTATGCTTCACAAATCCTTTATCTTCCAGTATCCTGACGATGGAAGAAATGGTCGTATAGGGTGGCTTGGGATCAGGAAGCTGTTCGATGATATCATTCACAAAACCTTTTTTCATAGTCCACAGAGTGTCCATGATCCTTTCTTCTCTTTTTGTTAACTGCTCCATGTCACAAATGTGTAACTTATTTTTAAGTTATACAACTTAATTGTTAGTTATATAACGTACATATGCGTAGAATTGGTTATTTGACACCTTCCTATGTTTGAATCATAAGTACGAAAACTGTCAATTCAGGCTAAATTTGAGGTTTCGAATATAGCTTTGGAAAAATCGGGTGTTTGAGCCCCAGTACGGTTTCTAATTGTATATTAGTGCGTTTGAACGAATTCCTGCATGAACCACCTCGTCGCTAGAGCATACCTCGTCGCCCCGGTTATCGGATGCCTACTGACGATTAGTCTTTTCTCCTGCCATAGTCTTGACGAGAAAAATGTGCCTGTACATGATCGTGTTGTGTCTGAACACGATTACATTCAGGCTTTCCTGGCAATAGACACACTGCCCACGCCAAAGCGTTTAGAACAGATCAGCTTAATGCTGGAAGAATTCGACTCAACGGAATACGCGGGCAATCCATACTACAACTATCTTCAGGGCTATATCCTACAACTCGAGAACAAGCCCGACAGTGCATTGATCTACTACCGGAACATGAAGCCGGATGAGCTTTCCGCACTCTTCATATTAAAAGAATATGCCATTCTGTCCAGTACAACGAACGAAGCCGTCATTGCCGATTCGGAGCTCATGGCTACCGTCCTGCACATGATCGCGAACGCTGAAAAAACCAACAACCCATTCACCTACAAGTTGTATGATCTCCTTGCCAGATTCTACTACAGAAACCAGAACGGTGAAAAGGCCGCAGCGTACACTCACCTTTACTACAAAAACCATCCGTTCAAAGATCAGATTACCGTCAGGCAGCGTTATCACGCCCTCCTGTTTATACTCGCGGTGCGAGACATAGACACCAAGGCCATGCGCGTGCACCTCGACAGCTGTCGTAAGCTGGCATTGCTGATCAACGACAGCCTCACACTCATGCGCACCTACGAGGGTGAATCGCAGCTGCAAGTACTCACCGGGCACTACACAGAGGCCGTACGTGGCTATCGAAAATATTTTCAGTATTTGAAACGGAAGGGCCTTCTCGATATTGTCGCGTTCAACAACATGGCCAAAATCGTACTGGATAATAATGAGCCCGACTCGGCGATTCATTATTTCAGGGAAGCAATACGATGGGCAAAAGAAAATGTTCCCACGGCCGACCTCTTAGGAGTTTACGGCGGACTCAATGAAACGTACTGGAGCATGGGAGATTGTCAAAATGCACACATTGCCCTCGACTCCGTATTGCAAATATATGCCCGCAACACCGAAGCCATTCAGGCTACGAAAATAGAACAGATCCACACGCGCTACGAAACGGAAAAGAAGGACCAGGCCATAGCCTCTCTGCAGACTACCAATGCCCTGAACGAGAAGATCATCACCCAGCAACGGTGGATCTTTGTGGCTGCAGGCCTGCTGCTCCTCATTGTGCTGTTGTTTATGTACAACATATATCGCCGCCGCCTGCTCACCGAGAAGAATGAAAATCTTTTGCTGGAAAACAAACGCATGGCACTCGAGCAGAAAACCAGGCAGATGCAACTCAACCCCCACTTCATCTACAACGCCATCGCTAACTTGCAGGGACTTATCGGTGGTGGGAAAAAACAGGAGGCCAACGCCTACCTGGTATCGTTCTCACAGTTGATGCGCAATGTCCTGGAGCTGAACCGCCATGAGATGATCGCCCTGGAGGACGAGATCACATCCCTAAAGAATTACATCGAGCTGCAACAGATGCGCTTTGCCAATATGTTCGACTACCGCATTGAAGTTCAGGACCTCGACACCGAAGCCATCAAGATCCCGCCCATGCTCCTTCAGCCCTTCGTGGAAAACGCCATCGAACACGGCTTCAAGAACATTGGCTATAAAGGCCAGCTGCAGATTTCCTTCCGCATGGAGGCGCAGCAATTACACATCGGCATCGGCGACAACGGTGTGGGCATCGAAGAACAGGTGAAGAGGCTTTCCGGGAAGACGTCGCTATCGCGGATCATCACCCAGGAGCGCCTCGATATTCTGTTTAACACCACCCACCGGAAAGCCTGGTTTGAAACACAGCCCAATGCGGCATGGGGTGGAAAAGGAACTGAAGTAAACATCTCCATACCCGTGCCTGCGGCCTGATAACCCCGACGTCATGAAAGTTTATATTCTCGAAGACGAAGTAAATATCCGCGAATACATCCTGTCGCTGGCAGGAGATATACCCTATCTGCAGATAGTGGGCTACGCCGCCGAGATAGCCACAGCACAGAAAGAGATCCAGCAGCTGCAACCCGACCTCATCCTGGCCGACATCGAGCTGAAAGACGGTACCTGCTTCACCCTCTTCAATACCATAAAAACAGACGCCCACATTATCTTTATCACCGCCTACAACCAGTACGCCATCGATGCCCTTAACCTCGGGGCATTCGCTTATTTGCTGAAGCCCATCGACACAGCCGCCTTCAACAACACAATAGACAGATGCTACAAAAAAATAGAAGCCTATCGTTTAACAAAACAACAGCTGGAAATCACCGATAGCCACTACCAGAAAAAAGATACGCCGCGAAGAATCGTCCTCAAAAACTTCGACTTCATCCAGATCGTCGCCATGGAAGACATCGTCTACTGCCAAAGCGACAAAGGATACACCACCTTCCACCTCCGGGACGGCAGCAAGATCATCATGTCCAAAGTTCTGAAAGAATATGAAGCCCTTCTCCCCGAAGACACCTTCATTCGCTGCCACCAGTCCTACATGGTAAACGTCAACTACGTCAGCCGCTATTACAAAGAAGGCGAGCTCCTCCTCACAAACACCCACAAAATCCCTGTCTCGGATCGTAAAAAATCCATCGTTATAGACTACATCGAAAAACTGGCCTAGAAAAGCGCGAACAGAAAGGAGCAGAACGTGAGAAGGGGAGGAGGCAAATGACTCCCTTCCTCAGCGCATATCCCGTCGCAGCCCGCGAATATCGACCCACCCCCCGCGGATATCAATCTCCTGAATTTGACCCCATTCGGTCACCTACTTTTACTTCACCATTACATCGGAAGCACAAAAAAATGCTGCGAGAGAACAAAGTCCATTGGATATGACGCGCCAGGAAGTAAAAGAGATCGTTCAGAAAGCGCACCCAAATCCGCGACAAATGGGATACAGCCCCCTCTGCAGGCAAAGCCGCATTCAACATACTGTCCGTAACCATCACACAGAGAGACCAGAATATTTACCAACTCGTCCCACTGAACTAAGTCAACGCAGGCCACATTCGCTGCTCTCCTCGGGCAATGACCAGAACGTCAACAGGGCCTATCCACCGGTCTTCGCTGCGCCTCTCTCATCCGCCACTCACGGAATCAACGGTATCTCAGAGGCATGCGTCTTTTTGTAACGTGCAGGCCGCTTGCATTTGATAAAACAACCTTACCATGGCTGAAGAGAAACAAGAACCGATCAACCCGATGATGGAAGAAATGAGAAAGCAATGGGCTGCGATGGGCATCGATCCGAACCAGATGCTTTCCTATATGAACAACGCCATAGGCATGCAGCAAAACATTCAGGACCAGGTCAATCAGGCCATGGGCAGCAGCCCCTTCCTGCAGAATCTGATGGGTATGGCGGGCGGTCAGGCTCCTGCCGGCGACATGCTGAATATGTTCGACGACAGTCCTGAGATAAAAGAAGACTCGGATCTTGCGCCTGCCGATCTCAAGGCTGTGCTCTGCGGAGCGAACATCGCATACGCGCATACCCAATATCTTAACACGCTCTCTACCTATCGCCCTGTCGAAGATATTCTTGAAGGCCTGGAAAATGCCTGGAGCATAAGCTCGCGCGAAGATCTACTGGGAACGCTCGACTGGCTGGACAAGAATGGCCACAAAGCATATTTCGATATCATCTGGACCACGCTCAGTACGCTGCCGAAGGCCGAATGGCGCGCAGGTATCAAAAGTCTTGAACTGCAGGCCATGGCCGACACCAACATCGAGCCTGAGCGCCTCATGACCTATGCTACCCACATCCTGGAAGGGTATCCCGGCCTGCTCAGCCACGGAATTTTTGCCAAGGCAAAAACTCCTGATGTCACCGCCTGGGATCTCACCCGCGCCATTAACCTGTGCCGGTTTGGCTTCGACGTAGAGTATCTAACACGCAACGAAGCGTTGCAGAAGATCCAGAAGTTTGCACAGAAGCTGTACAGCACCTATGATTCCTGGAGGGAATTGTCGGAAGGCTACGTGACAGGATTCGCGATGTGGAGTGGCGAAGGCGACGACCTCGACGAACGGATAGAGCAGCACGGTGTTCTATTGCAACATCCGAAAAGCCTCTGGACGAAGATCAGCTGGAAGTAACACCACGCGAGACTATTGCCATTATTTATATAGCGCTTATTTAGTTGGTGATATTTTTTAGCAATCCGAGTTCAGTAGATTAAAACATTTTAGAATAAATTATATAGTAAAACAAAAGTTTATGAATCCTTTATTTTTAATTCCGGTAGCAGTAGTAATTGCAGGTGCTTTTTTTATGATCTATATGAATAAAAAGCACAGTGCCGCAAAATCAGAAATTGATTTAGACCATGAGCGCACAAAATATGACCAATACAAGCAAGAGCTATTAGCCACCGACTTTTCACAATTAAAGCAATGGATCAAAGGTAAAAGCATTGATGCTTTTACCTCTGCATCCGCTCCTCAGTCGACAGCTAACAAAGTTCAGGAAATGGTAACCGATGGTATAAAAAATGTAGCCTTATCGGCCGTTGGTGTAAAAATTAAAAGGGTAGAGACCGATTGTTTTTGGGTGTTGAGCGGAAGTAATTTGTATTTCTTTAGCACAAATACGGTAGGCGAACTGGATGAGACGATTGTGTTTGATAATTTCAGAATAGAAAAAGCCCAACTTCAATATGGCGGTATTTTGAAATCGCAATTGGGGGCTTATTCAAAATCTTCTGAAGAGTATTTACCAAAGACACATATCATTACTTTTGATATGGAAGGAGGCCCATTATCACTTGAAATTCACGACAGGCTTAATTATATAACTGACCCGACTGATATGTTGAACCTGAAAAAGCAATTAGAGGCAAGAGTGAAATATCAGGTAGTCGGCGAGAGATTTCTATCCATTTTACAAAACAAGTTTCCTGATTTAAAAATAACTTAGATCGAGATGGGCTTTTTTTCGAAAATTATAAACTCATTTAAAAGCATAAGACTAAATAAAACCAATGCGTTAAAAGGAGATTTATTAGATCATTTACTCGTTGGCTCCATGTATGCCGAACAACAATCGGCATATTTGAATTCTTATGAAACTGGCTTAAACAAACAGGATGTTCGTCATTTAGTTGAAACCTACTGGGAGATATATAATCAAACGGAGGCGATTGTAATTCTTCAAAGTTTGCACATCAGAAATCAGGATGAAAATATAGATGTGGTTTTTAGAGCCTTTGAGGATAACGAAAATTATGTCGACATTTTGAAATCAAACTTATCCAATAAGGAAGGGGAATTTGATTATTACTTAGGCCTGTTTAGAAAGTTAAACACTGTAGTTCCTGACCTTATTGAGCAAAGTAACATCACCAATTTCGCGCAGCTAAGAAGGACAAAAGACAGTGGTTGGAATTATGGACGAAGCGTATTTCTGGCACGCTGTTGCTATGAGCTGGGTTATCTTTCAGAAAATCAGCTACAAGAATATTTAGCTAAATCGTATGCAGGGTTAAAAAAGTATTGTAACACCTGGCAGGAATACACCACAAGCTACATTTTTGGAAGAGCCGTATGGGGTGGTGCAAATAATGGTGGAATGATGCAAATTGCAGATGACTTATTAAAAAACGTTAAAAGTCCGCTTCACAATAAACCTAATATTTAACACATGGATGGCTAATTAATTCGATGAATAATGTTAACCATTCCGGTTTGTCCGTCATAAGAAGGCATTACAGTGGTTTGACCACCTTTATTTTTCTTTCCCCAACGGTACTGGTGGGTAAGGTACGCCATATTTGTGGATAGTATACCAATGCCTGCACCTACCATGACATCAGAAATCCAATGCCTGTTATTCATAACACGCATTGCACCTACTCCGGTAGCCACTGTATAGGCTCCGATACTATACCATATATTTTTATGACCATACTCTCTGGCCATAAAAGTTGCTGCTGCAAAAGCCTGCGCAGTGTGTCCCGAAGGGAAAGATGTTAATTGTTTAGTGTCAGGTCTGGGTACTGCTGTTATTCGTTTCAAGGAAAATGTTAGAATCCCTACCATCATCTCAGTTTTAATTAAAATGGCGGTACGATTAGCAAAATCATTTTTACCTTCTACACCAAGCCAATTTAGACCGTACACAATCAAAATGGGAGAATGTTGCAAATAGTCATCCGCATGATGGCGGAAGTTGGGTATATATTTATTTCTTTCTTCCTGAACTTCATAATTGTCATCGTTATCACCGTCTAAAGTGGATACTCCTGCTGCGATAAATAGTACTGGTGCAATAACCGCCCGTCGAAATGCAACTGACTTTAGTGGGGTGTTTTTAATAAAAAGATTCTTTTGAAAGGTAGGATCATCACTTTTTAAATAACGCGTTTTTAAATCATGCTGTGCGTTGAATTTATGATTCAATGTACTGGCTACTTTTAGTATGTTTTTGTTCAGATCCAGATTTGAATCGCGCGTCATTTCATCAAGCGCATAGCCGGAAACCATACGGGTGGGATTATTAAATAAGCTGGTAACAGCCATTTCATTATCCATAGTTGGGTCAGATTCAATTACCACAACGTTTGCTCCTGGCAATGGAATATTTGATTCCCGGCCGACAACATTTCCTCTTACGGTCTGCGTGATCGACTGGGCCGTTAGAGGAATTGTAATAAACATAGTTAAAGCCAGAACGGATAAAAGTCTTCCAAAAAGTAGTGACATGACGATTATATTAAGTTTGTTTTTTTAAGACAACTCAGTTGCTACGTACCCCTATTCCTACCTTGTCGTGTTTAGGGATTTAGGTGAAAAATGGCTAAAAATTGTATCTAAGCGCTGCAGATGTGTATCTTCACCGTGCAAATTAATTATCACCTAATATAGCCTTTCTGAAAAAAGGGCGGCCAAAAAAAAATGATCTTTCTTAGCCCTATACAAATGTGAAAATAAGATTGATTGCAAAATTCCAGGACATAACAAAACCAATGGCAGTAAGCTTTGCCAGATAGAAATTCCAATTCAATTGTTCATGTATTAGTTTCAAAATAGTGTAACTCAGCAATAGACCAACCAATGATACGCCAATAAACTTCATGTATTGATTTGTAATGTCGGGATCAGCACTAGCAAACGTCCACATTCTATTAATGGCAAAATTGCTACTCGCTGCTGAAAGAAACCCAATACAGTTTGCTATGTACTTATTTAATTTTAATTTCTCTTTGCATAAGAACGTAAGTCCGAAGTCAACTGCCAGGCCAGATACGCCAACCAGGCCAAACTTTAAAAATTTAATAAAGATGTCAATTATTGGCTCGTTCATTGGTCGCAGTGCGTAAGTTCAATGGTGTCTTAAAGTTTCCCAAATAGCCCTTCATTCGATACATAAATGCGTAGCGCATTATTTCTCTGCCCCGTTCGATTTTAATTGTATCAATCGCTTCAATTCTATTAAAATAGTGCTCAAATATTTTATGTGGATCGCGATAGTAGTTACTTGGTGCGATGTAGTAATAATCCCTGCCTTTGATTAGGCTGCCACGAGATTCATTAATCCAGGCATACTTATGTATGTCTGTCAAACTGCCAATTAAGAACAAATCCCGGTTGGCAGGATAGGCAGCATAGAAATCTAAATGAGCTCCGGGGAACCATCGAAAAGAAATAACTCCAGAATTAGGAGGCATTGTTCCTCTCTTTTCTTCCTCATCAGCGATTTGTCTAAAACTATTTCCGATCTCTCGCCAACCGTACATATCCTGGGTGAAATCGTTCTCACCCATCAGAACACTATCAATTTTACCAAAATGAAACGGCGAATAGTTAATCAGATAAACAGCCAGTGCCAAAACGACAATCATAAAATACGATGGCAATAAAATTCTTTTTGGCATCAGTATTCTACTTGTGACCCCTATTTCTCTAAACCTTGAAGACCAATACATAGCGGCAATCATTATTACTGGAAGAAATGAAGGACCTGTCCAGTGTGGCAGCGTACTTCTAAAGAACGAAAAACCAGTAAAGGTCAGCCACAGTGGCAATCCATTTAATATGAGTATCCCTTTTATGTGGGCGGCCATAAATGATTCTCTTTTGAAAAGAGCGATGCCCATAGGAATGAAAACAATAACGTTCAAGGGATTTTGGTAAGCTATTTGACCAAGCAGTTCTCTTCCTAAATAATCGAGTCTGATTCCGAATGCTGGAGCTACCCGCTCTCCGTGAAACGAAAAAGTGATGAAGTCATTCTGGAAATTCCATAGTACAATGGGTGATAAGATAATTAAAGAAATAAGTCCCGCTATGTACAGAGAGTAGTCCATCAACCATTTTTTATTGTAAAGAAAAATGAATAGTAAGGCACCCACCCAAATAAAGGCTCCCTGATACTTTGATGAAATTGCTAACCCGGCATAACCACCAAACAAAATCATTTTCCAACGGGCTTCCCGATCAATTTTGTAAGCAGGCAGGACATCCACCATTAACATTAGGCTTAGAAGCCAGAAGAGTACCAGCGGTGCATCCGGTATAATTGCAAAGCCGCTGATGATAGAGAAATACGTGGAAGAGTTATAAAGAATGGAGGCATAAAGACCGGCACGCTCGTTACTGATCTTCCTGACGAGTACAAATATGAGCCATGTATTGAGGGTTGAGAAAACAATGGGCCCCAGGCGCATGAAGAAATCATCCCTCAACAAGCCGTTTAAAGTGAACAGTTTGATCACAAACCCTACCATTGGAGGGTGATCGAAGTGGCTTAGATCCGGGTACAGGGCGTACGTCCAATAATACACTTCATCATTCCCCAATTCGAGTAGTGCTGCCAAAAGCAACCGAATTGAGGTTGATATAACCATGATCCAAATAATATGATTATTCGCTATAAACTGAGCCACTGTTCTGTTGCAAAGTGAGCCACCCTGATTTGCGTTTTAAGGGCAGACAATTCTATGTTTTGCAGTATTACTTTGGTGTTATCCGTTGAGCCATCATTGACAATGCGGAGCATAACATCAGCATGTCTTGGTAGAAAATCGAAGTCTTTTTTAAGAGGCATTCTCTTTTCCTCATTGTATGTCGGAATCATTATGACCAACTCAAAATGTTTCTCCATAACAGTTATTTTTTTTAATTAATCTTTCTCAGTAGGCATTAAAATTTGTAGGTTAAACCTATTGTAGGGATGTTTTCAATGAAGCCTGAAGAAATTCCTAACTTCTTTTTCTCATCATACCGTTTGGTGAACAAATAACTCATTCCAACACCGATCGCAGCACCCGCTAGCACATCCACGCAATCGTGCTTGTTTGATTCGATCCTTGTATATCCAACATATCCTGCCAGGAGGTAGGCAGGAATGCCAAATTCCCAACCGTATCTTTTTTGCACAAATGCAGCACTGGCAAATGCAACAGAAGTATGACCAGATGGGAAACTATTGTTGTTCTCACCATTCGGCCGCTCTTTGTTTATGGCTAGTTTTAAACCAGACGTTAATGCAATAGTGCCAGCCAGGGCTTTGGAAAATTGATAAGTTCCTTTTTGACCATCTTTCCAAATGAATGTAGAACTCAAAGCCAAAGCTGGCATTGCACCAAGCAAAACATCTCCTGCAATCTTATGGGTCTTTTGAGATGAGGTCAGAGGCTCCACCTGCCCATACGTCAGCAACGGACTCAAGAATAGAAGCGCAACTAGAGCTCTAAAGCCGTACATACTTCTCTGTAAAATTGCGCTAATTAATCGTATATGATGTAGTATCAAATTCACCTAGCCTAAAATATCCCAATACTTCTTCGTTAGAATTATTGACATTAGTACAGTTTCCTTTTAACTGTACAGGGGTAGTTGGAAAAGGCCCGCCTTCATCACTTCCAGATTGTTGAATCAATATGTTTAAATAGTCATAATATCGTTGTGAAATACCATACACATTAATGCCTACAGTTACTCCAGCAACATAGTTCTCATTGTCGTTCTCAATAAAATTTTCGTTGCCATCTGTAAACTCATCGCTAATAACTGCAAGAGACGGTAGTGGCAAATTAGACGGAATAAATTCGCCTAAATAATAATTTTCAACATCTACTCTGTCGTCAAAAAATACTTGAAGCTGAATTTCTGTGTCACCACCAGAACCTTCAATGGTTTGCTCAATTCGATTAATAACAGGTGCTGCAATTAAGGTTTCGGTTGCTGTATAGGAGTTACCGTTGTAAAGGATTTCCAAAGTGTACGATGCGTTTAATTCCGGAACAAAATCGGTTGCAGTGTAACTACCATTATTCTGGTCGGCAAACACAAATATTGACCCGTCGTTTTCTTTGGTTACTGTTACTGAAGCACCCGTAACAGGGACATCTGGATTGTTATCAAAAAAAGCAGTTGATTCTCTTAGATTAATGGTTTGTGTTTCTCCCAGAATACCTTTTTGCCAGGTAATGGACGCGTCAACTACCAATCGTGCGCCGCCGTTTGGGACATTAACATCTATGACATCGGTACACGAGTTTAATAATCCAATCATTATAAGGAACGCCCCTAATCTGTTATGTATATTTATCATTGATTTAAAATTTAAAGTTGTACGTTACTGAAGGAACAATACCAAATATGGCAGTACGAGTGGCTTCAGTTACGCCTGTCTCTTGATCTTGACCAAAAGAGATAGAGGCTGCATTTCTTCGGTTATAAGCGTTGTATATGCCAAATACCCATTCGCCTTGCCATTTTCTATTTTCATTTTTTCGAGGCGTTAGGGTTGCAGAAAGGTCTAGTCTGTGGTAGGCTGGCAATCGGTCTGCATTCCTTTCAGAATAAGTCGCTACGGATAATCCGTTGTACACAAACTGTCCGTTAGGATAGGTAACAGGTCGTCCTGTTTGGAATACCATATTAGCGCCAAATCGCCATTTTTCGTTGAGTCTGTAGCTTCCAGTAAACGAAAAGTCGTGGGTTCTGTCCCAGTTAGAGTTATACCATTTTCCGTTGTTAATGCCTAATCCGCCTGCTGCTCCGCCAGGTGTGTGCTGTTGCGATTTTGACCACGTATATGCCAGCCAACCTGTAAAATCCCCTTCGTTTTTTCGTAATAAAAATTCTAATCCATATGCACGGGCTTCACTGGTTAAAATTTCGGTTTCAATGGTGTTTTGTGCTATAAGCTCTGCGCCGTTGATATAATCTACCCTATTGTCGATTGTTTTGTAATAGGCTTCTGCTTCAATGGAAAACATATTTTCACTGAAATTTCTGAAGTAGCCTACAGCATACTGGTCTGCAATTTGGGGCTCAATAAACTTTCCGCTAGGTGCCCAAACATCTAATGGCGTGGCTGATGTGGTGTTGGAAATTAAATGCAGGTATTGGGCGATTCGGTTATAGCTTGCTTTAAACGAAGACTTCTCGTTAAGCTGATATGAAAGTGCAAACCGAGGTTCTAAATTATTGAATGTAGCTATGCTTTTTCCCTTGCCGTAATTGGTATTGGAAATAGGGTCGGCACGCTCATAAATGCCTAATTCTTCGTTGTAAACTACTGGTAAATTATTGGCGTAGTTGTTTAAGGTTTGCTTTCCTAATCGATTAAAGTAACTAAAACGCAAGCCATATTGAGCGGTGAGCTTATCAGAAATTTTATGTTCCAAACCTGCATATACTCCGGTCTCCAAAGCAAATTTGTTGTCTAGTTTCTCTGGATTTACACCCGAATTTGCATTTAGAGGGTTGAGTTTGCCTGGATTAAAGTTGTAATAAATACCATTTATGCCAAAATCAAATGTTAATTTATCGCTTGCATAATACCCTAAGTCATAGCGCATATTATAATTGCCGATATCTGAGGTCCAATCAATCCCTTCAATAGGAATTTCCAGGTTGTAATTATATCGACTGTATATTAAGGATACATTGGAGAATAACTTGCTACTAAAAATATGATTCCATCGCAAGTTTCCTGAGAGGTTTCCGTAAGAATTAGTGAAAAGTCCTGCCAGGTTAAAGTTATCATTGCCTAAATAGCCGGATAGATACAGTTTGTTCTTTCCATCGATTTCATAGTTTGTTTTCAGATTCAAATCGTAAAATCCGGCCCTACTGCTTTCGTTGGCCAGGGCCAAAAATATATTTGCATAAGAAGCTCTACCAGCCATTAGAAACGAACCTTTGTCTTTAAACATTGGCCCTTCTGCCGCCAAGCGACTGGAAATAGCACCAATACCACCGGTGAGTTCAAATTCCTTACTATTTCCGTCTTTTTGACGTATATCCAGTACCGAAGAAGCTCGCCCTCCAAAACGTGCAGGAATGCCTCCTTTATAAAGTTTAACATCCTTAATGGCATCAGCATTAAATACTGAGAAGAAACCAAACAAATGGGAGGCGTTGTAAATAATCGCTTCATCCAGAAGGATTAGGTTTTGGTCTTCTGCACCACCGCGTACGTTGAAGCCCGATGAACCTTCGCCGGCGTTGGCAACTCCTGGCAGCAATTGAATGGACTTGATCAAGTCGACCTCACCCAAAACAACAGGTATCTGTTTGATCTCGTTGGTTGAGAGTTTTGCCATACTCATTTGTGGTGTCTGAAGGTCAACTTTCTTTGATTCTTCCGCTGTGATGACGACTTCATCCAATTTAGCGGCATCCTCTTGGAGCTCAATGTCGAGTTTTTGATTAGAGCTGAGGTTTATAGCCCTTTCAAACGTTGTAAATCCTATATAGGAAATGGTTAAGGTATAATTACCTTCAGGCGCTGTGATGGAATAAAAACCATATTGGTTGGTCGTGTTTCCAATGGAAGTGCCTTTTAAAAGGACAGTTGCCCCCAGGATTGTTTCACCGTTGGCAACATCCTTAACGACACCACTAATTGTGTATTTTGTTTGTGCAAAAAGAAATACCGGACACAACATCATCATCATCACAAATAAGGCCTGCCGTTTTCTTGACCTAAAGGGTTTTAATTGCTTCGTTTTTGTCATACACTACTAGAAATTTTAATTAAGGTTTTCATTCAGCCGGGGTAAAATTAGACTTGCATCCATAGCGGTAAAAATGAAGTAGGTTTCGAATCTGATTTCAGTACCTGTTTGTTATCAGAATGATTGCAACACTCTGATTATTAGATTATCAAATTCTATTGATTGTATTGTTTCAAAGGTTCTAAATGCGCCTCTCGCACTTAGAACGACACCAACTGTGAAATTTGTGGCTTTTTATCGCTTTTAGAGTTGTGAGGATTTGTTAGTTTAAGCTTAAAAACCAGGGTAATCCAAAAAACTGGTGCAGATTGGGCAATACTATCTGAGGCGCATCTTCCAGTAAAGACGTGGTTCATCGGGCGCTTACCGACGGTCGCCTGGAAATCGACAATAACAAAATCGAGAATGAAATCAGACCGATTGCACTCGGTCGGAAAGAATTTTATGTTCGCTGGCACACATGAGTCAGCCCAACGAATCGCAATGGTATACTCCCTGTTGGCCGCCTGTAAAGCGAATGGCACGGAGCCGATGGCTTGGCTCACGCGTGTACCCGTGTACCGGAAGAACTCGCCAGCAGAAACGTAAACAATATCGAAGACCTGTTGCCTCAAAAAAAATTAACACCCACTTGCTCCTTGCTCGGGTGTTTACATGAATACGGTCATAGTATCAATATTTGGCAATTGTATTTAGGGAAATAATCCGATATTCATCAGAAAGTGGAGGCTTCTTTAATTTCTAAGAGGTTTTCTGAAAGCGGATTTGTCATGTCTAATGAAGGTAATGTCTTTTTAAACTCACTAGGGGTAACCCCGTATATTTTTTTAAAAGTAGTGTTGAAAGAGGATTTAGATTTGAAACCAACTTCGTTGGCAATGCCCATAATAGAATAATTGTTGAACTTGCCATCCTTGAGACATTCTACAAATTCTTCAGCCCTGTACTTGTTCATGTAATCCTGAAAATTGGATTTTAAGTACACATTCAAGACTTCAGATAAGTGCTGTCTTGGAATACCCATCTTTTGAGCTACTTGGTTAACCGTTATATTGCTATTAGTAAAAAGCTTCTCTTTATCCATGAGCCTTAAAAAATCCATTTTATATACCTCTGCTTTGGATTTACTAAGACTTGAAGTTTTATAAGCCTTAGTATCTGCCTTTGGTAGTATAGATGTTGGTGATACAACAAGCTTAAATAAAATCATGTAGAGAAGTATTGCTGATAAACCAATAATTCCATAACTTTCTAGAAAGGAGAAATTATCATAGCTTTTTGTTATAATAAATGAAATTTCGTCTATTAACTGCAGCAAAGCATAAGGCAATATAAATAACAGCATCCATCTTCCCTTTTTGTTTTTAATGATATCATAGATGGTAGAACCTAAATAAACTAATAGCGTTACGCCTGCCAGAACTTCTCCTATTATTAACCATATGTTCTTACCTGGGCCGTTAACGTCTTCTACGATTTGAAGAGTGACAAAAAACAAATACGGAATAAAATAAAGAAGATCTCTAAGCTGAAATTTATTTTGTTTAGAACTGTGATACTTTATAAGTAAAAAGAACAGTGTAATGATTAATGGAGATTGGAAAAAATACCAATTAGCATTAGAAAAAAACAGGTTAAAATCATCATCTCCGACAATGTTCAAGAGCAAAGCAATAATTGACCCTAGAAGCAGTAAGAAATTTACCCGCTTGTAACTTTCTTGTTTAACGAACAGAACACTTAAAAGAAACAAGCCCTGAACAAGGGCGATTATTTGAATTATTTCTAACATAAATAACGGAACACTTTCTCCTAACTGGCTAAATAATTCAAAAAAAAACTAAAATCGATATTTGATTCATGGTCGACAATTTTTCCTCTTACAGTCTGGGTGATCGACTGGGCCTTTAGAGAAATTGTAATAAACATTGTTAAAACCGGAACGGATAAAAGTCTTTTAGAAAATAGAAACATGACAATTAGCAATTAGCGTGAAATTGAGTTTGTTTTAAGACAACTCAATTGCTACTTACCCCTATTGTTACATGATTTTTCAATGGTTTTTAAATTTGTTACATACTTAGGGATATGCTATGGATTAAGATTTAATTCAATGTAATTACTTGATTGTAAGATACTTACTGATACGATAGTTGACTATACCCGACCATCACCGAGTTGCGAGCTCGAATAACAAAGTAGTACAATATTTCCCTAAACATCCATAAAAATGCTTTTTGGTATCGGAATGGTTAGGGATGCTTTGTGATGGTTAGGCGTATTTTAGGATTGTTTGGATTTGTTTAGGCAATGAAGGAGTATCTAGTTTGTCATTCATTTTTGTAACTCGGAAAGTGAGTTCGATTCATGGATGAGTCACCGCTGTTTCGCTGCTTTCTATATTTTGAAAGATTTGTAAGTGGCATTTGCTCCAGTGCTTAACCTGATCTTAAAATCCCCGTATCCTTCATCTTTCAGAAGTTTTTGAACAGCATTGCAATAAATAAGCTGAGGCTCATTGTAGCATACGATTTCGGTATGAATTGCTTCTGAGATGCTATAATTGGGAATGTCATTTTTGGATTTGACGCTCTTTGCTCTCAGGCTGTCTATATCAAGGGCTTTAGTCTTTTTGCTGGCGTATATAGTAAATTGTAAGCTTGGTGACTGTACCGGTATCATCTGACCCACCCTTCCGGGAATCATCAGACCCAGGCATTCCGGGAATAGTGTGACCCACCTGTTCCGGCAATGATCAGACCCACCGATTCCGGTAATCATTTGACCCACCCCGCAGGGGCAGCAAAGGTCGAATTCCGGTAATGATCTGACCCACCGCTGGCCTTGGGGATTTGATGCAAAACCACGATCGTTTGGAGGATTAACCTCTCTACGATCATGTCACCACTTCGTATGCATCAAATCGGAAGAATCATTGAACTGTATGGAGAGACAAGACCGTTGAAATTGATGTTCTTCCGGCTTATGCCGAGAGCCTGTTCGTTGAAGTGAATACTTTGAAAGTTGTGGAAGCGGGTGTCGTGGATGTTTCGGCGTACCTCAGACGGAATAAGGGAAATGTGAGCGTTGGCATTCCAGTGTTTTTTTTGCATATCAAAAGGAGGGTACAAATGAAATACAAGTGGGCCGATTTACAGGTGCTTACCGGGGGACGGATGCTGAAGGCAAGGTTGTGGCACAATTCCATGCGGATTCGGGGAATATCGACCCGACAAAACCAATTTATCCGCGTATAACGACTGCACGGGACGATGACTCAGCGGAGCCTCATAGGCAGGAATTACAGATCCAGGTTGGCTCTGACGCATCAGTAGTTGACGAATATGGAGCGATCGCTGATGTTCCAAATAAATTGTTCGCAGCCATTGGTCAAATGTTCGAAACCGCTAAACCGGATCCGCAGGATGTTGCAGACGCAGTGGTGAACCTGATCAACTTACCGAAAGGACAAAGGCCATTAAGAACAGTTGTTGACACCCCTACCGGAGACATCACTAAAAGGGCCAACGACGCTGTTAAAGTTGAATACGAAAAAGTTTTAAGGGCATTCGGGATGGACGACCTTTTAGCGTAATCGATCCATTGCTTTTTAGCGTAACGGTTCCAAATGCATTAATTGTGCAGATGGAATCGTTATGCTTTAGCGAAGCTGTCCTTTACTATTTATATTTCAATAAGACCGAGTTTATCACGGCGAACGGATTACTGAAATGCACCGTCGTTTTTTGTTCGAAGCATGACAGGGAGTTAGGTTTGTCTAATGACTTTGAGCGAGGTGATACTAACTATTATAGAAAATGTGCCCACTCTTGATTGTCAGTGTGTTTACTAATTCGAGTAACAAAATGGTAACAATAATTACCAAGAAAACACTTGTCATATCTAAACATCCCTAAAGATTTTTTGAGTGTTCTGATACTAGATGCAAAGGTAACGAAGGGAGGCGAGGCCGTCAAAGTTGATCAGTGGAGGAAGTGAACCTCCGCTACATTTTTGCAACAATCGTTCTCCGGCTCCTTGTATTCTTAAATCAGCATTCGTCTCAATCTGTTTCGCGAATTGCTGATCGCAAAACGGTAATGATGCATTATAAATATGACTAAGTTTGATGTTTTTTTTGCTGCAAAGTAGTATTTATACCAAAGTCTGTTTATTATTACTTTAAAATAGTATTATTCACAGATGAAACGTATTCAAATAGGTGAATTTGAAGAGATTGTCCTGCTAACAGTGGGGGTTCTTCACGGTAACGCGTATGGGGCGACTATTAAAGATGAAATCGAACAACGATTGGATCGCGAGGTAGCGATCGGTGCGTTGCAGGTCACATTGCGACGGCTGGAGTCGAAGGGTTTTCTAAAGTCAAAGCAGGGAGATACAAATGAAACCAGACGGGGCCGTCCGAAGCTTTTTTTTGAGATCACTGCGTATGGAAAGAAAGCGCTTGACTATAGCAAGGAATCACGCGATGAACTTTGGAAGGCGCTGCCTAAACTGGTGTTGAAGCTTAAATAACCGCCAATGACAAGAGCCGATCCGCCGCGTTTTATCATACGCTTCCTGAAATGGTTTTGCAAACCAGAGTATCACGCTGACATTGAAGGCGATTTGCTTGAGATCTATGACAGGAGAGTAGCAGACCTCGGCAAAAGCCAGGCGAATTTGCGCCTGTATAAAGACGTCATCTTACTATGCAGACCCGGAATTCTCAGGTCCGCAACATTCGATCAACCACTAGCCAATAACGGTATGTTCAAAAGTTATTTTGTAATGGGGTGGAGAAACCTCTGGAAAAGCAAACTGTATTCTACACTTAACGTGCTCGGACTTACATTCGGGATGGTCTGCTTTCTATTGATAGGCCTTTACGTTTATGATGAACTGAACTTTGACACCCAGCATCAGGAAGGACATAGAATCTATCGTGTGATCACACATGAGAAGAATCCGAACAACGAAGCCACTACCGTTGCGGCCGCCGGATATATGCTCGCGGAAGAAGCGCCACAGGCGTTGCCGGAAGTAGAGATGACAACGCGAATGCAGAGATCAGGCAGAATCAATCTCATTGATCCTGAGAATCCTGTTTACGTGCAGGAGACGGTTACCGTCGCCGATGAAAACTTCCTGATGGTATTTGATTTTCCAGTTCTTGAAGGCGACAGACAGAATGCCTTGAAGGAACCTAATACTATCGTCATTACAGAGGATCTTGCCATGCGGATCTTTGGGCGGAAGGATGTGATCAACAAAAATATTCAGTTTGACTACACGCAGACTTTGCTAAAGATCACTGCAGTTTTGAAGGATCACCCGCAGAACTCAAGCTTTTCATTTACCAGCGTGATGTCTATAGCGACGTTTTTAAATGATGAGAATTACAAACGCGATGCACAGCGTGATTGGGCTTCCACGAGCTTCACGGTCTTTGCCTTGCTACGTCCCAACGCTGATCCCGATTCTGCTGCGCGAAAGATCACCCGGCTCGTACACGCCAATGCAACGCTGGAGCCCGGGACAAGCCTGTCACATTCAATGCAACCATTAAAGGACATCCACCTGAAGTCGGCGGGGATCGCTGATGGCGCCCGCAATTCAAATGTTGATAGCATCCCGCAAGGAAACCCTGTCTATATCACCGTGTTTTCCTTTACAGCAATTTTTGTTCTACTCATCGCTGGAATCAACTATACAAATCTGACAACAGCAAGGGCGTCGAGCAGATTGAAGGAAATCGGTGTGAGAAAGGCAATTGGTGCGGTTCGTGGTAACCTGGTCAAACAGTTCCTGATTGAATCGCTGATCACAACGGTGATCGCTTTCTTTTTTTCTGTACTGATTGTCGCCCTCTTATTGCCGGTGTTCAATGATTTCGTCCACAAGAAGTTTGAGCTTTTCACCTCAGTTGGCTTTCAGTTCTGGAGTGCTGCCGTAGCGCTTATCATTGCCATTGGATTGTTGTCTGGAGGGTATGCAGCGATTTTACTTTCTCGCTTCAATCCCGTTTCGTTGTTGAAGGGTTTGAAGTTGAAGTCAGGAGGCGATTTCTCGGTGAGAAAAGCCCTGGTCGTTCTGCAGTTTACCATTTCTACAGTCATGATCATTGGTACCATCGTGCTGTTCATGCAAGTTCGTTTTCTGAACGACAGCGAACTTGGCTTCGACAAAGATCTGATGGTGGTGATCGATGTGAATGTTGCAAAGGCGCGTTCAAACTTCGAGCGGGTAAAGAATGAGATGTCCAAGGTAAGCTCCGTGAAGCATGTTTCGGCAACATCGCGCGTACCTGGAGAGTGGAAATCTATACCGAGGATCAAATTGAAAAAGGAGGGGAGTGTCCGTGAACTGCAAATGGCCTATACCATTGCAGCTGATAAGGATTTTCTCAGCACCTATGAAATCGAGTTACTCAAGGGGCAAAATTTCCAAAATGATACAGATACGATGTCTGTGATTATCAACGAAGCTGCGGCGAAGATCCTTGGCATCACCGATGTTTCCGATGAAGTAATGATACCTCTGGTGGCGCGAAATCAATTCTTTACGCCAATCTATGATGACGCAAACGCTTCATTTAACCCACGGGTCGTAGGAATCGTGAAAGATTTTCACTTCCAATCGCTGCGTGCGAAGATAGAACCTTTGATCCTCACGTATCATTCCAACCCGATCTTTCCGATTGATTACTACTCTGTGAAAATCCACCCTCAGAACATCCAGGCGACACTCGACAAACTTAAGGGCATCATGGTGGCGAATGATGAGCACGAGCCGTTTGAATATCACTTTCTTGACGACCAGCTTGCATTGTTCTACATTGAAGATCAGCGGAGCCAAACCATTCTTGGTTGGGTGGCAATTGCCAGCGTCGTGATTGCATGCCTCGGCCTCTTTGGTCTTGCCACCTATTCCGCTGAACAGCGTTTGAAAGAAATCGGTATGCGAAAGGTATTAGGTGCGAATATGTTAAGTATTATGGCATTGCTGTCGAAAGACTTCGTTAGGCTGGTTCTGATTGCCTGCTCCATTGCATTTCCGGTTGCATGGCTTGGTGCAAGCCTATGGCTTCAGGAGTACGCATACCATATCGATATTGAATGGTGGATCTTCGCCCTCGCAGGTGTTATTGCAACAGGGATTGCTTTACTAACCGTAAGCTACCAGGCGATCAAGGCTGCGGTTGTAAATCCAGTGAAGATATTAAGGTCAGAGTAAATGGATTAAGTTAGACATCTACAGGAAAAGTTTGATTTCAGACTAAAAGCAAAGAAGCACAAACAAGGTCAGACAACTACTTCCCAATACAAAACTTAGAAAAGATATTATCCAGCAAATCTTCCGTCGTAATAGACCCCGTGATCTCTCCAAGGTAATGAAGAGCCTGTCTTATGTCCATCGCCAGGAAATCTCCCGTGATATTGTTATCCATACTGTCGAGCACGCGCGTCAGGGCTTCGTTCGTCTGAAGCAGATTTTGGTAGTGTCGCAGATTGGTGACCAATACATCGCCCGTAGTAACGGTGCGGATCTTGAACAGATCGAGCAGGCGATCTTTTAACCCCTGCATGTTGGTCTTATCCGCTGCCGAGATAAAGGTGAAGTCGTGCGCGCGAAGTGTCTCTACTAATGCCGGATCGGCTTTGTCGATCTTGTTGCCGACTTTTAGATAGGGGATGCCCAGCGCTTTGAGCGTGGTCTCTTCTTCTTCGATTGACTTCCGTGTGGCCGTTGAAAGGTCAATGAGGTATAAAATGATCGATGCCTTCTTCATACGGTCGCGCGTACGTTCAACCCCCATAGCTTCAATGACGTCCTGAGTCTCGCGGAGACCGGCCGTGTCGATGAAACGGAAGTTGATACCGCCGAGGATCATTTCATCTTCGATCGCATCACGTGTCGTGCCGGGGATATCGGAGACAATCGCTTTTTCTTCGTTCAACAGCGCGTTCAGCAGCGTTGACTTACCGGCATTGGGTTTGCCGGCAATGACAGTAGGTACGCCGTTCTTAATCACGTTGCCGTGGTCGAAAGACTGTATCAACGCGCGCAGGTAAGACTGGATGCGTTCGATGAGTTGGCGCAGGTCGTCGCGCTTGGCGAACTCGACGTCTTCCTCCCCAAAGTCAAGCTCTAGCTCAATAAGTGAAGCAAAGTGTATGAGTTCCTCGCGCAGGTGGGCGATCTCTTTCGAGAAGCCGCCGCGCATTTGGTTGAGGGCCGCCTGGCGGGCGTTGTCGGTCTCGGCGTGGATGAGGTCGGCCACGGCCTCGGCTTGCGCCAGATCGAAGCGGCCATGAAGGAAGGCGCGTTTTGTAAACTCGCCGGGCTCCGCCAGGCGGGCGCCTTGTTTTAGCAGTACTTTGATAATTTCTTTGGCAATCACAGGCGAGCCGGGGCAAGAAATCTCCACGCTGGGCTCCTTCGTAAACGAGCGGCTGCCCTGGAAAATCGACACGAGCACTTCGTCGATTGTGCGGTCACCGTCGACGATCGTGCCGAAGTGAATGGTGTGCGAGGGTTGCTCGCGCAGATCTTTGCCGCGGAATGCGCGCTGGACCAATTCTATGGCGTCGGGCCCGGAGAGACGGATAACGGCAATAGCGGAAATACCCTGCGCTGTGGCCAGCGCGACAATGGTGTCGGAGTGCTGCATGGGCGCAAAGGTACGCCGAATGCGCGATTTCATATCAAGCCGACAGCACAGTCGGTGTTAGTCCACTGCTTACAACACAACAGCCCGTGCGTGGGTGGGAAGAGCATGGCCAGGGTATTTCATGAGGTCTACTAATAGAAAAACGGAATGCTTGACTGTCAGGTGGTTAATAAAGTGGGGACTCAT
The DNA here is from genome assembly GCF_018598175.1 of Dawidia cretensis. Taxonomy (GTDB): domain Bacteria; phylum Bacteroidota; class Bacteroidia; order Cytophagales; family Cyclobacteriaceae; genus Ohtaekwangia; species Ohtaekwangia cretensis. The sequence continues at coordinate 29,645 of NZ_JAHESE010000011.1, forward strand.
TTCAACGCCCTTTTCCATCATACAAATAATGCGCAGCCGCCCTGCTCATCGCGGCATGGTCATGCCCCACGCCAGGTATAATTATAATTGCCCATTTCAACGTAACGCCCAATACCTTGGCATACTGCGCAGCTTTGTCATAAAAGTATTTGCCCCGTGCCAATCTATGTGTACCCTGCTTGTCTACTTCCGGAGATCGAACCAGGTCACCCCGGGTTTCATTCTGGTCGTCTTTCTGACCCAGGAAGACGACCAGCCGCGTGCCAAACGCCTTGCGGATCGATTCATCGGTGGCGGTGCTGTTTTTCAAGCCATACGGAAAGACAGATTCGTTGTCAGGTACGGTATACCAACCGGCGTTTGAAGCCAGGATTCGGTTCGCTTTACTCACAGGCTTGTATAGCGCCAGGCGATGCAGCAGTTGTCCACCGGCTGAATGCCCAAACATATCGTACGTGTCGGTTTTGAGTTTTAGATGGGCCTTCACCGTATCGAATATTTTATCAAAGTCGTGTAGTATCCACTCGTCCTCATTCAAACTGATTTTGAAAGAATCCATCCCTGTTCTTTCTTTATTGATCTTAACATCCGTAATCATGCCGGCTAAATTATAATTCCAGAAACCGGGATAGCTGTCTTCAGAATATTCCGGAGCCAGTATCAGTAAGTTGTATTTGTCGGCGTACTCGATCCACGTATCTCTATAGGTGTTCCCATTACGTCCCGCACCGGGAATAATAAAAATTACCGAAGAACTTTTATTGAGTTTTTTGGGATGGAAATAGTGAATTATGACATGCTTGCCATTCCGGGAATTTTCATAACGAAACTCTCCTGAACCCATCATTATTTCCATTCGATTAGGTAACACGTTCGACTTTGTATCCATCGGGAATTGCGAAATGCGTAGCATGTTACAATGGGGGCAAATTCCCGGGGCAGAGAACTTTATCGTATCACACGATAAACCGCAGGGTGTGCAAACGTATTGGCCAAAGAGATCGGAGGATAGTAACAGAATTACAAGAAGGAGGGGCGACAGTAACGTTGGACGCAAACTAAGCTTCATCATAAATGGGCATTTAGGAATCACTTGCTATGTCACAAGTAACATGCCATTCATTAATCTTTCGACTTGCCGTGGTTACAATGCTTCCTGGTACTGCATTGTACGATCTGATACATCGTACTGTTCATTTACGAATAATTTTGAGAAAGAAGATTGAGGCAAGCGATCATGCCGACGACACCTCGCCCGAGGTCGTCCGCAACTTCTTGAACAGCAGCCCGTGCGTAGGCGAGAAGAGCATAGCCAAACCAAACAGCAGCCCCGTCATGCCGGCAATGGCACCAGCGATCGAGCCGTCCAGCCACACCGCGATATAGTACCCACTGACCGATACCAATATACCCGCGACACACGCCAGGATGAGCATGACCGGGAAGTTGTCCGTTAGAAGATAGGCCGTGGCGGCAGGGCCGATGAGCAGTGCTACCACGAGGATGGCTCCGACAGATTCAAATGACGCTACCGTGGTGGCCGACACCGCCCCCATCAGCAAGTAATGCCAGAACGTGGCCGAGATGCCCAGCGCGCTGGCGAAGGCGGGATCGAAGGTGGTTAGCAGAAGCTCTTTATAGCCGAGGGCGATGAAGAGAACAATCGCGATAAATATAGCCCCCATGATATACAGCGCCCGTGGACCAAAAATGAGGCCGGTAGGAGAGAGGATCATGTCGAGGGGCACGTAGGCGATCTCGCCGTAGAGCACGCAGTCCTGGTCGAGGTCTACCTTGCCGGCGAAGAGCGAGATGAGGACTACACCGATGGCGAACAGGCACGTGAACGTGACGCCGATGGAAGCGTCGGTTTGGAGGCGGGCCTTCTTGTGTAAAAACTCGATCAGGAAGGTGGTCAGCATGCCGATGAGACTGGCGCCGACCAGCATGGTAAGCGAATCGCGCGAGCCTGATACCAGGAAGGCAATGACGATGCCGGGTAAAACAGCGTGTGAGATCGCATCGCCTACCATGGCCATTTTGCGCAAGATGAGAAAGCAGCCCAACAGGCCGCAGCTGCAGGCCACGAGGGAAGCTGTCAGGATGATATATAAGTCGTTCATACCGGTTTTTTATAAGGTATCTCAGCCTGGTGTGGATCTACCGTTGGGTAGTTCAGCAGGCGTTCCAATTCGGTTTCAAGCTCGGGTGTGAGCAAATGCTCGATGGTGTCGGCATCATCGTGTACGTGGTCGGGCGCGATGTTGACGTGCGTGGTGAGGTATAGCTCCCACAGCCGGTGAATCCTGACCACCCGCTGGCCGCGACTCATACCTTCTTCCGTCAGCTGCCAGGTGGTTCCGATACGTTCGACATAGCCCTGACGCTGGAGCCGGTGGAGTACGGCCGTGAGCAGCGGCGAAGGGTAGCTGCGCTTGCGTATGATGTCCGCTTCGGTCCGTGGCAGGAAGAAGTTCTTGCTTTCCTCTCCGAGCTGGTAGAGTGTCTTCAGCACGTTCTCGTTGTTGATCGTGCGGCGTATGGCGCGCTGGCGAATCATTCGACTAATCACACCGCGGCGTGGGGCCAGAAAGAAAGATATAAAGGCTATCGTCGAGATGACAATAACGATCCAGGGGCCGGTGGGCATGGCGGGAGCGATATACGATATATAGGCTCCGGCCAGGCCGCTGAAAGCGCCAAATAGGCTTGCCAGGAGTACCATGACGCTGATCTTATGTGTCCAGAAGCGTGCCGCCGCGGCGGGCGTGATGAGAATGGCCGCCATCAGCACGACACCGACTGCCTGAATACCGATCACGACGGCGAGTACGATCAGCGAGGTTAATACTAATTCAATTCTGCGTACGGGCAGTCCGATGGATTGCGCATAGCCTTTATCAAATGCCAGTAATGAAAACTCTTTGAAGAGCAGGAACACGCAGAATAACAGTACGACGGCTACGGTGCCGAACACCATGAGGTCTTCGCCCACGAGCGCGGCCGCTTTACCAAACAGGAAGTGGTCAAGTCCCGACTGGGCGGCATTGCCACTTTTTTGTATGACCGTCAGCATGACGATGCCGATGCCAAAGAATACGGAGAGCACAAGGCCGATGGCCGTATCTTCTTTAATACGCGTGCGGCGGGTAATGAACTCGACCGCCACCAGCGATAGCCATCCGGTAATGAACGCGCCGAGGATGAGGTAAGCCGGGTTCTTGGTGCCTGACAAAATAAAGCCCAGGCAGATGCCCGGCAGCACGGCGTGTGCGATCGCGTCGCCGACGAGCGATTTTTTATGTAGGAATGTAAAGGTTCCTACAATCGCGGAGCTGGCTGTGAGCAGCATGGCGCCAATCACGACAAAGCGGATGTTGGGATCGGAGAATGAGAAGAAGTCGGTGAATGTGTTCATAGTACCGGTTTTGAAACGCCTTCGCGGTTCGGGAAGTTTTCGCGGCGAATCAGGTCGCCTACATCGCTCAGCAGCGTGAGCTTGCCACCATAGGTTTCCTGCAGGTTCTGTTGCGTGAAGGTTGTCTCGGTGGGCCCACACGCCACCAGGCGGGTGTTGAGCATGATGACCCAGTCGAAGTAATGGGTGACAGACTGCAGATCGTGGTGTACGACGATGACCGTCTTCTGCGCTTCGGTCATGGCTTGCAACAGGCCAATGATGGCTTTCTCCGTCGCGGCGTCCACGCCGGCGAAGGGCTCGTCCATGAAGTATATATCAGCTTGTTGTGCCAGCGCGCGGGCCAGGAAGGTGCGTTGCTGCTGGCCGCCGGAAAGCTGTGAGATCTGGCGGTTGGCGTAAGCTTCCATGCCCACCTTGCGCAGGCAGTCGAGGGCCACATCGCGGTCGGCCTGGCGTATGCGGCGGAAGAGGCCGAGCTTGCCGTAGCGGCCCATAAGCACGACGTCCATGACGGATGCGGGGAAGTCCCAATCGACGGATTCGCGTTGGGGCACGTAGCTGATGCGGTTGCGCACATTGTCGATCGGCTGATCATACAGGCGCACGTAGCCGCTGCTGAGGGGCAACAGGCCCATAGTAGCTTTGATGAGCGTCGACTTGCCGGCGCCGTTGGGGCCGATGATGCCGATCAGTTTGCCGGCCGGTAATTTCAGGTCGATGTTCCACAGTACTGGCTTGCGGTCAAACGCTACAGTCAGGTCGTGTACTTCCAGTGCCGGTGTGGTTGTTATTTCAGGTTGCATGATGCGTATTATTTCAAGGCTTGAAAAATGGTGTGGACGTTGGCGTGGATCATGCCGATGTAGGTACCCTCGGGTGTACCGGCCGCGCCCATGGCATCGGAGTATAAATTACCCCCGATCGAAACCTGCCAGCCTTTCTGGCGGCAGCCTTCCATCACGGCTTCAATCGACCTGGATGATACAGAGGTCTCTACGAACAGGGCTTTGATCTTGTGCGACACAATAAAGTTGACAAGCTCGGTCACGTCTCTTACGCCGAACTCAGACATGGTCGAAATACCTTGCAAACCGCGTACCTGTACATGGTAAGCATCGCCGAAGTAACCAAAGGCGTCGTGCGCGGTAATCAGTATGCGTTGGGCCTCGGGCAGGGCAGCCAGCGTGGTTTGTACGGCGGCGTGCAGGGAGTCCAAACGGGCTGCATAGCGCTCGCCGTTGGCTTTATAATATGCCGCGTGCGCGGTGTCTTTCGCTTGCAATGTCCGCGAGACCTGTAGCACAGCTTGTTTCCAGAGGTGTACATTAAACCAGATGTGTGGGTCGTGACTGCCCTGGAAGCCGGGTACCGTGCGCAACTGGTTTTCGGGTATACCATCCGCAACCGCGGTAACAGGTTTGACGCGATTGAGCTTGCGCAGCACTTCCACCATTTTTCCTTCCAGGTGAAGACCGTTGTAAAACACCATGTCGGCGTCCGAGAGTTTTTGTACGTCGCCTTGTGTCGCCTTATAAAGATGAGGGTCTACGCCGGGTCCCATCAGGGCAACGACGTCGGCATGCTTGCCGGCCACATGCTGTACGGCGTCCTGGATCATGCCGGTCGTGGTCACGATCTGTAACTTTTCGTGCGGGCTTTTGGGCTTTTCCCTACAACTGCTCGCCGGCAACGTTATTGCCAGGAGCAAGACCAGGGAACGTATACTATTATAAGACGATGGATTCATTCCGTTACCAATAAGTTTTGCGATGCCTCGCGTGAGATGAATACTTTCTTTTTGCCGTCGATCATAATTTCCAGCGAGCCGTCGAATTCGATCTTTTCCAGGATTGTTATGGTGGCCCCGATATACACACCATTCTTGCTGAGGTACTGCAGAAAGGAAGGAGACCCGTTGCGCACCGCGCGGATGGTGAGCTTCTTTTTACCGCTGCAATCGGACAACGGGATCTGCCGTACTTCTACAAATTTGCCGGTCTTATCGGGGATGGGGTGGCCGTGTGGATCTACCGTCGGGAACTCCAGAAATTCATCCAGCTTTTCAATGAGCAAAGCGGACTGGATATGTTCCAGCTGTTCGGCCACATCGTGGACTTCGTCCCACGAGAAGTGCAGCGTTTGCACCAGGAACGTTTCCCACAGGCGGTGCTTGCGTACGACCATCAGCGCTTCGGCCTTTCCCTGACGGGTGATCTTGACGCCGTAGTACTTTTCGTAGGAGATCATGTTTTTGGCCGAAAGCTTTTTGATCATATCTGTTACCGAGGCCGCCCGAGTATTCATGGTTTCCGCGATCTCGCTGGTCAGCACGGCTTTTACGCCGCTGCCCGACAGGTGATAAATGGCTTTGAGGTAGTTTTCTTCGGTATAGCTCAACATGGCTCATTCATTAACGTACCTGTAAAAATAAAAGTTTAGGGTTATCTAAAAAATTATTTAGGACATATCTTGATAGAAGGCGGTCCGGGAGGTCTGGAGGATTGAAAAAATATTTCTGAAAGAAGCGTGACCTTCTGCAAAAGGCCGCATTCTGAGGCGAATTGAATCTAAACCAAAATTCATTTGCTTATGGAAACGAAAGGGAAAACCAACGACCCCAATACCTGGGATGACCTGGTATTTGAAGACCGGAACGTGGATTACGGCGCGTATAAGGTACGTAAGTCCTATAATGGAAACCTGGCCTCGGGCTTTTTGCTCAGTGTGTCTTTTGGTGGGTTGTTATTTGTCGCGCCGATAGTCATGAGTCTATTTGATGATGAGAGTGGTAAAGACATCTTTATTCCGGCGACCCCGAAGGCAAATGACACGCTTGTCTTTGTGAATGTTACTCCTCCTGAATTTAAACCGCCTCAACCGCCTGCGCCGCCTAAACCTCCCGTTACACCGCCGGTAGAAACGCCAGTGGCAAATATAGCGCCGGTTGTATCGACCACTGCACCCATCGAAACGACCATTCCGACCGTCGAGGATGTGCTGCAGAACCCTCCTGCACCGCCCGAAGGTGTCGAGGGTGGTATAGCCGGTGGTGTGGAAGGTGGTCACGGTACAGTGCCTGTAGATGCCGTTCCTTCGGCCGGTGCGAATGATATTTTCCTGGTGCCGCAAGTGCAGGCATCGTATACCGGTGGTATGGAAGCGATGTATAGCTTTATCCGCAGCAAGATTCACTATCCTGCCAGCGCACGCCGGATGGGTCTGGAAGGTACTGTATATGTCAGCTTTGTGATCGGCCGCGATGGGAAAGTAACCAAGGTAGAGGTCATCAGAGGCCTCAGCCCGGACTGTGATAAGGAAGCCGCCCGCGTCATCGCGCTGTTGCCGGGCTGGAATCCGGGCCGTCAGAACGACGTGCCGGTCATGGTGCGCATGACCTTACCCATCAAATTTGCGCTGGATAAATAATCAATAGTAGTTCAATACACGTTGTGGTGAGCGATATATAGTTTAAAGTTTAAGGTTGTCTCCGAGGCCGGTGGTTGCTTGCAATCACCGGTCTTTTTTTATACCCTCACGGCACCAACGCATCGATTACGGTTAGCAGTCGTTGTCCTTCATGCTCCCAAAAGACATCCTCGGGGGAGGCGGTGTAGAATGTTTTCTCGCGCAGCTGCTGCAACGCTCGCGGCGCATCGAAGGATGCCGGCTGGAAGGTTACTGCGGCGTCGAACTGCGCCGCGTAAGCTTCCCACGGCGCATAGTTGATAAGCAGGATCGGCAGGCGATAGCCCAGGTATTCATACAGCTTGGTAGGGAAGGAGTGCTCGGTGGCCGGATTAGGCGGATAGGCAATGATGCCGACGTCCGCCTGGAGGATCTCGCGTTCGATAGCAGGATGTGGTACCAGGCGGTCGCCGCCATGCAACGTGACATAGGGCATCGTCGCCAGGCGTGTCTGCAGGCGCTGCCGCTCGGCAGCCAGGGCGCAGTAGCCGATGATGGTACCGCGTACAGCCGGGTCGTGGCGATGGAGCTGCTCCAGTAGGTCGAGGGCGGTAAAGAGCCCGGTGATCTCGGACAGGGTACCCGTAAACAAAAAATTACACGCCGGCGTCAGCCGGGGCGCCGGTGCTACTGCCGGAGGCCGGCGTAGTTTATTCTCGATGATCGTCCGCCGGCCATGGCCAAAGGACAGCTCCTGCGCATAGCCTTTCTCCGCCAGGAGAAAATGATGTATAAATCCGGCGCCGACGTGCTCCCATACGCGTACATAGCGGGCCACGAGTGGCCGCAGTACACGCGGGAAGGCAGCAGTATATAAAATGTTGCGGTAATAATTTTCACGTACGTCGTATGCCAGACGGCACGACGTCAGCAGCCGGGCGAGTAAGGCCACAAAGATCAGCTCGTGTGTGCAAAACACGAACACGGCCGGCCGCAGGGCGACGACACGTGCCAGGATGCGCCAGGGAGCCAGTATGCGGCCCAGGCTGATGCGCAGGAAAGGGCGGAGCGGGTGCACAAACACGCCGCCGTGGTCTGGCAACGCGGCGCTGCCCGGGTATCCAACGATGTGTACCTCATAGATCCTCGCCAGGCTGCCACCCATTTTCTCAAACATGCGGGTATCGTCTACCGGTTTCAGCACCGAGGCGAGGACTATTCTCCTTTTTTTCATTTCTTGCACGTGGATTTAAAACTAAGAAAATGGAACTGAAAGAACTCATTGAAAAAACCTGGGAAGACCGGTCGCTGCTGCAGTCACTGGAGAGCCAGGAGGCTATCCGGTCAGTAGTAGAAAAGTTGGACAAAGGCAAGCTGCGCGTGGCCGAGCCGACGGAAGACGGTACCTGGCAGGTCAATGAGTGGATCAAGAAGGCCGTGATTCTGTACTTTCCCATTCAGCAGATGAAAACCATCGAGGCCGGCCCGTTTGAATTCCACGACAAAATCGACATGAAGCGCAACTTCAAAGACCTGGGCGTACGTGTCGTGCCGCATGCCATTGCGCGTCACGGCTCATACCTGGCCAAGGGGGTGATCATGATGCCGTCGTATGTCAACATCGGCGCGTATGTGGACGAATGCACCATGGTCGACACGTGGGCAACGGTAGGGAGCTGTGCACAGATCGGCAAGAACGTACATTTGAGCGGTGGTGTAGGAATCGGAGGTGTGCTGGAGCCTGTGCAGGCAGCGCCGGTGATCATCGAAGACAATGCCTTTATCGGCTCGCGTTGCATTGTGGTGGAAGGCGTGCGTGTAGGCAAGGAGGCGGTGCTGGGTGCCAACGTCGTGCTGACGTCGAGCTCGAAGATCATCGACGTGACCGGCGCCCAACCGGTAGAATATAAAAACTATGTACCCGAGCGCTCGGTGGTAATCCCGGGCTCGTACACCAAAAAATTTCCGGCGGGCGAGTTCCAGGTGCCATGCGCGCTCATCATCGGCAAGCGCAAGGAGAGCACCGACAAGAAAACGTCGCTGAATGAGGCGTTGCGGGACAATAATGTGGCCGTTTAAACGTCTATTTTGTCAGAAAGGGGTGCTTTCGTAATATTTTCGTAATACGTTGGCACATCCTTTGAATTTCATAAAACGTTTATTTGTCAATCATGCGCCTTGCGTAAATTTGAATAACGCGATTATGAAAAAGTTGGGTCTCTGGATCACTGCAATAGTTGTCATCTTTGCCTTTACTCAGGAGAGCAAAGAGCAGTATTCTGTTGTCAAAAATGAAAGCTTCATGCGAGGTGAGGTTATTCACTTTAAGATGACATACGGCATATTCACGGTAGGGAAGGGCAGTGCCAGCATTGCTCCGACCTATTACAAGATGAACGACCGCAACTGCTTCAAAGTAGATGTTACGGGCAAGACCGTGGGCATGGTGGATTGGGTAGCGGACGTGGACGACCGTTGGGGAGCCTACATCGATACTGCGGCACTTATTCCCCATCAATTCTACCGCCGCATTCGCGAAGGCCGTTACAAAAAAGACGAGTGGACAAATTTCGATCACGAAAAACGCCAGATCGAGGTAAAAACTATCAACAATAAAACCGGCCAATTTAAAGAACCGAAATTCTACGAGGCGCCTGCCCAGGTACGCGACATGATTGCCGGTTTCCTGTACCTGCGGGTGCAGGATTTCACCAAGCTCAAGGTAAAAGACACCGTGGTGATCACGGGGTTCTTTGAAGATGAGTTCTACAAAATGAAAATTATCTATCAGGGCAAGGAGAATATCAAGATCAAAGTCGGCAAAGTACGCGCCCTGAAGTTTAAGCCCATCATGCCCAAAAACGAGGTTTTTGACGGCGAAAATTCCATTACAGCCTGGTTCTCAGACGATAAGAATCGCATCCCCCTGAAAATTGACGCCAAGATGTTTATCGGTAGCGCAGGCGTGGAGCTGACGGAATACTCCGGGCTCAAAAATCCGCTGAACATCGTCAGGTAACGGCCGGCGTGCCGTGCAACCTTTTTGATTTTGGCGCATCTTTGTTCTGTATTGCGCAAAAATTCCTTTGGAGGCCACCACGATACACCTGCATGCTGATCTGATAGCCCGCTGTCGCGGGGGCGACCGGGAGGCGCATTACCAACTTTACAAGGCGTACGCCAAGGCTATGTACAACGTGGGCTACCGCATCATCGGCGACCGCGACGAGGCCGACGACGTGCTGCAAGAGGCCTTTATTAGTGCCTTCCGCAGCCTGGACCACTACCGGGGTGAATCTACTTTCGGGGCGTGGTTAAAGCGCATTGTCGTGAACAAGGCCATCAACGCACTGCATAAGCGCCGCCACGAGGCGATGCCCGACGACGAGCGTTGGGACGTACCCGCCGAAGAGGCCGCGGAAGAGTATGCCGATCCGCTGACGGTTGAACGCGTGAAAACCGCCATCCACCAGCTGCCCGACGGCTACCGGTCGGTGCTGTCGCTATATTTGCTGGAAGGCTACGACCACCAGGAGATTGCCGAGATCATGCAGATCTCGGAGTCCACCTCCAAGTCGCAGTTGAACCGCGCCAAAAGCAAGCTCAAAGAAATACTCGCACACCCTATACCCAGTACCCAATCCGCTAAACCACCACGCTCATGATCGAAGATTTCATCCGCCAAAACCGGGAGGCGTTCGACGACCAGGAACCTTCTCCCCGCAATTGGAAAACGATAGAAGCTGCCTTGCCCGCACAACGGCAGGGATGGTGGCAATCTGTGGCGCTGTGGCGTGCGGCGGCGATCCTGTTTATGGCGTTATCGGCGTACTTGCTGTTGCCGAAAGAGTGGAAGCCGCACGCACCGCCGGAGCGTGTAGCCTTAAAAGAATTTACGGATGTGGAGGCGTATTATGTAAAGGAGATCTCGAACAAGGTGGCGTTGATTGATGCCTTTCAGCGGAATGAGGGCGTGAATGGATTTACCCAAGATTTTCAACAGTTGGAGGCAATGTATATGGTCTTAAAAGAAGAGATGCAGAAGCGGCCGAGTGAGCAGGTGAAGGATGCGTTGGTGCTGAATCTATTGGTAAGGATTGATTTGCTGAATCAGCAACTGCATATGCTTGATAAGGGGAAACCGGAAGGCGGAAAAAAGGCGGATGCTGAGATATAGTTGACGCCGACCGATACTTCCTTTTCAAATCAATAAGTAGATTCCGTCGCCAGTTCAAACGGCTCCTTCGCTGAGTCTATGACTTTACCATCTTCACATTTCAACACCCGTGCCGGGAAGCGCCTGATCAGGCCATAGCTGTGCGTAGCCATGAGGACAGCGGTGCCGCTTTTGTTGATCTGCTGGAAGATCTTCATGATGCCCTGGGAGACTTCAGGGTCGAGGTTACCGGTGGGCTCGTCGGCCAGCAGAATCATGGGTTCGTTGAGGAGGGCGCGGGCAATGACCACGCGCTGTTGTTCGCCGCCAGAGAGTTGGTGGGGCATTTTCTTTTCGATCGATCCCAACCCTACGTGTATCAGCACTTCGTTCAGGCGGGCCTTCATTTTGGTGGTGTCGGTCCAGCCGGTGGCCTTCATGACGAACATGAGGTTTTCGGCCACGGTGCGGTCGTTGAGTAACTGGAAATCCTGAAAGATGATGCCGAGCTTGCGGCGGAGCAGGGGGACCTGGTTGCTTTTTATACCGCGGATGTTGAAGCCGGCGGTGATGATCTCGCCGTGTTTCAGCGAAAGGTCGGCGTACAGCGTCTTCAGCAGTGACGATTTGCCCGAGCCCGTGCGGCCCACGAGGTATACAAATTCACTCTTCTGAATTTCAAAGCTAAGGTCGCTCAATACCGCCCGGTCATCCTGGAAAATGCTGGCGTTTTGAACGTGAACGACGGGATCATTTGAAAACATAGATAAAAAATTTAGCCGGCAGGTCAGCTACAAAGATAAGCGACATACCGGCTAAAGAAAATCGTGCCCGGACGGATTATCCGTTTACTTTCTTGTGGTCAGCGAGGAATTTCTCCAGACCGGCGTCGGTCAGGGGGTGTTTCAGCAGGCTTGTAATGACGCTGAGGGGGCAGGTAGCGACGTCGGCGCCGATCTCTGCACACTGCAACAGGTGAATGGTATGGCGTACGGAGGCCGCGAGGATCTCTGTGTCGTAAGCATAGTTATCGTAGATCAGGCGGATCTGGGAGATGAGCTCCATACCGTCCTGACCAATATCGTCGAGGCGGCCGATGAACGGCGATACGTAGCTCGCGCCGGCTTTCGCAGCCAGCAGCGCCTGGCCAGCAGAAAACACTAACGTGCAATTGGTACGGATGCCTTCGGCGGTAAATTTCTTAATGGCTTTTACACCGTCTTTGATCATCGGTACTTTCACTACAATCTTGTCATCAAGCTTGGCAAGCTCGCGGCCTTCTTTCAGGATGTTGTCCAGGTCGGTGGCAATTACCTCAGCGCTGACGTTGTTGTCGACGATATCACAGATGGCTTTGTAGTGTGCGCGGATGTTGTCAGCGCCCTTGATGTTCTCCTTGGCCATCAGCGAAGGGTTGGTTGTTACGCCGTCGAGTACTCCGAGGTCATATGCTTCCTTGATCTCGTTCAGGTTGGCAGTGTCGATGAAGAATTTCATAAGTAAGTTATGTTCAGTTATTAACGATGTATACGCGAAGGCGTAAAGCCGGAAGTGATTATGGCAGAAACAAAAAAAAGGGCAAACCGAACATCGCACCGCTCAACCGCCTACCCTTGCTACCTTCCGATCCTGGGGGAATTCAGCAGGAGCTGGTCGTGCCGGCTTGCCGGGGGGCAAAGGTAGAAGATATTTTGAATTTACCATTTCTGCGATGCGAAATCGCGACTTTCTTTTTTGGATCAGTTTCGCACCGACAGTCGCCCGCGTGACACGGCCGTCCAATTGCAAAGTTGATATAACAATCTTGCACCGACGTTGGCATCCCAGTCATCATCTTTTCCGGGACTTACTTCGTTGAGGTCGAAGCCGATAATTTTTCGTCCGGAGCGAACCAGCCGTTGCACGAGGTATACTGCCTCCTGAAATTCCAATCCTCCGGCGACGGGCGTGCCGGTATGCGGGCATAGCTTCGGGTCGAGGCCGTCGATGTCAAAGCTGATGTATACATGCTCGGGCAGTTCGCGGATGATGGCCTCGCACTGTGCGTCCCAGGTGGTGCCACGGTACCGTTGTGCCTTGAGGTCGTCGTCAAAGAATGTCACGATGCGGCTTTTCGGGCGGCGGATCATCTGGAGCTCTTCATCACACAGGTCGCGGATGCCCACCTGCACGAGGCGGCTGATCGACGACAGCTTCATGGCGTTGTACATGATGGAGGCGTGGGAGTACGTGAAGCCTTCGTACGCTTTGCGCAGGTCGGCGTGTGCATCGATCTGTAAAATGCCGAAGTGTGGATAATAATCGGCCAGCGCCCGGATAAAGCCCAGTGGCGTGCTGTGGTCGCCACCCAGCAGGCCGACCATCTTGCCTTCCTTCAGGTAGCGCAGCACGGTGGCCTTTACATAGATGTTGAGGCTTTCGCAGGCCTCATTGATGCGGGGCAGGAGGGGATCGGGGCCTTCTTGCTGCTCGCCTTGTTCCAGGCGGCGAAGGTGTTGCTCGGCCAGGTGGCGCAGGCGGTCGCTTTCCGTGCGGATGCCTTCGGGAATGGGCAGCATGCTGATGCCGAGCTGCCAGGCATTGGGAATGTCCTTGACCAGCACGTCAAGCTGTGAGGAAGCGTTCAGGATGGCCTGGGGACCGTGGGCGGTGCCCGCGTGGTAAGAGACGGTCACTTCCCAGGGAATGGGCACGATGACCAGCTCGGCACTTTCGGGCGTAAACGGCAGCCCGAATAGTTGTCCCGGGATACCCGGTCCATTCGGGTCGAACGTGCTTGGACTGAATTTCATTAATTAATAACTCTCCACCATTTCAGGCGTGACATAATTTTCTAGCGAGCCGTTGCCCTGGCTTATTTCGCGCCACGAGAGGAGATTAAAGCGGATCACGGCCAGCCCGGCGGGCACCATGTCGCCGATCTCCGAACCGGTCAGGAACTCTGCCAGGTAGGAAATTGTTGGATTGTGTCCTACGCACATAACGTGGTGCTGGCCATCGTCCAGGCCGGCCACAAACTGGAAAAATGTGCGCGTGGAGGCCTCGTAAAGCTCTTCCTGCGGCACAACCTTGTCGGTATCGACCTTCAGGGCGTCGGCAATCAGACCGGCGGTAGTGTGCGCCCGGGACGCCGTGCTGCACAAAATGATGTCCAGGGGGGCTTGCTGCTGGTGCAAATACCGGCCGACGAGCAGGGCCTGTTTGACCCCGGTAGAGCTCAAAGTACGCTCCAAATCGTTTTGACCCGGATGTTTTTCTGCAGTGTGCGCATGGCGTAATAAATACAGATAGCGAGGCATAGATGATCTTTTCTGGTCTGCTAATAACGTTGCCAGGCGTCAATATTAACATGCTAAATTTGATTTTTTAAAAATTTCCTGATATTTGACCTGTTTGTAACGTTCAACTACATGTCCAAAAACCTCGTAATAGTAGAGTCTCCTGCCAAGGCAAAAACCATTGAAGGCTACCTGGGAAAGGATTTTAAGGTAGCTTCCTCGATGGGACACGTGCGCGATTTGCCCAAGGGAGGCGACGCAATCGATGTGGAAAATGGCTTTTTGCCGACTTATGAAATAAGCCCGGACAAGAAGGATGTCATCCAAAAACTAAAAAAACTCGCCGAGGAAGCCGAAATGGTTTACCTGGCAAGCGACGAAGACCGTGAAGGGGAAGCCATTTCCTGGCACTTGAAAGAGGTGCTGGACCTGACCGACGCCAAGACGCGCCGGATCGTCTTCACGGAGATTACCAAGAAAGCTATTCTGAGCGCGCTGGAATCACCCCGGGGTATCGATATTGACCTGGTCAATGCCCAGCAGGCCCGCCGCGTGCTCGACCGCCTCGTAGGCTACGAGCTGTCGCCGATCCTCTGGAAAAAGATCGCAACCGGTCTTTCTGCCGGCCGCGTACAAAGTGTGGCCGTACGGCTCATTGTGGAGCGCGAGCGCGAGATCAGCGACTTTAAAGCCAAGTCCTCGTACCGCGTAACGGCGGAGTTTAAGCTGGACAAAGGTAAAACGCTGGTAGCCGAGCTGTCCGAGCGTTTTGAGAAAGAAGAGGATGCCCTGAAGTTCCTGGAGTCGTGTGTAGGCGCCAAATACGCCATTAAAGACCTCCAGACCAAGCCTTCGAAACGCACCCCGGCACCGCCTTTCACGACGTCTACGTTGCAGCAGGAAGCATCGCGCAAGCTGGGCTTCTCGGTGATTCAGACGATGATGGTGGCGCAGAAGCTATACGAAGCCGGTAAGATCAGCTATATGCGTACCGACTCGGTAAACCTGTCGGACGAAGCCCGCTCGGGTGCTATGCGCCAGATCGAGTCGGCCTACGGAAAAGAATACGTACAGCCTCGCCAGTTCAAGACCAAGTCATCGTCGGCCCAGGAAGCTCACGAAGCGATCCGCCCGACGGACTTCTCGGTCATGGATCCCGACATGGACCGCAATGGCCTGCGTCTGTACGAGCTGATCTGGAAACGTGCGATCGCTTCACAGATGGCCGACGCCGAATTGGAAAAGACCACGGCCACCATCAGCATATCCACCAACCCCCGCACCCTGGCCGCGAACGGCGAGGTAGTGAAGTTCGACGGCTTCCTGAAAGTATACATGGAATCCGGCGATGAGGACGAAGAGGAGGAGAACAGCAAGGTATTGCCGCCGCTGACCATCGGCCAGGACCTCAATCTGGATGAAATGATCGCTAAACAAACCTTCAGCCGCCATGCGCCGCGCTATACAGAAGCGAGCCTGGTGAAGAAGCTGGAAGAGCTGGGGATCGGTCGCCCGTCGACTTACGCGCCGACCATTACCACGGTACAGAAACGTGGGTATGTCGTGAAAGAAATGCGCGAAGGCGTAGAGCGTAAATACAACGTCTTTACCCTGAAAGCCGATCAGATCAACAAAGAAATAGAGTCTGAAATTACCGGTGCGGAAAAGAACAAATTGTTTCCCACGAACACGGCCATGGTCGTGACCGACTTCCTCGTAGAGCACTTTCCGGACGTGACCGACTTTTCGTTCACCTCCGACATCGAGCAAGAGTTCGATGAGATTGCCAGCGGCAAGCTGGACTGGAAGAAGATGATCGATACCTTCTACCAGCCGTTCCACAAGAAGGTTACGATTACCGAGAAGGTGGAGCGCTCGTCGGTAGGCAAGGCGCGCGAGCTGGGTGTCGATCCCAAGACGGGCAAGAATGTATATGCGAAGTTGGGCAAGTTCGGTGCGTATGTGCAGATCGGTGAGAACCCGGACGACAACGGTGGTGAGAAGCCTAAGTTTGCCAGCCTCCGTCCCGGCCAGTTTATTGAAAACGTTACGCTGGCGGATGCGATGGAGCTCTTCAAGATGCCACGCGAGCTCGGTAACTTCGAAGAGCTGCCGGTGGTTGTGAACATCGGCCGCTTCGGACCGTATGTACTGCACGACAAGAAGTTTGTATCGATCCCAAAGGATTACGATCCATATAGCATCGACCTCGAGAAGTCGATCGAGCTGATCGAGAACAAGCGCGTGGCGGATGCGAACAGGACCATTAAATTGTTTGACGAGAATCCGGATATTCAAATCCTGAATGGTCGCTTCGGCCCGTACATCAAAGCCGGCAAGAAGAACGTGAAAATCCCGAAAGGCAAAGAGCCGAAGGACCTGACGTTGGAAGAGTGCGTGACGCTGGCCGCGGCGGCGCCGGAGAAGAAGGGGCGGTTTGGGCGGACGACAAAGGCGGCAACGCCTGCGAAGACGGCTACGCCCACGAAGGCTGTCAAGACGGCAAAGAAGGCTGCGAAGACAGCTGCCAAGACTACAAAGACGGCTACCAAGACTACAAAGAAGAAGAAATAGTAAGTTCTTTGACTATAGAAAAGCCCGGGGTGTCCTCGGGCTTTTTTTGTTGTTGTATGATCATGGTCGGAATCCTCGCCAGTCGTTATGCCGAGGATTCCTTTTTTTGCGCGTAACCTGGTTTTCATCGCGCTCACACTTCACACTCACACTGATTCCGTTGTACCGGGAAAATCCCCGCCCCATAACCCCATTGGGGTATATCTTATTCCGCGCCGGCTGCTCACTTTTGTGTACCTTTAACGGATGAAGAAAATCGTTGTATTGACCGGCGCGGGCATTAGCGCTGAGAGTGGTATTCCGACCTTTCGCGATTCGAATGGTCTGTGGGAAGGGCACCGGGTGGAGGATGTAGCTTCGCCGGAAGGGTGGCATCGCGATCCGGCCAACGTGCTGGACTTTTATAACCAGCGTCGCCAGAAGGCGCGCGAAGTGCAGCCAAACCGTGGGCACGTGGTGCTGGCGGAGCTCGAGGAGTATTTTGACGTAACGATCGTAACGCAGAACGTAGACGACCTGCACGAGCGCGCAGGGTCTACGAAGGTCATACATTTGCATGGCAGCTTGTTCGAGTCTCGGAGCACGAAGGACGAGCACCTGGTGTATCCCATCGAGGGCTGGGAGCTGAAGCTGGGCGATCTGTGTGAGAATGGCTCGCAGCTGCGGCCGAATATTGTGTGGTTCGGTGAAATGGTGCCACTGATCGAAGTCGCGGCTCACCATGCGTCGAGTGCGGATGCGTTTTTGGTTGTGGGAACATCGATGGCGGTGTACCCGGCGGCAGGGTTGATCAGCTACGTGCCGTACGACGCGTTGAAATATGTTGTCGATCTGAAAATACCCGATGTGGGCGCATTGCCATATCTTAAAACGATCCAGGATAAAGCCAGCACGGGCATGGAGCAGGTGAAGAAAGAGTTGCTGGAGTGGATCGCGTAACATCCATACGATTTCGCTAACTTCATTACGTCAATAGAGCCTTACTCATGAGAAAAGTCGCCTGCCTGCAGGTCATCATCTTCCTGATGACCATCACCCAGACCTTTGGCCAAAAAGTAAAATACAAAGACATCTTCGGATTGCTGAGTACCAAGCAATACGAGGCTGCCGAACCGTTTTTAAAAAAGTACCTGGTTGAAAACCAGGACAACCCCAATGCCTTTTTGTTTATGGGCATTATCTACCAGGAGAAATCTGCCAAGGACGATGTGCTCAAGCAGACGCCCCGGGTAATAGCTTCGATGGACTCGGCGATCTACTTCTACAATAAAGCCTATCAAACCATCACGGAAAAAGAAGTTAAACGCAACGACGAGTATTACCAGATGTACAACCGTCGCGACCTGCGTACGGGCGAGTTTGGCGTCAAGCTTTCGGATGTACAGTTTGACCTGGAGAAACGCATGGAAGGGTTGCGTGAGCGCATCGACAAGGTGAAGATGGTGCGGCATTACTTCTCGCTCTCCGACTCGCTTTACAAAAAGTGCAACACACTGTATAAAGCTGTGCAGGCCGCCTACCCGGGACAACGCGAGCTCTACCTGCGCGGTGATCAACCGCTGACGTCCATGCTCAAGGCGTTGGCGATTCGGTTTGACTCGTCCACCAAAGCCTTCGAGCACTATAAAAGCAGCCTGGTAACGTTGGGCAAGACGTCGTATAACCAGATCATGGCGTTGAACGAAATTACCGATCTGAAGCAGGATGGTGCTTCGCTGGCCAATTTCTACCAGGATAACCTGCAGGTGTGGGACTATGGTCGCTTTGCCGACGCCACCGTACAATTAATTGAAAAGGAGATCATGCCGATGCGTGCGCACTTGTTGTCCTACGACGCAGAGATCAACAAGCTGCATGAGAAGCTCGCCAACGACACGGTGTCGGTGCGTAGCGACCTCACGGCCCTGATTGACAAGCTGCTGTTGGAGCAGCTCAAAAAATTTGATCCCGATCCGCTGCCGATGGAAGTGTTCAGCCTGAAGACGGCCGACCTGGAGTATCGCTCGGTGCGTATCGAGCATCGCAAGCAAGCAGACACCACGAATATACACCTGCAGGTAGAACGTGCGCAGAAAGAAGTAAAGTTGGTGAGTCGCCTCGATAGCATTGCCACGAAGCTGGCCTCGGAAGATATTGAACGTAAGTCGGAGGACTATAGCGACTTTGTGACGAAGGCGTATAAGACACCGGCGGATCTGAAGGCCTACGTAAAAGAAACAAAGGACTTTGCTGATCGCGAGGAGCATCGGGCGAATGCTGCACGGGCGCGTCGTCAGGAGTCGCTGCGGTGGGTGATTAACGGGGCCGATTCGATTCCGCTGTATGCGGGCGTAAAACGTTCGAAGTTTAAGCCGGTAGTGGTCGTGGACGAGAGGTATACGGCTGGGCTGGTGTACAAAGATTCCCTGAATGCAGACGGATATTTTTATACCGTCACGCAGGCGCGGGTGCCCGATGTGAGGGTGACCTTTCCGGTAGACAAACCGAACTTCAAGCTCTCGCGTTTGCCGCAGATCAAGAGCGTGACCTATTCCGATGCTGCGGGACAGATCTATTTCATACTGGTCTATTCCGAACGCGCGACGAAGGACAACAAGTACCCGGCTACGCTGGCCAAAATATACCGTTCGGACGGATTGGCATGGAGTCACTCGTATACATTGTCCTTCATACCGAAGGAGCTGATCTTCAAGCAGGAAAATGGCGAAGTACAGCTCAAGGCGGACGCCTTGCAAAGCATCATTGATAAGAATGGCAAGCTGCTGAAATAATCAGCAGCGCCACAAATAAGAAGTGTAAATATTGAAGTAAAGAAGGGTAGGGGTAGGCGAATTAAGCGCCGCCTACCAGTTTTTTCCAGTCAGCGAAACGCATGTCGGTGCGGATCTTGATCTTTTCGTAGTTTTCCCAGCTGTCTGTTACGTGATAGATAGAGGGCAGTGTGCGTACCAGGATCTGGTCGTAGTCGCCACGATACAGGCCGCCACCGTAGTAGTAGTACGTAAACATGTTACCTTCCTTACTGAAGAGCTCATAGCCGAGGTAGCCATCCCAGATCTCACTCAAGATGGTACAAGAGATCTCTCTTCTTTTGAATCGGAAGATTTGGTTTGAAGCTTCGTCTTCGAAATACTCCGAGTAAAGATCCGAGTCGATTATCCAGCCCAGGTACATGCCGATGTGGACGTATGCCTGCTCGATTGGAAGAGAGTCGGGAAAGTTTCCCAGGAAGTGGCTCTTGGCATTGTCGTAGATGGTCTTCTGGATATCCGCTTTCTTTTCCATATAAGTTTTATTCTGGTTAGGCTCTTAACAAGTTTAACGCCGATTAGGCTCCGAAGCAACTATTGCCGGTACTTTATCTTCTAGTGGAAGAACTTGTAACCGATAAAAATTGCCGCTATGACACCTACAAGATCGGCCAATAAGCCCACCGCAAGGGTGTAGCGTATTTTCCGAATATTAACGGATCCGTAGTAGAGTGCAATGACATAAAATGTGGTTTCCATACATCCGCGGAAAATAGAAGCAAGATTACCAACAAACGAGTCGACACCAAATTGCTTGACCACATCTAACCACACACCCCTTGCGCCACCCCCACTCAAGGGACGTATAAACGCTACCGGCATGGCATCTACAAAATCAGTGTTAAGCCCGAAAAACGCTACTGCGTACTTCAATCCGTCGGTTAAGTAGGTTAACGTGCCCGATGCGCGAAACACGCCTACACCGACCATGATCGCCACCAGGAAAGGGATGATCTTGATGGCCATTTCGAACCCTTCTTTGGCACCATCGATAAATGTGTCAAATAGGTTGATCTTCTTACGCACACCGAGGATCATAAAAAGTGTAATGACCGACATGATGATGATGCCCGTTACCAAATTAGAGATACGCAGCAATTCCTCTTGTGGTAAGCGAGCGGCATACCAGACGGCTGTGCCAATGACGATAGCAAGTCCCGACACGTATGCTGCGACCACACGGTCGAAGCGTATGCGCTGCCGGATACTGAGGTAGATAAAGGCTGTCATCGTTGAACAGAACGTCGCCAGCAAAGCAGGAATAAAAATGCCCGTAGGATTCACCGATTTTTGAGCAACACGATCGGCAATAATCGCCAGCGGTATGATGGTTAAGCCCGATATGTTTAACGCAATGAACATGATCTGCGCGTTGGATGCCGTCTCCTTATCGGGATTAAGATCTTGCAGCTCGTGCATAGCCTTTATACCGAGTGGCGTGGCCGCGTTGTCAAGACCGAGCATGGTCGCGCTGAAGTTCATGATGATCGCGCCGGTAGCAGGGTGGTCGCGGGGTACTTCCGGAAACAGCCGCGAAAAGAAAGGCCCGATGAGGCGAGCAAAGACGGGAATGATGCCGCCACGCTCACCGATCTTCATCAGCCCCAGCCAAAGCGACATCACGCCGACGATACCGAGGGAAAGATTGACAGCACTCATAGAGGTGTCGAATGTTGAATTCAACATCGCCGGGAACACCGTCATATCGCCGGCAAAGACCAGCTTGATGAGCGCCACGGTAAAGGAAATAAGAAAGAATGCAATCCAGATGTAATTCAGCGCCATAGGAAAAGGTATAAACAGAAAGGTACTGCATGTTATTAAAAAAATGCCATTACGCAAACCTACCTACGGCAGGCAGGCTGGCCGGCTCATGCAACACGCGGGCGCTAGGCGCGGAGGAGATTGAGGATATGACACCCCACCAACGCCGCTGTCTCGGTGCGTAGACGGCTCCTGCCTAAGCTCACCTTGTGGAAGCCCGCTGTGAGGGCTTGTGTCAGCTCTGTCTGAGAGAAGTCGCCCTCGGGCCCGATCAGCAACAGGTAAGAGGAGGAGGCGGGCATATCGACAAGGTGGTCGGGATTGTCCTGGTCGACATAGGCAATAAAACGGCCTTGTGTGTCGGCCTGGTTGATCACGGTCTGAAAGGATACGAGACCGTCGATCACAGGCAGGGTAGCCTTCAGAGATTGTTTCATGGCGCTGATGGCCACTTTCTCCAGGCGGTCTTTCTTGAGATAGGTGCGTTCGGTATGCTCACACTCCATGAGCGTGACACGGCTTACGCCGATCTCCACGGCCTTCTCGACAAACCACTCAATGCGGTCTGCGTTCTTGGTCGGCGATACGGCGATGTGGATGAACGCTGTGGGCGGCTCCGCTACAATCTGTTGCTCGATCCGAAAGGCACATTGGCGGTCGTTGGCTTGTGTAATGATGGCATCGTAAAAAAAACCTTTGCCGTCGGTGATGCGCAACGCGTCGCCCGCCTGGCGACGGAGTACTTTCACACAATGCCGCGACTCGTCGGCATCGAGGTGCAGTACTCCTTCGGCAATAAGCGGTTGATAGAACAGGTTCACGCTTAAGCGTATTGTTGCACGAGGCGCTCTACCAGTTGTACGTACGCTTGCATGGCCGTGTCGGCGTCCTGGCCTTTCAGGTCGGCCCAGGCATCGTACTTGGCAATGGCTTTGAAGTCAAAGCCGCCGGGACGCTCGCCGGCCACATCACCTTCGGTAGCTTGTTTGTATAGGGCGTAAAGCTCTAGCAGCTCTTCGTTCGAGGGGCGTTTGGTCAGGGACTGTGAGCGGCCTACGGCGGCTTCAAATTGTTCTTTCAGAGACATGGTGTGAAGGGTTGATGGTTAAACGGAGGGCCTGCCTGCCGGTAGGCAGGGCTTAAAAAATTGATTCGTTACCCGTCGGGGCTGCTGAGAGCTCACCCGCCGGGTAACGAATCAATTATGCTGTAGCGAAAGGGTTATCCACGATTTCCTACTGGCACATACGCACGCAGCCTCTCGCCGGTGTAGATCTGACGAGGCCGGCCGATAGGCTCTTTGTTCTCGCGCATTTCTTTCCACTGAGCGATCCAGCCGGGCAGACGACCCATGGCAAACATGACGGTGAACAGGTCCGTCGGCAAACCCAGGGCACGGTAGATAATACCGGAGTAGAAATCTACGTTCGGGTAAAGCTTACGCTCGATGAAGTACGAATCTTTCAGGGCTGCTTCTTCCAGCTTCTGGGCGATTTCCAGGACAGGGTCGTTAATGCCCAGCTTGGCCAGTACGTCGTCGGCAGCTTTCTTGATGATCTTCGCGCGCGGGTCGAAATTTTTGTATACGCGGTGACCGAAGCCCATCAGGCGGAACGGGTCGTTTTTGTCTTTGGCTTTGTTAATCCACTTCTCGGTGTCGCCGCCGTCTTTCTTGATTTGCTCGAGCATTACGATCACTTCCTGGTTGGCACCGCCGTGCAACGGTCCCCACAGGGCATTCATGCCGGCCGACAGCGATGAGTAGATGCTGGCTTTCGAAGAACCTACGATCCGTACGGTAGATGTAGAGCAGTTTTGCTCGTGGTCGGCGTGCAGGATCAACAGTTTGTCCAATGCTGTGGCCACTACCGGGTCTACTTCATATTGTTCGGCCGGAAGGGCGAACATCATTTTGAGGAACCGTGAGCAGTAGTCGAGGGAGTTGTCCGGATAGTTTACCGGGTGCCCCACGGCATTCTTATAGGCCCACGCGGCAAATGTCGGCATCTTCGCCATGGACCGCACGATGCTGAGGTACACACCTTCGGCCGAGCGGTTCGGATCGAGCGATTCGGGATAGAAGGCAGTCTGCGAGCAGAACAGCGACGCCAGTACGCCCATGGGATGCGCGGTAGACGGGAAACCGTCCAGGATCTTTTTAATATCCTCGTGCACCAGGGTGTGTGTCTTGATGTCGTGTGAAAATGTGTTGTATTGTTGTTGACTGGGCAGCTCACCGAAGATCAACAGATAGGCTACTTCCAGGAAGTTCGATTTCTCCGCGAGCTCCTCGATCGAATAACCGCGGTACCGCAGAATACCTTTGTCGCCGTCCAGGAAGGTGATGGCACTTTTGGTCGCTCCTGTATTTTTATAACCTAAGTCAAGCGTCACCGCGCCTGTCTTTTCGAGTAGCTCGGCGATGTCGATGCCCACTTCATTTTCCGACCCTACCACCAGGGGCAACGTGTATGACTTTCCGTCAATAATTAGTTCAGCAGTTTTTGACATGTTTTTAATGATTGTTACAGCGGTTTTAAATATACAGGCTAGATTTTTGCAAGCGAAAGGAATGTCTTAAAAAAAGCATTTTTTCTAATTATTGCCCAGAATCAGGGGTAGCCCGTCCTTCGACGATCCGACGATCACGATCTTGCTGTTGGGGGATTTTGACAACTCCAACGTTGCCTCAATCCCTCTCATTTTCAATAGCTTATCCGACAAGCTGCTGTTCACGATGTTGTTGGCGCGGGCCTCGCCTTCGGCGGCAATGCGCTTCCGTTCAGCCTCGCTCTTCTCTTTGTCCAGCCGGAACTGATAGGCCAGCGCTTCTTGCTGCTGTTGAAGCTTACTTTCAATGGCTATACGAATCTGGTCGGGCAGTTGGATGGACTTGATGAGCAGGGCCACCATGGTGACATTGTTGGCGTGTAGTATTTTCTCCGACTCTTCTTTTATCGTGGCTTCCACCTCGGCGCGTTTGGTTGAATAGATCTCTTCAGCCGTGAACCGGCCCATCACCTGGCGTACGGTAGACCGGACCTCGGGTACGACCAATACGTTGATATAGTCGACGTTAAACTTCTCATAGATGTATCCGATCTTTTCCGGGATCGGTTTAAACCGAACAGAGATGTCTACGTGAATGGACAACCCGCTTTTATCGAGCACATCCATATTCTCGTCCTGCGACGTCTCCTGAACATCGTACACAAACACATCGTTCCACGGAGCTTTCATATGAAAGCCGGGTTGAGCAATGTGGTCTTTGTCCAGGCCATCGCCGAACTTGTAGAACACGACGGCGCGTTGAGTGGCGTTGACGGTAAAGAAGAGGCTTGAAGAGATTCCCAGGAGTACAAAAAAAGCAATTACCCCCACGATGATCAGGGGTAGCATTCGACGATTGTTCATGATATAGGTATAAGTTTGTGGCTGGCTGGTATGGGCGCGGTCGCCGGGGTGGCAATGATCAAAGCTACGAATAAAATCGCTTTTGCGACCGAAACTTTTCCGTTTTCCCCATAGCAAACCACGATTTTATCTCCTATCTTGAAAAGGTTGAGCAGATTTTACGTTTTATCCCGCCGTTGTTTCATCCCCCTTGTATAGCTTGCACCCTGAAAGTTTGCTTCGGCCTACGGAATGAATGTGAGTTGCTTCGCTTATGGTAAGCTTACGGATCTACGGAAGATGGTGCGCAGGGTAGGATACGGTTGTCTTTTATGGCTTGCCTGTACGGCAGCCTATGCGCAAACGGCTCGCATCGAGGGCCTTGTCCGTGCATTTACACAAGCCACCGACGGTCGCGAGAAGTGCGACATTCTCCATCAGCTGACCGGCGAAACCTGGGACTACAACTTCGAGACCGCCCTGGAGTACGCCAAAGATGCGCACAACTTTGCACGCCGCATCTCCTACGGCCGCGGCATAACGCTTGCCCTAACAGACATTGGCACGTACTATTACTTTACGGGCAACTACAAGCTTTCGATGAGCTATTACCGGCGGGCGCTCACCGCCTCGGCCGATAACCTGACGCAGCCGCCGTACCTGGCGGAGACCTATACCCGCATTGCCAACCTGCATCGCATTTACGCCAACTTCGACTCCTGCGAAGTGTACTTTCGCAAGGCCGAAGGCTGTCTGGAGGAACGGGCCATTACGTCGGCCCACGGCATGCTCTACCACAACCGTGGCCTGGTGAAATACGAGCTGTCGGCGTTTGAAGAAGCACGCCACTACTTCCGCCAGGCGCTGCAGATACGGCTGGCCCTGGGCGACAGCATGGCCTGTGGCGAGTCGTGGAAGACGATCGGTGTAACCCACACCGCCATGCATGCCTTCGACTCGGCGGCGTACTACTTCCGCAAGGTCCGCGGGCTGGCGCTTCGTCATAACAATCTGGAATTACTGATGTTCTATAACCTGCATCAGGGGGAGGTCTTCTTCGGACAGAGTGACTTTTTGCAAGCCATGCGGATGTTCAACGTAGCCGTTGACTCCCTCAATCACCATCCCTTTAAACGCTACCAGGCCATCGTGCTGAAGAACATTGGTCGCATCTTCGAAACACAGGGCGACTATCAAAACGCCCTCGACTTCTTTTATCGGTCATTGAAAATAGACGAGTCGGCCGAGCACCGGCAGGAAGCAGCCCGCACGTACATACAGATGGGCTGGGTGCACGCCGAGCAACGCGATATCCCCAAGGCCTACATGCGTGCCAATGGTGCCCGCAAAATCTTCCGCGCGATTGGCGACCAGGCAGGCCTCGCGCAGTTCTATACGCTGCGCGGTTACATTGGCCGCCGCGAAGGGCGCCTGACCGAGGCGCTACACGACTACGATTCTGCGCTGGCCATCCTGGCGCGGGTAAATCTGCCCGTGTTGGAAGGCACGGTCTACGACCACAAGGCGCAGATATTGCTGCAACAGGGCAACTACGTGGACGCTATACGGTACGAGACCCGGGTCTATACGCTGGCTGATCAATACAAAGACCACGCCGGCCTGGCCTGGTACTATAATACGATGGCGAAGATCATGCTGGCCCAAAAGGAATATGGCCAGGCCGAACACTTTGCGTTGGCCGCGCTCGAGCAACTCAAGACCGTCAACTCGGCCGACCTGATGCGGGATGTATATAGCAACTTGTCGGCGTTATACCGGGGCAGCGGCCGCTATGAAAAAGCCATGGAGTTTTACGAGGCCTACATCCACATCAGCGACAGCCTCTATACCGGCGCGGTCGCTACGCGCCAGGCGGAGCTCAACGTCCTGTATCAATTGGAAAAGAACGAGCAGGAGATTGGTGTGTTGAATCAGCAAAACAACATGCAGCAGTCTTTGCTGGCCGCCCAGAAAAGCCGGCTGCGTTTTCAGAATACGGTGCTGATCCTGGCCGTTCTTGCCTGTATATTGATGGCCGTGTTGGTGGTGATCTTCTTTCGCTACAACCGCACGAAGAGCAAAGCCAACGAAGAGCTGAGCCGGCTGAACCGCGAGATCGTTGAACAGAAAGAAGAGATACAAGCCCAGTCCGAAGAGCTGAGTGGCGCCAACCGCGCCCTGGTACGCCTGAACATGGAGCTGACAGAAAAGACCGAGGAGATCCAGGCCCAGTCCGAAGAGCTGCGCGAAACGAATGAGATGATCGTAGAGATCAACCGTGACCTCGACCTGAGCGTGACCAAACGTACTGCCCAGTTAAAAGAAGCCTACAAAGAGCTGGATACATTTTTCTATCGCTCGTCACACGACTTCCGCCGGCCACTGACCACGTTTATGGGATTGGCTGAAGTGGCAAAGATTACCGTAAAAGACAAGACAGCGCTCGAACTGTTTGACAAAGTAAAGGAGACAGCCCGCAGCCTGGATAAGATGCTGGTGAAGCTGCAATCCATCAGCGACGTGGGGGCGCAGGAGCTTGTGTACAAAGAAGTATTGGTAGAGGAGCTGTTTCATACCGTATGCAAAGGCTTTCGCGACGAGCTCGACCAACGCGGTATCATTACCACCTGTGTGATCTCCCTGCCGGAAGCGTTTGTGTCATACCCTGCGATGATCCGGATCATTCTGGAAAACCTGGTAGAGAATTCCATTCAGTTCGCCACACCCTATAAACCGCACATCACCCTGCGGGCCTACCAGGTGGGTACGGACTGTATCATTGAAGCAGAAGACAACGGGCAGGGTATACAAAAAGATCTGGGCGATCGCATCTTTGACATGTATTTCCGTGGTAGCGAACGTTCCAAGGGTAACGGCCTGGGATTGTATATCGTGAAGAAGGCTGTTGAGAAGCTTAAGGGGACTATTCGCGTGGACACAACGGTGGTTGCGGGCGCAAAGTTTATCCTCGCGTTTCCATTGCACGACGATCGGTGGCCAGTCCTGCCGCGGTAACTTTTTGTGTGGAAAAACACGGGCAGCATGGGGAGATGCGGCCCGGGATTCGCTTTATTAGTCAGAAAAGGCTATCTTGTCTATTCACCTAAACACTTCATGAAGCCAGTTACCGTTCTCACACTCGTCGATCCAGTAGCCAATTCGAATCCCGTTTACAATGCTTTCGACCGGTTTTGGTTAAAACGTATCAACGATCCGCGCGACCTTCCCTTTATCTACCTAACGATAAAGATTTCCCTAACGATGGTGCCTGCGGGCATTCTGTTGTTCTTGCCGTTTATCACGGGCTGGGTATGGTGGGCCGTAGCAGCGGTATATTTCATGTTTAATAACTTTATGTTTAAAGGGCCGTTCGGCCTGATGCTACATTGCAGCAGTCATCGTCCGTTATTCAATACGCAAAATGCGTTTCTGAATAAATACCTTCCGTGGGTGCTCAGCCCATTCTTTGGACAAACGCCGGAGACCTATGCGGCCCACCACCTGGCGATGCACCACCGTGAGAATAACATGGAGAATGATCTGAGCTCGACGATGCAATATCAGCGCGACAGCCTTCGGTCCTTTTTGGTTTATTTTTCTAAATTCTTCTTTACTGTGATCCCCTCCCTGGCGTGGTACTTCAACGAGCGAAGCCAGGTCGCGCTGCGCAACAGAGTCATTCGCGGTGAGCTTGTATTTTTTGGAGCTTGTATCGGCCTTTGTTTTATCAGCTGGCAAGCAACGGTATGGGTATTTCTACTGCCGCTGCTAATCTCGCGCATCGTCATGATGGTGGGCAACTGGGCGCAGCATTCGTTTATCGACGCCGAGGACCCGGGTAATTTTTATAAGAACAGTATCACCTGCGTGAACACGCCGTACAACAAAAAATGCTGGAACGACGGCTACCACATTAGCCATCACATCAAGCCCGCCTTGCATTGGACACTGCATCCCGAGCACCTGCAAACGAACTTACGTGACTATGCCGAGAACAAGGCATTGGTATTCGAGGGTATCCACTTTCTGCATGTGTGGTGGTATCTCATGAACAAAGACTACGAAAAGCTGGCGAAACGGGTGGTCAATGTGCACGGTATGTTCGCCTCCGAACAGGAGGTGATCGATCTGATGAAACGGCGGGCACGCGTTATTGCATAGCCCATAATTTTTTTTGAGAAGATCGCCGAGGTGAACACCGGACTGTTCATATTTGTGCAGCGTAACGGTTCAGGAACGCCGCCAGCGTTCTATAGACGCTGATTCCGGATGTGGCCTGAGGATTGTGACACCATACAATATCGCTGAATCACCCTGCGTTTATCCTGCATGCAAAAAATAACAGACTTCTTCCTGTGGTGCTCGGGTGCCGACCGACGCATCCTTGAAAAATGCCAATCGGAAACCAGCAAATACGTCGGCATTGGCGCGACGATCTTTTTTACGGGGCTGTTTGCTGCAGCTTCGGGTGGGTATGCATTATATACCATTTTTGATAGTGTGTGGATTGCGGCCTTTTTCGCGGTTTTGTGGGGCCTGATGATCTTTAACCTCGACAGGTTTATCGTTTGCAGCATGCGGAAGGAAGGCAATGGCCGGCGCGAGCTGCTGATGGCGTCGCCGCGGATCATCCTGGCCGTGTTGATCTCCATCGTTATTGCCAAGCCCCTGGAGCTAAAGATCTTTCAAAAGGAGATTGAGCCCGAGCTGATCGTCATGGAGCAGCAAAAGTATCGCGAGCAGGAAGTCCAGGTCACGGCACGTTTTCAACCTTTTCGTGATAGTCTCAGCGCACAGGTGCAAATATTGAAAGCAGAGATCGTCGCCAAGGAAGTCATTCGCAATGACCGCGTGCGCCTGGCGCGTGAGGAGGCCGACGGCACCGGCGGCAGCCGCAAGAAGAACTTAGGGCCGATCTATAAAGTAAAAAAAGCCGACGCCGACCGGGCCGAGTCGGAATTGGCAGCCGTTACGGAAGCCAACCAGGCGCGTATCTACCAATTAGAGAAAGGCATTGCCGAACAGGACTCGTCGTTAAGCCGCGCCCTGGTGGCACTGGAGCGGAGCAGCATGAATGGCCCTGCGGCGCGCATGGAAGCGATGGATCGTCTTACGGGGTCCAGCAGCGCCATGGCCTGGGCGCACTGGTTTATCATGCTGTTGTTTATTGCTATTGAAACGGCGCCGGTGTTTGTGAAGCTGATTTCCGGCAAGGGGCCTTATGATAACCTGTTGAAAGTAGAAGAACACCAGTTTACCGTGCACGAGATAGAGGAGCTGGCGCGGATGAATACTACGGCCAAGGAACGTACCGCCAATTATCCCCAGCACGAACGCACTTTTATTGCCGGGAGACTGGATGCCGAAATAGAGCCTTGATGCCATTAATAATGTCTTGAAAAGGCGCCAATAGGGGGGATGAGCTAGTCTTGAGCTAGAGTCTACCTAGAGTTAAGCTAGTCATAAGCTAGTGCTAAAAGGACCAGGATAACTGGCGGATATCAAGCGCTTAGCTTCCGCCGAAACCCTTTGTGCGATGCCGGTCTGGAGACTGGAATGGGATCAACAGCGGGGATTTCTCCGAGTATAGCCCGAGTATAGTCCGTATTGAGCCCGACATATCCCCGTGCTAGAAGGACGGGGATATGTGGGGGCATCGCCGCTTAACCTCCAGCCGTTCTCCCAGGTTGATGAGATGAACGACCCGATCCGAAATCGTTGGAAATTATCGCAACTATCTTACTTACAATTAATTAGATGGATTTATGCAGATGGCTGGTTTGGGCGTATCGATGACCGGTCATCACATTGTATCGAAGAATTTCGATTTTTTCTGGGCGAAGTTATTGTTTATAATCCCATAAACTCTACCTTAGCTATAGATATGACCAGTAAAGCCCCATTTTACGCTGCCCAAAACGTGACACCTTCTATGAAGATGTGTTGGTGTAAGCGTTTCTTGCGGGTTGCAGGAGCTTGGAAACGTGATGGTCTATAATACAAGAAAAGAGACAACACATTTATAACGAGCCTTTCCTGCAAGCTGGAAAGGCTCTTTTATTTTAACAGAAAACCGAACAAACAGCCCTTAGCCATGCAAAGCTTTCGCACCGAATTAGAAGATTTGAACAACCCGGTTGTGGCACAAGATATTCTTGACCTGGAGAAGAAGATCCGTCTTTTCCGTGACGGGAAGATTGACAGCGACAAATTCCGCAGCCTCCGGCTGGCACGCGGCATTTACGGGCAGCGGCAGCCGGGGGTGCAGATGATCCGTATCAAGTTGCCGTTGGGGCGTATCTCCACGAAGCAGCTGCGGCGCATTGCCGACATTTCCGATGAGTATGCGAGCAAGAACCTGCATGCCACCACGCGGCAGGACATTCAAATACACTTTGTGAGCCTTGACCGTACCCCCGAGCTGTGGGCGCTGCTGGAAAAAGACCAGATCACGACGCGTGAGGCGTGCGGTAATACCGTGCGGAACGTGACGGCATCGGACCTGGCGGGCATCGATCCGAAGGAGCCATTTGACGTATCGCCTTACGCCTACGAAACATTCCAATACTTCCTGCGCAACCCGATCTGCCAGGAGATGGGACGCAAGTTCAAGATCTCCTTCTCGTCCAGCGACGATGATACGGCCTTCTCGTTCATTCACGATCTGGGCTTTCTGCCCCGGATCAACGAGCACGGCGAGCGCGGCTTTAAAGTCATGATCGGCGGTGGTTTGGGGGCAAACCCCTACCTGGCGCAGGTAGCTTACGAGTTCCTGCACGAAGACAAGATCATTCCTTTTACCGAAGCCATCCTGCGTGTATTCGACCGTTACGGCGAGCGCAGTCGCCGGATGAAAGCGCGCTTTAAATTCTTGCTCGACGACCTCGGCTTAGAGAAAGTCATGGCGTTGGCGGAAGAAGAAACCAACGCGCTTAAATCAAAGACTTATGTTATCAACCGGAACATTTTGCCGGAAGAAACTCCTGCAACGATCCAACTGGGCGAAGCGCCGGAGCCGGCAGACGCTGGTAAATATGCGCGTTGGTCTAAAACCAACGTAATAAATCAGAAGCAGGAAGGCTTCCACGGTGTGTACGTCAAGTTGCCGTTGGGCAATATGTCGTCTACCCTGGCGCGCTATTTTGCCGATATCGTAGACCAGTTCGCCGGCGCCGAAATGCGCGTGACGGTGAACCAGGGGTACCTGATCCGGTATGTGCGTCCCGAAGCGTTGAAGCACTTGTATGCGGCCCTTGACAAAGTGGGGCTGGCCGAGCCTGGCTTTGACAGTGTTGCGGATATCACGGCGTGCCCCGGTACGGAGTCGTGTAACCTGGCCATTTCTGACAGCACCAACATTTCGCTGGCGTTGGAGAAAGTGATTCGCGAGGAATATCCCGAGATGGTTCATAACACCGACATCAAAATCAAGATCAGCGGTTGCCCCAACTCCTGCGGGCAACACGGTCTGGCGGGTATTGGCCTGCACGGCAGTACCATCAAAGACAAGCAAGGTAAAGTATTGCCGGCGCTGGTGGTACTACTCGGTGGCGGCAAGCTGAAGAACGGCGATGGGATCATTTCCGATAAGATCATTAAAATCCCCAGCAAGCGCGGACCGGATGCGTTGCGCCTGTTGCTCGACGACTACGAGGCGAACAGCCAGGATGGTGAATACTACCACGACTACTTCCTGCGCGTGGGCCGCAACCACTTCTACACGTTGTTGAAGCCGCTGGGCGACCTGACAAGTGTCGTGCCTACCGACTACATCGACTGGGGAGAAGATCATAACTTTATTCTGCATACCGCTGTGGGCGAGTGCGCGGCGATTATGATCGACCTGGTGGCCACCCTTTTCTTCGAATCCGACGAGAAGCTGGAATGGGCCGAGAAGGCATTCCGCCAACAACATTACGCCGATGCTATTTACCATGGTTACAGTGCGTATATTAATACCGCAAAGGCAATGCTGCTGACGCGTGATATCAAGCCCAGCACGCAGATTCAGGTGATCAATGATTTCCAGAAGCACTTTGTCGATACGCAGGCGTTTTCGCTCCCGGAGAGCTTTAAAGACGTGGTATTGCGCATCAACAAAAACGAGCCGACGGCAGCCTTCGCCACCGAATACCTGGAAGCCTCTGCGAAGTTCCTGGGGGAAGCAAGGGTGTACCGCGAAGCGACAGATAAAGAAGTAGTAGAGAAATAACGTGTCCGATCGATGGTCATGAAAAATAGAAGCGCGCAGAAAGACCCCCGGTTGACGCTGGTAGGGGCAGGTCCGGGTGATCCGGAGCTGATCACCCTCAAGGCCATCAAGGCCTTGCAGGCGGCAGACGTGGTGTTATACGACGCGCTGGTGTCACAGCAGATCCTGGAGCTCATTCCGGCCGGTGTGCCTGCCTTCTCGGTGGGCAAACGTGCGGGCGAGCATTCGTACAAACAAGAGGAGATCAACGAGCTGATCGTGGAGTTTGCCTTTCAGTACGGCCACGTAGTACGCCTGAAAGGCGGCGACCCGTTTGTCTTCGGTCGTGGCTCGGAAGAGATCGACTTTGCCGAATCGCAAGGCCTGCCGACGGCGGTGGTACCGGGCATCAGCAGTGCCCTGGCAGTACCCGCCAGTTTGCATATACCGGTTACAGCCCGGGGCTATAGCGAAAGCGTGTGGGTCGTTACCGCCACCACCCGTACAGGGGCATTGTCGGGCGACATCGCCCTGGCGGCGCAGTCGACGGCGACGGTGGTTATTCTGATGGGGCTGGGCCGGTTGACGGAGATCATGACGCAGTTTGAAGCGCAAGGCAAAGGAAACTTGCCGGTGGCGGTGATCCAGAACGGTACCCTGCCGCAGCAACAAAGTGTGATCGGCACAGTAGCATCCATTGCCACGCAGGCGGCGGACGCCGGCATCGGTGCACCGGCTATCATTATTGTCGGCGAGGTTGTACGGTATGCGCGCGCGCTGGAGCACGTAGTTATAGCCACTAAATCCATGGCCTGACGGCCTTCACGTTAAACCGTTTTTCCCGATGGAACGCAACAATCTTTTCCCGGTATTCCTGAAGCTAGAAATGCTCGACATGCTGATCGTCGGTGGTGGCCACGTGGGCCTCGAGAAGCTGACGGCGGTATTGAAGAACAGCCCCGCGGCCAGGGTCACCCTCGTAGCACGGCATGTGCAGCAGGCGGTGCTTGACCTGGCAAAGGATCATCCGGGCGTAAAGATTGAAGAGCGCAACTTTAAGCTATGGGATCTGTGGGATAAAGACCTCGTGATCCTGGCGACCGACAACCGGCAGTTGCACGAGACCATTCGTAAGTTTGCCCGCACGCGCAAACTGTTGATCAACGTAGCCGACACACCGGATCTGTGCGATTTTTACTTAGGCTCTGTTGTGACGAAAGGAAATCTTAAGATCGGCGTGTCTACCAATGGAAAGTCGCCGACGATCTCTAAACGCATTCGCGAGTACCTCGAAGAGGCCCTGCCCGACGATACCAACGATCTGCTCGACAACATGCAAAAGATCCGCGAGCAGCTGACGGGCGATTTTAATCACAAAGTGAAAGTGTTGAACGAGATTACCACGACCTGGCTGGATAACAAGCAGGCGACGCCGGCGTCCTAGCCTGCGTTATTCGAGGATGATGGTCTTATTCCGATAAACAAACACACTGTCGTTAAACACGAGTTTTAACGAGCGCGCCAGCACGATCTTCTCTACATCGCGGCCGGCTTGCGTCATTTCCCACGCGCTGTGGCTATGGGCTACCGGTATAACGCTCTGGGCAATGATAGGCCCTTCGTCGAGGTTGTCGTTTACGAAGTGGGCGGTGGCGCCGATGATTTTTACCCCCCGGTCGTATGCCTGCTGGTACGGGTTTGCGCCGACAAAGGCGGGGAGGAACGAGTGGTGAATATTGATGATGCGGTGGGTAAAGCGCCCGATGAAAGCCGGGGAGAGGATGCGCATATACTTGGCCAGTACCAGGAACTCGGGATTATACTGTTGTATGACTTCCAGCACCTCGGCTTCGTGTGCTGCGCGGTCTTTGCCTTCGGCCGGTATATAATGAAATGGCACGTCAAACTTGCGGGTCAGGTCTTCCAGGTTTTGGTGGTTGCTGATCACGCAGAGGATATTGGCGTTGAGCTCTTGAAAGGTATGGCGGATGAGCAGGTCGCTGAGGCAGTGGTGCTCTTTGGTGGCCAGAATGACGATGTCCCGTTTGCGCTGTGCCGTCAGTTTGATAAATGCATCTGCGGGAAGGATCTCCCGCAGTTGTTCCAGGAAGACGGTCTCTTCTACGATGCCCGAGAATTCGGTGCGCATAAAGAAGTGATTGTAAGTGCGCTCGACAAACTCGCCGTTGCCCAGGATGTTAAGCTGGTGGCGGTAGATCACCTGGGTGATGGCGTAAATCAATCCGGGGCGATCGGGGCAATGGATGAGTAGTATTCCGGCGTCCATAACGTTACGGCTTGAAACCTGTATAGATGATCTCTCCCGGCACCAGGCCATAGGCCTTTTGTTTCTCGCGGGAAAGGGTGTTCACAAAGTTGTCTTCGACGGCACGCAGGCCGGCACGCTCGATGCGGCGGGAATAGTCACGGCCGTATTTGCGAACGTGGTCATCCTGGCCAAACAGCCGCTCGCGCTCGCGCGGATCGGTGATCGTCGTATCTTCGATGGTCACGTCGCCCATGGGCGCAAACAACGGTACCTGCATGATGGAAAAGCCGCCGGGTTTCAGCACGCGGCAGATTTCGCGCATGGCCTGGATGTCGTCCTGCACGTGCTCCAGCACGTGGTTGCAGAGCACGGCATCAAAGGTATTTTCGGGAAAGGGAATGGCATGGATGTCCATTTTCACTTTGGCCAGCGGCGACTCGATGTCGCCGGTGATGTAGCGGTCGCCGTGCAGTTTTTCGAACCGGGGGATAAAACAAGCCTCCGGGGCGATGTGCAGCACCCGGAGAGGGGCGGTGAAAAAGGTGGTTTTGTCTTGCAGGTACAGCCAGATAAGGCGGTGGCGCTCCAGCGACAGGCATTGCGGGCACAGGGCATTCGGGCGTGGCTTGATGCGGCCGTAGGGTAAAAACGTGCGGTAGGAGGTGTTGCAAACCGGGCAGGTGACAGCGGAACCGCGGTAGAACAGGCCGACCACCTTCAGGCCAAAACCGCCGACCCGTTGCAAATACTTGCGGGGAACGAAGCGGATTAGCCAGGAAATAACTTTTTTCATGCGGCCGCAAGATAGGATAAGTCGGGAGCTGAATTTTTACGGGAACTAAAACTTTTTGGTGGGAAGCCCCATCTTTACAGCAGGATCGGGGCAAGCCCTTGCTGCAGGAACGCGGCAGGAGATCCCGCCACCTGAACCGGAACAAGACGACATGGCCGAAACTTTACCAGCGATTGCCACCATGCATACTGACGACCTGATAGTCCGGGCGCGACAAGGAGATCAGCATGCCCAAGGCAAGCTGGTGCAACTGTGGTATAAACGCATCTATAACTTTTGCTACAAATTCTTCCTGGACCACGACCTGGCCATGGAGGTTTCGCAGAAGACGTTTATCTCCATGTGTAAGAACCTGGCCGGATTGCAAGACATTGCCCGCTTTAAATCCTGGCTGTAC
The DNA here is from genome assembly GCF_018598175.1 of Dawidia cretensis. Taxonomy (GTDB): domain Bacteria; phylum Bacteroidota; class Bacteroidia; order Cytophagales; family Cyclobacteriaceae; genus Ohtaekwangia; species Ohtaekwangia cretensis. The sequence continues at coordinate 66,096 of NZ_JAHESE010000011.1, forward strand.
AAGATTGCCGTGAACTACTGTCGCGAGGAGGCACGGCGCAACAAGGGCAACCGGTCGCTCTCGTTTGATGTGGTCTGGAATCGCGAGGCCGAAGATTCGCCCGTATGGGAGTCGACGATGCAGCGGTTTGCGAACCCGGAGAGCCAATACCGCCACGCCGAGCTGTCGGACATTTTGCAGCAAGCGTTGTGCGAGCTGAGCGAGGAGCAGCGCGAGGTGGTGATCATGAAGGAATATGAAGGATTAAAATTCCGGGAGATCGCCGAGGTGCTCAATATTTCAGAGAACACGGTGAAATCGCGGATGTACTATGGATTGGATGGATTGAAGAAGATCCTGGAGCGGAAAAAAATTACAAAAGACACGATTGGCTATGAGCTATAAACCCGATCAGCATGCCTGGATGGCATACCTCTACGACGAGCTGGAGGCTGCAGAGAAAGCTCGCATGGACGAATATATCCGGACGAACCCCGAGGCCCGCCAGGAACTGGATAACTACCGGCACCTGCGTCAACTGATGGGTACCGTGGAAGATAAGGAAGTAATTGCACCGCCCATTGTGTTGGGCGACAGTGCGCCACGCATCGTGTGGAATACACCGGCGTTGCGCGTGGTGGCCGGCATTGCGGCCTCGGTGCTTATTCTCATGCTGGCGGGACGGCTGACGGGCCTGCAAGCCGGCTTTTCGGGCAACGAGTTCCGCATCAGCTTTGGGACACCGGCGTCGGCCCCGGCCGTTGTACCTGCGCCTGCGGCAGCCGCACCGGCTCTTTCCGCCGGCGAAGTGCAGCAGATGATCGATGCGTCGCTGACCCGGAATACGCAGACCCTGCAGGCCAGCTGGCAGGAGAACCAGCACGCATTGGATGCCTCCATTCGCCGCAGCCTGGCGAGCAACTCGGGTCGGATTAACGACCTGGTGAAAGAAGCGTCCACGGCTTCGCAGCAGCAAGTCCAGGATTTTATTGCCCAGGTGCAAACCGAGAACCAGCGCGTCGTCAAAGATTATTTCCAGCTTTCGGCCACGCAGCAAAAAGACTATATCGAAAACCTGTTGGTAGACTTTTCAAAATACCTGCAACAGCAGCGCTCCAGCGACCTGCAAGTGGTGCAAAGCCGCCTCTATGCGTTGGAGCAGAATACGGGTGTCTTCCAGCAAGAAACCGAGCAGATACTGTCCAGCATCATCACCTCGGTGGGCGGTCCGAATGGTCAGGGCAACCCGGCGGTAGCGGTGCAAACAAAATATTAAACGAACGACTACTACGAATATCCGAAGCATGATCATGAAGTCACAACCTCTCAACCGTACACGTTCTTCCTGGTTTTTCCACGGCCGCATGGCCTGTACAGTCCTGGCGCTCGTATTGGGTATTGCCAGCGTTTCGGCACAAAAGGAAAAGATATCTCACGCAGGCGATGTGAAGCCTATGGATGAGAGCCAGCTGCGTCGCGAAGTGGAATTGGCCCAGAATATCCTGGCCACGCTCATCAAACAGCAGTTTGATGAACGGACCTATGTGCCGCTGGAGATGTCGGTAAGCTATCAATCGGGATACGGCCTTACGTTTTCCATGCCGTCGAGCTACCTGTTGCCCATCGTGCTGATGGGGGGTGGGGGCAATGGGATTTATTCCGAGCCGGCAATGACCGTGCGGTCACGCAACTATGCCACCACCAGCGTGCCGGCGCTGACAGAGACGACAACCCGCGATCCGAGAGAGGTGGTGAAGCTGGAGGATGCGAAGACGCGCCAGCGCCGTTCCGACCTGGACAGTGCCCGGGAGGCCTATACGCAACGCATTATCGATGCAGCCAGGATCTTTATGGCGGATTTTAGCGACATTTTTACGCAGCTGCCTGCTTCAGAAAAGATCATTGTAACCAACCAGGGCAACCAGCCACGCACGTTGGCGGGGCAATACTTTGGGGCTCAGCCGGTGGCTTATGTATCGGTGGAAGCCACGAAGAGTGATATGGTATCACACAAACAGGGTAAAGGCACGCGCCAGCAAGCGTTGGATAAAATTAAGGTGATCAATGCTGAAGTGGTGCGCACCGTTGAGCCCGACCTGGAGCTGCTTTCAAGCATTTTTACCCGGTTGTACCGTGTGGACCTGGCCAAGACTTATTTTGTTGAACAGCAGGTATATTTCGACCGGCTGCGGGACTTTGGCGTGGTGTACTACATGCAAACGCTGAGTACCACCCAACGCAGCTATACCAGCTTTGACGTGCCCACCCTGGGGCTGGAAGATGTGGACCTACCGACCCGCAACAAAAAAGTAGCGGAGCTATACCCACGTTTTGAGGAGGAGCTGAAAGAAAATATTTTAGAATATGGACGAACCGTGAAAGCATTGGGCAATGACGAGTCGTTAATTTTTAAGGTAAACATCACTCCATGTCCTGATTGCGGTATACCCGCATCCCTGGAAGTGTCGATTAAGGGTAGTGTTTTAAAAGAATATCAGGCGGGCAAGATTACAAAAGATGCAGCTTTGGGGAAATTCATACTGAAAAAAGGAAGCATTCAGTAACATAACCAACCGTTTTTAACGTTTTCTCTCCATCGGGCTTCGGTTCACGGACTATCCAACGTAACCGCCGTCTCGCGCTGGGACTCTGCACGGAATTGACTAACTTTCGTCCGTCGCAGTAAAGGTATCCAGTTGCAGCAAAAGACCGTTATTGTTTGTTACGTAGTTGTAATAACCGTCGCTAGAGATCCATGAACAAAAAACTATTGATCGTCGGAGGTATAGTTACCGCCGTCGTATTGGCCGCAGGTTTCTTTTTTTTCCGCAAGTCGAGCCAACGCGGTGCCGATGTCATCGTGAATGTCAAACAAGGCACCTTCCGCATCGAGATCGAAACGACCGGCGAGCTCGAAGCCAAGAACTCTGTCAAGATTTTAGGCCCCACCCGTCTGCGGGATTTTAACATCTGGAACATTACCGTACAGGATATTATTGAAGAAGGCACCGTGCTGAAGAAAGGCGACTGGGTAGCCACGCTGGACCGCTCGGAGTTTCAAAAGCGTTATGGGGAAAAGCAGATCGAGCTGGAGAAGGCCAACTCACAATATGTGCAACAGCAACTGGATACAGCGCTTTCCCTGCAACAGGCCCGCGACGAGCTCGTCAACTTGCGGTACGACCGCGAAGAGCGGCAGATCGTGCTGAATCAATCCAAGTACGAGCCGCCGGCTACTATCAAGCAGAACGAGATCGGCCTGGACAAGGCCGAGCGGGCGTATATACAGGCCCAGGAGAACTATAAAATCAAACGGCAGCAGAGCGTGGAAAAGATGCGGCAGATGGGCGCCGAGATGCGCAAGCTGCAAAATGAATTCAGCGACATGATGACCATGATGCAGGCTTTCGAAGTTATTGCTCCGGAAGATGGTATGGTGATCTATGAGAAGGGATGGGATGGCAAGCCGATTCGTGCCGGCTCGCAGATCAATATGTGGGAGCCGTCGGTGGCGAAACTGCCCGACCTCACGACGATGATGTCGAAGACGTATGTTAACGAAGTAGACGTACGGAAGGTGAAGGCGGGTCAGTCGGTAGAGATTGGGTTGGATGCGTATCCGGATAAAAGACTGAAGGGTACCGTAATGCGTGTTGCCAACGTGGGCGAGCAGCGTCCGAATTCCGATGCACGGGTCTTTGAAGTAAGCGTGGAGATCAGCGGCACGGACCCGGCGTTGCGGCCGGCGATGACCACGAGCAATCGCATCGTCGCCCACGTACTGGACAGTGTATTGTATATACCGCTGGAATGCCTGCATAGCCAGGCCGATACGATCACGTTTGTTTTTACCCGCGACGGTATGCGTACTATCAAGCAGGAGGTCATGATCGGTGCGACAAACTCCAACGACGCCGTGGTGCTCGCCGGACTTCCGCGCAATGCCCCCGTGTTTCTGTCGGTGCCTACCGGTATGGAAGACGAGTCGATCTTGCTGTTGAAGGAAATGGAAGGCAAGCGCCGTCGGAATCCAGGCACCCTGGATCGTCGACAAGCGGGTGTACCGTCTGAAGCGCCGAGCGGTCGTCAGTAATATAACCCTTAACCCCCTTGTGTATGTTTCAGATTCCGCCCAGGGTTCTTGCTAATCTATATGTCGCGATTGGTGCCGTGCTGACCAACAAGGTCCGCTCGCTGCTGACGGCATTGGGGATTATCTTTGGTGTGGCGGCCGTGATCGCCATGCTTGCGATTGGCAATGGTGCGCAACAGGAGATTCTGGCGCAGATCAAGCTTGTGGGTGTCAACAACATCGTGATACGCCCCATCATCGAGCAGAAGGAAGAAAAAGTAGAGACGCAGGGCAAGCAAGACAAACGAAAGTTCTCACCCGGCCTCACCGTCCGCGACGTCCGCAACATTGAGCAGAATGTGCCGGGGATTACCATATTAAGTCCGGAGATCATTCTCGATACCCATGTGATTCGCGATGGTGTACGCCGCTCGGCCAAGCTGGTGGGGGTGGAGCCGGCGTATTTCAACGTCTACAATCTGGAGTTGGGAGAAGGAAAAATGTTTAATGCCGACGACCGCATCAACGGTGCCGCGGTGTGCGTTGTCGGGTATTCTATCAAGGCGCGGTTCTTCCCCACCGAAAATGCCCTCGGTAAACGCATTAAAGTGGGCGACCAGTGGCTGACGATAGTGGGCGTGCTGCGCGAGCGCGCCGTGTCGGAGACCAGCCTGCGCAAGTTGGGGATTCGTGACTTCAACATGGATATTTATGCACCACTGCAGTCCGTATTGATACGTTTTAAGAACCGCGACCGGGTGACGCCGAGCATGCAGCAGCGCGACATGTTTCGCAGTGCCGGTATGGTGGTTGCGCCGGCGGCCGACGAAGATGAAGCCACGCGTTTGGAACGGAAGAACTATCACCAGCTCGACCGCCTGGTGGTGCAGGTGGAAGATACGCATCTGTTAGGTCCCACGGCGGATATACTGGCGCGGATGCTGAAGCGCCGCCATTACGATGTTGTCGACTACGAGGTGGAGATTCCGGAATTGCTGCTGAAACAACAACAGCGTACGAATGATATTTTTAATTACGTGTTGGGGGCCATTGCTGGTATATCGTTGTTGGTAGGGGGAATTGGTATAATGAACATCATGCTGGCGTCGGTGTTGGAACGCATCAAGGAGATTGGCCTGCGGCTGTCCATCGGCGCCAAGAAGAGTGATGTTATCCAGCAGTTTTTGTTTGAGGCCGTTATGATCAGTGTCGCGGGGGGAGTGCTGGGGGTGATCCTGGGCGTTTCACTGGCGTATCTGGTTTCCGAGTTTGCGGACATCCCAACCGTTATCAGTTTTGCATCTATTGTACTGTCTTTTGGCGTGGCGGCTACTGTCGGGTTGATCTTTGGTATCGCCCCGGCACGCAAGGCCGCCAACCAGGACCCCATTGCTTCTTTGCGCTATGAATAAACAAACGTTTTGCCTATTCGCCCTTCTGATAGGATTTGCACTTCCCGGCAGCTACGCCCAAAATGCCTATACCCTGGACGACATCATCGCCCGGTCGAAGGCACAATCACCGGTAGCCAAGCAGGCCGACACGCGTCTCGAGACCAGCTACTGGCAATACCGCGTGTACCGTACAAGCTTCAATCCGCAACTGTCGCTGGACGGCAGTTTGCCGAACTACTATAAGAAGGTATCGCAGATCATTCAGGAAGACGGTACCTATCGGTATATCCCTGTGGAGCAGACGAACAACAGCCTCAGCATGGGATTGTTCCAACCCTTGCCCTGGACGGGGGGCACGCTCTCGGCGAATACCAGCCTGGGATACTTTAAAGACTACCATCTCAATACCTTGTCGGAGCAATGGACGGGCAACGTCTTTAACATCAGCCTCGATCAACCGATATTCAGCTTCAACCAGATGCGGTGGGACCGCAAGACCGAGCCGCTGCGCTACGAAGAGTCACGACGCGAATATGTGGAGCAGATGGAGCTGGTGGCGAGCCAGGCCGTGGAGATGTTCTTTAACGTGCTACAGTCACAGATTGGGGTGCAGATCGCCCGGTTCAACCTGGCGAATAATGACACGATCTATAAGATCGAGCAAGGCCGGTATAACATCGGTACCACCTCCCAGGATAAACTGTTGCAGGTAGAATTACAGCTGTTGCGTTCGCGGCAGGATGTGGCGCAGGCAAGCCTGGACCTGGAGACGGCTCGGCTGGAGCTGCGCTCGTACATGGGCTTGCGGGAGAGCGAGTCGTACGACCTGCTATTGCCCGAGATGATCCCTCAGTTTGAGGTTTCGGTCGAAGACGCGCTGAATTATGCCCGCAAGAACCGATCGGCGTTTATAGCGTTTGAGCGACGGCGCCTGGAGGCCGAGCGCGATGTGGCGCAGGCGCGGGGGCAACGCTTTCAAACCAAGCTTAGCGCTACCTACGGGTTAAATAACAATGGTGTTGTGCTGAATGATATCTATACGCGACCTGAGCAAATGCAGCAGTTCAACCTGACGCTCAATGTACCCATTCTGGATTGGGGACGTAATAAAGCCCGCATGCGCACGGCGATGGCCAATAAGAAGCTTAGCGACTATGTCATTTCGCAAGATGAAGTAGATTTTGAGCAGACGGTCATTACACAGGTGCGGAAGTTCGAGATGCTGCGGTTGCAAATTGAAATTACCCACAAGTCAGATGACGTCGCGGCCCAGCGGTATAACGTGGCGCAGAACCGTTACCTCATTGGCAAGATTGATATCACCAACCTGAACATTGCGCTGACCGAAAAAGACGATGCCAAGCGCAGCTACCTGCAAGCGTTAAAATCATTTTGGGTAGCGTATTACGACTTACGGCGTTTAACGTTGTATGATTTTTACAGGAAAGAATTATTGTTTAAAGAAGAGGGACAGGCACAGTAGAAGTGTGAGCATGCGTGTGAGAGCGAAGAAAAACCAGTGTATATATTCGCTCTCACACGCACGCTCGTTTTAGATGCCGATATAGTTGAACGGCGTGATTTGCTTGAGCATGGTCTTAACGGCAGGCTTGATGTCAAGACTGTCGATGAATTGGGCGATGCTTTCCTGTGTTACCTTCTCGTTTTTGCGGGTCAATGCTTTCAGTGCTTCGTAAGGCTTCGGATATCCTTCGCGGCGCAGCACGGTTTGGATCGCTTCGGCTATCACGGCCCAGTTTTCGTTCAGATCGTGGTCGATGGCTGCCTGGTTGAGCTGCACCTTGCCCAGTCCTTTGAGAATGGATTGGAGGGCGATGTAAGTATGCGCCAGCGGCACGCCGACGTTACGAAGGACCGTGGAGTCCGTCAGGTCGCGTTGCAGACGTGAAATAGGCAGTTTTCCGGAGAGATATTCAAAGATCGCACTGGCGTAGCCCAGGTTTCCTTCGGCGTTTTCGAAGTCGATGGGGTTTACTTTGTGCGGCATGGCTGATGAGCCCACTTCGCCGTCTTTGATCTTTTGCTTGAAATATCCCATGGAGATATACTGCCAGGTGTCGCGGCAGAAGTCAATGAGGATGGTGTTGATGCGTTTGAGGTTGTCAAACAGCGCGGCCATGTTGTCGTAGTGCTCGATCTGCGTGGTAGGGTAGCTGCGTACCAGGCCCAGGTGGTGGCAGAACTCTTCTGCAAACTTGTTCCAGTCTACGGTGGGATACGCTACGGCATGCGCATTAAAATTACCCGTAGCACCGCCAAACTTGGCAGCGTGGGGCACGGTTTTGAGCTGGGCGATCTGTTTCTCCAGTCGCACGGCAAATACCAGTATCTCTTTGCCCAGGCGGGTGGGGGAGGCGGGCTGACCGTGGGTAAAGGCCAGCATCGGAATGTCTTGCCATTCTTTGGCCAGGGCGTACAGCCGGTTTTGTACCATGGTCAGTACGGGCAGGTATTCGCGTTCGAGGAAGTCCTTCAGCAGCAGGGGGACGGCGGTGTTGTTGACATCTTGCGAGGTCAGACCGAAGTGTATAAATTCCTGGAAGTCCTGGAGCTTTAAGTTCTCAAATTGCTTCTTGATAAAATATTCCACGGCTTTTACGTCGTGGTTGGTCGTCTTTTCGATCCCTTTGATATCGGTGGCGTGGAACTCCGTAAAATTCTTGTAGATCTTGCGGATGTCCGACAGCATGTGCACCGGGAAGTCTTCCAGCTCGCCAATCGTTGCGGAGAGTGAAATGAGGTATTCGATCTCTACCTGTACGCGGTAGCGCATGAGGCCGAACTCGGAGAAGTAGGGAGTGAGGGGTTTTACGGTTTCGAAATAGCGGCCATCGACAGGAGAGATGGCAGTGAGCGGATTTAATTGCACGGTTCAATAATTAAAGACCAAAATTAAGCTTTTCCTCCTTATTTTTGCGCTGGCGCCGTGAATATGCCGTTTAATACAGGCGGGCACGGTTTTGACCCGGGTATGGCCCGATACCTATTTACCAGAAAGCGACAGACCATGGCATTTAGTTTTTTTAAGAAGGATAAGAAAGAGGAGCCGAAGACCGTAAAAAAAGAAGAGCACCATGCCGGGCCACGTTATTACGACCTTCGCATTAAAAATATTGTTCAGGAAACTCGCGACGCGATTACGATTGTATTCGAGCAAGCTGCGGGCGAGCCTATAGCGTACAAATCAGGGCAGTTTTTAACACTTATTGCGCCGGTAAATGGCAAGGAAGTACGACGCGCGTATTCGTTGTGCTCGTCGCCGTTTGTTGACGCGGACCTGGCTGTTACGGTAAAACGCGTAGACCAGGGCCTGATGTCGAACTGGCTGCCCGATACCCTGCGTGTGGGGCAAACGCTGCGCATCATGGAGCCCATGGGCCAGTTTACGACGGAGTTTGATGCCCAACGCAAACGCCACCTGGTACTGTTTTCCGGCGGTTCGGGCATTACACCCATGATGTCGATTGTAAAAAGCACATTGAACCAGGAGCCTGAGAGCATTGTGTCGCTGATTTACTGCAACCGCGATCATGACAGCATCATTTTCCGGGCTGAGCTGGAGCGGTTGGAAGAGCGCTACGAAGGCCGTTTACAGGTCGTTCACGTGCTGGATACCGCCCCGATGAACTGGACGGGCTATTCCGGCCTGCTGAACCGCGAAATGCTCGTGAAGCTGTTTGAACGCATTCCTTCGTGGGGTGCCGACAAGACGCTGTACCTGATGTGCGGTCCGGAGGGCATGATGAAAAATGTCGAAGCGCTGCTGCATGACCATTCTATTGCCAAGGATAAGATCTTCAAGGAAAGCTTTGTACAAGGCGTACTGGATAAACAAAGTGAAGTTGCACCCGCCGCCCCGGGTAGCGAAGGCAGCAAAACCCGCGAGGTGACGATTCGCTACGATAACCAGGAGTTTAAAGTAACCGTTGCTCCACAGGATACTATTCTGCAGTCTGCTCTCGATCAGGGCATCGACTTGCCGTACTCATGCCAGAGTGGTCTTTGCACGGCATGCCGTGGTAAGGCGCTGTCAGGCAAGGTTAAGCTCGACGAAGAAGAAGGACTGTCGCAGTCGGAGCGTGCAGATGGCTATGTGCTTACGTGCGTAGGCCACCCGCTGACGGACGACGTCGTGATCGAGATCGGCTAGCATTTCGCCGGCCCTGCCTGCTTAATCACAATACGGCAGCGCCCCTTCATCTTTTGCTATTTTTATCAGCAGATCGATCTGTTGCCGAAGAATTCTTTCCTCTGAAAATTCAGCCGGCAGGTTTGTTGGTGCAAAGAATTTGACGTCCTGTACGTCGAATGCCTCGTGTCTTGCGCCGCCGGTGATCTGACAGAGAAATACCATTTTATAGACGTAGTGCGCTTGTGGTGGATGTGGGTGCATCTTCTTGTCGAACACGGCCAGCAGCCTGACCGGTATCACTTCGAAGCCGGTCTCTTCCCGAAATTCCTTTACCACCGTTTCCTTTGGCGTGTAGCCGATGTCAGCCCAGCCACCTGGCAATGACCAGCGGCCGTCGGCGCTTTCTTTTACGAGCAATACTTCACCTTCGGGAGAAAGGGCCAGCCCACGGATATCCACTTTGGCGGTGGGATAGTCGCGGACTGGTGGGAAGGCTTCGAGCAGCGCCGGTATAGGTGTATTGGTGAGTTCGTGCATCAGCTCCAGGGCGATGGCCTGGAGCTCTTGGTATCGTTCTTTGTCGTAGGGATTGTGACCGCTGTACAACAGGCCCACGTCGGCAATGCTCCGGACGCGTTTGGCGAGGTTTAAAAGATTGTCGTGTACCATTGCCCCCCGGTATACGCGGCCGGGAGCCAAAGGTTCATCAGAACGTTAGGGCCAGCTGGACTTTGATCTCGTTGCGGCGGGGGCCTTTGATGGCGTCCAGCCCCGCCCCGATCTCGTCGCGATCGGCATAGCGCGTATGCGCATAACGCAGCCAGGCGCGCAGGTGTCGGGTGAAGGTGTATTCGATCAGCAATACCTGGCGGACGCCTTGTCCGTCGTATACCGGTACCGAGGAGGCGAGCCACACGTCGTTTTCGTAGAGGTACTGCCGGTTGTCATAGTCGTCGGTGTTGAAGAGCGCGTAGCGGGCGGTGATGGTGAGCGGTCCGCGGTCGAGGCGCACGTCCTGGGCCAGGGCAATGCCGTGCGTGATACTGCCGGCGAATGAATAACCACTGCCCTGCAGGCGGGTTTTGAAGCGTAGCGTCCGGGTGACGGCATAGTCGCAAGCAAGTATATAATTTCGTTTGATACCGGCGGATGTGCTATACAGGTTGGTATCCAACGCGGAGAGATTGCGGGTATTTACCTCTTCGCGAAGCTGTGCAAAGAGTGTGGTGGTCTTGACGGGCTGATAGGTGATGCGTATAAACCACTCGTGTCCATTGGCGGGAGTATAGCTGCGGTAGCGGAGGGAGGGGAACCGAAAGAGATCCATATATCCGGTAGCCGATACGCGTCGGTTGAAGCGGTATTTCCACCCGGTATAGAGGCCGCTTTCGTTGCGGGGCTGACTACTTTGACCAAAGGCATGGCCCTGGAGTGTATAATAATCAGCGGCATAGCGGCGGTGGAGTATTGCTATGTCCAAGGCAGGGGTGAGGCTGACGAGCATGCCTGCTATGTGGGCCAGACCACCCGGGAAGGAACGTGCGACCTCGGCAAAAACGGCCAGGTGGGTATAGGTGTAGCGCAGGTGGAGGCTAACGTTTTGGTAGTGAGAACCGGTGAAATAAGATTGATTATAGAGTGTGGCGACACGGGTAACGGGCAGGCTGAAATGCGTATAGGTATACAACGCGCCTGCGTCGAGTCGGCCGCGTTGATACCGTACGGATGCGCCGCCAGTGGTTTGCTGCAAGGCGTATCGTGTGGTAAGCTCGCGCGTGTTGCGGTGCAGGCCGGTGGTGGGGAGGGAGGCGGTTGCCGTGTCGGTCAGGTTGCCGTCGCGTGAGGCCCGGCTACAGAAGGTGGTGGCCGTGGTGTGCCGGTTTAATGCCAGGGTAGTTGCTATACCGCGCAGAAAGCCCGTTTCCTGCGCGGCGGTGTAGGGCCGCAAGCCAACGGCGTTGCGTTGCACGGCAGTGACAGTCTCGGTGCCACGGCCGAGGTTGAAGCCACCGCCGGCCACCAGGCCCTGTCCAAAGTGGAATTGGTAGTCACCCAGCACAAGTTGTTGCAACCGGCCCCGACGTTGTAGCTGGAGGTAGCCGGACAGGTGATCCGGCCCGTATTGCCTGTTTCCGGGGTGCCAGTGAAGCGATTCACCGGGGTCATTCTCGGCCAACAGACCGGCGCGGACGTTGCCTTTACGGACCGTACGAACGCGTAGGGAACGGCGCCCGGCGCTGCCCCGAAATTGTTGGTCGGGCGGCGTGTCGTCACGAAAGCCGTTTCGGGTTTCCAGCACCTGCTCATAGCGCATCAGGACATAGCTTTCCCGCTGGCGCAGCGCCTCGCGCGGTGTGAGGGCTGGCGTGACGGCAGGATGGGCAACGTGCAGATAGTGCGCCAGGTGATACAGGGTTGGAAGATCGAAGCCGGGAACGGCTTGCAGCTCATAGATCGAGAGAAAGTCACCATGTTGGGTACGGTATGTAAGCAAGTCTTGGATTTGCTGCGGCGAAAGAATGCCATAGGCCATCAGGTCGTCGCCCGTGGCGGTATTGAGGTCTGTGGGAAGTGATAATAACTGCACGATGTTTTCTTCGATAGCTTCCGCGGCTTCATCTGTAGAAGGTATACCGGCGAGCTCCTCGGCCAGTTGCTCCGCCGTGATTTCCGGACGTGGGTATTCCTGCGCGACGGTTGTCGTAACGGCCGTGATATATATAATGAGAAGGATGGGTCTCACGGAGTTGTCGGTTGAGAAAGATAATACCCCACAGCCGCCTGGTGGCGCATGCCCAGGCCCGGGAGGTGTTGAAAGGCATAGTCCAGCAGAAAGCGTTGCCGTCGGAAGCCCATGCCGGCAAAGTAGGCGTCGGGAGAGAGGTTAACGCCTGCACGAAAGATGAATGTTTGCTGTACGGTATATTCCAGTCCGGTCTTCCAGGTGGTGGCGTGTCCCAGGTCTTGGGTAGCTTCGGCGGTCCAAAGCACATTTTCGGAAAGGGTTATACCAGTGCCCAGAGTGAGGCGTGTGGGAAGCTGTTCGTTGTTTTCCCGGTCTACGGTGGGTTGAAGCACGTTGTTGATGTACGCGCCTACGAGGAGTTTGGGGGTTAGTTGGGTGATGCCGCCGACGCTCAGGCTGATCAATCCGCGTGTGCCCAGGCCGTCGGCGTGGTATTGTATATAGTGTATGCGGCCGCCGAGGGACGCGATGCCAAGGGTGTTGGCGAAGGCCGCCGTGAGGAGATGCTCATTATAGAGATTGTCGCCGAAGCGGTAAACGCCGGCGCCGATCGTGCCCGCGCTTGTTGGCACGGCGACGACGGCTGCGAGCCGGTTGAACGGGCTGAAGCCGGCGAAGGCGTCGTAGGTGCATGCCGCGATGGGCTTTTGTTGTTTGGCCAGGCCTGCGGGGTTATTGAGGGTAGACCAGGCGTCGGACAGGCAACTGGCGGTATATCCCAGGCCCTGGGCGCGAGCGCCGATGTCGGTGATGGAGCTTTGAGCGCAGGCATGGTACGACCACGCTACGAGGAGGAGTAGCAACGGTTTTTTCACAACGGGAGTTGGTTAAAACGAGTGAGATGAAGATAGCAGTTTTAGGTATTCCGTTGTTTTACCTGGGTATGAGTTTGGTGAAAAAGTTGATTTTTTTTTCGGCGATAGTGTGAAGGCGGATGAATTCAGGTCGGTGGAGGCAGAGGAAAAGCTTATTCGATGCTGATTTCTTTGGCGAGGCCCATGGCGTTGAAACGGATGACCAGGGCGAGGGGGTCGGCCGTGGCGTGCGGGCAGTCCGTTGAGGGCTGGAGGTCGTAGTAGTAGAATTTCTGGTTGCGTTTATAGAGCTCGTTGCGATCGGGGGCACCGAAGACGGATACGATCTGCATTTCGCTCAGGCCGAGGAAGCTTTTTTTCTGCTCATGGAGGGCGGCAACGCCGGCTGCTCGTATGCCCTGGCAGGCATGGCGGTCGGCCTTCCAGGCGGCGGCATCCAGGCCTTCGAGGGAAGGTGTCGGGCGGCTACAGGCGACGGCAGCAACGAGAACAATGACGGGCAGGCAGCGAAAAAGGATACGGTTCATGGGGCAAAGGTAATGCGGGTAGCCCTACCCTTGGTTGGTATAAAAATAAAAAAAGCGATAGTCCATAACCATCGCTTCTCTGTACTGTCGGAGGAACAGCAATTAACTGTTGAAGAGACTTTTCTGCTCGTCGCTTTTGTTCTCTGCAGCTTCCTTGGCGTCGGCAACTTTTTCCTGGATTGCCTCTACGGTGTTGGTTGCCGTTTCGACAATCGCGTCTTTTACTTCGACAGCCTTGGCTGCTGCCGCGCTGCCAATGGCTGCAGCGGTCTCCGTCACATTCTTCGTGATGTCCTTAGCCTTTGTTGCTACCTTGCTCAGGAAGGTCGGCTTCTTTTTGGCGGCCTTCTTCGGGGCTGCCTTTTTCGGAGCGGCTTTCTTGGCGGAAGTGGTTACTTTCTTCGCTGCCTTTTTTGCCGTTGCCGTTGTTTTCTTTGCCGTCTTCTTTACTGGCTTCCCTCCCTTTTTAGCGGCTTTCTTCGCCGGAGCGGCAGCTTTCTTAGCGGTTTTTTTAGCTGACTTAACGGCCTTCTTGGCAGCTTTCTTCGCTACCTTCGCCGCTTTCTTGACAGCTTTCTTCGCTGTTTTCTTTGCAGCTTTCTTAGGAGTTTTCTTTGCTTTTTTTGCCATAGCGGTGAATGTAATTTTTTAGGTACCGAAAAGGTACTTAATTATCTCGGCACTTGAGGAAAAAATCGGGGGATTTCTTTAAACATTTTTACTATGTATGCTTCTCATCGATGTATTACTCCCGATGAAAGTATAGGTGTACTCACTCCCGGGTATGTCATTCAACGGACGAACCATACCTTCAGGCACTCTTTTTATAACATTGGTCAGTATGGTTTCTGAAACATGGATACAGATTATCGGGCTTGCCGCGGGCGTATGTACGGCGGTATCCCTTTTGCCCCAGTTGATCAAGATCATACGGGAGAAGCGGGCTGAACAGCTGTCGCTCTTTTACCTGTTCACCTTGTTGCTGGGCCTTGGATTGTGGACCGCTTATGGTGTTTTGCGTAGTGATCTTCCCATTATCCTGACCAACATTGCCTCGGCGGCGCTCAACATATCCGTCATTATTTTAAGCGTAAAGTATCGTAAACCGCAATCCTGAATGCGGGGCGGCATCATATTTTTCAGGGTCTCTGTCAAAATACAACCCTCTCATGAAAGAAAAAGAGATCAACCTTGAACACGGCTTCTCGCTGATTCAGGAAAAGCTTACCCGCTGGTGGGTATATTTCGTGCAAATGCTTCCCAACTTTGTGTTGGCTATCCTGGCGTTGGTGGCATTTGTTTTCATCGCCCGTTTCATACGAAAATTTGCTCACCGCCTCGTGCTGCGGATGTCCAAGAGCGAGTCGGTGGCAAGCCTGGTGGCCGGTATCGTGTACTCGTTGGTCATCATTTTCGGCATTATGACGGCGCTCGACGTGATGCAGCTGGAGAAAACGGTGTCCTCGCTGCTGGCGGGTGTCGGCATCATCGGCCTTGCCCTGGGGTTTGCCTTTCAGGATCTCACTGCGAATTTTATTTCCGGAGCGTTCATCGCTTTCAAAAAACCTTTTGAGATTGGCCATACCGTGGAGACCAACGGCTTCATCGGCACGGTTCAGGAGATACGGCTACGATCGACAACGCTACGTACGTTTGCCGGTTTGCATGTGATCATTCCGAATAAAGAGATCTTTCAAAAACCGATCATCAACTACTCGCTTACACAGGAGCGCCGCGTGGAGCTGGAGTTTTCCGTTGTCAATACATTCGACATCGCCGTGATCGAGCAGCAGCTCCGTGAGACGCTGGCGCATCCGGGCGAAGGAGAATCAATTCGTAACGTGGAGGTATATTTTTCAGCGATCGACGACCCGAAGATCAAGCTATACGTGGCTTTCTGGACGGACAATAAAGAGCCCCAGGAATATATGAAGGCGCGTCACCAGGCGATCCTGGCAATCTATCGCCTGTTTGCCAAATACAAAATATACGACGTGAAGACCCCCGGCCAGCCCAGCCCGACGCCACCCAAGGCAGGTTAGATCCGCGCCTGGTAGGTGTACAGTTCGAAGTAACGTCCGCTCTTTTCGATCAGCGCGTCGTGACGTCCGCGCTCCACGATCTGTCCGTGCTCGACGACCAGGATCTGGTCGGCCTGGCGAATGGTGCTGAGGCGGTGAGCAATGACAAATGTCGTGCGCCCTTTCATGAGGCTTTTCAGACTTTCCTGTATGAGTGACTCGCTTTCCGTGTCGAGGTTAGACGTGGCCTCGTCGAGGATGAGAATGCGCGGGTTGGCTAAGATGGCCCGGGCAATGGCTACACGCTGACGCTGTCCACCGGAGAGCTTTACGCCACGCTCGCCAATAACGGTGTCGAGTCCGGCTTCAAACCGGTCTGTAAATTCGAGCACGTGTGCTGCTTTGGCGGCGGGCAAGAGCGCTTCGTCCGTCGCCTGGGGACGGGGAAAGCGGATGTTCTCGCGAATGGTGCCTTCGAAAAGAAAATCATCTTGTAACACCACGCCCAGGTTGCCGCGGTAGCTGTTGAGGGAGACGGTAGCCAGGTCGATGCCGTCGATGGTCACCTCGCCCTGTGCGGGGTTCAGGAACGATGCCGCCAGGCCGGCAATGGTGGTCTTGCCGGAGCCGGAGGTGCCGACAAGCGCTGTCACGGAACCCGCCGGAGCATTAAAACTGATGTCTTTCAATACCGTTTTACCTTCTTCGTAGGCAAAGGATACGTTGTGAAAAGAGATGTCGCCTGTGATGTTTTCGATTTGAACAGTACGGATCGTGCCGTCGTCTTCGGGGTCCATATTCATGATCTCCTCGGTGCGGTCCAGTCCGGCAAAGGCCTCTGTCAACTGACTGCCGATGTTGCTCATCTGTACGATGGGGGCGATCATGAAGCCCAGGTATAATGTGAAAGAAAGAAAGTCGCCGGGAGTCATGGAGCCTTCAATGATGCGGTATCCGCTGAGGCCCATGATGCCAATGCTGGCCAGCCCCAGGAGAAACGTTGCCGAGCTGGTGACGAGGCTGGTAGAGGTAAGGGTCTTGCGTACGTTTTCGAAAAGTGATTCTACGCCTTTTTCGAAGGTCTTGATTTCCTGTGCCTCGGCATTAAAGCCTTTGATCACCCGCACGCCGTTCAATGTTTCGGTCAGGCGGCCTGTTACGTCTGCATTCAGCTTGCCGCGCTCGCGGAATATGGGGCGTATTAAGGAAAAGGCTTTGAGTGAAATAAAGCCGAAGATCGCGACCGGAACCAGCACGTAAAACGTCATTTCTGCGCTGATCTTTATCAAGAGCACCAGGGAGATCACGGCGGTCAGAATGCCCCCGACCATTTGTACCAGGCCGGTGCCCACCAGGTTGCGGACGCCCTCGACGTCGGTCATGATTCGCGATACCAGTACACCCGATTTCGTGTTGTCAAAGAAACTGATGGGCAGTCGCAGGATTTGTTTTTGCACGTTGGCGCGCAGCACCGAAATGAGTCGTTGTGCCTCGACGCTGAGCAGGTTGGTCAGCACAAAGGACGTTACCGACTGCACAGTGATAGAGGCTGTTACAATGATGAGCAACCACTTCAACATCTCCAGGTCATGCTTGGCGATGACGTCGTCCATGAGGTATTTCGTCGCGCCGGGCAGGACAAGTCCCGCCATGCGGCTGATGATGATCAACACCAGACCAACAGCCAGTGCCTTGCGGCGTGGCCAGACGATAGTTTTGAAAACATGGGCAATGGATACTTTGTTTTTGGCTTTCGGCTTTGTGGTGGACATGCAGTGCAGGGTTTACTTCAGATGACGCAATGCTAACATAGACGCTAGCCCGGATAGTTTAGTCTGGTCATCGATTTTTTTTGGTGTTTTTTGTCTGCATCTCGTTTGTGCTACAACCTGCAGGCTCAGGCAAACGTTGAGTATTGCTATCTTTACCATATGATGCTCGATTTTCCCGCGGACGGTACCCCCTTTAAGTTGCAATTGTCTTTTCATAGCGTTATTGAAGGGCTCGAGAAGACCGCGCAGGACACTCAACATCCGGAGGCAGCTGCGGCGGCTGGAGACCTGCTGCGCCGGGTGAACGCGGAGGCGCCGGAGCTGCGTGAGGGGATCACGCAAGAGGAGCAGTTGAAGCGGCACGAGGGCCTGATCCGCGAATTGTTGCACGACCTCTTTCCCGAGGCGCTCACTCAAAACGAGATCAAAGCGGTCGGACTGCCTTATTCCAACGTGTTCTTCAATCTTACCGAACGCTTTGGCAAGATCCTGCATGCTGCGGGTCCATCCTTTTCGACTTACATTCGCGACTTCGACGAGCACCAGTTCTATGTCATGAGCTGCTGCATCATACTAAATCAATATTATGGCACACAGCTGGACTTTGGTCCGCCACTGTTCTACGACATTCCTGCGGCGGACGGCGTCATGCGTCATTACCGCATCCTGGCGAATGCCGACTTCCTGGACATCGTGCCTACGGAAAACTCGTTGCCGATTACCCCCGAGGATATTGACTTGCTGCTGAACAACTACCACGACCTGGCGTTGTGGAAAGCAAAGTTTCCGCCGCAAACCTGGTTGTTACGGGGCTTTTCGCTTCTCAACCTGTTCGATGCCACTGTCGAGAGCGCGGTGTCGACCTTCAAGGAAAATCTGTTGGGGCTTTATCACGCAGGCTTCCAGGACAGCACGGCGACGATCTTCCGGTCCATCTACCGTATACCCGACCTGCAAATTGGTTTTACACTCTATACACCTGAAGATGGGTTGTTGTCGCCGTGTGCTTTTGGCAAGCAGATGAAAAGCTTTCTGTTGCCGGAAGGCCAGGACGAGGATGCGCGCGCGGTGTTGGGGGAAGCAGTGTACCAGGCATTGGCCAACGAGAATGTATACGTGGCAGCGTCGGACACGACGGTGTTTCAGGGCACCCAAACGGAGGGGCTCATTGCCGACCGACTGTTATACCGAAATATGAACAGCTTTATTCTGGCACCCGTTGCCAAGAACGGTCAGTTGCTGGGTATACTGGAATTGGTATGTCCCAAGCCTCGCCGGCTGAACAGCATCAATGCCAACAAGCTCGATATTATTTTGCCGTACTTAACGGATACGGTCGAACGGTTGGTGGCCCAATTTCAGAATCAGGTACAAGCCGTGATCCAGGAGAAGTATACGGCGATTCATGGCAGTGTGCATTGGAAATTCCAGGAGGAGGCTGAGCGGTATATCGATGCGCAAATGATTGGGAAAGAATATAAACTGCAAGAAATCATCTTTCCCGAGGTACACCCGCTGTATGGGCAGCTGGACATTCGCGGCTCTTCGGAGGCGCGTAACAGTAGTATTCAACGTGACTTGCAGCAGCAGTTGCAGACGTTGGTGTTGCTGCTGGACGCTATCGGCAATCGTCCCGGCAAAGCGCCGGAGCTTACTTCCGAGGGTCAGACCGTGCGGACGCTGCTGGGCGATCTGGAGGGGACCTTGCTGGCCGATACGGAGCAATACATTCAGCATTACCTGGAAGAAAATATTCACCCGCGCCTGCGCGAGCTGTCCGCGCCCGAAGTCCTGCCGTTTATACAGCAATATTTTCGTGATACGGACAAAGCACAAGGTAGCTTCCACGCCTGGCGCCGCCGGTATGAGAACACGGTAGCCATGATCAATGACACCGTGGCGGGCATATTGGATAGCCGGCAAAAGGAAGCGCAGGCCATTTTCCCACATTACTACGAACGCTTTAAGACCGATGGGGTTGAGCACAATCTGTATATCGGTCCCTGCATTGCGCCGAAACAGGTGTTTGATGTACGCAAGCTGCAAGCGCTTCGGTTGTGGCAACTGCAAGTGCTGTGCGAAATGGAGGCCGCGTATCACCAGGTAAAACCCCTGCTCCGTACGCCGCTGGAAGTGACAACACTGGTGCTGGCGCACCACAGCACGTTGTCGATACGTTTCCGCCTGGACGAAAAGCGCTTTGACGTAGACGGCAGCTATAACGCTCGCTTTGAGATCGTCAAGAAACGTATTGACAAGGCTCATCGCAAGGGTACAAATGAACGGATTACACAGCCTGGGTTTATGACCATTGTATGTTCCAACGACGAAGAGGAACAGGAGTACCGCCACTTCATTGGGCAGTTACAAGCCCGGCGATTGCTGGATGTAAGCGTTGAGCACTTTGACGTGGAAGACCTACAGGGAATTTCAGGCCTTCGGGCGTTGCGGGTGGGCATCGTACACTAAATCCTTTTGCCATTTATCGACGCGATCGGTTGAGAAACTAAAGTTTCCCCAAAAATCACGAATATTCGCCACTGGACCGTATTTTTAAGGTGTAAGTGTATTCTGGACTGAATTGAGGGATGCAATCGGGGGCGCAAACGGAGGGGTAAATATTTCCGACGAAAATCTCATACCTGGCGGTCTGAAACTACTCTTTAAAGATAGGATTATGGAGGTTATAGACGGTGCAAAATGGCCTGTTTATCAATCTTTTAAGTATCAAATGGGGCAATCGCCCAGTGAAAAGTTCAGAAAATGGAAGATAAGACGGAAGAGAGAGACCTGGTAAGGCGGTACCTGGACAATCAAGTGACCCGTGAAGAGCGGGAACGGGTACTGAAGATGCTAGCCTCGGGGGAGATCGATGAAGCGATGGGGGAGGAGCTTTTTAACCAACAAATGCAATACCTTGACTCGCCTGATTTTCAAGAGGTAATTCTGAGCGAGAAAGAAAAACGTCGCGCACAAAAGGTCAAACGTGACATGCTGGAGACGATTCTGGATCCTACGTATAAACGTAGCTCCTCGTTGACGTCGTGGTGGATGGTGGCGTGTGCCGCCGCCGTGATCTTTGCGGCGATATGGTTTGTGGAGTGGCCTCGCACGCAAGGTGACGCACCAGTGGCAGCGGAAGAGACCGCTGCGCCGGAGCAAGTATACCGCGGCCGTAAGTTTGTGCGCCTGGAAGATAATAGCACCATTATTTTGAACGAAGGCAGTGAGCTGCGCCACAGTGGTCGCTTTAGCGAAGGTGGCACCCGCGAGGTGTCGTTGGTGGGGGAAGCGTACTTTGATATTGCACACGATCCGAAAAAACCGTTTATCATTCACTCGAATGGCGTAGCCATTAAGGTGCTGGGTACAGCGTTCAATGTCAAAGCGTACCCTGACCAGAAAGAAGTAAAAGTTACCGTAACCCGCGGATTGGTAGAAGTGAGCGACGGCGACAAAAAAGTATACGGACAAGTGCGGCCGGATGAAGAGCTGGCAATCGATGTGGCATCCGGACAGTCTGAAGCCAAGGCCGTAAAAGCTGAAGAAGTAAAAGCATGGACCGATAAGTTTCTGATCTTTGACGATGCTACTATGGCGGAGGCTGCCGAGATCTTACACAAGCGCTTCCAGGTAGAGGTGGTGTTTGGCGACGAGGTACTGAAGAAGTGCCGTATACAAGCAACATTTCTGAACGATCAGATCACGTTAACGGAAGTACTGGATGCCTTGACGTTGTCGCTCAGTGGTATCCACTACACACAACAGGAAGACGGTACCATTTTGTTGACGGGTACAGCCTGCTACTAGAACCAATGTGAGCGTGAGAGCGAAGAGGGTGAGGGCAAAGAGTCCGTCTTTTGCTGAACAGTTACAACCTCAACTATCCAATAAAGATTGGTATATCTTCAGTTAAGTGCGGACTCTTGTCTCTTTGCCGCTCATATTGTCTCCTGTAAAAATAGCGCTTAGAGTTTCCCGGATGTGCACAAAAATTTATGTTAGCGGGAGCATTTTGAAGTAATACGGTTTACCTTGGTACGGTATAACGTATACGCCATGCCTTCCTTTACGATTACTCCGCTGGCGCACCAGCCGCTGGTCGTGCCAGCGTTAGCAGAATTACTGGTTGAAACCGTTGCCCATGGAGGGTCGGTGAGTTTTATGCATCCCCTTTCCCGGGAGGAAGCCGAGCTATTTTGGAATAAGTCGCTGGCTGCGGCCGACCGGGGCGAACGGATTGTACTGGGCGCCTGGGACGGCGAGGCACTGGTGGGCACCGTTACGCTTCACCTGGATTGCCCACCGAATCAACCCCACCGGGGTGAAATTGCCAAGATGATGACGCGGGTGCGTTACCGTGGGCAAGGCATAGCGAAGATGCTGATGCAGGAGGTGGAACGTTTGGCGGTGCAGCACGGAAGGACGTTGCTGACGCTGGATACGGCTGAGGACGAAGGGGCAGCAGGCTTGTATGAAAAGCTGGGATACCGTCGCACGGGTGTTATACCCGACTTTGCGTTGAAGCCTCATGGCGGTCTTACCGGGACGATTATTTTCTGGAAACGGATAGGGCGGTTGCGAAGGCTTGACTCGGAAGAATAGATGGAGAAGTGGGGAGAACTTCCCCAAAATTTATTGTTGGAACTTTCTTATACCCGGTTTCATGTCCATGCTCTTTAAATTATACACGCGGGGACTCGTGTAGCGAGAACGCATGCACCTCCCGCTGGCCCGTGCTCAAGCCTCTAAAACCGATACGTATGAAAACCCGTGCACTACGTGAGTTACTGGAACGTTTTTTTGATCGCACCGCCACGGGCGAAGAACGCAAGCGCGTAACGGGCCTGCAAGCGGCGGGTGAGATTGAGCAGATGATGGCCGATGTACTCGATGAAGACTTCAAAGAGTTTGAAGATTCCGCGTCACTCGAAGCCATTCTGGAAGAAGAACGTATGGTTACACAGGTGGCCAACCAGATCCGGATCGACGGTACGATTGATCCGGGACAAGACGAGGAGACCGTGTGCAAAGCGTTGGATGGAATCGATAATCCTGACTTGCTGGCACAATCTGATGAAGAGCTGGCGCGCGCGAAAGAACGCTGTTTCCGATATATCGTCGGAAACCGGTTACCCGATCATGAATATCAGGACCGACGTTCGTGGCATTGGCTGGCAGCCGCTGCCGTAGTACTGATGTTGGTGGCGGGTGGCGGGCTTTATGGCTGGCAGCAGCGGGAAGCCTGGTTCCCGGCAGAACATATTATATCCTCGGCCGAAACACGCCGGGTGCAATTGTCCGATGGCTCTACCGTTGTGCTGAACACCAACACGCGACTTGTATACGACGATAATTTTGGTAAGAACGGAAAGCGTGAAGTTACGTTGGTGGGTGAGGCATTCTTTGACGTGCACCACGACCCGGCCAAGCCGTTCATCATCCATAGCCTGGGTACTATAACCCAGGTATTGGGTACGGCCTTTAGCATCAATGCGTATCCTCAAAACCGGAATGTGCGTGTTACCGTGACGCGAGGCCTGGTGCAGGTGGGCGATGAGCAGGGTAAGATTTACGGTCGTATATATCCTGACCAGCAAATCGTGGTCGCGCGACCCTTGGTGCACTATGATATTCACAATACGGATGCAGACCTGGCCACGCTTTGGAAAGAGGAGCAGTTTGAGTTCAATGACGTGAGCTTGGAAGATGCTGTGGCCCGCATCAGCGCACGGTTTGACGTACGGATCGTCATCGAGACAGCGTCGTTAAAACGCTGTCGTGTACAGGCTGCTTTTTTGAATGACGGCCTGACCTGGCAACGCGTGCTGGACCATGTAGGCAAGAGCCTGGACCCCACCGGTCACCACTTCTATCAGGTTCAGCCGGATGGGACGGTGATGTTGGTGGGAAAAGGATGTTGAATGCTGTCGTAGTTGTTTTCTATATTCTGAAGCCCGTTCGAAAGAATGGGCTTTTTTTGCGTCACGTTTTCCACAATAATACGGGTAACGACAATTCCTGGGGCAACAGCAGAATGTAGGCGACGGGCATAGGTTTTGGACATGATTGGTTGGAACACACGGAAGAAAGTTATGGAAACGCACAGCAATCAACATACAACACCCACACCTAATCGAAAGAAACGCATTCTGATTGCCGACGACGATCAGGACCTGCTGGTACTCTTGTGCCGGCTGTTGCAACGCCGGGGCTATGAAGTACTGGGGCTGCCGGATGCTACGACGATTGTCGACGACATGTACGAAGTACCCGACCTGTTTATACTCGATAAGCAGATGGGCATGTTTGACGGACTTGTCATTTGCGACTATCTGCGACATCAGGAGAAAGCGCGCCACACGCCAATCGTGATGATCTCGGGCAGCGACAGCAAAGCGCAGGCAAAGGCGGCGGGTGTCGACTATTACCTGGAAAAGCCCCTGGACATGGATAAATTCCTGAACGTCGTGGATCAGTATGTCAACCGCGCGGCCTGACTAGCGGGCATCGATAATTTGCGAAGCTCGTTTTGTTACATCGGCGTAGCTTTCGTGCGGCGTCGCTACAGGCAGTGTAAAATAAAATATAGCCCCTTCGTTGACTTTTGCTTCGGCCCAGATACGGCCCCCATGACGTACAACGATGCGTTGCACGATGGCCAGGCCGACGCCGGTGCCTTCAAAGTCGGATGCTCTGTGTAGTCGCTGAAATACCTGGAAGAGCTTATCAGCATACTTCATGTCGAACCCAGCGCCATTATCCTTCACATAGTACTGTACTTCGTTATCGCCCGCTTGCGCGCCGATCTCCACCTGTGGGTGCGCCGCTTTTGACGAATACTTCATCGCATTCGAGATCAGGTTCGTCCATACGTGTGCCAGCAGCGCTGTGTCGGCGTGCGCCGGCAGCAGATCGTGCACCGCGATCTCGGGTTGATAGGGTAGACGCTGGCGTAAATCGATGAGCACCGTTCGCACCAACGCATCCATGTCGA
Organism: Dawidia cretensis; assembly: GCF_018598175.1. GTDB lineage: Bacteria > Bacteroidota > Bacteroidia > Cytophagales > Cyclobacteriaceae > Ohtaekwangia > Ohtaekwangia cretensis. The sequence continues at coordinate 90,572 of NZ_JAHESE010000011.1, forward strand.
CGTATAGGCGCTGCAGGGCCTGCCGACCAAGCTTGGAGAAGGAGAGCAGGTCATCGATCATACGATTCATTTTTTGTGCGTTGTCTCGTATGATCTTTAATGCACGGCCAGCCGCGTCGTTTAATTTACCGGCTTGTTCTTCTTCGACAATGCGGGCATATCCCAGCATGGCCCGTATGGGCGAGCGGAGATCGTGTGATACGGAGTAGGAAAACGATTCGAGCTCCTTGTTGGCAGCCTCTAGTTGGCGAAGGTTTTTCTGAAGATCTACATTGAGGAGATTGATGTGCTCGTCGGCCTGTTGCAGGGCCAGGTTCTTTTCCTGTAGCTGGCGGTTCTGTAGCTGGATTTTTAAAAGCACTGATACTTTCGCTTTTGTGAGCTCGGGGTCGAGTGGCTTGGATAAGTAGTCGACAGCTCCTTCTTCGAAACCTTGAATGATCGATTGTCGCTCCTTCTTTTCGGCGGAAGCAAAAATGATGGGTATATCCTTTGTGCGTTTGTTGGACTGCAGGATTTGAGCGACTTCAAAGCCGTCCATTTCGGGCATTTGCACGTCGAGAATGATCAGGTCCACCTCGTGATCGAGCGCGAGCTTTAGCCCTTCGCGCCCGGTAGTAGCCTGAAGAAAAACGCGGTCTTGTTTTTCGAGAAGCTGTTCCAGGGCAAAGAGGTTGGTAGCCTTGTCGTCGATTAGCAGCAGGGTCATCGTACGGTTCATAGTCATTTGATCTTGCGGTAAATCTTTTCCTTGCGGTCCATGTCATCGAAGTGTATGCGCTTGTCGCTAAAGAAAAGCGACTCTTTGTCGCCCAGGCCCAGGTAGCCAAAGGGACAGAGGCTGTCGTATAGCAGGCGCAATACTTTTTCTTGCAAGCGTTGATTAAAATATATGATCACATTGCGGCACAGTATAAGCTGAAACTCGTTGAAGGATCGGTCTGTCGCCAGGTTGTGCGGGGAGAAGACAATGTTGTCGCGCAGGGAGCGGTCCAGCAATACGGCAGAATGATGTGCAGCGTAATAGTGGGAGAACTCACCTTGCCCGCCGGCGGCGAGGTAATTTTGAGTGTACGTTTTCATGCCGTCCAAAGGGTAAATGCCTTTTTTTGCTGTCTGCAGTGAGCGCTGATTGATATCAGTGGCGTAGATGATCGAGCGTTCCAGCAGGCCGGCTTCTTTTAACAAGATCGCCAGCGAGTAGGCTTCCTGGCCCGTCGCACAGCCGGCGACCCACACTTTGATTACCGGGTAGGTGGCCAGTTGTGGCATGACTACCTCGCGGAGCTTTTTGTAGAAGGAAGGATCGCGGAACATCTCTGTTACCGTGATGGACAAATGCTGGACAAATTCTTCAAATAACGGCTCGTCTTTTAGCAACATCTTGCCCAGGGCGGTGGGTGTGCCGATGCGATGAGTGTTCATAAAATGGGTAATCCGCCGCTTTACGGTAGACTCGGCATATTCCGTAAAGTCGTAACCGTATACAAAACGAACGGCTTCCAGCAGCTCTTTGTAATCCTTGTCATCGAGGGTGGTGGCATCCATCGGCGCTTCCATTATTTATACAACCATACGCGCATAAGCGACAACAATTGTGGAACATCTACAGGTTTCGAAATATAGTCTGACATGCCCACCGTCAGGCATTTCTCTTTGTCACCCTTCATGGCCTTGGCCGTGAGCGCAATGATGGGGAGCTTTTGGAACGCGGGGTCCTTTCGGATTGCGATCGTGGTCTCGTAACCATCCATTTCGGGCATCATGATATCCATGAGGACCAGGTCGATCGACGGATTTGCCTGTAACACCTCGAGTGCGATGCGTCCATTCTCTGCCGTGAGACAATGCACGCTCTCATCCTCCAGGGCATTCGTCAGGGAGTATATATTCCGGATGTCGTCGTCTACGAGCAGGATGGTTTTGTCTTTCAGCACTTCGTCCGTGCGGTGCAGACGCCGGATGATGTCTTGCTTGTCGGGTGGCAGCTTGGCTTCCACGCGGTGCAGGAACAGGATCGTTTCGTCGAGCAATCGTTCTTGCGAGTTCGCGGTCTTCAGCACCACGGTGTCGGCCAGCTTGCCCAGGCGTTGAGTGTCTTCTTTTTTCAGGTCTCGTCCTGTATATACTACAATGGGAATCTTGTTGAGCCGGTCGTTTGCCCGTATTTTTTCCATCAGGTCGAAGCCGGTCATGTCCGGCAGGCCGAGGTCCACAATGATGCAGTCGAACGCTTCATGCTCCAGCATGTCATACGCATCGGTGCCGCGGTAAGCCGAATAGGACTTAACATCGCCATTGCCGATTAGCTCCCGAATGGCGTTGTTTTGCTGTACGTTGTCCTCGACAATGAGCAGTTTCTTTAGTTTCTTGCTCGTGAAGTTTTCAATGCGTTCGAAGGCCTTGTGTAAGTCATCGACGGAGACGGGCTTGTGCATATAGTCAAATGCCCCGAGCAGCATGCCTTCGCGTTTTTTGTCGTACGCCGAAATGATCTGTACCGGAATGTGTCGCAGCGCGGGGTCATTCTTGATCTGGCGCAGGACCTCGTACCCGTTCATGACGGGCAGGCCGATATCAAGCAGAATGGCTATTGGCTGGTAGGTGCGGGCAAAGCTCACGCCGGTGTTTCCTTGTGTGGCAATAATGCCTTTGTATCCGCGCTCGCGGATAAAGCCGAGTAACACTTGCGAGAACTTGTCGTCATCTTCGATGATCAACACCACACGGTCGCTATCCGTCAGTTGGGCGCGATCGTCGTTGGGAGCGGTGTCTGACAATTCGGGCGTTGATGAGGTTTCCAATACCGTGCGTTCCCTGGCTTTGACACTGATTTCTTTGCCCGTGGGTACACTCAATGTTTCGTTAAACGTCAATGGCAGGGAGACGATAAACGTGCTTCCTTTTCCTTCTATGCTTTCCAGGCGAATACTGCCCCCCAGTACGTGCGCCAGTTCACGGCTGATGGATAAGCCCAGCCCTGTGCCGCCGTATTGGCGCTTGGTGGATCCATCCACTTGTTGGAATGCCTGAAATATAATTTCTTGTTTATCCTTTGGTATACCGATGCCGGTGTCGGCTACCTGAAACACGACATTGTTGTTTTCTGCCTGGAGGGAGAGGGCGACGGTTCCGTTTTTTGGGGTGAACTTAAACGCGTTGGACAACAGGTTTCGTAAAATCTGCTCGACACGCTGGCGGTCCGTGGCAATCGTTGCTTTTTGCAGGACTGGGGCAATCGTTGTGCGGAAGGTGACATCTTTATTGCGGGCTATTTCGGTGAAGAGTGTCGTGATTGTTTCGGTAATGGCGGTAACGGGTACGGGCTCGATATCGAGCTCCATCTTTCCGGCTTCGATCTTGGAGAGGTCGAGAATTTCGTTGATCAGGTTGAGCAGGCTGGCGCCCGAGGTGTGGATGTTGTGTGCAAACTCGACATCCTTTTCGGCCAGGCGCTTGTGTTTGTTTTCGGCCAACAGCTGTGACAAGATCAGGATGCTGTTGAGCGGTGTGCGCAGCTCGTGCGACATGTTCGCCAGGAATTCTGATTTATAGCGGCTGCTGACTTCTACTTCGAGTACCTTGCGTTCGATTTCGCCTTTTGCCTGTTCTAATTTTTCCTTCTGTTCGCCGAGTTGATTGACCTTTTCCTCTACCTCCACATTGATCTGTTGAAGTTCCTGCTGCTGCGCGCGCAGCTCAATTTCAGAACGTTCCAGTAGTTCTGTCTTGGCGTGAAGGGCTTCGTTTGACTGCCTCAGTTCCTCTTGCTGGGCCTCCAGTTCTTCTGACTGCCGTTGCGTCTCCTCCAATAGCTCGTTGGTCCTTGTGCGGGCCATAGACGACTCGACAGCGATGCCGACGCTGTTGGTGGACAGACGCAGATACTCTCGCTGGGCGGTTGTAAAATTGTCAAGCGTACCCAATACAATAACACCCGCAACACGTTGCTCGAATAGCACAGGTACCCCCATGATGGTTTTAGGTGCCGCAGTGCCAAAAGCTGTATTCAATGTAAAGTGTTCAGCAGGAGCGTCGGATAATATTATTTCCTTTCGTGAAGCGGCCACCTGGCCGACGATGCCCTCACCAAAGGCCACCGTGGCTGGCGCCACTCTTCCAACAGCATAGACAGCCTGTTGATGTAAATTTGCCTGGGCGTCGTCGGCAATGTACACGGCACCCATAGATGCTTTCAGGAATGTGGCCAGGTGCTGTATGATAGCATTTGCCAACGGTGTCACTGTCAGGTTGCCCTGCATAGCTTCTGTCAAGGTACCGGTGCCGGTGAGGACCCAATTCTTTTCAGCCATTTCCGTTTCGGCGCGGCGCAGCGCCCGGAGGTTGCGCATGATGATACCATAAACAATTATGAGTACTGTAACGATCGTGCCCAGCAAGATCATTAACAGATAGTTGAAGCGACGGGCGTCATGATCGCTGGCTTGCTGACGTTGTTCCAATAAATTCTGTTCGATGTTGCGTGCAGCGCGAACGATCATCCGGATTTCATTAAGTATCTGCCGGGTTTCGCCTTTCGCTACTGGATTTTCGGCGCCATCCAGCCCCGTGCGTTTACTCGCAATACACTTTTCGAGCATGCTGATATGTTCTTGCGAGAGCTTCTCCAGCCGGGCGATGTTTTGGTTTTGCAGTGGATTATCTTGTGTGAGCCGAATCATTTGTAATATGTGTGTGGGCAATTGCAGCCGCGATTCCGTAAAGGGTATCAGGTAGTCTTCTTCCCCGGTGATAATAAAGCCGCGTGTCCCGGTCTCTGCCTCTGTTGACGCGAGCATGATCTGTTCGAGCTCATACAACACTTCGTGCGTGTGGCTCACCCACTGGTTGGTGGTGACCAGTTGCTCGCCGTTTCGAAAGGAAACAAAGCCCACGATCAGCAAAATACTACAGCAGAAAATAAATCCGGTCAGGATCTTTTTGTCAAGTGTGATTTTCATGAGAACAACAATCAGGTTTTTTTTTACTGAAAACACTTTCGGAGCGTATACGTACCGTTAGAAACGCAACGGCGTTATCGGATAACTGGATGCCCGTATGTACGTAAAGAAAGATACCGATTTTTTACGTGAAGACGCTATGCGTTGGCGGGGAAAAATGCGCGCATGAAAAATGTCAAAGCAACAACTATGTTGTAACGATTGGCTGCGCTGGCAATTTATGCTGGAAGTAATACGTGTACAGTTGTGCCGTTGGCGTGGCTGTTGAGGGTAATGGATCCCTTCAGGCGTCGCACCACTTCTTTGGCAATGTAGAGGCCAAGGCCGGCGCCTTTGGAAAGATGGGAACCGCGGTAGAACATGTCGAAGATCTTGTCTTTCACAAAATCATCAATACCGGTACCGTTGTCGCAAAAGTCAATCGCCAGGTATTTGTCTTGAAGCGTTAGGGTAATTTTCAACGAGCTGACTTCGCCCGTAGTACGCCGGAAGGTAATGGCGTTGGACGTCAGGCACCGGAATAGTGTTCGTAGCTTAGGCTGATCGGAGAGGATGCTGTGCCCCTCCGGCAATGTGGATTGAATCTGGATCTTCATAGAACGGTATCCTTCCAGGTGCGACAGCCCTTCGATGGCATCGCGTAAGAGCAGGGGTACTTCGATCTCCGTGGACTGGACGTCCGAGACCATGACCTCGGCAAATGCATTGAGCGAGCCCAGTACGCCGTCGATGGCCAGGATTTGCTGGTCAATGCGGTGCAGGAAGTCGGGTACGACGCGCTGCTCATTGTCGATGCGCATTAAGTGGATCAGGCCGGCGATGCTGGTAACAGGACCGCGCAAGTTGTGGGAGAGCCGGTAGATGATCTGATCGAGCTCGAAGTTGCGTTGCTTTAGCTCGAAGACGACCGCGTCGAGGTATTGATTGCGTTTATTCAACTCATCGACGATGGCGTCGAGCTCTTCCTTTTGTGATTCGAGCTCTTCCTTTTGTACAGCCAGCTCTTGCAGTTGTTCGTTGACCTCATGCGTGCGATCACGAATGGTGTGATCGAGGGTTAGGTTCAGCTCGCTTAGCACCTGGTTTTGATTGGTAACGGTTTGGTGTATCTCGTTGATCTTGTCGAAGTAGTCTTGTATGACCTTCTGCAGTTGGAGCATGGCCAGCAGAACCAACCCGCCGGCGGCGACCAGCAGCAGCATCGTAACGCTGGCGGATTGCACGTGCAGGGCATCCGTTTTCAGTACCGTGCGGTTGGCGGCAATAAAATAAACAATGTAAAAAGCATTTGCCCCGAGAATAAAGAGCACCGGTACAGCCCGCCGGCTCGGGGCAAACAATACCGATACACAGGCGGCACCGGCGACGATCAGTCCCCAACCCACGTGCAGGTGGTAAAAATATATAGTGGCCAGCACCACACAGTAGACGGCCGCCACCAGATAGCGCGACACGTGGTAGAGCCAGCGGTGATTAAGCCAAAGCGCGATAGAAAGTATGCACAGAATTGGAATAGAGGTAAGGGTGGAAAACATGTCCAGCAGGACAAACAAAAAGCAATAGGTTCCCCAGAGGGCGATGTTGCTAATGCATAAGATTCTGTGGAATGCGTGACCGGCTTTTTCTTCGAAGTCGTTTGGCATGGGTGCGTCGACTTCCATCCGCTCCACGACGATGTTGACTTGATTCCGGACCAGGTTCCGAAGGGATACGATTCGTTGCATGATCATTCGCCTCATCCATCAGCTACGCCGTACCAAGAATCAGTCTGCAGGCCAGCGAGGTATAATTTTATCGTTAAAATACAGTATTTCACGATAGATTGGATACATGAACATTCAAAAAATCGGCAATTTCCTGTGCATTCTCGCCGCGGGACAATAATTCCGGAATTGGCAAAATTCTGACAGGTGCTGTTACGTGTGAAGGCGCATCCAGCGCTCGATAAAAACGCCCTGATGCGGATGGATCAGTTTCATGGCTTCGTCGAACTTCATCCAGGCGGCACGGTCGACTTCGGGGATGTGAACGATCTTGCCGGTGCGGGGTGGCCACTCGATCGGGATTTCATTGGAGACCAAACCTTGCGCCGGGTCCCACTTGCCGGCAAACGCCCAGGCGTGAATGACTTTGCCGCTTTTGTATGTCACGGAGCCTAATGGCATATAGGGCGGGGTGGGCGTGATGCCTGTTTCTTCTTCAAACTCCCGTTGGGCTGTAATCAAGAGGTCTTCGTCCGGCTCGGGTAACCCCTTCGGTAAACTCCAGACACCTTCGTTTTTGTTTTTATAAAACGGCCCACCAGGATGCACCAGGAAAAACTCCGGCACCTTTTTTTGAAGTCGATACATCAGCAAGCCGGCGGATAATTTCATTTCATTCAAGATAATGTGGAAAATCTTCGTCACGGGCGCTCAGGGCCTTATTTCGGAGGCCGGTATAGTTTTTGGCTTTTCTCTACGTAATAAAACGGTATGCCCATGAAAACGAAAGACGCAAAAACGAAGAAATCAAACAAACAAAAACCAGCTGCCACCACGAAAGACAAACAGGCGCATCAAAAGCCACAGGCGAACGACGGTGCACCGGACCATACCCCAGAGCCACCGCAGATGATGCACCCGCTGTCGTCCGAGGAACGCGAGCGAAAGAAGGACAAAAGCCAATAGTCCGTTGATCGGCAACGTCGCGTTTTATAGGAGCGAACGCCCTTCTTATAGTAAAAACCGCGTAAATTCATTTGGGAGTAACACTTTTGTGCGCCCGGCGTACATAGTCCGGTCTAACCGAATGTTTTTACGATGATCCCTTCTGCCTCGTCTCTACACGCTGAAAAGCGCTTGACCGTCATCCTGGCGGCCGCCTGTTTTTTGTTGCACCTGGCCGTAAACCTGGCCGGTGGATATGGTCTTTTTCGCGACGAGCTGTATTACCTGGCCTGCAGCGATAATCTCGCGTGGGGTTACGTAGACCAGCCACCCTTCTCTTTATTTATATTAAAGTTAGTCCGGCTGGTCGCGGGCGATAGCCTGGTGGCCGTGCGCATGGTACCGGCGCTGGCACATGCCGGCACCGTGGCCCTGGTAGGCCTGATCGTGTGCGAGCTGGGGGGCAGGCGGTTTGCTGTGTTCATGGCCTGTCTGGCTGTAACGGTCTCGATCATCCACCTGGCTATGGGCGGGTATTATTCCATGAACGGCCTGGACATCGTGCTGTGGTCGGCGGCCCTGTATGTTTTGTTGATCTTGTATCGCACGGGTAACCATTACTATTGGTTACTGCTTGGAACGCTGCTGGGCATTGGTCTCTTGAATAAGATCAGCGTATTGTTCTTCGGGGCGGGAATCTTTGTCAGCCTGGTGATTGCGCAGCGGCGATGGCTTGCGACACCGTGGCCTTATATCGCCGGAGCGATCGCACTGCTGGTGTTTACGCCCTATATATTCTGGAACTGGCAGCACGATCTGGCGCACCTCGAATTTATACACGAGGCAAATGCCGGCAAGTATAGCACCCGCACCCGCTGGGATTTTATCCACGAGCAGTTGATTTTACTGAATCCTTTCAATATACCCTTGTGGGCCGCCGGCCTGGTGGTGCTGTTTACATATAAGCCATTGCGGCCCTATCGATGGCTCGGCTGGATGTTTATGACGGTTTTTCTGATCTTATTCATCAATGGTACCTCCAAGGGCGAATACATGACACCGGCCTATGGCTGCTTGTTTGCCGCAGGGGCCGTGTGGTGTGAACAGCGTTTGATAGGAAGGGGCCTCTATTGGATACGATATGCATATGCTACGGTGGTAATAATAGGTACGCTGTTAGTGCTCCCTTCGGTATTGCCGATCCTGCCGGTGACGGATTATGTGGCGTATGCAGAAGCTGTTGGTCTCAAGCCTACATCAAATGAAAATAAGGAGCTGTCGGAACTGCCGCAGTTTTACGCAGACATGTTTGGCTGGCAGGAGAAAGCCGACGCCGTGGCGAAAGCCTACCAGTCGTTGAGTCCTGAAGACCAGGCCCGCTGTGCTATTATTTCTGATAATTACGGGCGGTGCGGTGCCATTGACTATTACGGTCGTGCGTATGGTCTGCCCAAGGCCATTGGCACGCACAATAACTATTGGATCTGGGGGCCGCGAAACCATACGGGTGAGGTTATGATCATTCTGGGGGGAAGACTGAAAGACCATGCCGAATATTTCGAATCGTGTGAGAAGGTAGGTGTGGCGACGTGCCAATATTGTATGCCATATGAAAACAACGTCGGTGTCTATGTAGGCCGTAAACTCAAAAAACCGCTGGCGGAAATATGGGATGGCCTTAAGCACTATGATTAACGGGTGTTAAATTATAATGCGGGTGGTTTGTGACTGTCGGGGAGGCGGAGCATTACGTATATAATTAAACCAATATACGTATGGCTGAAATAAACTCTTCCGCTTCTGGTAGCAAAGGCTCTGGTAAGACACGACGTCTGCGCGCGTCCACACGCATTGATATGACACCGATGGTTGATCTGGCATTTCTGCTACTCACATTCTTTATGCTGACGACAGAATTTAACAAGCAATATGTCATGCCTTTAACCGTGCCCGCGCAACCTGATAATCCTGGGCAGGCACCCCTGATCAATGGCAAACGGGTATTGTCGGTTGTTTTAGGGCCGCACGACAAGGTGCATTGGTATATGGGCAAAGAAGGTACACCTTCTGTCACCAGCATGCGAAACATACGCAAAGTGCTGCTGGAAAAGCGATCACAGGTCGATAGCCTCTATGTTATGATCAAGCCTTCTGACAAATCGCGGTATCGAAACATGGTGGACATTCTCGATGAGATGGCTATTACGGATATAAAGTGGTTCTCGCTGGTAGCCATTACAGACTACGACAAAACGGTATTGGCAGAGGCATCATCCGTGGGACAGGCGTCCCCAACTGGCCGGCAACCCTAGTGGTTGGTGTGTAAGAAAATCCCCTGAGGCTTGGGGAAACCAGCACGGTTAGCGGCATTTGGAGGTTCGCGTTCACGGCACACGGATTGTATTCCACACATCAAGAATATAACCTACTGCTATGATAATGTTTCAGCGCACCCTCGTCATCCTCATCGGAGGTATCCTGCTGGTCGTAGCAGGGTGGTGTGGTCTCCAGGTCTACCAGCTCTCGAATACCCGGGCGGCCATTAAGAAAGACTACAGCGTCCTCAATAACATTACGTACGGGCTACTTTCCGTAAACGCCTGGCGCGATCACATGGTGCGCGTTGTGACGCACCGCATCGACGATTTCGAATTTACACCCGAGCAGGAAGCTGCCCTCAAACACGAAGTTTCACAAGTGTTGCACGCGGTGATCAACAAGGCTGACAGCATGATCGATCGCAAGCAGCGAACGGTAGGGGGTAAGATCAAAAAGTTTGCAGTAAGGGCATTGGTAAATGAGAATAAGTTGCATGACCGTGTGCCCGAGTTTGCCCAGACCATTGTCAACGAAGTAAAGAAACCCAAGAATCGGGAGAAGCTGAAATACCTCGCGCAAAGTAAGCTGGAGGAGTTTGGCACCATTACCTACGACAGTATGAACGACATTCATCGCGTCGAGGTTATTCTGCAAAAGTACGGCGCCGTGGATGTGGTGTCGTTTAATAAAACGGCTGAGACACGTCTGGCTGGCTTGCAAGACCGCGCGTATTTCTTTACATATGCGATCGTGGGTATTTTAGTGCTCTTCCTGGTGGTTTGGCTGATACTCCGAAATCGTCAGCCGGTACACACGCCATTCTTTATAGTATCTGTGTCGATGGCGCTGTTGGTACTATGCGTCGGGCTGACGACGCCGATGATCGAAATCGATGCGCGGATCAAAGAGATGAGCTTTCAGTTGATTGGTGAGCCTATATCCTTTCACGACCAGGTCATTTTCTTCCAGAGCAAAAGCATTGTAGATGTAGTGCGTATATTATTAGAGACGGGTAAGTTTGACTCGGCATTCGTTGGTATCCTGATTTTGATCTTTAGTATAGTTTTTCCGATCGGAAAGTTGCTGGCGACAAAGGTTTATCTTCTCGGAAACCAACGTTGGCGAGACAACAGGTTTATACAATTTTTTGCTTTTAAAGCCGGCAAATGGAGTATGGCCGATGTAAACGTGGTGGCGATCTTTATGGCTTACATCGGGTTTAAGGGAATATTGGACAGCCAACTGGCGCACCTGAATATGAAAACAGATTCCCTGGCAAGCATTTCTACTAACGAGACATCGCTACAGCCTGGTTTTATACTGTTCGTATCGTTTGTATTGTTTGGATTAATCTTATCGGTGATTCTGCACCGCATCACATTGCCGGAGGTAGAGCGTGCGGCGTTAGCGAAACAGCGTAGCGAGCGATCATCGTGGCGTCGATTGGTTTCGCCGGCCTCGCGGTATTTTCATTCTTAATACCGCGCTTCGATACCGAATACGCCATGAAAGTGATCCTCCAATGAATTGGTCTGACGTTTTGGGAAACCGGGTTCTTCCTGGGTGATCCAGAAGACATCTGTGCCGGTGGCCTTTGTAATGATCAACGTATTTTCTTCCGTATAAGCCCGCACAGACCGTGCCCCTTCGTTTAAGTGGCTGATGGTTTCCTCGATTAAATCAAGTGATTGTTGTTCCATGGGCCAAAGATAGGGAAAACGGCTTATCTTTTGGTTGCCGGCGCGCCGGCCAATCGCCAAGGCGCAGGTTTTGCGGGATTTTTGCGATATTACCGGCCTTATTGTTATGACAACGCAGCGAAAGTTAACAGCAGCCCTGCTCGCACACGAGCTCGATTTTAGTACCGCGCGGAGCGGTGGTCCCGGCGGACAGAATGTGAACAAGGTGAACACCAAAGTGATCCTTAAATTTGATGTGGCGCAGTCGCAGGTGCTCACAGACGAAGAGCGCGACATCATCACACGGAAACTACGTGCTTCGATGACGAACGAGGGGGTGCTGATGGTGGTGGCACAGGAAAGTCGTTCACAGCTGACCAACAAAGAAACAGCTGTTGAGAAGCTCGAAAAAATGTTGGCCAAGGCGTTTGTAAAGAAAAAAGCGCGGAAGGCGACGAAGCCTACGAAAGGGGCCGTTCAAGAGCGGATCAAGGGGAAAAAACAGCGCTCGGAGAAGAAGAAATGGCGTCAAAGCCCAACGGACTAATGAAAACGAAAGAATGCCCTTCATGTGCGATGGACATTGACGCCCGTGCTAAAGTTTGTCCTATCTGCCAGTATGAATTTGCTGAGCCCAGTAGCGGTATGCGTGCAGCGGTAATACTGCTGGCAATTATTTTGCTATTGCTTTCGCTCTTCTCCTGGTGGAGACTCTAGCGGGATCTTAGATTCCAAACGATATACCGGCGGTTATACCGATGGCCTGGTTAATAATAGAGGTGTTACTGGCTTTTGATATGTCGGTTAGACCGTGGGTATACCGCGCATCGATGAGAATGCGTGTACCCGGTGAACATTCGTAGTTAAAGCCCAGCCCGGCCGTTACACCGAAGTCAAACGTATTGTAGAAATCGCCATAGTCGTCCAGCTTTTCGTAATCGCCATCCCCTATTTTGTTTCGCACTCCGGTTAGGAAACCAAACGACGGACCCGCAAATAGGTTGGGACGGAAGGCGCCGTCACGGTTAAAAAACAAACGGACAATGACGGGAACCTCGATGTAATTTAAGGTTTGTTTTTCATCGCCATCGTCATCCTGCGCACCCTTCTGTGAGAAGAGCACCTTGCCTGTAAAGGCGTGTGTATTGCGGATGCTATAGGTAAGAAAACCACCGCCGAGGATGCCGGTCTTAAATTTGGAATCACTGCCGTCGTCGCCATATTTTGCCAGGTTGATGCCTACTTCCGGACCGATACTCCAAACTTTGTCATCTTCCTGCGCTGAGGCTTGTTGTGGTAATATGACCGCGCCAACAAAAGCAATCGCAGACATAAAAATTGTGATGATATTCTTTTTCATAGTTTCTCGTTGTTTGAAGGAACAAGGAAATAATTGGTCCGTTGCGAAAATCGATTGCAACTGCGTGTTTTGGAGGAATCTGCTCTACAAGAAGGTGCTGATAAATACGATAACGTGTCGTATTGACACTGTTTCGGGCGTTGATCCCGGGTGGTAGTATCATTGCCAGCGCTTATATTTGCGGCAAAAATGATTTGCCCATGAGGCTCGGACAATTAGCCAGAAAGCTTTCAGTAAGCCCTGCAGAAGTTACTGCGTTACTCACCCGTAAGAATATTCAGATCGAAGAAGGTATTAATACCCGGTTGACGGATGAGCAGTTAACATCGATCTTGCACCACTATGGCAACGTGCTGTCAGCGGTAACGTTAGCGGAAGAGTCTGCCATAGAAGAGGGTACCACGACAATGCCGGATGAGCAGACCGATACCATCGCGCAAGAGCCCATGCAGGAGGCCTTATCATCTATGCCGGAACAAGCTGGCGATCAGGTAGTCCTATCTGATTCGGCGGAGCAGCAGGCAGGGGCGGATATACCACAGCATGCAGGTGTGTCGACAGACGAGCGTCCCACGCTGATCAAAGCACCCAAAGTAGAGTTGAGTGGATTACGAATATTAGGCAAGATTGAATTGCCCCAGCCAAAAAAGAAAGAAGCTTCAGAAAAGCAGGAAGGGGAAGCGGATACAGAAAAACCTGAGTCGCCGGTACAAAAAGATCGACGCCAGTCGATACGAGATGATCGGGGCAGTGGCCGAAGGCAACCACGGAATCGTGAAGGAGAGCGCCCTCGAAAAAATCCGGTATCTGCACAACGGGAGCGTGAGGCACGCGAGGCAGAAGACAACCGACGGGAGCTTGCACGCCAGGAGAAAGAACGTCGTACACAATATTACCAACAACGTGTCAAGGCGTCTGTACCGACAAAACCGGCCCGTCTTTTTAATGAAGAGGTGACGGATATGAAAAACGACCGGAAACCTGCTCCGAAAGGCTGGTTCGGTAAACTTCTGCAGTGGTTTAAGTCATAAACCGTCAGGGTGGTATAATTTTTTACCGGGGCTCTGTTAGCGACTATCTAAATGCTCCCCCGCGTATGACTTACGAGATCAAAAGCAATATGATGCTGTTCGAGATGGACCGCACGGCAATTGCAGACATTGCCGTTGGTGACACTCTCCGTGCCCAGGACCTGCCCGATGCAGAATATACCTGGACTTTGCACGATAGCCAGTTTTTGGAAAGCAATCCTGACGCACGTCTATTTCTAAAGGTTCAGAAGCTTCCCAATAAACAGTATAAAGGAATGGGTGTCATGATCATTCCCGAATAGACTTGCGGGTCGGTTGTTCACCGGATGTATAAAATGGTTCGTTTATAGCCATTTTTCAATACAGGCACCTGTATTATTATAGCGTTATACGGCCTTCGACACCGTCGTCGAGCGGCCGGCCAATAATGCTTCCCGCCAGAATCTTTACCAACTGAACCATTTTGTTGTGTTTGGTATCCCAATAGTAGGCTTCCAGTGGCGTGACCTTTAGTACGGTTAGCTCAGGATCTTCTTTACCTTCTGAAAACCAGGCCTTAGCGAGGGGTGACCACAGCTCTTCGATCTTGGCCTGGTTGTGTGAGATGGTCGCCTGGCCATATACCGTTAGGTATTCGGAGTTGGCCGTATTAGTATAAAAGAGTTGTATATCAGGGTTTTCCCGGAGTTCAGAGTTCTTTTCACTTGTCTTTTGGCTAAAGAACCAAAAATTACCTTCGTCATCCACGCGCAATGTGCTCATGGGGCGTGTTGACAGCGGACGCTTCTGTAATGAGGTAGTCATAAGACAAATAGTAGCGGACTTAATAAGGGTCTGCAGCTTTTGTATGCCCGCAGTATCGATGAGGTTTTGTGTTGCGCCCATAGGATTATCATTATATACAATCGCGTGGGACCAATACCGTGCCCGGGAGATCGCTGAATATACCTGCTTTTTCAGGTATTGTGTGCAAAGAATATCGCGTATTGTGGGGTGTGGGCCTCACTGTTTCCGGCGCAGGCGGCGTGATGATTTTTTACATTATGTAATAAACGAGTAGTACGTTATACTGCTTTTAAACAAAATAAGATGCTGTATGTTTAGATAAACAGCAAATCGAATCATGGAAATTATCAATGATCTATTGTCAAAGTTTCGCCTGGCAGAACTAAGGCGTAAGCGTAAACATGTCATCTTGTTTCTGGTAACGTGTGCTATATCCACGCTCATTACCTTATGCCTGGTCGTGTTGCTGCTCTGTAATGTTCTATGAGGTGAGACCTGTTGCGCTAAGTTTGAGGCGAACGCCAGATATTATTTCAGCGGTAGGAGGGGTAAAAATAAGGTAATAAATCTCCAAACAACGGTAAAAAGTAAAAATATAGGGTAAAAAAAATCCCCGGTGACTGGTATAGACCATGCTCACCGGGGAAATTACTATTGCGTATAACTATTACTTTGCTTTTTTGGCTGTTTTCTTAACAGCTTTCTTCGCCGTTTTCTTGGCTGCTTTCTTCACACGCAGGGAAATGGTGTTGTCAAAAGCGATTTTCCGCAGCGAACCAAGCGTACGGCCCACTTTCTTGGCGATCGAGACAGAAGGAGTACCTTCCTTCACCAGCCTTTTGATATCGGCCAATTCTTTTTTGGTAATCAGCTTACCATGGTTTTCCGGAGTTTTTTTCTTTGCCATCTTTATAATTGTTTTTTTACTACTGTTTATAGGCACTTGCCTATAAATTTGTTACAAGTATACACAATATAATTTAAAATGGAACACCGTTCATCAGATACAGTGCAATTTTATACGGTGAGTTGCCTTTATCACCATGATTAAGGTATGCGTGGCGATGTAGGTATGGGTACATATCACGATCGATCCGGGGTTCCCCAGGTATAGTATGCCGGCCATTTATAGTAATGCAGACTCCATTGATAAGTGTGATAACACACGCATAATGCAGGTATGGAAATCCATCAGATGTACTCTTAACATACAGTGCTTCTGTTATCTACACGCGACGCGGAGCATGGGCGATTAGCGGCCGGAAGGCCATCCTGACTAACTATACACGTATCTCCCCCAATATGTAGCCGCCATCTTACGGCATGGCCAGACGGCGGCGCCCTGCCCACGCCGTTGGACCTAACAAGGATTTGGTAATCGGGAAATTCACGCTCTCTATACAGCGCGCGCAGTGCCGATGCGGTACCGTTTATATAAAAAAAGCAGGTGGCATGCGTGCCACCTGCTTTTTATGAGAACGTTTGCTGAAATTATTTCAGACCGTACAATTCGATGTGAGCTTTTTCGTCCTTACGGTTGGGCAGGGTCTTATACGTAAACTCTACCTTTTTAATATCTTCGGCTGCGTGGTCGAGGTCGATCACGCGGGTCTCTGCGCCGCTCTTCAGTTCGCTACGTACAGAAATTTCTTCTGACGCACCGTTTTCATAGAACACCCGTACGTTCTCGATATTGATGGGGGCGTCGGTTACTTTCAGCTTCAAGGACTTGAACTTGTCGTTGCCGATGACAACGATCGATTCATTCTCCATTTTAAAGCTGGCCTTTACCTCACCGATCTTGTGCCATCCGGGCTTGGCGCTGGTTACTACACCGGGTGATTGAGCAAAGGTAAAATTCACGAGTGCCATAAATAGCACGACGAGTATTACTGCTGACTTTTTCATTGTGGTTTTGTTTTATTTAACAGTTGTTTGCTTTGTGATTACTATAAAAAAAGTATGCCACCCGAACAACGGATGGCATCGTCAGTAATGCTGTGGAACCGTGAAAAATGGGGATATTCGAGGGCAGGGTGTGGCTATAGTATAGGCGTAGACGTCTAGCTCTCGGGATTTTTCTCCATGCGGGCGATGATCTTGTTGACCTCGCTTTCGGTGCCTTTGAGCCGCTTCTGGCACAGGGCAATAAGGTCGGATGCACGCTTTACTTTTTCAGCCAGTACATCTACCGATACTGTTTCATGTTCGATCTCCTGCGCGATTTGTTCCAGCTCGCGGTAGGCTTCTTCATAGGTTATCGTTAGCTCCATCGTGGGGTGTTTTGTCGGTTACGGTTGTTTTCAGAATTTCATCTTTTAAAAGTATTTCCAGGCGATCACCGGGTTGTATAGCGCTGGCGTTGCCAGTCAGGCGGCCCTGATGCCGGACCAGCGCAAAGCCGCGTTGCAACGTGCTGGCCGGTGACATTAATTTCATAAACGTCGTGAGGTGTTGCAGATACCGTTGCTGGTTACGTATGTAGGTCGTGGTGGCGACGCGGACTGTACTGGCCAGGTGTTCCAGCGACTGACTTTGCCGCGCTACTGCACCCTGTGAACGAGCCGAAATTTGCACACCCAATCCCGCTACCGCTACACGCTGGGCATACAATATCCGTTGGGCATGGTGAACTGTTTGGCTGCGGAGTGCCTGCACCGCTTCTTTGTGTGTGTTGATGGCTTGCTGACTGCTATACGAGATTTCTCGTTGCAAGCTGGTTAATGCCTGCTGCTGTCCCGCGAGTAGCTGTTGCGCCCGGATAACGATGGTCTGCCTTAGCGACAAGAGCGACTCTTCAAATGCCCGGTTGTGTGCGACGATGAACTCGGCCGCCTTGGTGGGGGTGCGAGTAGGGGAGTGCGCCATCAAATCGGCAATGGAGGTATTTCGATGGTGACCAATACCGGTAATGATGGGTATGGGAAACTTGGCGACGGCCTGGCCGACCAGGTAGTGATCAAACATCAACAAGTCGGTCTGTGAGCCGCCGCCGCGTGTAATGATGACAGCATCGTAGGCAATACCGGATAAAAAAATGGCCGCCAGCGTGTCGCGTATGGAAATTGCGCTGGCTTCACCTTGTACGCCGGTTAGATACTCGTCTATGCGGAAGGTATATCCGAAGGCGTTGTCTTCCAGTGAATGGCGGAAGTCTTGCAGGCCTGCGGAATTCCGGGCCGAAATCACGGCGAGGGTTTGGAGTACAGGCTTTAAACCGAGACGGTTATTACGAGTAATGTATGCGTCACCGGCTTGTTGAATAAAGCTTGGGTTCTCGGCGGCCAGGCGCCGGAGTGTGGTTAGCCGCTGCTGTTCAATTTGCCCCAGGGTAAAGCCGGGGTCGATTGCATTTACTTGTAGCTGTAGGCCATACGTAGCGTGGTATTCTACCGTAACGTTTACCAGCACGTGGATATTGTTTGTAAAGCGCTGCCCGGTGGCTTGTTCAAACTGTTCGATCTGGCGAGCGCCCGGGCCCCAGGCCTTTGCCGAAAACTTCGCGAGTAAGTGATTGGAATCGCGGTCCTTTTCTACCAGCTCAAAGTAATGATAGTTCGAAGAGGCCTTAAAGGAATGGCTTGTCACGTCGGCAACAACCCAGAACGACAGGTTCTGAAATGCAGCACGCAAGGTATCGCTGACGCGCGCTGATAGTGCTGAAAGCCGTAGCGGTGAAGGAGACTCCATAAAACAAAGGTATGACTTGCGCGGAATGGTGCGTAGCGCCGCCAAGCGCGCGACGGGACATTTTTTATTCCCAAAATAAGTTTAATATTCCTTAGATGGGAAATTGAATTTAATTCAGGATGGATTCGACGAAAAGTAAAGTGTGAAAAAATCCTCTGATATATGGAAATAGCGCCTGAAAGACCCTATAAATACAATAAAGTGTCAAAAAAAACCATTTAAAATGGGTAGAACTACGTATTGTGTCTTCGCGAAATAAGATTAGCTTTTTTCGCAGGATACCGGCACAACCGGAAAGATTATTGCGTAATATTGAGGAAACCCTCTTTACGACCTTTTCCATTCTTTCCCCTGAAATGCGCGTCTAAGAGGCTCACGATCAAATCACCATGAGCAAGTATCCTCTCTTGATTCTTTGTGCCGTTCTAGCATTTTCTTCGGCCGCATCTTCCGCGTATGCTACCAACTATTACACGTATGTCAACGGTGGTAATAGTGGTAATTGGAATGATCCCAACACCTGGACAACGGACCCTAGCGGTGTAACGCTGGTGGGAAGTGCCGTACCCGCCAGCAGCGATCTGGTCACGATCCTGAACGGCTATACGGTGACACTGACCGGTGACGTTGTAGAAACCGGACTACGCATCAATATTCAAAACGGGGGCACGCTTGATCTTGCCACGTTCACCCTGGGCGCACCGGTGGCAACGCTTTCCGGCGCAGGTACATTAAAAATCAAATCGGGATATTTCCCCACGGTGACAACCAACAACTTTCAAAACAGCTATGCGGCAGGTGCTACGGTAGAGTACTACGATTTTACCGGCGTGCTACCGGTATCGATCAACTATCCCAACCTGGTCTTCACAAACACAACCGGTGCCGGCAACACCATGACGGTGTCCAACGCGGCTGCCTATGTGCTGCGCATCTACGGAAACCTGACGACACGGGCGACCGGTGCGGGCACGCTAACGGTTACGCTGGGCAATCAGATAACGAACCTTATTCGGGTGTTCCTGAGCGGAAACGCTACGTTTGGTGCCAACACCGTCCTTACTACCGGTCTCTTTAACATCGTTCACCAGCTGAACTTCTCCGGCAGCATGACCAACAACGGTACGGTTAACCTCAGCAACGGTACGCAGTATACGGCCTCCACAAACGGTGCTGCTACGATGACGTTTACCGGTGCGACCGACAATACGCTGGCCTGTAACGGCGTAACGAATTTTTATACACTGACTGTTAACAAAGGTCTTAACTCGACCAACACCCTGTCGGTTACGTCGACTAATACGGCCAACCTGAATTTTTATTCCAACGGGCAACTGATCACCCTTACCACGGGCACGTTGCGCCTGGGTGCAAACATCAATATTCCACGGGTGTGGGGCTCGGGCTCTGCCAACTATGATGTGGGGGCGACATCCGTTAGCCCCATGTTATGGGTGGACGGCGCGACGGTAAATACGAACGGTGCCGCGTTGGTTGTTTACGGCAAGTTCCGGATTACGGCGGGTAGCTTCACTTCGCTCGGTGGGCAAGGCGCGGTAATTCGCGAAGAAGGGCAGTATATTATTGAAGGGGGTACGTTCACGACGGAGAAATTCAGACCTTCGACTACCGCTACAACCCACCGCGGTACATTTATTATGTCGGGCGGTATCTTCAATGCCAGTGGTACGGTCGGTTCCGATGGACGTTATGCACGCTTTTCGTTACCTTTTCCCGAGCAGGTATTTATCATGTCGGGTGGTGTGATCAACGTCAGCAATCCCGAATCGGGCGGAACAGCCGGTGATGCTACCAATGGTGGTATTCACATTGGGTGTAATGCTGCCAACTATAATGTCACTGGGGGTACCTTCAATGCTATTCTGTCGGGTTCTGCGGCATTTTTTGATATCGCGTCCGTGGCACCCTTTTGGAACCTGCACATCTCCCGCACGGGCGGCACGCCTACAACCGTGCGGCTAAACGGCATTGGGAGCGTCGGGAATACTGTCACCACGGCGCAACCATTGGCGGTGCTCAATGACTTTACTGTCAACGGCACGAACGCTTCTGTATTTCTGGCCAATAACCTGAACGTTACGCTGGGCGGTGGCTTTACCATCGGCAGTAACGCGACCTATACCCCCGGTACAAACACAACGATCTTTAACGGCTCGGGGGCGCAGGCCTTCTCGAACAGTGGTACCATTACGTCGGGGCTGTACAACATGACGGTCGCCAAGCCGGCTGGTACGTTGACCCTGAGTGGCAGTGTCACCAGCTTTGCCGTGAGTCAGACACTGTCGCTGACGGGGGGTGTATTAAACGATGGTGGTAAAACGATTCTGGCCTATGGTTCGGTGAACAACTCGGCGACCCATACGGGTACGGGTAGTATCACGTTGAGCGGTTCATCGACCCAGACGATCACCGGTAACGGTAGCGGTGTGTTTGGGAACGTCGTACTCAACAACGCTTCTTCACCGGGTGCATCGGCGACAGCCGATTTAACCATTGCCGGTATCCTAACACTCGCGGGTACGGGCAATAGTATCTTTGATATAGCGCACTATCTGTTGTCACTGACGTCGACCTCGGCTACAGCGATTACAACAACGGGTAATGGTTTTAGCAATGTCAAGATGATTCGCACGTTGGGGCTGCAGTCTGACCGTGGTGTAAAAAAGACCTACTCTAACGTATCAGCCTTTACCTTTGCTTTCGGGTCCGGGCCGGACTATACACCGGCCACGATTCAGCTGACGTCGGTACCGACGACTTATGGTACCATTACGGCCCGGCCGGTAACGTCGCGACATCAGTTTGTCGTGGCGTCAAACGCCAACAACCTGACCTATTACTGGAAGGTTGTTGGTGAAGGATTTACCGGTGCGGTGTCGGCGTCGCATACCTACCGCTATGTCGGTTCAGACGTTGCACCTGTCGGTGACGACGTGAACTATGTTCCTGCGCGCTACAACAATACGGCCTGGACGGTGATTAACAACCTCACGCAGGTTGACGAGACGAACAAGATTATCTATTTCACGAATGTCGGGTATATCACGGGCGACTACACGGCCGGTGTACCGGCTTCTTTTGGAACTGTAAAGATCTTTTATAGTAAGCGCAACGGTAACTATAACAATACCGGTGCCGGCACGACACCCTGGTCGAACGTAAGCCACACAGGCCCTGACGCTACGACGGCGCCCGGTGCCGGTGACCAGGTGTTTATCGGCGACGGTGCTACGAACAACCACGTCGTTACCATCACGAATAATAACCAGGCTGCCGGGGGATTGGAGATCAACGCGGGTAGTACGTTGGACGTCGGTACATCTACCGGCCACAATTTTGGCCGGTTGGAGAATGCCGAGATATCGGGCAGCGGTTTGCTTCGGATTTCTTCGGCCACCGCGACAGCGGAATTTCCCGCAGGGGATTTCGGTAACTTCATACGTTCGGCAGGCGGTACCGTGGAGTATTATACCACTGGCGCGACGAGCTTTACCATTCCGAAGGCGTCGTTGGCGCCCACCAACCTGCCACTGATATCGTATCGAAATCTGATTCTGACGCCCGGTACGGGAAGGGTTATTACTATGCCTGATCAGGACATGCGCATGTATAACAACATGACTGTTCAAGGTGTGAGCGCTACTGGCGTGGTGCGGCTGAATTCCGCTGCCGCCCGCCAGCTTACGGTAAACGGTAATATTTTTGTGACCACGGGCAATCTGCAGTTTATAAACGGCACGGCGCAGACGGTTTCTACGGATAACAACGTCATCATCGGCACCGGTGCAATTTTCGATGTGGCTGCTTCGGGCACGGCCGTGACCAACACGCTGGCCATTACGCGTAACCTGCAGAACAACGGTGTGTTCGATATGGCCAAGGGCAGCTATCACTGTAATACGACCTTTACCGGCCCCGCCAACGCTACAATTACGGGTACGGGCACTACGACCGATTTCAACGTCCTGACAGTCTCTAAGGGCTCGTCGCAGGCCACGTTGCTGGAGGTAAACGTTTCGGCTTTTTCATTATCCGGTACGCCGGTACCGTTGGCATTGGAATACGGCACGTTCCGGCTTACCAGCGCTCAGACGGTGACCATTGCGAATGGCGCTGACTTTTCTATACCCGCGGCCACGCGCCTTTCGGCGAACGGAGGCACGATGCAGCTTACGGGTAACGATGGACACGACATGCTTGTGGCGGGTACGTTGGAGGTGCTGGCGGGTGCGGTGAATGTTGGTACAACCAACAACGACAACTCCATTGAATATGCTGCGACCGGACAGCCAACTATTACCGTGGCGGGCGGTGCCCTCAATGTAAAATCACAAATACGGCGCTCATTTGCCAGCTCGCAAGGTACCTTGCAATACGGCCAGAGTGGTGGGGCGGTGGCCATCGGCGTCAATAGTGCGGCTACGACAACGCGTGGTATCTTCGAGATCCTGAATCAGGGCAGTAACTTCACCATGACGGGTGGTTCGATGGCCATCGAGCGTGCCCTGACCAGCACGACAATTGCCGAGCTCTACTTACAACCTTCGTCCTATACTGTTTCGGGCGGTACCATCGAGATCGGCAAAGATGCCTCCACCCAAACGATTGACATCAATTCGATCATTCCGGTATACAACGTAACGGTCACGGGTACCGACAACATTGCCCGGTTGGACTTTAACGGTCTGACCCTGCGGGGCTCTTTGTCGATTGAAGCAACCAACGTCTTTAATGCAAACTCCCTTGACGTGAGTATCGCTGGTGACTTCACCAACGCGAATACGACCAGCGTGAATGGCGTGACCGCGGGCGGTTACCAGTCGGGTGTCGCGACACAGACGACCACGCTGAATGGCTCGACCGCCAATCAGCTGATGGCGGGTGTCAGCGGTAACCTGACCAACTTCGGCAACCTCATTATACGCAATACTTTTACCGGTGGCGTTGTTGACATGCAGCCCAATACCAACCTGCGCGTGTACGGCACGTTGTCCTTGATACAAGGCACGCTGGCCGGCAACGCCAACACGATCGCGACCGTTTCGCATATTTATAACGGATCGGTGCATACCAGCACAGGGGCCGGCCGTGTTCTGCTTACTGGTCCCACGCAGCAGGTGATCTCCGGCAATGGTAGTGGTAAGTTTGGCAATTTAGCCTTGAGCAACACCGCGGGAGCCGTCTTTGCCGCTGACCAGGAGGTGACCGGTACTATGACGTTGACGAGCGGTATCCTGAACATTGCATCCTACAGACTGTATATCTCCAACACGAGCCTGACGGCCATCGCGGGAGCAACGTCCGCCAAATATATTGCTACATCGGGCCGCCTGTCGGATGCCGGTTTGACCAAGGCCTTTGATGGATCGCTCGACGCCGCCGCCTTTACGTTCCCGGTCGGCTCGGGTACTGCCAAGTATACGCCGGTTACCTATACCCTTACGACCGGTACTACGGGGGGGAACATGACGGTGAAGCCCGTGAACAGCAAACACCCCAGTGCCACCGGGTCAGGCTTGTCGTATCTGTCCTACTACTGGAACATGAGCCATACGATCACCGACCTGACAGCGCTGACGCACCGCTATACCTACCGGGCGGAAGATGAGAACGGCACGCTGGCGGACTATCGCGATGCGCGTTTTATAGAAGGGGCATGGACTATCGGGGTAACCGCGGGTAATCCTAATATCACGACGCGTGTCATCACTTTCACGAATATCGATGCAGCCGGCGACTATACCGCAGGAGAGCCGACGGCCTTTGTCAACCCAACCACCTATACCAGCGTTATGACGGGCAACTGGGAAACGGACGCCGTGTGGGATATTGACCCACCGGGCACGAACCTGGGGCCGCCGCCAGGCTCTTTTGTGATCATCAACAATCTGCACACCGTGACCGTGAATGGTAGTGGTCTGCGACCGGCGACATTGGAAGTACGCGGACGTCTCCACCTGGGCAATACTACAGGCCACGATCTCGGTACTGTCAGTACCAGCGGCAGTGGTGCCCGTACTATTCAGCTGCAGTCGTCGACGTTCCCGACAGGCAATTTTTCGACTTTTGTAGCAGCCGGTGGCGGTACTGTGGACTACAACGGGGCGATGAACCTGCCGGCTACACAGACCACTTATAACAACCTGGCCTTTACGGGCACTGGCACGAAGGTGCTGCCCAGCGTAGACCTGACGTTAAACGGCAACATGACGATATCGGCCGGCACGGTGAGCAACGCGGCCAACCGTGCCATTACGCTGGTCAGCACGACCGGCGACCTCACCAACAACGGTATATTCAACGCAGGCGACGGGGCCATCGAGGTAGGCCGCCACCTGCTTAACAGCGGCGCCGCTGCCGTCTTTACCGCGGGTAACGGTACGGCCGGACTGCGCATTGGCGGTGACTTTACCAACAACACGAACGCTACTTTCACGGCAGGTACCGATAGTATTGGTGTACGCGGCAACTTTGTTAACGCGGCAACCTTTACAGGGGCGAGTGGGGCGCTACGGGTTAGCGGTGGGCTGACCAACAGCGGTACGCTGACGAGCGGTGCCGGCGTTGTCATCATCAGTGGTACGTTGAGCAATACAGGCTCCTTTACCAACGGTACGGGTGCGGTTACGGTGCGAGGTGCTTTTAGCAATAGCAACGGCGGTACGCAATACAGGCTTAACAACAGTACGCTGACCATTTCGGGTAACTTTGGTAACACGAGTGGTGCTACGTTTGATGCAGGCTCGGGTACTGTGTCAATAGCAGGGAACTGGAACAGTACGGGCACGTTTACCTATAATACGAGCAACGTGATCTTCGCCGGCGCCGGCGCACAAGCTATCAGCGGTTCTGCGAACTTCTATAATGCCACGCGTACCAACGGCGGTACGCTGACCATGAGCAATACCTTCGCGATCAACAACCTGCTGACATTAGCCGGCGGCATGATCTCCACCGGTGCGAACCAGATCAACCTGACCAATACAGCAACACAGCCCGTAGTAGGATATGACGTTTCGTCGTATATCGACGGGCGGTTGGCCATTACCTTCCCGACCACCGCGGGTGCGAGCCGTACGTTCCCCGTTGGACAGGGCACGGTATACCGGCCGGTAACCATCCAGCAAACCGCGGTTGGCACGTCCGGTACGATGCGTGTGGAGATGATCAATACGCCACCTGGGGGGGCATTCCCGGCGAGCATCGAACGGTTGTCGGAAGCACGTTATTTCTCGATCAACCGCTCAGGCGGTACAATCGGCTCGCCAACGGTGGAGATAGGCTTTAATACTAACGGTGCCGCCGATGAGTCAATCGCCACGCCCGGTAACGTACGGATCGTCCGTGCCACGAGCGTCGGCGGCCCCTGGACGGACGAGGGTGGTTCGGGTGTATATTCACCGGCTTATCCACGGGGGTACGCTACTTCCGGCGTGACTACCCTCGCGGCGACCACTTATTTTGCGCTGGGGTATCAGAATGCTGTATTGCCCATTCAGCTCATCTCGTTTAAGGCGGTGTTGAACGCGGCGCAGGTAGACCTGACGTGGACGACGGCTACCGAGCATAACAATGCTCTCTTTACCATCGAGCGTGCCGGCACGGACCTGAAGTTTGATTCCATCGGCTTTGTGCCGGGTGCCGGCGATAGTCAGGAAGCGCTCCACTACGCCACGGTTGACTATACGCCGCTACGGGGGATTTCCTATTACAGACTCAAGCAGACCGATTTTGACGGTACGGCGGCCTATTCTGCGCTATCGAAAGTAGAGAACAATGCCAGTGGTATGCATATCTTCCGGGTATATCCTAACCCGGCTGTATCCGCGACGTCTGTGTGGGTACGCTATACGAATGGAGATGACGTGGAAAGCAATGCTTACCTGACGATTGCTGACGTGGCCGGGCGCAGGGTATATGCGGGATTGGTGGACTTCAAGGACGATGTGGATCTGCACACGTTGGGCCGTATACTGGGCCCGGGTGTTTACCTGGTGACGATCGTGACGGAAGGCTTTCAGGGGACAAAGAAGCTCGTCGTGCGATAATATTACAGACCGTTCATGCGATATAAGAAGGGGGTATCATGTATGGTACCCCCTTTCATTTTGCGTTATTCAGTAAATAAATTATACCGGATGATTGAATAATCTATGCCCACTTATAGTGTACACAAAGGGGCCAGATATGTGATATTTGACATATGATCACAACGACGACATCCCTTTACTTTTTAGCGCCGGGCTTAGGTTCGGTAAAGTCGATGCCGATATCGAGCAGCTCGCGGGGGTGTATTTTGAGTGCTTCGGCGATTTTAAAGAGTGTTATGAGCTGGGGGTCGCGGGAGCGTTCGTATTTGGAGAAATTACTGTTATCGAGATCAGAGTTTTGGGCGATGTTGAGTAACGAGAGCTCTTTGGCTTCCCGTAATTTTTTCAGATTTTCTCTGAAGAGACCTCGTATACGCTCTTCTTCCTTTTCGTTCATGATGTATTATATAGACTACGGTTAAAACGATCATTAAAAGTCCTGGTTTTTTTAAAATTTATCGAGGTCTAAGTGGACCTCGATAAATGTAAATCACTATATTTGGTTCGTGAAAAATAGGATATAAATAAGGGTATACAGCAGCACAATTAAATTAGATTTGCGAATACTACGATAGCAGTATCTACGAAGCATTCGCACTTATGCGTCTCGTCTGGGAAACTAGTAACTTCAATTTGCGCGAGACAATAGGTGAAAATGCTCACGTCAATAAAATATTGGCGTGGGCTCACTTATTGCGCAGGTCTTACTAGTACCTTCCAGGCAATAAGATGAGTTCCACGCCATGTTGTTGGCATTGATCCCTTCTTTCTGACGCACGTTTGTGCACACTCTATAATATGTGATACAGGCGGCGCGCCCTGATATCTATAGGAAATACTATACTATGTTATTTGTGCTGGTATTGACCAGTGTTCGGCAAGTGCTTGCGGGAGCACTATCCTGTGCCCGGTGTGGAAAGTTACGTTTTCTGCGCCATGCCGGTGCACGGGATTCCCGCGAGGGGAGTTAAGGGTGAGGCGTGGAGAAACAAAGGCAATAACAGGAGAGGGGGGCTTGGCCAGTTGAAGTGGAAGTCCTCGTCATGGCCGGCGCGCGGGCCGTGTGCCGGTCCGTGACAAAGTATACTATAGTATAGATATTGCCGGTTATGGGTCTTTTTAGGCCGTCACGGCGAAGTATAGATCGATTGCAGAGAAATAATGGTTTTAATAGTTGGAAGTAGTGGTAAAATTGCGGTGCTTAGGGAATCGATACCTGATTTTTCAGGTATATTGTTAGCGTAAGTTTCGATCGTGTAGTGGGAAAATATCAGCGGCCATAGCGTGTTAGCGGGTGGAATCAGGCCATTTACTGAGGTAAGTTTTTGGATATATCGAAACTTTTTGCAATCTTCATAAAGATCCCCAAAACCCTTTACGGAAAGCCCTAAGCAGCACATGACTTGGCTGTTAAGGCCGTGTTTTGGCTTAAGAAAGCGTATTTGTAACAATTCTTTAAGAAAAATTTTTAAATAATAGTTACGTATTCTGCATTAAAATTTAGTAAAAAGGGATTATTTTTAAGTGTGCTTTAGGCAAACCTGGAAGTAAGTTTTTTTATGAATTTGCAGAAAACAGAGTATCTTGAAGTATAACGTTAATAACATTTGTAAAGCGATCTGAACCTATGCATAGCAATGTCAATGAAGCGATGCTTCGCCGCATGGCGAAGGGAGATGAGGAAGCCTTCCGGCAGATCTATGACCTCTATTGGGATGTGATCTATCATTTCATCCGAAAGAAGGTCGGCTCGAAACAGTTTGCCGAAGATGTGGCCCAGGAGATTTTTACTTCCTTGTGGGCACGCCGCACAGAATTTACGGATGTACAAAATCTGAAGCACTACCTGGCCATGTGGTCCCGCAATCACGCGCTACGATTACTTAAGCGCATTGCGTCGGAAACACAAGCCCAGCGCGAATATACTTTTACGCTCGACCGAGGCGCCCCCGACATCAACTCGGACGAGATTCTCTATGAAGAAAAGAGATATAAAGACACGTTGCATGGAGCCGTAAATGCACTTACACCACGCCAGCAGGAAGTATTCCGGCTGGCGAAGGTGGAAGGTCTTTCACACAAGGAGATTGCCGAGCGCCTCAACATCACACCCTTTTCGGTGAAGAAACACGTCTATGATGCTATGTTGTTAATACGGGAGCGTTTCCGGGGCCATATAGCCTATCTGGCGTTGCTCTTGATCTACTGGCAGTAGACGATGACGATATAGCGTGGGCGTTGTTCCAGCAGGCAGCGGCATGCGCAGGTGGTAAAAAAAGACCACCCAGTTGCAGCCAGGTGGTCGAGTTGCTTCTAATAATCTATCCAACCACTAAAAGCATTTGTAAGTTACGTATTTTACGTTTATGCCCCAGGTTTCCACGAAATTGAATTTTGGGGAAATTTGAGTTACACAACATCTATTAGTGGATTTTTTTGCCAGTTCCTTTGGTGTCATTCGTTGTCCTTTTCTCCTTCCCAGCTTTATGTGATATACGGGTTAACGTGTATTTAAAGTTTTTGGTCGCCTCGCTGCTTTTTCCTGTCATGGTCAGCGTATTGCCATTTACATCAATACTCCACTCCGCCGGCGGCGTGTCGTTGCTGAGTCTGCTTTCAAGGTATAGCGTCTTTTGCTGTTCGTTCAGGCGATAAAGACCTGAGTCAAGTTGTTGTGTTTTATTGCGGATAATGTACTTGGCTTCGCGCGTAAATTCGATTGACTCGATGGCTGTAGAGTCGACTGTTTGTGAGATTTTCTTTTTTCCATCGTTGACCTCGGTTACTTTCCAGACACCGGGCACCTTTTCAATAAGCTTTTTAATCGGAGGCTTATTAGCTTCTTGTGCAAATAGGGTGGCGGTAGATAAAGAAAGTCCCAACAACAGGGAAAAACGAATGGTTCTGTGCGTTTTCATAGATCGTTGATTTAAAGAAATATGCGTCTGCCCCGGTGTATCCGAAGGCCGTATTATGAGGTTTATAATAAAGCCGGTTCAAAAAACTATGCCGTTTGTTTCCGTAGACAAATGGCGCACGTCGTTGTACAGCGCGCGACGGGCACGTGGGTGATTCCCCGGAATGGGGAAGCATAGCGCCCTTAGAACGCTTCGGCAAAGGCGATGTAAAAACCGCGGATGCCGTGGGGTGCAAAGCCCATGTCGAATCGCATGTTGGTGTTGTTGCGTGTATCGACCCGTACGCGCAGGCCTCCGCCGTACGAAAGATGAAAGCCCGAGAGCGCCAGGTCATCATACCCCGTACCTACGCGGCCCGTGCCGACCCAGCCGGCTACACCAAAGATCTTCCATACCGGCATGCGATACTCTACCTGCGCATCGACAAGCGTGCGGTCGCGCAGTGCGCCTTTGTAGTATCCGCGCATGCGCTCTTCACCGCCCAACAACGAGAGGTTGTAAAACGGTGGGTTGCCGCCGACGTAAGAGGTCGTTGCCTGTACAGCAATAACGTGTTTGCGCCAGGGGTTAAAATAGTGGCGTGCATCAAGCTCAAACCGGTGAAAGGCATAGGTGCTTCCGAGGAATTTTGGGTAGAATACCAATGTCGTGAGCACATATGCTCCACGGCGTGCGTTGTAACGGTTATCGCGGCTGTCGAGCGCGCCGGCGATGCCCAGGCCGACATCCGTACCGCCCCGGGTACCGGTCACGATTCCTTCGCGGAGGTAGCCAGCGCTGTCGGCGCGAATGGTATATCGCGCTATGTCTATACTTAATCCGGCATAGAGATTGTTATGGAAACGGCGCAGCGGCGTGCTGGTGAAACGAACACGGTCAATCGAAACCTGTTCTTTTTTATTATTCAGAACATCGTTGCCAATGCCTTGCAGGTATTCGGGTTGGCGTCGGTAGTTAAACGAGCTCAGGATCATATATCGGTTCTCCCGCAGCAAAAGCTCATTGCTGATAAAGACATTGATGCGGCGCTTGCTGGAAATCGTTACCAGCTCAGACAGGCGCGAGGGTTTTGACCGGTCGTGGGCGGAGGGGTGAAAGAGGTTGAATTTGGCCAGTCCAACGATATTGCCCGCCTCGGACGTGTAGGAATAGAACGGCACCGGAAGAATGCGGAAGAGCTTTTCTGCTTTCTCGTTTATATAGTCGAGTTTTTCGACCATCTCTTCGATCAGCGGTTGGTTGTTCTTATTTGTTTTTTGCGGTGCGGGCTTATCCTTTTTTAAAGACTTGTCCTGCGCAACAGCTCTCCAGGGCACGGTCGCCATCAAAAAAATGAGAAGAAGGGTGCCTTTGGCGGCCATGATCGATAGAAATGAGCGTTTACCGTATGGCTTTATTACAGGAAACAATTATGCCAGCCGACTATATTGCGGGAAATTTTAAACGGCGTCACCGCCTCACTGAACGTATCGACATGATCATGCACCTGGGCGAGCAATATTTCGATCTGGCCAACAGCAATCGTCAGGCGGGTTATAGTCTGTATAACGCCCGAGTGGGCGTAGCTGCATCGACCTTTGAGATCATGTTCTGGGGCCGCAACCTCGGCGACAAGCTATACATTGCCTATGCTTACGACACCGGCGCCACGCGTCTGGGCGACCCGCGCAACTGGGGCGTAACCGTACGCAAGAGCTTCTAATAACTTCTGTGGTTTACTTCGTCACCGCCTCCCTGGCGGTGATAGGGTCCCACAGGATGATCTTTTTGTCAAAAACACTTTTGTTACTGGCCAGGGCCGGCCCTGCGGCGCGCATGCCGAACAGGGCATCTTCTTTTACAGGCTTACCCTCACGCACCCCGGCATAGAAGGCCAGGTGATGATCGATGTTGGCGCTATATTTCTCCGGCGCCCGGAACTCGAGGTCGGATTCTTGCATGACCGGCGTCGACGCCGGATGGTTGGCTTTATACCATTGTTCGAATTCTTTCTGCTGCCCCGCGGTAAATGTCTCGAATGAATCCCAGCCGCCATAGGTAGGTACTTTGGAGATTTTATGCCGTACGACTTTGACACTGTCCCAGCCCAGGTGCATCACGCCGTCTGTGCCGATAAAGCGTAGACCTTCGCCGTCCTCGCTGCCATCGACAAAGTTGACGCGCATCTGTAGGTTGAAGGCGGGGTGTTGGGCGGGCTCCGGGTAAGCGTATACCCCCAGGATGAGGTCGGGCGCATCGCGGCCATCTTTCCAGTAGCGTAGCCCGCCGGAGGCGTAGATGCGGTTGGGTCCGGCGGAGCTGGTCACGGTATGCAGGGCGGAGAACAGGTGTACAAATAAGTCGCCGGCTACGCCGGTGCCGTAGTCGCGGTAGTTGCGCCAGCGGAAGAAACGCACCGGATCGAATGGCACACGGGGTGCATCGCCCAGAAAGCTATCCCAGTCGACTGTAGTCGCGCTGGCATCGGTGGGAATGGAGTATTGCCAGGCGCCGTTGGCAGAATGGCGGTCCATCCAGGCTTCTACCATCACCAGGTCGCCGATGGCTTTTGCTTCAAAGAGCTCCTGTGCCTTGCGGGTGACGATCGAGCTGACGCGCTGGCTGCCTATCTGTACTACCTTGCCGGTCTTTTTCTGGGTGGAGATCACTTCAGCGCCTTCCTCCAGCCTGTGCACCATGGGCTTTTCGCAGTACACGTGTTTGCCTTTGTTCAGGGCCTCGATGGTGATGCGATCGTGCCAGTGGTCGGAGGTAGCGATGATCACCGCATCAATGTCTTTGCGGTCGAGTATCTCTTTGTAGTTGCGGGTGGCGAACAGTTCTTTGCCGTAGACCTCGCGTGCGCGGTCGAGACGGCCGGTGTAGAGGTCGCACGCGGCCACCAGCTGGACGCCCGGTAGTGCGGTGCTGGTCTCGGCATTGCTAAAGCCCATGATGCCCATGCCGATCACCGCAATGTTGATGCGGCTGTTGGCGGTGTAGGCTTGTGGTGTGGGCGGGGTCAGCAGTTGGTGAGCATGTATGGTTTCGCTCCAGATTGCCGGTGTGATGCCGGTCAGTGCAGCGGTGCCCAGCATTTTTTGTAAAAAGTCTCTTCTCGAGCGTGTGGTTGATTGGCGCATATAACATTTGGATTTGGTAGGGTAGAGGAAGTTACGATATTTGTCCATACCCGTGCACGCAACAGTGTTTTTTGGGACAATCAGGAGTACGAGCGGACTAATTTTTTTGTGAACATGAACTTCAACCTCTTCAAGAACAAAAGCCTGGCTATCGATTTAGGCAATAATAATACATTAGTAAGCGACAAGGACAATCTGCTGGTTTCGCAGCCGTCCTATATAGTTTTCGACGCCCATAACAATGCGGTGAAGGCTGTAGGTGACAAAGCTTACAGTATGTTCGAGAAGAGTCATGAAGAGCTGCGCCCC
Source organism: Dawidia cretensis (assembly GCF_018598175.1). Classification (GTDB taxonomy): domain Bacteria; phylum Bacteroidota; class Bacteroidia; order Cytophagales; family Cyclobacteriaceae; genus Ohtaekwangia; species Ohtaekwangia cretensis. Next base: position 123,506 of record NZ_JAHESE010000011.1, read on the forward strand.
ATCAAGCCGCTCAAGGGTGGCGTCATTGCCGACTACGATTCGGCCAGCCGGATGATCCACGAACTGATCAAACAAGCCAACCGCGGCACCTCGTTCCTGAGTGGTTACGAAAATATCATCTCAGGTATACCGTACTCAACCACCGAAGTAGAACGCCGCGCCCTGCGCGACGCTCTGGGCCAGTTTAATGCCCGTCATACTTATTTGTTATATGAACCGTTGGCAGCTGCCCTCGGCCTGGGCCTCGACATTCGCGAGCCCGAAGGCAAGATGGTGATTGACATTGGCGGTGGCATTACCGAGATCGTGATCATATCGTTGTCGGGTATTGCTGCGTTCCAGTCCGTGAAGATCGCCGGCGATACGTTTGATGAAGCCATTCAGGATCACTTCCGCCGGAGCTACAACATGGCCATTGGTTTGAAGACCGCCGAGCAAGTAAAGATCAAAGTGGGCGCAGTACAAAACGACCTGAAGGAAGCGCCGGCCCCGATGATGGTGCGGGGTAAAGACCTGATGGAAGGTATTCCGGTGGTGCGCCGTGTCGACCACGCCGAGGTGGTGTACATTCTGGAGAAATCGGTCGCGGCCATCGAGCACGCCATCATTCAGACCCTGGAGACCTGCCCGCCTGAGCTGGCCGCCGACATTTATGTAAACGGCATCAACATCACCGGCGGCAACGCCTACTTGCGCGGGCTTAAGGAGCGCTTCGAGTCCCGCATCAAGCTGCCTGTGCACATTGATCCGCAAGCGTTGCTTTCTGTGAGCAAAGGTATTGCGAAGGCGTTACAGGATCCCAAGAAGTATCAAAGCGTATTAGTGGCTTAAAAGCACCCTTGTGGGCTAAATACGCCGCTGTCGCAGCGTGGCCGGCAATGATTACACTATACTCGATATAAGGTTACTATAAGGTATCCATAGCTATGGTATAAGTATGCTATAGGTGTGGTGGTAGCTTTGGTGTAGGGATGGTCGGTTTCAGCATTGTTGGACTCGCCAGTCTGAAGACTGGCATTGGGGTAGGTCCAAGTCGCCCTCCCTTCGGTCGGAAGACTTGAACCAGATCCACGACTTATGACGGAGTATGCATGCCTTTTATAGCGCTTTAGTAGGGCTTTGGTGGGGAGTAAGTACGGCTTTGATACGGGTATGACCCCCTGCACCCTTGATTTTTCCTGTTTCATTACATTAGTCTGCTGTGTATTTTTGGCTTGTCATACTACCCCAAGAACACACATGCCCGACATAACTATACCCCAGCGGCCTTCCCGTCGCTTTTTGCCTGAAAACTTCACGATTAGTACCTGGGATGCACTAAAGCCCTATTTTGATACGCTGCAGGTCAAGCCGCTGGACTCCGCGGACGACCTTCGCCAGTGGTTTAAGGACCGCAGCGAATTGGAGGCCGTGGTGTCGGAAGACCTGGCCTGGCGGTACATTCGCATGACGTGTTATACGGAAAATGAAACCTATCGCCATGCGTATCAAGAGTTTATCGAGCAAATCCAGCCCCGCATGGCCCCGGTATCCGACCAGCTGAACAAAAAGGCGGCGGCATCGCCGTTCCTGGATGTGCTGGCTAACGAGGAGGGGTATGACATCCTCATCCGTACACTGAAGAAAGAGATCGAGCTGTTCCGTGACGAGAACGTGCCGTTGTATACCGAAATCGCGACGGAGACGCAAAAATATGCCCAGATTTCCGGGGCAATGACCATTCAGTGGGAGGGGGCCGAGATCACGCTGCCCCAGGCATCGGTACTGCTGATGTCGACCGATCGTAAGAAACGCGAGGAGGTTTACCGTAAGGTCGGTGAGCGCCGGCTGCAAGACAAAGAGGTGCTGGACGACCTGTTTACCCGCCTGGTGAAACTACGCCACGAGGTTTCGCTCAATGCGGGCTTTTCCAACTATCGCGACTATATGTTTAAGTCCCTGGGCCGTTTTGACTATACGCCCAAGGATTGTTTTGATTTCCACGAAGCCATTCAGGGCGAAGTCGTGCCGTTGTTGAACGAGTTTGCGTTGGAACGCAAACGTGCGCTGGGCGTGGATGCGCTGCGGCCGTGGGACAAGGCTGTGGACGCGGAAGGACGCGATGCGCTGAAGCCCTTCGAGAATGGTACGGAGCTGACCGAAAAGACTATTGAAACGTTCCGTCGGTTGGATCCATTCCTGGGACAGTGCCTGGAGATCATGCGGTCGATGGGTCACCTCGACCTCGAGTCGCGTAAGGGCAAGGCGCCGGGTGGCTATAATTATCCACTGGCGGAGATCGGTGTGCCGTTCATTTTTATGAATGCAACGTCGACGCTACGCGACATGGTGACGATCATGCACGAAGGTGGCCATGCCATTCACAACTTTCTGACGCGCGACCTGGAGCTGAACGACTTTAAGTCGACGCCTTCGGAAGTGGCCGAGCTGGCGTCGATGTCGATGGAGCTGATCTCGATGGATCATTGGGATATCTTCTTCCCCGATGCCGATGCACTCAAGCGCGCCAAGCGCGAGCACCTGGAAGACATCATTGAAACATTGCCCTGGGTGGCGACGATTGACCGTTTCCAACATTGGCTCTATGAGCACGCCAACCATACGCACGAAGAGCGCAAGCGCTGCTGGAATAAAATCGTAGACGAATTTTCGGATACCGCCACCGACTGGCGCGGTTTAGAGACGGCGAAAGACTATCTGTGGCAAAAGCAGCTACACTTGTACGAGGTGCCATTCTATTATATTGAGTATGGTATGGCCCAGTTGGGCGCAATTGCCGTGTGGAGAAACTTCAGAAAGAATCCGGCCAAGGGACTGGAAGGCTACCAGCGCGCGTTAAAGCTGGGGTATATGCGCCCCATCCCGGAGATCTATGCAGCGGCGGGCATTAAGTTCGACTTCAGCCGTGCATACATCCGCGAGCTGATGGACTTTGTGAAAGCCGAGCTGGCAAAGATCTGACCTAGCCGCGACACTTGTCGAGCAGGTCGCTCAGCAGTTGGGCTTCGTCGTCTGACAAGGCAATGACGTGATCAAAGGCCTGTTGGTCTCTGTCTACGTCTGCCAGCAAGCCGAGGCCTTTGTCGGTAATGAGTACGTCCGCCGCGCGTTTGTCGGAGGGGCAGATCTTGCGTTCCACCAACTCTTTCGCTTCGAGGCGGTCGAGTAGCCGCGACACATCCGAGTTTTTATCCATCATGCGCATCTTAATGGCGGACGCCGAGATACTTTTGGGATGTTGGCCACGCAGGATGCGCAGGATGTTAAACTGCTGACTGGTGATGCCGTAGGGTTTCAGGAATTGTTGTTGAAGGTTGCCGATCCAGTTGGACGTGAAGATCAGGTTGATGACGGCCTTTTGATGGTAGTTCCGAAACTTGGGCTGGATGATCTCTTCTTCGATTTTCATAGTCAAGTGGGATAGTGTACTTAAAAAAAGGAAGAGTTACAGGACGCCGGCTTTTCCTTTTCCGGCAAGTTCTCACACGTACCGGCGTCCTGCAAGTTTTTTATAGACAGCTTACGCTGCTTTGTTCAATTCGATCTTGGCGGTAATCTCTACGTCGTCGCCAACGACCAGGCCACCCGCTTCTGTGGTTTTGCTCCACTTCAGGTTGTAGTCCTGACGGTTGATCTTGCCGTTTATTTTAAAGCCGGCTTTTTCACCACCAAATGCTTTTGCCGTGCCGCCGTATACCACATCGAGGGTTACCGGTTTGGTCACGTCACGAATGGTCAGGTTGCCTTTCAGTACGTACTTGGTGCCTTGCTTCACCAGGTTGCCTTTGAATTTGATCTCGGGATATTTCTCTGCGTTGAAGAAATCGTCTGACGCCAGGTGGCCATCGCGTTTTTCGTCTTCGGTGTTGACCGAAGCAACTTTCGCGGTGAACTCCACGTCGGCGCCGTTGAAGTCGGCTGCTTTGCTCACGACTTTTCCGTCAAACTCTTTAAAGTTACCGTCTACTTCAGATACTACTAAGTGGGCTACGCTAAAACCTACTTTTGAGTGGGGCTTGTCAATGTTCCAGGTGGTTTGTGCGAATGCAGTGCCGGCGAAGGCTACAGCGACCAATAAGGTGCTTACTTTTTTCATATGATATTTATGTTTTTTTGGTGTTGTCCCTATAACGCAAATAAGTAATTAGATGTTTAAACATCTAATTAATATTTTATAACACCTTGAAAATCAATCAATAAATTTCCTTCTTACCTTACTTTTCAGGTGTCAGGTCATGTTGACTAAGCATTAAGATAGAACTCTTTTGTGAGTTTACGGTAATATTCCGACCAATCCGTTCCCTGGTCGTAGAGCAAAATCTCGCCGGTACCAGGTGTTGTGCCGGAGGTCTTGCGCGAGAACTCCAGTAGCCATCGTTCGATGGGTTTCTCCTTGCGCGTGCGAAAGCTCCACTGCCGGGTACAATGTAGTCCCCGGCCGGCGGCCAGGGTAATAAACTGTAGCCCTTCGGCATGGGGTAATATGGTGTGAAATGTCCCGTCTTCTGTCAGGAGCGCCTCGACGGCATCTAACAGCTGCGGATAGGAGAGTGTGACGGTGTGACGAGATTGCGTACGGCGGAGGTCCGGCGATTCCTGACTTTGTATGAAGTACGGCGGGTTGGAAACAATCGCGTCGTATTTCATACCGGGCCGAAAGTCCTGGATGGCGGATGTATAGACATTCACCTTCGCCGGCCACGGCGAGGAGTCGACGTTCTCGCGGGCCAGCTCGGCCTCGGTGGCTTCGAGCTCGATCGCATCGATGACGACATCCGGGGCCGAGCGTTGTGCCAGCATGAGTGCGATGACACCCGAGCCGGTGCCGATGTCGAGTATATAGTGCGCCGCATCGATAGAAGCCCACGCGCCGAGCAGCACGCCGTCGGTTCCGACCTTCATCGCGGCTACGTCATGCCGCACGGAAAAGTGTTTGAAGTGAAAGTGTACTCCGCTTTTCGCCATAGCGTGAATATTCCTAATTTACAACGAAACATCCAATGGAAGAAAAAAATAATGCCGGGGAAAAAATCCGGTGGGGTATTCTCGGTTGCGGCAAGATCGCCCATAAGTTCGCCAACGACCTGAAGCTTGTCGATGATGCGGTGCTGGTAGCCGTGGCCGCGCGCGACGAAGCACGAGCCCGCACCTTTGCCTTGACGTATGGTGCTAACGACGTACACACTTCGTATGAAGCGCTGGCGTCCAGCCCGATGGTGGACGTAATCTACATTGCCACGCCGCACGGCTTTCACTTCGAGCATACCATGCTCTGTCTGCGCCATCGCAAAGCTGTTCTCTGCGAGAAGGCCTTTGCCTTAAACCGTGCTCAGGCGCGACATATGATCGATTATGCGCAGGCACAAGGTGTATTTTTGATGGAGGCATTTTGGACAAAGTTTTTGCCGCAGTATAGTAAGGTGCTGGAGATCATCCTGAGTGGTGTGCTGGGAGAGATACAATGGATTCAGGCGGCGTTTGGTTTTCGTCCGCAGCCACCCGTGGCCTCGCGGATATTCGACCCCGCTCTGGGCGGAGGCTCGTTGCTTGACATTGGCATTTATCCTGTATTCCTGGCGCAGGCAATCCTGGGGAAACCCGTAGCGATTCAAGCCATGGCGCGCTTGCATGAAACCGGGGTAGACGAGCAGTGTGTGATGTCGCTGAAGTTTGCACAGGGTGCGTTGGCATCGCTGTCGAGTACCATGACAGCAGAGACGCCCGTGGAGGCTGTCATTGTCGGCACGGAAGGGCGACTGATGTTAAAGAATCGTTTTCACAACGCTGTCAGTACACTCGAAGTAGCCATGGGCAAAGAAGACCCGAAGCCGGTGGAAGTTTACCGCGAGACAGGCTATGGTTATCAGTTTGAAGCACGCCATGTCAACCAATGCTTGCGGCAGGGGCGGATTGAAAGCCCCATCATGAAACACTCCGATAGCCTGGCGTTGCTGGAGACGCTGGATGCCATTCGAAAGGCGGCGGGTATACGGTATGACGTTGATATTGCTGACGAATCTACTGAACCGCTTTCATAACGGCGGCGGTCAGCTTGGGTAGGCTGAAGTTCCGGTTGTGTGTCACCCCCAGTCGTACAATCACCAGTTTCTTAGATGGGATGATCAGTACGGTATTTTCTTCGAAGCCATCGAATAAGATTGCTTCGTTGGGAAGTCCCTTATATTTCACGTTGGTCGAGTCGTTCACCGCGCCGCGGTTCAGCCAGATCTGTGCTCCGTATTCTTGCATCGGTGAGGTCGTGTTGGGTGTTGTGGAATACTTCACCCAGCCTGCCGGCAGGATGCGTTTGTTGTTCCAAACACCATCATTCAGGTATAGCATGCCCAGGCGAGCCCAGTCGCGTGCGCTGGCGTACGAGTAGGACGATGCCACGAATGTGCCCGAGGCGTCGGGCTCGATAATCGCGGTGTGCATGCCGAGCGGATAGAAGAGTTTCTCGAAGGGGAAGGCGTAGTATCCGTCGCCGGTCTTCTCGCGGATGATGCGCGAGAGGATATTGGTCGTGCCGCTGGAGTACTGAAAGACTGTGCCCGGTTCATGCTTCAACGGGCGGCTGGCAGCATAGGCTGCTTTGTCGTCGCTCTTGATAAACATGCTGTGGAAGTCAGCCGTAGGATTAAAATACGTCTCCGACCAGGCTAAGCCGCTGCTGGCTTGCAACAGGTTATTGATAGTAATGTTTTTCCGGTCGTCATGCTGCCATTCGGCCACGGGGGCGGGGTCTTCGGTGCCGATCTGTCCTTCTTTGACCAGGATGCCCACCAACGCATTGGTTATGCTTTTTGTCATCGACCATCCCATACAGCGGCTGTTGATGTCGTAGCCGTTGGCATATTTTTCGGCGATCAGCTCGTTGTTGTGAATCACTACGACGGCGTGGGTAAAGATCGGTTTGGCGGGATCGATGTCGACAAAGGCTTCGTCGACGGCTTGTTTGACGGCGGCGTAGTCTATATGGGCCGGCAAGGTGTCGCGGCGTATACGGTTACCGGTAGGCCAGTCTACCGTGTCGGGATCAAAGGGTGGGGGAGCGGGCAGCCTGACAGGCTGACGGCGTACGTCTGCTTCGGAACGCTCGGCCAGTAACGTACATCCCAATCCTTTGCGAAAGATAGCCTTGGCCGTACGGCCCAGCAGGGAGGCCGTCACGGTGGAGTCGGTGTGGTTGATGTCGAGGGGCAGGGATGCCAGCCCGGGAAACACCTGCAGCTCTTGCTGCACCACGCTCTCGGCTGTGCGGCCAGTGACGAATACGCATGAGCACATAGTTTTGGCGGCCATGCCGGTCATTACCGGCGGAAATGTGATGGCGAGATAGCCGATGACGGCCAGGATGATGAAGAGCAAGGAAAAGAGGACAATGCGTAGAATTCGTTTCATAACACGGTTAGTAGCGGACCAAGATACAAAATGCCCGCTTTTTGTATAATCTTGTGGCCAAAGCCATGAATGTTATGAAGTCGCGCAAGCACGTGCACGGTAAGAAGTGGGAGACCGTACGGGATTTCCTGAACGAGAAGGTCGATCAGTACAACCGTCCGGGGTTTATCGAGAACGACCCTGTGTCGATTCCGCATAGCTTTCGGCGTAAGCAAGACATCGAGATCGCGGGGCTTTTTGCCGCGGTGCTGGCCTGGGGGCAGCGCGTAACGATCATCAACAAGTGCTGGCAGTTGATGGGCATGATGGACAACGATCCCTATAAGTTCATTTTGAACCACAGCGAAAAAGATTTGCGACCGCTCATGGATTTTAAGCATCGCACGTTCAACACCACGGACACGCTGTACTTTGTGGAGGCATTGCGCTGGTATTATCAACAGCATACCTCGTTGGAGGATGCCTTTTATGTGCCTGGCGCCGAGACCATCGAGCTGGGGCTGAACCAGTTTCAGGAAATCTTCTTTAGTCTGGAAGATGCGCCCCGCCGCACACGCAAACACATACCCGCCCCGATACGGAAGTCAACCTGCAAACGATTGGCGATGTACCTTCGGTGGATGGTTCGACAGGATAATTGTGGTGTGGACTTCGGTGTGTGGAAGCGGATCACGCCGGCACAACTGGTATGTCCGTGCGACTTGCACGTAGACCGTACGGCGCGGCGACTGAAGTTGATTCGCAGGAAACAGACCGACTGGGAGACGGCACTTGAATTGACCGCGCATCTACGGGCCTTCGACGCGGCAGACCCCGTCAAATATGACTTTGCGCTGTTTGGCCTCGGTATTGAAGAGGGCTGGTCCAAGCAAGTTAAAGTGTAATAATAGACAGATCCCATAGGGTTATCTGAACACCATTTCAGGGCTGTACAGGCCCTATTATGTATTCATAATCATTCTAAATTGCACTTTTTTGAGCCGTGCTATCCATTCCGTTTATACCTTCGCACGCGTTGACAAAAGGTGCCGAAAATCATCGTTTGAAGTAAGATTTTCGATGACATTGATTGTGCAACGATTCAAATAAATTTGAAAAAATGAGTTCCGATAGTAGATTTGTGCCGCTTGTTTTGAAAACGGACACTGAACCTAACATGATTAAAAAATTTACTGCCTCCGCTTGCAAGTTCACCTTAGTTCTCGTTTTCGCATTACTCACCTTCTCTACAAACGCTCAAAGTATTTCTACTGAACCTGCCGCGATCAGCGCAGGGGAGTCGTTGTTTAATGCGAACTGTAAGGCTTGCCACCGCGTACATCAAAAATTGGTTGGTCCAGCATTGGCCGGCGTGTATGACCGTACACCCTCCATCGACTGGATCAAAGCGTTTGTAAAGAACTCTTCGAAGGTTATCGCCAGCGGAGATGATTATGCGAACAAGCTGTACAACGAATACAACAAGACGCAGATGACTGCCTTCTCGTCGTTCAAGGACGAGGACGTCATGAACATCCTGGCGTATGTAAAGGCTGAGACTGATAAAGGAGATACTCCGGTGCCAACACCCGGTGTCGAACCTGCCGGCGGTACTCCTGCCAGCGGCGCGTCGCTTCCAGCAACATACCTCAACGTCATCCTGATCGGTATGATCGTTATCCTGATACTGCTGCTCGTGGTGTTGGGCTTCCTGGTTTCCGCACTGAAGCGTTTCCTCGACGACAAGCAACTTTCAGAAGAAGACAAAGAAGAAGTATCCTCGACTATTACGGTAGGTTCCATCACACGCAGCCGCGGCTTCATCTTCGTGGTGGTGTTCCTGGTAGCGGGCTTAGGTTTCAAAGCGGTGATCAACAACCTGTTTGCAGTAGGCGTGCAGATTGGTTACGCACCGAAGCAGCCGATCGCCTTCTCGCACAAGATCCACGCGGGTCAGTTAGAGATCGACTGTAAATATTGTCACGTAGGGGTAACGAAAGGCAAGAGCGCCACGATCCCTTCGGTAAACATCTGTATGAACTGCCACAATCAGGTCAAGTCGGGAGCCACTACCGGTGAAGGCGAGATTGCAAAGATTGTGAAGGCATGGGAAACGAAGAAGCCGATCGAGTGGATCCGTATCCACAACCTGCCTGATCTGGCGTACTTCAATCACTCACAACACGTAAGCGTAGGCGGTGTGGAATGTCAGACCTGCCACGGACCGATTGAAACCATGGATGTTGTTCGTCAGCATTCCTTATTGACCATGGGCTGGTGTATTGATTGCCACCGGAAGACAGATGTCAATTCCAAGGGCAATGCGTACTACGACAACCTGGTCGAGCTCCACAGTCAGTCGAATAAGACGCCTATGAAAGTGGAAGACATTGGGGGCCTGGAGTGCTCGAAGTGTCACTATTAATATTATAAGGAACAAATACGATCAACGATTCGCGATAAACGATCTATGGAAGAGTCTAAGAAGATATATTGGAAAGGCATTGAGCAGTTAGCGAACCATCCAGCGTTTGTAAAGCACGCTCATAACGAATTTGCTCCGGGCCCTGAGCCGGAAGAAGATCCGGGCCACTCGCGCCGGGATTTCCTGAAGATGATGGGTTTCGGTATGTCAGCCGTGGCGTTGGCCGCGTGTGAGGCGCCGATCCGCAAAGCGATCCCATATATCAATAAACCCGCAGATCTGGACCCCAGCGTCCCGAACTATTACGCTTCTACCTATACTAATGGTGGTGACTACGCGAGCATCGTGGTGAAGACCCGCGAAGGTCGCCCGATCAAGATCGACGGCAACGCGCTGTCGTCTGTAACCCGTGGTGGCACAAGCGCACAAGTAGAGGCTTCTGTACTCTCTTTGTATGACAACGCCCGCCTGCGCGGCCCCAAGATTGGCAAGGACAAAATCAGCTGGGAAGATCTTGATAAACAAGTTATTGCCAAGCTGAAAAGCATTGCCGCCCAAGGTGGTCAGATCCGCGTCGTCAGCAACACCATCCTAAGCCCAAGCACGAAAGCGGCCATCGAGAAGTTCAAGGCTGCTTATCCGACTACGCAAGTAGTACAGTACGATCAGACTTCTGCCTTTGGTATTGTGAAAGCAAACGAAGAGTCTTTTGGCGCTGCCATCGTACCGTCATACGATTTTAGCAAAGCAAAAACGATCGTAGGTGTAGCCGCTGACTTTATTGGCAGCTGGATATCGCCCATCGAATTCACCAAACAATATGCACTGACGCGTGAGGTGACAGAAGACAAACGCGAAATGTCCCGTCACTATCATTTCGAGTCGATCATGTCGATCACCGGTGCGAACGCTGACTACCGCGTACAGATTAAACCTTCGGAAGAAGGTGCTGTCGTGATTCAGTTGTATAACCTGATCGCCGCGAAAGCGGGTCGCGCGGCTATAACGGGTGGGGTAGACAAGCCACACCTGGCGAAAGCTGCTGAAGAGCTGTGGAAAAACAAAGGTGCGGCATTGGTGGTAGCGGGCTCAAACGACAAGGCTATCCAGGTGATCGTAAACGCGATCAACGATATGCTCGGCAGCTACGGCACGACGATCAACACGGCCCTGCCGGTGAATTATCGTCAAGGTGACGACCTGGCCATGGCCAACTTTGTAAACGAACTGGAAGGCGGCAAGATCGATGTCGTTATTTTCTATAACTGTAACCCGGTATACGATCATCCGAGCGGCGAGAAGATCGCTAACGCCTTGAAAGCGCTGGCGCTTTCTGTAGCGACAGCCTACAAAGAAGAAGAAACCGGTACACTTGTCAACTACCTCGCGCCTGACCACCACTTCCTCGAAGCGTGGAACGACGCCGAGCCGAAACCTGGCCATTACAGCCTTGGACAGCCTGCCATCACGCCGATCTTCAAGTCGCGTGCGGCACAAGAGAGCTTCCTGGTATGGGCGGGCGAAACCGATGTTGATTACTTCGAAGTATTAAAGAATAACTGGAAGAGCTGGTTCTACACAGGCCAAACCCTGGATTATCAAAGCTTCTGGGATAAATGCCTGTACGACGGCGTATTCGAAAAGCCGGCTACATTGATGGCCACGGCGCCTACCTTTGGCGGCAACGTATCGGCGGCAGCTTCTGCTATTGCCAGCAACTACAAGACGAGCCAGTGGGAGCTTGTGATCTACGAAAGCGGCAACATCGGCAACGGCTCACAAGCCAATAACCCGCTGCTGCAAGAGCTTCCGGACCCGATCACCAAGACTACCTGGGATCACTACGTGACTGTATCGCCGAAAGATGCGAACGGCATCGACTTCTCGGAAAGCATCACCAAATACTACCTGGTAACGGCCAACGGCAAGACGGTAAAACTGCCGCTGCTGGTACAACCGGGTCAAACACCAGGCACGATCGGTATCCCGTTGGGTTACGGCCGTACGAAGGCTGGTAAAGTAGCCGACGGTATCGGTGCGAACGTGTATCCGATCGTAACGCTGGTGAACGGCTCGTTGAGCTACAACGCGGTGGACGTGAAGTTCGAGGCTACTACTGAAACCTATCAGATCGCACAGACCCAGACGCACAACACGTACATGGGCCGCGAGACAGTCGTACAAGAAACCATTCTCGAAGAGTTCAAGGACAAACATTGGGAGCGCGAGTTTCAACCTTCGGTTGCTACCTGGACCCAAGAAGATCACAAAGCCAAGCCGGACGAGCTGTCGATGTGGAAAGGCCACGAATACAAAGACCACCACTGGGCAATGTCTATCGACCTGAACACCTGTACAGGTTGTGCTGCCTGCGTGGTTGCCTGTAACGTAGAAAATAACGTGTCGATGGTGGGCCGTGAAGAGGTGATCAACCGTCGCGAAATGCACTGGTTGCGCATCGACCGCTATTATAGCAGCGACGCTCCGGCCGACGATTGGGCTGGTGTGGAAGTTGCGGCAGAAAACCCGGAGGTTGTGTTCCAGCCGATGCTTTGCCAGCACTGTAACAACGCACCTTGCGAAACGGTATGTCCGGTGGCGGCTACTACCCATAGCACGGAAGGTCTGAACCAAATGACCTACAACCGTTGTATCGGTACCCGCTATTGCGCAAACAACTGCCCGTATAAAGTCCGTCGTTTCAACTGGTTCAAATACCACGACAACAAACAGTTCGAGGTAGCGAACCCGGCCATGAACACCGACCTCGGCAAGATGGTCCTGAATCCGGATGTGACGGTACGTTCACGTGGTGTAATGGAGAAATGCTCGTTCTGCGTGCAGCGTATCCAAGGCGGCAAGCTTACCGCGAAGAAAGAGAAACGCTCTATGAAAGATGGTGACGTTGATACCGCTTGTGCGGCCGCCTGTTCGACTGGCGCGATTGTCTTCGGTGACATCAACAACCCGGAAAGCAGAATCTCTAAGCTTCTCAAGATCAAGAAGGATCCCAAGCGCCCGAACTCAATCGACAAGGTTGCTGAGAACCCGCGCGCTTACCGCGTGATCGAGGAGATCGGCGTGAAGCCGAACATCTGGTACCTGACGAAAGTACGGAATAAAGACAGCGCGAAAGCGTAGTCGTTAGGTAACGACAACATAGGAGTGAGTAAAAGAAAACGGAAAACTTTTTAGATAAATGCAAGTTTTTTCATCAGTTCGCGATCCCCTGGTAACCGGCGGGAAAACCGTAGGAGATGTTTCGCACGATATCTCCCGGCACGTAGAAAACAAGCCGCCTCGTTCATGGTGGCTGGCGTTTGCTATTTCCCTCGTGGTACTGTGCTACGGTCTTTATTGCGTGTGCACTGTACTGTGGAACGGTATCGGTGTATGGGGATTGAATAAAACAGTAGGGTGGGCCTGGGATATCACCAACTTCGTGTGGTGGGTTGGTATCGGTCACGCCGGTACGCTGATCTCGGCGATCCTCTTGCTGTTCCGTCAGAAGTGGAGAATGTCCATCAACCGTGCTGCGGAGGCGATGACGATCTTCGCCGTTATTTGCGCGGCCACTTTCCCATTGATCCACATGGGCCGTCTCTGGCTCGGCTTCTATTGGGCGCTGCCGCTGCCCAACGCTTTCGGTTCACTTTGGGCGAACTTTAACTCGCCGCTGCTGTGGGACGTATTTGCGATCTCGACATATTTCACGGTATCGCTTGTATTCTGGTATATCGGTCTGATTCCTGACTTCGCTACCATCCGCGACCGCGCGGTGGCACAAGGCAGCATGGTTCGTGCGCAGATTTACAATGCCATGAGCTTCGGCTGGCAAGGTGGCGCCAAGACCTGGATGCGCTACGAAGCTGTAGCCCTGATCCTGGCCGGTCTTTCTACACCGCTCGTACTTTCGGTTCACACGATCGTATCCATGGACTTTGCAACGTCGGTTATCCCCGGCTGGCACACGACAATCTTCCCGCCGTACTTCGTTGCGGGAGCGATCTTCTCAGGCTTCGCGATGGTATTGACACTGTTGCTCATTACCCGCGTTGTATTTAAACTGGAAGACTATATTACCATCTACCACATCGAGCTGATGAACATCATCATCATCGTTACCGGTTCCGTGGTAGGTATCGCGTATATCACCGAGCTGTTCATCTCCTGGTACTCAGGTGTTGAATACGAAGGATATGCTTTCTACAACCGCGTACAAGGCCCTTATGCCTGGTCATACTGGTCGATGATGACGTGTAACGTAATCTCTCCGCAGCTGTTCTGGGTCAAAAAGATCCGTACCAGCATCGTGGCTACGTTCGTACTGTCGATCGTCGTGAACATCGGTATGTGGTTCGAGCGTTTCGTGATCATCGTAACCTCGCTGCACCGTGACTACGTACCGTCGAGCTGGACATACTTCCATCCGACTATGTACGATATTGGTGAGTACCTGTTTACCTTCGGTTTGTTCTTCACGGCGTTCCTGCTGTTTGCGAAATTCTTCCCGGTTATCAACATGGCCGAAGTGAAAAGCATTGTGAAAACAGACTCTGAAAAAGTATCGCATTAAGCCTTAAATGATCTAGTAGAAAATGAATGCAGATAAGAACTTTTTAGTAGGCGTATTCAACGATGAGGTAGTCCTGCTGGACGGCATCCAGAAGGTACGCACGAGCGGATTGAAGATACACGACGTATTTTCACCGTTCCCGGTGCACGGCATTGACGGTGCTCTCGGGCTGAAGCCTTCGCGCCTGCCGCGCGCAGCCTTTCTGTTCGGCCTGACCGGTACGACCCTGGCCCTTACCATGCAGATCTGGATGCTGGGTTACGACTGGCCAATGATTATCGGTGGTAAGAACTTTGCGTCCCTGCCTCCCTTTATTCCGGTTACGTTCGAGCTGACGGTACTGCTGTCGGCCCTGGGCATGGTGGCGACATTCATGATCATCAGCGACCTGAAGCCGTACAAATGGCCTCGTCAGTTCGACATCCGCAGCACAAACGACAAGCACGTGATGGCGATCGACCTGGCGCTGAACAGCGGCAAGAGCAAAGACGAGATTGCCCGCATCCTGCGCGATGCCGGTGCTTCTGAAGTGAATGAAAAGAATTTTGAATAATCATAGTATACTAACCATGCGTTTTGTAAAAACCTTGTTTGTGGGAATGTCTGCCGCCATGCTTCTGGCTTCATGTGGAGCGGGTGGAGACAACCAGGGGTTGGAATATGCCCCCAACATGTATCACTCAGTAGCCTATGAGCCCTATACCCAAATCGTTGACGAAGATGCCGGACGTTGGGTAACGTCGATCGAGTATCCGGACGGTCACGCCGAGTACTTCAACTCGAATAAATTGAACGGTAAATATCGCATGAACTTGCGCGAGCCTGCGGCCAATACCGTGCCTCGTAACAAGCAAGGCTGGTTGCCGTACCGCCTGGGCAAGGACAGCCTGGCGTTTGCGGCCGCTACGCAGAAGAACCCGCTGGACTCTACGGCGGCGATCGTGGGCGAAGGCAAAGTGCTGTATGAAATGTACTGCGACCACTGCCACGGTCCGAAAGGCGAAGGCAACGGTAAGGTTGCCGACAAGTATGCCGGTGTTCCGAACTACAAGTCTGACGCGTTGAAGAACATCAGCGAGGGACACATCTTCCACGTTATCACCATGGGTAAAGGCCTGATGTGGTCACACGCGTCACAAGTGAGTGTAGAGGAGCGTTGGAAGATTGCCAAGTATGTCAAGACGCTGCAGAAATAGTAGGGTAGAAGCAAGAGAATCAAAACAGAGAACCGACCACGGATAACGATAAAACAATGGCTCATCATCACGTAGAAGTTGCTGACGAACAGTATGTATTCAGACCGGAGACCAAGCGGAAGCTTTTTTACCTGCTCTTTGCAGGTATCCTGCTCTTCGCCATCGGCCTCGTGTCTGCAATCACCCAAGAAGGTAAAGGTGGGCACCACGAAGAGGGGCACCACGGAGCTCTACACACCGAGAAGATGGTCGCCAGCAACGACCATGGCGCGGCCGCTTCCCAAGATCATGGCCACGATGCCCATGCCGCCGGCGAGCATCACGAAACGGCAACCTGGCTGAAGCGGTTGTATACCTCGCTGTGGCAGAACAACATCTTCTTCGTAGGCCTCGGTATAATCGGTTTGTTTTTCGTAGCCATTCAATACGCTGCCATGGCAGGCTGGTCGGCCGGCGTGAAGCGTATTCCCCTGGCGATGGGCACCTGGATTCCGATCGCCGGTATTCTGACCCTCGTGCTCTGGTTCCTGACCAGCCACGACATCTTCCATTGGACACATAGCTACCTGTATGATCAGGCAGGTGCGCAATTCGATAAGCTTATCAACAAAAAAGCACCGTTCTTCTTCTGGCCCCTGGCCGGTGGTACTTTTCCGCTCTTCTTCATCGCCCGTATGGTCATCTTCTTTGGTCTGTGGTATTATTTCCTGACCAAGATCAGAAAAAACATGATGGACGAAGATCTCGATGCGTCGACAACTTACTGGTATAAAAACCGTGTAGTTTCTACTGTATTCCTGATCATCTTCGGCGTGAGCTCGTCGGTCGCGGCGTGGGACTGGGTTATGAGCATCGATACACACTGGTTCTCGACCATGTTCGGTTGGTACGTATTCGCCAGCTGGTGGGTAACCGGTTTGGCGGCTATCACTCTGATCGTTGCCAGCCTGAAGTCGGCCGGCTACCTGAAAGTGGTGAACGCCAACCACCTGCACGACCTGGGTAAATTCTGCTTTGCTTTCTCGATCTTCTGGACCTATATCTGGTTTGCTCAGTTCCTGCTGATCTACTACGCCAACATTCCTGAAGAAACTGTCTATTTCATTGAGCGTATGAAAAACAGCCCTTATAGCTGGATCTTCTATCTCAACCTGATCCTGAATTTTGTTCTCCCGTTCCTGCTTTTCATGACACGCGAATCGAAACGTCAACTGTCTATGCTGAAGCTGGTTTGCCCGATCATTATCGTTGGACATTGGTTTGATTTCTTCAACATGGTAACGCCGGGTGTTATGAAGCACGACGGTGGCGTTGGTCTCCTGGAGATTGGCACCTTCCTGATCTTCACGGCAGCATACCTGTTCGTGGTTCTGGGAAGCCTGACAAAATTGCCGCTGGTCGGCAAGAACCATCCGATGTTACAAGAAAGCCTTGGTCACCACATTTAATTTATAGAAAGCGCTATGATGAGTTTGATTATTGTTCTGGGTGTTGTTCTGGTCCTCGGAATTTTATTCCTGATCTTCCGGATAAGCACTTTAGTAGGCATCGCGAAGGGAAAGAAGGCGGAGTTAGTAAGTCCCAACAATGGGATACACGCTGTACTCTTCGTTGTCTTCCTCGTAGGGAGTCTGGCACTTTTCTTCTGGTATTCGATTACCCGTTTCCATCTGTATACATTGCCGATTGCTTCTGTGCACGGCAAGGAGACCGATAGACTTTTCTGGATTACGATGGCCATCACCGTAATCGCGTTCGTGATCATTTCGATCATCATGTTCGTGTTCCTTTACCAATATCGCTACAACCCGGAGCGTCGTGCGAAGTTCTTCCCGGACAACCATTACCTGGAGCTTACCTGGACAATCATCCCGGCCATTGTACTGGCCCTGCTGATCTTCACCGGCCTGCGTACCTGGAACGATATCACCGGCCCTGCCTCGAAAGATGCTGAGGTGATCGAGCTGATCGCGCAGCAGTTTGCCTGGACGGCCCGTTACCCGGGTGTGAAAGACAAGTCGCTGGGTAAAGTGAACTATAAGCTGATCGACGCGGTAAACGAATTTGGTTTGGACCTGAGCGACAAGAATTCGTTCGACGACTTCAAGTCGTTGGAACTGCACTTGCCGGTAGGGCAGGAGGTTCTCCTGAAGATCCGAGCGAAAGATGTTATTCACAGCGTTTTCCTGCCGCACTTCCGCGTGAAGATGGATGCTGTGCCCGGTATGCCTACACAGTTTAAATTCAAGGCGACCAAGACTACGGAGCAAATGCGCGACGAGCTCGGCAATCCGAATTTCAATTATGAACTGGCCTGTACAGAGATCTGCGGTCGTGGACACTTCTCGATGAAGATGTCAGTGATCGTAGAAGAGCAGGAGGCCTACGAGCGTTGGAAGGCTTCACAAGAGGCCTGGCTGAAACAAAACCCCGATTACCTGAACAAGGTGCCGGCGGAATTGAAGGAGGCCGCTATGATCAAAGCCGGTATGCAGGCTGACCCCGGCGCCGGTGTAGCGGTAGTGAAAGAATAAGAAGCAGTTTTCCAATCAAGATTTATCAACGACATGGCAACAACCGATATCCACCTTCACCAAGACGTACACCACCACGACGATGGTCACGATCACGACCACGAGCATCACGGTGGTAACTTCTGGACTACGTATATCTTCAGCGAAGATCACAAAATCATCGGTAAGCAATTCCTCATCACCGGTATCTTCTGGGCACTGTTGGGAGGTACGCTTTCGGTAATCTTCCGTCTGCAGCTCGGTTTCCCCGACATGAACCTGGATTGGCTGAAGCCGGTCCTGGGCGGCTGGATCACTCCCGAAGGTAAGCTCGATCCTGAGTTTTACCTGGCGTTGGTGACAATGCACGGTACCATCATGGTGTTCTTTGTACTGACCGCCGGTTTGAGCGGTACGTTCTCGAACTTCCTCATTCCGCTGCAGATTGGTGCACGCGATATGGCCTCTGGTTTTATGAACATGCTGTCATACTGGTTCTTCTTTGCTTCCAGCGTGATCATGTTCACTTCCCTGTTCCTCGAAACCGGCCCTGCGGCAGGTGGTTGGACAGTATATCCTCCGTTGAGCGCCCTGCCGCAAGCCATTAAGGGCTCCGGCCTGGGTATGACCCTGTGGCTGGTGGCAATGGCGTTGTTCATCGTGAGCTCGCTGTTGGGAAGTATCAACTACATTTCGACTGTGATCAACATGCGTACGCGGGGTATGTCGTTTACCCGGTTGCCGCTGACGATCTGGGCCTTCTTCTTCACGGCCATCATCGGGATTCTGTCGTTCCCCGTATTGTTTGCTGCTGCGTTGCTGCTGATCTTCGATCGTAGCTTTGGTACCAGCTTCTATTTATCAGACATTTACATCGGTGGTGAGGCCCTCGCACACGACGGCGGTAGCCCCGTATTGTTCCAGCACTTGTTCTGGTTCCTCGGTCACCCCGAGGTATATATCGTATTGTTGCCCGCGCTGGGTCTCTCGTCTGAGATCATCGCAACCAACTCGCGCAAGCCTATCTTCGGCTACAAGGCCATGATCGGTTCCATGCTTTTCATCGCCATCCTGTCGTTCATCGTATGGGCACACCATATGTTCGTAACGGGTATGAACCCCTTCCTGGGCTCGATCTTCATGCTGTTGACGCTGATTATCGCGGTACCTTCGGCGGTTAAGATCTTCAACTATGTAACAACACTGTGGAAGGGTAACATCATCTTTACGCCGGGCATGCTGTTCTCGATCGGTCTGGTGTCGTTCTTCCTGACAGGGGGTATCACCGGTATCTTCCTGGGTAACTCGGCGATCGACATTCAGCTGCACGATACATACTTTGTCGTAGCCCACTTCCACCTGGTAATGGGTAGCGCTTCGTTCTTCGGTATGCTGGCGGGTATTTACCACTGGTTCCCGAAGATGTTCGGTCGCATGATGAACGATCGCCTGGGTCACATTCACTTCTGGATCACATTTGTCGGTGTATACATGGTGTTCTTCCCGATGCACTACATTGGTATCGCCGGCTTCCCGAGAAGATATTACTCCTGGACAAACTTCGAGACCTTCAGCGGTTTCGCGGACCTGAACATGCTGGTGTCTGTCGCGGCTGTCCTGACGCTGGCGGCCCAGTTCATCTTCCTGTTCAACTTCTTCTACAGCATCTGGCGTGGTCGTTTGGCTCCGGCCAACCCGTGGAACTCCAACACGCTGGAGTGGACTACACCGCGCAACCCCGGTCACGGCAACTGGCCTGGTGAGATCCCTGCGGTGTACCGCTGGCCTTATGACTACAGCAAGCCGGGCGCGAAGGATGACTTCATCCCGCAGACCATACCGTTCTCGGAAACGCCGGAATCCAACCTTCCGCACGAAACCGAGTTGATTAAGCTGGAAAGCACCTCCGGAGATGACATCATCGTCCAGGGCGGCAAGCTGGAAGGCAACCATTAACAGATATTTATAGCAGGGTTCCAGGCTCCGCAGGGAAAGGTGGCAACATCTTACCGCAGCCTGGAACCCTGAGCTTTTTAAAACGATTCATGAGGTCCTTTCGAAGGCTAACGATTTCTACGCTGATCGCCGTCTATGTGCTGATCCTGGTCGGCGGTGTCGTGCGCAGCACCGGTTCGGGCATGGGTTGCCCCGATTGGCCGAAATGTTTTGGCCAGTGGGTACCGCCTACGTCCGTCGAGTCGTTGCCAGACAACTACAAGGAGATCTATGCCGCCCACCGCGAAAAGAAAAACCAGCGGTTTGCGAAGTATCTGCACCTCATCGGCATGGATGAAACGGCCGACAAGATTCTGAAAGATCCCACCGTCTTACAAGAAGCCGACTTTAATCCCACCAAGACGATGATCGAGTATCTCAACCGTCTTACCGGTGTGATCATTGGTTTCCTGATCCTGGCGGTTTTTATTTCGTCCATTCGCTTTCGGCGTACGGAGCCGCGGCTTACGACTGTATCGCTGCTGTCGTTTTTGCTCGTATGTTTTCAGGGTTGGATTGGCTCGTTTGTCGTATCGACAAATCTGACGCCGTGGACGATTACCGTGCACATGTTCCTGGCGCTGCTCCTGGTAGCAATGTTGTTTTACCTGGTACACCGCGCCAGCTACGCCACCATGATTGACTCGTCTACGGGCTTCTGGTGGCTGCTGGCCTGCATGGGGGTACTGTTGGTACAGGTGCTGTTGGGCACGCAAGTGCGCGAAGCCCTCGACGAAGTGGCCACGTATGCGGTGCGCGAGCAGTGGATCGCGAACCTCGGCGATGCTTTTATTCTACACCGTTCGTTCTCGTGGATTGTGCTTCTGCTGCATGTCGGATTAATCCTGAAATTGCGCAAAACTGACGGGGCAAAAGCTTTCCTGCTTACCCTAATCGTGCTAATTTTGGGCACCATTTTAACGGGTGTCAGCATGGCCTGGTTTGCTGTGCCGCCGTATCTTCAGCCGGTGCATTTGTTGCTGGCGTCGCTTACGTTCGGACTCCAGTTCATGTTGCTACTAAAGCTCAATAGAAAAGAAAAACCTGTAGCTGCGCTATCATGATTGCCGGACAAACGCATTCACTTCCAGGAGCGACTCTCGCGGGGGCCAAAGCCCGGGCGTATTGGGAGCTGTTGAAGTTCAGACTTTCCTTTTTGGTGTCTTTCTCCTGCGCGTTTGGGTATGTGCTGGCGTCACCGCAGATCAACTGGTTTACCCTGGCGATGGTCTTCACCGGTGGGTTCCTGTTGTCGGGTGCGTCTGTGACGATCAACCAAATTATCGAGAAAGACCTCGACAAGCTCATGACCCGCACGCTGGTGCGCCCGCTTCCCACGGAGCGGCTATCGGTTCAGGAAGCTACTGTCTTTTCCATCCTTTGCCTGCTAGCCGGCATTTCATTACTGATCGCCTTCACCAATCCCTTGACTACCGCACTGTCGATTCTGTCGATGGTGCTGTATAGCTTTGTTTATACACCGCTAAAACGTGTCGGGCCGATTGCTGTATTCGTCGGTGCCATTCCGGGCGCCCTGCCACCACTGTTAGGCTGGACGGCCGCCACGGGCGCCATTTCACACGAGGCACTCATCATCTTTGGTATACAATTTATTTGGCAGTTCCCGCACTTCTGGGCCATCGCCTGGGTAGCGGATGAAGACTATAAAAAGGCCGGCTTTAAGCTGCTGCCTTCCGGCGGTCAGAAAGATCTGAACACCGCCATTCAGATCATGATCTATACCATGTTCCTGATCCCGATGGGCCTGCTGCCGGCAACGTTCGGCATTACGGGTACACTGTCGGCTATCGTGGCCACGGTATGCGGTGTATTGTTCTTTGCACAGACCTTTTCACTGATGCGTTCGGGCGACCGCAAGGCCGCGCTGAAGATCATGTTCGGTTCGTTTTTGTATTTGCCGATCGTACAGATCGCATACTTGTTAGATAAACTTTGAGAGAGGGGAGGAATACGTATGGCAGTAGATATTAAGATCGTAGAAGAGGCCCGGGAGCCGAGGTCGATGAATCCGAGGAAGTTCGGGTTGTGGCTCTTTATGGCTACCGTGGTGATGCTTTTTGGTGCATGGACCAGCGCCTACATTGTGAAGCGCGGTGACATGGGATGGTCGGAGATTATTCTGCCGGACATGTTCTGGGTAAATACCGTCATTGTTCTGGCCAGCAGTGTACCCATGATCTGGGCTGTACGGGCAGCCAGGCAAGACAAGACCGAGCAGGTGAAACTTGCTCTCGGCGTGACGACTATCCTGGGGATCGCCTTTGTGGTGGGCCAGTTTATGGCATTCTCCCAGATGGTTGGCTTCCACGAACATTTTACCGGCGGAGCAGTTTCTCATTCCTTTGTATATGTATTGAGTGGTGCCCACGGGCTACACTTGATCAGCGGAGTAGTGGTGCTGGCCATTGTATTGAATGCCGCCATGCGGGGACGCGTACACAAGGACAATATGAACACACTCGAAATGTGTGCTACGTACTGGCACTTTTTGGGCGTTCTTTGGCTATATTTGTTCGTCTTTCTGTTGCTGAATAAGTAGCAAGGAGAGCGGGAAACGCAGTATTTAACCAACAGAAGATAACTTTAAACCTGAAAATTTAACTTAGAATATGGCAAGTACCTCAGTAGCAACGGCTCCGGGACGGAGCGCCTGGGATGGCGGAGTATCACCCATGGGCGCCAGCTATGGCAAACTCATGATGTGGTTCTTTCTGCTGTCGGATGCTTTTACGTTTTCCGCACTGCTCATTACCTACGGCATGGTTCGCTCTGCGCACCAGGTGTACACAGGCACCGTTGAAGCATTTAAATTTTCAGCATCGTACTGGCCCATTCCCGAAAAAGTATTCGAAGCAGTACCCTTCCTGCACGGCGTGGAATTGCCCCTCGTGTTTGTGGGGATCATGACCTTTATCCTCATCATGAGCTCGGTCACCATGGTACTGGCAGTAGAAGCCGGTCACCGCATGGATCGCGTAGCCGTTGAGAAATGGATGTTGTGGACGATCCTTGGCGGCCTTACCTTCCTGGGTTGCCAGGCATGGGAGTGGTCACACTTTATCCACGGTGCAGAAGCCGGCGCTGCCGTAGCAGACGGTACGACGTACTTCGGTGCCAGCCTGACACATAACCAGTACGGTCCGCGCGACTTTGCGGCCTTCTTCTTCTTCATCACCGGTTTCCACGGTACGCACGTGTTCTCGGGCGTGGTGTTGAACTTCCTCATCTACTACAATACCGTAATGGGTGTATACGACCGTCGTGGTCACTATGAAATGGTGGAGAAAGTAGGCCTTTACTGGCACTTTGTAGACCTGGTGTGGGTATTTGTATTTACCTTCTTCTACCTGGTATAATTCCGATCGATCAACGTCCTATATAACTGAATAGACATGGCACATTCTGAAGAAACTACACATGTTACCGTAATCCCTCCGGATGCAGCGAAGATTAAAAAGCTGTGGATGACCGCGGGTATCCTGTTGGTGATCACACTCCTGGAGTTTACCGTAGCCTTCACCGTTCCACACGAATACAAAGACGTGCGCGTATGGATCTTCATCATCATGACAATCGTGAAAGCAGCCTATATCGTGGGCGAGTTTATGCACCTTCGCTACGAAGCAAAGATCCTGATGTGGTCGATCCTCATTCCGCTGGTATTTGTCGTATGGATGCTGGTAGCCTTTATTTATGAAGGCACACAGATCTCCGTAGCACGGTTCTTCCACTAACATGAAAGAATAGTATACAACGGAAGGCTTAGGTTCAACACTTAAGCCTTCTGTTTTTTCACGAAAGGGAGGAAGATCGTCATGAAAGGAAAAGGGATATTATTGCTGATAGCACTGGTGCTGCCGACCGGTATTTTTGTGTTTTTGAAATACTTCGGCAGGAACGAATTCGCGGTAGAACCGCTGTACCAGGTGGCACCGAAAGAGGGGGTGGCCACCGAATGTGGGGCTGTAAATTTCCCTTACCATGTGCCCGATAGTGCTTTGCAGAAATACGTACAAATGGGCAAAGACAGTATGGTGTTACTTGCGGTGGGGGAATTGAACAAAGAAAGCAGCAATCAGCTAAAACGGGTTGAAGAAGAGTTTGGTGATATATCTTTTATCCGAAGGTTGATGACCAACCAGACCCCACTAAACAGAACGCTGCGAAAGTGTGTGTTTCTGTTGCCTGAATCTTCTAATCTGGTGCTGATAGACAAAGAAGGCACCATCCGGGGGCAATACAACGCGAGCGATCGCGAAGACATCGACAGAATGCTAACCGAACTAACCATTATTTTTAAAAAATATTGATCTCTTATGGAACACGTGATTGAAGTGGAGCAGAAGAAAGAGCCATACAAGAAATTGATCATAGCATTGTCCGTGATCATTCCGATCGCTGTAGCAGTGCTGTTCGGTGTGAAGGTGCCTGGGTACGACCTGTCGTTCCTGCCGCCGATCTATGCGAGCATGAATGGTATCACCGCCGTATTGTTGATCGCCGCGGTAGTGGCGATTAAGAATGGCAAACGCGTGTTGCACGAGCGCCTGATCAAGATCTGCATGCTCTGCTCGGCATTGTTCCTGGTGATGTATGTATTGTACCACATGACGAGCGACTCTACGCCGTATGGTGGCACCGGCCCTATCCGCTATGTATACTTCGGTATTCTGATCTCGCACATTCTGCTGTCGGTGATTGTGATCCCGTTCGTACTGTTTTCGTATGTACGCGCACTGTCGGGTAACTTTGCCCGTCACCGGAAGCTGGCTAAGGTAACTTTTCCGATCTGGCTGTATGTCGCCGTGACCGGCGTGATCGTTTATTTAATGATTAGTCCGTATTATCCTCAACACTAAAAGAGGCCGTATGAAAAAGCTTATCATCCTTTTCTTCTTTACCGTGGCAGGTGGCCTGCACGAAGTAGCTGCGCAGTGCGCCATGTGCCGCACGACGCTGGAAAACAACTTCTCCAATGGGCACGCGGGCATTGCCGCGGGTATCAACACCGGCATATTGTACCTGCTTTGCATTCCGTATCTGGCGGTTGGCATTTTAGGATATCTGTGGTATAAATCAAGCCGAAATGGCGGAAAAGAGCTCACTGACAGCATTACTGCAGGGTAACTGCCCCCGTTGCCGCGAAGGCAAAATCTTTACCTGGTCCATTTTGGAAAAGCCAGGAAAGTTTAACGCGATGAACGAGTTCTGCCCGCATTG
Source organism: Dawidia cretensis (assembly GCF_018598175.1). Taxonomy (GTDB): domain Bacteria; phylum Bacteroidota; class Bacteroidia; order Cytophagales; family Cyclobacteriaceae; genus Ohtaekwangia; species Ohtaekwangia cretensis. The sequence continues at coordinate 148,832 of NZ_JAHESE010000011.1, forward strand.
CGGCGTGCGCCTGGAACCCGAGCCGGGTTTTTATCAAGGTGCCATGTACGTGGGCTATGGTTTTACGGTGGGACTCCTGGTGGCCTTCAGTATTATCTTCTTTCTTTTCTTTCCCGATAAGTCCGAGTGGTTTCACATCGGTGTATTCATCGGCATCATGGTGCTGTTTATACCGTTGAACTACCGCTATTCGCGTATCTTGTATCTCTACCTCTTTGGCGGCATTGGTTACGATCCATCCAAAAAATAGCGCATGGGCGCATGGATTGGCACGCTGTTGGTGGTTAATTTAGGAGAATGAGATCCGGCATCGTAAAACTTATTATTGCCTTCGTTGTATTTCTCGTCGCCGGGTTGGTATCGGTCTACACGTCGAACCAGTCAGACACGCGCTCGACAACCGAGCGACTGTCGGCACGACTGGCGCGTGCCGTGGAGAATACCGGGCTGGAGCTGGCCGAGGTAGATGCACGGTGGCAGCGCGACTCGGTGCTCGCGGCCCCCAAAGACTCCTATCGCTCTTTCTTCTTATATAACAACGGCCAGGTAGTAGCCTGGACGGATAATTCCTTTGTGCCCACGTATGCCTCGGTGTCTGATACATTTTTGATCAAACTGCTTAAGGCCGGCAACAGTGACTACCTGGCGCAAAAGCGCAACCGGCCGGATGGCAGCGTTCTGATCGGCATCGTGCCGCTGTACCGCCGCTATGCCATCACCAATAATTATCTAAACGCCTCGTGGAATACGCGTCTGTTCCCCAACGGCAACGTAACGATTCTGGAGCCTTCGGCGCCGACGGGCATTCCGGTTTGTATACAAGGTCATTGCCCGTTTAAGGTCAACTTTCCCGACGGGCTTCCCGCATACCAGCGCACCCGTGTGGCCGCGGTTATTTTGTTAGCCCTGGCAATGCTGATGTTGTATCTTTTGTTGTACCAGCTAGCAGTATATATACCCTATGGCGAAGTGGCCGTGGCGTTGTTATACCTGGCATTTTTAGGCATACGACAAGCGATGGTACATTTTAATTTCCCGGCGACAATCCTTGCCTCCGATGCGTTTAATCCACAGGTCTTTGCTTCCGACTCCCTCAATGCTTCTCTGGGCGATCTCGTGCTGAACGAGCTGTCGCTCTTAGTCGTCTGTGTATTTGTCTTCCGGCAGTATGTGCGGTTCAAGGGGGCGCAGTGGCGCTTCCGGTATAAAGCATTTGCGTGGCTCTGGAATGTAGTGTGTGCGCTTTGCGTGTTGTTCGCGCTGCTGTTTCCGTTTGTGGTAATTCAGACTTTATACAACAACTCGTCGCTATCGCTCGATATTGCGCAGCTGATACAACCCGATGCCATGAAGCTCATGGCGTTTACAGCCGTGCTGCTATCGGGTATCTGCACATTCTATTTTGCCCATGCTTTTATTCGGTTGCTGGCCGCCGAGCGTAACCGGCTGCGGCTGATCTTATCGTTCCTGGTGGCCGTGGCGATCTTTGCGGGCATCAACACACTGACGGGGCAGGAGTTTCGTTCGACAATCGTTACCACGATAATCTACGTAACAGTGGTGTATAGTCTGCGGTTGTATGCCAGCCTCCGGCGACTGGGATTTGCCACGTTTGCCTATTTATTCATCGCCGTGTTTGTACTGGCGGCCAATGGCGCGTATACGTTGCAGTATTTCGCCGAGAAGGAGAAGATCGAACACCAGTTCCGCTTTGCGGCTGACTTCCTCATCGAGCGCGACTACTTTGGTGAATATTTACTCGCCGAAACGGCCAACGACATTGCCCAGGACGTATTCATTCAAACGCGGTTAGGCAGTCCGTTCCTGAGTCGCGATGCGATCCGGCAGAAGATCCGGCAGGTGTTTATGCCGGTCTACTTTAATAAATACGATGTCGACATCTATCTCTTCAGCACCGCCGGTGAACCGCTGTCCAATTATGCGCCGGTAACATTCTCGGAGCTGCTGGCCCAATACAACCAGGATGCTTACCGGACGGACTACGCAGGTGTGTATTACGTCAGCGATCCGACCAGCGATGCGGCCCAACAATACCTGGTGCGCGTCCCCATCCGCCGCAACGGCACCATCGTGGGATATGTGGTGTTGGAGCTGTCGTTGAAAAAGGTCATTCCCGAGAGCGTCTATCCCGAGCTGCTCGTAGACAAACGCATCCAACAGTTCTATGAAAACCAGGAGCTGAGCTATGCCGTGCTCGCGGGCAATCGCATTTTGTATACTTCCGGCAACTACAACTACGACCAGCAATTTGACATTGCCTGGCTCGGAAGCCCCGAGATCCACCAGACCGGTATCGAGATCGATGGTTATGATCACATTGCCCAGGAAGACTCGAACGGACGCGTAGCAGTGGTCACATCCCAGCACGAGCCGTGGATGGCCCGCTTTGCCGACTTCTCCTTTCTCATGACACTGGGGCTCATGCTCATCCTGATCTTTATTGTCGTGCAGGGCGTTGTTAATTATATACAAGGCGATAAGTTGTACTTCTCTGCGCGCATTCAGCTGTTGCTGAACGCCTCGTTCTTCCTGCCGTTGATCATTGTCAGCGTCGTGACCTTGCAGCTGATCAGCCGCTCGTCGCAAAACCAACTGAACGAAGAATACCTCAGCAAGGCTCGCAGCGTAGGGCAGCAGCTGGCAGGTTTCCTGAGCGATGCGGCGGAAGGCACAGGAGAAAGCGGTGTTGGCTTCGAGAACCAGGTCGCCAGCCTGGCCGCACTGGCTAACCTCGACGTAAATGTCTATACACCCGACGGGCAGTTGCGGGCCACCAGTCAGCCGTTGATTGTCGAGAACGACATCGTCTCGCACTATATGAACCCCCAGGCCTGGCAGAAAGTAAAAGCGGGTGAACGTCTCTTTATTGAGCAGGAGCAGATCGGTTCGCTGGAGTACTCGGTGTCGTATGCGGCGCTCAAGTCGCCTGTGACCGGTGAGCTTACCGGCATCCTCGGGATTCCATTCTTCCGTTCGGCTGCCTCGCTGGAGAAAGTGCAGATAAACATTCTCGCCACCATCCTGAACATCTTCACCATCATCTTCATGGCACTGGTGGTGCTGGCGTACTTTGTATCGAAGTGGCTGACGTTCCCGTTGGAGTTTATCACGCAGTCGCTGCGCAAGACGTCGCTGACCAAAACCAACCAGCCGCTGGTATGGCGGTCGGACGATGAGATCGGCATGATGGTGAAAGAGTATAATCAAATGCTCTACAATCTCAGCGAAAGCAAGGCCGAATTGGAGCAGACACAACGCGAGCGCACCTGGCGGGAAATCGCCCAGCAGGTAGCGCACGAAATCAAGAACCCGCTTACACCCATGAAGCTGACACTGCAACAACTGGAGCGCTCGGTGCAAGGCGGAACAGCATCACCCGAAAAGACCGGCAAGGCTGTGTCGAGTTTGCTCACCCAGGTAGATACGTTGAATGATATAGCCTCGTCGTTTAGCGCTTTTGCCAAAATGCCCGAGCCGGTCAACACCCGTTTCGAGCTGATGAGCCTCGTACGGCGCATCGTAGATTTACATAGCCACTCCGGTGTCATCCATTTCCGCGAGCCATTCAAGGAAGTCTTTGTGGTAGGAGACGAGGCCCTGCTGGGGCGGACTTTCTCGAATATAATATTGAATGCCTTTCAGGCCGCGCGCTTTTCCGAGCCGGTAAGCGTCCACGTAAGCCTGCAGAAAACCGACGCCGGTATCGTGATTACCTTCCAGGACAACGGCAAGGGCATCGAGCCGGAAGTCGCGGACCGCATCTTCTTCCCCCACTTTACCACCAAGCAGTCGGGGTCGGGTCTCGGCCTGGCCATTGCCAAGCAGGCCATCGAGCAGATGAAGGGGCGTATTTGGTTTGAGACCGAGCTCGGCCGGGGCACGACCTTTTTTATCGAATTGCCTGTCTCCCAGGTCTAGTCTGATAAAACGAGAGACCCCCTTTGTAACTTTTCAAAAAAACATCGGTACCTTCTGTGCAACCCGGCGTGGCCTGGGCTGTCATTGTCACATTGCATCAAAACGCTACCGGTATGATTAAGAACTATCTGCTGATCACCTTCCGAAACATTTTCCGAAACAAGCTTTTCTCGGGTGTAAACATCCTGGGCCTTGCCTTCGGCATTTGCAGCACCTTGCTCATATTATTATGGGTATTCGACGAGCTCCAGGTCGACAAGTTTCATGCGCAGTCCGACCGGCTTTACCGCGTCATGGAAAATCAGAAGGCATCCGACGGCAGGATCTATACCTGGGCCGCTACTCCTGGGCCCATGGCTCCTTTTATTAAAGATAAATACCCCGAGATCGAGCTGGCCACGCGTGTTACGTGGGGAGAAAACCTGCTCTTTCAATTTGGTGAAAAATCGTTCTATAACGAGGGAATCTATGTAGACCCGGACTTTCTGCAGATGTTCACGTTCCCACTACTGGTGGGCGATGTCAATACCGCATTAAAAGACAAGAGCTCCGTCGTGATCAGTCGTAAGATGGCTGAAAGTTATTTTGGCTCCGCCCAGGCGGCGTTGGGTAAGATCCTCCAGGTAGACACCAAAAAGACCTATACGGTAACAGGGGTGTTAGAAGAAATTCCTAAAAGCGCTTCGATGCAGTTTGAATACCTGTTGCCCTTCCAGGTCTTTTTCGACGTGAACAAAGAGTGGCTCGATGAGTGGGATAACAACAACGTGCGCACCTACCTGGTGTTGACCAGGGGAACAGACGTAACGAGCTTCTCGAATAAGTTCCGCGACGAGATAGCAACCCATGAGGCCAAAACGAACGTCTCGTTATTTGTACAACCTTATGGCGACGCCTACCTGTATGGTGATTTTGACAACGGCGTGCAGTCGGGCGGGCGCATCGAGACCGTGAATATATTCCTGATTGTAGCAGCCTTCGTACTGCTCATCGCCTGTATCAACTTTATGAACCTCTCTACCGCCCAGGCTACCAAGCGGGCCAAAGAGGTAGGGTTGCGTAAGGTGATCGGCGCTGTGCCGCACCAGCTGTTCCGGCAGTTTATGGCCGAGTCGTTCTTTACCGTAGTGCTTTCCGCTGCGATCGCGGTCCTGCTGACATTTATGCTTCTGCCGGGGTTTAATATCTTAACAGGCAAGGATGTGCAGCTTCATGCGGTCGACCCTATCGTATGGTTCATCTTCGCCGGCATCATAGTCTTTACCGGCTTTGCTGCCGGGAGCTATCCAGCCCTGATCATCGCCGGGTTCAAGCCGGCGCAGGTATTGAAAGGACAGCTCAAGAGTGGCAACCGCGCCGCGACCTTTCGCAAGTCGCTTGTGGTCGTACAGTTCTCGCTCTCGATTATATTGATCATTAGCACCATCGTGGTGTTCCGGCAAATGAGCTTCATGGAAGATCGCGACATTGGCTTCGACCGCCAGAATCTATATTCGATTTGGATGGAAGGAGGTCTTTCGAAGAAGTACGAGTCGTTCCGCAACCAGCTTCTGGCCATGCCGGGTATCGAAAGCGTTACGGCGTCCAGCCAGTCGCCGATCAGTGTGGGCAACTCCACGTATGGTGTGCAGTGGGAGGGTAAGGATCCCGAAGACAAAATACTGTTCTCCAACATGAACGTGGACTACGACTTTGTCCAGTCATTAAAAATGGAGATGGCCGAAGGCCGGGCATTCGACCGCAGCCAGGTGGTGGACAGCGATAACTATGTCTTGAATGAGGCCGCCGCCGCGAAGATCGGGTTAAACGATATTGTCGGCCGCGAGATCACCATGTGGGACCAAAAAGGCAAAGTCATCGGCGTGGTCAAAAACTTTAACTTCGGTTCGTTGCACAGCGCCGTCGAGCCACTCATCATGCGCATCGATACCGCGTGGATGAACTGCATGCTCATCCGGTCCGAAGCCGGCAAGACCGCAGAAGCCTTGCAGTCTACGGAGAAGCTTTGGAAGGAATATCTTCCGCAATACCCGTTGCGTTATAAATTCCTGAGCCATGACTGGGAAGAATACTATAAATCCGAATCCCAACGGGGCAAGGTGTTTAATGTTCTTTCGATCGTATCGATCTTCATCAGCTGCCTCGGATTGTTTGGCCTTTCGGCTTTCTCGGCCGAGCGTCGCACCAAAGAGCTTGGCATTCGCAAAGCCATGGGGGCATCGACCTCCGGCCTGGTTCGATTGATGGGGCAGGAGTTCAGCGTACTGGTAGCCGTGGCGGCTGTTATCGGTTGCCCGGTTGGGTGGTACTTCATGAACAAGTGGCTGGAGAGCTATGCCTACCATGTGGAGGTTGGGTACCTGGTGCCGTTCATCGCCGCCCTGGCTTGCTTTGTCGTCTCGGTCCTTACCGTCGCCTATCATTCCCTTCGTGCCGCCACCAAAGACCCCGTACAAACATTGCGGCATGAATAAGCGCCTTATAGTATAATCGGGCTACCGGCCAGCACATGACAGTTTGCAGCACCGCGATTGTTTATCTTTATTCGTAAGAAATAAAGGTCACTTTCTCTGCGTGTTATAGAATCCTGGCCGATCATTTTATTTAACACTGAATCCGCTAACTTTAAGTGTTGATAAAATGACACGCACAGACGTGCCGACAGATAAACTATGAAGGTGGCGTTATTTGTGCCCTGTTACGTAGACCAGTTCTATCCCCACGTAGCGATAGCAACGCTGGAATTATTGGAAAAACAGGGCGTTACAGTAATATATCCCACGCGGCAAACCTGCTGCGGGCAACCCATGGCCAACTCAGGCTTCGAGCACCTGGCGACAGGCTGTAATGAGAACTTCGTGGAGAGCTTTGCTGACTGCGATTACATCGTCTCGCCGTCAGGAAGTTGTGTGCTGCATATCAAAGATCACTTGCATGTAGACGGCGCCGAAGAAAAGGTGGTATTGATTCGTCAACGTACCTATGAGCTGGTGGAATTCCTCACCGACGTATTACAGGTAAAGACGTTGACCAGCCGCTTTCCGCACCGTGTCGGCCTGCACCAAAGTTGCCATGGACAACGCGGGTTAAAGCTGTCGCAGATGTCGGAGCTGGTAGCGCCTCCGTTCTCCAAGACCGGCCACCTGCTCGGCATGGTAGAAGGGCTCGAGCTGGTGCAGCTCAACCGCGCGGATGAATGTTGCGGATTCGGGGGCACTTTCTGCGTGGCAGAAGAAGCGGTGTCGGTAAAGATGGGCAAGGACCGCGTGGCCGATCACCAGGAACACGGTGCGGCCTTCATCACCGGTAACGATATGTCGTGCCTGATGCACCTGGATGGCATTCTGCGTCGCCAGAACAGCCCCACGAAAATTGTACACGTCGCCGAAATCCTCAACGCATGGTAAGCCCTTCACAACCCCGGCAGGATCACGCCACGCTGGCCGAAAAGTTTAACCGCGACGAAGCGCGTGTGGACTGGCACGACAAGACACTGTGGTTCATCCGCGAAAAACGCGACCGCGCTGCCCGCACCATGCCGGAGTGGGAAGACCTGCGCGAGGCAGCGTCGCAAATTAAAAACCGTGTACTCGACAACCTGCACGATTACCTGTTGCAGTTCGAGGCACAGGCTCAACGCAACGGAGTCACCGTACACTGGGCGGCCAACGCTGAAGAGCATAATCAGATTGTACACCGCATCATCCAACAGGCCGGCGTGACCAACATCGTCAAGAGCAAGTCGATGCTGACGGAAGAATGTCACTTGAATGATTACTTACACAAGAAGGGTATAACCGTCGTCGACACAGACCTTGGCGAGCGCATCGTGCAACTGGCGGGTGAACCGCCTAGCCACATCGTGTTGCCTTGCATTCACTGGAAGAAAGAAGAGATCGGCGAATTGTTTCATAAGCACCTCGGCACACCGGCCGGCAATGCAGACCCCCAGTTTCTCACGGGGGCTGCCCGTGAGCACCTGCGCCAGCGGTTCATGACCAGCCGCGTCGCCATCACGGGGGTAAACTTTGCCGTGGCCGAAACCGGGGAGATTGTGGTGTGTACCAACGAAGGCAACGCCGACCTGGGCGTGCAACTGGCCGATGTACACATTGCGTGCATGGGCATTGAAAAGATCATTCCCGAACGCAAAGACCTGGGCATCTTCTTACGATTGCTGGCGCGCAGCGCTACCGGCCAGCCCGTTACGACATACTCCAGTCACTTCCGTCGTCCGCGTGCGGGGCAGACTATGCATATCGTGTTGGTGGACAACGGTCGCAGTGCACGCTTACAGGAGGAAAGCTTCCGCAATGCGCTGAAGTGTATTCGCTGCGGTGCGTGTATGAACACCTGCCCGGTATACCGGCGCAGCGGCGGGCATAGCTACCACTATGCCATTGCCGGACCCATCGGCGCGATCCTGGCGCCGGCACTCGACATGAAGCAACATGCCGACTTGCCCTTTGCCTCGACGTTGTGCGGGTCGTGTACCCATGTGTGTCCGGTAAAGATCAACATACATGAGCAACTCTATGACTGGCGGCAAGTGCTTGCACGGCAGGGGTATGTAGGCGGCGTGAAGAAGTTGGGCTTGATGGGTATGGCCGCCGTGTTGGCGCGTCCGCGAATCTACCGGTGGAGCGGTGCAGCAGGGCGGTGGTTTATGAAATATATGCCGTCGCTCGTGAACAACAAACTAAACCCGTGGTACAAACAACGCGAAATGCCGGCAGTGCCCCGGCAGTCGTTCCAGGAATGGTACCGCCAAAACCGACAACAGCATGGACAGCAGAGATAAAATACTGCAAGTATTAAAGGCCGGGATGAGGTCGACATCCACGTCGCCGGCGCTGCCGACGCAGCATACCGCTACCGTCGAAGAGCTCACAACACGTTTTGAGACAACACTGACCGGCATTGGTGGCAACGTCGTGCGGGTGTTCTCCTGGCACGAGATTATGGACTATATCCGCGGCACCTTCACATCGGCACAGCGCATCATTTCCGCGGTACCGGCACTCGACCTTCCTGCTGCGGTGACACCGGCTGACCCGCACAGCTTTGAAGATGTAGACCTGATTGTATTGGAGCCGTACTTCGGCGTTGCCGAAAATGGTGCAGCCTGGTTGACCGACAGCCGCATGCCCGACCGGGCGTTGCCGTTTATTGCGCAACATATTGCCCTGGTACTGCGGGTGGAAGATCTGGTGCCGACCATGCAAGAGGCCTATGCCCGCATCGGCTCGGAACAGTATGAATTGGGAACGTTCATCGCCGGTCCTTCCAAGACCGCCGACATCGAGCAGTCGCTGGTGTTGGGCGCGCATGGTCCTAAAAGCATGACTGTCTTTCTGTTGCAGCTGTCGTAGTCCGTTACCGGGATGGTACAGGATACATCCCCGTGTCTGTAGTGCCTAGCTTAATGAACGTTTACTGTTACCCCCGAATACCGATGAAGCGCATTGCTTTTAAAATGAAGCTTAAACCTGGCTGCCGCGAGGAATATACCCGCCGCCACGACGCTCTGTGGCCCGAAGTAAAAGCCCTGTTACAGGAAGCGGGCGTTCACGACTACGCTATATTTTTTGATGGAGATACCGACACATTGTTTGCCGTGCAGAAGGTCGACGGTGCTGCCGACTCACAAGCCTTAGGCAACCAGGAAGCTATTCGTCGCTGGTGGACCTACATGGCCGACATCATGGAAACCAATCCGGATCATTCGCCGGTAAGTAAACCACTGCCCGAGGTTTTTTACCTGGCCTAATACCGTACTGACCCATGATGATGAATAAACGTGTTGGCTCTATTATAGTAGAAAGCATTCTGGCCGGGGTGCTTGTAATGTTCTTGCTGGCCGGATGTTGGAAGCCGGCGTATAATCCCGTGTGGTCGACCGGCGACCGGCAAGCTAAGCCCTGGAGCCGTTGGTGGTGGCACGGCAGCGCTGTAACCCGCGCCGGCATTACGGCCGAGTTGGAAGCCTACCAACATGCCGGCATCGGCGGACTGGAGATCACCCCGATCTATGGCGTGTACGGCGAAGACTCAACCTTTATTGACTTCTTGTCGCCGCAGTGGATGGAGATGTTGTTGTTTACCTTACAAGAGGCCGAGCGGCTCGGCCTGGGCATCGACATGGCTACGGGCACGGGCTGGCCCTTCGGCGGTCCCTGGATTGGCGACGCCGATGCCTGCAAGAATATGTACCACCAGGTATATACGGTCATGGGCGGACAACGGCTAGCCGAAAAGGTCACGTTTGTACAACCTCCGTATCTCCGGGCGATCGGCCATTCATTTCATGATTCGACCACCACCACTGCGCGGGGCCAGGCACTCATGGTTGGTTTTACCCGTCCGCCACTCGACATCCGCACCCTGCGACGGCCCATCGCGGTCAATAAGAATCTGCAAGCTCTGGCCATCGACCAGGTCCAGTTCGAAAGGCCCCTGGCATTACAAACGTTGATGGCCTACGGACCCAACAACGAGGTCAGGAATCTCACCGACCAGGTCCAGGCAGATGGCAGCCTGACGTGGACTGCCCCACCCGGCACCTGGACACTATACGCTATATTTCAAGGTTGGCATGGGAAGATGGTGGAGCGCGCCGGACCCGGGGGAGAAGGCAATGTCATCGACCACTTCTCGGTGGAAGCCTTGCAGCACTACCTGCAAAACTTCGACAGTGCCTTTGCCGGCAAAGACCTGAAAACGCTGCGTGCTTTCTTCAACGATTCGTACGAAGTAGACGATGCCCGTGGCGCGGCCGATTGGACACCCACGTTGTTTACAGCGTTTGAAAAACGTCGGGGTTATGATCTGCGAAATTACCTGCCGGCGTTGTTTGGCAACGACACGGCCGAAAAAAATGCCCGTGTGCTCTGCGACTACCGCGAGACAATCTCCGACCTGATCTTACAAAACTTTACCACGCCGTGGCGCGAATGGGCGCACGGCTATAAAAAGATTATCCGCAACCAGGCACACGGATCGCCTGCGAACATCCTCGACCTATATGCCGCCATCGATATTCCTGAGATCGAAGGTATCGAACCGCTCCGGATCAAGATGGCCTCGTCGTCGGCCCACGTGTCGGGTAAGAAGCTGGTTTCGGCAGAGGCAGCGACGTGGCTCAACGAGCATTTTGAATCCAACCTGCACGACATCAAGGGTGCCATCGACCGGTTTTTTGTCAACGGCGTCAACCATGTATTTTATCACGGCACCTGTTATTCGCCACCCGGCGAGCCCTGGCCGGGGCGTTTGTTTTACGCCGCCGGGCACATGAACCCACGCAACCCGCAGTGGGACCACGCGGGGGCGCTGAACTCCTACATAGCCCGTTGCCAATCCTGGCTGCAACGCACCCGGCCCGATCAGGATGTGTTGCTATACCTGCCGATTTACGACCGGTTTTCCACACCGGGTAAAGAAATGATCGAACACTTCGACGGCATCGGCAAACAATTTGACAGCACCACCTTTGCCGCGGCCGCGGCAACCCTATACGACCGGGGCTACGCGTTCGACTATATATCGGATCGCCAGCTGCAAGACTGCTCAATCGGCAAGCCCGGCATCCGAACTTCCGGTGGTAGCGACTATCAGGTTATCGTACTTCCGCATAGCCGCTATATACCCTGGAAGACACTCGATCACATCATGACATTGGTCCATGGCGGAGCTACCGTGTTGGCCTATGGTGGGTTGCCGGAGGCCCTGGCGGGCAACAACGTGACGCCCGGGCAGGAAAAGGACTTTCGCGCGTGGATGCAAATCCCGGCTTCGACCCGCTCCCGCGGTATACAGGAACGAAAATGGGGCAGTGGTATGATACTGGAAGGCAATGATCTCGAAGCGTTGCTGAAGGTTGTCGCTATTCGGCGCGAGTCGCTGGTCGATAATGGCCTGCGGTATATCCGCAAGCGGGACGGTGACGATGATTACGTCTACTTTATTAACAACCCCGGTGATCGTGCCTACACCGGATGGGTTTCGTTGTCGGCAAGCGCCAGCAACGATGTCAATGTCATCGCCTATGACCCCATGGGCGGTATGATAGGCCGCGGTGCAAGTCGTGTGTCCCCCCAGGGAAACCAGGAGGTATACCTGGACCTACAGCCCGGGCAGAGTATCCTGATACAATTTCATGATGGCCCGATCGCGCCGGTTGGATTTCTGTATTATCGTCCCACGGCAGATACCGTACCGTTGCGGGGTCCCTGGAAGCTAACATTTACAAAGGGAGGTCCGGAATTACCGTCCCCCATGACGATGGATACCTTGTGTTCATGGACCGGTCTTGACGCGCCTTCCCTGCAAGCATTTTCGGGAACAGCCACGTATACTATATCTTTTCCTCGTCCTACCGATTCAGCCGTTGCCTGGTGTCTCGACCTGGGCGCGGTAAAGGAGAGTGCGGTTGTTACCTTAAACGGCCAGGTGCTCGACACCCTGCTGGGACCGGTATACCGCGTAAATATCAATATAGCCCTGTTGAAGGATCAGAACGAGTTGACCGTGACAGTGTCCAACCTCATGGCCAATCGCATTGCCAATCTCGACAAACAGGGTGTATTCTGGAAGAAGTTCTACAATGTCAACATCGCCGCGCGTAAAGCAGAGAACCGCGTAGACGGTATATTCAGCGCAGCCCAGTGGCAGCCGCGTCCCTCGGGATTGCTCGGTCCGGTGAAGCTTGTGTCGCTGGAGTATTTTGATCCTGCGCCCTAAAATAGGCGGCATAGTGCAGGACAGTTCGCGGTAGAGGAGTCTATACTTTTGATATGGGTTAATTGATTGGGCCGGCTTGATACGCCGGCTTTTTTTACGCCAGCCAAAAAAAAGAAGCCACTTCAACGTGAAGTGGCTTCATGCTAACCAATCAGTAACTAAACTACACGGTTTCCGGTACTTCTTTCTTCGAATTCTTACCCAACACCCGCATCGTCTTCAACACCGAATCGGGCGTCACCGAGATACTATCAATACCCTCCTTTACCAGGAACTCCGCAAAGTCCGGGAAGTCAGAAGGCCCTTGTCCACAAATACCGACCTTCACACCGTGTTTCTTTGCCGTCTTGATCAGCATCGAGATCATACGCTTCACGGCATCGTTGCGTTCGTCGTAGAGCTCAGCCACCAACGCCGAATCGCGGTCCAGTCCCAACGTAAGCTGAGTCAGGTCATTCGAGCCGATCGAGAATCCATCGATATGCTGTGAAAACTCATCGGCCATTAGAATGTTCGAAGGAATCTCGGCCATCAGATATACTTCCAAACCATCCTCGCCACGTTTCAAACCATAGTTCTCCATCACCGTATAAACTTTCAACAGTTCACCCACGGTGCGGCAGAAGGGAATCATCACTACCACGTTCTGCAAGCCCATCTGCTCGCGCACGCGCTTAATGGCTTTGCATTCTAACCCAAAGGCGCGTTGGTATTCTTCGGAATAGTAGCGTGAAGCCCCGCGCCAACCGAGCATCGGGTTTTCTTCTTTCGGCTCAAAGTATTTACCACCCAGCAGGTTTTCATACTCGTTGCTCTTAAAATCCGAGAACCGTACAATGACGCGGTTCGGGTGAAACGCGGCAGCGATCTTGGCAACACCGTACGATAGCTTGTGCACGAAGAATGCTTCCTCGCTTTCGTATCCGCGCGTCAGCTCTTTGATGCGCTCCGTCAAACCGGCGTCGTTCAACTCACGGTGTTGCAACAATGCCAGCGGGTGTACTTGTATATAGTTGTTGATGATAAACTCTTCCCGCGCCAGGCCCACGCCGGCATTGGGTATACCCGAGAACTTGAACGCCAGCTCCGGCGAAGCAACGTTCAGCATGATGGGCGTCGACACCGTGGGAAGATCCTTTAAGCTGGTTTCTGTTTTCTCAAACGGGAGCTCGCCGCGGTAAACATACCCCACATCGCCTTCACAGCATGACACCGTTACCGTCATGCCGTCGCGTAGGATAGAGGTTGCGTCCAGGCTGCCCACGATCGCCGGTACGCCCAGCTCGCGAGCCACAATGGCGGCGTGACACGTACGGCTGCCCCGGTTGGTGACAATGGCGGCGGCCTTCTTCATGATCGGCTCCCAGTCCGGGTCGGTCATGTCTGTTACGAGAACATCGCCTGCCTGGAATTCAATGCCGTCGCGTGAGCCATCGCGGCCGTCAAGCGAATACATAATGACCACCTTGCCCGAAGCGATCTTGTCGCCTACGGCAATCCCGCGCACGATGCGTTCGGCAGGAGCGGGCTTTGTGATCGTGTATTCTATAAAATTATCGCGCTCCCGTTGGGAGTGGATCGTCTCCGGGCGAGCCTGTACGATGAAAAGGCGATTGGTAAGGCCGTCTACAGCCCATTCCACATCCATCGGGCACCACGAGCCGCGCTTTTCTGAGTAATATTTTTCAATAATGCAGACCCATTCCGCCAGGCGCAACACCTGCCGGTCGTTCAGACAGAAACGATCGCGTGCCTCACGCTGAACGTTTAATACCTTCGTGAGCTGACCGGGGTCGTCGCCATATACCATCTTCTGATCCTTGCGGCCGAGCTTCTTTTCAATGATGGGCTCGAAGTCTTTTTCCAACGCCGGCTTAAAGACTATATATTCATCGGGCGACACGGCGCCCTGCACCAGTAGCTCACCTAAACCATACGATCCGTTGATGACTACCACATCGCGGAAGCCCGATTCGGTATCCAGCGAGAAGGCAACGCCGGATGAAGCCAGGTCAGCGCGTACCATCTTTTGTACGCAGACAGACAGCCCGATATCAAAGGCATCAAAGTTAAAGTCAACACGGTAGGAGATCGCCCGGTCGGTAAACAACGAAGCAAAGCAGTTGCGGACAGATTCCAACAACCCCTCCGGCCCACGCACGTTGAGATAGGTTTCCTGTTGGCCGGCAAAGGATGTATCGGGCAGGTCTTCCGCTGTGGCGCTCGAGCGTACAGCAACATCGGTAGCATCCTGATCGTATTGGCGCGACAATGCTGCATACCGTATTTTGATTTCATCTTCCATCGCCTGCGGGAAGCGGCCGTTGCGGATCAACTGACGCAACTGTGTACCGCCCTTGCGCAGGGAGATCAGGTTACTCATGTCAATAGAAGAGATGATCTCGTGGATCTTCGCGTCCAGGTTATTATGTTGGAGATACGCCCGGTATGCGGTGACCGTAATGGCAAAGCCGTCTGGAACGGCAATACCTCGTGGCGTCAGGTTGCGGATCATTTCGCCCAGGGAGGCGTTCTTTCCTCCGACAAGGTCAAGGTGTTCCATACCCACCTCGTTGAGACCGATGGTAAATTGATATGACGTCTGCATGCTTTGGGTTATTAATTGAACAGCAAAAAAATGTCAATTTATAACCTTATGCAAACGTTTGTAATAGACTATTTTCGGGGTTTTGTTCTCAGATTAGGAAGTGTGTTGCTGACCTTTAACGGCCACCTTATCTTCTATGTGATCTGCTATAGTTGCCGGTATAAAATTGGGCAAATCCAGTACAAACCGGGTACCTATACCGAGTTCCGATTCGATCGTCATGGTGCCATGAAGTTTCTCCACGGCCTCTTTTACAATATATAGACCCAGGCCCGACCCTTCGTTCTCGTCGGTGGCGCGGAAAAACATCTCCGTCACCTTCGCAATATAGTCGGAATTGATACCGATGCCATTGTCCTTGATCTCGACGTGTGCCGAAGTCTTCGAAACCGTAGCCTGAATTTCGATAAACGAGTTTTTCTTCTGTAAGTCGCTATACTTAATAGCGTTAGAGATCAGGTTATTAAAAACTACCGACAATCGATACTGGTCTGAGTAAAAAGGTACCGGTTCTTGAATCGTAACGGTCTGGGTTATGTTTTCCGAACCGGCCATAAACCGCATGCGCTCCAGGTTATCGTTGATGATGCGGTTCAGATCCACACGCTCGATACGAATGTCTTTTCGCGCGTTGCGGGAATAATCCAGAATATCTTTCAGCGTCTCGTCCAGCTTCAGAATGCTTTCTTCAATCATCGCATGATAAGTAGACAGCGAGCCGTTGTTGTTGTGCTGGTCTTCCAGCTTCACGAGATTGAGAATGCCCAGCACGGACATCAACGGCGCCCGCAGATTGTGCGAAACACTATAGACAAAAGTGTCAAGCTCTTTGTTGATCTTGCTCAGCTCTTCAATGGTACGCAACAGCTGATTGTTTTTAAACTTCAACTCTGCATCCGCATTGAGCTTGGCCCGGTGCAAAGCATGTTGTTTTAATGCTTTGTTTATGGCCGCGGGCAAACGTGTTAAGCTTGTTTTGAGGATATAGTCATCGACTCCTTCTTTGATCGTATCGTTGGCAAAGTTTTCAGATACCGCTCCCGACACTAATATAAAGGGAATGTCTACTTTGTTGGCATAACATAGTTGCAGGGCTTCCGATGAATCGAATTGCGGTAAGTAGTGATCCGATAAGATCACGTCGGCATTATACTCTTTTAATGCGGTGACAAAGGACTCTTTGGTGCTGACATGTCTGAGTTGGAAATTCACGCCGCCTTTTTGCAATTCCCAGGCGATTAGCTCAACGTCTTCCACGTCATCATCCAGCACTAGGATTTTTAATTCCGGTTTTAGTTTCAATGCAATGAAGTTTGAGTTTGCGACGACAATACCCCGCTAAAACCCCGTACCCCCGTGAATTGTCAGGTTTTAGAACTATCAGTCCGATGAATAACGGGGAAATGGGGAAAAGAAAACACACATTTTTTGGTGCCCCAGCCGTTGGGAGGAATATTCCACAAACTCTGAGAAAAGAGTGTCAAAAAATGGTGCCAATGACGACAACGATATCTCTCAACCGCAAACACAGCATGGTGCAAAAATTTAAGCTTTTTTAATACTCATCTGAAAACCTCCTATGATTTTACGAAGAAACCTGAAGTGGAGCCTTATCTTATTTTACACGTGGAAAGGGTTATTGTATTATCTCGTATTGGCGATAATGGTGTATTGGATACACCACCAGGGTATTAATCTCGCCATACCTTTTTATGCCATCACCGCCTTCGGCACAGCCCTGGCGATCTTCCTGGGTTTTAAGAACAACAGTGCCTACGACCGTTGGTGGGAAGCACGGCGCTTATGGGGCACGTTGGTAAACTACAGTCGCGCCTGGACACGTCAGGTCATAACCTTTCTCAACGATCCCGATGCCACCAGCCCCGAGGAGATCATAGCCTTCAAAGAAAAGCTCTTGCACCGGCACATTGCCTATGTCAATGCCCTGCGTGTCTTTCTGCGTCGGAAGTATAAATACAACGAAACAGGACAGGAGGAGCTGTTTCAGGTAGAAAATGAGTACCACGATGCGGAACCCTTCCTGCAACCGTCGGAGTATATCATCTTCAGCAAGAAAAACAATCCACCCAACTTTCTGCTCGAGCTACAGGCGGAAGATCTACGCTATGCCTTTTCGCAGGGCTGGTTGTCAGATTATCGCCTGGTAAAGCTCGAAGAGACATTGGTGGAATTTAATAACGTGCAGGGTGGTTGCGAGCGCATCAAAAATACACCCTTGCCCCGGCACTATAGTTTCTTCTCCCGCGTGTTTGTGGTGCTGCATGCTACCATGTTGCCCTTCGCGTTTGTGGACGAGATGGGCATGATCATGATCCCGATCTCCGTGTTGATCTCGTTCATCTTTCATTCCCTCGACCTGATCGGAGAGCGTAGCGAAGATCCTTTTGAGAACCGTTTGGAAGATGTACCGCTGACAAGCCTCTGCCGCACCATCGAGACAAACGTCAAAGAGCAATGGGGCGACGAAAACCTCCCGCCGGCTCCAAAAAATAATGGTGGCATCATATTCTAATCTATTTATATCGTTAGTATGAAAGAGATTTTTGAGTGGAGCCGGGTATTATGGAACGACCTGCCGGCAGTATTTCTGCTGGAAGTGTTATTCCGTTCTGTCGTAATGTTCGTCGTCCTGCTCATTGCCTTGCGACTGGTGGGCAAGCGGGGTGTGCGCCAACTATCGATCTTTGAAGTCGTCATTATTATATCGTTGGGGTCGGCCGCGGGCGACCCCATGTTCTATGAAGACGTCGGCATGATGCATGCCATCATGGTCTTTGTCGCGATCATTGGTGTTTATCGCCTGGTGACCTGGTTAATGGCCAAAAGTATCTGGTTTGAAAACCTGATAGAAGGAAAAGCGATCTATCTCATACGCGAAGGAAAATTCGCCTTCGATGATTTTAAGAAAGAGTCGCTTTCACAGGATGAATTTTTTGCCGAGCTGCGCGTGCGGCAAGTAGAGCACCTGGGCCAGGTGAAGTGCGCTATTCTGGAGACAAACGGAGATTTTAGCGTACTATTTTACCCGGATGAAGAAGTGCGTCCCGGGCTGCCATTGTTGCCCGATGAGTTTTGCCGAAAAAGTCCCGAGGTTCAACACCCGGCCATATATGCTTGCGCTTTCTGCGGACATACCGAGATGTTGGCCCCTGGCAGGCATCATTGCCCGGTATGTGCGCACGAAGAGTGGGTGAGAGCACTAAACACGCGCCGCATTGCGTAACTTGGCAGCGTGTTGGTCCGTATTTTTAAATGTATCCATTGCCTGTCGGTTGGTTAAAGTATTTTATTTTTGGACCTTCAAATCTTACATGAAAAGAAATATAGTTTCCGTCGTTACGTTAATCCTGTTCATGCCGTTCCTCGGCCAGGCGCAGGACTTCCGTTCTGTGCGCTGGAATCGCGACCTGATGGTAAACCTGGGCGTTGGCACATCTACTTATTTTGGAGAAATCACCGGCTCGGGCGACCTTGGCAAGCTTAACCCCAGTGTTATCCTGGGTGCCGAGTATTATTTTACCAAGCGCTTCAGTGCCCGCGGACAGTTCGCCTGGTTTCGCACCTCAGGCGACGATGCCGACGCGCCGGGAAATGAGGAGGATGGGCGGCGCGTACGCAACCTGTCGTTTGCTTCCAGCAACTTCGAGTT
Source organism: Dawidia cretensis (assembly GCF_018598175.1). Lineage (GTDB taxonomy): Bacteria > Bacteroidota > Bacteroidia > Cytophagales > Cyclobacteriaceae > Ohtaekwangia > Ohtaekwangia cretensis. Next base: position 167,791 of record NZ_JAHESE010000011.1, read on the forward strand.
TTCTGCCATTGGTATAATCAACCTGGTGCCGCAAGGTTTTCGTTTCGAAGATCGTCCTGGCATAAACCTACATGCGTTTGCCGGTGTGGGCGTTATGCGTTTTAATCCCACCACTGAATACCTGGGCAAGCGCTACACACTTCAGCCTATCGAAACCGAAGGAGTACGCTACAGCCGCGTGACACCTGTCATACCGGTTGGTCTGGGCGCTCGCATTAAGCTTAATCCCTTTTACAACCTGTTGATCGAAGGCGGTTACCGTTTCACCTTTACCGACTATATGGACGATGTGAGCGCTCTTCGTTATCCCGACCCGGCCTCGCTGAAGAGTGACCTGGCCCGCGCATTGTCCGACCGTCGCGCCGAATACGCGCCGCCCACCACCATCGGCAGGCGTGGCAATCCCGATACAAATGATGGCTACTTCCTCCTGAACGTATCGCTGCAGTATTATATTCCGTGGGAAGTAAATAAGAACCCTCAGAAGAAACTATACAATCGGGACAAGTATCTGCGCAAGAAGTGCAAGTTCAGGAACTAGGTCGTCTCGATAGACCGTTCTTCCAATTGCTCCATCTTCATCCGGTGGCGACGGCGCAGCACATCACGTCGCAGAAAGGGAAAGAAGATAAACGCAATCAGGAGCGTGGCGACTCCCTGTAATAACAATGTATTGGGTGCCCCGACGTAATGGGACACGGCACCGATCAACAAACTGCCGATGGGCTGCATTCCAAAGAACGCCATGGCATAATAGCTTAATACCCGGCCACGCATTGCCGGGGTAACAGCTGTCTGAATCAGTGTGTTACTCAACGTGGTTTGCGACATCATACCGAAGCCGGTAATGGCGATAAACACTAACGCTACGGGGAAATTCGTCAGGTGCGAAAAGCAGATAAGCCCTACGCCGAAAACGAGCGTATTGAAGAATAATACTTTCTTCAGGTTGCTGCCGGCTTTGAGTGAGGCGAGGAAGATCGCGCCGCTGACGGCACCGAGTCCCACAAAACTATTCAGGTATCCAAAAGTTGATGCTCGTCCCTGGAAGATTTCCTGCGCATAGACCGGTAGTAGGGTGATGTACGGCAGCGACAATAGACTGATACAGGCAAGCATCAGCATGACCGTACTGATGCTGGGTGTCTTGCGCAGGTACTGAAATCCTTCGCGCAAGTCGGTCATCGCATCGTTGGTTCGGGGCTTCGGTATATACCGGGGGAGGCGCATACAAAACAATGACATTAGCACGGCAATAAAGCTGGCGGCATTGATGGAAAAGCAAATATTGGCGCCAAATTCTTCCAGTACAATGCCCGCCATGGCGGGGCCGATCAGACGTGCCGTGTTGACCATGGAAGAGTTCAGGGCAATGGCATTGGGCAGATGCTCTTTGTTGTTCACCATGTCGTAGACCATGGCCTGCCGCGCAGGCACGTCAAAGGCATTGATAATGCCAAGCACAACACTCAGTGAAAGGATGTTCCAGACGGAATCCAACCCAAGCAATACCAGTGTCGTCAGCAATACCGCCTGAATGAGCGACGCCACCTGCGTGAGCAGCATCACGCGGTACCGATTATATCGGTCGGAGACTACGCCACCAACGATGGAGAACAAAAATGAGGGGAACTGCGCAGCAAAAACCGCTGTACCGAGCATAAACGACGACTGCGTCTTCTCGTAGACGAGCCAATACACGGCAGTACGTTGCATCCAGGTGCCGACGAGTGACACGGACTGTCCTGCAAAATAGAGCCGGTAATTGTAGCTCTGAAAAGCTTTTAAGAAAGGGAGTTCAAGGCGCGGCATCTGTCAGTCGTCCTGATTCTCTCGGGGCGATGCGGCAAGATTGGAAAAATTATTCATTGTTCTGCAGCGCCGCCGTCTCACTTCTTTTTCCCAGGATGCGCGAAAGCAGGGACTCGCTTTCCGACCCTTGCCTGGCCACCTCGCCACCCGGCACGTTGTCGGGCAGGAATCGCTCGGCAATGTTGAGCAGACCGGTCATCAAGCCGGGGGCTACGGCTTTTAACACCGTCGCCATGCGTGTGCTCATCGACACAATCGCTTCGGGCCTTCCATACTCCAGGGCATCGATGATGTTGGCCGCCGCGGTCTCGGCCTTCACGGAAAGCAGTGCCGACGACGCGGAGACTTTAAACCACCGGTACTCGGCGGCATGGTCACCTTTCACGGTGATGTGGCCCGTACTGCCGGTGCGCATAAGCCCGGGTACAACGGTCGTTACCTGTATATTGTGTTTTCTCAGCTCCGTGTGCATGCCTTCGGATAACCCTACCAACGCAAACTTGCTGGCCGTATAGGGCAGGAGATGCGGCACGGCTACTTTGCCGCCAATCGAGGTGATGTTGACAATACGTCCGCCCCCTTGCGCCTGGAAATAGGGAATGGTGCCGAGCATGGTATATAACGCAGCCCAGAAGTTGGTCTTCATGGCCTTCTCATAATCTTCGATGTCCAGCGCTTCCTGCGGTCCTACCTGGATGGTGCCGGCATTGTTGATGAGTACATCCAACCGTCCGTAGTGGTCTACGATCTGTCGGAGCATCGTGTCTACTTGTTGGGTATCCGTCAGGTCCACGGACAGCGTGAGCACGGGGGCGCCGAGCATTTCCAATTCTTGCCGGGCTTCGTCCAACGCTTCGGCTGTACGGGCGCAGATTGCCAGGCGTGCGCCCTTCGCAGCCAGCATGCGGGCCAACACCAGGCCCAGACCACGCGAGCCGCCGGTGATCAGCACGACCTTGCCGGCGAGTGAAAAACGATTTTGCTCCTGCCGCCAACGGGCATAGGCCATCAGGCCCACGACGCCGGCAGCACCGGCCAGCAGCAGGCGGTTGCGGGTGGAAAACAAAGACAGCGAGGGGATTCCGAGCAGTGCCATAGTGAGATCTTTTTTCACTATTGCAGCAAAAAGCGGGCGCAGCAAATCCGCCGGCAGGAGGGACGTTTGGGGCATTATTGTCCACACCTTTGCGGAAGTGATGCGTCGCACTTATGCCGGCAGCGCGCTGCGCAGCGATTCCTGGTAGCGCTTTGGCTTCAGGCGATGGTGTCGCTCAAACAAACGCGTAAAGTGGCTCAGGTTAGTGAAGCCTACCTCGTATCCTGCTTCCGACACGGAGAGATGCGAGAGCAGGCGTGCGGCTTCTTCCATGCGGACTGCCTGGTAATAATTGTAAATGCTGTCGCCAAATACCTGGCGGAAGAGCTGCTTCATTTTCGTGAGGCTCATGCCCGCATCTTCGGCGAGCTGCGCCAGGCGCGGCGGTTCGCGCAGGTCGGCTAACAACGCACTGCGCACCGCGTAGATCTTTTCGGCATCCTGTTGATGCACTGGCAGCGACGTAGTTGTCGGGCGGCGAAGGATGCGGGCAAACAACAGGTAAATCATCTCCAGCGTACGCGTCTGGTATAGCAGGGAGGCGAGCGGCGTGTGCTCATCGATCTCGGCCAACTGCCCGAGTACACGCTCAAGCTCAGGCGTCATCGCTTCGTGCAGGACAAAGGAAGGGCTTTCTGCCAGGATCTGTCGCAAACAGCGATGCGCTTCCTCCGTCGCATGCTGTTGCTCACAGCCGCCGGTGATTTTTAAGAGCGCCAATAAATGCTGTCGTGGAATGTTGATGACCACAATGTCGGTGAGCATGGCGGCCGGGAGGGTGATCGTCGAGAAGAGATTGCACGTTGTAAGCTCAACCGAATAAGCATTGCTGTCGCGCGGATGCGCGCGATGCCCGCTGAATTTAATGCTCAGGAAATCGGCGGACCCGGGCGCCTCCAGGCGTCGCAAGGTGAGGGGCTGTACGAGCGTATGGCGGTGCATGCACAAGGCAACACCGTGGTCAAGGTATACTTCGCGGATATACCCCTGCCCGAGCGACTCCGGAAAGTTCAACTGGTCACCCGACACGGTGGCGCCAAAGCGCTGTGCAAAGAGATTCGTGAAGTGAAACTCCTGGCCAACAGTAAATTCAAACTCGAGCGCCATCGTGATTCGGGATTAAGGTTCAGGATACCTGGGCAATGGGTTGCAGCAAGGGATAGTCTAAGTAGCCCTTTTCACCCGGCGTAAAGGCTGTACTGAAATCGGCTTCGTTCAGGGGTGCACCGGCGGCGATGCGTTTCTCGAAGTCGGGGTTCGCCAGGAACGGCCGTCCGAATGCCACGAGGTCTGCTATGCCTGCGTGCAACGCTGCTTCTGCCGATTCTGCTGTGAGCTCGTTACAAAGAATGATGGTATGTTGGAAAGCGTTGCGGATCGCTTGCAGTGTCTGCGGTGTCGTGGCCGGGTTTGTGCTGATGTGAATATAGGCAATGCCGATATCGTTCAGCTTCCGGGCGAGGTATTCATACGTACGTTGTACCTCGGCAGCATCGTATAGACTCAGGTCGTTATAGGTATTGTATGGCGAAATCCGGAGGCTGACCTTCTCTTTACCAATCGCGTCGGCAATTCCCTTCACCACTTCCAGGACAAACGCCGCGCGTTTTTCAACCGATCCGCCATACGCATCGGTGCGATCGTTTACAACGGGGTGTAAGAACTGTTCAATAAGGTATCCGTTGGCACCGTGCAGCTCCACACCGTCGAAGCCGGCGGCCACGGCGTTTTTAGCAGCCGCGATATGCTGCTGCACCAGTTCCTTTACTTCAGCCGTAGTAAACGGTACGGGATCACCATAATCCTGCATACCTTCTGTGTCAGTCCAGATCTGTCCGGCCGCTTTCTGGGCCGACACGCCGCGCATCACAACCTCCGCGGGCAGGTTGGCCGGGTGGCCGACGCGCCCCGTGTGCATCAGCTGCATAAAGACCTTGCTGCCGTTGGCATGGATCGCGGTAGCTACTTTTTTCCAGGCTTCCGTTTGTGCGGGCGAGAAGATGCCCGGAATGCGGGGATAGCCCAGGCCTTCCGGCGCGGGCGCGGTGCCTTCGGTAATGATCAGACCCGCCCCGGCCCGCTGCCCGTAATAGGTAGCCATGAGGTCGTTGGGAATATTGCCGAGGGCGCGGCTGCGGGTCATGGGGGCCATTACCATATGGTTTTTTAACGAAAGGCCGTGCTTGTTGTACGGCGCAAAAAGCGTTTTCATGCTGTAGGAATTAAATGTTTCACCAAAGGTGCCCCATTCAATAGACCTAAAATAGTCATAAAAGGCGGGAAAATAGTCGTATCGGACGGAAGTTCGGTGCGACAACCTGGTTGTTTGATCAAATCAATGCAGCCGCTGCAGTGCTTGTTGCACAGCGGCTTCGGTAGCCAGACCGGCGTAGCCCACAATCACTTCGCGAATAATGCCTCCGGAGTCCGTCAGGAGGAAGGTCGGCACCTGCACGCCAGGATATGTTTTCTTCAACATACGATTGGTCATTACGATGGGGTACCCGATCACGTGTGTCTCCCGGTGTTTTTTTAGGGCATCCTGATTGGTAATAAAGGGTTCGATACTCACTACCGTTACACCCGGAGTGGCGGCCAGTCGGGCCAGAAATGGGAGCACTTGCATGCAGGGTTTCCAGCCGAGGGAGTTAAAAACGATCACACTCTTTTTACCTTTCAATGCCATGAAGGATAATGTATCGCCACCGACCTGTGCCAGTTTCCATTCATGAACAGACTTCCCGGTCAGGTCGTTTATACCGGTTCGTCGTTTGGCGGCCGGCAAACTATCGGTTGCGGCGAAGGTTGTCGTAACACTGCCGGCCGGTGTTTTTAATGCGTCGATTGTTAGCGTGTCTGTAAAATTGATACGCTGGAACAGAATAGTCTCCATCGTAGTTTGGTGTGGCATGTCACGCAGGAGCTTGATGGGAAGAAACGTATGCTTGTCCAGGTATATAACATAACGTGAAACGAAGCCGACAGTGTCCTTCGCAATCACGACACGTGTGGCCTCCAATTCTATATAAAGGTCGGGAAACAATACTTCCAGTTTTAGCGAGTCGTTCTCTTCGGTGGTGTTGAGCGTCGCGTTTCGTTTTAGTGCCTGCTCCATGATGTTTCGGATGGACAGGTGCAGGGAGCCCATGATCCCGCGAGCTTCATCCGGATATTTTCGCAGGTCCGTTATATGTACCCTTTCGGGCTCGTCGTCGTCGATCTCAACCAGGTGGTTTCCGTCGTATGCTATTCGTAAGCGAAAAGTATCTTCCAGGATATATAGCTGGAAGCTGGCGCCCTGGATGGTATCGGCGCGGTTCACAGACATGAATGTTTGCGCGATCCACGGTTCTCGGAATACGTTGCGCATATAGGGTATACCCGCCTTCTCCTGGGTTATAATCATCACATTGCGAATGCGGTTGATCTCGGCGATTGCACGTTGCGTCACGGCTTTCGGCGACAAAGGCACGGCAAGGGTGCGCGGGTGTGAAATCTTACGTTTCTCCTGGCCTGACACCTTTTCGTGGACAAACAATAGGAAAACCGCTAGCGTAAGCGTAGCCCATACGATAAACCGGGCAGAGGAGGCGTTGGCGACAGCAGATACAGACATGGAACGGTATAAAAGACGTGTAGCAAGGTATAAACTTTCGTGTACCCGAATGTTTACTCCGGTATTACTTTCAACGGGATTTTTAAGGTGTATAGTATACCGGGAGTCTTTTTGATAACAGCATAACAGTACGGGTGTGAAGTACCTAAAAAAGATGGGGTTTCTTCTTATACCAACGCAATTTTTACCGCTCTTTTAGGTAAACGAAAGGTGATATAAAAATTTGTTATTGTGCGGTATTTCGAAAGAAAATTCATGTAATGCTACGCTTGCCAAAGTAAATTCTGTTTTATGCTGGAAGATCTTCAACTCCCCCCGTCGCTGAAACCGTTCAGGAACCTGACCGGAACGGGCGAAAACGACCCCCACATGGACCCAAAAGAACGACAGTTGCAGTACCTGGACAATGCCGAGCTTTTTGAAATTCTGAACGCCGAGTATAGGGCGTATAAAGTATTTCATGAAAGCGTCGTCGGTCGCGTGCAATCATCTTTGCATTCATAACGGCATGAGCACTGCGATTCACGACCTGGTAGATCGGTTTCTGAATAACACGGCAACCGCCCGGGAGCGTGAACAGGTTATGCGCTTGCTGGCAGACGGCCAGCTGAGCAAAGTCCTGGGGGAGCAGATATACCAGCATCAACTGTTTTACATAAACAATCCGCGTCGGCTGGCCATTCGCGACGAAGACCGCCAACGGTCTGCCCATATCAAGCGCCGTTCGCTGGAAACGATTTTAGGAGTTACCGCGCGGCCTATACGCCTCGGGCTGCCGTCATCGTGGATGGCTGTTGCAGCGGTGTTGGTGGTACTGATCCCGGCGGTGGTCTGGTTGGTGCAGCAGTCGCACGCGGAAGTGCAGCAGGTCGCCCGACGCCCGGCTGTCGAGCGTGAAGCCGTTTACCAGGGCCGTCAGTTCTTTAGCCTGGCCGCCAACACCGCCGTTACCTTAACCCACCGCAGCGAGCTGCGCTAT
>NZ_JAHESE010000120.1 GCF_018598175.1 Dawidia cretensis
AATACACTATCCAACGCCTGCGCCACCGTAAACCGCCCCTCGGGCACCTGTACTTCCTTATATACATCCACCAACCCGGGCTGGTACACAAACAGCAAGCCCGTCTTCTGCTGGATCTGCCGGAAGGCCTGGGCCAGCGGCATCTTGCGCGCCGTCAGTGTAGCATAGGGGGTTTGAAGTGCAGCCTGCCCGTGTACGGGTGTGACCGCGGCGGTCATCAGGGCGTACCAGGTGAGGGCTGTAACAACAGTAAAGAAGCGCATAGGGGTAATAGCGTGTTTTACCACCCGGCTACACGCCAGGTGCAGATGACCAAATCAGGAAACACGGGTTGGATAGATTCTTATCGACACCAGCGAACCGGCGGCTGCAACCGCGTATAAAGACAAAGAAAAGTATACCGGGCTAGCGGCAGCTGCCATCCTCCAGGGTTACTGTCCGGCCGTCGTCGGTGATTCGGTAACGCATGCCATAGG
>NZ_JAHESE010000121.1 GCF_018598175.1 Dawidia cretensis
CACCAGGCCTATGAATCGTTACAAATTAATAGACCTCGCGGTTTTTCTGTTGATCATTCTCTTTACCTATGCAGCGCTCAGTAAGCTGCTGGAGTACGACAAGTTTACCGTCCAACTGTCGCAATCTCCACTGCTGGCGGCGTTTGCCGGCACCGTGGCCTGGTCCATTCCGGCGTTAGAGATCGTACTGGCGGTGCTGGTATCCATACCACGCATGCGCCTGTACGGTCTTTATGGTTCGTATACCCTCATGGTTATTTTTACGGCTTATATCATTGCCATTACCCGGTTCAGCGACTATGTACCCTGCTCGTGCGGCGGGGTATTGCAAAAGCTGGGCTGGACGGAACATCTCGTATTTAACTTGTTCTTTGTTGCACTCTGCGGTATCGCCATATTGCTGCAGGTGCACAAAGAGCACAAATCCCGCCCCGTCGCCACCTAAGGCCTGTATCGTATACACATCTCCGAGCC
>NZ_JAHESE010000122.1 GCF_018598175.1 Dawidia cretensis
AATTGACACCGCACGGTACTTCTGTCACGGGGGCTATGCCAACCCGCCCACTGAGGTTAAACGAGTAGGTTGCGTAGTGAAACATATCCACGTCACACAATTCGAACGTGGGTACGCCGTCGTTGACAGTGACGTAAATTTTATCCTCACTTTGTCCCGAATAATAGAACGTTCCGTTTTCATCCAGCACCGATAAATACGCATAGCCCGGCTCGGGAGATTCCGCAGCCGTACTTTCGGTTATGGTATACGCACCCGTTTCTACAGGCTGGTCGGATGACAACCGAATATAAAGGATACGGTACGGTAAAGGAAGGTTTACGCTATATTCATGAAAGTCTCCTCCCACAGAGGGGCTGGTATAATACACGTCGCCCGGGGAGATTGTCAGCCGCGTGCTGTCGATCACCAGCGTATTGACCGCGAGACCGGCACGGCAGGGTGCCGCGGCAAGCTCACCGCTTT
>NZ_JAHESE010000123.1 GCF_018598175.1 Dawidia cretensis
TCTTCCACCATACGCTCGACAAACGAGGCCGAAGGATGAGTCACCGGCAGGTCTTTTTTTGCGAGTGCGCCCATGATGCTGATACCACTGAGCGACGAGCCCAGCTCATCGTGCAAGTCGGCCGAGATGCGGTTGCGCACATGTTGCAGGCGGAGCAGCTGATTGATCCTATACCGGTACAACCCATACAGCAAACCGCAGATCACCAGGAACACCAACGTGCGAAACCAAGCCGTTTCGTAGTACGCGGGAAGCACTTCGAGCTGAACGATCGCCGCCTCTGTACTCCAATGTCCCAAGGCGTCTCCGGCCTTGAGGTGTAAGGTATAGCGTCCAGGGCTGAGGTTGGTATAGTATGCCCGGTGCTGCGAACCGCTGTGGTTCCAGTCTTTTTCAAACCCTTCCAGGTAATACGCGTAAACGTTGTCGTGTTTTTTGCGGTAGTTGAGCGCAATGAAAT
>NZ_JAHESE010000124.1 GCF_018598175.1 Dawidia cretensis
GTGTCGGTGCGCCAGTTGACGGCGAATGATGTTTCGGGGGTGGCGGTGATGTTTAGAATGACGCGGTCGGGGCTGCGCGCCGGAAGCTGCGGCCGGGGTACCTGGGCGATGGCCAGGGTGCTGCCCGCTACGAGGCACAGGGCCCAAAAGAGTCTCAAGGGGACGAGGATCATGTTACAAGATAACGTTTTGGGGGGTGGTGGCAAGCAAGCAACCGTGCGGTAGACGTTTTGCGGCAGAAATTATGATGTAATATTTTGAGATAAATCGCTCCGTTATACACCGGCGATTTCGCTTACCTTTCCGGCGTTTATTCAACCTGCATGAAGACCGGTAAATTTTTGGTTTTGCTGATGGTGTTGTCTGGTGTCAGCGTTTCGCTGTCGGCACAGGATACATTGAAGCACAGACGCCGTAATTTTCAGAACCTTTTTACCGACGCGGATAAGCC
>NZ_JAHESE010000125.1 GCF_018598175.1 Dawidia cretensis
CTCTTCTACCGCGTGCTGGCCGAACCGGGGCAAGGCTTTAGCGGCGCCGCGAGCTACCTCACAGGCGTCGGGCTGCTGCAAGTACTGGCGCCCACACCGGCGCCCGATCAACTACTCGAAGGCACGGCCGTACTGCACACCCCCGAAATCGACGAAGCCCGGGGACGCATCGTCGTCACTGCCGACATCTTTGTACGCACCAGCGACGGCACGTTGTTTCTATACCTGCGCGGCCTCGAAGGCGTCGTGCTCGACACCGGCCGCGAGACGCGCCGGCGCGAAACCCTGCGCCAATGGTTTTACACCGTGCAGTGGGAAAAATTACAGGCGCCCACGCCCCCTGCCACCGCGCTGCAAGGCACGTGGCTGGTACTCGGCGATCCCTGCGGGCTGAGCGACCTGGTGGTCGAGAAGATGGAGCATGCGGGCCTGCACTGTATC
>NZ_JAHESE010000126.1 GCF_018598175.1 Dawidia cretensis
GTCCATTGACTTCTAATGCTTACGCTCATGAAACGCATCTATTGTTTATCGCTTTTATTGTCGCTGGTGGTGGTTGGCTCGTCGGCCCAGGAGGCTACGCTGCCGGTGCGGTATTCCTTCCGCGACGGCGCCTATCTATACTTTGCCGACCGCGCGCTCGGTCCCGATGCGCCGTATGAAAAAATCACCGCGGTACGCATCAGCCGCAACAGCGGCAAAGGCCTTGCGCGGGTGGTAACCGTAAGCCGTCCCACCTCGGCCGGCGCCTTCCGGCAAGTCTGTGGCGAATCGGCATGGGCCCAGCTGAAGCTGATCAAAAATCTGCGCGACGACAACGCTACCTGGGCGTATATACGTGCCCATGCCCTCCTGAGCGATTACGGCACATTGTCGTTCGACATGGCCTTCCGGCAAGCGATGGGCAGCACATACCTGGAT
>NZ_JAHESE010000127.1 GCF_018598175.1 Dawidia cretensis
ATCCATACATGATCTTTCCAGGCGCTATAAACCTTAGGATTTACGGTTTCGTGCCGAAGCTCCTTGCCTCCGGAAACTTCCACCTTATCACCCGGTTTCATCGCGATATATTGATCATCTACGGCTAATTCGATCCTTCCTTCGTTGAGCACGACGGTTGTTTTTTCCCGTTGCGACACGGTAAACTCAGTACCGACTACGTTGACATCCAGGGAACTGGTGTGTACTGTAAATTTGTACCGGCGCGATGCGTCTGCCGGATTCGTTTTTTTCCGACCCTCAAAATATGCCTCGCCGTGGAGCCACACCTCGCGGTCGCTGTCCCAATCTTCACTAAGCTCGAGTCTGGAATTGGCGGTCAGTACCGGTCTCTTAGACCCCTCTCCGAGCCCACGAGAAGTAGAGGACGCGCCGGTGGGCGGGGGGGGGTGGG
>NZ_JAHESE010000128.1 GCF_018598175.1 Dawidia cretensis
TATATAAGGTGCCTTTCTGGGTGGTCTTGTCGACATAGGAGGTGGCCTGTCGGGCCACGCTCGCGGTCTTTTGATACGAGACCTCGCCCGCCTTTTTTCGATAGATCGTGACGGTCGCCGCACCCGTGGTGAACGATGGCTCCCAGGTTACCTCGACACCTGCGGTCACTTTGCGTACGGTACACGTCGATACGACGCGTACCAGCACCGTGGCTGCAACGCGGGCAAAAGGGGAGAAGGTGCTTTCCGCACCAAACGCGTCAACTGAAGCGATGGCATACTCATAGGTCTTGCCGGGCTGTACGCCGGCATCTTCAAAATGTGTTGTGGTCAGCAACGTGCGGTTCCGCAGCACACACTTGAGCGCAACGGCCTGTGCAGCGGCCGATTGACGCATATCAAAGGTGTTGGCAGGCTGTGCTTCGCGGCGG
>NZ_JAHESE010000129.1 GCF_018598175.1 Dawidia cretensis
ATACCGCGTTCGTTCGGGATCTATATAACCGACGAATTCGGGAACGTCTCCGATACACTGCGGCAAGAGCTCACACCCCTGTTCGAGCAGGTGCTGGATAAGCAAAAGTTTTTTGTATACCGGTTGCCCAGCGATGGAGCGATCGCTTATGGTTGGGATCTACCCTATCTGTGGGACAACAAAGTAGATGGATACTCGAGCGGCTGGCACACCGCGCCCGGCGGGCCGCTTCCGATTGTCTGCACGTTTGGGATCGGCGGTGCCTTCCAGTTAAGCCGCTTTGTCCTGTATGAGCGTACCAGCGAATTCACCTATAGCCACGGCAACCCCCGTACTTTTACGCTGTGGGGGTCGTCGGTAGATTCGCCGCAGGATGCGGAGTTGCCGCGATATTCCGCCGGCGGTACAGTCGTCGGAGATTGGATAAACC
>NZ_JAHESE010000012.1 GCF_018598175.1 Dawidia cretensis
AGATTATTCCATGCGCATCTGGCTGAAGCCCGACCGCCTGGCGGCATACGGCCTGTCCGTACAAGAAGTGCTGGCCGCTGTGCGCGAGCAAAACCTCGAGGCCGCTCCCGGCCGGTTGGGTGAGAACAGCCATGAGTCATTTGAATATGTAATCAAATACCAGGGCAAATTCAACAAAGACTCGCAGTATGGTGAAATCATTCTGCGCGCCGATGAAGATGGCTCTGTGTTGCGTCTGCGCGACGTAGCGCGCATTGAGCTGGGCTCGTTCTCGTATAACCAAAACACTACCGTCAACGGTAAGCAGGGCATCGGTCTGGCGATCTTCCAGACGGCCGGCTCGAATGCCAACGACATTCAAACCGAAGTAAACGAATTGCTGGAAAAAGCGAAAGCCGACCTTCCGCAAGGCGTACAGGTGTTTACGATCTATAGCACCAAGGAATACCTGGACGAATCGATTAAACAGGTTACAACTACTCTTCTCGAGGCGTTCGTCCTCGTATTCCTTGTTGTATTTATATTCCTGCAAGACTTCCGCTCGACACTCATTCCGGCCATTGCGGTGCCGGTAGCGATCATCGGTACGTTCTTCTTCATGCAGCTCTTTGGATTTACCATCAACCTGCTGACACTGTTCGCCCTGGTACTGGCCATTGGTATTGTGGTGGACGACGCGATCGTGGTCGTAGAAGCGGTACACGCCAAGCTGCAGACCACCAAGCTGCATCCACGCGCCGCCACACTGCAATCCATGACAGAGATTTCCGGTGCGATCGTTTCTATTACATTAGTAATGTCCGCGGTGTTTATACCGGTAGGCTTTATGCAAGGTCCGGCGGGTGTATTCTATCGCCAGTTCGCCTTTACGCTCGCGATCGCCATTATCATCTCGGCCGTAAACGCCCTGACGCTTAGCCCGGCATTGTGCGCACTGTTCCTGAAGCCACATGTCGACCATGATGACCAGGGTCACGCGAGCCTGCCGCTTCACAAGCGTTTCTTCCAGGCATTTAATACCAGCTTCAACGCGATGACCGAGAAGTATATTCGCAGCCTAAGCTTCCTGAACCGTCGTAAATGGATTCCGCTCGGTGGCATTGCCCTCGTTACACTGGCGAGCGTCTGGATGCTGATCTCGACACCCACAGGCTTTATTCCGAACGAAGATCAAAGCTTCTTCGTATTCTCCATCACCATGCCCCCCGGCTCATCGCTGGAACGTACGCGGGAAGTGGTAAACAAGGTCGAGCACATCATGAAAGACCTGGAGGCTACTAACCACTACCTCTCGGTGTCAGGCCTGAACATCATTACGAACTCCATCAGCTCGAACTATGCGGTGGGCTTTGTGAAGATGAAGCCGCACAAAGATCGCGGGGAAGTCAAAGACATCAACGCCATCATGGGCATCGTGAACCAGAAGCTCGGCGCCGTCAATGAAGCGAACATCTTTACCTTCATGATGCCGACCGTACCGGGCTTTAGTAACCTGTCGGGCTTTGAGCTGATCTTGCAAGACCGCACCGGCGGCTCGCTGCATACCCTGAACGAAACGGCGCAAGGCCTGATCGGCGAGCTGATGAAGCGCCCCGAGATCGCCTTTGCCTTTACAACGTTCAACACGGCCAACCCGCAGTTCATGCTGAACATCGATGAGAAAAAAGCCAAGCAGCTCGGCGTCTCCGTCAATGACGCGTTGCAGACGCTGCAGGTATATTACGGCAGCACGTTCGCCTCAGACTTCAACCGCTTTGGTAAATTCTACCGTGTCATCATGCAGGCCGACGCGCAGTTCCGCGACGATCCTACGTCACTCAAAGGCATGTTTGTAAAGAACTCCTTTGGCGAGATGGTGCCGCTGAGCACGATCATCAGACTTGAACGTGTGTACGGCCCCGAAACCGTAACGCGTAATAACCTGTTCAACGCTGTTACCATCAACGGTGTGCCGAAGCCAGGCTATAGCTCGGGTGATGCCATCAAGGCCGTAGAAGAAGTGACCGCACAGTACCTGCCCCGTGGCTTTGGTTACGAGTGGGCCGGTATGACCAAAGAAGAGATCGCCTCTGGCGGACAAGCAGGCTTCATCTTTGCCCTCTGTCTGATCTTTGTATACTTCCTGCTGGCGGCACAGTATGAAAGCTACATCCTGCCCCTGTCGGTTATCCTGTCGATACCGCTGGGTATATTCGGGGTGTTCCTGTTCATCCGCCTCTTTGGCATCGAGAACAACATCTATGTACAGGTAGGCCTCATCATGCTCATCGGCTTGTTGGCGAAGAACGCCATCCTGATCGTGGAGTATGCCGTACAACGGCGACGCGCGGGCATGGACCTGGTGGCCGCAGCACTGGAAGCAGCGCGCCTGCGTCTGCGCCCGATCCTCATGACCTCGTTCGCCTTTATCGTAGGGCTGCTGCCGCTGATGCGTGCTACCGGTGCTTCGGCATTGGGTAACCGTTCCATCAGTACAGGTGCTGCCGGCGGTATGTTAACGGGGGTGGTGCTCGGCATCTTCGCTGTGCCAGTCCTCTTCGTCATTTTCCAATACCTCCAGGAGCGCATTTCGGGTAAGAGCCCTGAAGCCGCTGCCGTAGAACCGACCTCAACGCTATAATCTTTCCGCATATGCGCAGAAATAAGTATTTATCCACAAGTATATCCTTCGGACTGGCCGTAGCCCTTTTAGCGGGTTGCTCTGCCGGGAAGAACTATAAACGTCCTGAACTGAACGCACCCGCGCAATATGCTGCGGGTGCCAGCGACAGCAGCGCGGCGCTGCTGTCGTGGAAGGTGTTCTTTCAAGACCCTACGCTGGTAGGCCTGATCGACAAGGCACTGGTCAGCAACTTCGATTTGCAATTAGCGATCCAACGGCTGGAGGCTTCACATGCCTACGCCAAACAGGCACGGTTGGCATGGCTTCCGTCGCTCAATGCACAAGGCACTGTATCGACCAATAATCCATCGAACAATAGCTTCACCGGCATACAATTGGGCTCAGTTCCTCCTCCCATTGGTCCCCTCCATCACCTCGAAGATTATACCCTCGGTGGTACGCTGTCCTGGGAGATCGACGTGTGGGGTAAGATCCGCCGCCAAAAAGAAGCCGCTGTAGCAACCTACCTGCAGAGCTTCGAAGCACGCCGCGCCGTGCAAACCGGGTTGGTTGCCTCGGTTGCCAACAACTACTACAACCTGGTCATGCTCGACGCACAATTGGAAATCGCCACACGTAACGCAAACCTCAGCGACAGCATCGTGCAAATGATCCGCCTGCAAAAAACCGCAGGTGAAGTCACGGAGCTGGCCGTGCAACAAGCCCTGTCACAACAGCAAACCGCTGCACTGCTGGTACCGCAGCTGGAGCAGGCTATCACATTGCAAGAAAACGCACTACGCTTATTACTCGGCGACTGGCCGGGTACCGTCACCCGCGGCACAGCACTCGACAGCCTGCTGTCACAAGATTCGCTGGCCACCGGCGTCCCTGCAGATTTGCTGCGCCTGCGTCCCGATGTACGCTCAAGCGAGCTGGCACTGGTAGCGGCCAACGCCCGCGTTGGTGCAGCCCAGGGCGCCATGTACCCCGCCTTGAGTATTACCGCTACGGGTGGTCTAAACGCATTCGAGGCTTCCAATTGGTTTAAAACACCAGCGTCACTATTCGGCATACTGGCCGGTAACCTAACGCAGCCGATCTTCCAGAAGCGTCAGCTACGTACGCAACTGGACGTAGCCCGCGTAGAGCGCGAGCAGCGCGCGATCGAGTTCCGTCGCTCTGTTATGCAAGGTGTGCACGAGGTTACCAACGCACTGGTAAAGATCGAGAAGCTGCAAACACAACAGACTGTAGCCGACGACCGCGTAGAGACACTCGATCAGGCTGTACAAAATGCCCAACTGTTGTTCCGCAGCGGTATGGCCAACTACCTGGAAGTTGTAACGGCCCAAAGCCGCGCACTACAGGCCGAGCTCGAGCAAGCCGCCATCACCCGCCAGCACCTCAGCGCACAGGTCGAGCTATACCAATCGCTCGGCGGCGGCTGGCAATAAAGAGACTTTCTTCTATGTATTTTTTGTGTTGGGTCTTCCCGGTTCGCCGGGAAGACCTTTTTTTTCGGAAACGATCCATTCCAATTATTAACAACTTTATAAAACCAGAACGCAAAACACATCACACTGACAATCAGATTATTACAAAATAAAAAAGGCCCTGGAAGGGCCTTCGTTGACGTTAAAATGTCGTATTTTATATAATTTCTTTCGTTTTCATTCTAGTCGTGATTTACTTAAAACTAAGCAAAAACCCTGAGATGGCAAAAGCAATTCTCTGTGTTCCATCGTCAATTTCCCATCTACTTTATTCAACGTATGAAACTCTTTAACAGTTTTACTGATAAACGAAATTTTGACATTTTCTGAATAAGAAATCGAAATAATCATTCCATTCGTAACCTTAGAAAGGCCAAAATCCTGCAGCTCGTTTGATGGAATATTTAATGGAAATTTTCTCCTCTCTGCTTTCCAGAACTCATACTCGTTATCACACTCCAGAAGCTTTTCAAACTTTCCAGAGCTCAATGTCTTAGAAAATTCTTCGATCAAATTAGTCTCCTCACGGGTTGAACAGTTGGTGATCGTCATTTTGGTCACTTCTCTGTATGACGATTGATCTGTTTCATATCTAAATATATTAATCCAGGGAAATTTTCCGCGTTCATCTATCGGAACAAGCTTTGCACTTGTTACTTGCTCATATGTCACGTAATCAATACCTCCATCGTTAACAATATCAATGTCATTATAGAATATTCGAAAATCCTCAAAATAATATTTATGATCCGATGGGAAATAATGTTTTAAAACTATGGTTTCTATTTTTTCGTTAATCCTAGGAAACTTCTGTGTGTAAAGAACTTTAGAGGTCAACTTCCATATATCTTCCAGAAATTTTCTATCCTGTTTTTCAAGATAATTTCTACTATATATGACCTTTGCAAGCTCCTCTTGAAAAATTCCAGAAAATTGAATGGATTTTAAAACAGCTGCAAAAATGCCGCTCGATAAAACTGCAACGCCAACAGCTTTAAGTGCCGACGGTAAAAATTTATAAAATCTATCAGAGAACGAAAGAGTCGAATCTGAGGTATCGGAGTTAAAATGGCCAATTAAAAAGAGTGAGATTCCTACGATTGTTAAAATCCACACAAGATTTTTAAATAGCCAGATTTTTACTGTCGCCATCGGTTAAAGTATTTAGAGCTAATGCTACCCACAATATCAGAAAATTTCTTCATCCCGCTGCTTTCCTAACTCCTGTTAGCACAATAGCCCGCTTCTACGTATTTTTGTGCATAACAATCGATTTTTCATGCGTTCCGACACGATTACAGCCAGTAAAACTGAAAAAAAAGAGCCTGTTGCAGCGGGCCACACGGTTCAGGAGCCTTACAAACCGCAACACAAGGTGCGGATCGTCACGGCGGCCAGCCTTTTTGACGGCCACGATGCAGCGATCAACATCATGCGGCGGATCATCCAGACCACCGGCTGCGAAGTAATTCACCTGGGGCACGACCGCAGCGTGGAAGAAGTGGTGAACACCGCCATACAGGAAGATGCACACGCCATTGCCATGACCAGCTACCAGGGTGGGCATACGGAATATTTTAAATACATGTACGACCTCTTACAAGAGAAGGGCGCAAGCCACATCCGCATCTTTGGCGGCGGTGGCGGCGTAATCTTGCCGGAAGAGATCCGCGAGCTGATGGACTATGGCATCACCCGCATTTACACACCCGACGACGGCCGCGCGATGGGCCTGCAAGGCATGATCAACGACCTCGTTGAAAAGAGCGACTACCCTACCGGCGAGACCATCTCCGACGACATCACACAGCTAACAACCTCCAACCACCCCGCGCTGGCGCGGTTGATCTCCGCCGCCGAAAACTTCTATGACAAACACCAGGATGTTTTCAAAAAGGTAAACGAAAAGGCCGCTACATCTACAGCCCCCGTACTGGGCATTACCGGCACCGGTGGCGCCGGTAAATCATCGATGGTAGACGAGATCGTACGCCGCTTCCTGATCGACTTTAAAGACAAGACACTCGGCATCATTTCCGTCGATCCTTCCAAACGCAAAACGGGCGGCGCGCTCTTAGGCGACCGCATCCGGATGAACGCCATCAACAACCCGCGCGTATTCATGCGCTCGCTGGCGACACGCCAAAGCAACCTGGCGTTGTCTGCCTATGTGAAAGAAGCCATACAATCGCTCAAAGCGGCAGGCTTTGACCTCATTATCCTCGAGACCTCCGGCATTGGCCAAAGCGACACAGAGATACTCGACCATAGCGATGTGTCACTCTATATCATGACACCCGAGTACGGCGCCGCCACGCAGTTGGAGAAGATCGACATGCTCGACTTCGCCGACGTCATTGCGCTGAACAAGTTCGACAAACGCGGCGCGCTCGACGCCCTGCGCGATGTCAAGAAACAATACCAACGCAACCACCAGCTGTGGAACAGTCCGGCAGAAGGCATGCCCGTGTTCGGCACCATCGCTTCGCAATTCAACGACCCCGGCACGAACCAGCTCTACAAGCACGTGATGGACACCATCACTGAAAAGACCGGAGCACCGCTGCAAACGTCGTTCGAGATCACACGCGAGATGTCGGAGAAGATCTTTGTCATTCCTCCGCACCGCACCCGCTACCTGAGCGAGATCTCCGAAAACAATCGCAGCTATGACAAGTGGGTTAAAGACCAGGCCACCATCGCACAGAAGCTCTACGCCCTACGCACGTCAATGGACACCGTACGCGAGCTGGCTCCCGAAGACAAAGACCGCATCATAAAAGGACTGGACGAGCAATTTGAAAAGCTCAAGCTAGACCTCGATCCACGCAACTGGAAGCTGCTCGAAAACTGGCCTGCGCTCGTAGCCCAGTATAAAGGCCCGCTGTTTAAATTCAAAGTACGCGACAAAGAGATCGGCATCAAGACACATGCAGAGTCCTTATCGCAGGTACAGATCCCCAAGGTTGCGCTGCCGCGCTACGAAGCCTGGGGTGATCTGCTGCAGTGGAACCTGCAAGAGAACGTGCCCGGCGAGTTTCCATATACCGCCGGTATATATCCCTTCAAACGCGAAGGCGAAGACCCTACCCGCATGTTCGCCGGCGAAGGAGGCCCCGAGCGTACCAACCGCCGCTTCCACTACGTAAGCATGGCGATGCCCGCCAAACGATTGTCGACCGCATTCGACTCGGTAACACTCTACGGCAACGACCCCGACTACCGTCCCGACATCTACGGCAAGATCGGCAACTCCGGCGTCAGCATCTGCTGCCTGGACGACGCCAAAAAACTCTATAGCGGTTTTAACCTGGCCGATCCCAAAACATCGGTATCGATGACCATCAACGGTCCCGCGCCCATGCTGCTGGGTTATTTCATGAACGCTGCCATCGACCAGCAATGTGAAGTATACATCAAACAAAATGGACTGGAAGAAGAGGTAAAACAAAAGATCGCCGCCCTGTATAAGAACCATTCCGGCAAACAACCTGCGTACCAGGGTGCACTGCCCAAAGGCAACGACGGCCTCGGCCTGATGCTGCTGGGTGTAACCGGCGACCAGGTACTGCCGGCCGACGTATACCAAAAGATCAAAGCCGAAACACTCTCGCAAGTGCGTGGCACGGTACAAGCCGACATTCTCAAAGAAGACCAGGCACAAAACACCTGTATCTTCTCGACGGAGTTTGCGCTGCGCCTCATGGGCGACGTGCAGCAATACTTCATCGACCAGAACGTACGTAACTTCTACTCGGTATCGATCTCCGGCTACCACATCGCCGAAGCCGGCGCCAACCCCATCACACAGCTGGCCTTCACCCTGGCCAATGGCTTTACATACGTAGAATACTACCTCAGCCGCGGCATGGACATCGACGACTTCGCCCCGAACCTGTCGTTCTTCTTCAGCAACGGCGTTGACCCGGAGTATGCCGTCATCGGGCGTGTAGCCCGCCGGCTGTGGGCGAAAGCGCTCAAGAATAAGTATGGCGCCAATGCCCGCGCCCAGATGTTGAAATATCACATCCAAACATCCGGCCGCTCGCTGCACGCGCAGGAGATCGACTTCAACGACATTCGCACCACGCTGCAGGCATTGTATGCCATCTACGACAACTGTAACTCCCTGCATACAAACGCCTACGACGAAGCCATCACCACGCCGACGGAAGAAAGCGTACGCCGCGCCATGGCCATTCAGCTCATCATCAACAAAGAGCTGGGCCTGGCCAAGAACGAAAACCCGCTGCAGGGCTCGTTCATTATCGAAGAGCTGACCGACCTGGTAGAGGAAGCCGTACTCACAGAATTCGACCGCATAACCGAGCGCGGTGGCGTGCTGGGCGCAATGGAAACGATGTATCAACGCGGTAAGATTCAGGAAGAGAGCCTGCACTACGAGATGTTGAAACACACAGGCGAGTTCCCGATCATTGGTGTGAATACCTTCTTAAGCTCGAAAGGGTCGCCGACGGTAATTCCGCGGGAAGTGATTCGTGCCACGACGGAAGAGAAGGAGTATCAGATCAGCATGCTGCGCGACCTGCACAGCATTCATGAGCAACGTGTGACAGAACACCTGGCACGTGTGCAGGCGGCGGCGGTACAAAACCAGAACATCTTCGAAATGCTGATGGATGCCTGTAAGGTTTGCTCGCTCGGGCAGATTACGAAGGCGCTTTTTGAAGTCGGTGGCCAGTACCGCCGGAATATGTAAACGAAATACCTAAACTGAGAAATACTTTTCTCCGCCGCGTCCATAAGGGTGCGGCGTTTTTTTTGAGTGGGTGCGAAAAAAATATTGAAAAATGTTCCGCCAAATGGCAGGACGGTTCCTGTTTAACCTTCGCTTTTCACACCCTTTTCCCACGGATGTCCTACGGATGTCCTTACTTCCGGGGACCTTCGGTAGAACATCCGTAGGATATGTGTAGGACATCTATGGGACATCCCTGGGGGAAACTGGAAGTATCTCCCCTATTGCCGGCCATGCTTAGGCAACCGTTAAGTCAGTATAAAAATGATTGGGAGAACCAGCTGGAAATGCTGAGGATAAGCTATTCTTTCGTAGAGTAGCAATACTCTTTCAAATAGTCGACAGCGTCGTCAAAACCGGCGTTGAAGGCCTTCGTTAGGGTGCTGCATCCTTCCTTCAACTGGTCATCTTCGACCAGCGCCAAACCTTTGTAGAATAACAACGTAATATTGCCTGGTTCCTGTTTCAACCCTGCGTCAATATATTTCAGGGCCAGGCCATAGGCCTCCTGGTCAATACACATAGAGCCCGCAAACAAATATGTCCGGACGTAGGCAGGTTCCTTCGCAATAACCTGATCAAAGACGATTTTCGCGCTGTCCGGCCGTTGCTCGTATACATACGTCAGTCCGAGATAAGCATGCACTTCAGGATCGTCCTGAAGACGAAGCAGTTTACGAATCGAGGTGCGCGCTTCCGCATAACGACCCGCTTCTATCAATATCGAAGTGCGCCAACGGTCGATGGCTGGATCACCGCGACGGCCTGCAGCAAACTCGTCCAGGTCCCTCAGGAGCAGGTCAAATTTTTCCAGGCCCTGGTATATATACATGCGCAGCAGCTTAGCCTGGCCGTCGGTAGGGTATTTACCAAGGTATTGATTCACGTCGACCAGCGCCGCGTCGAATTGCTCAGCACTGAAGTACGCATACGCCCGCTTGTGCAGCACGACGTAGTCAGACTCGTCCGCGTAGCTGGACTTTTGCAAAATCTTACTGTATAGCGCTATCGCACCGTCAAAATCTTCCCGCGCGGCGAGGGTGTCCGCCTCGGTTTCCAGCGCGGCGCGGCCTTGCTGTTGGGCAACGGCAAAAAAAGAACTCATTACCCAGGAAAGGGTAATGAGTCCGGTGATTATCGAAAATCGAATATTACTTGCTGTTACGTTTACGCTCACTTTCGTTCAGGTAAATTTTACGCAGGCGAATCGACTTCGGAGTTACTTCCACATATTCATCTGCCTGAATATATTCCAGCGCCTCTTCGAGCGAAAATTTAACGGGCGGCGCAATGCGCATTTTTTCGTCGGCACCCGACGCGCGCATGTTGGTAAGCTTCTTAGTCTTCGTGATGTTGATGACAAGGTCACCGCTGCGGTTGTTCTCGCCGACTACCTGACCTTCGTAGATAGGCTCTCCGGCTTCAATGAAGAACTTACCGCGATCCTGCATGTTGTTGAGCGAGTAAGCAATGGCTTCGCCTTGCTCCATCACGATCAACGAACCGTTGATACGGCCCGGGATCTCACCACGGTATGGCTGATATTCCAGGAAGCGGTGTGTTACAATCGCTTCACCGGCTGTTACGTTCAGCAGGTAGTTACGCAGACCGATGATACCGCGTGACGGGATGGTGAACTTCAGGATCATACGGTCGCCTTTCGGCTCCATATTGGTCATTTCACCTTTACGCTGTGATACGGTTTCAATGGCCTTGCCGGAAACAACTTCCGGAAGGTCGATTGTCAGCTCTTCAATAGGCTCGCTTTTTACGCCGTCGATTTCTTTGAAGATCACCTGCGGCTGGCCGATCTGAAGCTCATAGCCTTCGCGGCGCATCGTTTCGATCAATACAGACAAGTGAAGTACACCACGGCCAAAGACCATGAATGAATCGGCCGAACCAGTATCTCCTACGCGCAGGGCGAGGTTCTTCTCGAGCTCTTTCTCAAGTCTTTCCTTGATGTGGCGCGACGTCACGAACTTACCTTCCTTGCCGTAGAACGGCGAGTTGTTGATCGTGAAGAGCATGCTCATCGTAGGCTCATCGATCTTGATCGACTGCATGGCTTCCGGATTGTCGATGTCGGCAACAGTATCGCCAATCTCAAATCCTTCCAGACCTACCAGGGCGCAAATCTCGCCGGGTTTTACTTCCTCTACTTTTTCTTTTCCAAATCCTTCAAAGACATACAGGTCTTTGATCTTTGATTTTACGATGGCTTTGGTGTCGCGTTTAATCAATGCAACGGGCTGCCCGGCTTTGATGCCACCACGGTGTACGCGGCCGATCGCTACCCGGCCGGTATAGGCCGAATACTCGAGCGACGTAATAAGCATTTGTGTAAATCCTTCTCCGATTTTCGGCGCAGGAATGTGCTCAATGATACCATCAAGCAGCGGCACGATGCTGTCGGTAGGTGTTTTCCAATCGGTGCTCATCCAGCCGTTCTTAGCCGAACCGTAGAAGGTCGGGAAGTCCAGCTGGTTTTCAGTCGCATCGAGTTGGAACATGAGCTCGAATACTTGCTCGTGTACCTCGTCGGGCGTACAGTTTTTCTTGTCTACTTTGTTTACCACCACGATCGGCTTCAGGCCCAGTTGCAGGGCTTTTTGCAGCACGAAGCGGGTTTGGGGCATAGGCCCTTCAAACGCATCGACCAGCAGGAGAACGCCGTCGGCCATGTTCAGCACGCGTTCTACCTCACCACCAAAGTCGCTGTGACCCGGGGTATCGATTACGTTGATCTTATAGTCTTTATAACGTACGGATACGTTCTTTGCCAAGATCGTGATACCACGCTCACGTTCCAGGTCATTGCTGTCCATGATCAGCTCGCCGGGAGTTTCGTGGTCTTTAAAAAGCTTCCCCGCCATCAGCAGTTTGTCCACTAGCGTAGTCTTACCGTGGTCGACGTGGGCGATAATGGCAATGTTCCTGATCTTGTTAACGTCCATAAATTCGTTGTATTCCTTGTTTTTCTTGAATTGAGGCGCAAAGATACGGTTATTTAAGGACTTGTAGAAGGCCTCACAAAAAGACTACGAAGAATTCACATTCTTGTGTTCTACCACGTTTTTATTGGCCTATCCCGGAAAGCACAAAAGATTCTTCGCCTACCGCACACGTTTGAATGGCATTTCAGGAAAATGCAGCAGGGGTCATACCCGTATCAAAGCCGTAGATACGCCCTACTAAAGCCGTATCAAAGCCCTATCAAAGGCATACATAAGGTGTGTTATTCCGACCGGAACCGCAAAAAAGTGCCCATCGGCAGATCCTTGCCCTGCCTGGATTTTAAGAAAAACTCGCCGTATTCCGGCGCCGCCTGCGGAAAGTGTGTTTTCACAACGTTCAAACCGACGATCGGCGATAGCCCCACCGCATACATGCTCAGAATAAAGAAGTGATGGTCCTCTTCCAACAATTGACTGCTCATATAGACCAGCTCATTTAATTGCTCTTGTAAAGTCCACTTCTCCCCTTCCGGACCGCGACCATACGGCGGCGGGTCCATGATCAGGCCGTTGTACTTGTTCCCGCGTTTGAGCTCGCGGCGCACGAACTTAAAGGCATCTTCATATACCCAGCGGATGTTGTCCTGGTTGTTCAGCTGCATGTTCTGATTGGCCCAGTTGATCCCGGGGCGTGACGCATCGCAGTGTACTACGTCGGCACCCGCCGTGCGCGCGACGACCGACGCGGCGCCCGTATAGGCAAACAAGTTCAACACGCGGGGCTTGGCGATTTTCCAACCGGTAAGGGTGTCATAAATAAAATTCCAGTTGTTGCCCTGTTCCGGAAAAACACCTACGTGGCCAAAGCTCGTTAAGCCGAGACGAAGGTTGAGGGTAAGGTCGTTGTAACGATACTGCACCTGCCAGTTTTCGGGCATCGACGGACCGCGCGACCAGCCGCCTTTCACATCATCGGAAAAGCGAAAGTTGTCTTTTTGCTCGCGTACAAAGCGGCCATGGGCGAGCTTCTTCCATTCATCTTCCGACAACGTCTTGCTCCATATAGCCTGGGGCTCGGGGCGACTGAGAATATACTTGCCAAAACGTTCGAGTTTTTCAAAGTCGCCGGAGTCCAGCAGCTCATAGTCTTGCCAGGAAGAAGGATAGTGCAGCTTGATATTCAACGCGTCGTGCGGTTTATTTTGGAGGCAAAGTAACGGAACTAATGCTAAACCGCGAAAAGTGCCGTGGGAATTCCCGAAGTGTCCATACCTTTGGGGATTAACCGCTGCGCATGCACGTACAGATCAACAGCCCCCAGAACCCGAAGATCAAACATTTGTTATCGTTGGAAAAACCGCGCGAGCGGCGCAAGCAGGGCGTGTTTGTCATTGAAGGTAAAAAAGAGATTGGCCTGGCCCGCGACGCCGGCTATGCATTGGACACACTGTTTTTTTGCGAAGCGATCATTCCCGCCACCGAAGCTGATCGCTATACCCAACCGCAGACCTTGCTCATACCGGTATCAGAAGAGGTTTTCGAAAAGATCGCCGTACGCGAAAGCACGGGAGGCCTGGTCGCCATTGCCCGCCAAAAGCCTCACAGCCTGGGCGGACTTCATCTTCGCGCGCGACCTTTATTATTAATTGTCGAAGCTGTCGAAAAGCCCGGCAACCTTGGCGCCATCTTGCGTACCGCCGATGCGGCGGGTGTGGATGCTGTGATCATTTGCGATCCGCAAACCGATTTTTATAATCCCAATGTGGTACGATCCAGCGTGGGTTGCGTGTTTACAAAGCAGATCGCTGCTGCGACATCGGAAGAGACGATTGCGTGGCTTCGCAAAAACAACATCGCTATTTATTGCACATACCTGCAAGCTTCACGGCCTTATCATGAAGTAGACTTTACACTACCAAGCGCCATTGTGATGGGCACTGAAGCCACGGGGCTATCGGATGTATGGATAGACAATTCCAACGCCAACATCATTATTCCCATGCAGGGAAAAATAGACTCGATGAATGTTTCCACGGCTGCGGCCGTTGTTGTTTTTGAAGCCACGCGACAGCGCGGATTCGTTTTCTAACCAAATTATTCCACGGTTAGCAATACATCGCGATTACATTTCTGTAATTTAGGGGTTTGAAAGACCACCTTTCATGGAGCCCCTCCCCCTGTATGAGAAGTCCTTGCCGGACGATAAGTTTCTGAACGCCCTGGCGCATGCTTATCGGCTGCAGGAAGCTATTATCAGCACGACCGAGTTGGCCGTGATCTCTACGGATATACACGGCACGATTACCAGCTTTAACCAGGCGGCAGAATTACTGCTCGGCTATTCCGCTGACAGCGTAATCGACCGCGTCTC
Organism: Dawidia cretensis; assembly: GCF_018598175.1. Classification (GTDB taxonomy): domain Bacteria; phylum Bacteroidota; class Bacteroidia; order Cytophagales; family Cyclobacteriaceae; genus Ohtaekwangia; species Ohtaekwangia cretensis. The sequence continues at coordinate 14,186 of NZ_JAHESE010000012.1, forward strand.
TATTTTAGCCGTTCACGAAGAACAAGAAATACTACACCGCGCCAAGATCCTGTCTGACGAGTTAAACAAAACTATCGCTCCAGGCTTCGATGTATTTGTTGCACGCGTGCAGGAAAAAAAGAACGCCGAGCGCCGCGAGTGGACATACGTGCGCAGGGATGGAATTATGTTTCCTGTATCCATATCGGTTACAGCTTTATGGGATGAAAAGAATGACCGGATTGGTTATGCATTCATTGCCACCGACATTTCCATGCAAAAGCGTGTAGAGGAAGAGTTCCGCCAGGTAAGCGACGAAAACGAACGTGTTTTTAATTATACCATTAACCTCAACGTCATCACCGGCTTTGATGGTTACTTCAAAAAACTAAGCCCTGCGTGGACCGACAGGCTCGGCTGGACCATGGAGGAGTTAAAAGCACGTCCGCTAACCGACTTTGTACACGCCGATGATATCGGCCCTACGCAAGAAGCGCTGCGCTTCATCCGCGGCGGCAATAATTTACATACTTTTGAAAATCGCTACCGCTGCAAAGACGGCTCATACCGCTGGCTGCTGTGGAGCTCCTCGACGGACGTAGAGCGTCAGCTCATCTTCGCTTCCGCGATCGATATTACCGACCGCAAGAAGTCAGAAGATGAATTGATCCGCTCCAAGAACCACCTGGAAGTTGTAGCCTCCGAGTTACAAGAGCAGAACCGCGCCCTCGACGAGTTTGCGCATATCATCTCGCACAACCTGCGCTCGCCGATCGGCAACATCAAAGCCCTGATCGGCCTCCTCAACGAGCAAAGCAGCATCGACGAGTATAAAATGATCTTCGAAAAGCTCAAGAACGTCGCCGGCAACCTCAGCGAGACCATGAACGAGCTGATGGAGACGCTAAAGGTTAAAAAGAATACAGAAATAGAGTATACCGACATCCGCTTTAAAGACATGCTCGACAAAGTGATCCAATCACTGGAAGGCGAGCTGATCCAATCGGAAGCCACGGTGACATTTGATTTTAACCAGGTCCCCACCATCGGATATTCAAAGACATACCTGGAAAGTATATTTCAAAATTTACTCACCAACGCCGTGAAGTATCGCTCGCCGGACCGCAAGCCGGAGATACATGTCTCGTCGGATATTGTCGATGGTAAGACGGAGTTGCGTGTACGTGATAATGGATTGGGGATTGATTTGCAGAAGTTTGGCCACAAGTTGTTTGGACTGCATAAGACGTTCCATGAGAACAAAGAGGCCCGCGGCGTAGGGTTGTTCCTGACAAAGACGCAGATTGAAGCCATGGGGGGAACGGTCATTGCGGAAAGCGAAGTAAATAAGGGAACGACGTTTATTATTCGATTCTGATTTCTTTATGGGCGATCCCGGCAGTCGATACACCTGCCGGGATCGCCACATGCCTTATTCGTCCCGCAACGCGTTCACCGGATTAGACGAAGCCGCACGCAACACGTGGTAGCCAACCGTCAACATCGTAATAAGCAGCGCCAGCAACGCCGAGAGTATAAACGTAGCCCACTCTGCCCCTAACTCGATGCGATACGCAAATTTCTGCAGCCACGTGCTGGTGGAGTACCACGCCAGTGGAAAGGCTATGAGCGTACCAATGCCCACCAGTATGAAGAACTCGCGTGCCACCAGCATGATCAGCCCTTGCACGCTTGCGCCAATCACCTTCCGGATACCAATTTCTTTGTATCGCTGCTGCGTAGTGAACGCCGCCAGGCCGAGCAAGCCGAGGCAGGCGATGGCGATCGTCAGGAAAGAGAAGAGCGTGAAAATATAGCTGCGCTTCTCATCTGATTTATATTGTGAATCAAACCGCTGATCCAGGAAATCATATTCGAACGGGATGTTGGAGAATACACCGTTCCAGGTGCTTTCAATAGCGGCCAATGCTTCGCGTGTATCTTCACCTTCCTTGACGCGAACGAATAGCAGATAGTTATCATCTTCCCCCAGCATGATCATCAGCGGCTCGATCACGCCGTAGAGCGAATTTTGGTGGTAATCTTTCACAACACCCACGACGTGTTTCTCGACCGGCTTCTCGTCCATAAACACAAATCGTTTGCCAATGGGATCTTTCCAGCCCATGCGTTTGACCATGGCTTCGTTTACCAATACGGCAAAGGTCGTGTCGGAGGATACGTCGCGCGAGAAGTCGCGGCCTTGTACAACGGTCATGCCGATCGTCTTAATAAAGTCGAAGTCGGCGCGGTACAGGTTGATGCCGCGTTCTACAAGCTTGCCTTCGCTGTCGTCTACCTTCAACAAAAGCTTGCCAATACCATCGCCAGGTCCGGCATTGGAAGCACCCGCCCACTCGACGCCTTTTGTTTGACGCAAGCGTTCGGCCAATACCTCGGCTTTTTTAATCTGAGCATCATCCGATAGGGCGATGCGTATGACACGATCTTTGGTAAAGCCCAGGTCTTTGGTACGCATATACTGAAGCTGATCAAATACGATCATGGTGCTAATGAGCATAAAGATGGAGATGACAAACTGCACCACGACCAATATCTTGCGAAAGATGACGCTGCCACCTTTGGCAGAAAGCTTTCCTTTCAATACCCCGATCGGATTAAAGCTCGACAGGTAAAAGGCAGGATAGCTGCCACCACCAACACCCACGATCAACACAATACCCAGCAAGCTCAACAATACCGGTGCCTGTAGCACGTAGCTAAAAGGCATTCTTTTCGTGGCCAACTCGTTGAAGGCCGGCAGCAAGGCATAGATCAACAGCAAGCTGATGATCAATGACGTGAACGTGATTACCACGGACTCCATGATAAACTGTGCCATCAGCTGCGTGCGCGGTGAACCCATAACCTTGCGGATGCCCACCTCTTTCGCACGATTAGCCGACCGCGCCGTGGCGAGGTTCATATAGTTGATGGACGCGATGACCAACATAAACACCGCTACGGCCCCAAATATATAGAGCACGCCCATGCTGCCGCCGGCTTCGGCTTCGTCCTGAATCTCGGAGTACAGGTGAATGTCGATGATGCGCTGCAGCTCGTAGCGAATGGTAATGCCATACTGGGCAAAGATCGGGTCTACCTTCTCCTTGATGATCTTGTCCAGGTTGGCGTACATCTTGTTCAGGTCGTATCCTGCCGGCAATTGTATATACGTATAGATCCCAAAGTTACCCCAGCTGCCACCGGCGTCTTTCGGACGGCTGGTCTCCGAGATCAACGCATCGAATATGAAGTGTGAGTTAAGCGGCACATCTTCCATGACCGCCGTGACCTTAAAAGTCTCTCCCTGCTGGTTCTGGAAGGACTGGCCCAGGACATCTGTTTTGCCAAAGTATTTAATCGCGATGCTGCGCGTGAGTACGATGGAGAAAGGCTCGTCCAGCGCAGTGTTGGGATCGCCCGCCAGGAACGTGTAGGTGAACATGTCGAAGGCGGTAGAGTCAGCCTGGAAGAATTTGTCTTCGTAGAACTCTTTTTCTTCGTAGCGGTATAGGGTACGGCCGGTGCCAAAAAAGCGCACGGCGTTTTTTACTTCCGGATAATTGTCGCGAACTTCTTCGGCAAACGGTATTTGGGCCACGGCCCAGGTAAAGGCGTCGTCGGTTTCCTTAATGTGAGTGACGACACGGTAGATGTTGGGTGCGTCTTTGTGGTAGCGGTCGTAGCTCAGCTCATCGAGAATGTACAGCAGCAGGAACATGCTGCAGGTAATGCCAACCGTAAGCCCCAGCACATTGATGCCGGTATAGGCTTTGTCTTTGCGCATGTTGCGCAGGGCGATGAGGAGCAGACTTTTAAGCATAGGTTTGTGGGGTTACACTGGTAACTATAGGAGACGACCGGAAGTTACAAAAGTTACACAAACCTGCCGATCTTTTTACACAGCCGCCCTACCCCATCTTGATGCAGCCACCCAAAGCGGGTTATTTCCGGGCCTTGATAAGCGCTGTATAGTAACCTTCCAGCCGTTGCGTCTGGATCGCAGCGTTAAATTCCGCTTCCACGCGCGCCCGGGCAGCAACACTAAAGGTTTCGATGCGGTCCGCCTGCTCGAACATCCGGGCCAGGCATTGCTGCAGGCTGTCCACGTCGTTCTCTTCGGCCAGGAAGCCATGCACGCCGTCGTGGGCCACCTCCGGTATATCGGAGTGTTTGGTGGCAATAATGGCCATGCCGGTCGCCATTGCATCGACAATAGCCATGGGCGTGCCCTCTTTGTTGTTCTTGCTCCCCGTGCGGCTGGCCTGTATCAGCACGTCACAACGGTAGGCCAGGTCGATGAAATACGCATAGGGTTTATAGCCATGCAACGTAACACGGTCTTTTATACCACCGGTCTCGATCGCTTCAAGTATGACCGGCTTCAGGGGGCCATCGCCAACAATATCGAGGGTGAAGTCGTATTGTGTGCGCAGGGCCGCCAGTGCGCGCACAGCCAGCGCGATGCCTTTCTTCTCCAGGAAACTGGACGCGATCAGGAAACGGATCTTACTGCCTCGTGTGACGATCCGTTTTTCAAAACGAATGGTATGAGCGTCGATGCCCAGATGATGAATCGTGATCTTGTGCTCCGGACAACCCAACCGGATCAGCTCGGCTTTCATATAAGGCCCTAATACCAACAATTTGTCGGCATCCCGGAACAGGTCCTGATAGCGAGCGCGGTTGGCGGGAATCGCCGGAAAGGCAAACACATCGTCGCCATAAAAGCTACAGATCATCGGGATCTTCAGCTTCTTCTTCAGGCCGATCATTTTTACGCCGTGGTAGCCGAAGTGTACATGCAGAATTTGCGCCTGATTGTCATGGCAGGCACGCTGCATAAAACCAAAATAGCCTAACACCTTGAAGAAGGCGATCGAGGCGTATTGCAGCAGCTTGCCCTGGTCGTCGAGACTATAGACCTGCGAGAGCGGAAACAGGTTGAGATTTTCCTTCTTGCGCGTTAAGAATATCGGGCGGAATAACCGGTGGTGCGTGAGCGTCCGGTAGATCCAGTTCTGGGTGAGTGGTAAATACGTAGAGGCGTAGTGCGCGCAGCAGACCCGATCACTTGTTGCTTCTGTCATAAAATGCAATGGTCTCTTTCATGGCCGCATCAAAACTGGTACGGGGCGCCCAGCCGGTGTGTTGTTTCAGTAATTCGATGTCGGCGATGTAGTCGCCCGTTTCGATTTTTTTGGCGATTTCGGGCCACTGGCGGAACACTACCTGTGTCGCCGGGATATACTTTTGAATCACCTCTACCGCCTGGCGCAGCGAGATGCCGCCACCGGCACCGAGGTTGTATATATTGCCCGCCATCGCCGGCGTATCGATCGTGCGAGTCAACACCTCTACCAGGTCGTTGATATAAATAAAGTCGCGTTGCTGACTGCCGTCACCGTAGATCTCGATCGGCTCGCCGACAAGCGCCCTGTGTATAAACCAGTTGAGGATGCCGTAGTTATTACTGCCGAAGCGCTGGAACGGGCCAAATGGATTGGCAATGCGGAAGATGACAGCGCGAATGCCATACAGACGCTGGTATAACAAATAATAGTGCTCCGTCGTGATCTTGTGAATGGCGTAGATCGACTCGGGCTGCAAGGGGTGGTCTTCCCGCACAGGGTTTGCCGCAGGCTTGCCGTACACGAGACGGCTTGAAGGAAACACCAGCAGCGCACCGGGGTTATGCTGCCGACACGCTTCGAGTATATTGAGGTGGCCTTTGAGATTCGTATCCAGATCGTGGTACGGATCGCGGATGCTGTCGGCGGCGCCCGAGCTGCCCGCTAACGAGAAGATCACGTCAAACGGCGCTACGATGTTATTCATCAGCTGCGGGTTCAGGATGCTTCCCTGTACAGTATGCTGTCGTACGGTGGGAGTCAGAAAGCCATCCGATTCGTCGTGTATACGTTCCGTCAGAATGGTCACGGCGTGGCCGTCTTGCACCAGGCGATTGTACAGGTTCTTACCGATGAAACCGAGGCCGCCCAGTATGAGTATCTTCTTCGTTCCTGTTGGCATTTTCGTACGGCTATTCCTGCGGGTTTACACGTTTTTCGCGCTGCGCTGTGCAGACACAGGTTCAAAAATAGCGTAAAATATCGGCTGCCAAAATTTCAATTAAACCGCAATATATTTTTCGATGTTAGGAAATAAACTGGCGGCACCTTATAAATAATTATAAATCAGCTTTTTATAAGAAACAGCTAGGGATCGAAACTGACAGTTATCTGCTTATATCGATCGTTGACGCGCTTCGCAATACCATTTACGACGATAATTGTTCCTTCATCCATGCTTTTAGTAAAAGGGGTATTTTCATAATTATCCTTCCCACTAGCATGCAAACTTATCCTCTCCCATTTTTCGTCAGCTATTTTCAACCAAGCCCCGCCCTTTCCCGTTTGGGTGTTAAACGAATAAACTTGCAAATTATACTCTTGGGCAAATTCATCAAAAACCGTTACATCAGCCTTAATCTCTTTTTCCAGCACATACAGTTTTTCTTCAACGGAAGGGATAAAGTTCTCATCGACCATCGCTATTGGAATTTTATTTCCATCTTCACTAAGATTAACAAACTCAATCCTGTTAAAACTCTTGGTATAATCTATTCCCTTTAGCGGCTCAATGGAATAATGTATGAGGTCAAGCAATTTTTGCTCGATACTTTCCTGTGGCAGGACAATATTTCTTTCCGTATATAATGAATTTAGCTGATCTTGCAGTTTCTTAAAATCTTGCGACTCCACAGTATCACTTTTAAATACATCATTTTGTTCGTTAGGCAAATCATTAAATATATACTTGGTCAGATCGGTAACAAAGGACTTGATATTGCCAGATGAAACACCAAAAAGCGATGTTTGACTTATCCTTTTTACTTCTACTCTAAAATTAATTTGAAAACTACCAGCCAACAAAGCTTCTACATATAGAGTTCTCTCCATATCAAGCTCCGAAACGAATTCGGTTGAACTCTTTAAAAATTGAGAAAATTTGGTGTTAATACTATTAATATCCTCCGGCAATGCCTTATGGGAATCTGATTCATTCCCTTTCAAACTGGCAGCAAAATTAAAAGTAGGTTCAAAAACGAAGTCAGGGCAAAACGAATTTTGCAGTGGCCGAAACCCCTCCGGTATTTCATTCAACGAGACTAATGCATGATCAATCTCTTCTCCAATATAGTTGAAGTCTACAAGAAAAAAACTCTCAACACCGTTAAGAAGCCCTAAGAGGCTTAATTGTCTGTTTAAAAAAGCATGGTATTGCTGGTCAGTAACGATCGCATGAATGAACCTGAGGAACCGACTGTCATCATCTTCAAACACAATCGAGCCAAGAATCCTATTTCCATAAATATTAGTTCCCGTATAAAGTAAATCATTTTCCCCATCGGAGAATAACACAAGCCTATTGTCTACTATTTTATGTAGTCCTTGAATGATTACTTTATGGCCGGTCAATTCAAACATCACCTAATGATATTGAGTCTAATTGGCTGACATTTTCGAAAGTAAAATTATCACATTTATAAAAATCGTGATGGTGTGCATTTATAAAGTCGGGAGTATGTTTCACGGTTCCCGTATGATCAGCAAATTTCACTATTGTAAGAAATGGCTTGTACTTAGGGCTTAACGGAAAAAGTTGCTTAAAAATTTGCGTAACCTCATTCAAGTTGGCATCTGTGATCAGAGAGACTGATTTTCCTTTATAAGAACATACCTCTTCGCAGGCAGCAGATTCAGGGCGTTTTCCCTTCTCCCAATGTGACTCAAAATCTACAATGCGAATTTGATTCTTGTTAGTCTTTAAACCATAGCGAGACCCGAAATCTTCTTTGGTTCCATTCAGACAATTACATTCGATGTCACTGTGTAGATTTTGAAAGGTCATTTCGGCGATGATTTGTATTGACAGGTAACTAAATCGTTAAAGTAGTATAATTTGCCGTATTTTTTACAACAAAATATATTTTATCCAAAACCGTGCTTTCAATGCGGGATGGCAGCATCTACGGCTGCTATCCTGCCCACCCCTCGCGATCGAGGCTGCGGTATTGAATAGCTTCCGCCAGGTGCTCCACGCGGATGTCGGCGGCGCCGCCCAAATCGGCAATGGTACGAGCCACTTTTAGAATGCGATCGTATGCCCGCGCCGAGAGCCCCAGCCGTTCCATTGCTGTCTTCAGCAGCTTGCGACCGGCTTCGTTCAGCACGCATATTTCTTTTACCATATTCGCGGGCATCATGGCATTGCAATAGATGTCGTCATGCGCCTTAAAACGCTCGGCCTGTACTTCGCGGGCTTTAATGACACGCGCGCGGATTTGCTCGCTTGTCTCCGCCTTGCGGTTTCCAGTCATCTCGTCAAAGCTTACCGGCACTACTTCTACATGCAGGTCGATACGGTCTAACAGCGGACCGCTGACACGATTGAGATACTTTTGTACTACACCCGGCGCGCAGACACACGCCTTATCCGGGTGGTTGTAATACCCGCACGGACATGGGTTCATCGAGGCCACAAGCATGAAGTTGGCCGGAAAGTCGAGCGATATTTTTGCCCGCGAGATCGTTACGCGTCCCTCCTCCATCGGCTGACGCATGACTTCCAACACCGAGCGCTTAAACTCGGGCAGCTCGTCCAGGAACAATACGCCATGATTGGATAATGAGATCTCACCCGGCTGCGGATGGCTTCCTCCACCCACCAGGGCGATGTCCGAAATTGTATGGTGAGGGCTGCGGAAAGGCCGTGTGGTCATCAGGGCAGCATCTTTACCCAGCCTGCCCACGACGGAATGTACTTTTGTTGTTTCGAGCGCTTCGTTAAGTGTAAGCGGCGGCAGGATCGATGGCAGGCGTTTGGCCAGCATCGTTTTACCTGCGCCGGGCGGGCCGATCATGATGACGTTGTGGCCGCCGGCCGCGGCGATCTCCAGCGCGCGTTTGATGCTCTCTTGTCCCTGCACATCTTTGAAGTCGATGGGATAGCTGTTATTGCCGGCGGCAAATAGCTCGCGCGTGTCCACGCGTACTGGCTCGAGGGCGAGTTTACCGGTCAGGAAGTCAATTGCCTCTTGCAGTGTGCGTACGGGCAGTACATCGAGGGAGTTGACGATGGCCGCTTCGCGCGCATTGTCGGCCGGGAGTATAAAGCCGGTAAACTTCTCCTTGCGGGCTTGAATGGCGATGGGCAATACACCTTTTATGGGCCGCAGTGTGCCGTCGAGGGCGAGCTCACCCATGATGATATAGCGCTCCAGCTGATCGGTTTGGATTTGTTCGGAGGCCAGCAGCACGGCCAGGGCGATGGGTAAATCATAGGCAGCCCCCTCCTTGCGAATGTCGGCCGGCGCCAGGTTTACAACGGTTTTGTTACGCGGCATGAAGTAGCCTCCGCTTTTCAACGCAGCCTCCACACGGTGCTGGCTTTCTTTTACGGCGCTGTCGGGCAAACCACTTAAATGGAAATGAAGGCCCTGACCGATGTTTACTTCGATGGTGATCGTGCGTGCGTCTACCCCGTAGACGGCCCCGCCAAAGGTCTTAGCAACCATGGCGGAAGGGGGGGTTAAGAAGCCTTACTTGGCTTGTGATGATGGGCTGCCGGCGCTCTTGGAAGAGGCTTCCTGCAGGTCGAAAAGTTTTGCTTTGAGGGTGTTCAGCTCCAGTATCAGGGCTGCTTTTTCCCGCTGTGAATCGCGATTGATAATCCATGACCAAATAACGTCTGCTATAATGAGAATGACTCCTAAGAGGGTGATCCACTTAAAATAGGGCACCCAGCTTACCATACTAAAGAGCAGGTTGGTGTTATTATCGAGTACAACAGTGAAGATGAATGCACCCAAGTGAAAAAGTGCAAATACGATATAAAAAATTACTCTGTTCTTACTCATGTGAGTCACCGATTAAAACCAAATACGCTCGTTAGTACGATATACTTGTTAAAGGTAACTGAAAAAATGAAATTCTACTAACGGGCTTACCGCTCCATGGTTTGAATTTCAATAAGTTTTTTATACAATCCGCTTTGGTTTAGCAGTGTTTCGTGGCGTCCGCGCTCCACGATTTGACCACTTTGTATCACAATGATCTCGTCGGCGTGCTGGATGGTGCTCAGCCGGTGGGCAATCACGATCGACGTTCGGTTCTTCATGAGATTGTTCAGCGCATCTTGTACCAGCCGTTCCGACTCGGAATCAAGCGCCGAGGTGGCTTCGTCCAGGATCATGATGGGCGGATTCTTTAATACGGCCCGGGCAATGCTCAACCGCTGGCGTTGTCCGCCTGACAGTTTCGAGCCACGCTCGCCAATGACCGTCTGGTACCCGTCGGGTGTCTGCATGATAAAGTCGTGGGCATTGGCCACACGGGCGGCCTGGATCACATCTTCTTCGCGTACGTTCGCGAGGCCAAAGGCAATGTTGTTAAAAATGCTATCGTTGAACAGGATCGATTCCTGTGTAACAACACCCATTTGTTTACGCAATGACTCCATTTCATAGTCGCGCAGCGATATACCGTCCAGCAATACTTCACCTTCCGTAGGATCGTAAAAACGCGGTACCAGATCGGCCAGGGTCGATTTACCGCCACCCGAGGGACCGATCAACGCAATGGTCTTCCCCTTTTCAATCTTCAGGTTGATATTCTTCAGTACCACGTCGCGATCGTAGGCAAAGCTTACATTCCGGAATTCGACAGACTCTCTGAATTCCTCTACATTCTTTGCATTGGGTTTATTTTGTACCAGGGGCTGTGTATCAATGACCTTAAAGATGCGGTCCGCTGACACGGTTCCCTTTTGCACCGAGGTAATACCGTTGGAGAAGTTTTTAGCGGGTTGAATGATGGATGCAAAGAGCGCCAGGAACCCTAAAAATTTACCCGGTGTCAGCTCCGGATTATCGCCCAATACCATGGTGCCGCCAAAGTACATCAGGCCGGCCATGATCATCACGCCCAGGGTTTCCGACACCGGCGAGGCAAGCTCATTCTTTCGGGCCATGGACAAGTTCACCTTACGGTGATAGCTGGTCTCGGCATCGATCTTACCCAGCACAAACCAGCGAGCATTAAACGCATTGATCACCCGCATACCGCCAAAGGCTTCGTCCAGGATGTTTACAATACGCCCCTGTGATTCCTGGCTCTGAATAGCCCGGCGCTTCAACCGTTTTATGATCTCCGCCAGTATGCCGCCCGTAATAGGAAACACCAGCAGGGTAAAAAGTGTCATTTTAACTGATATAAAGAACAGCACACCAAAGGTCACCAGAATGGTGATGGGCTCTTTTAAGACAAACTTCAGGCTGTTGACCGCCGCGTTCTCTACTTCTACCACGTCGTTGGTAAAGCGCGAGATCAGGTCGCCCTTACGCTGGTCATTGAAGTAACCAACATGCAGTCTGGATACTTTATCAAAAATATCCATGCGGATGTTCTTCACGATATCCACTTTGATGCGCGAGGCAGCCATTCGCTCCATATACCGAAATACGCTGGCCACAAGCATACTCACTACTAACGCGATGCAGATGAACAGCAGCGCCTGCATAATGCCGTAGTCGCGCACCGTGGCGAGAATATGGTAATTAAAAAGCTCCGTCGCATAGTCCAGCGAGGGCTCAAATACCGGGCGCGTCAGCACCACCTTGCTGGCATCTTTGGTATTGCCAAACAATGTATCGAGCAGCGGAATGACCAGGGCATAGTTTACGACACCAAAGACAATACCTAAAAAGGAGTATCCAAAGAATTGCGCCAGGCGAATGCCCAGGTTAGGAACGTACCGTAATATTCGAAAATATACTTTCATGTAAAGATGAGCCCGTCGTTAAAGTTCGTACGAACGTCGCGCAATATTCCAGCGTAACGCCACAGACGTAATGGATGTATTATTATTGTAAAAGGCCAGGTTTGCCTTGCTTTGCCGCAGTACCACGTTCAGGTCAATGAACAGGTTATGCCGGAATTGCCACGAGGCGATAAAGCTGGCATACACCAGGTCGTTTTTGATACCCTGCCCGACGGTGTTGCCATACTCCTTCTCGCGGGTGGTATTCCGCTTCAGGATATCGCTGCCCCAGTTGTATTTATAGTCCGGCGGCGTATCGCTGCCCCAGTTCACGTCGGTCGAGTCGCGCCCGATGCGCGTGACCATCAGCTTGCCTGTCAGGTTCAGACGCGGCAACGGCTGGTACCGGATCACGCCCACCAGCTCTTCGAAGTTGGATCCCAACGGGTGGGCCAACGGCTGCTGGTAGTGACTATAGTTGGCATAGTTGGTATTGTGCGAATAAATGAACGGGCGTGCAATGTTGATTTCCCCTTGCAAGTCGAGGTTGGGCACGCCAAACGCGTCGATATATTTTCCACCCACCTGTACGGCAAACTTGTTGGCCCACCAGCCGTCGCCGTCTTTGATGTGATTCAGCACAAACTCGTCGAGTACAAACTGTCCGTAGAAGGAAAGCTTGCGCACCGCATTCCACTTAAAGTCCATCCCGAGAATAACGTTGTCGCTGCTGCCGTTTTGCTGCTCGATGGCGCGGTAGAAAATAATCGGGTTGAGATAGGCCCATTCAAATTTACCGGCTCCCAGGGTATCGTCAGGGCTGAAGATCACCGACTCGAACACGCCTACGTTCAGCTTCTTGCCAATGTTTATACTCAGGTGGTGAAAGGTCACAAACTTATCCGGATAGCCCTGGTCCATCTGGCGGCTACCGCCCAGGTTGGCGCTGACGTCGGCCGTCATTTCGCTGATGAAGTATTGATAGTTCAGCTTCCATACTTTGATGTTGGCTTTGAAGAACGACACCGGGGGTGCATAGTCGGAGAAGATAAAGGAGCGCACGCCGTTGCCGATAAAGAAGCGGTCGTAGCCCATTTGTAAGTTGATGCTGCGGCTGGCGTCTACCGAGATGTGGCCGCGGGCCTGCAGGAAGTCGACACCCTTGCCCGACTTAAACTCCTTCCAGAAGCCTTCGTGGGGAATGATGGGATTGAGCGACATCTGACGCCACACGTACGAAGGCAGCACGGCCTGGTTGTCGGTGAGGTAGGTATAAAAACCAATTTTACGGTCGATCATGCCGCGCACCTCCACGCCCCGGGTATTGATAAAGAGGGCGTCGTCGCGTTGCGTGTCGTGGCCGGTGCCCAGGTAGAGTACGGGGTTTACGTGCAGGTCGAACTCGGGCTCGTCTACGGAAAACAGGTCGGACTTCTTGCGGTAGAAGTGTTTGAGAAAAGGCTTTTTGCTGTCGGCGGTTTCGGCGCGGGACCACTCCCAGCTGTCGTTGCGCAAATAATCGTAATTAAAGCGGGCGGCGCGGGACTGGAATCCTTCCAGGGCGTTGACCGAGTCGACCAGGGCGACGATAGCGGACCGTTTATAGGGTTTTACGGAAGTAAAAAGCTGGGGCAGGATGCGGCCGGTTTTTACTTCGTAGCGGTCTACGAGGTGGTAATAATCTTCATTCAGCGGAGCATACGAGCTTTGGGCAACCGCGGTGGCGGCGGCCACGCACCCGATCGCCAGCAGGATGTAGCGTTTTATCATGCCTGTGAAATTATCTGCAAATGATTGAAATTCAAGGGACAGCGGTTTTTTTCGAAATTCCGGGCGAACGGCGGCGACAATGGGGTAGTGCGGAGTATGTTTCAATCGCTGGCCGGTATTAGCTTAAAAAATGGTAATTTCGGGTCTGCAAGATACCCGAAAACAAGTTCTGAATCAAAACCTGGGCAAGCGTTTGGATATCCGCGCGGGCTCCTTATCTTTGCACTCCTTTTAAGGCAAAAAGCACGAATCGATATGAAAAAAGGCATTCACCCGGAGTACAAAGAAGTGGTTTTCTGGGATACTTCCAGCGATCATAAATTTATCAGCCGTTCTACTCAGTCTCCTAAGGAGACCATTAAAATGGAGGATGGCAAAGAGTACCCTGTAATTAAGGTCGAAGTAAGCTCTGCTTCGCACCCGTTCTTTACTGGCAAGAAGCTGTTCGTAGATACAGCAGGCCGCGTAGAGAAATTCAAGAACAAATATCAGAAGAAAGCATAATAACTTACTTCTTTAAAATGGAGAGAAAAGCCCTTGGTAACGAGGGCTTTTTTGTTGTCTGAAATTTATTTTTACTGTGGGCGCACACAGACACACACACTGATTTGGTGTATGTTGCGGCGTTGATTTCATATTCTATTTTTGGCCCATGAATTTGATTTTGTTCGACGATCCCTCGATTCGCACCGCACTCCTCCCCTTTACCTTCACACGCCCCGTAGCCTGCATCCGCACGGGTATCCTGACGATCCAGGAAAAATGGGAACGCCGCTTACATACCAGGGCCTCCTTTCGCACGGAAGCCTACCTGCAACAAAAATTTCCTTTTCACACCACCGCGCAAGACCTGCTCATCAACGGCGCGGTGTGCCCCGATCAAACCCTGGTCGATACCATCAAGGCGTTGCCTCCGCAGTACTTTCTGGTAAAGGACAATGTGCTGCTGGCGGCGAATCAGCCGGCCGACGCCATCACCCAGCAAAATACCATCGAGTACACGCACCCGGTTACTGTCATTGACAGGACCTGGAAGATCTTTTCATCGAATGCCGCCCAGATCAAGCTTGACTTTGCGTTGATCACCGCCGGCCGTACCTCCGCCCCTATTACCGATCCCCATACCATTGTCTACGGCCCGAAGGAAAACATCTTTCTGGAAGAAGGTGTATCCCTGCGCGCCTGTCTGTTGAATGCCGAGAACGGCCCCATCTACCTGGGGCGCCACAGCGCGATACAAGAGGGCGCTATGGTACGCGGCTCGTTTGCGCTGGGCGAAGGTGCGCATATCAACATGGGCGCGAAGATCCGAGGCGACTCGTCCATTGGCCCCTATTCTAAAATGGGGGGTGAAGTTTCGAACGTCGTGGTCTTTGGTTACAGCAACAAAGCCCACGATGGCTTTCTCGGCAACGCCGTATTGGGCGAATGGTGCAACCTGGGCGCCGGCACCAGTGCTTCGAACATGAAGAATAACTACGACAAAATTCGTCCCTGGAGCCATGCGCTGGGTGAGCCCGAACAGACGGACCTGATGTTCTGCGGATTGATGATGGGCGACCATAGCAAGGCCGGCATCAACACGATGTTTAACACCGCTACGGTGGTGGATGTCTGCTCCAACGTCTTTGGCGCCGGTTTTCCGCCGACACATATTCCGTCGTTTACCTGGGGCGGCGCCGAGGGCATGGTGACACACGATCTGTCAAAAGCCCTCGAAACAGCGAACCGGGTGCTGGGCCGAAGAAATGTTACGCTGGGGGACGTGGATAAAGCCATTCTCCGACATATCTTTGAGACCACCGCGCAAAGCCGCGCGTGGGAAAAGATGTAGCATGAAATTTTCCGACATACCCGGTCTCGCTGACGTCAAACAACTTCTTACCGACGCTGTCAAAAGCAACCATACGGCGCACGCACAACTTTTCGTGGGGGCTGCCGGTGCACTTAACCTGCCGCTGGCGCTGGCATATGCCACGTACCTGCATTGCGAAAACAAAGGCGACGATTCCTGCGGCGTGTGCCCCGCTTGCTCCAAGAACGCCAAGTTCATTCACCCCGATACACACTTTGTTTTTCCGCTGAGCAACGTCAAGAATGATAAAGACGACGACCGCTTCCGGGCCGACATCACAAAAAGCTGGCGGTCGTTTCTGTTAGAGCAATCCTACGGGTCGCTCGACGACTGGACAAATTTTTACGGAGGCGAAGACAAGATGGCGCTCATTTCGCGCGAAGAGAGCCGCGAGATCATTAAGACCCTGTCACTGAAGCCGTTTGAAAGCCCGCACAAGGTCATGATCATCTGGCAGCCCGAGCTGATGCACACCTCCGCTGCCAACGGCATCCTGAAGATCCTGGAAGAACCGCCGCCGCAGACGTTCTTTATACTTGTTACCAACGCCGCCGACAGGCTGCTGTCGACCATTATATCGCGTACGCAGATCGTTACCGTGCCGCTGTTGCACGACGACGAAGTAGCGGCCACGCTGCGCGAACGTCACGGCGTGGAAGCGACCAAGGCCGACAAGCTGGCGCCGCTGGCCGAAGGCAACCTGGGCCTGGCCGTGCGACTGATTGACACGCCGGAGGACAACAACGCCTCGGTCTTTATCGACTGGATGCGCGCTTGCTTCCGCAAGAGCTACGGCCAGCTGGTGGGCATGTCCGACTCGTACCACGCACTGGACAAGCTCAGCCAACGTAACATGATGACCTATAGCATCAACATGATGCGCGAGTCGATGCTGCACATCTCGGGGGCGGGCGCGATGAACCGTACCCGTGGCGAAGAGCTTAAATTCGTGCAGGATTTTAGCAAAGTGCTGACGTTGGAAAAAATCGAAGGCTCCTACAAGTTGCTCAACGATGCCGCCTATCACCTGGAACGTAACGGAAGCGCCAAGATGATCTTCCTGGACCTGTCTCTGAAACTATCCAAAACGCTTAATCCCTAACATGAATAAAACCATCCGCATCGGGACCCGCGGCAGCAAGCTGGCCCTCTGGCAAGCCGAGCACGTCGCGTCCCTGATTCGTCCATCGGGCTATAGCACCGAGATTGTTCCGATTGAAACACGTGGCGACAAGATCCTCGATGTTTCCATTGCCAAGATCGGTAGCAAGGGTGTCTTTACCGAAGAGATCGAAGCGAAGCTGTTGGACGGATCGATCGATATTGCCGTGCACAGCGCAAAAGATCTTTCGTCTGAGCTACCCGATGAGCTGGAGCTGATCGCCTTTACAGAACGCGAAGCCGTGAACGATGTGCTGGTCAGCAACCGCCCGATCGATATTACCAACGGCGCTGCCTTGCGCATCGGTACGTCGGCCACGCGGCGGGTGGCCTTGCTGAAGCACTTTTATCCCAACGTACAGGCTGTCTCTATTCGAGGCAACCTGCAGACACGGTTTGCCAAACTGCAGGCCGGCGAGTGCGATGCATTGCTGCTGGCCTATGCCGGCGTACACCGTATGGGCTTTGATAACTTTATCGTTGAGAAAATTCCGACCAGCTACTTTGTGCCGGCCGTTGGCCAGGGCTGTATTGCCGTGGAGTGTCACAAGAAGCTGGCGTTTGACAAGAAAGAGATTCTGGATCGGTGGGTGAACCACCCGGAGACAGCGGTATGTGTACGCGCCGAGCGCGCCTTTCTGAAGACGCTGCACGGTGGCTGTAGCATTCCCGCCTTTGGTTATGCGCACTTTGAGGGCGATCTGATTTCGCTGAAGGCCGGTATCATTTCACTCGACGGCCAACGCGTTATTAAAGTAAAACGCTCATCGGTCACGGAAGAAGCCAAAGAGCTGGGCGAGCTGGTAGCCAATGAAGTGCTGAACATCGGCGGCGACCAGATCCTGAAAGAAATACGCCAACAACTACACAACGACTGATACCTGTTATCACTGATCTATACTCCACAGTTATGAAGCATACTTTTTTTGCCGGCATTGCCTTACTCTACTGCGTCATCTTTACCAGCTGCGCACAAGAGCGCGACCAGGTCGTAACATTTCACACACGTTACGGCGACATGGTGGCTATTCTCTACGACGAAACGCCCAAGCACAAACAGAACTTTATCAAGCTCGCCAAAGAGCATTACTTTGACAGCCTGATGTTCCACCGCGTGATCGACGGCTTTATGATCCAGGGTGGTGACCCCGACTCGCGCAAGGCCGCTAAAGGTGCCATGCTGGGCCAGGGCGGACCGGGCTATACCATCGACGCCGAGTTCAACCCGAAATATTACCACGAGAAAGGCGCCCTGTCGGCAGCACGTTTGGGCGACCAGATGAACCCTTCCAAAGCGTCCAGCGGAAGCCAGTTCTACATTGTACATGGCACCAAAGTGAAAGAGGAAGAGATCAAGATCGATCCGGTTAAGTTCAACCAGGCCATGCAGCAGTTCTTTCAAAACCCGGTCAACAAACCGGTGTATGACTCCATCGGCCAGTTCTATCAGGCGAACGATTTGCACGGCGCGCAAGACTTTATTCTGAAGCTTAAGCCGCGTGTAGAAAAGGAGACCGGCATCGCTACGGAGAAAGATGTACCGGCCGAGCAAGTTAAAGCGTATACCACCATGGGTGGCGCGCCGCAGCTGGATGGTGCCTATACTGTTTTTGGAAAAGTGATCAAGGGCCTGGACATAATCGACACCATTGCCAGGCAGTCGGTCGATCAGGCAAAACGTCCGCTGGAAGATATTCGCATGACGGTGACGATCGAAGAAGTGTCCAAGAAAAAGATCGAGAAACTATACGGCTATCATTACCCGCCGTCTGCTAAAAAGTAGTCCATGAAAATTCTTGTTACGGGCTCGAACGGCCTGTTGGGTCAGAAGCTTACTGTGCTCTTGCAACAGATGCCGGGCATTGCCCTGGTGGCTACGGCCCGCGGCAAGTCTGTGTTACCGCCCACTGCCGGCCTCTTTGTGTCGTTGGACGTCACCGACGGCGAAGCTGTCGAGCGTGTGTTGGCCGCCGAAAAACCGGATGTGGTCATTCACGGCGCGGCCATGACACAAGTGGACCAGTGCGAGACTGAACGCGCGCAATGCTGGGCCGCCAACGTTACGGCTGTGGAGCATATTGTCAAAGCCTGCAATCGCCATGCGATACACCTGGTGCACGTTTCCACCGACTTTGTATTCGACGGTTCGCACGGTCCGCTGGATGAAACCGAAACACCACGCCCCGTAAACTACTACGGTGAAAGCAAGCTGGCGGCCGAGCAGTATATACAACAGCATGCAACATCGGGCTGGGCAATCCTCCGCACGGTACTGGTCTATGGCATTACCAATGACATGAGCCGTTCCAACATCGTATTGTGGGTGAAGAACAGTGTCGAGCAGGGCAAGACCATTCAGGTCGTAAACGATCAATGGCGCACGCCGACGCTGGCCGAAGACCTGGCGCAAGGTTGTTACCTGGCAGCGGTTAAACGCGCGCAGGGCATCTATCACATTTCCGGCAAAGATTTTCTGAGCCCCTATCAAATTGCCCTCGCGACGGCCGATTATTTTCAGCTGGACAAATCGTTCATCCAGCCTACCGACTCGACGCGTTTTACGCAGCCGGCCAAACGCCCGGCGAAGACGGGCTTTATCATTGAAAAAGCCCGCCGGGAGCTGGGCTATGAGCCGCACAGCTTCCCGGAGGGCATTGCCGTCCTGGCGGGCCAATTATCATCGTAATATAACTACTGGATATAGCATCATGATCAAAACCGCATTAGGCCGCCTGCGCATCGTCGCGTTCTTAGAAGGCATCTCCTTCCTCGTACTGCTATGCATCGCTATGCCGCTGAAGTATATGGCCGATATCCCCGGGCCTGTGCGCGTGGTGGGCATGGCCCACGGCGTGCTCTTCATCGCCTACGTACTCCTACTGCTACAAGTAGCATTGGAATTGCGCTGGAAGTTTTCGCGCTCGGTGGCTGCCTTCGTCGCCTCCTTCATTCCGTTCGGCACCTTCTATGCCGATAAGAAGTGGTTCCGCGGAGCCTGATTAGTGGTAGTCACCGTATGTCTGACAATAGTCGGTTATGGTGTTCTCGTACAGATCGCGTACCGAATACTGCAGGCTCACGCCACTACGGTCAACGGTACCCACACCTTCGATCTCGTAGTCATTGACGACCTGGTAAGGGATCGTGATCTTGTTGTTATATAGGAAGGCACGCACCCGCAGGTCGGCACCGTAAAAGTTATCGAGGTAGATCCGGTCGTCGGAATATCCATCTTTGTTGACGTATACTTTGTAATACGTATAGTCGTCATACGTCTCCGAATATTCTTCCATGCTATAGGAACCCACGACTTGATCACGGGGGTCGTAGCGGGGCTCGTCTACTACATTGACATTACAAGAAGCCAGTGTAACCAGGGCGAAGGCAGCAAACATGAACTGTTTCATATAAGTAGTAATTGTTACTAACCCTTGTAAGGCAAGTTTAGGGCCAATTCTAAAAAACCCTCTGGCGAGGCCGTTAGGCAGCTTTTTATCGCTTTGTACAATATATGATGTTTCTTTTATTGTGTTAATTTGTAGCCCGCAAACGGCCTACATTGCGCCCGGTTTTGCGGCCTCCACTTTTATGACAAAGCTTCGTATTGTTTTTATGGGCACCCCGGAGTTTGCCGTGCCCAGCCTCGATGTGCTCGTGACAAATCACTTCAACGTGGTGGCCGTCGTAACCGCGCCTGACAAACCACAGGGCCGGGGCCAAAAGATTGTATACTCACCTGTAAAAGAATGCGCGCTGAAGCATAACATTCCCGTGCTGCAGCCTACCAACCTGAAGGCACCGGAGTTCCTCGATGAGCTGCGCAGCTATAATGCCAACCTGCAAATCGTCGTGGCGTTTCGCATGTTGCCGGAAGCTGTCTGGGCGATGCCCGCCTTTGGCACCTTCAATCTGCACGCGTCCCTCCTGCCCCAATACCGTGGTGCGGCCCCCATCAACTGGGCCATTATACGCGGCGAGCGCGAGACCGGCGTTACGACGTTTTTCCTCAAGCACGAGATCGATACCGGCAGTGTCATCTTTCAGGAGAAAGAACCTATTCACGAAGACGACAACGTCGGTACGTTGTACGAGCGCCTGATGGCGCGCGGCGCACAGCTCGTGCTCAAGACCGTGCAGGCCATTGCCGACGGCAACTACCGGTCTGTGCCGCAGCCGGCGGACGTAGAGATCAAACACGCGCCCAAAATCTTTAAAGAGACCTGCCGCATCGATTGGACGCAATCCGCGTACGATGTACGCAACTTTGTACGTGGCCTGAGCCCCTACCCGGCGGCATGGTGTGTGCTGGGCGATAAGACCTTTAAAGTATACCGTGTGTCTATTGTCCAAAAGAATCAGGACGCACAACCCGGCGCCTATGACACCGATCAAAAAACCTATTTGCATGTGCGCACAGGCGATGGGTGGGTGGCGCTGGAAGAGCTGCAGCCGGAAGGCAAGCGCAGTATGAAAATTGACGAATTCTTTCGCGGAAATAAACTCTCATGAAAATATCTCTCATTGCCGCGCATGCGCAGAATCATGTTATCGGCAAAAACAACGACCTGCCCTGGCAGCTGCCCGACGACATGAAGTATTTCATGCAGACCACGCGGGGGCATCATTGCATCATGGGACGCAAGAATTACGATTCGATACCTGACAAGTTTAAGCCACTGCCCAACCGCACCAACATTGTCGTAACACGTCAAAAAGGCTTTCACGCGCCCGGGTGTATCACCGTAAACACCATCGACCAGGGCATTGCACTGGCCCGCGCGAACGGCGAGCCCGAGCTGTTCATCATCGGCGGTGCTGAAATCTATAGCGCCACGCTGGCACAGGCCGACTTGCTCTACCTTACCGAGATACACGCTGTGATTGACGGCGATACATATTTCCCGACGTTTGACAAACAAGAATGGAAGGAAGTGTCGCGCGTGCCGCATGCAGCCGACGAACGGCATACCTATAGCTTTGACTTTGTCGTTTACGCACGCCGGTAAGCGGAATGGAAATTAGGCGATCTCTTCGCCGGGCTGGGTCTTCCAGCGTTCGTGCATCCATACCCATTGTTCGGGATGGCTGCGCACTTGCTGTTCAATGAAGTTTGTCAGAATTTGTGTGTTGTACACCATGTCCGCCTCGTCGTTGCCGCTGACATTGAGCGGGATCTCCGGCAGGATGTGCATGTGTTGCTTCCAGTCCTTCCCCAGGTGGATGTAGGTGGGCACGATGGCGGCACCGGTCTTCAAAGCCAGGACGGTCGCTCCGACGGGTGTCGCGGCGGGCATACCAAAGAAATTCACAAACCGGCTCTTTACACGGGTGTCCTGGTCGATCAGCAATGCCAACGATCCACCCGACTTCAACACCTTGATCATTTTGAAAGTCTCGCGGCCGCGCTCGATGGCAATGGCGCCGTGTTTATTGCGATAGTCCCACAGCAGGTCGTTGAGGCGGGGGTCTTTTAACGGCGTGCCGATAATATTGGGGTTGAGGCCGCGCAGGGCCATGACCGTTACCTGCAAATCGAAGGCACCCATGTGGCAGGTCAGGAAGATCACCCCTTTGCCTTTAGCTTGTGCGCGCTCAAAATTCTCGTAGCCATGTACAACCAGGATTTTGTCGAGGTCGGCCAGGGTGTGTATGGAGGCCGTGGCCCGTAACATCTCGCCGGCATTTTTTCCCAGATACTCAAAGGTGCGTCGTGACAGCGTGCGAATCTCCGCAGCCGATTTTTCTTTACCATACGCCAGGGTGAGGTGGCGAAGTGTGCGTGTGCGTGTCTGGCCCGCAAACGGATAGGCCAGTCGGCCCAGAAAGCCACAGAACCGCAGCCAGGCCACCCGGGACATCAGGTTTGAGAGAAAGATCAGGAACCTGACCAACCCATAAACGATTGCGTAGCGGATCTTCCGGCGAATTATTTTAAGACTTGCCATGAGGCGCGAAGATAAGGGTTAGGATTAGGATTTTTGGCACTAAATTTAAGTCGTGAAAACACTGTATGTCATTCGTCATGCGAAAAGCAGCTGGGCCAACCCATCGCAGGAAGATTTTGATCGCCCTTTGAACGAGCGCGGCAAGCGTGACGCCCCGCGCATGGCCAAACGGCTGTCTGAAAAGAATATTCACCCCGACCTGATGGTGACAAGCCCTGCCAAACGGGCGCGCTCTACGGCCAAACGGGTGGCCAAGGTGTTGGCTTTTCCCAAAGAAAAGATCAAAAAAGAAACCAAGCTGTACCACGCAGGGGAAGAGGTAATCTTAAAGACCATTCAAGACCTGAAAGATAAACACAACGTTGTCATGATCTTTGGCCACAACCCGGGCCTGACCGAGTTTGTCAATTCCTTCCAGGACGACGAGTTTGACATCGACAACATGCCGACCTGCGGCGTGGTCGCCTTTCAGCTCAACATCGACTCGTGGAAAGATGCCTCGTGGGGCAAAGGCAAGATGCTTTTCTTTGATTACCCGAAGAGCCGCGAAGACTGACCGATTACCGGGCCAGCTCTTTGGGCAGATCTGAAATACGTTTCTTCAAAATGCCGAACTCGCGGAAGCGGTAGCCCACCAGTATTTTAAATGTGCCGCTGGTGCTGACCAACTGTACATCGTCAAATTTCGCCGAGCGGTTCTGACTGTTAAAGCCCATACCGCCAAAGAAACGATCGCCGTTATAGCCGATGCCGATGCGGGCCGTGATGTAAACATTAAAGCGAATGTCATTGCGGTCTTTGCCTCCTTCTAACGTAGAGCCTAACCAGTTGTGCGCCGGGCCGATGGCCAGTGTGCCGTTCAAAAAGAATCCTTTGTAAATGATGCTATAGGTATAGCCGGGTGCAAGCCCCAGGGTAGTAACCTGCATTTTTTTGATCCTGGCGTCGTTTTTAAACTCGGCTGCATAGGCACTGCCCAGAATGGCCGAGTCGCCCGATGCCTGAAAGCTGCTGAGCGAGGCCACCAGCAAGAACGAACCCGCACTGCGCAGCTGACGGTCGGCAAAGTTATACGCCGATCGGAACGAAAACTTCTTGTTGTTAAATGTATAGTTTACGCTCACCCCGGTGTTGCGCGTTGTGATGTCCGCCCGCTGCGGGTACGGCGTATTGCTGGGAATATTCATGTTCGGGTCTTCGATGTAAAACCCGCGGTACTTCTGTACAAAAGCATCGATGCCCCATCGTTTACCGATGATGTTCAACTGCAAGTCGCTGGCATCCGACTCGCCATAGATGCGTTTGTTTTGTTCGTCCAGGGGTACCGAGAACGCGAGCTCGATGCCCAGCTCGAATATATACATCCCCAGGCCAAAGGCATAGGGTTTGTTCGAGCGATACTTCAATGTGTAGTCATCGTTGGACAGACTGCCCATTTCGAAGTCGAGACGGCGCTGCTTCAGCACCGGCCATAAAAAGAAATGATCGGGAAAGGACTGGATATACTGTGACCGTATAGAATCGTAGCTGCCCTGCGAGGCAGGCTGTATCGTTACATCGTCCTGCGCAAATGCCGGCAGCACAAGCACGGCCAGCATCAGTGTCCGAAAAAAGCTTTTCATTAAAGAATAAATTCGCTCAGGTCCTTGTTCTTTACCAGGCCTGACAGTTTTTCGCGCACCATCGCCGCATTAATGGTGATGCGGGCATTGGGGCCGATCTTATCGGGCACGTCGAACAGGAACTCGTTGAGCAATCTGCTCATGACGGTATGCAGGCGACGGGCGCCGATGTTCTCGACCTCGGCGTTGATGACGAATGCCGTTTCGGCAATTTCTTCGATGGCGTCGTCGGTAAAGTCGATCATCACTTGTTCAGCCTCAAACAGTGCCTGGTATTGTTTGGTCAGGGCGTTGCGCGGCTCTTTCAGAATCTGTACAAAGTCTTCGCGCGTCAGGTTGTTCAACTCTACGCGTATGGGAAAGCGGCCTTGCAGCTCGGGTATTAAGTCAGAAGGTTTAGAGATGTGAAACGCACCGGCAGCAATGAACAGCACATGGTCTGTTTTGATCATGCCATGTTTGGTGTTGACGGTGCTGCCTTCTACGATCGGCAGCAAGTCGCGTTGTACACCTTCGCGGCTGACGTCGGGACCACTCCCGCCACCACCTTTGCGCGAACCCGACGCAATCTTGTCAATCTCGTCAATGAAGATGATGCCGGCATCTTCTGCCCGACGGATGGCTTCGTCTTTAACTTCGTCCATGTCGATGAGCTTGGCGGCTTCCTCTTCCAGCAGCAGCGTGCGCGCCTCGGCTACGGTCACCTTTCGCTTCTTGCTTTTCTTCGGCATCATGCCGCTGATCATCTCCTGCAAATTCATCATCGACACTTCGTCCATCATGCCGGCACCGATCATGCCGACGCCCTGCCCGCCGGCGCCTTTTATATCGATCTCGATCTTGCGGTCTTCCAACTCGCCATTGCGGATCTTTTCACGAAAGTGATGTCGTGTGCGTTCGTTGAGCTCGGCGTCGTTCGTAGGGGTATCGTTGTTGCTGTCGTTGGTGCCAAAGCCGGCCGCACGATTCGTCACGGTGCCGGATGAACGCAGCGGTGGAATCAACGCATCCAGTATAGTGTCTTCTACGGCCTGGGCCGCTCGCTCTTTTACTTCTTCCTTCTTGCGTGCGCGTACCATGTTGACCGACTGCTCGACCAGGTCGCGTACCATACTTTCCACATCGCGACCTACGTAGCCCACCTCGGTAAACTTCGAAGCCTCCACTTTCACGAAAGGAGCATCGGCGATCTTGGCCAGGCGGCGCGCGATCTCCGTCTTGCCGACGCCCGTGGCGCCAATCATGAGAATGTTGTTGGGCACGATCTCGCCTTGTATGTCGGCCCGGCTATTCATGCGACGCCAGCGGTTCCGCAGCGCGATCGCGACATTGCGCTTGGCTTCGTATTGCCCGATGATATATTTGTCGAGCTCCGCTACGATCTGCTGGGGCGTCAGGTATTTCTTTTCCATCATAAGTTTATCGTCTCTTCAACATTCGTTCCACGTTCGATGACAGCGTGAGTGTATAGCCGCCGTTTCCAGCCACATAACCACTTCGGCTGAAAACAAATTCAAAAGCTTTTATCCGGGCAGAAAAGCCCAGCGAGATACCGGCTCCACCCCCACCCTCTTCGAGCTTCAGCTCCTGGTGTTGCAGGTAGTTGTAGCCCAGCAGCAGGTTTACGTTGCGGTGAAAAAGGATCTCGGCGCCAAAGTTAATGCGTCGCAGCACCTTGTCCAATGTGCCGGGCTCGTCGTCGCCACTGACCGGATCGTAATAGGTCACGTCTTTGCGGGTCAGCGCATAGGCCGTAAGCGAAAAACGCAAGGGCATGTGCTCGGGTTTAAAGGTGGCGCCCACCTGTACATCAAACGGCAAAGAGGTCTCGCCCGTATCGGTGTATTCTGATAAAGTAGCGCCCAGATTGCGAATTGTCAGGCCCACACGCAGGTCTTGCTGCGGATGGACAAACACGCCGCCCAGGTCCATCATCAGGGCGCTGGCGCGGTAGCCAGCCAGGTTGGAGAATACCAGCTTTAGATTTGCACCCATGCGAAAGTGCCCCACCTGGTGACTTTTGCTCACCACCCACGCCGTTTCACTCGACTTATAGTCGCCCAGGGGGTTGCCCGCGGGGTCGTAACTTTGTATGGTGCCATAGCTCAGGTGTTGTACGCCAAAAGAAAGGGTGCCAATGCCGCGGAATGTATGGGCATAGGCAAAGGTCGCCTGCCCCACGTCGGCCACATAGAACTGGTAGGAGGCCGAGGCCGTGCCCGCCAGGGTGTCGGACACCAGTGCGGGGCTGGCAAAAAAGAAGTTTACGTCCTGGTCCGCCAGGGACACGTTTACGCCCCCGAGGGCGGCCTGGCGTGCACTGGCCGGTAGCTGCAGAAACTCAAACGAGCGTTTGCCGCCGATCTGCGCATAGGATGACACGGTACAGAAAAGGAAAAAAAGAAGGTGTAATCGTCTCACCACGCCAGAAGCTTTGCCTGCTAATATCGCAAAAATGTTGTCATATCACGGCAGCGCCCGGCTATTCTGCTCAGGCGGTCGCTTTCTGGTCGGTTAAGACGAACTTCATGGGCACCGTAATACGGTCTTTGAGCAGCGCGATCTTGAGTACCTCTTCGACGTTGTCGACATAGTGGAACGTCAGTCCCTTGAGGTAGTTCTTTTCGATCTCCTCGATGTCGCGCCGGTTTTTCGCGCTCAGCAAGATCTCTTTTATACCGCTGCGCTTGGCCGCCAGGATCTTCTCCTTGATGCCCCCTACCGGCAATACTTTGCCTCGCAGGGTGATCTCGCCGGTCATGGCCAGCTTGGCTTTTACTTTGCGTTGTGTATAGATCGACGCCAGCGAGGTGAACATAGTGATCCCCGCCGACGGTCCGTCTTTGGGCACGGCCCCGGCCGGCACGTGTATGTGCAGATCGTATTGCTGAAACAACCGGTAGTCTATCTGCAGCGCCTCGGCATTGGATTTTAAATAAGATAACGCGGCGACGGCCGATTCTTTCATGACATCGCCTAACTGGCCGGAGATCGTTAAGGCACCTTTGCCACGGCTGAGGCTGGATTCTACAAAGAGAATTTCTCCACCCACCTGTGTCCAGGCTAAGCCTGTTACCACTCCTGCGATGTCGTTACCCTGGTATAGCTCTTCGTCAAATACCTCTGCGCCCAGGACTTTGCGTACCGTCTCGTCGCTGATCACTTTGTCATACTCCTCTTCCATCGCTACCGACTTGGCTATGTGCCGCACGAGGGTACCGATCTTGCGCTCCAGGCTGCGTACACCCGACTCGCGGGTATAGCTATTGATGGTTTTGTTGATGGCATCTTTCGAGAACTTCACGTCGCTCGCCCGTAAACCATGCTCTTTCAGCTGTTTGGGGATGAGGTGTTTGACGGCGATCTCGACTTTTTCCTCCTGCGTGTAGCCGGTGATCTCGATGATCTCCATCCGGTCGCGCAACGCGGGGTGAATGGTATCGAGCGAATTGGCGGTGGCGACGAAGAGTACCTTCGAAAGGTCATAATCTACTTCCAGGTAGTTGTCGCCAAAGGTGCTGTTCTGCTCGGGATCGAGCACTTCCAGCAACGCCGACGACGGGTCGCCGCGGAAGTCTGCTTTTACTTTGTCGATCTCGTCGAGTACAAAGACGGGGTTGGATGACTGCGACTTTTTGATGTGCTGCAGAATCTTACCGGGCATCGCGCCCACGTAGGTCTTACGGTGCCCACGAATCTCGGCCTCGTCGTGCACGCCGCCCAGCGACATGCGTACATACTTGCGCTGCAACGCTTTGGCTATAGAACGCCCCAGCGAAGTTTTTCCTACGCCGGGCGGGCCGTACAGACACAAGATCGGTCCCTTCATATCCTGCTTGAGCTTGAGCACAGCCAGGTATTCCAGGATACGGTTCTTTACTTTTTCCAGACCAAAGTGGTCATGGTCCAGCACCTTGCGGGCGCGCTTCAGGTCGAAGTCGTCTTCGGTATATTCCGCCCAGGGCAGGTCGAGCATAAACTCGACATAGTTCATGGCCACCGGGTACTCGGCTGCCATGGGGTTTATGCGTAGCAGCTTGTCCAGCTCTTTATTGAGGTGCTCGGCAGCTTGTTTTGTCCATTGTTTGGTTTCGGCGCGGCGACGGAACTTCTCTACTTCTTTGTCGGGGCCGTCGTAGCCCAGCTCGTCTTGCAGCACTTTTATCTGCTGACGCAGGAAATAGTCGCGCTGCTGCTGATCGATGTCGGTGTGTACTTTCTTCTGAATCTCGTGTTTGATCTCCAGCATCTGTATATCCTTCAGCATATACTGCAACAGCAGTGTGCCGCGATCGGTAATATTCTGCGTTTCGAGTATCTTTTGTTTGTCGCCTACCTCGGCGTTGAGGTTAGAGGACAGGAAGTGCACCAGGAACGACATGCTCGAAATGTTGTCGAGTGCCACCTGTGCCTCCTGGGGTATCTCCGGATTTAGCTTCAGAATTTTGGTGGCTGCATCCTTCAATGACTGTACCAGGGCCCTGGACTCTTTGTTGTTGGCATTGAGTATAGGCTCTGATTGCAGCGCGATGCGGGCGGTGAGGTACGGCTCCTCCTGCACAAATTCTTTGACGGTAAACCGGTTCTTGCCCTGGATGATGATGGTTGTATTGCCGTCGGGTAACACCAGCATCTTAATGATGCGGGCGACTGTGCCGGTGCGGTAAAGATCGTCGATAATAGGCTCTTCCGCCTGCGAGTTCTTTTGCGCTATGACGCCAATGATACGGTTTCCCTGGTAGGCCTTTTTTACCAGCTTAATGGATTTCTGCCGGCCTACTGTGATGGGAATCACCACCCCGGGAAATAACACTGTGTTTTTGATGGGGAGGATCGAAAGTTCTTCCGGAAGGTCTTCCGGCTTAATATCGGAATCTTGCTCGGGATTGATCAGTTGAATGAGATCATCTGATTCTTCCTGAACGAGCTGTATGGGATTTGCTTTAAACATTGCCTTGGTCGAAAAATGTCAAACTGGCACGGCGTGCGTGCGCTTCGTTATCTGGTTGGTATGTGCGCCTAAAGGACAATAGTAGTGCCAAGAGAGTTGTAAAAGAAGCAAAATAGTGTCAACTTTATCCGGTTGGCGTGTTTTTTACCAAACGCAGGTTAAGTGAAAACCTACTTTTTAACCTTAATTACGGCCTTTTGGCTGTTGGTTCACGCTCCGCTCCTGGCTCAAAAGCCTAAAACGAAATACAAAAAGGGTGGAGTCGTTCAGCTTAATGATAGCCTGACAAGCTACCGCCAATCTGACATTTTCGTTTTTCCCAATGTGAATGGGGTTCGCTTCTATAAAGATGCAGCAAAACTCGCCAAAATAAAAGCGCTTGCCGCCTCCGGCGACTACGAGCAACAATATGCCGAGCTGAAAGCGTATGTGCGCAATTTCGGTATTGAAAACTTTGGCATCGAGACACAGCTCATTTGGGATTTAGCGAAGCTTTCGGAAAAGCTCGGTCCACCAGGCGAAGCTGTATTGCTCTACAAACTCGTACTCAAACATCACAAACAGAACATCGACGAGAAACTGGTACGTCAGGAGTTCGATACGCTCACGCGTAACCAAACAGACCTGTATGTGCCGCTGAAGCAATACTATGACCTGGTGGCCTTTCGCAAAGAGATTGACACCTTGCGCCCGCCGCAGGGTGTGCTGCTCAACATGGGGTACGGTGTAAACTCAGAGAAAGAAGACTATGGCCCGACGATCGGCAACGTCGACAACGTCATGCTCTTTACGTCCAAGCGAAACTCCAAGATCACACCGCTGCAAAAGACCTACAACGAAGACTTGTTTTATACGATCAAGAGTGACACCCTGTGGGGCTTTTCGGAAGAGTTGAAAAAGATCAATACGCCGTACAACGAAGGGTCGGCCAGCTTGAGCCGCGACGGCCGGCATTTATACTTTGCGCGCTGCAACTCGCCCGATTCGTACGGCAATTGCGACATCTTTGTATCGGACCTACAGCCTGACAGCACCTGGGGCGAGGCACGAAACCTGGGACAGAACATCAACAGCGCATCGTGGGACTCGCAGCCTTCTCTC
Source organism: Dawidia cretensis (assembly GCF_018598175.1). Taxonomy (GTDB): domain Bacteria; phylum Bacteroidota; class Bacteroidia; order Cytophagales; family Cyclobacteriaceae; genus Ohtaekwangia; species Ohtaekwangia cretensis. The sequence goes on from NZ_JAHESE010000012.1 coordinate 44,396, forward strand.
TCCCACTCCGGGGACACCTTGTACTTTTCGTCCGACCGCATTGGCGGCTTTGGCTTTTCCGATATTTACGTTTCGGTGCGCGACATCGACGGCCGCTGGCAGAGGGCGCAGAACCTGGGCCCGATTGTCAATACCCGCGCGTTTGAGGTAAGTCCATTCTTTCATCATACGCGCAATGTACTTTACTTCAGCTCCAACGGGCAGCCGCTGAACTTTGGTGACTTCGACATCTACAAGGCGCATCGCGATGGGTCCGCCTGGGGCGAGCCCAAGAACATCGGCCCGCTGGTGAACGGCGTAGGAAGCGAATATTATTTTACAATCGACTCGGAGTCCAAAAATCTATACTATGCCAAGTCGGCTGAGGACAACCTGAACAATCTCGATCTATACTCCTTCCCGGTGCCGATGGAAGCGCAGCCCGACGCGGTGGCGCGTCTGAAAGGTAAGCTGATCAACTCCGAAACGAAGAAACCTTTCCGTGGCATTGTGTCGGTCATTGACTTAGACAAAGGTGTGGAAGTAGCGCCCAAGTTTCTCCGCGAGGACGGTTCGTTCGATTTCAACCTGATCAACAAACGAAATTATTTGCTCATCATTCAGGGTGACGACTTCTTCCGCATCGAGCAAATCTTCTTCATGGATGGTGATCAGGAAATCAACCTCGAGACCGAACCCATCGAAAGTAAGATTGCTTTCCAATCACTCGAGTTTGAGAATGGCATGGCCGACATACTCGAATCCATGCACCCCGACCTGAATAAGCTGGCCAACTTTATGATCGATCACCCGATGCTCAACCTGAGCATTGCCGGGCATACCGACAAGCAGGGCAATGAAATTGCAAACCTGAAACTGTCGCAAGCACGCGCCGACGCCATCAAGGCTTACCTGATCTACAAGTTCAGCATTGATGCCAGTCGCATTGAAGCCCATGGCTACGGAAGCTCGAAGCCCATTGTTGACGAAAAGACTGAAGCAGACCGAAGCTTAAACCGTCGTGTAGAATTCCAGATCCACAAACCGGAATAAAACAACAATGCCCCCCGACTAACGTCGGCGGGCATTGAAAATAACTTATCTATTGTTCTTACGAGAACAGATTCACGATGTCGTTCGCGAAGATAAATACCATCAGCGCCAGCAGGAATACCATCCCAACTTTCTGCGCATTTTCCAGGAACTTATCAGAAGGCTTGCGACGCGAAACGATCTCGTACGTAAGGAACATCACATGGCCACCGTCGAGCGCCGGGATCGGCAGCAGGTTCATGAAAGCCAATACGAGTGACAACACGCCGGTCAGTGACCAGAAACGCTGCCAGTCCCACTCGCCGCCATAGGCACGCATGATGCCGATCGGGCCGGACAGGGACTTCTTGGGAGACAGTTTGCCGCTAATCACCGCGCCAAAGGCAGTCACTTGTGTCCTCAGCGTTTCTACTGCGCGGGTAGCACCCAGCGGTATGGACTCTCCAAGACCATATTTCTTGGCGACGCGGCCATCTGCCAGGTAGTCTTTCGGTTCCATGGCGCGGAAGCCAATACCTTCCTTACCTTTGAATGCCTCTTTAAATGCGAGCGTCGCGCCGGCGCGAGACACCTTAAAGGAGATGGAATCAGCTTTTGCCTTTTTGCTATTCTGTACGAGCTTATATACCTGGTCAAAGTATGCTACGGGCGTGCCATTCACTTCTGTAAATACGTCACCGGCTTTCAGCCCGGTCTTTTCGGCAATAGATTCTTTCGTCACTTCGCCTACTACCGGCGGCACGCGGTACCGCAGGAAGTTCATGGCATTTTCTTTCTTGTTGAACTTCTCGATGAAGTTTCCGGGAATGGAAATATCGACCAGTTTGCCGTCGCGCTCTACGGTATAGTAGCCGTCATTGCTGAGCAATGTCTGCGGCTTGGTAATCTCCTCGGTATACAAGAAATCTTTACCGTTGATCTTCACGATCTTGTCGCCGGTGCGCAGGCCGATTTCTTCGCCTACTTCGCCTACATCAAAGCCGCCGTTTTTGTTTACGACGTCTTTCAGCATATAGATGTCACCAAAGACGAACGTCAGGGAGATAAAGATCAATACGCCCACGACGAGGTTTACGATGATACCGCCGAGCATAACGATGAGACGTTGCCAGGCCGGCTTGGAGCGAAACTCCCACGGCTGCGGGTCCTGCTTCATCTTTTCGGTATCGAGCGACTCGTCGATCATACCCGAGATCTTTACATATCCCCCCAGCGGTATGGCGCTGATGGCGTATTCTGTTTCACCCTTTGTAAAGGACCATATCTTCGGCGGGAAGCCGATCGAAAATTGTTCTACGCGCATTCCAAAATACTTGGCTGCCAACAAGTGGCCCATTTCGTGTACGGCCACCAAAAACGATAAGCTCAGCAGTAACTGAGCTAACATGATCATCCAATCCATTCGTTATCTTTTAATCCGTTAGTCTTTTTCTTTTTCAAATTATTACAGTGTGCGTGTGGGTCTTTTTATCGTAACAATTCCTGCGCACGCAGGCGTGTTTCTTTATCGGTTGTAACGTAATCTTCGTAAGAGGGATTACCTATATAATCCATTTTTGCCAAACATTGTTCAACAATGTCCGACATTTCCAGAAAACCTACCTGTTCACGCAAAAACCCGGCCACGGCCACTTCGTTCGCTGCATTCAGCACGCACGGCATATTGCCACCGCGGTGCAGGGCATCAAACGCCAGTGCAAGATTACGAAAAGTTTCGGTATCGGGTTTTTCAAACGTCAGCGATGGGTATTGCGCAAAATCGAAGCGCGGAAAGTCGCTTTTCAGGCGATGCGGGTACGTCATTGCAAATTGGATCGGCAGCCGCATATCGGGCAGGCCCAGCTGCGCTTTGAGGGAACCGTCTTCAAACTGTACGAACGAGTGAATGATGGATTGCGGGTGTACGACTACCTCGACTTGCGAAGGGTTGAGTCCAAACAGCCATTTGGCTTCGATCACTTCCAGTCCTTTGTTCATGAGTGATGCGGAGTCGATCGTGACCTTCGCCCCCATAGACCAGTTGGGGTGTTTCAGCGCCTGTGCTTTGGTCACCGCGCCGAGTTGCGGCCGTAGATGACCCCGGAAAGGACCGCCAGAAGCCGTCAGAACGATCTTTTCGATCTTGTTGTGGAACTCGCCCACCATGCACTGGAAAATGGCCGAATGCTCAGAATCTACAGGATAAATGCTTACCCCTTTCTCCCGTGCCAGGCGCGTTACCAGGTCACCCGCGACGACCAGCGTTTCTTTGTTCGCCAGGGCGATGGTTTTGCCGGCCTCAATGGCCCGTAGCGTGGGGCGCAGGCCGGAATATCCTACCAGGGCGGTTATAACCAGGTCGATGGTTTCCATCTGCACAATGTCGGCCAGGGCTTTTTCGCCCGCGTAAACTTTAACGTCCTCATTCGCGAGGGCCTGACGTACGAGCTCGTAATGGTCTTCGTTGGTGATAACGACTGCATTTGGTTGAAACCGCCGGGCTTGTTCAATCAGAAGCGCGGCATTGTTTTGCGCCGTGAGCACTTCCACCTGAAAAGCATCGGGATTTGCCGCAATTACATCCAAGGCCTGTGTACCGATGGAACCGGTGGAGCCAAGAATGGCAATATTTTTTTTGTTACTCAACTGCACTAAAATTGATGATCCAGACGACCAGGCATATGCCGGTACGTTCGGCAAAAGTACGCAAAGTTTGCTTATGACCGAGCGACAAACTTTTCACCCAGCACGTCAGCAATGGTACGGTCGTTTGACAAGCGGGGCACCTTGTTCTGACCACCCAATTTTCCCAACGACTTCATGTATTCTATGAAAGCACTGCGCTGCAATGGGGTGACAATAAGTGTACGTAAGATATTTCCAGTGATCAGGTCATCGTAATACACATTCAGGTTCCGTAATTGGTCGTCGAGCGCTTGCGCGAACGCCTCCAGGTCTTTCGGCAGCTGTGCAAACTCCACCAGCCACTCGTGGTGCGGCAAGCCGGTAGCGGGTGTTACTTGCGGGGCTACCGTAAATTCTACCAGAGCGGCTTCCGGGAATTTTTCCAGCGCATATTTCATGGCGCGCTCCACCTCTTCGCCGATAACGTGCTCGCCAAAGGCCGAGATAAAATGTTTGATGCGGCCGGTGACGACAATGCGGTATGGATCTTTTGATACGAACTTGACGGTGTCGCCAATGGAGTAGCCCCACAAACCGGCATTGCTATTGATGATCAATGCATAGTTCTTGCCAAGCTCTACTTCGCCAATGCTCAGGCGTGTGGGCGTTTCGGAAAAGTATTCTTCTACGGGTATAAATTCAAAGAAGATTCCAGTATCCAACAGCAGCAACAGGCCGTGTGTTGCCTGTGAATCCTGGTAGGCTATAAATCCTTCCGATGCGGGATAGGTTTCGATCGAGTCTACTTGTTTACCGATGGCCTCGAACAATTTGGCACGGTAGGGCTCAAAATTTACGCCACCATACACAAACACCGAGAAGTTGGGGAATACATCTTTTACCTTCTTGCCGGTGCGCGCCTGGATGCGGTCGAAATACATTTGCGCCCACGGCGGAATGCCCGAGATCAGGCGCATGTCGGCTGCCAACGTTTCGTCGACGATCTTGTCGAGCTTCTCTTCCCAATCTTCGATACAGTTCGTTTCATAGCTGGGCTTCTGGTTGCCCCGCAGGTATGCAGGCACCTGGTGGTTGGAGATCCCCGAAAGCCGACCGGTCTTGATGCCGGCTTTTTCTTCCAGCACAGGGCTGCCGGAAAGGAAGATCAGCCCGCCGTCGAGAAAGGAGGCGTTGCCCGTTTCGTGCACGTAGCTCAGAACCGCGTTGCGGGCACTATTGAAATGATTGGGGAGCGATGCCTGGGTGATGGGAATATATTTAATGCCCGACGTCGTGCCGGAGGTCTTGGCAAAGTAGGCCGGTTTGCCTTTCCAGAGCACGTCGGGCTCGCCATGTACTACCCGTTCGACGTAAGGCCGCAGGGCCTCATAGTCGCGTATGGGAACTTGTTTCTTGAAGTCCTCGTATGTATGAATAGTATCAAAGCCGTGGTCCTTGCCAAAGGCTGTCTGTGTTGCCTCGTCGATCAGATACCGGAATACTTTTTGCTGAGAAGCAACCGGTGCAAGCGACCATTTTTCAGTCTGACGGGCAATATAGGCGGCAAGCGGCCGGGCGAAAAACGAACGAATTCCCATAATGTGCAAAACTAAGTATTTTTGCTCCACACGCTGAAACTTTTTACACACACGCTTCGTCCCTACCACACGACAAAACCGATATTATTTTTCTATGAAAAACGTCCTGAAAATTGTCATCGTAGCTTTCCTGGCCGGATTTGGCGGCTCTTATGCTTTTTATGCGCTGATGGTGAAGCCCGGCTTACAGACCGAAGAGGCCAAAACGGCGTTTACTTCTGCGACAGGCTACGACACACCCCTTACCTATCACTCCTCCTCTTCGGCAGCTCCAACGGTAGCCGTACCCAACGTAGATTTTAGCGTTGCCGCGGCCAGGGCCACGCAAAGTGTTGTATACATCAACAGCATTTCGCAAGGCGCCTCCTACTCGTATTGGGATTGGTTCTTTAACCAGGGCAATAGCAACCGCACGCAGGTCAGCAGCGGCTCGGGTGTAATCTTTACCGCCGACGGTTATATCATTACCAACAACCACGTGGTAGAGACTGCCGAGCGTATTGAAGTGAACTATAACAAACGCACCTATCCGGCCGAGCTCATTGGTACCGACCCTTCTACAGACCTGGCCGTGATCAAGATCCAACCAGAAGGCAACGACCTGCCGGCTGCTACGTTGGGTAGCTCCAAGAACCTACAGGTGGGGGAATGGGTTATTGCTGTGGGGAATCCGTTTACGCTCTCCTCTACGGTAACGGCGGGTATCGTTAGTGCGAAAGGCCGGCGTATTGGGATCCTGGAAGACAAGTTCCCGATCGAATCTTTTATTCAGACCGATGCGGCCATCAACCCGGGCAACTCGGGTGGTGCGCTGGTCAACAAAGCCGGCGAGCTGGTCGGTATCAACTCGGCCATACTCTCCCGCACAGGTTCTTATACCGGTTATGCGTTCGCGATTCCCATCGATATTGCCAAGAAGGTGTTCAATGACCTGGTAAAATACGGCGCACCGCAGAAGGCGTTCCTGGGTACCAGCGTGGTAGAGTATAATTATGAAAATGCCAAGAAGTACGACCTGGCTACCAACGTAAAAACATTCAACGGTGTACTCGTGGAGCAGCTCGACCGCGAAGGACCCGCGATTAAGGCCGGCTTGAAGCTGGGCGATATCATTACGCGTATCGATACCATCAACATCAATACGCAGAGCGAGTTTGAAGAAGAGCTGAGCTATCACAATCCCGGCGATAAGATCACTGTTACATACCTGCGGAGCAACAAGGTCAATACGGCTACGCTCACGCTCATCAACCAGAATGGCAGTACGGAGATTATCAAACGCAAGATTCTGAACGATGGCTCGCTGGGTGCGCAGCTTGAGTCGACACGCTACGGGGTGAAGGTGTTTAAGATGAAAGACACCAGCGTACTGAAGCGTATTGGTATACCGGAGAATTTCACCATTGTAGCGTTGAACCGCCAGCGTGTGAAAGATCCGGAAGAGGTGAGTGAGTTCTTTTCGAAGTACCGCGGCCGTGCCTATGTCTATGGCATTAACAGCTCGAAGCAGCAGATGGAAATACCGATTGATATTCGATAACCTTTAATCAGCGTCAGGTCCACAAGCCTGGCGCTGTTATTTTTAACTCATTCTGCGTCCTATTGTTGAGCTTTTACCAAAAACTAATAATATTAGCATTACAAGACTAAAAGCATTATATTAGCGCTTAATAAAGGATTCAATAGATTCCTTTTTTTGTTAGCTTTATGTATTCTAAAAGAAAAGCTTTGCATATGGAAAAGGCATTAGCGGTTGCTAATTTCTTCATAGAGAAGGGGGTAAAAGATAAAAAGCCAGTCTCTCCTATGAAACTTCAGAAGCTTATTTACTTTTCTCATGGTTGGTGTCTTGCTTTGTACGATACCCCGTTGATCGATGAGGCCATTCAAGCTTGGCCATATGGTCCAGTAATCCCTTCGGTATACCATGAATTTAAGCACTACGGAAATAAGGAAATCAAATCGCCTTATACAAATATCCTGGAGGACGCACCAAAGGTGACGAATCCGGATACTATCGCGTTGTTGGACAGCATGTGGAATTTATATTCTGATTTAACGGCTACTCAACTTTCAAATCTTACACACGAGGTAGATACCCCTTGGGATCAATTGTACCGTGACTATCATGCTAAGGGGCTTTCAATTCCGAAAGGCATGAGCCTTGATGAAGAGAAGATAAAAACGTATTTCAAAACTGAATACGGTAAACTTGAGCAAGCCTGAACTAAAGCCCTTCGAAAAGCTCAAGGGAATCCTAGGCAAAACTTCATCGGCTCCCGATGTTGTAACTGCATTTGAAATACAGAAGTACACTCTTCAAAGCCTTGATATCCGTGATCGCAGCCAAAATATTGCGCTTAGGAAAACCTTTGCCTGGTGTCTGTTCGCCGTACTAATTTTTTGGCTATCCGTAGTTATCTATATTGTAATCTCATCGGGTTCAAGTTGTTTAATTATCTTTTCACCTGCTATTGCCTTTCACTTATCCGATTCGGTAATCATTGCATTATTAACAACTACTACGGCAAATGTTATTGGATTCTTTTACGTAGTGACAAATTACTTGTTTCCCAAAACCGAAAAGGCGGATGAAAAGAAGTGAAATTGACATTCGCCTATTTATTACGCGGCTTCGTATAAAAATTCAGTAGCGGTATATCTACACCTACGAAAAGGTACTGCCGCTGGTTTACTTTGCTGGAAATTATTGCCGAACCGTCTGAAATTTCCCGCAGCGCCGGACCAACTTGCCACATGTATCCGATGGACACTGGCCATCGGGGCAAGCCAATGATTACACCGCCGCCCGGCGCAAAGATGTTTTGCAGTTTTAGCTCGGGCAGGTCGGCTGAAGTGTTATCATCTAAGCGATACGAAGCGACCGCACCGATATCCAGCACCGATACGAACGCCGTGACCGAGGCTGTGTAAACACGATGGCTAATGGCAATGCCCACGGGCGCCGCAATACCGCGCATCGTTTTCCATCTATCCGTCACCTTTTCGGCCAGGTATTCACGACCGGTGAAACCACCCAGGTACGCGTTCAGTGCAATGTTCCAGTCGGCGCTCTTTTTGATCGACGCGCTGCCGGCAGGGAGTGCCACGGCTTCAATTGCTTCTTCCACCTGGTCGGCGCTTTCTGCTTGTACGATCGAGGCCATAAAGGCACCGTAGCGCAAGATCTTGTCCTTGTGCTCGTAGCTACTGCTCAACGTATGATCGACAATGATGAAGACATTGCTGATGGCAGACGCATAGTTCTCCGCGCGAATATTGTAATAGACGGAAATCGCTGATCTCAGAGTCGTTGTGATGTTTTGAAGTTGGGCCGGAGGTATGGTGATCTTAAACTGCTCCAGGTTAACCAGCAATTGTACGGCATCGACGGAGGCGTTGAGGTATTGTACATAGTTATCCGAAGTGAATTTCTCGTTTGCTGCTTTTTTGGTCCGGATGTCTTTTACAACCTGGTTGACCTCTGTACCGGCACTGACAATTGTTTCCAGGTAGGTATAATATCGCTGTGTATCTTCGGCTTTAATCAACGACGCGAATGATACATTGTTTCCATTGACGTTAAACTTGATATCTTCGAGAACACATTTTTGCAGGATCATGCCAAAGAACAATTTCAGCCGATCGGTGTTCTTTAGCTCTTTCAGCTCAGTTCTTGTAACCCACACACGATCGGCGTCTTTGCTTCGCAGACTGCCGGAAAAGATATCCGCCAGCAGCACGGCATTGGATATGTTCGATACGTCCTGGAATTTGTCCGTCTGTTCGTCTTCTGCTATTGCATGAAGGATGTCCGCTATGTTTGCACCTGCCTGGAGACTGTCCATGACAATGGTGGAGGCTACATACAGGATACTGAGCTCGTTCTTTTCAAAGAAATTCTCGATGGCGGCGAGCCGCTCCGTGCATTTTTTATTCCCGTCGAGGCACATGGCCGGCTTGAGCGTACGCAGGTTGCGCAGGCCCGTGGGCAATGACATCAGGTCGGCCTGAAACCCCTCGCGTAGGGTTTGTAAAAACGAAGCATAGTTGTACGCCTCGATATTTTCAATGAACGAGGCCGTGTTCGGAAACAACACCTTCAGTTCCGGGTACTTCTTCAAGTCATCTTTAAAACCCTGGAAGAAAGCAACACTTAACTCTTCCTTCGATCGCTTGATCAGAAATTTCGCGAGGCCATCGGCCAGGTTCGTAACATTCAGGCCACCGACGGCCGCCAGGGGCTGCCGTAGGGCACTCACCCCTGAACCGGGAGCATCCTCAAACTGATCTTTCAACAAGGGGTTGCCATCCAGTAGCGGGACCGTGATATTGGTATTGGGGGCATAGAGCTCCCGCAGTACATCTTTGGTGGACTCGTCCAGGGGTATCTTGTGTGTTACCGGGCTGCGTTGCGCTTCCAGGTACATCGCCTTGTAATACAGGCTTGTCTGTTGCGCATAGCCGGTATGAGCCAGAAGCACTAGCATAACTCCCCATACGTATATACAACTTTTCATATCGTAATCTGTTTAAATAACTCGATGCCGTTAATTAGTTTCTTTGTGGGCTGGTTGCCGATCACGGTGGCCGACGCCTGTAATTTATGATACAGGTCGACGGCATTCCAACTGCCTTTGGTCCGTTTTAGATAGGCAACCGCCAACCCGGCAATGCCGGCAATGATGGGGGTTGCATAACTCGTACCCGACTGCACATCCGGTGTCGGGGATTTTCCGATTGATTCTACGTCAATACCCGGCGCATGCAGCACGGTCTTGTTACTCAGGATTGTAATCGGGCTCAAGCTTCCCGACTGATCCACCGCGCCGACGGAGATACACTGATTAAAAGAAGCGGGGTATCGCTCGCCCGGCATTTGGGTTGAGCCCGCATTACCGGCGGCCGCGAAGATCAATACATTTTTATCTTTTATGATGTCAAGATATTTTGCTTCCCACCGGCTTTTATCGGCATCGCTAAGCTCAGCCGCATAGCTGATGGAGATCACGTCGGCACCAGCCCCGATCGCCCATTGTATACCTTGCAGAATAAAATCAAAGTTGCGTATCTCCCGGTTGATGCTGACTTTGGCGGATAGCAGTTTGCTTTCCGGGGCTACCCCCAGTGAAAAGCGGCCATTTGCCCGCGCCCCTGCCAGCGACAGGCAGCGGCTGCCATGGCCTATATTGCTTTGGTCTTCTTCCACCAGCGGAATGCCAGGGTATGCTTCGGGCGTAATGATGATCTTCGAACCACCGATGGCATTTACAATCTCCGGGACAGTGGGATTGTAGCCCGTGTCCAGTACCGCAATCGTGGCGCCTTGCCCACGTTCGCCGTAGGTATCCCAGATCTCGTTGATCTTGAGCATGTCAAACCAGGGGAACCGTGCCGGAGCCGGGAGCGCTGGTTGCGACTCCTGTAAGATCGTATCGATCGTTCCGACGGGACGTGCGCCGCCGCTCCAATAGTAGTTTCGGTTCCGATCAACATACCACAGGGAGTTGCCCTGGATGTTTTGCCCGGTGGTTGCGCCATCTACCTCTGCCTGGTTGCCGGCCAGCAATACCCCTACACGCGCCGAGCTTAAGTCCGGCGCCTGGCGGATGTTCAGGTTTCGTTTTGCTTCGATCTTCATGGCTATCCCACAGGTGTGGTAGAACTGTGTTCCGTCGACTTCAGGCCGGCGTATGCGCCGCTGCTAATGCCCATCAGCATCAACAGGTTGTTGTCGAACTCCGGCATTTCAAAGATCACGATCACGTCGTAGCAGTATATCAAGCCGACGATGAGGGTGAACACCACCATCTGCAGGCGGTGCACACTGATACCCTTCTCGTCGGAAAGAATGTCGATAAAGAACCCGTCGGTTTTGTCATCGGTCAAAGCATATAACGACTGACTGTTGTCAATGATCTTGGCAATGACCGAGGTGCCGCCGCTGATGCCCAACAGAATGAGCGTCGAGCTGGTCAGCACCGGCATTTCACCGGTGGAAATCCACAGGAAGATATAGGCCGAGGAGATCAGCATGAGCCAGAAGGTGAACTGCGTTCGTGCCAGGCTGTAGGGTGGCCGGATGGTCGAAGTACCGGTGGTATCGCGTAACAGGTTCGAGCTGACCGAAAGCCAAATCAGCAACGCGAGCAGCAAGGCTATCAGCAAAATGCCAAGCCAATACTGGATTGACTGAATGATCACAATGTCTATAGTGGCCGTGGAAGGCACCGCGTGCTGACCTTTGATGCCAACGCTGATCTTTTTATCTTGTAAGATCCACTTACGAGGTTTCTTGTAGAAGAACGCCCAGGCCTTCGCCTCGGGGTTATCGGAATTGTCGCTCTTTTCAAATTTGAACGTTACCGTGGCGCTGTCGGCAAACTCGCCCACCAGGTCTTCAAACGGCACGTCATCTATATACAATATGATCTTGTCCTGTCCTGCTTTTTTCTTGAGTGAGTCGAGCTGCTCTACTGTCAGCTTCACGTAGTCGCGCCGGAACAGACGTTGATCGCCTTCGCGCGACATGTTGCGAAATTCAGTGACGCGTTGCCCATAGGTGGTGCAAAAAAACAGGGACAGCACAACCAGGGATAGTAATTTTTTATACTGCATACAGGAGGATATGGTAAAAATAACAGCGCCCATCTTGCACCCGCCTTGATTTCAAGCGGCAGCAAAGACGGGCTAGTATCGAAAATAAGCAACCTTCGACATTATACAACGTCCTGCAGGTTATTTTTTTAAGACGCTTGTATATTGTCGTCATCATGACCCGATTTACCCGGTAGAATGGCACAAGAGCGTCGCCTGACATGGCGTATTTTGCCCTAAGTTTGTTGCATCAACCATTGCTTGTATGTACCCTAAAACCTTTCTTGTACTTTTACTTATCATCATGACTTCTAACGCTTTGCAAGCCCAACAAAACACCGTCGGCCGGTATGCCATTGTCAACGGACTGAAGCTGTATTACGAGCTCCATGGCACGGGCAAGCCCCTGGTGTTGCTACACGGTGGTGGCTCTACCATCGAGTCGAACTTCGCGCGTGTCCTGCCGGCCCTGGCCAGGACACACCAGGTCATTGCCATCGAGCTGCAGGCCCATGGCCACACCGCCGACATCGACCGATCTTTCAGTTTCGAACAAGATGCTGACGACGTCTCGGCGCTTCTGCAACACCTGCACATCGAGAAGGCCGACATCCTGGGATTCAGCAACGGCGGCACTACTGCTTTGCAAGTTGCCATACGGCATCCGAAGCAGGTCAATAAACTGGTGCTGGCATCCACGCTCTATAAACGCGATGGTATGCCCACCGACTTCTTTGAGTTTATGCAGCAGACTACGCTCGAGCAAATGCCTGCCCCGCTGAAAGAGGCTTACCGAAAAGTTAACGCCGACCCACAGGGGCTGCAAAAAATGTTTACCCGCGACGCTACCAGGATGATCCATTTCCAGGATATCAGCGACGACCTCATCAAGGCTATTCAGGCTCCGGCGTTGGTCATCAACGGCGACACCGACGTAATACGTGTAGAACACGCTTTGCTATTGTCACGTACGCTGCCGCACGCCGAGCTGGCCATCCTGCCGGGCGGCCACAGCGATTATATCGGCGAGATCTGCGCCGCGGAAAAGAATAGCAAATTGCCTGATTTCGTTGTTATGATGATTGACACGTTCCTGGCCAAGTAACACACATCTATACTTTTAGAACGGCTTTACGCTCCCACAGCAGTGAGGCCGGAAAATTACCGATGGAAAACTACCCTATTATATCCCCGAGTTGCAGAATAACCCATACCAGCGTGTATAAAGGCCCTCTATTGCGGTATAGTGCGGGGTGTGTTTTACGATTCCGAATGATCCACTGACGGGCGTATACCAGGCCGGTCGTCACAACTACAGTAATTAATATTACAAGCCAGTTCATGTGGGACGGAGTTAGTGTTTTGTTAAAACGTAACAATCCAGTAGAAAGTTACGGACGGTTCAGCCAGGCAAGCCAATCGTCTACGTGATAGCGATACACCAGCCGGGATTGGGTTTGCGCGCCTTCGACAATCTTCCAATGCGTAAGCTCGTCAACAAATGTAGGTTCCTCCAATCCTGCCCGTATTGATGCGTTTCGGTAAAACGCCTGGCGGGAAGGATGGTCGGGTGCACAACCGTGCACAATACCGCCAAAAGCTTTTGTCTCCAGAATTGCCTGGCAGAGCCCCGTACAATCGTCCTGATGAATAAGGTTTACAGGTGCCTGGCCATTTGCCACATCTTTTTTACCCGCAAAAAACCTTCCCGGATCACGCCCTGGTCCTACAAGGCCACCGAATCGGACGATGGTTGTCGTAAAGGCTGTCTCGGCTTGCAGCGTGTGCTCCACCGACAGCAATGTTTTGCCGGAGTCACTTTCCGGCGTGGGAAGAGTGTCCTCCTGAACATGTCCATTTAAGTCACTGAAGACGGCCGTGGAGCTTATAAAAATTACATTCGGGACTTTGTATTGTTTCGCCAGCGCGGCAATCCGAGTTATGGTCGCTTGATACTCTCCGGCTGGTGTTACGCTTGCGCGAGGTGGAATGGTAATGACCAATACATCGCAGTAAAAGAATGACGGCGTCACCGACAGTTCCTCTGACCGGATGTGTATCAGAAACGGTTCAATACCCCGCTCCGCCAACGCCGGCAGTTTATTTTCGGATGTAGTAGAACCTTTTACCTGATGACCCCTTGCCACCAGTGCGCCGGCAAAGTGCATTCCAAACCAGCCACACCCCACTATACTTACTACCATGATGCTTAGTCGTGCAGAGGCCGTTTTTTGATCATGCCTCCTTTAATATCGTTTACACTGTTCTCTACTACGAAGGCTCCGGGATCGATCTTGGCAATTTCCGTTTTAAGCTTTTGCAGCTCCAGGCGCGTGATCACCGAATAGATCACATCCAGATCTTTCTCACGATGGCCGGTCTTGCCATAGCCACTCGTCCCCTTCAGGATCGTTACACCGCGCCCCATCTTTTCAGTAATGGCATCCTGGATCTCCCTGCTCTTTTCCGAAACGATCATCACGCTGGTATATTCCTCAATACCGTGCACAACAAAGTCTACCGTCTTGGACGCTACGAGGTATGTCAGGATTGCGTATAGCGCCACTTCAATGTTGATCAGGTAGGCTGCTACGGAAAATATAAGAATATTCAGAATGAGAATAATATCACCCACCGTCAGCGTTGTCTTACGACTGGTATAAATGGCCAACACCTCGGTGCCGTCGATGACAGAGCCGCCCCGTATAGAAAGGCCAATGCCGCAGCCCAGAAAGAAGCCACCGAAGAAGGCTATCAGCAGGCGGTCGTGAGTAACAGCCGGGAATTCAATCACCGCCAGGCAGATGGCGAGCGCAGTAATGGCCGCCAGTGTTTTAAAGGCAAATTTCTTCGAGATCTGGGTGTAGCCGATGATGATAAAGGGAATGTTGAGCAACACGACCAGATAGGACAGGTCGATTCTGGTCAACAAGCTTGCCAGCAAGGAGATTCCCATCACGCCGCCGTCGAGGAAGTTGTTGGGCAGCAGAAAGCCTTTTAATCCGAAGCCGGCCGACAACACTCCCAGCGAGATGAAGAGTGTATCTTTTACCGTACGGACGACGCCAATGCGACGGTTGCGATGGGCCTTTAACTCATTTAAGCGTTCCGCTGAAGACATGGTCAGATAGATATGGGCGAGAAAGATACAAAAAAAGCCGCCTCAACTTCTTGAGACGGCTTTACCAGGATTGTTTGGAAAAAGTCCTATACCGTTACATGTTCGGCTTTGGTATTCTTGTTCTTCTTCGTGCTTTTACGGCCGCCTTTTACCGCTTCGTCGATAAACTTCTCTACCTTTTTCTTCTTTTTCTCTTCTCGTTTCAGAATCTCGGCGTAAGCTTCCGCCAACTTCTTGGCACTCCGGCCGATCAACTTTTTCACTTTCTTGGTCGCCTCGGGCAGTTCCAGACGGCTCAAGGCCTCCTGCGTCGAATCTTCGATGAGGCTTCTCAGAGCCTTTTTCGATGTCTTATTCTTCTCCATAAATCATTCGTTGAACTTCAATTTACGGATTTATTACGGCAATGTTATCCAGTTTGCCAAAACTTAACATTGACACAGTCCCGTCCTTCCAAAAACCGTCGAATAAATGTCGTATCGGCACTTTATTCGTACCGCAACGAGTTGACGGGGTTGGTTCCGGCGGCTTTGATGGATTGGTAGCCAACCGTTACCCAGGCAATGGTGATGGCGGCAAGACCACTCCCCACGAAGATCAACGGACTAATCTCTACGCGATATTCAAAGCCTTGTAACCAGCTGGAGGCGATGTACCACCCGGCCAGGGCCGCCGGTACAAAGGCGACTAATACCAGCCGCGTGAACTCCTTTGACAACAGCACGATCAGGCTGGGCATAGAGGCACCCATGGCCTTGCGAATGCCGATCTCCTTGGTGCGCTGCTCGGCGGTAAAAGCCGCCAACGCAAACAGGCCGAGACAGGCAATGAAGATGGCCAATGCCGAGAACACGCCGAACACCTGCCCCATCCGTTGTTCCGAGCGGAACAGCCGGTCGAAGTTCTGATCCATAAAAGAATATTGGATCGGCTCGTTTTCGGTTTGTGTTTTCCAAAGCTTCTCAATCGTTGCGATGGCTTTGGTGGGATCGCCTTCATACCGCACCATCAGGCGGCCTGCGGTACGGGTAAAGCGAATGGCCAGGGGGCGCACCTTGTCGCGCAGTGACTCGAAGTTAAAATCTTTATACACGCCGATTACTTTGAGGCGCTCGAGTCCATCCTCGTTATCGTTGTACAAAATCTCCTCCTCCAGCGGTTTTTCGAATCCAAACTCTTTCACCGCCGCTTCATTCAGTACAATGCCCAGCGTATCAGCCGGTGAGTCGGGAGAAAAGAACCGGCCCTCTTTCATTTCAAACCGCATGGTGTGCTGGTTATCGACATCCGCATAGTAAACCCCCATGATGTGGTCTTGCTCGCTGCCGGATGCTTTAAAAACAGTTGTATTGTTCACACCGGGAAAGTTGTTGTTGGTAAAGCTGGCATCCACTATACCGGTTTGCTCCAACAGTGTATTTTTAAAAGATACCTGGTTCTTATCAAGCTTCCAGGCATTGTTGATAATTAGCAGGTTGTGTTTGTCCATGCCCAGGTTACGCTCCTGCATGAAGGTGATCTGCTGATATACCACGATGGTAAAAATGATCAGGAAGATGGACAGTGCAAACTGGAACACGACCAACGAGCTGCGTACTCCCTTGCTGCGCATGCCGCTACGCACTTTGCCTTTTAATACCTCCACCGGACTGAACGACGTTAGATAAAACGCCGGATAGCTGCCGGCGATAAAACCGACCAGGACAATCAGCGCAAGCGCGCTCGCGATGAAGGTTGGTGTGTACAGTAATTCCATTTGAAGTGTCTTTCCTGCCAACAGGTTGAACGACGGCAATAACAGGTAACATGCGGCCAGGGCCATTATCACCGCTACGGCACTATACAATAGCGACTCCGACAGGAATTGCCGCACCAGTTGCCCGCGCAGTGATCCCAGCGTCTTGCGCAGTCCTACTTCCTTTGCCCGGCCGGCGGAGCGAGCCGTGGACAGGTTCATAAAATTAATACAGGCGATGAC
The DNA here is from genome assembly GCF_018598175.1 of Dawidia cretensis. GTDB lineage: Bacteria > Bacteroidota > Bacteroidia > Cytophagales > Cyclobacteriaceae > Ohtaekwangia > Ohtaekwangia cretensis. Next base: position 61,326 of record NZ_JAHESE010000012.1, read on the forward strand.
GATAATGAATGCGCCAACACCACCAAAGAAATATACATACAGCAGATTTCCGACAGGCTCGATCTCATGTTGCATGGTAGACCGCAGGTGAATGTCTGGAACAGCAATGGTCGTATACCCAAATTGCCCGCCTTCGGCTTCCAACTGTTTCATGGACTTGCCCAGAAAACGTTCCATCTCGGGTCCTACGTGGCGCTCGGCCAGTCCCCGGAGCTTGGCATGCACGGCTTCGATTGAAGCGCCCTTGTTCAACACCAAATAGGTATATAAACTATTGTTCAACCACATGGTTTTTCGCAGGAAGTCTGCCGAGCTGGCGGAGAGTAGAACATTAAAGACCAGGTGTGAGTTGGTGGGTGCATTTTCACAGACGCCGGTCACCTTAAACGTTTCGTTTTCATTGCCGATCACAACCATCTTGCCCAGCGCAGGCTCTTCACCAAAGTATTTATGCGCAAGGTCCTCCGTCATGACGATCGAACGGGGCTCTTTTAACGCCGTCCTGGGATCTCCAAGCAACAGTTTGTAGTTAAAGAATTGAAAGAAATTAGAGTCGGCATAAAACATCTTTTCTTCAATGAAGGCAATGTCTCCATATTTGATCGACGACTGTCCGTAGGAGTCAATCCGAGTCGCTTCCTCTACCTCCGGTATCTCGGCCACCAGGGCTGCGGCCATGGGTGGGCACGTCGTCGACGTATGAATGTCCTGGCCGCTGATCTTGCCATACAGGTTTACACGATACATGTGGTCCGCCCGGGCATGAAAGCGGTCGTAGCTCAGCTCATCTGAGATATACAGGAAAATGAGCATACAAGCCGTAATGCCCGTTGTCATGCCAAAGATGTTGATCGCGGAAAAGAACTTGTGTTTGTTCATGTTCCGGATCGCCACCAGGAAGTAGTTTCTAAACATACGGTTATGAAATTAAGATCGTGTTTTCTTTATCTGACGCCATTCCCTACCCTCATGTTACCGAATACGTTGTTTTTTTATTCATCACGCAGTGTCGACACGGGGTTCATGGATGCAGCGCTGAATACTTTATAGCCAATGGCCAACGTCGACAGCATAAACATGACTACAACAGAAATAAGGAATGTATATGAACCTGCGGGCAGGTAATATTTCCAAATGCTTGACATGAGCATGTCGACGAGAAACGCACCCATCAGGCAGCCCGCCACCGACGCTATTACCAGAATAATGATAAACTCGGTATTGATAATACGTGCGATGTTGCCGATCGAAGCACCGAGCACTTTGCGCACGCCGATCTCCTTCATTTTGCGAATGATGTTCAACGACACCAGGGTAAAAAGCCCGGTCACGGAAAGTCCCATGGCCACGAGGCCAAGGAAGGCAAACATCTTGACGATGTTGTCATTTACCGTTAACGACTCTTTCATCTCCTCGTTCAGGTAGCGGCCGGTATATAGGCGGTTTGGAAATATCTGTTTCCATTCCTGTTCCATCGACGCGTTAACGGCAATCAGCTTCTCGACCGGAGCGCTCACGATAACGTGTGTATAGTTTTCTGGCGCCGTGTAGCGGATCATCATCGGCTGCGCTTTGTCCCAAAGGCCTGCCGTGTAGACGTTTTTAGCAACGCCCACGACGTATAGTTTTACGGTGTCGTGCCAGAGTATTTCTTTGCCCAGTGCTTTGTTCCACGAAAAGGTTTTAGCAAATTCTTCGGTAATGATGACCGACTCCCGGCGATCGGTCTCGGAGTCTTTTTGGAAATCACGTCCTTCCAGGAGTGTCAGCCCCATGGCTTGTAGATAGCCATCGCCTACATCAATAATATCGACCTCATATTCACGCGACTCATGTTTCACCGGGTCGCTATAGCGCGATGAGAAGACACTGTGTTTCGAACCGGCGATTGCTTGAATATCTTTGTTTCGCGCAATGGCATGGTGGAACGTTTCATACTCCTGCCCATTGCTGACATATACGATCATGACACCCTGTTGGTCAAAGCCCAGGTCGAAGTCACGTTGATAGCGCGAGTTTTCATAGAAGGCGAACGAGCCGATGATCGCCAGTAGCGAGATAGCATACTGCAGGCACAGCAGAATGCGTGTAAAGAAGTTTGTCCCCCCTAACTTCTGCTTTCCCTTCAGAATACCGACGGGCTCAAATTTGCTGATGTAAAAGGCGGGATAGCTGCCTGACAGCAGTCCGGTAAAGAACAGGACGCCGATCATAAAAAGCAGGAAGCCGGGTGCATCGAGGTAGTGCGAAGTAAGCTTCATGTCCGTCCACAGCGAATTCCACGCTGACAATAGCACCTCTCCCAGCACCATGCCAATGACAAGCGCCAGGAAGCAGATGAACAGGGTCTCGCCAATGAATTGCATAATCAGCTGTGCGCGCATACTGCCCATCACTTTACGGATGCCAATCTCTTTCAGCCGCCGTGACGATATCGCGATGGATGTATTCGTCATGTTAAAGCAGGCAATCAGCAAGATCAGTACCGCCATGATAGTAGGTGTAATGACTGCCGCGCGGGGGTTGGAATTTTGGAGCGTGTCCGACCACCGCTCATTGCTCTCATCACGTTGCGCCATCCCTTCAAAAGGATCGAGCACATATTCTGTGATCTGAAAATCTTCGCGGACTTTGTTGTTATTCTCCCGGTATGGCTGTAGTTGCTGATGTACAATACTGGTGCGTGAGGGGTCTTTGATCTGCACAAATAAGACTGTATTATAACGCCAGTCGTTTTCGGTTCGATCGTTGGCGTCATCGAAGAAGTTGTCGTAGTGCATATACGACTGTGCTTGAAAACTCGAGTTCTGCGGTTGCTTCCGGAAGACACCTCCTACTGTAAATTCTTTTAGCTGCTCTCTCACTACCTGGGTAAGCTGACGGCCTACGACATCCGTGCTGCCAAAAAGCGTTTTCGCCATCTCGTCGCTGATCAGCACCGTTGATTTATCTTTTACCGCGTCGGCCTTGCCATAGATAAAATCAAACGAGAACATAGTAAAGAAATCGGGATCGACATAGCGTACCTGCCCCGGAAAAAGATTGTCTCCAATCTTGAAGTTTGTCCATGAGCGATTGAGACGCGTAACGTGATCTGCATCCGCTATATTTTGTCGAACGGCATTGGCCAGTGGAATGCTGACTACCGTGTGTAACTCCGTCGTGCCGTCAAACGTCCGGAGTGGACTAATACGATAGATTTCTCCCCGGTGTTCATGATTCTTGTTAAATGACTGATCGTACTCCCAGTTAAAATAGGCTACAATACAACAGCCTATGCCTATGGCGAGCCCGAAGATATTGACGAAGATAAAGAACTTGTTCTTCATCATACTCCGCAGGGTGATGAGCAGGTAATTTTTGATCATAATAGTGGGGTGTTTTACGGTATTTGCTTTTCTAAGACTCCCGCTCCCTATCTGGGTTGCATGCCGCGGGAATAATATACTCACCTGCATGATCCCTCTACCGCTGCGCCATAGGCATAACGATCCCAACCACATGTTTATGTCGGTGGGTCAGTAATAGCACCGCCCGGTGGGGCAGTGCTATGGTATGTTATCCATTAGATATGGAAGTGCTCTTTGATGTTCTCTGTTACGACCTTACCGTCGAACAGGTTGATGATGCGGTGTGCATAGTTCGCATCGTACGGCGAGTGGGTCACCATCACGATCGTTGTTCCTTCTTCGTTCAGCTGTGACAACAGTTTCATTACTTCTTCGCCGTTGGCAGAGTCCAGGTTACCAGTCGGTTCATCGGCGAGGATTACTCTGGGTTTTGCTACAATCGCGCGGGAGATAGCCACACGCTGCTGTTGACCACCCGACAGTTGTTGCGGGAAGTGGTTGCGGCGGTGCATAATGTTCATACGTTCCAGTACCTCCTCTACGCGTTGTTTGCGTTCAGATGACGGTACCTTCATGTACAACAGTGGCAGCTCAACGTTTTCGAATACGGTCAGCTCGTCGATCAGGTTGAAGCTCTGGAACACAAAGCCGATCGAGCCTTTGCGAAGCTGTGCACGCTGGCGTTCAGAATACCTGGCCACTTCGTGCTCGCCAAAATGATACTCTCCTCCGGAAGGATTGTCCAGCAGACCGAGGATGTTGAGCAACGTCGATTTCCCACAACCGGAAGGACCCATGATGGCAACGAATTCGCCCTCTTTGATTTCCAGGTTAATGCTGTTCAACGCGGTAGTTTCCACTTCTTCTGTGGTGTAAACTTTTTCAAGGTTCTTGAGTTTAATCATGGCTAGGAGATTTTCAGGATTATATTGTAAGATGCAGAATTGACTGTATGGGTTGCATGCTGTTGCATGTATACTTCAATTATTTTTAATGGTTACGCTTTTTGTTAGTTCAGTAACAATACCTCGTTGTCGCCAAAGTTCTCGTACGACGAGGTAATTACCCGGTCACCCGGCTTCAACCCCTCCAGCACCTCGTAATTCTCGGTATTCTTGCGGCCCAGCTTGATGTCGCGGCGTACGGCCTGATCCTCGCCGTCGAGTACAAACACCCAGTTGCCGCCTGTATCTTTGTAGAATCCGCCCACCGGCAACAGCAGCTGCTCGGATGACTGACCCAGCTCGATGCGCAGACGCAGGGACTGGCCACGGCGGATGCCCGGAGGCGTGTCGGCGGTAAAATGCATGTCTACTTCAAACCGGCCTGCGGTTACGCCCGGATACACATAGGTGATTTCCAGCGCGTAGTCTTTGTTGTTGAACGAGGTGGTAGCCTTCAGCCCGGTCATAATACGGGGCAGGTACAGTTCGTCGATGGGCACCCGTACTTTGTAGCTTCCCAGGATGTCGACCTGGCCCAGGCGCTGACCTGGTGTTACGTTCTGACCTGCATCGAGCTGCGGCCGTGACAGTTGCCCGTCGATCGGGGCGCGGATCACCAGGTTGTCCAGGATCTTGCCTACACCTTCCAGATTTTGGCTCATGCGGTTCTCGGCAATCTTGATCTCCCGTAGCTGACGAATCCGGTCTACAGAGTCGGACCGGTATACCTCGTAGGTAATGCGACGGCGCTCGAGATTGTACCGATAGTCGGCCTCTGTTTTTTCAAATGCCTGCTTGGAGATTAGCTTTTTCTCAAACAGCTGTTTTTCACGGTTGTACTGGGGCGCCAGCACCGCCAGCATATTATCGATCAATGCCAGGGTTTGGCGTTGCTCCAGGTCATTTCGGGTAATGCCCAGGCGGGTATCGCGGTTACGGTTGATGCTTTCGCTCAGCTGTGCCTCCTGTCCTAATACCGACAACTCGGTGTTCAGGTTGCTCAACTCGAGGATTACGTCGCCGGCTTTCAGCATGGCGCCGCTTTCGGCCACCACACGTTTGATGGTTCCGCCTTCGACTGCATCGAGGTACACCGTGCGGCTCGGCTCTACAGTACCGGTTTGCGGAATGAACTCCTGGAATACCCCACGTTGTACGTTGGAGATCGTTATCTTATCTTTTTCCACCTTTACGCGTGAGCGCCGGTCTGCAAAAATGAACTGGTACCCAATGAACAATACGAAAACAGCGATGCCGCCGTAGGTCCCGATACGTTTCAACGTCCATTTTTTCTTGACAATCTTTTTATCCATGCTGATTCAGTTATGGCTGCCCGTGGGCAACGTTATTTGCCTAAAGCCAACAAGCGTGCCAAGCGCCAGAAACCCAAATTAACCCGTTTTCCAGGTAGTTTACGCGATATTCACGTTCACATGTGAACGGGTGTGTCCGGTTCCGAACGTCCGGATAATTATCAAAAAGGCCCAGAAGCACGTTTTTGGCGCATTTAGAGGCTGTACCAATTCCGGTACAGCCTTTGTTCGTTCCCGGACGTCCACCGTCCTGCCCGGCCGTTATCGGCTGTGCGAAAGGGTAGACTTAAACCAACTTGTTATTCGCACCATGGCTGAAAATAAACACGGAAAGATTCTGATCGTTGACGACAACGAAGACCTTTTAAAGGCAGCAAAAATGTACCTCAAGCGGCAGTTCGCGCAGGTTGACATTGAAAAGAACCCGGAAGCGATTCCCGCGCTGATGGGCAACGAAGACTATGACGTGATCCTGCTGGATATGAACTTTACCAAGGACGTGAGCAGCGGCAGCGAAGGCTATTATTGGCTGGAACGCATCCTGCAGATCGACCCGTCGTCTGTTGTCGTGTTGATCACGGCATACGGTGACATCCAGATGGCGGTGAAAGCCATCAAGGCCGGGGCCACCGACTTTGTACTAAAGCCATGGGAAAATGAAAAGCTGCTGGCCACGTTATTTTCTGCCATGCGGCTGCGCGAATCGCGCGACGTGATTGAAACGCTCAAGTTTAAGAACCAGGAAATCAACCAGGAGATCAATGACCGCTTCAGCGAGATCATCGGCCAGAGCTCGGCTATGCAGAAGATCTTCCAAACTATAGACCGGGTGGCGCGTACGGATGCGAACGTTTTAATCCTCGGTGAAAACGGTACGGGTAAAGAAGTGATGGCCCGCGCCATCCACCGGAACTCGGCACGACAACACGAGAATTTTGTGGCGGTAGACCTGGGCTCTATTACCGAGACGCTGTTTGAAAGCGAGCTGTTCGGTCATAAGAAGGGCTCCTTTACGGACGCTAAAGAAGATCGTGCCGGCCGCTTTGAGCTGGCCAATAACGGCACTTTGTTCCTGGACGAGATTGGCAACCTGTCCATGCCTCTACAGGCCAAACTGCTGACGGTGCTGCAAAACCGAAAGGTAAGCCGTGTGGGCTCCAATAAGGAAACGCCCATTAACATACGCCTGATCTGCGCCACCAACATGCCCCTGTACGAGATGGTAAAGGAAAACCGCTTCCGTCAGGACTTACTGTACCGTATCAATACGATCGAAGTGGAGGTGCCTTCGCTCCGCGATCGTTTTGAGGACATCCCCCTGCTGGCAAACCACTTCCTGAAGCACTACGCGGCCAAGTACGAAAAGAGCCTGACCAAGATCAGCGAAGCGGCCATGACGCGCATGCACAAACATCACTGGCCGGGCAACATCCGCGAGTTGCAACATTCCATCGAGCGGGCCGTCATTTTGAGCAATAGCAGTGTGCTCCAACCCGAAGATTTTAACTTTTCCTCCAATGGCGGGGGCAGCGGCAAGGAGGACAGCCAGCTGAGTCTGGAGCAATACAACCTGGAAGAGGTCGAAAAACTGTTGATCCGCAAGGTGCTGAAGAAATACAACGGCAACATTACCCAGGCGGCTACCGAGTTGGGCCTGACGCGGTCGTCGTTATACCGCCGCTTAGAGAAATACGGGTTGTGATCGGCAAATCCATTACCTTCGTAGTGAATGTTGGAATGCTGAACCGCGCACTTTGAACTTAGGATTTAAAGATTTCCGTACCCGCGTCATCCTGCGGGTAATCTTACTGGGTTGTACCATGGGCTTGTTTATGTTCATGGTAGTACGACCTAATATGCTGTTTGCTGCCATGCTCATGGCCCTGATCGTCGTGCTGCAGCTCGTGGAGATCTTTCGGTTTGTCAGCCAAACCAACCGGAAGCTTACGCGTTTTCTGGAATCGGTGCGCTACTCAGACTTTATCTCGGGGTTTGCTTCCGACAATAAACTTGGCAAGAGCTTTAAGGACCTGAACCTGGCCTTTAACGAAGTGCTCGAAGCCTTTCGCAAGGCGCGGTCTGAGAAAGAAGAGCACTGGCAATACCTCAACACGGTTGTACAACAAGTGCGTACGGGTATTCTTTCTTTTGATACCGAAGGCAATGTGCAACTTGTCAATGCCAACGCAAAAAAGTTTTTGGGTATTACCAACATCAAAAACCTGCGCGAGCTGATCGACATTAACCCGGGCCTCTACCATGCCATTCACAGCGCAGAGTCCGGCAAAAGCGAGCTATACAAAGGCAGCAACGAACTTTACCTGACCGTGCAGGCCACCGAGCTGCGCATTCGCGGCACAGACATTAAGCTGGTCACCCTGCAGAACATCCAGCCTGAATTACAGAAGCAAGAGCTCGAAGCCTGGCAAAACCTGACGAAGGTGCTACGCCACGAGATCATGAATTCCATCACGCCCATCTCGTCGCTCACCTCTACCCTGAGCGATATACTCGATCACGAAATGGAAGCGCGCGACGGCCACTATGTACTAAACGAAGAAGGTGCGGACGACCTGCGCGAAGGGCTGAGCACGATTGCCAACCGCAGCAAAGGCCTGATCAAATTCATCGACGCTTACCGCGAATATACCTCGCTGCCGAAACCGAAGCTGGTCACGGTACGACTGAGAGAATTGCTGGACCATGTGTCGCAGCTCATGAAGACCGAGCTTCGAAAAACGCAGATACAGTTCGAATGTACCTGCGACTCGGAATACCTCACCATACAAGCCGACGTGGAAATGATCGAGCAGGTATTGATCAACCTGCTCAAGAACGCGATCGAAGCGCTGTGCGAAACCGAAAATCCCCGGTTGAGCCTGAAAGGATATTATGCTGAAAATGCCATCAAGATCGAGGTGATCGACAACGGCGCAGGCATCATTCCGGAAGCGTTGGAGCGCATCTTTGTGCCATTTTATACCACCAAGCGTACAGGCTCGGGCATCGGCCTGAGTTTATCGCGCCAGATCATGCAAATGCACAACGGCTCGATCACCGCCGAGTCCGAACCTGACGTACAAACAATTTTTACGCTGAAGTTCTGATTTCTGGTTTGCTCAAGCCGTTTTGATTTTTAGCAGTGTCAGCCCGGAGACTGATGTTATTTTCCTTTCATGTTCTTAACAAGAAAGTAAACAGACATTATAAAGGTCAATATATAGACAATCGCTAATGCCGGTTTTTCGAATTTGAAATGCTCAAAATCGAATTGTTTAAATATGGTCCATCCTAAAACGATTGCTACGATTCCGAATGGAAGTGCTTGTCCTCTTTTACTGCTCACGCGTTTTAACTGTTTAATTATGCCCTGAACTTACGGATCAGTTTCTAATTTACCGGAATAATCTGCTCAGAAACATTCCACCCACTAACCGTTACCGCTACAGGCACATTGCCCGGTGTATAGTCGAGCACTACAGTCCTCTCTTCTCCTGGTACAACAGAAACATAGTTGTCGCTATAAAACACCGGCAGCAGCCGTTTCTTCGTATTCGCATCAATCAACGACACACGATTAAAGAACGCCACGGCGCTGCCAGCAGGGTTCTTCAACGTTACCGACACCTGCCCAGCGCCCAGGCGTTTGACAGTTGTTTTTACCGGTGCGGCCGCCAGTTGATTCAATCCCGGATAGGATCCTTTTGCATCCGGCATCCAGTATAAGTTCTCACTGACCACGTTCTTTTTCACGTCCAGCAACTGCAACGACAGGAATACGTCCTTCGGTTGTCCCGGCTGATTCAGATATCCTTTTACCGAGAGATACTTCTTCGCATCGGTAGGCTCAATACCGACAAACACTTGCGTGATAAGGCGTTCTTTACCAGTCGCGTCGTATGCTTTTACCACCAGCATCAGATCGTTGTAGGCCGCGAAGGTATTGTTCGCTACCATCACCATGCCTGTTACCGGGTTACACATCACGTGCAGCGGCTCGCTGCCTTTGCGCAAGCCGTAGAGACACGCGTTGGGATCGAGATAGTAGTCGTACATCTGGCCACGCAGTGCTGTCCAGGGGTTTTGCGTTTTCCAAATGATCGTGCCGGTATACCAATCCCACATGTGCGCGCTGAAGCCTTCCATCAGTGCGCGGTATTGGTCATAGTTTACGAGCTGTGCTTTGTTGGCGAAGTCGGCCATGTCTTTCGGTTTGCCGTAGCGGTATACAGACGAATCATAGCCGATGTATTTGTGATATTGCCATACGGAGTCGATGCGCCGGTTGGGATCATCGGGCGCTACGCGGTTTGCTTCCGGCAGAAAACGCTCCAGTGAAACGGCGTCGCCTACACCCACCGATCCTACTTCGGAGTTGAAGGGGAAGGTGCGATCTTCCCAGAACGTACGAATATTCTGAATGCCGTAAGGGCCATCGCCATTGCCACCAATGCTGTTATAGGACATGCTGTCGGTGTTGGAATATTCAGCAAACCAACGTGTGCCATCCAGGCGCGGCAGCAGATCGTCGCGCAGGGCGCTCAGGATGTCGGCCGGCGGGGTGATCTCATTACCACCACACCACATGGCGAGCGACGGGTGGTTGCGTACCATTTTGATCTGGTCTTCGCACGAAGCAATAAACAATTTATGATCATCGGGATAGTTACGACGGGTCCATTGGTCTTCGGTCTTCATGGGGTCAAGCCAGCGGCCATTGCAATCACCCGACATCCAGAAGTCTTGCATGACGAGCAGACCATAGCGGTCGCAGGCTGCAAAGAACTCCGGGCGCTCGATCAATGCTCCACCCCACACACGAATGAGGTTGAGGTTCATGTCACGGTGGAATCGGATTTCGGCGTCATACCGCGCATCCGAAAAACGGAGCATGGCATCGGAAATAATCCAGTTGCCGCCCTTGATAAAAATCTTCTGCCCGTTCACGGATGCCTCGCGGCTGCGGGTATGGGTATTCCAGGCTGTGCGCACTTCCCGCACACCGACGGTAATCTTTTCTTCATCTGATGCACCTTTACCTTGTTCGGTAAATTGCAGCGACGATGTATACAGGTGCTGCGCCCCGTAGCCGTTGGGCCACCAGAGTTTGGGGTTGCTAAGTGTCAATACTGGTAGGGTGACGGTGAGCGTTTGCTGCGGAGCAATTGTCACCGCCTGTGATACTGTCTGACCATCGAGCGTATAGGTGAGCGTACCTTTTACTTTTGCCGCAGTAGGATTCTCCAACTCAGCAGAAACGTTGATCAGTGCAGGTGCCTGGTTGCCTTCCGGGAAGCGTTTACCCGGCACGCGTGTCACTACGTGCGGATTTTTAATGTTAATTGACTTCGTTTGTTCGATCCATACTTTATCCCAGATGCCGGTGTTCCGGTCGCGAATGGGTTGAATCCAGTCCCACCCCGCGACGTATTGGTGTGCTACATTTTTTGCAATGGTACCATCGCCACCTTGCCCACCATTGGGGTTGCCCGCGACATCGGCCGGGTGTACAATCACCGCCAGGCGGTTGGTGCCTCCGGGCCGGAGCGCTTTTGTGATGTTGTATACCTGGCGCAGGAACATGCCATTGTGCGGTTTGGCGTTCAGTTTCTCGCCGTTGAGAAATACATCGCAGCGATAGTTTACACCGCGCAGGTGCAGCCAGGCCTGATCGCCGGCAACGAGGGCCGGATAGGTAAAGTCGTTTACGAACCAATAGGTATAATGCGCATTGCCCGTTTTATAGATGTCGGGGATACGTTCGTTGTTCATGCCATAGAACGGGTCGGGCACCAGACCGTTTTCCAACAGCGTGGTCAGTACGGTGCCGGGTACACGTGCCGGTATCCAGCCCGTAAGGCTGCCTGCCGCACGCGACAGGGCTGCGCCGTCTTCCTGTACTTCACTCGCTCGTCGGGCTTTCCAGGCCTTGTTCAGGTCGTAAAGACGTTGCGCATTTGCCACGGGGGCACAGAAGATCAAAAGAAGCAGGAAGAAAACAGATGGGAATTTCATACGACGCGAATTTAAAAAAATCCTCTCGCCTCCACCCCTTTCGCGGTGAAGGTAGAGAGGATCCCAAACCTAATCCAGCACTGGCAGAACACCAGCACTTTAACCCAGACGCGTAAATCGTCTATTCCTAATACCAAAAAATGAAAATAATTATCCCGACTCTTAATGCAATTGTTTTCGGAGCGAGCGCAGGGCCTTAAATACAGCATTGTACACCGACTGGATCGTGATACCCAGCTCGGCGGCAATCTCCTGGTTGGTACGTTGCTTGTTGAATTTCAGGTGCAGCAGCTGTTGCTGATGATGTGACAGGGTATTGAGCGCACGCAGCACATCCTCGCGTTGATCGTCGTATACCTCATCGCCGGCGTTTTCATCGGCCATATCGAGCTCCAGTGGATCTTCCGCTGCCTTGTAGCGAATGGCGGCCGATTTCAGGACATCGAGGATCTTATGTTTGAGCGAAGTGAATAAATAATATTTGACCGAGGTCGTCTGGTTCAGGTTCTCGCGGTTGTGCCACAGCTTGACGAACAAATCCTGAATGCAGTCTTTGATCAGGTCCTGATCGTCGGATATTTTCTTGCCGTATTGATAAAGGTCGAAAAAATACCTCCGATAGATCAGCGCGTAAGCTCCCTCGTCCCCCTGCTTAAAATGCTCCCATAGGGTAGCCTCCCCCACCTGCAAGGCATTGACCCGCTTCAAAATACCATTTTCCACCCTTCTCAAGTATATCAGAAATTTGCTCCGTGTACGCAAACGGGCTTAAAAATCTAACTTTTTGACCGTACTACGAAATGAAATTGCAAGTTTTTGGGAGAAGGCAAAAGGAATCATTACAACCGTTGTAAATCCCGGTTGAAAGGTGGAAAAGCGACATTTGATGGGCGACTACTTGCCCGCGTCGTAGGCTAAGGTCAGCGCCGGCGTATAGCTTTTGGCAACCGATGCCGGTATTGACACCGTTACAATGTCGCCCTGTACCGACCATTTTACGGTAGCGCCGGAGCTGAGCAACGTCATGCGTGTGCCTTTGCGGGGTACATTTCCTTTCCAGGATACCGTGCGCGGCATGGGCATGTCTTCGGCAAGACAGGAAATAGCAAATAGTTTTCCCGCAGTATTGGTCGTGAAGAATGTTTTGTCTGATTGATAATGCGCTGCCGGACGGGTGTCGTAGATCGCCGCGCCGTTGCGGGTTAACCAGGCGCCGATATCTTTCAAGCGGTCGATCTGTTCTTGCCGCAGTGTCCCTTCGGGGGTCGGGCCTACGCCGAGTAAAAGACTTCCGCCTTTGGCTACCACTTCTGCGAGTGTGTGAATGACTTTGGCAGCCGATTTATACTTGTCGTTGGGAACGTGGCCCCAGGCACCGCCCAGGGTGATGCAGCTCTCCCACGGATGATCGAGCCTGGTCGCCGGTATATGCTGCTCGGGCGTTTGGTAATTCTCGTAAGGGCCATGTACCGTGCGGTCGACGATCAGCAGGCCGGGTTGTGCGGCACGCGCCATGGTGGCGATGCGGGGTATATCTATTTCCTGGCTCCACGGCGGGATTGCCGCGCCCCAGGCACGCACTTCGTCGTTTACCGTTTCCAGCGGTCGTACCCAGCCCCCATCGAGCCACAAGATGTCGATGGCGCCATAGTCGTGCATGAGCTCGTTGACCTGATTGTAGGCAAACTGCTTGAACTTGTTCCACCGCCAGGGATTCTTCCGGATGTCGTAGTTTACGTTGCGATCTGGCGTTGCGTATCGCGGCCACCAGAAATACTCCGAGTGCCAGTCAGGCTTGGAGTAATAGGCACCGATCATAAAGCCTTGCTTCCGGAACGACTCAAATACATATTTCGCTACGTTTGCTTTCGGATGGTTTGCGAAGGGACCGTTGGTAATCTTGAAGTCGGTCTGTTTCGTGTCGAACATGTTGAACCCATCGTGGTGTTTAGTGGTGAATACCACGTAGCGCATGCCGGCGTCCTTTGCCGCTTGTGCCCACTGGTCGGGGTTGAATTGTGTGGGATTAAAATCTTTCTTTAATCCCCAATACCATTGTTTATACGCATCGTAGGTGATCGTGCTGTCGCGTGAGATCCAATCTTCCGAGCAGAGCTCCCACGATTCGATAATGCCGGGTACGGCGTATAATCCCCAGTGAATGATCATACCGAACTTCTGGTCGCGCCAGTGTTCCAGCTTCTGCCGAACCTGGGTGTCGGCAGGCCATTCATAGACGGTTGATTGACGGTGCAGGTTATCCTGGCCGTGTACGGTCAGAGCCGCCATGCACGCGACCAGTCCCAGCAGTATCAGACGTCTCATCATGTTATTATTTTTTTGGTGTATCGGTGTTGGTATTGCCGGTCTTTGTCGTACGCTCTCCGGTCTCTATACGCCAATCGTTGCTATAGTATCCGGTCGACAGGATGCCATCCGCGCCGCTCTTCAACATCTCTGTAGACAAGATCGTGTAGTCGGGGAACCCGCTGCCCCCGGCAAAATATTGGTTGGGCTCGGTAGCCGACATGCCCGGCAGTCCCGTACCGCCGATCACCGCGACAGAGGCTACATCGCTGTCAGCACGAGGCCACATAAAGTATGCACCATACTGATCCCCGCGGTATTGCTGGCCATCGATGGTGACAAGATTACGCGTTAGGGTAATGGGACAGTTCTTCAATAGTTTGTTCCAGGCTGCATTGGTCGTTGCGTTGCCATAGAGAATAACACCACGGTCCGGATATTTCGCCGGTTGGAAAGCTTGATCGGCTACGATGTCTACCGCGCCGTTGCCACGGTAGTACCATACTTCCGCGTCGTAGCGTGCTTTGGCATAGGACCAGGCGTTCTCGGCCGCTGTACCTTTTGTGCTATACACAAACACCATGCGGTTTTTGAATGGCTCTTTGAATGTGCCGTTGCGCGTCACCCCTTTCTGCTTCGCATCCGGCTTAGCCGACACCTGCCATGTATTGCCGGATCGTGTAAGATATACCCACTCGGCGGCCGTTTTGGTATAAGAGATCGCGGGTTGTCCGTCCAGTGTTATGGTGACGACATCGCCTGTGTTGAACACGGCCAGAGAAAGACCCGCGATGGAAACATTGGTAGTCGTACCGGTGATGGTTTTCTTTTTCTTGTCGCGGGCGAGGTCTACTTTGCTATAGTCCAGGAGGTGTTGCTGCTGTGCGATGGACACCCAACGATAGTGGTGAGAGATGGCAGGGTTCGCAGTTGTGAATTCCAGTTTATCCACAGCGCTGTCTGGCTGAATCGTGTGCCATTTGAAGTATTCAAAGATTGGATTCCAATCAACACTTTCATTTCCAAACCAGTGGCTCCCGCCGGGATATTCATAGTAGCTGAAGTCTTTGTGGAAATCACCGAGCAGGCGGCGCATCTGGCGGGCGTAGTCAACGGAAACCACTTTGTCGCTGTCGCCGTGGTGAATGTATATACCCAGGCCTTTGTAGTTGCCGGCCAGGGCAATGACGTCGCTGGGGTTGCTGGCGCGCAGCAACATCTTCTCGGCTGCAGAACGGCTTTCGGTCGGAATCTTACCGTCGGCGGAGCCATAGCCCGTCAACGTAGGATAGCCGGCACAAGGGGCAATAGCCGCCCAGTTGCCCGGATAGGTTGCGCCGAGGTACCAGGTGCCGTGTCCGCCCATGGAGTGGCCGGTGAGGTAAATGCGTTTGGGATCGGGCGTAAATTGTTGCTTTGCTTGTGCTAATACTTCCAGCGCGTCGAGGCGGCCCCAGTCTTCCCAGTTAAAGCCGCGCGGGCGACGATTGGTCGGTGCTACCAGCACACCCCAATCTTTGGAACGATATGCACGTGCCTGGCTGATTGCCTCTACGCTGGCACCGTGCACTGAAAAGAACAATGCCGGCGCTGTCGTGCTTCCTCCGAGCTGCGGCGTGACGCTATAGTATTGAATGCTACCGTCGATGTCACTGACGAAGGTTTTGCTGTAATGATCCTGCGGTTGCATTGCATCGATCCTGATCTCTTGTGCATCCAACGCGCGGCCGTTAGCACCTTGTCGTATCGTGAGTGTACACGTATATGAGCCTTTCGCGCTGACGGTGGCAGGGTCTATGCGAAAACCTACTTTGCGGATGCTCCACGGTGTCAGCGCTGGTATTTGTGTCGTTACTTCTTTGCCTTCCAGTTTTGCTGTGATATGCAGGTCAGTAAGCGTCTTATCCGACGCATTCACGGCTACAACAGCGCCCCATAGGTTCTCAGCCGATTGACCCACAACGATGTGTGGCAGCGTTGCATCGTCTGTGCGCAGAATCACGGCTTTCTCCTGAAACAGCAGACGCGCCGATACACCCTGGCGCACAGCCCATGACGAGCAGCGGATCAGCAGCTCGTTCTTACCCTTCTTGAGCTTCACCGGTACATATAACCATCCGAGGCGGTAAATATCGCCGGCGTGCGGCTCGCCGTTGAAGAACAGCATGTTGTGCCCCGACACGTGTAGCAATGCCGTTTGTTCAGCCGTGGCCTCGTATGTTAAATACAAATAACCGTTTACGATGGCACGACCTTTAAAAAGTCCGGCACTGTCGGCTTTAATCGCTGTCCACCCGATGTTTTTATCAGTCGCAGCGGGGGTTGTGAATTGTCCGGTAAACCACGCATATGTCAGTTGATCGGTCACCAACGCTTCGCGGCCGTAGCGATGCAGCGAGTCTGCCGCCAATCCTTCGCGGAAAGTGTATTCGGTTGGGGTTTGTGCGTGAGCCAGCGCCGTGCATAGGCATAAACAAATGACGAGTATCCGCTTTTTTGTCATGGTGGAATAGGTACAATAGGTTTTACACGATACACGGCCGCAAGCTTGCGGCCGATGATCTCCTAGCAAACGAAGTGTATGAGCCAATCTAACACAAAGATGCCAATAAAATTATGGAGACCTTTGTGAAAAAAATTATCCCGATGGTAGGTCTTCGCAATAAATTACCGTCAATATTTGGGCTCTCAACATTAATCACCTTTCGCATGCGACACATCCGCCTGTTTTTCTCCCGTACATCCCTGCTGCTGGCCGCCTTGCTTTTGGCCAGTGTGCACATGTTTGGTCAAACACCAACCCCCGCCTTTCGCGATTCCCGGAAAGACCTTACCAGCCGCGTAAACGACCTGCTGCACCAGCTGACCGTCGAAGAGAAAATTCACTTGCTCGGTTATAACAACCAGGGTGTACCCCGCCTGGGCGTGCCGGTATATAATTGGTGGAACGAAGCACTGCACGGCGTCGCACGTGCCGGCGAAGCCACTGTATTCCCGCAAGCCATCGGCATGGCGGCCTCGTTTAATGATTCCCTGCAACGCGCCATGGCCGACGTCATCTCCACGGAAGCGCGTGCCAAGTATAACCTGGCTGTGCAGCAAGACCGGCACATACAGTATATGGGCCTTACTTTCTGGTCGCCGAACATCAACCTGTTCCGCGACCCGCGTTGGGGCCGTGGTCAGGAAACGTACGGTGAAGATCCCTATCTTACCGCACGCATGGGCACGGCCTTTGTCCGCGGTCTGCAGGGCAATTCATCGCAATACCTGAAAGCTTCCGCCTGCGCCAAGCACTTTGCCGTGCACAGCGGTCCTGAGGCTAATCGCCACACCTTCAACGCACGCGTCGACGAAAAAGACCTGCGCGAGACCTATCTGTATGCGTTCCATGCCCTCGTGGATGCCGGTGTGGAGTCTGTGATGTGCGCGTATAACCGCGTGAACGACGAGCCATGCTGTACAGGCAATACACTGCTGCAACAGATCCTGCGCGACGAATGGAAGTTTAAAGGACATGTAGTAACGGACTGCGGCGCCCTCGATGATATTTATCTGCGTCACAAAACGATGCCCGATGCTGCGCACGTAGCGGCCGCTGCTGTAAAGGCGGGTGTTAACATCGACTGTTCCGGTTTGTTGCAGAAAGATCTTGAAAAAGCCCTGCAGCAAAAGCTCGTTACGGAATCAGATATAGACAATGCCCTGATCCCCGCCCTCCGTACACAATTTAAGCTTGGCTTCTACGATGCTCCTAACCAGGTACCCTATACTTCGCTCGGTGCGGAAAGCATCAGCAATGCGGCGCATACAGCCCTCGCACGCCGCGCGGCCCAGCAGTCGATGGTCTTGCTGAAGAACAACAAGAATATACTGCCCTTGCCGAAGAATAAATATAACAGCATCATGATCCTGGGGCCGAATGCGGCCTCGCTGGATGCGTTGCTGGCCAACTACCACGGTGTCTCGGGCGATGTATCCACCTTTGTCGAAGGTATTACTCAAGCTGCCGGACCGGCGGTTACCGTGCAGTATGACATGGGTTGTAACGACGTAGACAGTGTGCACTTCGGTGGCCTTTGGCATGCGGAGGGTAGCGATATTTCCATCGCCGTGCTCGGTCTCACGCCCGTGCTGGAAGGTGAAGAAGGCGACGCATTCCTGGCGGCGAATGGTGGTGACCGGGTAGACCTGAGTATTCCGGCCAGTCATATCGCCTTTCTGAAGGCTTTGCGCAAGCGCCACCAGAAGCCCATTGTTGCTGTTGTGACGGCTGGTAGCGCCGTCGACATTGCTGCGCTCGAGCCGTATGCCGACGCCATTGTGTTGGCCTGGTATCCGGGGGCACAGGGCGGCAATGCGCTTGCCGATGTTCTCTTTGGAAAAGTATCACCCTCGGGCAGGCTACCTGTCACGTTCTATAAATCTTTTAAGGATCTGCCTGCCTATGACGATTATCATGTAAAGGGAAGAACCTATCGTTACTTTGCAGGCAAAGTGCAGTATCCGTTTGGTTATGGGCTAAGCTATACTTCCTTCGACTATAGCTGGAAGCAGAAGCCTGCCGCGACGTACCAAAGCAAGGATACGGTGGCGATGACCGTCCACCTGAAGAATACCGGCAAGCAGGGTGGCGCGGAAGTAGTTCAAGCCTACATTCAATACCCTGCGGGCGAGCGCATGCCGTTAAAAGAGCTGAAGCAATTTGCGCGGGCGTATGTTGCGCAAAACGGCGAGAACGATGTAACGCTAAAAATACCGGTAGCGGACCTACAGAAATGGAACCTGAAGAAGAGCCAGTGGGAAATAACGCCCGGCACGTATACCGTAGTAATTGGCGGCCATTCGGCAGATGAACGGTTACGCCAATCGTTTACAGTAAAGAAGAAATAATAGTATACGCAATTCAAGAAGGTCGATTAATCGACCTTCTTGAATATTGCGGTAGCGTTGTGGCCGCCAAAGCCAAAGGTATTGCTCATGGCCACATTTACGGTAGCCTTTACACTCTTACCCAGAACGATGTTTAATCCTTGCGGCATACTGGGATCGATGTTCTGGGTGTTGATCGTCGGCGGTATAATGCCTTCCTGGATTGCCTTGATGCACACGATCGCCTCGATCGCCCCGGCTCCTCCCAGCAAGTGACCTGTTGCCGACTTCGTAGCACTGATCAACAACTTGCTGGTATGCTCACCAAACATTTTTGAAACAGCCTTGAGCTCGCTCTCGTCGCCGAGCGGTGTAGAAGTAGCGTGTGGGTTGAGATAGTCTACATCCGTAACATTCAGGTTGGCATCTTCCAGCGCCCACTTCATACCGAGTGCGGCACCGGCGCCTTCGGGGTGTGTGGCCGTCAGGTGATACGCATCGGCCGACATGCCGCCACCGGCTACTTCGGCATAGATGCGGGCGCCGCGCTGCTTCGCATGCTCGTATTCTTCTAGGATGAGTGCGCAGCCGCCTTCGCCCATGACAAAGCCGTCACGATCTACGTCAAACGGACGTGACGCGGTGGCGGGGTCGTCATTGCGTGTGGAGAGGGCTTTCAACGCGCTAAACCCGCCGATGCCCGCTTCGTTGATGGCGGCCTCAGAGCCGCCCGTTACAAAGATGTCGGCCTTGCCCCAGCGGATATAGTTCATCGCATCGATAATCGCAGTGTTGGATGTAGCACAGGCCGACACGGTGGTGAAGTTTGGTCCCATAAAACCGTGCTTGATCGAGATCCATCCGGATGCGATGTCTACGATCACTTTGGGTATAAAATACGGGTTGATGCGCGGTGTACCATCACCACGTCCGTATTCCAGTATTTCTTGTTGGAAAGTATAGAAGCCGCCGTTGCCGGAGCCCCAGATCACGCCTACACGCGTCTTGTCGATCTTGTCGAGGTCGAGCCCCGAATCTTTCAGCGCTTCTTCGGAGGAGGCCAGTGCATATTGCGCAAAGGGATCGAGCTTGCGCACTTCGGATTTTTCGAAGTAGTTCAGCGGATCATACCCCTTCAGCGCACACGCGAACTTGGTTTTAAACTTTGTTGTGTCAAAGCTGGTGATGAGGGCGGCACCGCTCTTGGACGCAATCAGATTGCTCCAGAATTCCGGCACGGTGTTCCCCAGCGGGGTTAACGCGCCCATGCCCGTAACCACTACTCTTCGTTGCTTCATAAAGTTAATTGCTGATTTGTTTTACTAAGTTCTTACAGTGTTTGATGACGATCTGCATAGGTTCTTCCGAACGCTCGGCCCGTGCAAACATGACAGCTCCTTCAATGGAGCAAAAAAATACGTAGGCCATTTGATGTGCGTCTGTACCTTTTTTAAATTCGCCGGACTCGATTCCCTTTTCAATGAGCGAAGCTATAAATTCTACCGTCTCCACTAATTCGCGCGCGACCAGGCGGCGCATGGATATACGGTGGTCGTCGGCCTCCACGGCTGTGTTCAACAGCGGGCAGCCGCCGGCGATGGGCGGATTAAATACATATTCACCAAAGAAATCAAACAGCGCTATTAGCTGTTTCTTATAGGTGTTTTTTTGTTCCAGCTCATCGCGCAGTCGTGTGCGCATGGTGTCGATAGCATAGTGAAACGCCGCGAGCGCGATCTCGTCTTTATCGCGAAAGTTTCCGTACAGCGCACCCTTCGACAAACCGGTGGAATCCATCAGGTCGGTCAGCGTGGTGCCGTCATAGCCTTTGCTATTAAACAACGGGGCCGTTTGCTCGATAATAAATTGGCGTGTCCGTTCAGCTTTGGTCATATCGGTCGCAAAATTATACCAAACGGTACAATTTTCAAAATAACAGTCTTTCCAGGCCTTTAAGTTCCCGGGTTCAAACTGATGCTAAGAACGTTACGTAAGCTTAAAAATACGGTCCATCAACACCCATTTTGTGTTTGCGGGAGCAAATGACAAGTGTTGCTGGTAGTTAGACATGAGGTTTTCCCAGCGCTGCACGGCGGGGTCAGCAGCATCCGCCTTCGTTTTTGCTTCAAATGAAAATGTATCGGATACTTCCATGATCATAAACAGCCGCGTAGCAACACGGTATATTTCCATTTGTACAATACCCGCATCGCGAATGCTTTGTATGATCTCCGGCCACACGTGGCGGTGATGTTCTTCGTAGGCTGCGATCAGGGCGGGATCGTCACGCAGGTCGAGTGCCAGGCAATACTTTCTCATAGCAATCAGGCCAACGCCCGGTCTAAGTGTACATATCCCCCATCGACATATAACAGCTGGCCGGTGGTATGGCTCGAGCGCTCCGAAAGCAGGAAGACGGCGGTATTGGCAATCTCTTCCGCTGTCGTCATGCGTTTGCCTAACGGTATACGTTCGGTAATCCGTTTCAACGTGCCTTCCGGATCGGGCAGGGTTTTGACCCAGGCATCGTACAGGGGTGTATAGCATTCTGCCACGACAATGGCATTAACCCGGATGCCATAGGGCAGCAGCTCAACGGCCCATTCGCGCGTCAGCGCGTTGCGACCACCGTTGGATGCGGCATAGGCAGAGGTGTTGCCCTGGCCGGTATCGGCCGTCTTGGAGCTGATATTAACGATTGCGCCGCGTGACGCTTTTAATGCGGGCAATGCATGATGCGCCATGAGGTAATAATGCACCAGGTTTTTGTGCAAAGAGGCTATGAACGCTTCGTACGAGCCGCGTTCCAGTCCCACGCCGTCGTTCACGCCGGCGTTGTTTACCAGGCCGTCTATGCGACCATATTTTGTCAGTACGGCTTCTACTGCACGCTGACAATCTTCCGGGCGGGTGAGCTCGGCTACCACCTGCAGGCCTTTTCCTCCGATCTTGTCGAGGGCTTTCTGGTTGTCTTCTTCGCTGCGGCCTACAATGACGGGCATCGCACCCTCCCGGGTCAGGACTTCGACAATCCCTTCGCCGATGCCTTTCGCACCGCCGGTGACGATGATGACTTTGTCTGTTAGCAATAGATCCATGACTAAAGATTGTAAAAGTTTACGGCATTTTCGCCGAGCACCTGTTCCTTTTCCCGGGCCGATACGTTGGCCAGGTACGATTGTATTATAAAAAGCTGCTGCTCATAATTAGCCGCCAGCAAACATACCGGCCAGTCAGACCCATAGAGCAGCCGTGAAGGGCCGAACGACTCAAAGAGCTCGTCCAGGTATGGATAAAAATCCGCAGGCTTCCATTGCTGCCAGTCCGCTTCTGTCACCATGCCCGACACCTTGCACGAAACGTGGTCGAATGTCGACAGTGCCGCCATGTTCAGTTCCCACTGTGTTTTCTCGCCGGTGCGAATAGACGGCTTGGCCAGGTGATCTACCACGATCTTTACTTCGGGCACTTGCTGCACAAAGTGCAGTGCCTCGTCCAACTGATGATGGTAGAGCAGCAGGTCGTACGTGTAATTATACCGCGCCAGCATGCGCACCCCCCGGATAAATCGCGGATCACGCAAAAAGCCCGTCGGCTCGCCCTGTACAATGTGACGAAACCCCTTCAGCTTTTTGAATGACGAAAAGTATGCCAACCGATCTTCCAGGTCATCGGCGCACAGGTCTACCCACCCGACAACGCCCCGGATAAACGCATGTTGGCCGGCCAGCGCCAACAGAAAGTGCGTCTCGGCTTCCGACTGGTCGGCTTGTACGGCCACACAGCCACCGACATGGTTCTGATCCAGTATGGGCTTGAGATCTTCCGGCAGGAAGTCCCGGCGGAGTACGGCCATGTCTTCTGTGATCCATGCGTCGCGCACTGTATCATACTGCCAAAAATGCTGGTGGCTATCGAGCAACATGCGGTATTTAATATGCTTTTGCTACCTGACGTTGTTCGCCCATGCCTTCGATGCCAAGCTCGACGACGTCGCCGGGTTTGATGTAGATCGGCGGATTGAAACCCAACCCTACCCCTGCTGGTGTACCCGTCGAGATTACATCACCCGGCAGAAGGGTCATAAACTGGCTTACGTAACTTACCAGAAATGCTACGTTGAAGACCATGTTGGCGGTGGTGCCGTCCTGGTATGTCTTGCCGTTAACCTTAAGCCACAGCTTGACATTATTGATGTCTTTTATTTCGTCGCGGGTCACCATGTACGGGCCCATCGGCGCAAATGTATCACAGCTCTTGCCTTTCACCCATTGTCCCCCGCGCTCCAATTGAAATTCGCGTTCGCTGTAGTCGTTGTGCACGCAATAGCCGGCGACATAATTCAATGACTCTTCGGCGGACACATAGGTTGCCTTTTTACCGATCACGACGGCAAGCTCCACTTCCCAGTCTGTCTTCGTGCTGTTCCTGGGAATTACGAGTGTATCGTTCGGGCCGACCAGTGCCGTGGTAGCCTTGAAGAATATGATCGGCTCCTTCGGCAGTGCAGCGCCTGTTTCTTTTGCGTGGTCGGAATAGTTCAATCCGATGCAAATGATCTTGGAAGGGCGTTGGAACGGTGCCCCCAGACGCACGGGTTGTTT
Source organism: Dawidia cretensis (assembly GCF_018598175.1). Taxonomy (GTDB): domain Bacteria; phylum Bacteroidota; class Bacteroidia; order Cytophagales; family Cyclobacteriaceae; genus Ohtaekwangia; species Ohtaekwangia cretensis. The sequence goes on from NZ_JAHESE010000012.1 coordinate 84,731, forward strand.
TACCCTGGGCAGGTCGGGGTGCTGTTGCAGCCAGGTGGCCAGCCGTGCGATGCCATCGGTCTCGAAGAACTTTTCACCAAAGTCTTCGCCAAACGACGATACCTCTACAATATCATTTCCGACGAGTACTCCCGGTTTTTCGGTGCCGGGCTCACCAAAGCGCAATAGTTTCATAGTATAAATTTCGATACAGCTAGTACAAGATCCAGTTTATGCTTAGTTATTCAGGCGTATGAAGCCCCCGTCGATCGGGTAATCGCACCCGGTCACAAACGAAGCCTCGTCTGAGCACAGGTACAACGCCAGCGTTGCTACTTCCTCGGGTTTGCCCATGCGGCCGATGGGTTGTGTCTTTGAGAGCTTCTCAAACATTTCCTCCTCCTGGCCCGGATAATTCTTGGCCAGGAAGTTATCCACGAATGCAGTATGTACGCGGGCGGGCGACATGCAGTTGCAGCGGATATTATCTTTTATGTAGTCTTTCGCCACCGAGAGTGTCATGGTTAAGACGGCACCTTTGCTCATGGAGTATGCAAAGCGGTCGGGCAAGCCTACGCTGGAAGCGATCGACGCGAGGTTGAGGATCACGCCTCCACCCTGCGCGCGCATGTGGGTGATGGCGCCCAGCATGGTGTTATATACACCTTTCACATTTACCTGGAAGACGCGGTCGAAATCTTCTTCGGGCGTGTTGTCCAGGCGTCCGATGTGCGAAACTCCGGCACTGTTGATAAGTATGTCGATGCGGCCGGCCTGTTGGGCAACCGTGGCCAGCACGTCTTTCACCTGGCGCTGATCGGCGACATTGACGGCCAGGGCGGTGGCTTTGCCTCCTGCGGCAATGATATCGTTCACCGCAGCGTTGGCGGCATCCTGGTTGAGCTCAAGAATATAAACCGATGCGCCCTGACGGGCGAACAAGGTGGCAATGGCTTTACCAATGCCACTTCCGCCGCCGGTGATGACGGCCGTTTTCTGTTGTAAGTTGAACATAACGACAAGTATAGCCACCGCAAACGCGTGAACCAAACACACGGTATAATTCCGCGGGGAAATTTAGGGCAAATGCCCATGATGGCAGGCGGCGCTGTTAATGGGGGTGGTGTCCGAGGAAAGCATCCCACTCGCCGGAGGAATTGTTGTGGTGGTCTTTCAGAAAAATGGCGTAGGACGGCTTATACGGTTTTTTACGCAACACCATGTTGGCCTCTTCGGGCATGTAGTCGCCCTTCTTGGCATTGCAGCGCTTACAGGCTGTCACCAGGTTGGTCCACGAGTCGGCACCTTTTCGGGCGCGGGGTATGACGTGGTCGATTGTAAGCTCCCTTTTAGTACCACAGTATTGGCACTCGTGATTGTCGCGCTTGAATATATTTTGCCGGGTAAGATTAACGCCCTTGTAGGGGGCGTTTACGTAGCGGTTGAGGCGAATGACAGAAGGCATGGGGAAGCTCTGCGTGACGGAGTGCAGCTTGTGCCCGTTGGCCGTGCGCACCAGCTCGCTTTTGTTCATGAACACCAGCACAAAAGCACGCTCTACCGAGCACACCATGAGAGGGCTATTGTCCTGATTGAGCACGAGCACGCGGCTGTTCATGCTGGTAATATACTCGCCAGAACGATACAAAGCAACGGTTACAGGACGAGTAGACGACGATAAAAATCGCGGGAAAACCCTTCTGGGCTTTAATCCGGCAGGATCCGCCGGATGTGGGCGAAAGCGTATGTGAGCTGTTTGGTGTCGAAATCCTCAATGCCGGCCTCGCTCAACGCATCGATGCGTACGCGGCCAGACGCATGGATGATCTTATCACCTCCCTGAAAAATACCCGTGTGGACAATGCGTCCTTCGGCATCCTTAAAGAAAACCAAGTCGCCCATTTTGCGCTCCTGGAACGATTTAACAGCCCTTCCCTGATTGGCCTGTTGCCACACATCGCGCAGCAATGTATAGCCGCAGAGCTTGGCAACCATCTGCGTAAAGCCTGAGGAGTCGATGCCGAACGGGCCCCTGCCGCCCCCCTGGCACGGGGCGTTCAGATATTTATAGGCCATCTTATACAGAAACTCGGGTTCACGTTTTTGGCCCAGATTTTTAGCATCGCCGTTGAAGGCAAACTGTTCTTCCATCTTGAACAGCTCCGAGCTGGAGATCGGAATTATACTACCGATCAAAATGGGAATTGGACTTTTATTGTACAGGATGCTGGCCGTCAGATCGGTGGTGATCTTAAACTCGGTACGGTTGAGATAATCAAAGTACTCGCGCGACACACTGTGGTGCTGACGCGCGTCGAGCCACCCTTCATATTGGTCATACGCTATCCGAACACGCAACCACGCGCGGTCGCGCGTTTGCTCGGTCACTTCGTAATGCTCACCAAATAGTAATTGGGTTGTTTGTGCGGACGTATCCGCTGCAGCGGCACGCACCGGCACTACACTAAGCCGGCATACGCCGTAATCTGTATAATCCATCAATTCAATCGGGGGTCTTTGAACTATAAAAAAGCAGGACTTCTTACTTCAGTTTTAGCCGGTCCAATTCACGCTTGGCATCACGCTCGCGCATCGAGTCACGTTTGTCGTGCAGCTTTTTACCACGGCCTACAGCAATCTCTATTTTTGCCAGGCCCCGGTCGTTGATGAACAGGCGGGTGGGCACGACGGTCAAGCCCTTCTCTTCCATCTTACCTTCCAGTTTTTTTATCTCCGAACGCTTCAACAGCAGCTTCCGTTCCCGGCCGGCTTCGTGGTTGTAATGCGTTCCCTGCGCGTAGGGTGTGATCGTAATCCCCTTTACAAAAAGCTCCCCATGGCTCGTATAACAATAGCCATCCTGCAAGTTGACCTTACCTTCGCGGATCGACTTGATCTCTGTGCCCCGCAGCACCATCCCTGCCACATAACGGTCGAGCAGCTCGTATTCATATCCTGCCTGACGGTTTCTGATGTTAATATCGTTCGAAAATCTGGGTTTCGTCATGGTTGTTTTAATAGTTGCCCAATCTTATTGCGCTTCAGGATCTTTTGTCCCGTGCGCCCGGTGGCGATGAGCCGGTCGCCCACGGATGCTTCCAACGTACACAACAGCTCGTGGTTGTGTTGCGATTCGATCCGGGCGGTAAAGATAATCTCTTCTCCCGGAAAAGCCGGGGATTTGTGATCGATGCTTAGGTGTGTACCGATACCTTCTTCGTCGTCGTCACATATTTCCAGTACAAACAGGCGGCTGGTCCACTCCATGTCGCGGGCCAGGGCAAACGTCGAGCAGACGGCATGCACCAGGCCGTTGGGGAATGCCGCCAGGTCGGCCATCTCCACCTGGTGGCGGTAAACGCGGGTGTCACCTTCGGAGAATAGCTTTTTCATGCTTTGGACGGGTTATGCCGACAGCGGCATGCGCGCCAGCGGCGCCACGTTCAGCGGGGCAAACAGGCCGCGCTGATATTTATAGTGAGCCGCCATGGCAATCATGCCGGCGTTGTCGGTACAGTATTGAAAGGCCGGAATAAACACTTCCCATCCCCGCTGCTCGCCCAGCGACTGCAGCCGCTGCCGCAATCCCTGGTTGGCCGACACGCCCCCGGCAATTGCCACTTGCCGGATGCCCGTCTGGGCACAGGCCTGCTCCACACGGGTCAGCAACATCGACACGAGGTGATGCTGCAGGCTGGCGCAAATATCGTTCAGGTTTTCCTCTACAAAGGCCGGGTTGTCTTTCTTTTTATCACGCAGGAAGTATAAAAAGGCAGTTTTTATACCACTAAAGGAGAAATCCAGGCCCGGCATGACCGTCTCTGAGAATTTATAGGCACGTGGATTGCCTTGTTGGGCATATTTGTCGATCAGGGGACCGCCGGGGTATGGCAGGCCTAAGATCTTGGCAGCTTTGTCAAAGGCTTCGCCCACGGCGTCGTCCTGGGTTTGGCCGATCACTTCCATGTCGAGGTAATCTTTTACCAGCACGATTTGGGTGTGGCCGCCGCTGACGGTCAGGCATAAAAACGGAAAGGACGGGCGAGGCTCGTCGATAAAGTGGGCCAGGACGTGCGCCTGCATGTGGTTGACTTCGATCAGGGGTATTTTCAGGCCCATGGCCAGCCCCTTAGCGAATGAAACCCCCACCAGCAGCGCGCCCATTAATCCGGGGCCGCGGGTGAACGCGATGGCGTCCAGCGCTGTTTTAGTCACGTCCGCATCTTCCAGGGCAGCATCTACCACGGCCACGATGTTCTGCTGGTGCGCACGCGACGCCAGCTCGGGCACCACGCCGCCGTATTTTTGGTGTACCGCCTGTGAGGCGATAATATTATTAAGTACCTTGCCGTTTCTAATCACGGAGGCAGAAGTCTCGTCGCAAGAAGACTCGATGGCAAGGATAACGGGACGCATATGATGAAGCATGAACCTGCAAGTTATCAAAAATAGGATTCGGAAGATACTTGCCTACTCCGTTACGGCCGTTCTGTTCCTGTTCATCTCCGCCTTTTTGGTATTGCAGATGCCACCCGTTCAAAACTGGCTCGTTTCGCGCCTGTTAAAGGATTTTACACAAGTCACCGGTTTTCCGACCACCGTAACAGCCTTTCGCATGCTTTGGTTCGACCGCCTGGAGCTGACGGGAGTCAACGTCTACGACACCGAGCAGAACCGCATGATCGGTGCCAGGGAGATTCTCATCAACTTTAAGCTCTTGCAGCTCTTCCACCAGCAGGACATCAACATCGACGGCATCTATGTCGACAGCGCACACGTCTTTGTGACGATGATCCAGGAATCGGATACTGTCCGGAACCTGAACATCAACGTCTTTATCGACCGCATCAACGAGGTTTCGTCGGGTGGCGGTGGTGGTGGCGGCACGGGTCGCACGCCGCGGGTAAACATTGGCGAGGCGTTCCTGAACCGCAGCCAGTTTACCTATATAGACCAGGATAGTGATACCGTGCCGCAGGGGTTTGACTACCGTCACTTCTCCCTGGCTGTAGACGAAGGCCACCTCAACAGCTTTGTGGTGTTGGGTGATACCACGGAGTTTTATGTGCGCACGTTGATTGCGCAGGATCAGAAAACACAGTTCAGCGTCAAACAACTGTCGACCTTCTTCCGGCTCTCACAGGCGGGCATGGAGTTCACCGGTCTCAATTTGCAGGCAGGACAAAGCACGATCTCCGATACCGTGCTCTTTCGCTACCAGGGGCACCGCGCGTTGAGTCATTTTTTCGACGAGGTGTCCATTCATGCACACCTGACAAAAACAGTCATTGACCCCGAAGACCTGGAGCTGTTCGCCCCGGGTGTAAAACAGTTGGGACAGCCTTTAACCGTCAGCGGTACCTTTAACGGCCGCGTCAACAAATTCAAGTATACCCAGATGGAAGTCGACATCGGGCGGTCGCGGTTGATGGGTTCGTTGGAGATGGAAGGGTTACCGAACATCAACGAGACCTTTATTATTCTCAACCTGCGCAATTCCACGCTCGATCCAAACGACATTGCCTTTTTGTTCAACGAGCGGACGCTGGCGCGGCTGCGACCTATGGGAGACCTGGCCATGCACGGGCAATTCCTGGGCTACCCGAACGATTTTGTTGCAAACGGCACGTTCTCCGGACGCCTGGGCACCATCCGCTCCGACATCAACTTAAAAGTAAACGAGGAAGATATCGATCGCTCGGTATACAAAGGGCGTGTGTCGCTGATCAACTTTGACCTGGGCACGTACCTGGAAGACACGGCCATGTACCAGCGGGTAAGCCTCGACGGTCAGATTGCCGGTTCGGGACTGACGCAGAAGACGGCCGATTTTCAATTGAACGGCCGCGTGAGCTCCATCGGTGTCAACAAGTACAACTATACCAACATCCGTACGGACGCCCGCTTTGCCTCGGGTTTGTTTCGCGGGCTGATGGAGATCAACGATCCTAATCTCGAGCTCACCGCGCGGGGTTCGATCGACCTGCGCGACGGGCGTAATCAGATCCGCATTCGCGCGCGGCTCGATACCGCATACCTACACAAGCTTAACCTCTCACGCGACACACTCTTTCTACACGCGCGCGTGGCAGCCGACATTCAAGGGTTAACGCTTGACTCGCTACGCGGTACCGCCGATGTAACGGATCTGATGCTGGAGTATAATCATGAGCACCTGAAACTCGATCATGTCCTGGTGGATGCCCAGCGCGACCAGGGCACACGCTCTTTTAAGGTACAATCTTCTTTGGCCGATGTCGAGGCCAAGGGTAACTATAACTTCTCTGACATTTCCTACGATATTCAGACGTTGGTGAAGGAAGTCTCGCTCAACATCCGCAATGACCAACACGAGATCGCCGAGTATTACCGGCAAAAGACCTACAAGCCTAAATCATACGAAGCCCAGATCGCGATTGATCTGAAAGATATCCGGCCGATCAACGACCTGCTGAACTTAGACCTGTCGCTGGGACGTAACACCCATATCGACGGCCGCTTTACGAGCGGGCGTACTACGATCATCAACCTATATACGGCCTTTGACTCGCTGGAGTACCAGGGTAAAGTGTTTATCAATACCGACCTCGAGCTCACCACTTCTAAGATCGCCGACAGCACCAGCGTGCTCTCGATGCTTACGGTAAACTCTGAGCGGCAAATCCTCAGTAAAAACCTGCAGACCAAGAACTTGCTGGCGGAAGCGATCTGGAACAAGAACCACATTGACTTTGGTCTCGATGCCGATCATGAGGGCAAGAACAACTATGTGCGTCTGAAGGGCGGCGTTGACTTCTTGCGCGACAGCACCGTGGTGACGATGGCTCCTTCCGACGTGAAGATACTCGAACGCAATTGGGCGTTTATGCCAGGCAACTACGTGGCCATCCGCGGCAGCGATTGGACTTTCCACGACCTGGCATTGGAGAACGCCGAACAATACCTGCGCGTGAATGGCCAGATCTCGGAAGATCCATCCAAAGTCCTGTCGCTCAACATCCACAATCTCGACCTGGCACTGCTCGATGTACTGACCGACCTGAAGTTTCGCGGCATTGCCGAAGCGCAAGTGGATGTAACGCATTACTACCAGGAGCCTACATTTCAGAATACCCTACAAGTAAAAGATTTTACTATTAACGATTTTCTGGTGGGCGATATCTCCACGCAAAATCGTTGGGATACCACGGCGCGCCGGTTTGACATCAACTTGTTTGTTGACCGCTCTCAAAGCCGCATCGTTAACGTAACGGGCCATTATACACCGGGGTTGTCCGACAGTCCGCTGAGTCTGTCCGCCCGCCTGCAGAAAGCTGACCTCAAGATTGCCGAGCCTTTCCTGGGCGAGATCTTTAGCCAGATCGGTGGCACGGTATCCGGCGAATTCCGGATTACCGGTACGCTGAACGATCCGGCTATACGCGGTGAAGGTAATACCGACGATGGCCAGATCATGATCAACTACCTCAAAACGATGTATCGTTTTACGGGTATCATCGGGCTTACGCCGACTTCCTTATACTTTAAAGACATCGAGCTGGCCGACGTGCTGCGCAACAAAGCACGCCTCAACGGTACCATTAACCACCACAGTTTCTCCGACATGACCATCAACCTGGATGCGCGCTTCCGCAACTTCCAGGTATTGAACACGTCGCACAAAGACAACAGTTTGTTTTACGGGCAGGCCTATGCCACGGGTGACCTGAACTTCAATGGCCCCCTGTCGAACCTGCGCATCACTTCTACGGCACGCACCGAGCGGAATACACACATCTATATTCCGCTGAGCGGTTCGTCATCCTCGGTCGACAAGAAAGAGTTTATATCCTTCGTGAATTTCAAGGATACGACCTTCACCAAAAAGATCGAAGGCAGTTTCAGCAATCGCGTCAGCCTGACGGGTCTCGCCCTGGACCTGAACCTGGACGTAACACCCGACGCCTACTGCGAGATTATCTTTGACCAGAAGTCGGGCGATATCATTCGTGGACGCGGTAACGGTGATTTGAAGTTGCAACTTGACACGAAGGGTGAGTTCAACATGTTTGGTCCATTCGAGTTCACCGAGGGGTGGTATAACTTTACGCTCTACGACATTATCAATAAAGAATTTTCCGTGAAGAAAGGCAGCCGGATCACATGGTATGGTAATCCGTACCAGGGCACGGTTGAGATCGATGCTTCGTATAACCAGATGGCGTCACTGGCCCCCTTAATCACGATTACCGACCAGACGGCCGGTGCATCACCGCAGCTGCAACGTAAATACCCCGTGCAGGTTTTGCTGCGCCTGGATGGCCCGATGATGTCTCCGGAGATCAACTTCGACATCATGGCGAAGGACCTGCCGAAGAACGTCCAAACGGAAAGCGGTACACCCGTCAACCTGGACCTGGTGTTCACGGCGTTTAAAAATAAACTGGACGAGCAGGAGCTTAAGCGCCAGGTATTCAGTTTGATCGTATTGCGTCGCTTCTCGCCGCCGGAGTCGTTTGACGCCAGCGGGTCCGTTGTAAACAGCTTGAGCGAGCTGCTCTCCAACCAGCTGAGCCACTGGATGAGCCAGGTGGACGAAGACCTGGTGGTGGACGTAGACCTCGGCTCCATGGACCAGGAGACGTTCAACACCTTCCAGCTGCGGCTGTCGTATACGTTCCTGAATGGACGGCTGCGGGTAACGGGTGACGGGACGTTTAACAACACCTCCAGCTCTCCCGCCAACAGCACTAACCCGAACGCGCAAGCCAATCCTTCCAGTGTAGCGGGTGACTGGACGGTAGACTACATGCTTACCGCCGACGGCAAGCTGCGCGTAAAAATGTATAGCCGCACCAACGTCAACCCGATGCTGAGCTCGGTGAACACCAACCAAAACGCGATCACCACGGGCGCAAGTATTATCCACACGCAAAGCTTTAACGAGCTACGCGACCTCTGGCAATCGGCACGCAAGCGTCGTAAAAAGCAGGAAGAGGAACGCAAGAACGGTAACCGTGACGCAATCAAAGAAGATGAAGACAACGATGCCACCGGCACGGAGTAAACGCTGCTGTCTGTGCCTGCTGTTGCTCATGTTTTCGGTCAGCGGCTTTTCACAAGTGGACTCTGCCCGACAGGTAAATAAACCCCGGCTACGCGGCCTGGTTATTGGCGGGGCGGCGGGCTATGGCATCGCGCTGGCCGGCCTTAATCACCTGTGGTATGCCGACACGCGCCGCCAGTCTTTTCGGTTCTTTAACGATAACGCCGAGTGGAAACAGGTCGATAAGCTCGGACATGTTTACTCGGCTTTTTATTTCAGCTACGGCACCTCGCGGGCGCTGCAAGCCTGCCAAGTGCCGGTGCGCAAAGGCGATCTCTGGGGTGCGCTGACGGGCTTTGCCGTGCTCGTGCCCGTAGAAATATTCGATGGTTTTTCGGACGCCTACGGTGCCTCTACTGGCGACTTGATTGCCGATGCCGCGGGCTCGGCGTTCTACCTGGGCCAGTCTTATCTCTGGAACGAGGTGCGCATACACCCCAGGTTTTCTTTCCACCGCACGGACTATGCGCCACAGCGGCCCAACACGCTGGGCAAGGGTTTGCCGGATGAGATCCTAAAAGATTATAACGGTCAAACCTACTGGCTATCGGTGGATGTAGACAAGTTCATACACTTCCCGAAGTGGCTTAACCTGGCCGTGGGCTATGGTGCGCAGGGCATGGTCTACGCCCGCACGTCGCAGAACCTGGCGGCGGGCTATGGTACGCCTTATCGGCAATATTATCTTTCTTTGGACTTCGACCTGACGGCCTTTAAAACGAGGTCTAAGGTATGGAACACGCTGCTTTTTGTGGCCAGTATGATCAAGGTGCCAGCGCCATCCATCGAATTCTCCGCACGAGGCACTCGTTTTCACGCATTTTATTTCTAACTTAGGCGGTATAACATTTAAATAAATCTCCAGGTGGCAGGCCCTTTTAGGTGCCATTTTTTTAACTTCATAGACCATCCACTTTAAACCTACCATATATGATCTCTACTTTACCAGGCTTCATGGAGTACGTTGAAAAGTATGCCGAGCACATCGGCGGCCAATACACCGACTACGACCATACCAAATCCGTGATTGTTGTGCCCATCAATGGCAGCCGTTATCAAACGGTACTGGCCAGTTCACAGACCAGCCCGGTATCAGGCCGCGAGCAGGCGCTCTTTACTTCGAAGGTATGTGAGTTTACTCCCAACATTGACCTCAAGGCGCTGCTGGAGCAAAACGCGCACTTCGACTACAGTAAGTTTATTCTCGAAGAAGGTTATGTGAAGGTGGAAGCTTCCTGCTTGTCGGAGACTGTATCGGAAGAGCAAGTGAAGGAGATGATCCAGGAAGTAGCGCAGCTCGCTGACCATTACGAGCTGAAGCTTACGGGCAAAGACATTCACTAGTCAACGTCGTTCAGACATTCTTCAGCAACCCTGGGATTCCCTTGGGGCGGTTATGCTATTTACTTTCAAGCTTTCGCCGTACCTTTATGGCGGTGAGCCGCCTTATCGCTCTTTTGTCACAGAAAGGGAGGAAAGTCCGGGCAACATAGGGCAGCGTACTTCCTAACGGGAAGGTCTTGTGCTGGTGACGGCGCGGGAACAGACAGTGCCACAGAAAATAACTACCCGTGGGGATTTATCCTTGTGGGAAAAGGTGAAAAGGTGAGGTAAGAGCTCACCGGGCGGCTGGCGACAGTCGTTGCAGGGTAAACCTTACGCGTTGAAAGGTCAAATAGGTTCCGGGCATCAAGCGGCCCGTTTGGCTGCAGGCTTCGCGGTCTGTAGCACCGGAACGGGTAGACTGATAGAGCCTGTCTGCGAAGACAGGCCCAGATAAATGATAAGGACTCCCGCAAGGGATGACAGAACCCGGCTTACAGGCTTACCACTTTTAAACCCACCCTACCGACGAGGTATGGTGGGTTTAATTTTTATACAATACTTTTACAGGATATGGCCAAGATTCTGATCATTGAAGATGACGCGCGCATCCGCGCTGTTCTGAAAGAAATACTCGAAGAGAAAGAGCACGACGTACAGGAGGCCGCCGACGGCCAGGAAGGTTTTAAGAAGCTCGAGCAGGGCAGCTTCGACCTCTGTCTGTGCGATATCAAGATGCCCAAAATGGACGGCCTCGAAGTGCTGGACAAGGTAAAGGAGATGGGCATCGCTACCAACTTCATTGTGATCTCGGCTCATGGCACCATCGACGTAGCCGTCGAAGCGGTCAAGAAAGGCGCTTTCGATTTCCTGCAGAAACCCTTTGACCTGGGCCGCCTGGAAATTACCCTGCGCAACGCCCTGGATAAAACCAACCTGGTCAAAGAGACCAAAACCCTGCGCAAGAAAATCTCCAAGAAGTTTGATATGGTGGGTGACTCCGAGCCCATCCGCCAGGTGAAAGAGATGATCGAGAAGGTCGCTCCCACCGACGCCCGCGTGCTGATCAACGGTCCCAACGGTGCCGGTAAGGAACTGGTGGCGCGTTGGGTGCATGAAAAGAGTAAACGCGCGGACGGCCCGTTGATCGAGGTAAACTGTGCTGCTATTCCGTCGGAGCTGATCGAGAGCGAATTGTTTGGGCATGAGAAGGGATCGTTTACTTCGGCTGTGAAACAGCGTATTGGAAAGTTCGAGCTGGCGGAAGGAGGGACATTGTTCCTGGATGAGATCGGTGATATGAGCCTATCGGCACAAGCGAAAGTGCTGCGTGCGTTGCAAGAGAGCAAGATCACGCGGGTTGGCGGGGATAAGGAAATTACGGTGAATGTACGCGTGGTGGCGGCTACGAATAAAGACCTGCGCAAGGAGATTGAAGAGCACCGGTTTCGGGAAGATCTCTTTCACCGGTTGAGTGTGATTATTATCAAGGTGCCTGCGTTGAATGATCGTAAGGATGATATACCGCTGCTGGCGGATAAGTTTTTGCACGACATTGCCGATGAGTATGGGGCGCGGAAGAAGTCGTTTGATGCAGGAGCATTGACGGCATTGCAGGCGCATAACTGGACGGGGAATATTCGGGAGCTGCGGAATGTGGTAGAGCGGCTTGTTATTATGGGCGGTGACGAGGTTACGGCGGAGGATGTGAAGCGCTACCTCTAAGGTGGTGAATGGCCATTCCGGCCGAAAATAAACGAGCGTATACACGGAGTAGTCTCCGTCCTCTTAGAACGGGCTAAACTCGGACTATATTCGGAGAATACACGGACTATACTCGGAGACATCCCCCCTGTTGCAGGCTCAAAAGTCACGAAGATTTGCCTAAATCATTGCCACGTCCCAGGCCTTCGTAGAATCGTATCGTATTGCTCCCTGGGTCACCACGAGCGGCGAAGGAATGTTCTCGGTGTAAATAGCGCCTGTCCCTAATCCCTGCGGCATACTCATTGCCGCGTTATATTCCGCTGTAAACTGACAAATTGCATTCAACCCGACATTCGACTCCAGCGCTGAAGTAATCCACCAGCCTACGCCGTGCTGCTCCGCCGCAGCAATCCATGCGCGGCATCCTGACAGCCCGCCATGCAAGGTGGGTTTCAAAATGATATAGGCCGGTTTTAATCGCTCGATCAGCGCTGCGCGCGCTTCTCCCTCCACACCAATCAACTCTTCATCCAACGCCACCGGCACCGGCGACTGGCGAATGATATCCGCCAGCTCCGGCAATCCCTGCTTAATGGGCTGCTCGATGGAATGTATAGTAAACTTCGCCAGCGCTTCCAACTTCATCAACGCCTCTTCGGGTTTAAAGGCGCCGTTGGCGTCCAGCCGGATCGTCAGGTTCTCCCGAAAATACCGCTGTCGGATATACTGCAGTACGTCGCATTCGCGGTCAAAGTTCAATCCTCCTACTTTCAATTTGATGCATGTAAAACCTTTGGCAACCTTGTCGTTGATCTGCTGCATCATAAAATCCAGGTTGCCCATCCAAATGAGGCCGTTGATCGGAATTGATTGGCCCTGGAAAAAGGAATTGTCAAAGATCACCCGTCGTCCGCCGTGCTGCCAATCGAGTAGCGCTGTTTCCAATCCGAAAGTAATGGCCGGAAAGCCTGTGGGTGTGATTTGCTCAACCCATGTTGGCGGCAGGTTTTGTAGACCGCCGGTCTGCATCACTTTCTTCAGCGTGGCGTGTAAGATCGCTTCAAAGTCCGGCCGCGCATCGATGCTGAGGCCCGGGAGTGGGCCGCATTCGCCCAGTCCGACTACGCCGGGGACGGCATCATCCCACAGTTTGATAAACCACGATATCTTGTCATGCATGGGACCCCGCGAGGTACGCGCCTGGAAATTGAACTCGAATGTTTTCTGTATGAATGCTGCGTGCACGGCCATGGCTGTAAAATAAATTTAATTCGCGGAGGGATGAAAATTGTCCCCGACAAATCTGGCGCAGGCCGTAACTTTGGGCCCTATGAAGGCCATTGACATGCAGGATTACACGTATGCGCTACCGCCCGAGCGGATCGCGCACCACCCGCTACAGCAACGCGACCAGTCGAAGTTGCTGCTGTACCGGGGTGGGTCGATCCAGCACGAGGCCTTCGCCTCCCTATCCGACTACCTGCCGGCCAACACCTCGCTGTTCTTTAACGATACCAAGGTGATCCCGGCGCGACTACACTTTACCAAAGACACCGGCGCCACGATTGAAGTATTCCTGCTGCAGCCTATGGCCCCGTCGCCGCTGATTGCCGAGGCTATGACGGCCCAGGGGTCGAGCACCTGGAAGTGTACCATCGGCAACCTCAAGAAGTGGGCCGAGGGCTCCGTGCTGGAAAAGGACGTGCAAGGCGTGCCTTTACGTGCCCGACTGCTGGACCGCACGGAAGGCCTGGTGGCTTTTGAGTGGGCGGCACCGTATGCCTTTGCGGAGATCATTCAACGTTCCGGCGAGACACCGCTGCCGCCTTACCTGAAGCGTGCTGCAGAGGCCGCGGACCGGGATCGCTACCAGACTGTTTACGCGCACCACGAGGGCGCTGTTGCGGCGCCCACGGCGGGGTTGCACTTTACCCCGACTGTACTCGAGGCACTCCATGTCAAAGGCATTCAAACTGATTTTCTGACCTTGCACGTCAGCGCCGGGACCTTCCAGCCTGTGAAGGTTCAACATGCTGCTGATCATACGATGCATACGGAGCAAGTGCTCGTGGCTCGCCGTAACCTGGAGAACTTGTTGAAGCCGGGACGGTTTATTGTGCCGGTGGGGACGACGTCGATGCGGACGTTGGAAAGTTTGTATTGGTACGGGGTTCGGTTGATGGCCGATGCTAATACGCCGTTTGTGATTACGCAGCATGACCCTTATCAGGATTACGCGTCGTTGCCTTCCACTGTGGAGGCGCTGGAGCGTGTGCTGGCCCGGATGGATGCGTTGCAGACGGATATGTTAGCGGGGAATACGAGTATATATATTATGCCGGGGTATACATTCCGGGTTTGTAAGGGATTGGTGACGAATTTTCACCAGCCGGCGTCTACGCTGATACTGCTGGTGGCGGCGTTGGTTGGGGATGATTGGAGGCGGATTTATGAGGAGGCGTTGGGGAATGGGTATCGATTTTTGAGTTATGGGGATAGTTCTTTGTTGTTGCCTTAATGCAGAGACGCCAGTCTAAGACTGGCTACAAACTTGCGCGAGCTTCGCAACTTTCATTTTACTATACTCACTATAAGCTTACTATAAGTCAACCATAGGTATGGTATAGGTATGCCATAGGTATGGTGGTAGCTTTGGTATAGGCATGACCCTTCATTTATGGTTTTCCGATCCTGGTTCCAGCATGGCTGCTACGCTGCGGGCCAGCTCTTTCCGCGAATACAGTAAATGTCCGTTGCCTGTAGCGGCCTTCAGCTCGCCCTGCTGCCAATGCTTGAAGACGTTCAGAATGAAGGCTTTGATCGCCGCAGGATTTTTGTCATCAATCATCGCGCCCGCGCCGGTGGCATTCAGCATTACTGCAGCATCGCCATGTTCAGGACCCACACCCAGCACGGGTAGACCCGTAGCCAGGTATTCAAACAGCTTACCGGGCAAGTAGCCTTCTGCGTCTTTATATCCTGTTAGCACGACGAGCAATAACGACGACTGCCCATAAAGGCTCATCAACTCTTTGTGCGGTACATTGCCCATGAATAATGATATGCTGGACAGTACCGGATCGGCGGTAACAAACGCCCGAAACTGCGGATGTACCTCGCCGGTAAACTCGATACGCACTCGCTCGCGAAACGCCGCATCTTCCTCCATCAGCGCCTTCACGGCTAGCATGAAGGGACGCGGATTATTCTTTTCGTTGATGATCCCGACGTGACGGATCACAAAGTTCTCTGTCGGGCGAACCTGTACTTCGCGGAAGTCGTCGGTATCAAAACCGTTGGTGAGTAACTGCACGCGGCGCTGGCCGAGGTGCTCGAACTGGCGCACGTAAAAAGGCGTGACGGTAATAACCTTGTCAGCTTCTTTTAACACGCAGCGCTCCAGGCGGCGGTGCTGGTTCCGTGCGAAGCTTCCGGACATGAGGCTGTCGAGCAGGCCCCATTCACTCCACGGATCGCGGAAGTCGGCGATCCAGGTTAGGTTTGGATTCTTGCGTTTGAGGCGGCGGCCGATCAGGTGCATGCTGTGCGGCGGGCCGGTGGTGATGATGGTCGGAATGTTGTGCTCCTTCAGGTATTTGTGAAGATGGCGCGCGGCGGGGCGCACCCAAAATATGCGTGGGTCGGGAATGAGCATGTTGCCGCGTACCCACGTGCTGAGCTTTTGGAACAACGACCTGGGACCTGCCGTTGCCACGAGGTCGGTAGGCCTGGCGGATTTCTTGCGGCCGAACCAACCGGACATTTTGAAGAATGCATCGTACGGTTCCCAGATGGGCAGCTTGATAACTTCGGCTTCGGGCGGCACGTCTTTGAGCAACGACTCATCGCGAATGGCAAAGGCCGGGTTCTCGGGTGTGAACACATAGGGTTTGCAGCCGAATTGCGGCAGGTATTTTACCAGCTTGAGCCAGCGCTGTACGCCACTGCCTCCACTCGGAGGCCAGTAATAGGTAATGATGAGTACTTTCTTTTCGGTCACGGGTGTATGGGCTTCTTCGTCTCTCGTTATACGGCCGCGGGGGCCATGGCTTGTTCTATCTCATGCAAAACAATGCCGAGGTCAAACGGACTATGCCAACGCATGGCCTCATCGCGCTGGAACCATGTCAGCTGCCGTTTGGCATAGCGCCGGGAGTTGCGTTTCAGCAGCCGGATGGCTTCGTCGCGGTCGTATTGGCCGTCAATCCAATCGAAGATCTCCTGGTAGCCTACGGTCTGCAACGCGTTGTGCACGCGGCGTGGATACAACGCCCCGGCCTCTTCAAAGAGGCCTGCTTCGATCATAGCGTCCATACGGGCGTCGATGCGGGCGTAGAGCTGCTCGCGCGGCAATGTAAGGCCTACCCGATGTACGTGGAAAGGCAATATGTGTTGCCTCTGTGTACGAAAAGTTGCAATGGACTGACCGGTGCCGCGCTTTACCTCCAGCGCGCGGATGAGGCGGTGGGGATTCTGGCGGTCAATGGTGGCTAGCAATGCAGGGTCTTCTTCTTCCATGCGCGCTTGTAACCAGCCGATACCCTGGGTCTGGAATTGCGCTACGAGCTCGGCGCGGATAGATTCAGGCACCTCGGGGATGTCGTCAAATCCTTCCAGCACGGCTTTGATGTATAGGCCGGAGCCACCGCAGAGCACCAGCACATTATGCTCGCGGAACAGCGTGTCGATCAGTGCCAACGCATCGCGACCATATTGGGCGGCGTCGTAGGGCGTGTCGATCGAGTGGCTGTCAACAAAATAGTGGCGCACCTGGGCCTGCTCTTCGGGTGTGGGCTTGGCGGTGCCGATGGTCATTTCGCGAAACAGCTGACGGGAGTCTGCCGAAATCACCACGGTGTGGAAATGTTTTGCGACAGCGATAGCGACCGCCGTTTTTCCGACGGCAGTGGGTCCGGCGACCACAATCAGATGCTTGTTTTCCTGCTTCAAGGCCGCAAATTACGCAATAAAACCACGCCATCATGTGTATGGCCGGGCGCTTCTGCGGGCGCGCCATTCGACTTAAAATGCTTATCTTGCCCCCTGAACAGACAACAACCGCGATGATCAAATACACAACCCAGTTTCTGCTAAAAATGGAAGAGATGTTGACGGAGTCTGACTATACCCTGCGCTATGAGAAGGGCAATTTCAAGTCGGGCTACTGCGTGCTGAAAGACCAGAAGATCATGATCGTGAATAAGTTCTTTACCACAGAAGGAAAGATTAACGCGTTACTTGATATCCTCAAAAACACCACTCTCGACCCAACCAGGTTCTCCGACAAAAGCCGTAAGCTGCACGAGGAGTTAAACCTGCCGCAGGCTCAGGCAGAACAAGCTCCGGAGGAAACCCCGGAAGGCGAGCCGCAGGCACAAGCTTCGGAGGGAGAACAACAGACCACTGCCGCTTGAAAATAACGTTTCTAGGCACCGGCACTTCACAGGGTGTGCCCGTGATCGGCTGTACGTGTGACGTATGCCGCTCGCTGGACTACCGTGACAAGCGCTTGCGCACGGCCCTGCACATCGCCGTCGATGGCCAGAGCCTGGTGGTCGACACCGGCCCCGACTTTCGCCAGCAGATGCTGCGCGAGTATATCGAGCGCCTCGATGCCGTGCTCTTCACGCACGCTCACCGCGACCACACCGCCGGCCTGGACGACGTACGGGCTTACAATTTTTTACAAAATATGGACATGCCGGTATACGGCTCACAGGCCACGCTCGACCAGCTGGCCGTAGAGTATGCCTATGCCCTCTCCGGCCCGGCCTACCCCGGGATACCACGCCTCACGCTGCTGCCCATAAACGAAGATGCCTTTACCGTTAACGGCATCTCTATTCTGCCATTGCCTGTTATGCACTTGCGTATGCCGGTGTTTGGTTTTCGCATCGGCAATTTCAGCTATATCACGGACGCTAACTATATACCCGAAGAGACCTTCGAGCGGCTTCGGGGCACGGACGTACTTGTGCTGAATGCGTTGCAACGCGAGCACCATATATCGCACTTCAACCTGGGCGAAGCATTGGAAACTATTCAACGCATTGCACCCAGGCAAACGTACCTGACGCACATCAGCCACAAGCTGGGGCTCCATGGCGCGGTACAGCATGAGCTGCCTGCTTCTGTCGCGCTGGCCTACGACGGCCTTCAGATTGATATTGATTCGTAAGCCTATACCTGTCATTTTTATTCCAACCAGTTGCACAACAATTATTACTTTCTCGTCCCCCTTAGTCATGAGCTTGACTCGCTCTTGCGTGGCACTGTGATATCCGAGTGTTTCAGCCAGAACAAAGACGAACTTATCGTCCGATTTGAGACCCTTTCCGAGCCATTCTTTATCAAGGCTAGCCTGGAACCTGCGTTCTCGTGCCTTTCATTTCCTTCGAACTTTCATCGTGCACGCAAAAACAGCGTGGACCTGTTCCCGATTCTGATCGGCCAACGTGTCCTGGATGTGCACCCTTTTGAAAATGAGCGCAGCATAGCATTGGTGTTAAGTAACGACCTCACCTTGTTATTTAAAATGCACGCTAACCGCTCAAATGTATTGTTGTTTGAGCACGACACCGTGACCGCGCTCTTCCGCAATAACATGTCTGCCGATGAAGGTCTGCACCTCTCCACACTCAGCCGCACCATCGACTGGTCGGGTGAAGCATTCGTACAGCATCAGGGCAATCTTCGTGCACTTTACTTCACTTTTGGAAAAGTCACCTGGGAGTATCTCTCACAACGGGGTTTTGATACACAATCCCTGGACGGACGCTGGCAGTTGATTAAGATTGTTCGCGAGCAGTTGATGTTTCACCATTCCTACTTTATTGTGGAAGCAGACGGTATGGTCTACTTCTCGTTGCTGCCCGTGCCGGGTGCGCTCCGAAAATTTTCCAATCCACTCGAGGCCATTAACGAGTTTTTTCACACGTACACGCATCGGGCTGCGTTTGTACGCGAGCGGCAGGCGGCTATTGCTTCCTTGCGCGAAAAGCTGAAAGGCAGCGAGAACTATTATCAAAAAACTTTCGAGAAGCTCGCCGAAGTAGAGCGCGACACGAATTATAAAACATGGGCAGATCTGATCATGGCCTATATGCACACGTTACAGCCCGGACAGGAAACCGTCACGTTCCCCGACTTCTACAACGATCAGAACACTATTACCATCAAACTGAAAAAGGACCTGTCACCGCAAAAGAACGCGGAGGCTTTTTATCGCAAGGCCAAGAACCAGCACATCGAAATACAACGGCTGCAACAGTCGCTTGAGACCAAAGAAAAAGAAATGGCCCGGCTCAAGCAAGAGATTGCTACGCTGGAAGCGTCGACCGACTTGAAGACGGTGCGCGCAGAGGTGGGTCGCAATCCTGTCTTCGCTGTAAAAGAAAAGCAGCCAGTGCCCTTGCCCTACCACGAATTTATCTATCACGGCTTTAAGATCTGGGTGGGTAAAAATGCGCAAAGCAACGATACACTGACGCTGCGCTATGGCTACAAAGAAGACCTGTGGCTTCATGCCAAAGACGTACCGGGGTCGCATGTGTTGATTAAACACCAGGCGAATAAACCTTTCCCGAAAGACGTGATCGAACGCGCCGCCGAGCTGGCTGCCTATAACTCCAAACGTAAGACTGAAACGCTGTGCCCGGTTGTAGTCACACCGCGCAAGTATGTGCGCAAGCGCAAAGGCGATCCCGCGGGCGCCGTGGTGGTCGAGCGCGAAGAAGTGATTCTTGTCGTGCCCCGCCTGGAGGGCGAACATTAGATACTCCCCAACCGTAATCAAACAAAAGAGGCTGCCCCGTGCGGAGCAGCCTCTTGCGTGTATGGCGATCGTGATTCTTATTTCACGATGTTGATCTTGAGCGTGTTCGTGCGAGCTTTCTCCTGGATCGGCATGCTGGCCAATACAATGATGATGTCGCCTGTGGTCACGTGACCTTCGCGCTTCAATACTTCTTCCACGTCGGCAATGGTTTCGTCGGTTGAGTTCACCTTGTCGTAGAAGTAGGCTTGGGTGCCCCACACCAGGTTCATTTTGGTCAGTAGGGAAGCGTTGGATGTAAATACGAAGATATTAGCATTGGGACGGTAAGACGATGACTTGAAGGCTGTATAGCCTGACTGTGTCATGCCGACAATGGCTTTGGCGCCTACGTCTTTGGCCAGCTTACAGGCCGCCAGCACAAAGTTGTCGTGAATATGCGTAGCCGAATCTTTTTGTACTTCGCGGAAGCGGTAGTACGTATT
This sequence comes from Dawidia cretensis, assembly GCF_018598175.1. Classification (GTDB taxonomy): domain Bacteria; phylum Bacteroidota; class Bacteroidia; order Cytophagales; family Cyclobacteriaceae; genus Ohtaekwangia; species Ohtaekwangia cretensis. The sequence continues at coordinate 105,084 of NZ_JAHESE010000012.1, forward strand.
GGGGCTCTTTTCAACCGACGCCACGGTGCGCACCATGGAGCGGATTACTTCGATGGGGAATCGACCTGCGGCGGTCTCGGCCGACAGCATTACGGCATCAGCGCCATCCATCACGGCATTGGCCACGTCGTTGGTTTCTGCACGTGTAGGACGTGGGTTTTCGATCATGCTTTCCATCATCTGGGTAGCAACGATCACGGGCTTGCCCACGCGGTTACACTTTTCTACCAGCATCTTTTGTACCATCGGTACTTCTTCCAGCCAGATCTCTACACCCAGGTCGCCACGGGCCACCATCACGGCGTCGGTCAGGTTGATGATCTCGTCGATGTTGCTGAGGGCTTCAGGCTTTTCGATCTTGGCAATGATGCGGGCAGAGGACTTGCGCTCGTCCAGAATTTCACGGAGTTGCTGGATATCAGAAGCTTTCCGTACAAACGACAGGGCGATCCAGTCTACGTCGTTGGTGATACCAAACTCAAGATCTTTCAGATCTTTTTCAGTCAGCGACGGGGCTGACACTTTTGTAAAGGGCAGATTGATGCCTTTGCGCGACTTCAGCGGACCGCCATAGACAACTTCTGTTATAACATCTCCACCGCGTACTTCTTTTACTTTCAGCTCGATCTTGCCGTCGTCTACCAGGATCGTGTCACCGGTTGCCACGTCGTTGGGGAGATTCTTGTACGAGGTGCTTACCAGCTCGCGGTTGCCCACCAGGTCACGCGTGGTAATGGTGAGTTCCTGTCCCGGCTCGATGATAATGCCGGGTTCCATTTCGTCGACACGGATTTTCGGGCCTTGCAGGTCTTGCAGCAAAGAGACTGTCGTACCCATCTCCTTGTTAATCTCACGCACGAACTGAATCACCTTGAGGTGATCTTCGTGCTTACCGTGTGAGAAGTTGAGGCGGAATACATCCACACCCTCTTTCACCAACGCACGCAGCATTTCTTTTGAGTTGGAAGCAGGGCCTACAGTGGCAACAATTTTAGTCTTGTTGTACGATACTTTTTCTAACATAGGTTAAAAGGAATATTTCTCTGGATATGGTGGTACTATGAGCGCTTCAGTGTGCATCCGATAATTAAAAGATAAAGTTTGATTTCGACTTCAGGCCTTCCATGGGAATAAATGCAGCGAACTGCACGGAGGGTATGGACTTGATCAACTCCAGCAACTGCGGATGGGCGTACTGATCTTTCATAGCTGCCAAAATTATAAAATCGAAGTGAGGAAATTCAGGGATTAGGAAATACTTTCCCGTATCGCCCTCCGATGGGCGGTTTTTGAACAGTTTCAAACGATTGATCTGGGTTTCAAAGGCATAAAAAGAAAAGCTCCTTTCGTCATTATTTTTGAAGCCAACGGCCAAATCGGGCTGTTTTATGAGTTGTATGTGCAGGGTCTGGTTCATGTCCCAGGCCAACTTGTAGCCTTTGGCAGCCGTGGTCAACCCCAGCAGATCGAAGTCATATTCATAGTCGATGACCAGCTTGCTTTTTTTCATTTTTTATACTATTGGTACTGTTTTTTACCCCCTTGGAGCGAGTTCAAAAAAGTTTGACAATATTGACGCAAATCTCTTTCTTTGCACAGATTTTTAAATCATAAACCTTAAAAACATGTCTGAAATTGCACAAAAAGTAAAACAGATCATCATCGAAAAACTTGGTGTTGAGGAATCTGAAGTTACTCCTGAGGCCAGCTTCACCAATGATCTGGGTGCTGACTCCCTCGATACTGTAGAGCTTATCATGGAGTTCGAAAAGGAATTCAACATCTCTATTCCAGACGATCAGGCTGAAAATATTTCTACTGTAGGCCAGGCCATTTCTTACCTGGAGCAAAACGTGAAGAAATAATTGACAACAGTCTTTCTACAACCACACCCCAATCAGCATGATATTAAAGCGAGTAGTCGTTACAGGACTTGGTGCACTCACACCCATCGGCAATACTCTACCCGAGTTCTGGGATGGACTAAAGAATGGTAAAAGCGGAGCTGCCCCGATTACGCGCTTTGATGCTAGTCTCTTTAAAACAAAGTTTGCCTGCGAAGTAAAGAACTTCGATGTCACAAACTTTATGGACCGGAAGGAGGCCCGCAAGATGGACCCCTTCACGCAGTATGCTATGGTGGCGGTAGACGAGGCTATAAAAGATGCCAACCTCCCGCTGGCTGAGCTCAATCCGAATCGCATTGGGGTGATTTGGGGCTCAGGTATCGGGGGGTTACTTACTTTTCAGGAGGAAGTAAAGGTATATACGAAGGGCGACGGAACGCCGCGCTTCAATCCTTTCTTCATTCCGAAGATGATCCCCGACTTGAGCGCGGGTCATATTTCTATTAAATACGGTTTCCGTGGCCCGAACTATGTCACGGTATCCGCATGCGCCTCTTCCACGAACGCCTTGTACGATGCTTTCACCTTCCTGCGTTTAGGCAAGGCTGACATCATTGTATCGGGTGGATCGGAAGCGGCCGTATGCGAGGCCGGCGTCGGCGGGTTTAACGCGTTGAAGGCTCTTTCCGAGCGCAACGACTCGCCCGAAACGGCTTCACGCCCCTACGACAAAAACCGCGATGGCTTTGTACTGGGCGAAGGCGCGGGTGCGCTGATCCTGGAAGAGTACGAGCACGCCAAAAAACGCGGTGCCAAGATTTATGCCGAGGTGATCGGTGGTGGCATGTCGTCAGACGCTTACCACATTACGGCGCCACACCCCGATGGGGCCGGTATCATCCAGGTAATGCTCAACGCGCTGGAGGACGCCGAGATCACGGCCGAGCAGATCGACTATGTCAATACCCATGGTACATCGACCCCCCTGGGCGATATTGGCGAGATTCGTGCCATCCAGAAAGTATTCGGTGAGCACGCCTACAATCTGAACATCAGCTCGACAAAGTCGATGACGGGTCACTTGCTGGGTGCCGCCGGTGCGATCGAGAGCATCGCGTGTATCATGGCGATTAACCATTCCATCATTCCGCCGACCATCAACCACTTCGAGGACGATCCGGAGCTTGATCCCAAGCTCAACATGACATTCAACAAAGCACAAGAGCGCCCCGTGAATATTGCCTTGAGCAATACCTTCGGTTTTGGAGGCCACAATTTCTCGGTGCTTTTCAAGAAGATCTGATCACCGGAGATTCCGACTGTATATCCCTGAGGTTTTCTGCCCGTCACGCGTGCGGCAGATATTGGCATGGCTTTTTAGAAGCAGCATAACATCTTGCGGTATAGTGCCGGTTGCCGGTCTATTCACACACCTGGCGAGTATACAACCACACGGACTTCGGCAGTAGCATTGACCATCGTGCATATTCTTACTACATTAGCATCCGGACAAAAAAATGAACTGACATAAACCTTGGTCTGGAAAATCCTTAAGCTTCCGAAAGGAAAAACGACGAGCGACAAGAAGTTAGTCAGCGCAATACAAAACATTGCGGGCTTTACTCCTTCCAATCTTGAACTTTATCGTCTCGCAACGGTTCACAGCTCTATTGCGAAAGAAAATGGACAGGGTTATAAAGAATCGAACGAGCGTCTCGAATACCTCGGCGACGCGATTCTCGGCGCAGCCGTAGCCGATTTCCTCTTCAAAAAATTCCCCTTCCGCTCGGAAGGCTTCCTGACGGAAATCCGCTCGCGCATTGTAAACCGCGAGACACTCAACCTGCTCGCCCGCAAGATCGGCGTGGGCAACATCGTACAGTACGACCAAAAGAACGCGCACCTGCAGCAGGTCATCCTGGGCAACACGCTCGAAGCGATCGTCGGCGCCATCTATCTCGACAAAGGTTACCTGCGCACCAAGAAGTTTGTGATCGACAAACTCATCGGGCCCAATTACGACCTGGAGGAGCTTGTAAACTCTAACTCAAACTTCAAGAGCAAGATTATCGAGTGGGCACAACGCGAAGGCAAGGACGTACGGTTCGAAATCCTCAATGTGAAGAAGGGTAAAAACCACAAGGAATTTACCGCGCAGGTGATTGTCGACAATGAGCCCCAGGGCACGGGCTATGGCAACAGCAAGAAGAAGGCCGAGCAGGATGCTGCCTTTAAAACGTGTGAAATGCTCAACCTGCTGACCCCCTAATCGCCGCTCCCCTCCCCTTCCGACGATTCCTCCTTTTCCGCGAACTTGACCGGTAATTTAATTGTCTGTAGAATGCAGCGCAGTTCACACAAACGCGTTTGATCCCATCGTCATGAAAATAGCCGGCGCTACCGTAAACCAGGTCCCGATGGACTGGGACAACAACACCCGGAACATTATCGATGCCATCGAAGAAGCCCGCCACCAGCAGGTCGCTATACTCTGCCTGCCCGAATTAAGTGTCACGGGCTATGGGTGTGAGGACCTTTTTCTCAGCGATTGGCTGGCGGAGAAAGCCTGGGAGGAAGTGCTGCGGATACGCGCGCACTGCGCCGGTATTACCGTGAGTGTGGGCTTGCCCGTGCGTATCGCCGGCATCACGTACAACGGTGCCTGCGTTATCAGCGATGGTAAAATTGTCGGGGTTACGTTCAAGCAAAACCTGGCGCGCGACGGCGTACACTACGAGCCACGTTGGTTTGATGCATGGCCGGCACACAAAGTTGTCACGCTGGAACGAGGCGATGAATCTATTCCGGCGGGCGACCTAATCTACGATGTGGCCGGTATCAAGATGGGTTTTGAGATCTGTGAAGATGGTTGGCGCAAAGACCTTCGGCCTGGCTACCGGCTGCGCGACCGTGGCGTGGACCTGATCTTAAACCCCAGTGCCAGTCACTTCGCCATGGGCAAAAGCACCGTGCGCGAACGCGATGTAGTACAAGAGGGCTCATCGCTGTTTGCCTGCGCCTATCTCTTTACCAACCTGCTGGGCAACGAAGCCGGCCGTATGATCTACGACGGCGACATCATCCTGGCACAACACGGCCGCCTGCTGGCCGTCAATAAACGATTTTCCTTTCAACGCTTTAATATCCTCGCCTGCGATGTAAACTTCCGGCAGCCCGAGGCGAGCGAAGTTATACCTTCCGCCGACACGAAAGACCGGAACGAAGAGCTGGCCCGCGCCGTGGCGTTGGCGCTCTTCGACTATGCGCGCAAAAGTCGCGCAAACGGTTTTGTTCTCTCGCTTAGCGGGGGTGCCGACTCTTCCGTCTGTGCCGTCTTTGTGGCTGAGATGGTAAAACGCGGCCGCGCCGAACTGGGCCCGGATACTTTTGCGCAGCGGCTAGGCCTGGGTGCGGTGGATGCTTCCTGGCAACAAACGGTGGGCCGCCTGCTTACGTGCGCGTACCAGGGCACGCGTAACTCTTCCACGAATACGTTCGATGCTGCACGCCTGCTGGCCGAATCGTTGGGCGCTGTATTTCACTCCTGGACCATCGACGATACCGTCGTGGCTTATACACAGAAGATCGAGGAGGCGATTGGCCGCACGCTGACCTGGGAGCAAGACGATATTACATTACAAAACGTGCAGGCGCGCACGCGTTCACCCATTATCTGGATGCTGGCCAATATACATCGCGCCGTGTTGCTGACAACCTCCAATCGCAGCGAGGGCGACGTGGGGTATGCCACCATGGATGGCGACACCAGCGGCAGCCTGGCGCCTATTGCGGGGCTCAGCAAGGTGTTTGTACTGCAATGGCTACGGTGGGCACAAGATACGTTGGGACACGACGGCCTGCAGGCCGTTAACAACCTACAGCCTACAGCCGAGCTACGCCCCCCCGAACGCTACCAAACCGACGAGGCCGACCTCATGCCCTATTCCATCCTGGCGGAAATTGAGCGCTGGGCAATACAGGAACGAAAGTCGCCGGTAGAGGTGTACCATCGCCTGCAACACACCGGCGAACCGGCACAGGTAAAAGCCTGGATCACCAAGTTCTTTCGCCTGTGGTCGATCAACCAATGGAAGCGCGAGCGCATTGCACCTGCTTTCCACCTCGACGACATCAATGTAGACCCGCGTACATGGTGCCGGTTTCCCATCTTGTCGTCAGGATTCGCCCGCGAATTACACGAACTGGAACACGCATAAAAACTGCACACCATCTACGGCAACCTCTGGTCTGTAGACAATTAACACTATATTTGCCCTCATGGCTACACTGAGTTACATTATCTGGAATGGCAATCCCGAGATCTTTTCTGTCGGTTCATTTGCACTTCGTTGGTATGGATTATTCTTCGCGCTGGGCTTTTTGATCAGCCAGCAGATCCTGTATTATATGTTCCGCAAAGAAGGCAAACCGGAGAAGGATGTCGACACGCTGACCATTTACATGATCGTGGCCACGATTATCGGCGCCCGCCTGGGTCACGTGCTGTTTTATCAGCCGGAAATCATCTGGCAGGAGCCGCTCAGTATTTTCCTGCCCTTTGAGTTCAGTCCGTTCAAATTTACCGGTCTGCAAGGCCTTGCCAGCCACGGTGGCGCCATTGGTATTTTGTTTGCCCTGTGGCTCTACAGCCGCAAGCGCAAGCCTGGACAGAATTATTTTCAGATCCTCGACCGCATTGTGATTCTGGTAGCCTTAACCGGTGCGTTGATCCGCCTCGGGAACTTCTTTAATTCCGAAATTATCGGTACCCCTACCGACAAGCCCTGGGGCATTGTGTTCACCGGGCGCCTGACCGAGTCGTTGAAGGACGACCGGATTGATCCCGACCACATCGTCAAAGACATGGTGTATGTGCAGAACGACTCGCTGCCCGCCGGCGAGAACGGCCGCAAGCCCATCACGATTTACATCTTCTTCAAGCCGCATGCGACCGAAGCCCAGGCGGCCGGACTGCTAAACGACCGTGTCGTACCCCTGCTTAGCGAACGATTGTACGAATACTTTGACGAAACACCACAGTTGCGCCTGGACTATAAGATCGCCAAACCCGACGCCGAGGGCTTTGTGGCCAAGATCAACACCGTGGGCATCGCACGTCACCCGGGCCAGCTCTATGAAGCCATTTCGTGTGTGATCCTGTTCCTCGTGCTGTTCGCCATCTGGAACCGCCACCGTCAGCATCTGGTCACGGGGCGCATCTTTGGGATCTTCCTGGTGTGGTGTTTCGGTATGCGGATCGTAATCGAGTTCCTGAAAGAAAATCAGGAGGCATTCGAGGATAGATTGCCCATCAACATGGGCCAAATTCTGAGTATTCCGCTGGTGGTTGCCGGAATTATCATTCTAATCTACACCAGTCGAAAAAAGGAACCGAAAAACACCTGATATTTAGAAAAGTAGCGTTAAACTTGTCGTACGGGCAGGTGTCTTAGCGCTACGAAATGTTGGCATTTATCTTCGGTTTGTTTAGTCTTTTTCCGTTGGGAAAAGACCGTCAGGATACGGTTGCTTTACCGGCAGCGGATTCCGTGATTCGTCCTGTCCACACCCGGCAGTTGCCGGACAGCGCGGGCCGTTTCCTGCAGATCAATCGCATCTTTATTGTCGGCAACCGTATTACACGTGATCCCATCGTACTGCGCGAGCTGTCGCTTAAACCTGGCGACTATGTCTTCAGCCGGGAATTGCCCAGCATGCTGGAGCTCGACAAAAAGAAACTCATCAACACCCGGTTGTTCAATACCGTCGAGATCCGTGCGCTGGAGTATGATCCCAACCATGTCGACCTGCTTGTGGATGTGAACGAGCGATGGTATACATTTCCTTCTCCGATCTTCGAGCTGGCCGACCGCAACTTTAACGAGTGGTGGCAGAACTATAACCACGACTTCAGCCGTGTGAACTATGGTTTACGTTTGTATCAATACAACATGCGGGGCCGCAACGAAACGCTGCGCTTTACTACGCAGCTCGGCTTTACGCGCCGGTTCAATTTATCGTATCGCATTCCCTACATTGACCGCAAGCAGCGGCAGGGGCTCATGATCGACCTGGACTTTGCGCAAGCCAAGAACCTGGCCTATCAGACACTGCGCCACAAGATGGTCTTTCTCGAATCCGAACGTGTCTTGCGCACGGTGCGGAGTGGCGGCCTGACCTATACCTATCGGCCGTCCTTTTACCAGTCGCATGGCTTCTCTGTATCGTATAAAAGCGTCAGCATTAACGACACGATCATGAGCCTGAACCCGAACTACCTGGGAGAAGGAAACCGCATGCAGCAGTACGGCACGATCACGTATCAATTCACCACCGATCACCGCGACTATGTTGGTTATCCGCTGCGCGGCTATTACCTGAACGTAGCTGCCTCGCAGAACGGCATTATGAAGAACGACGACATCGATAAGTTTGAAGCGAGCTTAACGGCAACGGGCTTTTTTGATATGGGTAAGAATTACTTCTTATCAAACAACGTCGTGGGCTTTTGGAGCCGTCCCGACGATCTGCCATACTACAACTACAGCGCGTTGGGGTATCAAAAGCAAGTGATTCGCGGCTATGAAATATATGTGATCGAAGGGCCTCGCTTTTTGCTCAACAAAACCACCTTCAAAAAGCGTCTCTTCGCACGCACCTATCATATGAAGGCAGTACCTATTCCGCAATTCCGGCACATACCGTTAGCGATATACCTCAAGGCGTATGGTGACGTGGGCTATGTGCACAACTACAACAACTATACGCTCAGCAATCAGCTCACCGGCAGGCTGCTGTCGGGTGGCGGCATGGGTATCGACATTGTGGGCTCATACGATACGGTATTTCGTTTTGAATACACCTATAATGCCGAGGGGGTCAGTGGTTTGTTCTTCAACCTGAAGAAAGAATTCTAGCGCATGCGGCGGTTTCTCTACGTGCCGTGAAATCCTATCTTTGCGCCCAACTCATTAACCCGAAAAAACCATCATGAAAAACATTGCAGTTATCGGTTCCGGCACCATGGGCAATGGCATTGCACATGCCTTTGCACAACATGGCTACCACGTTACCCTCATCGACATTGCTGCCGAGGCGTTGAAGAAAGCAATTGCAACGATCGAAAAGAATCTGGGCCGCCAGGTCGAGAAAGGCACGGTCACCGAGGCATCAAAAACAGAAGCGCTCGCACGCATCACAACGTCGACCGATATTGCCGCCGGGGTGCAACGTGCAGACCTTGTTGTCGAAGCTGCTACCGAAAATATCGACCTCAAACTGAAGATCTTTCAAGACCTGGATGCGGCTGCACCGGCACATACCATCCTTGCTACCAATACATCGTCCATTTCGATCACACGCATCGCGGCGGCCACCAAGCGGCCTGAGAAAGTGATCGGCATGCACTTTATGAATCCGGTACCCGTAATGAAGCTCGTGGAAGTAATTCGCGGCTACAGCACCAGCGACGAGACAACACATACTATCATGGAGCTGTCGGGCAAACTCGAAAAGACGCCGGTGGAAGTTAATGACTACCCGGGCTTTGTTGCCAACCGTATCTTAATGCCTATGATTAACGAGGCGATCGCCTCGCTGTATGAAGGCGTCGCGGGCGTGGAGGAGATTGACACGGTGATGCGGCTCGGCATGGCCCATCCGATGGGGCCGCTGCAACTGGCGGATTTTATCGGGCTGGATGTATGCTTATCTATTCTTCGGGTGCTGCACGACGGGTTTGGCAATCCGCGGTATGCTCCTTGCCCCCTGCTGGTCAACATGGTCCAGGCTGGGCATAAAGGGGTAAAATCGGGACAGGGGTTTTATACGTATACGCCTGGAAATAAGGAACTTAAGCCGTCGGCACGGTTTCAAAAGGCCTGATGGGCCTAAAAGTGAAAGGCCAGCGATGTAACCGTCGCTGGCCTTTATTTACACTGCTCACCTGTCCCTTTTTGAGACAGGACACTGTGAAACGCTATGGCAAAAAGCTTATCACTGTGTGGAGAGGATTTAAAGTAAGGTCAAAGCCGCGACTTTTCCTAAGGTTTTTTTTGAACTTTGACAGGCCCAATAAATTTCGATTTTTAGGCGGTTTTTTGACCATGGAAAATGTAAAACCAAACTTCAAGCAACTGATTATAAGATGGTTATATCTTATCAACAATCGATCCACATTTAATCCACAAGAGCATAAATTCTGTTGAAAAATCATGAAGGAAGACAATTATAAGCACCAGGGATTGCGCAATAAGCTCGTTAAAAAACTAGCGGAAAAGGGCATTAAAGACGACCGCGTTCTGTCCGCTATTGGGAAGGTGCCGCGACATTTCTTCTTTGAAAGCGCCTTGTTGGATCATGCCTATCAGGATAAGGCATTTCCGATCGGTGAAGGCCAGACGATCTCCCAACCGTATACGGTTGCCTTTCAATCGGAGAAGCTCGAGATCAAACCCGGCGACAAAGTGCTGGAGATCGGCACTGGTTCGGGGTATCAGGCTTGTATCCTGCTGGAGCTCGGTGCTAAGGTGTATACAATCGAATACAACCGCGTGCTTTTTGAACGCACACGCGACTTTTTACCGACAATCGGTTATAAGCCCCATTTCTTTCATGGCGATGGCTCGAAGGGTTTGCCCGTAAAAGCTCCTTTCGACAAGATCATTGTTACCGCCGGCGCACCTATTGTGCCCGATGCATTAACCAGCCAGCTGAAGGAAGGCGGCATACTTGTGATACCCGTTGGCGATCGTACACGGCAGCTTATGCTGCGCATCCGCAAGAAGGACGGCAAGCTGATACGCGAAGAGTTCGACGACTTTGCATTTGTACCACTGTTGGGTGCGCAGGGCTGGGGTAAATAGATTTCCCAGGCTCGGAATCTTTTTTGGGGAAACCTTCAACATTTCTGTGCTTTTATATTGAGGACTCACAGAAATTTTCGTTGTTTGGGGATAACTAATATAGTTGTCTAAACCATATGAAAAACGACTTTAACAAACCCAGCAAAGGCACTTCCAGGGGTGCGGCCATCTTCCAGAAAATGCTGGAAGATAAAAACGCCATTCGAGCACACATTCAAAACGGCGGCCGGATTTCTGACCTGAAAGATCGTTACACCTTTGTTAAGCCCCTATCTATTACTGGAGCGTGATGAGTATTCGTTCGAGTTTTTTACGGACCATGGATTACGGTACGTCATTTACTTCGTCGATTATTCTGCTCAGTTCGCTGACTACCCGGTCCTGATCGGACGTGTTTTCAAGTTTAACATCGAGGTAGTCGACGGTGATCCCACTACATCGCCGGGTGACGAACGTATTGCTCTAACTGTCCTAAGCGTCTTCCGCGCTTTCTTTTTGCGGGAAACGAATGTGATCGTCTATGTATGCGACAGTCTTGATAACCGTCACCTGGCGCGTAGACGAAAATTCGAAAGCTGGTTTAGCCGGTATAATGACGGTACATTGATGAAGGTGGATAACGTGGCTGTCATTGATGGAACGGAGATTCACAACTCCATTATTTTGCACATGCGTAACGAAAGCCGGGAGCACATCTTATTGGCCTACGAGGACCTGAACAGAAGCGTTGAGAAGTAATCCGGAATCTCATGTCTTGTTTTTGATAGTATAAAGGGTATATTCGATAACCCAAATGAAAAGACCGATAGCCACTATATTGCTCATGCTCTTCCTGTTCAATACCCTGGGCTATTATGGTCTCTATCCTTTGCTGCGGCTACACACTACGCATGTATTAAATCAGCGCGTGGATGCTGGCGCATATGATCGCCGCGAAACGGTTGTCATCAAGCTCCCACTTTCCCTGCCTTATCTGCTGGCAGGACAGGGTGAAGACCACCGCCTGCGCGGTTCGCTGCGGTACGAGGGGCAATTATATACGCTGGTGAGCCAACACATCGAAGCCGATACGCTTTATGTTGTCTGCCTGCCCAATCGCGCGGAGCATCGCGCCGCTTCCCTCCTCGCCCGTTTTGCCGATCCTACGCATACACTGGCAGCACCGCTGAAAGCTCCGAAGCTATCAGACAACCTGGCCCACGACTATACACTCGCACCTATTCTGACTTTCACTCCCGGACACGCACTACAAATACATCGTTACGCTATAACCTATACCACGCACTGGTGCCCACCGGCGCAACGCGTCATAACCCCGCCGCCCGAACGGGCCTGATCCCCCTGCTATACTTCTTTATTTTGCGGCAGCAGCCTGTGCAGGCTTTGTTGCCGTGTGACCTGTTATACTGTACCCTAACACACCTAAATGAAAACCTTTATCCCTGCGTTGTGCCGCATGGCCGCGCTGTTAATACTGGCTACGGCTTGCCAGCACAAGCCGACATGCCATGAAGAAATGCTGGCCATCCTCAAAAAAAAGCGTACTGAGCAGTTCGGCGCACGTAACCAATATGTACCCGAAGCGAAGCTGCAGTTTATGGACTCGCTGCTGGCGCTGCCGCACAGCACACCGGCACAGATTGCCTACTGCCAATACCTGAAGGCTAACATCCTGCTGGAGATTGGCGAGGAGGAAAAAGCCGTAGCATTATTCGAACCCCTGCTGAAAGACGCCAACCCTTACCAACAAGATAAAATACGCAAAGACCTGGCCCTTGCTTACCTGCGTCTGGGCGAGCGATCCAACTGTATCGAAGGACATGCGGCGGCCTCGTGCGTACTACCGATCCGTGGGCTGGGCGTGCACCGTGACATGGTGGGTTCGCGCAAGGCTATTCCCCTATACGAAGAAACACTGCGGCAGCACCCGGAAGACCTGGAGTCGCGCTGGCTGCTGAACCTGGCTTATATGACATTGGGAGAATACCCCGAACGTGTGCCGCCTGAATTTTATATACCCGGCATGGAAGGCGACACCACCTACCGGGTAAACGCGTTTGAAGATATTGCCGGCGGCCTGGGCATGGCTACCTGCGACATGGCGGGGGGCAGTATTACAGAAGATTTTGACAACGACGGCTACCTGGACCTGGTCACTTCCGGCTGGGGGCTGGACGAAGAAATGCATTATTTTCACAACAATACCGACGGCACGTTTGCTGACTGGTCGCATAGGGCCGGTCTGGATGGTCTTACAGGCGGTTTAAACATGGTTCAGGCCGATTATAATAATGATGGCCTCCGCGACATACTTGTGCTTCGTGGAGCCTGGAAAGGCGAATACGGGCATGAGCCTAACTCGCTGCTAAAAAACAATGGTGACGGTACCTTTACCGATGTTACCACCCGTGCCGGACTGCTCTCCTTTCACCCCACCCAGACGGCGACCTGGAATGACTTTAACAACGACGGCTGGCTGGACCTGTTCATTGGAAATGAGACCGACCATCAGGGCTACAACGTTCAGCATCCCTGCGAGCTGTACATCAACAACCAGGACGGCACGTTTCGCGAGGTGGCACACCTTGCGAAGTGCGATTACCGGTTTTATGTCAAGGCTGTTGCCTCGGGCGATTTTGACAACGATGGTTTAATCGATTTGTTTTTCTCCTGCATGGATGGCGTACGCAAACTCTTACGCAACAAAGGCGTCCAGGGCAAAGAGGTGGTGTTTGAAGATGTTTCCGCAAAGGCCGGGTTCGACCGCGAGCACGGCAAGACTTTTCCGACGTGGTTCTTTGACTATGACAACGACGGTTGGCTCGACGTTTTTGTCTGTGACTATACCTTCTCGCAGTCACTCGCGTATTATACCGCGGCCGAGAAGCTGGGCATTCCCGCCGGCAACCCCGAAAAGATGCTGCTGTATCACAACAACCACGACGGCACGTTTACCAACGTGGCTCCGGCTATGGGCCTGACCGGCAACGTATTCGCCATGGGCTCTAACTTCGGCGACATCGACAACGACGGTTACCTGGACATGTACCTGGGCTCGGGCAACCCCAATTACCAGTCGCTGGTGCCGAACAAAATGTTTAAGAATCTGGGTGGGAAAAAATTCGCAGATGTTACTGCGTCGGCCCGTGTGGGACACTTGCAAAAAGGCCATGGTGTATCGTTTGCCGATATGGACAACGACGGCGACCAGGACATACACATCGAAATGGGGGGCGCCTTTATCGGCGATGCTTATCCGAATTCGTTCTTTCTGAATCCGGGACAAGGCAACAACCACTGGATTACGATTCTGCTTACAGGCACGCACGCCAACCGCGATGCGATCGGCTCGCGGCTCAAGATCACCTGTACCGAAAACGGTGTGCGCCGTACCCTCTATCGCGACGTGAACAGCGGCGGTAGCTTTGGCGCATCGCCCTTGCGCCGTGAGATTGGCCTGGGCCAGGCCACCACCATCGACGAGCTCGAGATCACCTGGCGTGGCAGCGGCACCGTACAAAAATTCACCAATCTTCGCGCCGATCAGTTTATCCGCATTACAGAAGATAGCGACAAGGTTGAACCTATAAACCTGAAAACCATTACATGGACTTTGCCCAACCGGATTTGCGAACCGCAAACATTGGCCTATAACCGCTAAGCGGACTACGCGGTACCTAGGGGACCACCTGCTTGTGAACAGCAGGTGGTCCGCTGACGGCCGTCGGTATTCCCAAATTAAAATCGTTTCTTTGTGGTTTCGTATTTTGAAAAAACCATTATGGAAGCCTTGCGTCGACTGCTCAAAGCAGAGTTTACCCGTTTCGTAATCGTCGGTGGTATCTCCGCCGTGCTTGAGTACTCTCTCTACTTTGCATTCAAAAACATTACCGACTATCGCGTGGCCAATGTGCTGGCCTTTATCCTGACCAATGTCGTCACGTACGTCCTGACGAAGCGGTATGTATTCACCGCCGCAACGCAAACGAACAGAGTCTACGAAGCCACGCTGTTTGCCGTTTGCCTGGCCGGCGCGTTGGCCGTGAACACGGCCGTGCTGTGGGCACTTGTCGAATTTGCGTCGATGGACGACAAGATCGCCAAGGCCCTCGCCATTGCCGTGGCCGTGGTCTGGAATTTCTTTACCCGCAAGTACATCGTCTTCCGCAACCGGGACGTGGCGCAGCAAACCGGTAATTAGAGATTTCCCTGCAGATAAGCTTTGAACGACGGGAAGTCCGATTTCATCGGCACACTGCGTTTCGACAGCTGCAAGAACTTTTGCAATGCCGGTGGTATGGCGATCGGCTCTTCCAGCGTTTCGTCGACCACTTCCTTAAACTTGGCAGGGTGTGCCGTCTCGAGAAAAATGCCCGTTACTTCGTCAGTCGTTTCGTGCAGGTAGTGCTGCAAGCCCAGGTAGCCAATGGCACCGTGCGGATCCAGTACATAGCCTGCTGACGCTTTTACCAGTCGCATTGCCGCGCGGGTCTCGTCGTCGGTAAAGGCATAGCCTTTGATCAATGCCGACAGCGCCTGATAGTCATGTCCCAGGAGCTCCAATATACGTGGGAAGTTGCTCGGGTTGCCAACGTCCATGGCATTGCTAATGGTCTGTTGCGACGGACGTGGTGTAAACACTTGTGTTTTGAGATACGCCGGCACCACATCATTTACATTGGTGGTTGCCACGAAGGCGTGAATGGGCAAGCCCATCGCCCGCGCCAGTAAGCCTCCGGTAATATTGCCGAAGTTGCCGCTTGGTACGGAGAACACCACGGGCCGTCCGAGGTGCTGCACCCGTGCGTATGCATAGAAGTAATAAAACGACTGCGGTATGAGTCGCGCAATGTTGATCGAGTTGGCGGAGGTCAGGAAGTATTTTTTCTTCAGGTCCTCGTCGAGGAATGCTTGTTTTACCAGGCGCTGGCAATCATCAAACGTGCCGTCTACTTCCAGGGCTGTGATGTTCTGACCCAGGGTCGTGAACTGCTTTTCCTGGATGTCGCTTACTTTACCCGAAGGATATAATACAATTACCCGTGTGCCTTGTACACCGAGGAAGCCGTTCGCTACGGCACTGCCGGTATCGCCCGATGTGGCGACGAGTATAACAATTTCTTGTTTCTGGCTGCGGGCAAAGTACCCCAGCAGCTGCGACATAAAGCGCGCGCCAAAATCTTTAAAGGCCAATGTAGGACCGTGGAAAAGCTCCAGGGCGTAAAGGTGGTCATCTACCTCTACTACAGGAGCATCAAACTGAATGGTGTGGTCTACGATGCGGCGCAGCTCGTCGGCCGGCACGTCGTCGCCCACCAGGTTTTGGGCCACGGCAAAGGCGATGTCGGCAAACGACATGGACGGAAGCGCGGCAAAGAAGTCGGGCGGCAACGTGGGAATACGCTCGGGCATATAGAGACCGTTGTCGGGTGCCAGACCTTGTGTGACGGCCGTGCGCAGGTCGACCTGCAGCGCTTTGTTATTGGTACTGTAGAATTTCATTGTCTGGTATGGCTTATAGGATTTTGGCGCCGGCGTTGTTGATCTCCGACACAAATACATCACTCTTCAGTTTCAAGTCGGTGAATTGAGCCTGCATAGCCTCCCCCACCCGTTGTGCCGTAGCCGCGTCGGTTGACAATGCAAAGATGGTGGGGCCGGAGCCCGAGATACCACAGCCCAATGCACCGGCTTTTACGGCCTCTTCCTTGATGCGGTCAAAGCCTGGTATCAACACGGAACGAATCGGTTCGGCCACCACGTCTTTCAAGGATCGGCCGATCAATCCAAAGTCCGGTTTCATCAATCCCACTACCAGGCCGGCGATATTACCCCATTGCGTGATCGCATCTTTTATCGGTATCGTAGCCTTTAACACGCGGCGCGAGTCTTCGGTCTTTAGCTCCAGGTGTGGATGCACCAGGGTGCAGAATAAACCCGCTGGTGTGGGAATGCTCGTCACATCCAATGGGTCATACCCGCGGATCAATACAAAGCCCCCCAACAGCGAAGGTGCCACGTTGTCGGCATGTGCCGAACCACAGGCAATACGCTCCGACTCCATGGCGAACGGCAGCAGCTCTTTACGCGAGAGCGGTTCGCCGTGCAGGTGGTTAATGGCCACGAGGGCAGCCACCGAGCTGGCAGCGCTGGACCCCATGCCACTGCCGAGTGCCAGGTGTTTATACAAGGTGATCTCTGCACCCTGCTCGCTTTTGATGGCTTTTAAGAATTCGATGACGGCCACGCCCGACGTGTTGCGCGATGCGTCCAACGGAAGGCGACCGTCGTCACCGACGATCTCGCGAATGACCACGCCCGGCTTGTCGGTCAGGGTCACTACGACCTCGTCGGCAGGCGAGGCTACAGCAAAGCCGAATATATCGAAGCCACACGAAACGTTTGCTACCGTTGCAGGGGCTGATGCTCTTACAGATTTCATGAATGCGATGTTTATTGTTATACGCTATCGTTCGTTGTATAATTAGCGAGCATAGTGGCCGATGCGGATCACGTCGGCAAATACACCCGCGGCCGTTACCGCGGCACCGGCACCCGGGCCACGAATTACCATGGGGCGCTCGTGGTAACGCTCTGTTGTCAACAAGATAATATTATCGCTGCCCGATAAGGAGTAGAACGGATGCTGATCGTTTACGGTACCAAGCGATACCGCCACCTTGCCGTCCTTCAATATGGCCATGTAGCGCAGCTTCTCCTGGCGACCGGTGGCATCGGCCAACAGTTTCTCAAATGCACTATCGTGTTTCTCCAATGCTGTAAAGAATGCGTCGACGGAAGTCTGCTCGCGGCAGTCAGCCGGTACCAGGTTCTCGACGGTAATGTCGCTCAGCTCGTACGGCAGGCCCGCCTCGCGGGAGAGGATCAGGATCTTGCGGGCTACATCCATGCCGCTGAGGTCGTCGCGCGGATCAGGCTCGGTATATCCTTTCGCTTTGGCTTCTTTCACTACCTCGCTGAATTTCTTACCGGCGGAATACGAGCTGAAGATAAAGTTCAGCGTACCGCTCAGCACGCCCTCGATGCTGATGACTTTGTCGCCGCTCAGGAGTAAGTCATTCAATGTATTGATTACCGGCAGACCGGCCCCCACGTTGGTTTCATACAGGAACTTCACGCCGCGGCGGAAGGCGGTACGTTTCAGCAACTGGTATTTTTCAAGCGAACCGGAGTTGGCTTTCTTGTTGGGTGTTACGACTGAGATGCTGGCCGACAGGATCGCTTCGTAGAACGAGGTCACTTCTTCGCTCGAAGTACAATCTACAAAGATGCTGTTGGGCAGGTTGAGCGATACCATGCGCTCTACAAACTGCTCCATGTGCATGGCTTCACCCGTTGCTTCGTTTTCGTCCAGACAAGTAGCCGGGGGCAATCCCGCTTCCTGGAAAAGCATCTTACGGCTGTTCGCAACGGCTATAATGTTTACTTCGAGTAAATTCTCTTTTGCCAGTTTGTCAAATTGCTCCTGCACCATGTTGATCAGGGCTTTGCCGATCAGGCCCGTGCCCACGAGGAATACGTTGAGCAGCTTGCGATCCGACAGGAAGAATGCTTCGTGCAAGGCGTTCAGCGCCTTCGCGACGTCAGCTTGCCGCACGACGGCAGAGATATTGCGCTCCGAAGAGCCTTGTGCTATGGCCATGACGTTCACACCATTTTTACCGAGCGCGCTAAACATGCGCCCGCTGGTACCCGGACTTTGTTTCATATTGTCGCCGACGACCGCGATGATCGAGAGGTCAGTCTCTAGGTGTACTTCGTCTATTTCTTCGTTGCGTATTTCGTATTGGAATTCCTTTTCGATGGCCGATTTGGCCTGACGGGTATACTGGCTTTCGATCGCGAGGCATATCGAGTGCTCGGACGACGCCTGGCTGATCAGGATCACGTTGACCCGCTCGCGGGCCAGTGTAGCAAACAATCGGGCCGAAGCGCCCACCACCCCCAGCAAACCACTGCCCTGAACGCTGAGCAGGCTGATGGCGTTCATGGACGAAATACCTTTGATCACTTTGCCGTTCTTCGACTCGGAATGGATAACAGTACCCTGGAATGTCGGGTTGAATGTGTTCTTGATCCAGATGGGAATGCGGTTGACCATGGCCGGCTGCATGGTCGCCGGAAAGATGACTTTTGCACCAAAGTGCGATAATTCCATCGCTTCTTCATAGCTCATCTGCGGCACCGTGAATGCCTTTTTCACGAGGCGTGGGTCGGCTGTCATCATGCCGTCTACGTCCGTCCAGATCTCGAGGTCTGATGCCTGCAAGGCGCCGGCGAAGATGGCCGCGGTATAATCCGAGCCACTGCGGCCGAGCGTGGTCGTTTCGCCGGTTTCGCTGGTGCCGATAAACCCGGTAATGATCTGCAGCGCCTGCTGACGGCTGAAGTGCTCGCGTATCTGTGTGTTGGTGGTGTCGAAGTCTACTTTGGCGTAACCAAAGTTAGCGTCTGTGCGCACGACGCGGCGCGTGTCGAGAAACTCCGCCGCGACACCGCTGTCTTTGAATGCTTCGGCAATGATATAGGCCGACAGGCGCTCGCCAAAGCTCATGATATAGTCGAGGGTGCGGGGGGTGCGTTCTTTCACAAGGTATACGCCGTGGAGCACGTCC
Source organism: Dawidia cretensis (assembly GCF_018598175.1). Lineage (GTDB taxonomy): Bacteria > Bacteroidota > Bacteroidia > Cytophagales > Cyclobacteriaceae > Ohtaekwangia > Ohtaekwangia cretensis. Next base: position 124,431 of record NZ_JAHESE010000012.1, read on the forward strand.
TCCAGCTCGTTGACTGTAAACTTGACTTGTGCCAGGATGCTGCTTTGTTTTTGCACGCCTACCAGTGCGCGTACGGCATCGAGGTGGCGGCGTTCAATTTCAGCAAGGGTAGTTTTATATTCCAGGTTGCCTTCGAGGGCCAACCGGCTGATTTGGATCAATACGTCGGTGACACCGCCAAAGGCGGAAAATACGACGGCAACGTCTTCGCGCAGGTACGGCTTGACGATCTCTATGACCGACTGTATCCGCGCAGGGGTGGCAACCGATGAGCCACCGAACTTCAATATTTTCATGACAAAGTGTTTTCTGGTTGTTGAGGTGATTGTTTTTCCGATTACGCGTAGCACTTCCTGGAGGTGGACGTAATCCTAATGGGGGCGGAGGTATACATGCATACGGGTTACCCCGTAATGATGGTAATGGTAATAATGGTGGTAATAATCGTTGTTACAACGGTAGCCATGGCGATAGAAGCTTCTGTGAAAAAGCTTCCGGGGGAAAGTATATATGGTTTCGCCGGTGTCATTTGATATCCCGAAATAATGAAACCCTTGCCTTGTTTCCTACAGAAAATTGATGATTTTTGCACGAACTAACGGTTATTAGCGCATTGCAATCGTATGCAACGAGTCTGGTAAAAACATTACCCTAAAAAACACGGGTATCTTTCCTTAAAACATCTCACGATAAATCCAACTACTGGAACTTGCCGGTGCCGGCAGCGATCTTTTCACCATGAGCGAAACACGAAAAACTAAATTCCCGCGCGAGTCTTTTGTCAGCATGACAGAGCTTGTTCTGCCAAACGACACGAACACCTTCAACAACCTGATGGGCGGACGGCTCATGCATTGGATGGACATCGTTTCGGCCATCGCCGCACAGAAGCATTCCAACCGCCATGTGGTCACGGCATCGGTCGACAACATCTCGTTCAAGCATCCCATTCGCCTGGGCAACGTGGTGACGCTGCGCGCGCGCGTGACACGCGCATTCCAATCGTCGATGGAAGTGCGCATCGATGTCGATGCCGAAGATATACCGGCTGCGCACAAGTTTGAAAGTAATGCTGCCTATTTTACCTTTGTGGCGCTCGACAACGAAGGAAAGCCCACCGACGTACCTGCGGTTGTAGCCGAAACGCCGGAAGAAGCCGAATACTACGAAGGAGCGCTGCGCCGCCGCCAGCTGCGCCTCATCCTGGCAGGAAGAATGAAACCTTCTGAAGCCGCCGAGCTACGATCCATCTTCGACATCAAAGAATCCTAAGAACGCATGAGCCAGGCAGCCTCCATCGAAACATATCTCTACCAGGAAGACCTCTATAGCCTCCCACCACGTGTGCTGGTCATCGTGTCAGACCCGTGGGAGAAACTGACGGAGGCTGAGCAAACGACGCTGACGAAGATGATCACGGCACTGCGGCTCAATATCGCCACGGTACAGATCATTACGCGCACGGCCTTTACCGTGGCTGACCTGGCGGCCTATGCGCCCACGAGGGTGATTGCGCTGGGCGCTACGTTGCAGGGCTCCAATCGCCTGTACGAGAGTTTTACGCATGACGGTCTGCCTGTTGTCGTGGCCGATGCCCTGCCGCGCCTGGACGACCTCAAGAAGAAAAACCTCTGGCTCGCCCTGCGACAGATGTTCGGCGTCTGATCGCACGACACATCCTCCTCCGGATATTTCCGGAGTGTGTTAAATGGCACATCTTCCCCCCTTCCCGTTTCGGGAACAACCGATTGTATTGATCATTTGGCAGATTCGGGCTGATTCCTATCTTTGCCATCCTTAGTATAAAGCCATCTGGTGTGCCGGGTGGCTTTTATGTATCAATCAGATTTTTAACACCAATATGAACAGTATTTTACTTCTCATCCCGCTGCTGGGAATTGTCGGCCTGATCGTCATGGCCATTAAGTCCGCCTGGGTAACCAAACAAGACGCCGGCGACGCAAAAATGCAGGAGCTTGCCGGATACATCGCACAAGGCGCCATGGCGTTCCTCCGTGCCGAGTGGAAGGTATTGACCTACTTCGCGGTGATCGCCGCCCTGCTGCTGGCCTGGTCCGGCACGCTGGTGCCCGACTCCAGCCCGCTCATTGCCGTTTCCTTTCTGATCGGTGCCGTGCTTTCAGCCTTCGCGGGCTACATCGGCATGAAGATCGCCACCAAAGCCAACGTGCGCACGACACAAGCCGCGCGCACCAGCCTGGCCCATGCCCTGAAGGTGTCGTTTACAGGCGGCTCTGTCATGGGTATTGGTGTGGCCGGTCTCGCCATCCTTGGCCTGGGAGGTCTGTTCATCGTATTGTATAACATGTACGTGCCCGAAGGCGCCGCCATCACGGGCCCCGGAATGAAGAAGGCTATCGAAGTGCTCGCGGGCTTCTCGCTGGGTGCTGAGTCGATCGCGCTCTTCGCCCGTGTGGGTGGTGGTATCTATACCAAGGCTGCCGACGTAGGCGCCGACCTCGTCGGTAAAGTAGAAGCCGGCATTCCCGAAGACGACGTGCGCAACCCTGCGACGATTGCCGACAACGTAGGTGATAACGTAGGCGACGTAGCCGGTATGGGCGCCGATCTTTTCGGTTCCTATGTTGCCACGATCCTCGCCACCATGGTGCTGGGTCAGGAGATCGATGCTTCGGCGGATAAGTTCGGCGGCCTCTCTCCTATCCTGCTGCCGATGGTGATCGCCGGCCTGGGCCTGATCTTCTCGATCGTGGCCACCTGGTTCGTCCGCATCAAAAAAGAAACTGACAGCGTGCAGACCGCGCTGAACATTGGCAACTGGTCATCCATTATCATGACCGCCATCGCTTCGTTCTTCGCGGTGAAGTACCTGCTGCCAGAAACCATGGTTCACCGCGGTGTGACGTTCACCTCCAACGACGTGTTCATTGCCATCATCATTGGTCTTGTCGTGGGCACGCTGATGAGCGTCATCACCGAGTATTATACCGCCATGGGCAAGCGCCCGGTATTGTCAATCATTAAACAATCCGCTACGGGCCACGCGACCAACATTATTGGTGGTTTGGCGGTTGGCATGGAATCTACCGTGCTGCCCATCTTTGTACTGGCAGGCGGTATCATGGGTTCATACGCTTTTGCAGGTCTCTACGGTGTGGCCATTGCCGCGGCCGGTATGATGGCGACAACGGCCATGCAGCTCGCGATCGATGCCTTTGGTCCGATTGCGGACAACGCAGGAGGCATTGCGGAAATGAGCCAGCTGCCCGAAGAAGTACGTCACCGTACAGACAACCTCGACGCGGTAGGAAACACCACTGCCGCTACGGGCAAAGGCTTTGCCATTGCTTCTGCTGCTCTTACCTCGCTGGCGCTCTTTGCTGCCTTCGTGGGCATTTCTGGCATTTCTTCCATCGACATCTATAAAGCGCCGGTGCTGGCGGGCCTGTTTGTGGGCGGTATGATTCCGTTCATCTTTTCGTCGCTGGCTATCGCGGCCGTGGGCCGTGCCGCCATGGACATGGTGAACGAAGTACGCCGTCAGTTCCGTGAGATACCCGGCATCATGGAATACAAGGCCAAGCCTGAATACGAAAAATGCGTGGCCATTTCGACGGCGGCGTCGATCCGCGAGATGATTGCTCCCGGTGCCATCGCGCTGCTAGCCCCCGTGATCGTAGGCTTCACGTTTGGCCCGGAAGTATTGGGCGGCCTGCTCGCCGGTGTAACCGTGTCGGGTGTACTGATGGGCATGTTCCAATCTAACGCCGGTGGCGCATGGGACAACGCCAAGAAGTCCTTTGAAAAAGGCGTGGAGATCAACGGCCAGATGTATTACAAAAAATCGGAGCCGCATAAAGCGTCTGTAACAGGCGACACGGTGGGTGACCCCTTCAAAGACACGTCCGGTCCGTCGATGAACATCCTGATCAAGCTGACGTCGATCGTGGCACTGATTATCGCCCCGCACATTGCGCACAAAGACCATACGGCAGCGGCCCAGGCGGCCCAGGCAAAGGCTAAGACCGAAGTGGTTTCTGCCGTCGTGGCGCCCGAAAAAAGCGCTCAGTAACGGCAAAAAACGCCATCAAATTTAGGGGAAGCCTCGGGAATGCCGGGGCTTTTTCTATTTTTGACGGGTAAAACTATCCGCTTATGCCTCTCCGGATTTTGACATGGACGTTGCTCTTGTGGGCACACATCGGCCTGGCCCAGGAAGAGCCTGTGCTGGGAAAATGGAAGACGATCGATGACAACACCGGCAAAGAGCGGTCGGTCGTGGAGCTCTACGAGCGCGACGGCAAAGTCTACGGTAAGATTATCAAGCTTGTCCGCGCCCCTGAAGATGACCCGGACCCGGTCTGTGACGAGTGCCCGGAAGACGACCCCCGCTATAAGAAGAAGATCGTTGGTATGGAAATTATGCAGGACATGGTCAAATCGGATAGCGAGTATACCGACGGCAAGATCCTCGACCCTGAAAGCGGCAAGATATATGGCTGTAAGATCTGGCTGGATGGCGATGACTTAAAGGTCCGCGGATATTGGGGCCCATTTTATCGAACCCAAACCTGGAATAGGGTGCATTAACCTCTTTAGAGAGCCCATTCGCCGGAAAATTCACAAAAAGACAACCTCAGAGGTTACAACCCCGCTAAACGATGGTATACAGGTCGAGCTCAAACATGGACGAAAAAGAGATTTTCGAGCGCATTTGCAAAGGCGACGAGAAAGCTCTCGAGTTCCTGTACAAGAAGTACTACCGGATGATGACCAAGCTCGTCATCACCAACAGTGGAACAGAAGAAGAGGCCCGCGATGTTTACCAGGACGCCCTGATCGTCTTCTGGCAAAAGGCCACCTCCGGTAACCTGGTCATGACCTCCAAGATCAGTACCTATATCTACAGCATCTGTCAGAATCTGTGGAGAAAAGAGCTGGATAGAAAAAAACGGCTCTCGAATGAAGAAAAAGACACGGCTGTGTCGTTAGATACAGAGACGGCCGAACGTGATAGAATAATTTTACGCTGCATCGAGCAATTAGGGGAAACCTGCAAGAAAGTGCTGATGTATTATTACTTCGACGAGATGTCGATGCAAGAGATTGCCGACAAGCTGGGATTCGCCAACACCGATACCGCCAAAACGAAGAAGTACAAGTGTAAAATGAAATTGGATGAACTTGTGAAAGCTCAGTACTCTGAGCAGGACTTTTTGGATTAGAACTATGGCACTGGAAAGAGATTTGGAATTATTAGACCGCTACATTGCGAATGGACTGAAGGGTGAGGAGAAGGCGGCTTTCGAACAACAGTTGAACGCCGATCCTGAATTGAGCCGTGAGTACACGTTGCAACAAAGCATTGCCGAAGGTATTCGCCAGGCCCGCCGGGTCCAGCTGAAGGCCATGTTGAACGCTATACCGGTTCCCGCTGCTACCGGCGGCGAGGCTGTATTGGCAAAAACGCTGACAGGCTTGCTGGTGGCCGGCGCGATTGGCGCAGGTGTATACCTGTACCTGAAGCCGGGCAACGACAGCACCGCTACTGTACAACAAGAGTCACCCGTGACGGAAACACAACCCGAGTCGGTTGTGACGCCTGACACGGCACCGGCGACGGAAACACCGGCTGCCCCGACGGCGGAGCAACACGAGACGGTGACTGCCCCTGCTCCTACCGAGCAGGCTCCGGCAACCAATAAAACGGCTCGTCCCAAAGACACCGCCGCCGCTGTGCCGCAAGAGCCGGCCATGGCCAAGCCGAATGTCACTGTGTTTGACCCGAGCGAAGAAGCCGGCAACACTGCGCCGCACGAAGATGGCTCACTGCGTGAATCTTCGAACGAGCCGAAGAATGGCAAATCGAAGATCGAGGTTCGCACCGACAACAATAACAAGAAATATACCTTCCACTACCAGTTTAAGGAAGGTAAGCTCTACCTCTACGGCTCGTTCGAAAAGAACCTGTACGAGATCATGGAGTTCTTTAGCGACAACAAACGCACGGTATTCCTGTTCTACAAAGAGAGCTACTACCTGCTGAACGAAGAATCTGAGAAGATCCGGCCGCTGACGCCCATTAGCGACCCGGTGTTGCTCAAGAAGCTGACTGACTACCGCGGCAAATAGCGGCAGCCGGTACCGCCGAACGCTTTACGAACAAGGCCCGCCTCCCGCGGGCCTTATTTTTTTACAAGTCCCCCGGACCCCGCAGAAACTACGGTATTTCGTATTTTCTCATAACTTTGGGGCTTACAGCATGGAGAAAGCAACAAGAAAGAAGAAATTGGGCGGCTATCCTGCCGTCGGTGTGGTGTTCAGCATCACGCTGGCCCTCTTTGCCCTGGGCCTGTTTGGCACCCTCATGATCTACTCCCAGGAATTCGGGAAGATGGTGCGCGAAAACCTCAATGTAAAAGTATACCTCAAAAGCACGCTGACCGAAAACCAGCGCGGCCAGCTGGAAAAGATCCTGCTCGGAAAAGAATATGTCGCCTCGGGTGAAACCGCACTGAAATACATCTCCAAGGAGGAGGCCGAAAAAGACCTCGTCGCCCAGATCGGCGACTATAAAGAGATTCTTGGCGAGAACCCCTTAAAGGATGCTTTCATCGTGGGCATCAAGCCCGGGTTTCAGGACACGACCAACCTGAAAAAAATCAAGGCCGACCTGGAGACCGTCAACGGTATCCTGGAAGCAACCTACGAAAAGCACCTGTTTGACGCGGTCAATACAAATTTCTTCAACATCTCGATCGTCCTGATTGTGATTGCCGTCATCATGCTGGTGATAACCTTCCTGCTCGTCAGCAATACCTTGCGCATTGCTTTGTTCTCGCAGCGTTTCCTGATTCGCAGCATGCAGCTCGTGGGCGCCAAGCGCTGGTTTATTCAGCGGCCTTTCCTGTTCCGCGCGGCGGGCTACGGTCTTCTGGCCGGTGCGTTGACCAGCGCATTGCTGTGGGCGCTGTCGGACTACTCGCAGAAAAAACTTCCGGATATTATGCTGGTGCATAACCAGCGGCACTTCTTGTTCTTGCTGGCATTGCTGCTTGGCATTGGCATGGTCGTCGCTGTTGTCAGCACATTCTTTTCGATCCACCGGTACCTGAAAATGTCCTTAGACGAACTATACTGATAAACCAACCGTCATGCAAAGCAAACTTCCTTTTGGAAAAAAGAACTATCAATGGATGATCATCGGCGTCGTAACGCTTTTAGTAGGCTTCATCCTCATGGCCCTCGATAAGAGCCAACACGGGTTCGGCTTCCTGGGTCTGACATTGGGCCCGATCGTTGTGATGGCCGGATTCATTATGGAGATCTACGCCATTCTTCATAAACCTACCGAATAGTCTCCCCTTACTTCGTCCATGTCTATCCTGCAAGCAATCATCCTCGCCATCATCGAAGGCGTTACGGAGTTCCTGCCGATATCGTCTACCGGCCACATGATCATCGGTTCGTCGCTGATGGGCATTGGGTCCGATCCTTTTGTTAAAATGTTTACGGTGGCCATTCAGCTGGGCGCAATCCTCTCGGTCATTGTACTGTATTGGAAACGGTTCTTTCAGTCGCTTGATTTTTACTACAAGCTGGTGGTTGCATTCGTACCCGTAGCCGTCGTCGGGTTGTTGGTCGAAGACTATATCGACGCCCTGCTGGAGCGTGTGGACGTGGTAGGCTATACGTTACTGATCGGCGGAATCTTCTTTTTGTTTGTCGACAAGCTTTTTAAGAATAACGAAAACAGTAACAAGGAGATTGATTACCCGACAGCCTTTAAAGTTGGAGCTTTCCAGCTCTTCGGGCTCATCCCCGGCATGTCGCGCTCGGCTGCTACCATCATCGGCGGCATGGCCCAGAAGCTGAACAAAAAGACCGCGGCGGAATTTTCCTTCTTCCTGGCCGTACCGACCATGGCGGGAGCCACCGGGCTGAAAATGCTGAAATACTTCCTGGAGGGCAACACCTTTGGCTCGCACGAAATCACCTTACTGGCCGTCGGCAACGTCGTAGCCTTTATCGTGGCCATCGTGGCCATCAAATCCTTCATCAGTTTCCTGACGCGCTACGGCTTTAAGCTGTTCGGGTATTACCGCATCGTGCTGGGCATCCTCATCCTGGTGCTGTATTACCTCAACGTAGGCCTTACTATTATTTAATGGAAACCGCTCCCGAAAGCGAGGGCCGCGTACTGCTCGTCAACAAGCCCCTGGAATGGACTTCGTTTGACGTGGTCAACAAGCTACGCTATAAGCTCAAGATGAAAAAGATCGGCCATGCCGGCACGCTCGACCCCCTGGCTACCGGCCTGCTCATTATCTGCACCGGCAAAATGACCAAGAAGATCGAAGAGTTCATGGGCCAGGAAAAAGAATATACCGGCCGCTTCATCCTTGGTCAGACCACGCCTTCCTATGATCTCGAAACCGAGGTAAGCGAGGCCAAAGATATTTCCCACATCACGCCCGATATGATTCGCGCGGCCGCGGCCAAACAGCAAGGCCGCATACAGCAACTGCCGCCCGCGCATTCCGCCATTCGCATTGGCGGCAAGCGCGCCTATGAATTTGCCCGCCAGGGAAAAGATGTCGTACTGACACCGCGCGAGGTGGAAGTCAGTACGTTTGAAATTACGGCGGTGAACTTGCCCGAAGTATCGTTCCGCATTGTTTGCTCGAAGGGCACCTACATTCGCAGCATCGCGCGCGACCTGGGCGAAGCCCTCGGCGTTGGCGCTTACATGGCCGAGCTGTGCCGCACCCGCATTGGGAAATATACGCTCGAAAACGCCCTGTATATTGACGAAATACAGTAGGTTTGCCTACCATTCAGGAGCATGAAGATCTATCATGGAATCGACGATTTTACCCGCCTGGACTATGCCGTTGTCACCAGCGGCACCTTTGACGGCGTACACGTCGGGCACCAGAAAATACTAAATCGCCTGCGCGAGGTGGCCCTGAAGCATGGTGGCGAGACCGTGGTAATCACTTTCTGGCCACATCCGCGGCTGGTGCTGCACCCCGAAGATCGCTCCCTCCAGCTGCTGAATACCTTTGAAGAAAAGGCGGAGCTGCTGAAAGAGCAAGGCATTCAACACCTGGTGCGCATTCCATTTACCAAAGAATTTTCGCAGCTTACCTCCGAAGAGTTTATTCAGAAGATTCTCGTGCAAACCATCGGCACTAAAAAGCTGGTGATTGGCTATGACCACCGCTTTGGCCACAACCGCGAAGGTAGCTTTGAGCAACTGAAGCTCAACGCCCCCCGCTATGGGTTTGACGTGGAGGAGATTCCGCGCCAGGATGTCGACCATGTGGCGGTTAGCTCTTCCAAGATCAGAAAGGCGTTGGAAGAAGGCGATCTGGAAACCGCCTCGCACCTGCTGGGACAGCCGTATAGTCTCACTGGCCGTGTTGTCGTCGGTGACCGCATCGGGCGGCAACTGGGCTACCCCACGGCCAACATCGACATCGACACGCATTATAAATTGATTCCCGCCGACGGCATTTATGCGGTTACCGTACTGCATGGCCGTGCCCAGTATAAAGGCATGTTGTACATCGGCAACCGACCGACGGTAAACGGCACGAAGCGCGCCATTGAAGTAAACCTCTTCGATTTTAGTGGCGATCTGTACGGCGAAAGCCTGACGTTGCGCTTCCATACGTTTATACGCGGCGACGAGAAATTCCCGGACCTTGACACGTTGAAACAGCAGCTGGCCCAGGACAAGATCGATGCCCTGCGCGTGCTGCAAGAACAGTAACGCATACCCCCACCCTCTATGCAACCCCTGTGGATTCCTTCGGAAGAAACGATACAGCAATCCAACCTGCTGCGCTATACGCAATGGCTGGCCCGCACACGCAATCTTTCCTTTGCCACCTACGAGGCGCTCTGGCAGTGGTCGACGGCGCAGGCCGGCGATTTCTGGCAAAGCTTGTGGGAGTACTTCGACATTCAACACGACGGTTCCTATCAACACGTGGTAACGGGCACAATGCCCCGCGCGCAGTGGTTTGAAGGCACGCGGCTGAACTATGCCGAGCACATCTTTCGCCAGGCCACCGATGCCCATCCGGCGATTATCTTTCAACGTGAAGACGGCCCTTTACAAGAAACCGCCTGGGCTACGTTGCGCCAACAGGTAGCGTCGCTGCAACAATTCTTTCGCACGCAAAATATTACTACCGGCGACCGCATTGCCGCCTATATGCCCGGCATTCCCGAAGCCTCGGCGGCGTTCCTGGCCACGAGCGGGCTGGGTGCAGTATGGTCTTCGTGCTCACCCGACTTTGGTACGCCGGCGGTGATTGACCGCTTTGCGCAGATCGAGCCGAAGATACTGGTGGCCGTCGATGCTTATACGTACGGCGGCAAGACCTTTGACAAGCAGAGTGTCGTTCAAGAGCTTGTCCATGCACTGCCTTCCTTGCAGTGTGTAATCCTTCTCTCCACGCAACCAGCACCCCCGACGCTTTCAAAGCCGGTTGTTTTATGGCAAGACGTTACAAAATCGACAGACGCTCCGTTGCAGTTTGCGCGCGTACCGTTTAGTCATCCCCTGTGGATCCTATATTCGTCGGGCACCACGGGGCTGCCCAAGGCGATTGTGCAGGGACATGGCGGCATCCTGCTGGAGCATCTCAAGTACGGCACCTTTCACAATGACTTTAAGGCCGGTGAGCGGTGCTTCTGGTATACCACCACGGGGTGGATGATGTGGAATTATATACATGGCAGTTTGCTGGCCGGAGGCACCATGGTGCTCTACGATGGTAGTCCCGGATATCCCGATCTGAATGTATTGTGGAAGTTTGCCGCCCAGGCGCGCATTCATCACTTCGGCACCAGTGCGGGTTTTATCCTGGCCTGTATCAAAGCGGGTATACATCCGGCAGCACCTGGCGACCTGACGGCCTTGCGCTCCGTCAGCTCTACGGGCAGTACCCTGCCGCCAGAGGGCTTTGAGTGGATCTATCGCACGGTGAAGCATGACCTCTGGCTGGCCTCGATGAGTGGCGGCACCGATGTGTGCAGCGCCTTTGTCGGGGGCAATCCTACCCTGCCGGTATACGCGGGGGAGATCCAATGCCGTGCGCTGGGCTGCAGCCTGGAAGCGTGGAGTGAAGACGGCCAACCTTTGCTGGATGAGGTAGGCGAAATGGTCATTACCCGGCCAATGCCTTCCATGCCGGTATATTTCTGGAACGATCCCGACTTTAAACGCTATACCGAAAGCTACTTCGAAATGTTCCCGGACATCTGGCGCCACGGCGACTGGATCCAACTAACACCACGCCAGGGGGTAATCATCTACGGGCGCTCCGACGCCACGTTGAATCGCGGCGGTGTACGCATTGGCACCAGTGAAATATACCGCGCTGTGGATAAGGTGAAGGAGGTGAAGGATAGCCTGGTGATCTGTCTGGAAAAATCCGGCGGCGAATTTTGGATGCCCCTGTTTGTGGTCATGCAGGATGGCATTGCGCTGACGGACGACATTCGCAAGAAAATCAATACTGCGATCCGCAGTGACTACAGCCCACGCCATGTGCCCGACGAGATCATTGCGGTGCCCGATGTGCCTTACACCATTAGTGGTAAAAAGACCGAAACACCGGTGAAGAAGATTCTGCAGGGGAAAGATCCAAAGGCGGTGCTCAACACCGGTTCGTTAAAGAACCCAGCCTCTATGGATTTCTTTTTGGGATTGGTGAAATAGTGACCTACGAAAACCACGGACAGTCCGGGTAGTGGGTGGCAGATAGCTGTCTGAAATACCCTGCCCCCAACCCTTACCTTGGGATGTCGCATGGATGTCCCACCCCTTTAAAGGGTAAGGACATCCGTAGGACATCTATGGGACATGTGTGGGACATCTATGTGGATGACTCGGCTTTGACTGGGAGAATTCCCCCCTTTTCCGGGAATTATTTTGTCCCTTCCCGACCTTCCCGGGACCCCCAAAAATCATGCACTCGTTCGAACAAACGAAGTACCGGTACGGATTGTTCCACCTCTTTTGCGCTTCCAACAACATATCTTTTCCAGCTTGTCCCTTAATCGTTCAGGCTGTAGCTTTAGGCCCCGATGGACGTAGAAATTCTCTCCCGTATACAATTCGCCTTTACGATCGCCTTTCACTATATCTACCCGCCGCTGAGTATCGGCCTGGGATTAGTGATGGTGTTCATGGAAGGTATGTACCTGAAGACCGGTAATGTCATCTATGAAAAGATGACCCGCTTCTGGGTAAAGATCTTTGCGCTGATCTTCGGCATTGGTGTCGCCACCGGCATTGTCATGGAGTTTGAGTTCGGTACGAACTGGGCTGTTTACTCGCGGTATGTTGGCGATGTGTTTGGCAGTGCGCTGGCCGCCGAAGGTATATTTGCTTTTGCATTGGAGTCGGGCTTCCTGGGTATTCTCATCTTTGGTTGGAATCGTGTTGGCCCGCGGGTGCACTTCTTCTCGACCATCATGGTGACGCTGGGCTCCATGTTCTCGGCGATCTGGATCGTGGTGGCCAATTCCTGGCAACAGACCCCGGCAGGATATCACGTTGTAGGCGAAGGTATCAATGCCCGCGCGGAGATCACCGACTTCTGGGCGATGGTTTTTAATCCTTCGTCGGTTGATCGCATTCTGCACGTGTGGTCAGGTTCTTTCCTGGCGGGTGCGTTTCTGGTGACCAGCGTTAGTGCCTGGTATATTTTAAAAGGTAAGTATATCGAGCTATCCCGCGCGTCGTTTAAGATCGCGCTCCTGGTCGCCCTGGGCGCGTCCTTGTTTCAGCTCTTTAGCGGTCACCGTTCGGCTGACATTGTTGCACGCTACCAACCAGCAAAGCTTGCTGCCATGGAGGGACACTTTGATTCCCTGGCGGTGGCAGATATGTATTTGTTTGGGTGGGTAAATAAAGAAGAACAGAAGACTTCGGGGCTCTCTATACCGGGCGGGCTCTCGTTCATGACGCACGGTGATTTCAACGCGCCGGTGCCCGGCCTTAACAGCATTCCTGAAAAAGACCGGCCGGGAGCGGTAAACTTTGTCTTCCAGACGTATCATATCATGATTGCCATCGGCATGTTCCTGATCGCGTTGTCGCTGTACACTACATTCTTGTGGTGGCGGGGTACGCTGTTCGACAAACGGTGGTTGTTGTGGCTGTTTGTGTGGGCGGTGTTGTTGCCGCAGATCGGAAACCAGGTGGGTTGGTACACCGCCGAGGTGGGACGGCAACCGTGGGTGGTCTATAAATTATTGCGCACGTCCGATGCACTGTCGGAGGCTGTGACAGCAAACCAGGTATTGTCGTCGCTTATTCTCTTTACACTGGTGTACATTCTGTTGTTTACATTGTTTGTGTATCTGCTCAACAAAAAGATCACGCACGGACCGTACGACACACACAACGAAGACCACAGTCCGCGACACCTGGAAATGGCCGATGCTGTTAAATCTTCACACCCCACTAACCCCTCCTAGCGCATGGAAACTTTTGTCGGTATTGACTATGCTACATGGTGGTTCCTGGTGATCGGCGCGGTCTTTACAGGCTACGCCATCCTGGACGGTTTCGACCTGGGCGCCGGGGCACTGCACCTCTTTCTAAATAAAGAGAACAGCCGGCGCATTGCACTCAATGCCATTGGTCCCGTGTGGGACGGTAACGAAGTCTGGCTGGTCATTGGCGGCGGAGCCTTGTTTGCCGGCTTCCCGGAAGTATACGCATCGCTGCTTTCAGCATTCTATACACCCTTTATGATCTTCCTGGTAGCGCTCATTTTTCGCGCGGTGTCGATCGAGTTTCGCAGCAAGGAGCCGATGTTGTGGTGGCGGCGCATGTGGGATGTCAGCTATTGTCTTTCCAGTGCGCTGCTGGCATTTTTGCTGGGCATGATGCTCGGCAATGTTGCTCAAGGCATATTGCTTGACAAAGACCATATATACCGTGGCACCGACATGGCGTTCCTCAATCCCTATGCGTGCATGGTGGGTGTCACCGCGCTGGCGCTTTTTATGATGCACGGCGCCATCTACCTGGTCATGAAAACCGAGGACCGGTTGTATGCCAAGCTGACGATCATCGTGCGGCGCGCGACCATCTTCTTTGTGATCAGCTTTGTTATTACGTCGTTCTACACGGTCCTCTATATACCGCACATGGCCGACCAGATCCACGACAGTCCGTCGATGTTTGTGCTGCCTGTCATTATGATCCTGGCGATTGCCAACATTACCCGCATGGTGGCGAAGCGCAAATACCTGCTGGCATTCCTGTCGTCCGCCCTGGTGATCAGTGTGTCGTTGATGATTGTGTGTTTGGAATTGTTTCCGGTGATCCTCTATTCCGCGGGGGCGCCGGAAAATAGCCTGACGGTGTACAATGCGGCCTCGTCGGAGAAGACCCTGGGCATTATGCTGACGGTAGCGGCGATTGGCGTGCCGCTGGTAGCGGCCTATACCACGTTTGTATTCTGGACCTTTAAAGGCAAGGTGACGTTAGATGAAACAAGCTATTAAGGTGGGGAACACTAAACGGCCGACACCTGTTATATTTGGGCTATGAAAAAATCATCGATTCAGTTCAGCGTAGAGCTTGACGACAAAAACATACCCGAAAAAATACAGTGGGACGCTACCGACAAGCCCGATCCGGGCATGAGTGACACCAAATCCATGATGGTGTCCCTGTGGGATCATAAACAGAAAAACACATTACGCATTGCCCTGTGGACCAAGGACATGCCGGTAGAGGACATGAAGCGGTTCTATGTAGACTGCATTGGCGGTATCGGGCAGAGTATTCTGGAGGCTACCAATGACGAAGCCATGAGTAGTGAGATCAATGCCTTGTGTGAACGCCTGGTGAAGCACGTTCTCAAGAACCCGGAATAGCCGGAAACCACGATATGTCGAATTCAGCAGGTATTTTTACAAGTACCTGCTTTTTTATGCCATTCCAACACCCTTTTGGTAATCTGACCCCAGTCCATGGCGTCAAATATACCCTATCCCCTAAAAAATCCGGTATAGATGAAGTCTGCTGGTAACGATTTCATATTATTTAAACGGCCTTCTCAAACGTTTGTTATTTTGATATTTTTTGTATTTTTCCATAAGAAAGCTCGGTATGCATAACAAATCGGGCTCCGATAAGGCCCCTTTCATTTAACCATTTCCGTATTGAACCCATGAAAAAAATCTACAAAGCTTCGTTAGCGATTGTGCTGATGGCGCTGTTGTCGGCCTCCGTTCACGCTCAAACCGCTATTTCCGGAAAAGTTACGGATGCTGCCACTGGCGAACCCCTGGCAGGGGTCAACATTCTCGTCAAAGGACGGGTTATCGGTACCATTTCGGATGCAGGGGGCGAGTTCTCCCTGAAGGCCAATGATGCACCGCCACTAACCCTGGTCCTCTCCTTTGTGGGTTACCAGTCGGTGGAAGTAGCCGTCTCCAACGCCAACACTACAGGTTTGGATGTTAAACTGGAAGAGCAGACAATACTCGGCCAGGAAGTCGTGATCTCGGCTTCGCGTGTGGAGGAAAGTATTATGCGCTCGCCAGTGACGATCGAGAAAGTGGATCTTCTCGCGATTCAACAGGCGCCCGCGCCCGACTTCTACGATGCATTAGCCAACGTGAAGGGTGTGCAGTTTACGTCGAGCAGTCTCAACTTCCCCCAGGTTAACACACGGGGCTTTGCAACCATTGCCAACGTACGCTTTGTACAATTGGTGGATGGTATGGATACACAAGCTCCCCTGCTGAACTTCCCGACGGGTAACATTGCAGGTATCGGCGAGCTCGATGCGGAAAGCATGGAGCTGGTGCCGGGTGCGGCGTCGGCGCTCTATGGCCCCAACGCCTTTAACGGTATCCTGCTGATGAAGAGCAAAAGCCCGTTTGAATACCAGGGCCTCAGTGCCCAGTTCAAGGGTGGTATAACCCGGTCGGACGCACAAGGTAAGTCATACCCGATGACCAATTTCGGCATTCGCTACGCCAAGGCATTCAATAACAAGTTTGCCTTTAAGGTCAACTTCTCCATGATGAATGCGGAAGATTGGCACAGTAACGACTATAAGACAGATGTTAATCGCCCGGAGTCTGCCGTAGACCTGAGCGGTCAGTCGAACTTCAACGGTGTGAATACGTATGGTGACGAAGCGGTGATTCCCATCCCTGCATCCTCATTTCCGGCTGGGTATCAGGGAGGTCCGCTGGACGTCCGCCGCACGGGTTGGAAAGAAGAGGATATTGTCGATAACTATGATGCAAAAAGTATCAAAGGCGACGTAGCCCTGCACTATCGTATCACAGACAAGATCGAAGCCTTATACAATTACCGCTTTGGCGGTGGTAGCTCGGTATATCAGGGGTCGCAGAAATATGCGCTACGTGACTTCACACAGCAGTTTCACAAAGTTGAATTGCGGGGCCAGAATTTCTTTGTGCGCGGCTATATGACGCAAACTGATGCCGGCGACTCCTACAATATGGCGGCGCTCGGCGGCCTCTTAAATGAACGCATCAGCCCGACCGCTACACAATGGGCACCCCTTTATGCGGGAGAATACTTCCAGGCCTTGCAGGGCTACCGCTTCATAAACAACGGTGTACCCGGCGGTAATCCCTCGGCTGCACACGCCTGGGCGCGCTCACAAGCCGATGCAAATAGACCGGCAGTAGGTTCGCAGGCGTACAAGGATCTTGTGGAATCTGTCCGCAACGACTACTTCCAGCGCAACCCGGCGGGTGCTAAATTCAAAGACCAGTCGCGCCTGTACCACGCCGAGTTTAACTATAACTTTGCCGACCGCATTAAGTTTGCAGAAATTCAAGTCGGCGGTAATTTTCGTCGGTATAGCCTCTTCTCCGACGGGACGATTTTTAACGAAGCGCCGGATGACGGTCAGGACTTCAAACGCATCAACATCGATGAGTTTGGTGTCTATGGTCAGATCTCCAAGACCGTGGCAGACGCGCTCAAGCTGACTGGCTCGCTGCGCTTTGACAAGAACCAAAATTTCGACGGTCGTGTAACGCCTCGCATCTCGGCGGTATATACCTTGAACGAAAACCACAATATCCGTGCATCGTTCCAGACCGGCTTCCGCAACCCCGATACGCAAGCGCAGTTCATTTACTTCCCCGCAGGCACTAACATTTTGCTGGGCAGTGCAAAGAAAAATGCCGAACGTTATGGCATTCACAATGGCGGTGGTTGGACACGGGCTTCGTATGAAGATTTCGTAGCAAATGGTGGCCGGGTAGATACCCTTGGTGCTGTTAAACAGGGTGACGCGTCGCGGCTGGCCATTGCCAACGTGAAATATGTTCAACCTGAACAGCTGCGTGCTTTTGAAGTAGGGTATAAAGGCATCTTCGGCGGAGATTTGCTGGTGGATGTTAATGCCTATTATAACGCGTACGAGGACTTTATCGGCTCACTGGATGTGGTCAGCAATCATATGACCATGCACCAGGGAGACACCGTGGCCGCGGGCACCGTTTTCTCGCCGTATGTTAACTCGGCGGCTACCGTGAGTTCATTTGGCATTGGCGTTGGTCTAACGTACAACTTACCGAAAGGTTACCAACTGACCGGTAACTACAACTATGCTACACTGGAAGAAGACAAAGACCAGGATCCCAACTTCCGTTCGGGCTTCAACACGCCGAAGAATAAGTTCACGGTCGGCATCGGCAACCGTAAGCTGACGAAGACGCTGGGCTTCAACGTAAGCTACCGCTGGCAGGATGAGTTCCTGTGGGAATCTGACTTCGGCTCGTGGAACGTGCCCGAGTTCGGCGTAATCGATGCGCAGATAAGCTATAAGATCACCGCGATCAAAACCATTGCGAAAATCGGCGGTGCGAACATCGGTGGCGGCGACTACCGCACCAACCTGGGTGGTCCTTTCGTAGGACAGCAATACTATATTTCTCTCACGTTTGATGAATTCTTCAAATAAGTTTCAACTCTGACGATCATGAAAAAAATTATATACCTGGGCTACACCCTTTCGCTTATGCTCCTGGTCAGCGCCTGTGATCAGGAAGTGATTGACCTGCAGCAGCCGGAAGAAGCTGTTGATGAATGTGGAGATGCGCAGCCGGGCACGGCTGATTTCTCAAAGTTTGTATCGATTGGTGAATCGCTCGTGGCCGGCTTCCAGGCGGGAGCCTTGTTTACAGACGGTCAGAACAGCTCCCTGGGAGCGATCATAGCCGATAAACTGGAATGCGTGGGAGGGTCTGAAACCTTTAACCAACCGGATATCAATTCAAAGAATGGCTATAATGCCACATATTCAATACCCAATGTCATTACGCTGGGACGTTTGGTTTTGTTTGATCCTGATGGCACGAAAGGTCCGAGGACCCCAGCGCCGGCGCCTGCGGGAGCACCGGGTGTGCCGGAGCCCTATAACTCAGCAGATTTACCGGGTAACTATTCGGGCGATAAATCGAAACTGAACAACTTCGCTGTACCCGGTGTTCAACTGGCACAGTTTATAACACCCCTGACGGGCGGTCCCGCTACAGGCAATCCTGCTTACAATCGGCTGTATGAGCGCTTTGCCAGCAATCCTGGAACTTCTACCATATTGGGTGACGCACTCGCCGCAAAGCCTACGTTTTTCCTGTTCTGGGGTGGCAATAACGATGTGGTTGGATATGCTGTTTCCGGCGGGTCAAATGATGGACTGCTGGTCAGCGAGGCCGATTTTCAACAGCGTTATGGCCATATCATCTCACAACTGCTGGCCTCGGGCGAGAATGTTAAGGGTGTAATCGGCAACGTGCCGGATATCACGACGCTTCCGCACTTTACAACCGTGAAGTATAACGCCATTCCGTTGGACGCCCCTACGGCAAATGCGTTAAACGCCGGTTTTACGCCGGTTCATACTGCCTTCGATGCGACCATCGCATACCTCGGCCATGATCCTGCCGATATTGCCAGACGGAAGGTAAACTTTGCAGCGGGTAGCAATGCCATCGTGATCGTTGACGAAAGCTTGCCCGACCTGGGGCCCGAGTTTGATATGCTACGCGCCGCCAATGCTATAAACGATGCACAGCGTGCTGCTCTTGCTCCGTATGAACAGTCACGTCAAGCCACTGCCGAAGATCTCATATTGCTTTCGGCGGGTTCAGTGCTGGGTACCATCCCGACTGGCGGAAACGCCCAAACCATCATTGGCTTAACGGTGCCGCTGGCAGACCAGTATACATTGACCAAAACCGAAGCCGACCTGGTTCGTACACGCACCCTGGCGTTCAACAACTATATAAAGAGTGTAGCAGCGCAAAGCGCGCGTATTGCGCTGGCGGATGTCAATGCTTCATTTGCTTCGTTTTTGCAAGCGGGCTTGCTGTACGAAAATAACGTATCGATCACACCGAATTTTATTCCGCCTTACGGCGCGTTTTCTGAAGACGGTGTACATCCGAACAGCGCCGGCTACACCTACACGGCGAATATCTTTATCAATGCAATCAATGCTAAGTTTGGTTCAACGATACCACCGGCAAAACTCGGCGCGTACGGCTCAACGACGGGAATACCCGTATCTCCTGCCGGACTATAAAAAGTATTACCTACCTATGAGAAAGGGCCGTTCGTGAAGGACGGCCTTTTTTTATACATATCCCGCTGCCTTATACGCCGCGAGCCCCATCCACTCTTTGAAGAGCTTCTGCCAAATCACCAGTGCTTCGAGCTTGGGCAGTAAATATGCGTCCAGGTAGTATTTCTCGGGATGCGAATAAAAGTCTGTCGTGAACGGTTCTAACGCCAGGCCTACCTTACGGTAGCATGCCAGCGAGCGACGCATGTGGAAGGCCGAAGTGATCAGCAGACAATCTTCCGGGCGGTAGTGCAGGGAGTCGAGCAGCTTGACAACTTCCTGCGCCGACTCGGCAGTGTTACGGGTCTCGTTCTCAATCAGGATATTGGTCGAATCAACGCCCATCATGATCATCGCCTTTTTAAACTTATTGGCCTCCGGCTCTTCCTCCCGCAGCAGCATGCCGCTGCCGCCGCTGATCAGGATTTTTTTGATCAACCCCAGCTTATACAATTGTACGGTATGGGTTACGCGGTCGGCGCCGCGCTGAAAATATACCCGGTCGTTGGGCGTGCGAAACGGGATGGTCGCACCGGTCAGTACAATGCCAAGCTCATGCGGGTGCATGTCGGCATAGGGTACCGTGTCGATCTCCCAGGCTTGCATGGCTTCATTGGCCAGGAAGCCGTTGCAGAAGAAGTATAACAGCCCGATACCCGTCCACAACGAGATCTTTTTCCACCGGGCACTGCGCAGTACAAGTGCCAGTACCAGCAGGGTAAAGACGATGGTCAACGGCATGACCAGGTAGCTCAGGGTCTTGGACAGAAAGAAGAACATAACCTACGATGATGTTACGGTTTTTTGTACAAAGGATTTGACAGGTTGCCCAGTCCCTCGATGACACGGCGCGGCACATCGAAGTACAACGTCAGCGCCAGTACCAGGCACATGGACCAGATAACCCCCATATTAAAATATAAGGTATCAATGTTCCGGCCGAGGAAGTGTTTGGCCGGCATGTAAAACTGTGCATCAAAGTCGATCTTATGCTCGGGATCCGGGTCTTTGTAGATCGGGAAGATCTTCTGCACAAGCTTACCGTCTACGGCGACAATGCGGTGACCTTCCGAGATGTTCTTCACGAGGTCGGTAATGGCGTCGTTGTGATAGGCTTCGCGGAAGGCACTGAACGCAGCATCTTTTTCAGGTGTGCTGGTCAGGCTTTTCACAAGCTGCTCGCGTTTATCGTCGGCCAGGTTGTAGCGCTTTATATAGAAATGTTTACGGGCGTCGATGAAGCGCGATACTTCGGCGTACGTTGTCGAATCGAACTTGCCCAACACCAGTGCATCCGCAGCCCGCAGCGACTGTCCCGCGGCTTCCAATTCTTTACCGACCTCGTGGCGGATCAGGGCCATGTCAGACGTGAGGCGGGCCCGTACGGCTTCGTCTTTTGACTCAAAGTTATTGAGCGCATACTGCAGCCGTGTTTCGAGCTCCGGCAGGTAATATACCTTCTTGTAGTCGGCACCGGCCATGGCTTTGTCGTAGAGAAAGAACTCTTTCTCAAACGGGTTATCTTTAAACTGTGTGACCATGGCTGCCTCAAAGGCCCACCGCGAGGCCATCAGGTCGCCCACAAACGGTACGCTGGCGGTATTGCCAATGGCGGGATTGAGCTTGTCGAATTTCACCACTACCCCACTCAGGATCAACTGCGGAATAAGCAGCAATGGAATGAGTATATAGATCGTGACGGCCGAATTAAAACCCGAAGAGATGTTTAGTCCCAACAGGTTGGCGAAGCAGGACGTGGTGAAGAGGATCAGCCAGTGGTTCAGGAACATGCCCTGGATCTCCAGGATATAATTGCCGACCAGCACAAACATACAGGTCTGAATGGCCGACAGCATAAACAGAATCGATATTTTCGAAAGGATGTAGCTGCTGCGGCTCAGGTGCAGAAATGCTTCGCGCTTCAGAATTTTACGGTCGCGGATGATCTCCTCGGCGCTCACCGTTAGTCCCATAAACAACGCCACGATCACGCTCATGAAGAGGTAGGCCGGGATGTTCAGGTTCTTGCCAAACACATAGCCGGCCAGCGAGGTATCGTCCAGGTTGTAGTACCGTACAATGAATGCGAGAATGAACGCCAGCAACGGTGCTTCCAGCAGGTTGATGATGAGGTATTGCTGGTTGTGCAGCTTGGCTTGCAGGTCGCGCAACGAGAACAGGTGCGTTTGTTTGAGGCGCGTGGGAATATTCAGCGTCGAGTGCGGTACCTCGCGGGATGTTTCGACAGCAAAAGGCCGGTAGTTTTGCCTGAACACGGTGTTCCACTGCTCGGCGGTAATCTTACGCTCGTTTGTGAAGTGGCCGTATTCGTTAATGACTTTTGTCTCGATGATGTTAAAGATTTGCTCGGGATTTACGTTGCCGCACGAATGGCACTCGCCTTCGTCACTGTTGACCAGGCTGATGCTGCGTTTGAAATATACCACGGCGTCGACCGGGTTGCCGTAGTAGATCTGGTAGCCTCCGGAATCGAGTATGAGCAGTTTGTCAAACATCTTAAAGATGTCAGACGATGGCTGGTGTATCACGGCAAATACGAGCTTGCCTTTGAACGAAAGCTCTTTGAGCAGGTCGATGATGTTTTCAGAATCGCGCGACGACAGGCCACTGGTAGGCTCGTCGCAGAATAGTACGGCCGGCTCACGCAACAGTTCCAGGCCGATGTTCAGGCGTTTGCGTTGCCCCCCGCTGATGGTCTTGTGCAAGGGCGAGCCTACTTTCAGGTCTTTGGTTTGCTCGAGGCCCAGGTCTTCGAGTACGCGCACCACAAGCGCATCGATCTCTGCTTCGGGTTTTGTGCTGAAGCACAGCTTGGCGGCGTAGTATAGATTCTGGTATACGGTCAGGTCTTCGATCAACAGGTCGTCTTGCGGCACAAAGCCGATCACGCCTTCTACCTGTTGGGGTGCCCGGTGTATGTCGATACCGTTGATCAGTACCTGGCCACCCGAGGGCTTTTCCGAGCCGTTGAGCACGTGCAGCAAGGTCGACTTGCCGGCGCCGCTGGCACCCATCAGGGCTACGAGGTTACCGGACTCTTCGGTTACGTTTACTTCCCGCAGGCCCAGACGACCGTTTTTGAATTTATAGGTCAGACCCCGGCCTTCGAATGACAGCCGCGGGTAGCCACCGAATTTCTTGAAGCGGTTGAGCAGGTCGCCATAGTATACCGGCTCATCTTTCTCCCACCGCAGCATGCTGCCGACGGCGAGTACGGCGATTTTGCCGCTTTTCACCGGCACACCGTTGAGGTATACATCGGTGTTACCCAGGTAGCGTATGAAGTAAATTTCGACTTGCTCGATGTGTACCACGGCCACGAACCCGTTGAGCGCGGCGCGGTATACGTGGTGGGCCTGTTGAAACGTGCCCTGCCTGGAGGCGTCGATTACCAGGATGTGGTCGTGGTCCAGCCGGCGGGATTCGCTGCCCAGCACAAATGTTTTGATAGCATCGACCGACGCGGGCGATACTTTGAAGGCCGTACCGATGGCCTGCACAAGCTCTTCTTCGCGTGCCGAGATGGCGCCATCCGCCTGCACGATGTTGATGAGCTCCAGCAGGATGACTACCTTCTGTTTTTGGGTGAGCTCGGGGCTCACTTCGGCGCACAATGTTTGTACACGTTGCAGGGTAGCCTGTAGGTCACCCGTTTGAGGCGGCATTGCCTGAACGTATTCGTCGAACAACGCCAGGTACCGGGCTACGGCTGCGCGGCTGATGTGATCTTCTACAAATGTGCGGATGTGCTCCCGCTCCTGGTGCGTTACATCATCTTCTTTGGCTACAACGGCAAACAGCCGCAAAATGGCTTTCAGTAAAGGTTCGCTCATACGCTTACGTTCGGTGTACGAAGATAGTCAAAGATGTGCTGGTAATAGAAGAGGACTGGTGTAGGCCAGTCCTCTTTGTATTCATTACGCTATGTACGCTAAGCTTTTATTCGGTGACGCCTTTTCTGAGCTTCTCTACGATCGAGGTAATTTCTACCAGGTTCTTGTCAGACAGGATCAGGTCGCCGCGGTTTTCTTTGATCTTCTCCTCGATGTTCAGTGCCGCATAGGCTTTTTCGAGTGAGGTCAGGTCGGCTACCATGGTCGTTACGGGCTCTGTTTGCTCTACTGTTTGCAGCATCTTCAACAGCTCGCTAACCGATTTCTTTTGTTCCAGTACCACGCGGGTGAGCGGGGTCAGTACCTGGATGCGTTGGTCGGTCGGCAGCAGATTCTGTGGATAGGTCTTGATCAGGCCGGTAGAGATGTGCAGGCCTTCGATGAAGCTACCCGCCACGATGAGCGATGATAGTTTGTTACGGCTGTCATCCTTCAGGAAAATCTCTGTCTTTTTGATCGACTTATCCAGCAGGTGTGTCAGGGAATCTTTGTTGGAGATGTTGGCTTCGAACTTCTTCAGGATATCGCCATCGAAAGAACCGATAATGCCCAGGTTGTCGGCCAGTGTTTTGCAGGCGCCCAGGTAATCAATGGCTTCCTGCGTTTTATCGTATGACGTGAGGTAACCAATGTCGGCTGCATATACCCCGAGGTTGAGGGCTGCTTTGTCGGTACGGGCAGCATACTGGTCCACTTTCGTGCGCGGATTCAGCAATGACTCGTTAAATTCTGCACCGGTCGTCTGGAGCAGATAGGGAATTTCAGAAGGAGAAGGTATGTTATAAACTACTTCTTCGATTTGCTCTTTCAGGCTATCTTCCGAAGCCGTAAACTCGTCAGCATTCTTATTTTTATCGGAAGCACCACCACACGATGCCAGCGTGACCGCCAACGCACCGCTCAAACAGAAGAAAATCAGTCGTTTAAATTTCATACACAGAAGCTTAGGTTTTTAGAGTTTCAAGTTTAACACATTTTTCAATCCTTTAAAACGGACTGATTACAAATTCGGGGGATTTTTTCCGCCTTCGGTTACTTTTTTGTAAGTTTAGTGATGCACCCTCGAAAAAGATGTTATGGCAAGACTAGTTGATAAAACAGTATTGATCGATGACAGCGACATTGATCTGTTCATCCAACGTAGATTCCTGGAAGTTTACAATTTCTCCAATCAACTGGTGCTCTACAAGTCGGCTGACGATGCGCTCGACTGGCTGCGGGGTCTCACGGAAGATACCGCACCCGACATTATCTTCCTCGACCTCAATATGCCGGAAACCGATGGTTTTGCGTTCCTGAAGACGTTTTCCGAGCTTCCGCAGGCCGTGCGATCCAAATCCAGAATTGTTGTTCTTACGAGCTCTAACAATCTCAAAGATCGCGAAGAGGCCTTTTCCTACGACAACGTGATCCAATTTATCACCAAGCCCCTCAAGCAAAAAGACATTGAAGAGCTGAAATTGCTGATCGTGAAAGCTTAATTCCCGGGCCTCTGTTCTGCTGTCGGGCTACCGGTCCAGCCAGTCCTTAAATTCTTGAACCCGTTCGCGGGCTACAATGATGTCATTGTCCTGCGATGCCTTTAGTACCAGGCGCAGTCGGCTGTTGGTATAGCTGATGATGTCTTGAATGGCAGGCGCCGCTACCAGGTACTTCCGGCTAATGCGAAAGAAACGCGCGGGATCCAACAGTTCCTCTACCTGCTCCAACGTGTAGTCCAGGATGTGGCTGCGGTTATCGGTCGTGCAACAGAAGGTGGTCTTATCCTGGCTGTAGAAATACAGAACGGTGTCCACTTCCACCGTGCGCAGGTGCTCCCCTACTTTGATCACAAACCGTGTCTTGTGCTTTTTGGTCAGGCCCTGTATGGTTTGCTCGATATTCGCGAGCATGTGGCGTGTATCGGGCTCGTTTCGGGCCAGGCTTCTGAATTTGGTTAGCGCCACCCCCAGCTCCTCTTTGTCCACGGGTTTGAGAATGTAGTCAATGCTGTTGACCTTAAAGGCCTTTAGCGCGTAGGCATCATACGCCGTGGTAAAGATCACCGGCGACTTGACCGGCACCCGGTCAAAGATCATAAAGCTGATGCCATCCGCCAGTTGGATGTCCATAAAGATCAGGTCGGGTGGCGGATTCTCCTCCAGCCAGGCCACCGCACGCTTGACGGTGTCGAGCTTGTCCAGTACCACGGCCGTGGGTTCCAGGCCTTTTACGAGATTTTCCAGTCGTTGCGCCGCCTGGGGCTCGTCTTCAATGATCAATACCGTCATGTCGTTACCGGAATGATGGGGAGCTTTACAGTAAATTTATCGTTTTGACTTACCTCCACCGGCAGTTTGGTGAGGAACTCATAGCGGCGGCGGATGTTTTCCAGGCCCAATCCTGTGGATTCTTCCGGCAAGACCATTTTTTTCTGGAAGTTGTTTTCCACCACCAGGTAAGCGTCTTGTGCATATACCCGTATCGTGAGCGGGTTTTCTTCGGACACGATGTTGTGTTTGATGGCGTTTTCGAAGAGCATCTGCATCGCCAACGGAGGGACCATACTCTGGACGCCCTGCAAACGAATGTCCACCACCAGCTTATTGCCAAACCGCATTTGCTGTAAATACAGGAAGGCATTGAGGAATTTCTCCTCCTCGTCCAGCGTGACAACCTCCTGGTTATGCGTGTCGAGCACGTAACGATACACCTCCGACAGGTGTTTGATAAACTTGACGGCCTTGTCCTGGTCTTCGTACACCAGGTTGGAAAGTACGTTCAGGGTATTGAACAGGAAATGCGGGTTGACCTGGCTCTTCAGATTCTCATACCGGGCCGCGATGTTCTCTTTCTGCAGCCGCTCCGCAGCGATCGCCGACTGGCGCCAGCCCAGCAGAAACGCACGTCCATGCATGAACAGGGAGATGACCAGTGTAATGCCGATGGTGTAGTAGGCGCTGTTCCCGAATTTGATATCGAACGTACGGAGGTAGATGACATTTAATAAATACATCGCCAGTGTCGTGTAGGCAATCGTCACCAGTAGGGCGACCAATAGGCGTCGTACGGGATATTCGAGCCAGGAGATCTTGAATGATACGGCGTCGGCCAGATACGAATTGCCTTTGAAAAGCAGAATCCACGAAAAGCCCGTAAAAGAGGCAATAATCCAGAACCGCTCTGTCTGGATGTCGCATGCGCGACAGCTCAGGCCGGTATACGTCATCACAAATCCCACCAATAGCAGGATCGCCATGTCGCGTAACTCAAGCAATATGATCTTTCTGGTCAGTATCATTCTTTACAGGTACTCTGCAACTTTTCCGCCATAGACCGTCCCCATTGTGGCGCCAGCGGATTTGCAGGCTGGAAGGTAGCAAACTTTTCTGTAGCGCTCCGCGCGTTGGCGCAGGCTTCTGCGGTGGACGATCCGAAGAACTGTGCCATGCCGTATTGCATTTGCGCCAACAACGCGAGGGCCCGTGGATTTTGAGGATTCAACGCAACGGCCCGGGCCAGGGTCTGCGTGGCCTGACCGGCATACTGTTGCCCGCGCGAGGCCGGGTCAATGCTCACACGCATCATCAGGATAAAGCCTTCCAGCGCCACGACTTCGGACTCCTGGGGTACCAGCGTGCCGGCGTGCGCCAGGGCTTTCGAGGCCAGGTCGAGGTAACGATCTTTTTGGAGCTTGTCCTTTTCGTAGTTCATCATCATGACATAGCCAAAGGATGTATAGTAGTACGGTTCCCAGCGAGTCTTCTCGGCCGTCGCGATCCGTTCCAGGGCGTTCACGGCATTTTGCAGCGGCGGTACGGTGTCGGCTGTATAGACGGTATGGATATGCGGCTGCATCGCGGCCGTGTAGCGGTCACCCTGGGCGACAGCCGGTATTGTAATGTTCCAGGTGAGCAGGGCGATGAGATAAAGATGGAGATGTTTCATAGTCGTTAGGAGTTATAAGCGTGTATAAATTATTCAGAGTGTTGGCAGTTGGTTTACGGATTTGTCTTTGGACAATGTCAGGAAGATGCCGACGAACAAAAAGCGCGGCGCGGCCTGGCGTACGGGGCGGCTGTTGTAGAACCCGTCCGCCGTGGGTGTGTCACTATAGGTATAGCCAAAGATGTTATCGCGGCCCAGCACGTTGGTACAAGAAAAATATACAATGAGGTAGGGCTTGGGCAGGTAGCTCCAATTCACACTGAGATCGCTATAGTATGGTGTGCGTTCGCTGTTGAACGATGTCTTGTTGGGGTTGTTGTACGGGCGGCCGCTGGTATAGGACCAGGTGGTGCCCACCTGACTTTTCAGGGACTCAATGAAATATTTTACTACCAGCGAGGTATTGTGGCGGGAGGCAAAGGCGGGCATGGCTGACTCCGGGTAGTTCAGGTAGTTGCGCCGCGTGTCGAGGAAAGAATACGACACCCAATAGTCCACTCCACGCACCGTTTCATTGTCGCGCCAGAAAAGCTCTACCCCCTGCGCGTTACCACGACCGGTATTGTTTATTTGTGCTGGTGAGGGTGTGCCGGTATATTTTACAAGGTCCCGGTAGCGCTTGTAGTATGTTTCCACGCGAAAGGTTCGCCCACCCGTGACGCGTTGGTAGTTCAGGATGTAGTGCTCGGCCTTCTCGGCCTCCAGGTTGGCGTTCAGACGTACCCAGGTATTGTTAGCCGTTTGCCGGAAGATGCCATAGGCCAGTGATACCTGTCCGACGTTGCCCGTCTTGTAGGCCATGGACACGCGCGGGTCCACGGAAGCACTACCCGTTAATGTATTATACTCACCCCGCGCCCCGGCACGCGTGACAAACCGGTTGCTGGTGTACACGTCGGCTTCGGTGAACACGGCGATGCACGTCTCGTCAAATGCCCGGATGGCGGCGGGCATGCCGTCTGTGTAAATATCCTGGCTGTAGCGGCGTTGCAGTACTTCTGCACCCGTCTTCAGCTCTACTTTGTCGGTGAGCGAGCCTTCGAATACGGTCTTGGCATGAATACCTTTTTCTGTTTCCAGCGTTGCCGTGGTGCCGGCGTGGGAATCGTTTTGCTGGTAGGTATAGGCCGCGCCACCGCGTACCGTCCAGCGCTCGCTCAACACATCTTTGTAGAAGCCGTTGATATAGCGGTAATCATTTTGCAGGGCATAGGCAACCCGGCTGGCAGGGTTGTCGATCGCGTGCTCGTACAACGAAAAGTCGGTACGGCTCATGTTGCCATATACTTTTACCAGGCCGGTCTTGCCTACTTCGTGGCGAAAGGCGCCGACACCCTCCCAGGAAGCAGGCGGTGTACGCCAATCGATTTCCTGGTTTATTAAACCGAAGTAGGGACGGATGTTGGTGTATTGCAACTTGCCGGCTACCGAACCACGTTTCCAGGCTTGCGTGTGCGCCACGTCGCCCCCTACCGATAACAACCCGATGTCTGTACGCGTCATCCCGGCTTTGTCGCGCGAGTCCAGCACCAGCGCCGACGACAACGCCTGGCCGTACTCGGCAGAATAACCGCCGGTGCTAAAGCTGGTGCCCTTAAACATGAATGGCAGAAACCGGCCACGGGACGGTGTGTTGGGTGCGGCCGGTCCGTAAGCATCCAACACCAACATGCCGTCGATGAACGTTTTGGTTTCGTTGCCATCGCCGCCGCGTACAAACAGGCGGCCGCTCTCGGCGACTTTTTGTGTGCCGGGCAATGTATTCAGGGTACCGGCAATGTCGGCTGTCGCGCCTGCCGTGGTCGCGATATCGATCGCCTTGAGTACCGTGCGGCGTGACTCGTCGCTGGCCATGAACGAGCCGGCCGTGATCTCGACGGCGTCCAGCTCGTTGATCGTTTCTTCGAGGGCGGCGTGTACGACCAGGGTCTTCCCTGCCAGCACGACATCTTGCTCGAAATCTTTATATCCTACGAATTTTATGATCAGCTTTTGCGAGCCCGTTTCGAACGTCTCGAAGCTGAAGGCGCCTTCGTTGTCGGTGGTGGCGCCATCGTAGGTACCGGCCAGGATTACATTCGCCAGGGGTATTCCCTGGACTTGCCGGTCGGTTACACGGCCGGTAAGGTTGGTTTGCGCGAGGGCTGGCAACGTAATGATGAATAGCAGCGTGGTATAGCGTAGTTGCATGATCGTTCGGTAGGAGTTGTGGGCGGTGTTGTTATTTCAAGAGGGCGTCGATGTGGGTGAGGTACTCCTGCGCATTTGCTTTCATGCCTTCCAGGTGGCCACCGGTGTAGACCAGCAGATCTTTGCGGCCGGCAGCGTTGTTGTAGAGTACTTCGCCTTGCGCAAAGGGCACCTCTTTGTCTTCATGGCTGTGCACGACCAGCACCGGTACCGTGGTTAGAAACGTCACATCTTCCTTCGCGGCATACGGCATCGGGATTTGACGGATCATGGCGTGATGCTCCGCCGGCGCGTATGCCAGGGCGATATCCGTGAGCGAGCTCATGCCACCTTCCAGCACCAGGCCCTTTACCTGCGTGCTATGGGTGCGGGCCAGGTGTGCGGCGATCTGCGTACCCAGTGATGTGCCGAAGAGCAACAGTTTGGTGCCCTTTACATCGGGGCGATTCACCAGGTAGCTGAAGACAAATTCACCATCGGCTGCTACGGAGGCGTGCGTGGGTTTGCCGGTGGATTTACCATAGCCGCGGAAATCGATCATGAATACCTGGTAGCCATGTTCCACCAGCGGCTTCGTGATAAATACAATAGGAGGTGACATTACCGCCGGCACCGTGCAGGAACAGTATGGTACCTTTCGGCTTACCGGCCGGTTTCAAAAAGATGGCGCTGAGTGACACGCTGTCGTGCGGCAATGTCACCTCTTCGTGGGTCACGCCGTCCAGCGACTTCCATTCTTTGACGGGGAAGTAAAAACGTTCGTCAAATTGTGCGTGCGCGGCGGTAGTGATGAAGAAGACAAAAACGAGGCGTGTCAGGAGTTTCATAGGGCTGGTGTTTTTGGATTTTTCCGTTGATGATGATCCAAAAATTCACGTTTGAGGCCTCCTTCTCAAAAAAGGGTTACCGAACTGTCGGACCGGCGCGATCAACTGTAAAATCTGTGCACCGGCGTTCGCCCCTCCCCCAGTGATATTGTTCAGAAACGGCTGTTGGCGGGGCTGCGATATACCCAGGATTCGCCGGCAACGGGCTCTTACAGTACCAGGAATTCGTTTATTTTTGCCGTTTGTTATTAATAGATTCTTCAAAAATGGCCGATTACAGTAAAGACGAGATCAAACGCATCGAGCAGAAATGGCAGGAGACGTGGGCAAAAACCGGGGCTTACAAAGTCTCGAACGACACTTCCAAGCCCAAGTACTATGTGTTGGACATGTTCCCCTACCCTTCGGGCGCGGGTCTTCACGTGGGGCACCCGCTCGGCTACATTGCTTCGGATATTGTCTCGCGCTACAAGCGCATTCAGGGCTTCAATGTGTTGCACCCGATGGGCTTTGACGCATTTGGTCTTCCGGCCGAACAATATGCCATCCAGACCGGGCAACACCCGGCGGTAACGACGGCCAAAAACATCGAGACCTACAAACGCCAGCTGCGCCAAATCGGTTTTTCATATGACTGGGACCGCGAAGTTCAAACTTCCGACCCCGCGTATTATCAGTGGACGCAGTGGATCTTTATGCAGCTGTTCAACAGCTGGTATAACAAAAAGTCGCGCACGGTGCATGGCCAACCGGCACCGGACGGCGCTGCCGAACCGATCGAGACGCTGATTGCTGCCTTTGAGAAACAAGGCAATCAGGGTATTGAAGCGGTATGCGACGACCATGCGCAGCCCTTCACCGCGGCACAGTGGAAAGGGTGGGATGCCCGGGAAAAAGAAAATGTTTTACAACAATATCGCATCGCCTATCTGAGCGAGACGATGGTGAACTGGTGCGCGGCGCTGGGCACTGTATTGTCGAACGACGAGATCAAAGACGGTGTGTCCGAACGTGGGGGCTACCCGGTGGAGCGCATCAAGATGATGCAGTGGAGCATGCGGATCACGGCCTATGCCGAGCGCTTGCTGAAGGGACTGGACACCATTGACTGGCCCGAGCCCGTACGGGAAATGCAGCGCAACTGGATTGGTAAGTCGACGGGCTGCGAGCTCGACTTCCCGGTGGCCGGCTCCGACGAGACCATCCGTGTGTTTACAACACGCATCGATACCATTTACGGCGTGAGCTTTATGGTGATTGCGCCGGAGCACGAGCTGGTCGAAAAGATCACCACGGCTGAGCAACGTGCAGAGGTAAACAAATATGTAGAGGTAGCGAAGAACCGCAGTGAGCGCGACCGCATGAGTGAGGTCAAGCGCATCTCCGGCGCCTTTACCGGCGCGTATGTGATCAATCCGTTTAACCAGGCTAAAGTGCCTGTGTGGATCGCCGACTATGTACTGGCGGGGTATGGTACCGGCGCGGTCATGGCGGTGCCGTCGAGTGACACACGCGACTACGCTTTTGCCAAACACTTCAACCTTCCGATCGTTGACGTGCTGGAGGGCCCGACCAGCGATATTACAAAAGACAACTTCGACCCCAAGTCGGGCAAGATGATCAACTCTGATTTTCTGAACGGCTTGCCGTGGAACCAGGCGATCGAGAAGGCGCTGCAGAAAGTAGAGACGCAGGGCATTGGTGTGCGCAAGATCAATTTCCGCATGCGCGACGCGATCTTCGGTCGCCAGCGTTATTGGGGTGAGCCGTTCCCGGTATATTTCGAAGACGGTATACCCAAGCTGGTCGCGGAAAAAGATCTGCCCGTGACGTTGCCCGAGATCGATGCCTATAAGCCGACAGAGACGGGCGAGCCGCCGCTGGGTCGCGCGAAGGACTGGAACTATAATGGCTTCTCCTACGAGCTGACGACCATGCCCGGTTGGGCGGGATCGAGCTGGTACTGGTTCCGGTATATGGATCCTCAAAACAACCAGGCTTTTGCCAGCAAGGAAGCGATTGACTATTGGCAGGATGTGGACTTGTATATGGGCGGCTCCGAGCATGCTACAGGACATTTACTGTATTCACGCTTCTGGTGTAAAGTATTGAAAGACCTGGGCTATGTGAAGTCGGAAGAACCTTTCCGCAAGCTGATCAACCAGGGACATATACAGGGTGTTTCGAAGCTGGCGTACCGGATCAATGGCACGAACAAGTTTGTTTCCTATAATCTGCGCAAGCAATATGAAGTAACGCCCTTGCACGTCGATGTAACGTTTGTCGACGGCGATGTGCTGGATATTGAGAAATTCAAGCACTGGCGTGACGATTTGAAAGACATCGAGCTGATCCTGGAGAACGGTAAGTATCTCTGCGGCTCGGAGGTAGACAAGATGTCAAAGCGTTACTACAACGTGGTGAATCCGGACGACATCGTCAGCGGCTACGGTGCGGATACACTGCGCATGTACGAGATGTTTCTCGGTCCGCTGGAGCTGTCGAAGCCGTGGAACACGGCCGGCATCGATGGCGTCTATAAATTCCTGCGCCGTTTCTGGAACCTCTTCCATGATCAGCAAGGCAATGTCGCGGTGAGTGAAGAAGAACCTACACGCGACGAGCTGAAGGTGGTTCACAAAACCTTGAAGAAGGTTGCCGAAGACATCGAGCGTTTTTCATTCAATACCTCGGTGAGCGAGTTTATGATCTGCAGCAACGAGCTGAGCGCGCTGAAGTGTAACAAGCGCGGTGCGCTGGAACCGCTCGTCATTGCGTTGTCGCCGTTTGCTCCGCACATTACCGAAGAGCTGTGGAGCAAGCTGGGGCATACGGAATCGATCCTGCAGACCACGTACCCGAAGGTGGACGAACAATACCTGACCGAAAGCTCGTTCGAGTATCCTATTTCGATCAACGGCAAGGTGCGGGTGAAGATGAACTTTGCGCTGGACGTGCCCACGGGTGAAATGGAGAAGGTAGTGATGGCGTCAGAGGCGGTGCTGAAATGGACAGAAGGCAAGACTCCGAAAAAGGTCATCATCGTGCCGGGTCGGATCGTGAACATTGTGGTTTAGTAAAAAAGCCACGACATTTCCCTATTTTTATAGTTAAAATTCAATCGAATGCGCTACTCCAGGATCATAGGTTTGGGGCACCACGTGCCGGACAAGGTCATTACGAATGATTACCTGTCTACTGTCATGGACACCAACGACGCCTGGATTGTCGAGCGGACGGGGATCCACGAGCGGCGGTGGGTGGACCCTGCGCAAGACACCGTGGCGAACATGGCCGCCAAGGCTACGCGCATGGCGCTGGAGCGTGCCAGGCTGAAAGAGACGGACATCGACTTTATCGTCTTTGCCACGATCACACCCGATTACTTTTTCCCAGGGTCGGGCGTGTTGCTGCAACGTGAGCTGGGCCTGGACGGAAGAATTGCCGCGCTGGACATACGCAACGCCTGTTCGGGCTTCATTTATGCCGTGTCGATCGCCGATCAGTTCATCAAGAGCGGCATGTATAAAAATGTGCTGGTCGTAGGCGCCGAGATCCAATCAACAGCCCTGGACATCTCTACCCGCGGGCGCAATACCGCGGTGATCTTCGGCGACGGTGCGGGCGCCGTAATTTTACAGGCATCGGACAAACCCGGCGTGCTTTCTACTCATTTGCATTCCGACGGCCGCTTTGCGGAAGAGCTATACATCAAAGATCCGGGCAGCAGCAGACCCCACTCGGAACGTCAGCCAGACCAGATCCTGGACACCACTACATTTAAGGTGGTGATGAACGGCAACCAGGTGTTTAAACACGCGGTAGTGCGTTTTATGGAAGTGATCCAGGAGGCGCTGGAGGCCAACAGCCTGCGCAAAGAAGATATTAACCTCCTGGTGCCGCACCAGGCCAACCTGCGCATCAGCCAATACATCCAGGAGAAGCTGGAACTGAGTGACGCGCAGGTGTACAACAACATTATGCGCTACGGCAATACTACTGCCGCGTCCATCCCGATTGCGTTGAGCGAGGCCTGGGCCGAAGGTAAAATCAAAGAAAATGACTTAATTTGTTTAGCTGCGTTTGGCAGCGGCTTTACGTGGGCTTCGGCCCTGATACGGTGGTAACCCTCTAAACCCCCAGCATGAAGACCTCCTCCTACAACCCCAGTCCTCTTGAAGTCGATTTCGCCAACGCGCTCTACATACTCCAAAAGGAACTGGAAAAACACCTGCAGGACAACCAGGTGATTCACGTTGAAAGCAACATCCGCCGCGACAACCCGATGGTGAAGTTCAGTCTGCTGGACAAAGACGGCGACCCGCACGAGATCGTGCTGCGGATCATCCAGATACCGGATAAGTTCTAAGGTCAGCACGTCCGGAGGCCGTCTGGCAGGATAGATGGTTTGACGACTTTCTGCTTTTTTCTGTAGATTTCGTTTGCATAACCATCACCCTAAACCCAAGGTTACCGAACGATGTCGCTGATCATTATCTTCTTTTGCATCGCCTTGCTGGTGGTGCTGATCTCGCTGTGCAAGGTCAATGCGTTTCTCTCTTTCCTGATTATTTCCATTCTCGCGGGCTTATTGCTCAAGATGCCTCCCGCGATGGTCGCCGGTGCTGTGCAAAAAGGCATTGGCGATATGCTGGGCGGCTTGCTCGTTATTATCGTGGGCGGAGCCATGCTGGGTAAGCTCGTGGCAGAAAGCGGGGCGGCGCAACAGATCGCTTCGTCGATGGTACGCTTGTTTGGCGAAAAGAACGTGCTGTGGGCGTTGATGGCCACGGGCTTTATGATCGGCATACCGTTGTTTTACAACGTGGGGTTTATGCTTGTCGTGCCGCTGATCTTCTCTGTTGCCTATCGCTATAAGCTGCCGGCGGTATATATCGGCTTGCCCATGATCGCTTCGCTGTCGGTTACGCACGGCTTTCTGCCGCCGCACCCCTCGCCTACCGCCCTGGCGGCGCAGTTTAATGCCGACATCAGCACGACCCTGATCTATGGGATTATCATTGCCATTCCCACGTTGATCCTGGCCGGCCCCGTCTTCGTACGTACCTTACGGAATATCAATCCTCCTTTCAGCAAGATCGCTCACGCCGCGCCGCTACCGGAAGACAAATTGCCCGGACTCTTTACGAGCATCTTTACCTCGCTGCTACCGGTCATTCTGCTGGGCCTCACATCGCTCATTGCCGCCATCGAACCTTCTGCCGCGAAGGACCCCGTGGTGGCCTTCATTGCCGATCCTTCCATGGTCATGCTCATTTCACTGGGGGTAGCCACATTCACCCTGGGCCTGGGCCAAAAGATGACGATGACGCGCATTATGGATGTGTATGGCGATGCCGTTAAAGATGTCGCCATGATCCTGATGATCACGAGCGGCGCGGGGGCGCTCAAACAGATTCTGATGGCAAGCGGTGTGAGTGATGAGATTGCCGGAATGCTGGGCGCGCTGGACATTCATCCGCTCGTGTTGGGCTGGGGCATTGCCAGTGTGATTCGGGTGTGCGTCGGTTCGGCTACGGTTGCCGGGTTGACCGCTGCTGGCGTGCTCGCCCCCCTGATGGGGACGTTGCATGTCGATCCGAACCTGATGGTGATCTCGGTCGGTGCCGGTAGCCTGATGTTCTCGCATGTCAACGACACGGGCTTCTGGCTTTTCAAAGAATATTTTAATCTCACGATTCGCGAGACAATCCGTTCGTGGTCACTCATGGAAACGATTGTTTCTGTGTGCGGACTGATCGGCGTCATGATTTTGCAGGCGATTCTGTAATAAATTTGGCGACTGTGTGGACTTTTTGCCGCACCGCGGCGTTTGTCCATCATAGACTTAATTTTTGCATCGCCATGAAAGGGATTCAGACGAAAGGAGAGGAAATTGCGAATGCCATTACCCATGGGCTCGGCGCCGTACTGGCCGCTGTTGCCCTGGTCTTTTTGATCATCGTTGCCGCCGTAAAGGGTACGGCCTGGCACGTGGTGAGCTTTTCCATTTTTGGCGCCACCCTGCTGCTATTATATATCGCCTCCACCCTGTATCACAGTCTGACACACGACCGGGCCAAGTTTCTGTTCCGGAAGTTTGACCATATGTCCATCTACCTGCTCATTGCGGGCACCTATACACCGTTCTGTCTCACGGCGCTACATGGCTGGGTTGGCTGGACGATCTTTGGTGTAATCTGGGGCTGTGCCATTTTCGGTGTTGTGCTCAAGGCGTTCTATACCGGCAAGAAGGAGATGTTGTCGACCATCCTCTATGTGGTCATGGGTTGGATGGGCATGCTGGCGGTGAAACCGCTGTACGATACCCTATCGACACAGAGCTTTATTTTCTTATTGCTGGGCGGCGTGTTTTATACCGCGGGCACACTCTTCTTTGTGCGTGACAACATTCGATACTTTCACGGCATCTGGCACCTGTTTGTGCTGGCGGGCAGTGCCGCCCACTTCTTTTCGATCGTAGGATTGTTGGTGTGACGGGCGATTGCTTATCTTTTGCCTGAATTTCAGGCTTAAAACGATACGCTCATGCAATCACTCACTCCCGACCAGCGCTTTGAGAAGCTGGGTCTAAAACTTCCTCCCGCGCCCAAACCCATTGGCGTATATAAACCGTTCCTGATCGTTGGCAACATGGCTTATGTATCCGGTCACGGTACGGTGAAAGACGATGGCACCCTCATCATCGGTCGCATTGGCAAAGACATGACCATGGAAGAAGGCAAGCTCGCCGCCCGGCAAGTGGGCCTCGCCATTCTGGCCACGTTGAAAGCCAACCTCGGCAGCTTCAATAAGATCAAGCGTGTGGTGAAAGTATTGGGCATGGTCAACGCGGTGTCGGAGTTTGAGCGCCATCCCTTTGTAATCAACGGCTGCAGCGAATTGTTTGCCTCGGTATGGGGTGACGAGATGGGCATCGGCGTACGCAGCGCGGTAGGCATGGGCACACTGCCCGACAACATTCCTGTCGAGATCGAAGCGATGTTCGAGCTTACCAACGACGGCGGCAATGAATTTCGTTGAGTGGTACCCGATCGTGAACGCTGAGACGCTGGATACCCCGGCGTTGGTGATATACCCCGAACGCGTACGCGAGAATATTCGCATACTGAAGACCCTCGTAGCGAACGTCGACAACTTGCGGCCGCACATGAAAACCAGCAAGTCGCCCGAGGTAACGGCCATGCTCCTGGAGGCCGGCATTCGCAAGTTTAAATGCGCGACCATTGCCGAGGCCGAAATGCTGGCAACGGCCGGGGCACCCGACGTACTGCTAGCCTACCAACCCGTGGGACCCAAAGCGGAGCGCCTGGCAACGCTGGTCGCCAGGTTTTCGCAGACGACATTCTCCTGCCTGGTCGACAACCTGACGGCCGGTCAGCATCTCTCCCATGTCTTTCAGCGGGCCTCTTTAACCATCAGTCTGTATATTGACCTGAACGTCGGCATGAACCGTACCGGTGTGTTACCGGGGGAAGCCTTCGCTTTATATACCGCTTTGTTGGACCTTCCCGGCATCGTAGTCGCGGGCCTTCACGCGTACGACGGCCATCTGCGCGACACGGACCTGGCGGTGCGCACAGCGAAGTGTAACGACGCCTTTGCTGCCGTGGCCGCGCTGCGCGATACCATTATTGGTGAGACAAGCATTACCCCGCGCATCATTGCAGGCGGTACACCCACCTTCCCGATACATGCCCAACGTCCGGATGTAGAATGCAGCCCCGGTACGTTTGTCTATTGGGACAAAGGTTACCAAAGCATTTTACAGGAACAGCCGTTTTTGTTTGCCGCACTTGTGGTGAGCCGGGTTGTGTCGTTGCCTACCGCCGATACGATTTGCGTCGACCTGGGGCATAAGTCCATCGCCTCGGAGAGCGCCCTGAACAATCGGGTATATTTTCTGAATGCGCCCGAGCTGGTGCCCGAAGGGCATAGCGAAGAGCACCTGATCTTGCGCGCCGGCGCCGGCCATCGTTACCAGGTGGGCGACATTCTGTACGGCGTGCCACACCATATTTGTCCTACAGTAGCATTACACGACCGAGCAGCCATCGTCGAAGACGGACAGTGGAACCAGTTTTGGTATACACATGCCCGCGACCGGTACCTGACGGTATAAAGACACAACACGTATGTTTATCATTGATGCACACCTCGACCTGGCGATGAACGCCATGGAATGGAACCGCGACTACCGCACACCGATCGACGTGATCCGCGCACGCGAGCAAGGCATGACCGACAAGCCCGATCGCGGCAACGGTGTGGTTTGTTTTCCCGCGCTGCGCAAGGGCAATATCGGCCTGGTCGTGGCCACGCAGATCGCCCGCTATGTAGCACCCGATAATTCATTGCCGGGGTGGCATTCGCCGGAACAGGCCTGGGCGCAAACACAAGCCCAGCTGGCCTGGTATAAAGCGATGGAGGAAGCGGGCGAGCTGGTGCAGATCACCGACCTGGCGGGCCTCGACAAACATGTCGCGTGGTGGAACGACGGTACACCCAACGACAAGAAGCCCATCGGTTACATCCTAAGCCTGGAGGGCGCCGACTCGCTCGTGACGGTACAACACCTGGAGCGTGCCCATGCGTACGGTCTGCGCGCCGTGGGGCCTGGCCATTACGGTCCGGGACGCTATGCCCAGGGTACGAATGCAACGGGCGGTATAGGCAACGCCGGGCGTGCGCTGCTCGCCGAAATGGAGCGACTGAATATTATACTCGACGCCACACACCTTTGTGATGACAGCTTCTGGGAAGCGATGGATCACTTTCACGGACACGTCTGGGCCAGCCACAATAACACCCGCGCCCTGGTAGACCACAACCGCCAGTTCAGCGACGAGCAGCTGCGCGCGCTCATCCGCCGTGGTGCCGTGATCGGCGGTGTGATGGATACGTGGATGATGGTGCCGGAATGGATCCGCAATGTATCAACGCCGCTGAGCATGGATTGCGGCCTGGAGAAGCTCATCGACCACATGGATCATATCTGTCAGCTCGCCGGCAATGCCGATCACATCGCCATTGGCTCGGACCTTGACGGGGCTTTTGGCCGCGAGCAAAGTCCCTACGACATCGAGACGATTGCCGACCTGCAGAAGCTGCCGGCCTTGCTCGCCAAGCGGGGGTATAGCCAGGCCGACATCGAAAAGATTCTGCACGGCAACTGGCTGCGGTTTTTGCGCAATGCCTGGAAGTAAAAAAGAGGTAAAAAACCGCGGCGTTATTACGTGTGCAAAATCCACGCAGACAGGCTTTGGAAACGAATTCGGCGGGTTTTGGAAAAGAAGAAAGAATAACATACATCGGGAATGATTTTAGCGTTTAAATCATGAATTTCCCAAGCTGAAAGATGCCTTGCCAGGCCCATTCTGCGTAGACCGTATCGTGCATGAACATCAAGAAAAAAATCCTCCCAGCCTCCGCCCTGCTGATTACCGTGATCCTGCTGGCCGCCAGCAAGCCTGCCGAGCGGTATTTCGAAATAGCCAAGAACCTCGACATTTTCGCGACGCTGTTCAAGGAGGTCAACGCGTTATACGTAGACGATGTCAACCCCAACAAGCTGGTACGCACGGGCATTGACGCCATGCTGAACTCGCTCGACCCTTATACCAATTATATTCCGGAAGATGAGGTGGAAGACTTCCGCACCATCAACACCGGCCAGTACGGTGGCATCGGCGCCATTACCCGCGAGATCAACAACCGCACCGTCGTGACCATGATCATGGAAGGCTTCGGCGCCCAGAAAGGTGGACTGCGCATTGGCGATGAGATTCTCAAGATTGACGATGCCGAGCTGGCGAAGCTATCCCGCGAGCAATCCAGCCACCTGATGA
Source organism: Dawidia cretensis (assembly GCF_018598175.1). Lineage (GTDB taxonomy): Bacteria > Bacteroidota > Bacteroidia > Cytophagales > Cyclobacteriaceae > Ohtaekwangia > Ohtaekwangia cretensis. The sequence continues at coordinate 164,801 of NZ_JAHESE010000012.1, forward strand.
AAGGTCAGGTAGGTACGCCGGTAACGCTGACCGTTAAACGTGCCGGCGCGGAGCAACCCCTCACGCTGCAGTTTAAGCGCGAGAAGATCAAGGTCAACAACGTGCCGTATTACGGCATGGTGGGCACGGATGTCGCCTATATTCAACTTTCCGACTTTACGCCCGATGCCGCGAAAGAAGTGAAGATCGCGTTGATCTCCCTCAAAGAGCTGGGTGCAAAAAGTGTCATCCTCGACCTGCGCGGCAACCCGGGCGGGCTTTTGATCGAAGCGGTGAATATCACCAACATCTTCCTGCCAAAGGGCAAGCTGGTGGTGAGCACCAAAGGCAAAATACCGGAGAACAACCTAAACTATGAAACGCTTAACGCACCGGTAGATACGGAGATACCGGTGAGTGTACTGATCAATCGCGGGAGCGCTTCGGCTTCGGAGATTGTAGCCGGTACGTTGCAAGATTATGACCGCGGGGTGATCATTGGCGAGAAGTCGTATGGCAAAGGGCTTGTGCAAGTGAGCCGCCCGCTTTCTTACAATTCGCAGTTGAAGGTTACGACTGCGAAGTATTATACGCCTACCGGTCGTTGCATACAGGTGCTGGATTATACACATCGTCGTGAAGATGGTAGTGTGGGTTCGATTCCTGATTCTTTGAAGAAGGCTTTTAAGACCTCTGCGGGTCGTGTAGTATATGATGGTGGCGGTATTGATCCGGATATTAAGACGGAATCTCCTGAAGCGCATATGCTGACGCAAATGCTGTTTGAGCGGGGGCTGCTGTTTAACTTCGCTACGCAGTATGTGCTGAAGCATCCGCAGGCGGTAGATCCGCGGACGTTTACACTGAGCGACGAGGACTATAAGGAATTTGTTGTTTGGATGAAGGATAAGAATTATCAGTATAAGTCGTATCTGGAGTATGAGCTGCAGCAGTTTGCGGAAGAGGCGAAGAAGGAAAAATACTATACGGAACTGAAGGCTCAGTTGGATCAGATTCAGGCGCGGATTGCGGAGAGTAAGAAGAACGAGCTGATGATGTATAAGGATGAGATTAAGATGCTGCTGGAAGAAGATGTTGTATCACGGTATCATTTGGAGAAGGGGAGCATTGAGGCTGGGTTTAAGTATGATGATGACGTGAAGAAGGCTGTAGAGGTGCTTCATGCCAGTGCTCAGTATAAGAAGATTTTGAATATGCAGTAGGTTGTGCTGCGATAACCATTCACCCACGATGTGACCACCTTGGCAGTCTGAAGACTGCCATTGGGGTAGGTCCAAGTCGCCCTCCCTTCGGTCGGAAGACTTGAACCAGATACACTGTAAACTGTAATAAAAGAACCCCGGCCAAAAGCCGGGGTTCTTTTATTTGCAGATACTGTATGCGGAATTAGCGTAGGAAGAGGAGCTCGCGGTATTTTACCAGCGGCCAGTCTTCGTTGTCTACCAGCAGCTCGAGCTTGTCGACGGCGTCGCGGATGGTCTCAAAGTATTTTTCTTTGATGTCATCGCAGTAACCGATGGCGCGCTTGTGAGCGTCGGTTTCTTTGTTGATGCGCTTGCGCTCTTCGATCATGGCTCGTACGTTGTTTTTGATCGTATCGATGTGACCGGAGATTTCCCTGATGGTTTGTACCACGGCGGTGTTGTCTACGCCCAGGCCTTTCAGACCGTTCGCGTTTTCAATCAGCTTGGTTTGGTATGCAATGGCGGTCGGTACGATGTGGTTCATCGCCAGGTCACCGATCACACGCGCTTCGATTTGTACGCGTTTCATGTAGTTCTCGAGGCGGATCTCTACGCGGGCTTCTGTCTCTCTGTGTGACATTACGCCGTGTTTTTCGAAGAGGGCCAGGGACTGCTTCGTCAGGTAAAAATCCAGGGCGCGCGGCGTGTTCTGAACGTTGCTCAGACCACGTTTTGCGGCTTCTTTCACCCACTCGTCAGAGTAGCCGTCGCCTTCAAAGCGAATGGCTTTTGATTCTTTGATGTATTGACGCAGTACGTTTACGATCGCGAGGCGTTTTTCTTCTCCTTTTTCGATCTCCTTGTTCACCGCCGTGTAGAACTGGTCGAGCTGTTCGGCCACGATGGTGTTCAGGGCGGTCATGGGGATCGCGCAGTTGTCGCTGCTGCCCACGGCACGGAATTCGAATTTGTTACCGGTAAATGCGAATGGCGACGTACGGTTACGGTCGGTTGCGTCGAGGATGATCTCGGGGATCTGGTCGATACCCAGTTTCATGTACATGTTGTCACCCTTCTCGATTTTCACGTTACCGTTCTTTTCGAGCTCGTCGAGTACGGCCGACATTTGCGAACCGATGAAGGTCGACATAATCGCCGGAGGTGCTTCGTTGGCACCGAGGCGGAAGTCGTTACCCGCCGTCGCAATGCTGGCGCGCAGCAGGTCGGCGTGTACGTGTACTGCCTTCACGGTAGTCACGAAGAAGGTGAGGAACATCAGGTTGTCGCGGGCGCTGCTGGTCGGGGCGTACAGGTTCACACCGGTGTCGGTGATCAGGGACCAGTTGTTGTGCTTGCCGCTACCGTTGATGCCAGCGAAAGGCTTTTCGTGGAAGAGAATGCGCAGGTCGTGGCGGTCGCCTACGCGCGCCATCACGTCCATCATCAATTGGTTGTGGTCGTTGGCCACGTTTACTTCCTCGAACAGCGGGGCCACTTCGAACTGGCTGGGAGCCACCTCGTTGTGACGGGTGCGTACGGGGATACCCAGTTTCCAGGATTCGATCTCGAAGTCCTTCATGAACGTGTAGATGCGTGAAGGGATCGAGCCGAAATAGTGGTCTTCCATTTGCTGACCGCGGGCAGGAGCGTGACCGAATAC
>NZ_JAHESE010000130.1 GCF_018598175.1 Dawidia cretensis
CCCCCCCCCCCCCCCACTTTTTTTTTAAGATTACGGCGACAACCGTTATCAACACTCCCAATTTGGTGGGCTGCGTCAGTGTTTAATAAGTGACAGGACGCAGGAGGGGTGCAATAAAATTACGACGACGCTGGCACTGCCCGACGAGCAGCCGGTGCCGCTGCGGCCGTGGCAGCACTGGTATAGCAAGGCCGCGGTTCTGCTGGTGCTGTTTGGCGGGGTTTGGTTGTTGTGGCGGGCGCCGTTTGATGCTGCGCCCGCCGAGGTTGTCGTACAGGTACCGGCGGGATTGGAGCGGCGCAGCAATGACAGCGACCTGGCCAAGACCATTGTGCTGGAGGACGGCAGCTCGGTCGTGCTGCAGCCGCACAGCGTATTGCAATACCCGGCGCATTTTGAGCCGCACACCCGCCATGTATACCTG
>NZ_JAHESE010000131.1 GCF_018598175.1 Dawidia cretensis
TTATACGATGTACCGATATAATACCGGGCGACGCCGCCCCCTCCGCTTACGCTGAGGTTGGCACGTTGCGTCGACGTGCGTTTTTTAAAGAGCAGTTTGAGCCAGTCCACGGCCGGGTATACATACGGGTTGCTTCCGGGCGCACCGTTCAACGTCGCCTGGGTGTTGATGATCTTATTATGATCGAACTCCGGGCTTTGCAGCGGGTTGCGCGTGGTCACACCCTCGTTATATAAATTCATGTAGGTGATGGGATCGGCTAGCTCCAACGTACGGGCCGACTGCGAGAATGAATTCTCCAACCGGAAATTTATCTTGGCGGTGCCTTCTTTGCCCTGTTTGGTCGTAACGAGGATCACACCATTCGCACCGCGTGCACCGTATAAGGCTGTGGCGCTGGCGTCTTTTAGTATCGAGAAA
>NZ_JAHESE010000132.1 GCF_018598175.1 Dawidia cretensis
ATATACAGCAGGTGTCGGGTATTCCTGGCTCGGGGTATAACATCGCCGTGCGCGGGCGGAACAATTTCCGCGACGAATACAACATGCCGTTATACATTATTGACGGTGTGCCTTTTCCCTCGGCACCGTACAATTCGGCCTTGGTAAGCGGGTCGATCCTCGGCGTGGCCGCGAGCCCGTTGTCAACGATCAATCCCAACGCCATCGAGCGCATCGACGTGCTGAAAGATGCTGATGCCACGGCGATTTATGGAGCACTGGGGGCGAACGGCGTGGTGTTGATTACCACGCGGCGGGTAACGAAAGGTGAGACTCAGGTGGACATGAATGTGTATACCGGGTTTAACGAGGTGCCGCACATGATGGACCTGCTCAATACACAACAGTATTTAACCATGCGGCGCGAAGCCTTTAAGAA
>NZ_JAHESE010000133.1 GCF_018598175.1 Dawidia cretensis
GATCGGTAGATTTATTTTATAATTAGTTCGAATGATAACAACCTGTACACGCAAGACCCTGGCTGCCTGGCTCATAGCCGCCTGGGCCGGCACCGCATACCCCGGTATGCAGGCGATCGGCCAAACCATTCCGCTGGAGACCCGTAGCACCGCCCTGGTACTGCAGGCCGACGACAAGAAAAACCTTCAGATCCTGTACTATGGCGAGAGGCTCGCCGACGCGGCAGGCTACGCGCAAGTGCCGCAAGCCTATCGCCAGACAGCCGAGTATACGGGTGTACTGGCCGCGGCCTATACGCCGGCAGGTTCGCGTAATCTGGCCGAGCCGGCCATCGCCGTCCCCCATGCGGACGGCAATACGTCGCTCGACCTGCGCTACGTCACGCATACAACACAGGAGGTGGCACCACAGCTGGCA
>NZ_JAHESE010000134.1 GCF_018598175.1 Dawidia cretensis
TTGTTGATGCGCAGAATGGGGCGCGTATTGTTTTTGCGGTGGACTCCGCCGCGTAATATTATTTTGATCTATATAAAGATTTGCCGGTTGCGGTTCCTGTAAAGGAATGTCGTTGTTTAGTTATTTAGAAATTTTCTGTATAAGCTATTATACTTTCCCTGTGTTTCTGTCTCTTGAATATATGACGATGTAATCATCTTCACAGATAGCTCTTTTGCGGTGCTTGCGTTCGTCGATCGTAATTTGATAGGCTGAATTATACTAAGGGTTATGAAAAAAGAAGACTCTGATGTGCCCGACGCTCCGCAAGAGCGTCCCGTTGTCAATAATCATCGCAATTTTTCATTGATCAATGTGATTCTTAATGGCAATCACAACGCGTCCCATAACGGTCCTTTTTTAAAC
>NZ_JAHESE010000135.1 GCF_018598175.1 Dawidia cretensis
GGGGTGGTGTTGCACAGTGGTTGCCGGCAATATTAATGTTGCGCACATGCGCGATCCCGTATCCTATCCGTTAACGGGGAAATGCAGGCTACATTTCCCGTATATTTATATATATACTACGTTTGAAATGTCGGAAAATAGTTACATTTTGCCTGTGTTATTGATGAAGAACAGGCTGAGGCCGAACGGTGTGCACTACAGGATCATATCCCTGATCGTTGGGTGTAGAGGTGTATCTCATCTGCATTAGAAATTTATAACGACCGCATTGTAAGCAAAAAACGAGGTTTACAGGGCACCTGGAGAAGTCCTGCGTTTATGGAAAATATATCGATGGAAGACCTGGTGCGTCGTTTCCTGGACGACACCGCCACGCCCGCCGAGCGCGATCGGGTATATAT
>NZ_JAHESE010000136.1 GCF_018598175.1 Dawidia cretensis
CCCTTAAGCGCCGCAGCCAGCCTGGTGGATCGTGTCGCCGATCTGGTGGAAATAGGAAATAACCCCTACCCGCTCCAACGTGTACCTGTCAAAGTCTACGCCGTCCATCCCTCTGGCGGAGAGTCGCTGCTGACATCGACCGTAACGGACGGGGAAGGGGTTTTTAACATCTCGTTTATCAATACTGCCTTTTACAATCCCGCTCTGGGCGACAAAATAAAGGTATATATCAACCACCCAGATTTCCTGCTGCAGCGGAACGTGCTGTCGTTGCCGCGGCCCGACTCCGTCGGCAACTTCGACCTCGGCACGCTGTCGGCGCTCGCCCGCACATTTCGGTTTAAACCCCACGTAATCGACGAAGAAGGGCAACCGGTATCCGACGCCGTCGTGGAAGT
>NZ_JAHESE010000138.1 GCF_018598175.1 Dawidia cretensis
CTCTACAACCGCCCGCGGTGCAATTTTTGTATCGATCTCTCCACAACCCAGCCTGTATGAAAGAGATCATTTCCCGCATTAATCAATACCTGTTGCTCGCTATTCTAACGACCGTCGTATTGTTTTATGGCAAGGTGGTACTGATTCCCGTGCTGTTTGCGGCGCTGCTCGCCATGTTGATGGCGCCCGTGTGTCGCTGGCTTGATTCCAAAGGGCTGTCGCGGCCACTTGCTACCACGGTGTGCATTCTAATCCTGCTCGTGTCGCTGTTGGCGGTTCTGGGTGTCGTGGTCGCGGAGATTTCGACGTTTGTGGGTGAGGCCGCGGCAATCGAGGAAAAAGCGAATGAGCTGCTGGCTAACCTGCAGGGTTTTATAG
>NZ_JAHESE010000139.1 GCF_018598175.1 Dawidia cretensis
GTCGCAAGCCGGCGGGTATGCCATGCTGGTAGAATTATACCTCAATGCCGAAAAATGGACGGGTACCGCGCGCTGGGACGACTGTATCGCGGCTGCCGATAAGCTTATCAGCAGCTCGGCCGGTGGTCAGAACGGTGCGATGGAGCTCGCTCCCAACATTACGCATCAATTCAAGCACGACAACCATAATTCGAAGGAAGTGTTGTTTGCCATTACGTACAACACGCAAACGTCGAATAATGCACCGCCTTTTCCCGCCGACTTCTTTTATTTTGATCAAAGGGCTATTTATGGCGGAACCCGCGATGGTAACGACGGCGTCGTGCTTGTTCCCGGGGTATATACTACCTTCAATGATGACGACCTTCGTAAAAC
>NZ_JAHESE010000013.1 GCF_018598175.1 Dawidia cretensis
AGTCCATTCTTCTGCTTTATCAGCTCTCGCTTTCCGCATCCCCGCCGCTCTTCTAGCGATTGGGGATGCAAATGTAGTCCAGGTTTGATAAGATGCAAAACATGGTGCTGAGATTTTATCCACAATACACTTCCGACAACGGCTAAAGTCTGATTGTAAAGAAGTTACACTCCAGTAAATTTTTTCAATTTTTTGGTCGCTTGTAGAGTGGAACTGTACTACACGGCTCCCCAAACATTAAACTCGCCGCAAACGGTCTCAATTTGTTGGTCGCCTCCACGTATGCCGCAATGGGAACAGCCACTTTACTGCAGCCTTTTATCACGACTTTTGCATCTTTAAAAACCTGCCAATCGATTTGCGCCAGACGCTCCTGGTACAACGATACTTCCAGTGCTTCTACTGAACCAAAAAATACGTGCTTCGCATAGGGTTCTAAAGCAATGGCTAACAACATATACGCCCATGTCGGCACAATCGCATCGACAGAACACGTGACGGCTACATATGCGCCTTCATATTGTTTCCAATCGTGCGTTTTGATGTAATCACGGAAATCCTTTTCCTTCAGGATAAGTCCCTGAAAGAGCTGATCTTTTATGTCGATGAGCGCGCGCGGGCCGGGCTGATAATATTCTTCTAAGTCGAAGGTAATCAGGCCGCTGTTGGCGACGCGGTTTACAATTTGTTCTTGTGCTTCCATAGCGTTGTTAAAACATCAACATCACACCGTTTTGTTCGCCTCCGCGGCAACTTCCTGTTTCACCGGCGTTTTGATCATAAATTCTTTCAGGTAGAACGGCTCGAAGGTCACCAGGTCTTCGGTTCCGTTTCGCTGAAACTTTTCCCACGCCAGTTTGCCGACCGTATCGGCAGTAGGGTGAACATCCGCCAGGAAAAAAGCATTTTTATGTTGGATCACTCCTTGACATTTGGCGGCGCCATTTCCAAAAAACAATACCGGACCTGCTTCCAGTGCCTCGCGAAAGCTTTCTGTATCAATCACTTTGGCTTCGACGGGACCGACTATACCGTATTGCGCATCCAGTAATTGACAGTACACCTCCATGCGGCGCGCATCAATCATCGGACAAAGCAAGGCCTGCAACGTATTGAACGGTCCTGCCGCCCACGCCAACGAGTCCAATGCCCCCACCCCGATCAGCGGAATGTTGAGCGCATAACACAGGCCTTTCGCAGTAGACGTACCGATGCGAAGTCCGGTGTAGGAGCCCGGACCGGAGGAGACCGCCACCGCACTGAGCTGGGCCATTGTGACATCGGCCAGCTGCAATACCTGGTCTATGAGTACGGCCAGCTTCGAGGCGTGCGACTGCTCGCGATACGTCACCGCCGAGGCTAGCAACGTGCCGTCTGCATGCAGCGCCACCGAGCATACATGGGTAGAAGTTTCAAGACTAAGAATGATCGACATTACTTCGGAGAAAGAATTTTCTGGTAGGCCGCCGGATTGTTCAGAAGCTTTTGCGCTTCCAGTACCGCCTTGTCACGTGGCAGCGCATTTAGTGCCTGCCCCTCGTTTTGAGTGTAGTGAAAAGCAATCTGCTCTTCCAGCACCTGCATAATTTCTTTTTTAAAGCGAACAAGATCGGATTTTTTGCCGGTCTCGATCTTGGCGCGTAGCGTCGTTAACGGTCCTTCCAGCTCACTGAAGTAGCGTTCCTTCCGGGCGGTTTCGGCCAGGTGTTTCGCATTTTCTTCCAGCGGCATGTCGTAGACAAACTTAAACTCATTTAACAGAGCCGAAAACTGGGCATAATCATTTTCCGACAATCGGAATGTTTTCAGGTCGGGCATGTGCGGGTTGTACGCGCAATACCGTGACGCAAATTCAAAGACCAGCCCCGAGTTGATCAACGCGGCGGTTACACGCCCAAGGGGGTCGAATTCTACCTCCACGTCCGGGTCGAGTCCCGCGCCGTCGTATACTTTGCGTCCATTGCGGGTGGTGAACTCGCGCTTCAGCGAGTCGGCTACACGCGCTACGGTGCCGTCGTCTTTGCGGTGGGTGTAGTCCAGCGCCTGGATGCAACGGCCGCTGGGGATGTAATACTTGGCGGTCGTCACTTTCAGCTGGGCGTTGTAGGTCAGCGGGCGTGTGGTTTGCACCAGGCCTTTGCCAAAGGTTTTTTTGCCGATCAGTACGGCGCGGTCGTAGTCCTGTAATGAACCGGCCACGATCTCGGATGCCGAGGCGCTGCCGTCGCTTACCAGTACCACCATGGGTATTTCCGTATCCAGGGGATTATTGAGTGTGCGGTAGGTTTTGTTCCAGTCTTCCACTTTGCCTTTGGTGGACACCACTTCCTGTCCACGGGGGACAAAGAGGTTGACGATATTGACCGCTTCATGCAATAAGCCACCGGGGTTCTCGCGCAGGTCGAGAATAATCTTTTTGGCACCCTGTGCCTTGAGGGCGGTCAACGCCTCCCCTACCTCACGGCCGGCGCCCGGCGTAAAGTCATCCAGGCGGATGTACCCGATGCTGGGTTCCAGCATGCCGGTATAGGCCAGGTTGCTGACGGCAATTTTTTCACGGCGAATCTTAAATACCAGGTCGTCTTTCAGGCCATAGCGGTGCACGCGAATTTCTACTTCGGTTTTGGGCTTGCCTTTCATCCATGCGCTTACCTCAGACGTTGTTTTGCCTTTTACCAGGTGGCCGTCGACGGAAACGATCTCGTCGCCCACTTTCACGCCGGCGAGGTAGGCGGGAAAATCTTTATAGGGAAAAGTGATGATTGTTCTTTTATTAATAATGCCGATCAACGCGCCCACGCCGCCGTATTGGCCGGTGGTGGAGATGCGGAACGATTCGATTTCGTCTTCGGGGATGTAGTCGGTGTATGGATCCAGCGACTCGAGCATGCCGTCGATGCCTTTGCGGATCAGCTTTTGAGGCTCTACCTCATCAACATAGTAGGCGTTGACCTCTTTGAAGAGGGTGGCAAAAATATCCAGGCTTTTGGCAACATCAAAGTAACGCTCGGCGGGCTTGCGGAAGGCGACCAGCGCCATCACGGCCGTCGTAAGCAGGATCAACCACGAATATCTTCTCCACATAATCGGTAATATCTGAAATTGTACTGGCTGCTAGCCCAAGCCCGGCCGGCTTGCCGGGTGAATCATCTTTTAAATATACGCAAGGATGGGTGTCGCGGCAACCTCTTCTCGCTAGGGCGGGGAAAGAGCCATTTTGCCCAGTTTTACCAACGTTTGCCGCATTTTTCCCTGCAACTCGGCTGATAGCAGCGGTTGCTTGTGCGTATAAATAAAGGCCACGGATAACCGGGGCGCTGCCGGCAAGAGTTGCTGCTGCAGCCGGTAGGCCTCGCGCATGCGGCGTTTAATGAGGTTGCGGTCAACCGCCCGTTTAAAATTGCGCTTGGAGACAGAGATCAGGACCTGGTGCACCGGGCTTGCCGGGTCGGCCTGTGGCAAAAACAATACCTTGAACGGGAACAAATAAAAAGAGGAACCCTTGTCGAAGAGTTCCTGTATCTGTTTTTCTTTCGAGAGCCGTTCTTCCTTCCGGAATGTAAATTTCCCCATGAGATCAAATTACTCAATCTCTCCCAGGGAGTTTACTGACCCCAAAAGCGATTATTTATGCTTCAATGTCTTCTCGTCAGAAACAGTCAGTTTCTTACGACCTTTCCGGCGGCGTGAAGCCAATACACGACGACCATTGGCAGACGCCATTCTATCACGGAAACCGTGCTTGTTCTTTCTCTTTCTGCGGGAAGGCTGATATGTACGTTTCATAGTATATCCGTTTTTACCTTACTTTTTTAAGGGCTGCAAAGATGGCCACTATTTGTCAAATTTACAACTCGCCACCGCGATTTATGCCTCAACCTGTAATTCAAGCCCAAAAAGGCTGTTCTACAATTCCCGGGGCAGTTTACGCTGTCAATTCTTGTAAGACCTTTTGGGCCTGGGCCTCCTCCAGGCGAGGGCCCCATTGCGACACCACACGCGATGACGCCAGCGATGCCAGCTTACCTGCCTCCGCATAGCTGTGGCCATGCGTAATAGCATATAAAAAGGCTCCCGCGAACATGTCGCCTGCGCCGTTCGTATCGACAGCCGTCACTTTGTACGGTTCGATTTGAATAAATGTATCGCCGTCAAAGATCAGGGCGCCGTTGGCTCCCAGGGTAATCACAAACCGTTTGGCCACACCGCGCAGTTTTTCGCGTGCTTCGTTTACAGAACTGGTGCCGGTAAAGATCATCGCCTCCTCGTCGTTGCAGAACAACAGGTCTACGCTGGCGCCCACGACCTCAGTCATTTGTTGTGAGAAATATTTCACCATGCTCGGGTCGGAGAACGTCAGGGCAACGGGCACTTTGTGACGCTCGGCAATGCGCTTGGCTTCTTTCAGGGCTTCCAGGCCTTGCGGGCTGGGTACCAGGTAGCCTTCCAGGTAAACGTACGAAGAGTTTTTGATGGCGGTTTCGTCCAGGTGTGCCGGTGACAGCAGTGAGCTTACGCCCAGAAAAGTGTTCATGGTGCGTGAGGCATCGGGCGAGGTCATTACCAGGCAGCGACCCGAGTCGCCCGGAGGGCAGGTCTCGTGGCGCATATTCGTATCTACGCCGCTACGGCTCAGCTCATCCAGGAAAAACTTGCCCAGCTCGTCATTGGCAACCAGACATGAATAGAAGCTCTTTCCACCAAACTGGTTAATGGCCGTTACGGTGTTCCCCGCGGAGCCGCCCCCGGTAAGCTTGCTTTTTTTCATGTCAATGGCCTTCATCAGCTCTACCTGGCGTTTTTCATCCACCAGGGTCATGACCCCCTTCTCGATACCGTTCTTTTCAAAAAAGTCGTATTCAACTTCTGTTACAATATCCACAATGGCGTTGCCGATGCCATAAACGTCGTATTTCTTCATGCAGGGAAATTTTGGGCAAGGATACGGAATAGCCGGGGACCAAACAACTTACCCGGTGCACGTTGCGAATCTTAGGGATCCTCCTGGCTTTTATGACAGTATCTCATGAGGGGAGGTAAAAGGAGGATGTCTCCGTGTTGAGTCCGAGTATAGCCCGAGTATAGCCCGGGTTTACTCCGTGCTAAGGGACGGGGATACGACATGCTCATTCGTGTAAGTAAGTAGCCTTTGCCTCGAGGCTGTTTCTGACTGCTTCGGGCAGGGATGTTGTATGGTTGCCCAGGTTATGATTGTTACCGCTGGGCAGTCGGGAGACTGCTGACGCAGGTGCGCCGTACGCTTCGCTGGACGCTAACACCTGCCAGCAACCGTATTCGCAACTTTCATTTTACTATACTCACTATAAGGTTACTATAAGTCAACCATAGCTTTGGTATAAGTATGCTATAGGTATGGTAGTAGCTTTGGTATAAGCTCGCCTACTGTAGGCAGCATACCTTTTCCATACCCTTAGGATGCTGTTAGTATGCTTTAAGTACGCTATTGATACGGGTAATCCCCTCTTTCGACGGTGTGAATGGCTACTTTTTCTGTACGTTCATGCCCAATGTCATCTTGTACCGCCGGGCCCGGTCCGGGTAATCCGTAATAAATCCATCGACGCCCATGCCCTTCAGCGACAGCATGTCCGATGTCTCGTTCACGGTCCAGGGAATGACGCGGATCTTCCGTTTGTGCAGGACGTCCACTTTCTCCTTGGTGATCAATTTGAAGTACGGACTGTAAACAGCCGGGTTAAACCCAAGGTCGGCCAGGTTGGCGTCCACTGACTTTACGTTTTCCACCAACGCCGCCAGGCGGATCTCGGGATGCTTTTTACGCCAGTAGCGTAGCACCCGAAAGTCGAACGACTGGATCACCACCCGCTCCAGCGGAATGTATTCATCCAGCATGTCATAGACCAGGTCGGAATATTCTTCCACCGTGGGGTGAAGTTTTTTATCGCCATCGGGTGAGCTTTTGATCTCGATGTTATAATCGACTTCATACAACGTCACACCTTTAATGTGATCTTCCACCGCAATCAACACATCGCGCAGCAAGGGTTTGGTAACCGATATTTTCTGCTGTTCGGGAAACCGCTCGTTGACTTTCGAGCCGCAATCAAAGCGTGCGACCTGGGCATAGGTCATGTCGTAAATAGCGTAGCGCTTTTCATCCTTCGCTGTAAAGACGTTGCCGGTCGTGTCGAGGCAGATCTCCGACGACATCCACGGTTCGTGCGACAGTACCACCTGGCGGTCTTTGGTAATGACCACGTCCATTTCCAATGTCATCACGCCCGAGTCCAGGGCGGTGATGAAGGCAGGGATGGTATTCTCGGGCTTCAGGCCGCGGGCACCACGGTGACCCTGTACATCAAACTTCGGTGTGTAGATCTGCGCCACCAGCGGAGTGGACGACAACAAGCATGCAAGGAGGAAGTATCTAAGCATGCCGAAAGATAAAAGAAAAAAATACGAACATCCGCGAACAGCGCGAGGACCAGGCAAACCCCTCTAAAACTCCAGCCCGGCCCTGCGCTGTGCGCGGATGTCGTATGTAGTTAACTATCTCAAATTAGTGTGCTGCCTGGCTCATGTCTACTTTGCCTTTGTTAGGCTTCAGGATGAGTACGAACGGCACACATAGCAGGAAGAACACCCCAATGCCGAGGAACACGTCCATGTACGTCAGCAGCGCCGCTTGTTTCATGACCGCGCCTTCCATCGCCCGGGTTGCCATTTGCACGGCTTCACCCGCGCTGGCCCCGTGCGACATAAAGTTGCTTTCCAGGCCCGACATCCGCTGAGCAACGGCGGGGTCATACGGCGACACGTGGGTGATGAGGTCGGCGCGATGCTGTACATTCTGGCGGCTGATGTAGGTACTGATCAGCGCGATGCCAAACGAGCCCCCCAACTGGCGCACCATGCCGGTGAAGGCGGCGCCCTGCCCAATCTCTTTTCCTTTTAGCGACGAAAGCGCCAATGTCGTGGTGGGCACAAACAGGAAGCCCAGGCCCACGCCACGCAACATCAATATCCAGAAGAAGTCACCTTCGCCTGTAAACGGTGTAATAATCGTGTATGCCCACAGGCTGTAACCGAAGAACACCGAAAAACCTGCTGCAATGAGATACTTCTGCGAAAAGCCGCCTTGTATGGCCCTGCCCACGATCGGCATCATCATCGCGGTCGCGATCGAACTTGGCACCAGCATATTTCCCGATTGCAGGGCGGTCCATCCCAGCGAGTTTTGGGTAAACAGCGGGATGACAAACGTCGAGCCGTAAAGGCCAAACCCCAGGATAAACGATAGTACCGTACCGATGGCCAGGTTTTTGTCCTTTAAGACGCGTAAATCCACGGCCGGGTTTTCGGCTGTCAGCTCACGCCAGATGAACATGTATATACCTGAAGCGGCCATGACGGCGAAGATGATGATACTGGTGTCTTCGAACCAATCGTGCTCCTGTCCTTTCTCCAGTACAAGCTGGAGTGAGCCCACCGCCATGATCAAGAAAAGAATGCCCCACCAATCGACCTCGGAGAACGATTTTTTACCACCATAGTTCGGACTCTTGACGTATGACAACGTCAGCAGCGTAGCAATGACCCCAATCGGTATATTGATATAGAAGATATAGGGCCACGAGAAGTTATCGACAATATAGCCTCCCAGCGGGGGCCCGAGCGTTGGGCCGACGATCACGCCCATGCCGTACAGGGCTTGCGCCATGCCACGCTTTTCGGGCGGGTATACTTCGGTGATAATCGTCTGCGACGTTACCAGCAACGCGCCACCGCCGAGGCCTTGTATAAAGCGGAAGAACACAAGCTCCCAGATGGAGGTGGCGTTGCCACAAAGAAAAGACGCCACGGTAAAAATGACGATCGATACCGCAAAGTAATTACGGCGGCCGAACTGCTGTGAGAGCCAGCTCGTCAGCGGTACAACGATAACGTTGGCAATGGCATAGGCAGCGATCACCCAGCTGACGTCCGCGAGAGTGGCGCCGAGGTTACCCCGCATTTCGTTCAGCGCTACGTTGACGATGGTCGTGTCGATAATTTCCAGGAGCGCACACATGATCGCCGTGATGGTGATGATGACGCGGTTGAAACCGTATTCGACCAGTGATTCCTGCTGTAACATAAACTTTTATTAGTCCAGGTGTACGTCTACGATCACGTTCATACCGGCGCGCAACAGGGCTGCCTTTTCGGCTTTCTCCGTCAGCACGATTTTTACCGGCACGCGTTGGACGACTTTTACAAAGTTACCCGAAGCATTGTCGGCCGGCAGCAATGAAAATTTAGCACCGGTCGCAGGCGAGAGAGATTCTACTTTGCCTGAAAACACATCGCCGGGAAAGGCGTCTACCTTGATTTCCACTACCTGGCCGGCCTTCATTTTGTCGAGTTGGGTTTCTTTAAAGTTCGCCACTACCCACTTTTCTTTTTCGGTTACGAGGGCGAACAACGACTGGCCCGCCTGTACGTACTGACCGGGTTGTACGCTTTTGCGCGAGATCACGCCGGTAGCCGGAGCCAGTATATACGAGTATGACAGCTGAAGCCGGGCGAACTGAAGGTCCGCTTTACGTTCTTTCACCACGGTCTGCGCCAGGGCAATGTTGCGATCGCTTACCGTGCTTTGGGCTTTGCGCGCGGAAGTTTCCCGGGAAAGGGCTTCGCGTTGGCGCCTGGCCACGTCAAGTTGTTTCAAGGCCGCGTCTTTCTCGGCTTCTGCCTGCTCATATTGCTGTTGCGTAACCGAGTTGGTTTTGATCAGCTCCTGGTAGCGTTTGAAGTCTTGCTCCGCGCGCCTGGCACGCACTTGTGCAATTTCAATGCTCGCGTCGGCAGCTTCCGTATTCGAGCGTGAGGTCAACACGTTTTCCTGTGATGTAGCATAGCTGGCTTGCGAGGTGGCGAGGCTGGCTTTAGCATTTTCGAGGGCCGCTTCGGCCTGTATTACTTTCAGTGCCAGGTCACGGTCATCCAGTACGACCAGGGTATCGCCTTTTTTGACAATTTGGTTGTCTTCTACCGACAAGCGCGTTACATAGCCGGATACTTTCGGAATGATCGGATTGATGTCCGCTTCAACCTGCGCGTTATCCGTTTCTTCGTGGTGCTGGCCGTGGATATACTTCGTAATGCCAAACGTCGCGGCGGCGATTACCAGGCCCCCGAGCACGATGGCAAATGTTTTATTCTTCTTTTTCTTATTGGTTTCCATAAAGGATAAAGGTATTAGTTCTGATTATTGAAGGTTTCCGACTGATTCCTGAAGCTCGTAGTACGCTATCATGCTTTCTGCGCGTGTCGTTGCATAGTTGATGCGTGCCTGCAACAGCGTCAGGTCGGAGTCGAGATAATCCGACAGGATCACCAGACCCTGATTATATTTATTGTGTGTGATCTGATAGTTTTCTTCGGCCTGCTCGATGGCACGCTCGGTAATGGCAAGTCGTTCCACCGATTCCTGGCATTTCAGAAACTTCTGTCGTATGGTAACTTTTACTTCGTCGGTCGCTGCCTGGCGGGCCGCTTCGGCTTGCGCTTGTTGCGCCCTCGCTTCTTGCATGCCGTGGCTGGCGTGGAAGGCACCCGTCAGACTATATTTAACAGAGACCCCGGCGTTCATCGCGTTGGTGATGTTGGCGACATTGGGAATGTACGCATTTACATAGCCGGCGCTTAACCCTACCGTGGGCAGACGGCTGGCTTTGGCGGCACGGTAACCTGACTCGCCTGCTTTTACCTGGTACTCGGCTGCTTTCAGCTCGCTGCGGTTGGTCAGGCCGGCTTGCAGGTATTCGTTCCACGTGGTAAGCGGCATTTGGCCGAACATGTTTGTTGTGTCAAGCTCCAGTGTGGTGTCGTCGGGTAAGCCGAGTAACACTATGAGGTTATACTCTGCCAGCTGCACGTTGTTGTTCACTTCCGTCAGTGCCAGCTCGATGTTGTTGGCTTGTAACTCTGCTTTGAGCCGGTCGTTGCGCGCCAGCAAACCTTGTTTCTCTTTGTCCTGGAATTCTTTCACGCGCTGTTGTTCACGCTTCAGGCTTTCCTGGATGGTGCGCCGTGTTTCCAGCAGCTCATAGTATTGATAGACGGCCTTCTCGGTGTTCAGCATTACTTTGCTCTTCGCCGTTTGTTCGTCATACTTCGCCGCCTCTTCCAGGTATTCAGACATGAGACGGTTGTTCTTGATGCGGAAGCCGTTAAAGATCGGCATAGACGCCGACGCTTGTAGCAGCGCGATGTCGTGCAGATCTTCGAACATCGCCAGCGGTGAGCTGCCACTGGTTTCTCCATCGGCCGGCTTTGTTTTAATGTCTACGTTGGGAGTAGTGATGTGCAGGTAGGTGCCGCTTACTCCCACTTCGGGCCACACTTTGTCGCTTGCCTGGGCGGCCTTTGCCTGGGCTTGTTTTACTTTGGCCGACGATACGGCCAGTTCCTTGCTATTCGCTACGCCAAGATCGACCGCTTCCCGAAGGGTCAGCTTCCTGACGGACTGCGCCTGCAGGCTTCCTGCGAGTAGCAGCGCTGCCAGGGCCCACGTTATTCTTCTATACATGATAAAATTGGTTCTTGATTTATTTGATCAGGTACCCGGTCAGCAAATCGATCAGGTATTTTCGTGTGCGTTCTTTAAATGTAATGTCGTCTTCCCCCGGCCGGATCCAACGCTTTTTCAAAACAGCATGGGTAGCCTGGTACATCACGCCAAACAAGGTGGCATTCACCATGTCGACATCGGCTTCTTTCCTAAACTCTTTATTCTTTTGGCCGTCTTCCAGCAGCCTGCGCAGCTCCGCGCTGTTCTTATTGATGATCTTTGTGATGCCATCGACCAGTTCGGGCCGTTGTGTATCTGCCAGCTCCCGTTGGATAAAATGATAGCCGCGACAGTTGGTAAAGATCTTTTCCGTGTACATATCTATTACCTGGAGCAGCTTTTCCTTTGAGGGGATATCGGCATTGTTCAGGTTGTTCAGCTTCATGCGCGAGGTGGACACGGTATCTTCCAGTACCGAGAGAAATAAATTCTCCTTCGACTGAAAGTGGTAGTTGATCAGGGCCACGTTCACTCCTGCCTTGCCGGCGATCTCGCGCACGCTCACGGCATCAAAGCCACGCTCCATGAAGAGCTCGGCGGCAGCAGACAGTATTTTTTCGCTGGTCATAATTCGATGTATAAATTCACTCAGACAGGTCCGGGAGGGGTCATAGCCGGCGTCTAAAGTACTCTGGTGTCTTGTAACGGGCACAAAGTTAAACGGTTGTTTAATATTTAAACAAATGTTTAAGTGAAAGAAACTTGGACGGTATAAAAACCGATTCGCCACCGGGTTTCAAACGGTTGTGGACTTCAAAAAAAAATTATACACTTTTGACTTCGGGCGCCCACCGTCGTATCATGGGTAAAATTAATGATGCCAGTTCCGCTACCTACCGAAACCATCCTGCGCGCTGCCCGCGGCAATACGCAGGCGTTTCGCGAGGTTGTGGAGTGGCTTCAGCCTTTTGCCTACTCCGTTGCCTACCGTTTTACGGGGGATGCCGACGATGCTGAGGATATTGTCCAGGAGGCTTTTGTACGGCTATGGCGCCACTTGCCAAACTATAAGCCTGAGATTAAGCTCACCACCTGGCTGTATCGCATTGTCGTCAACCTGTGCTTTGATTTTTTGAAGTCACGCCACCGCCGACAGCAAAAGAACCGGGTTGGACTCGCCGATGGCCACGGCGTAGCCGATCTGAGCTCTCCCGAAAAAGACCTGCAGCAACGCGAGCTGCTGGACGCCATCCACCGGGCATGTGAAACCTTGCCTCCCCGACAACGGGCCGTCTTTATTCTTCGCGACCTCGAAGGGCTCTCTGCCCAAGAAGCGTGCGAAGCATTATCGATGGACCCCGGCACCTTAAAAAGCAATTTGTTTTATGCCCGCCGGCAGATGGGTGAAAAACTGCGAGCCTTGTATCAAGACAACACAAACCACTTCTCACTATGAGCTGTGAAAAATATTTACAGGACATCTATCTCTATGACGAGCTCTCTCCGCAAGCACAGGAGGTTATAGATGAGCACGTGCTTACATGTACGGACTGTCGAACATTGCTGGAGGAAGTACAACAGCAATCGGCGTGGGTGAGACATGCTTCCTTCGCACCTCCGGAAGCCAGGCATCCACAACAGCTTACTGACGCTATCCTTGCCCGCATTGAGCGGCCTGCGCGGCGCGCGACCCTTGTGACAATGCTTTTGGCGCCGATGGATTCGCTCTTTGTGCGGTATTCGCTGGCGGCAGTATCGGTGGGGTTGTTGGTGCTTTTTCTTTCAGAGCAGCAAAATGGTCCTGTCGTCGTTAAAACGATGCGTCGTCCGGCAGCATCGGCCACCCTAAATACAAATGATTTTCTACAGCCGTACACGCAGGAAAAAGAACAACGGCCACCGGCACCTCCTTCGTGGTATCAATGCCTGCGCGACGAGTCTTGTGTCGGTACATTCCTGGAAACTCGTAAACAACGAAAACTTTCTTCTCTATGAAATCCCGAATCAACATTATCATATTAACCCTATTCCTCCTGGCCCTACTTTCTGCTTGCGAGCATGACGTTGCTATGGAGACTACTGTTCATTCCGACGGATCTTTGGACAAAATGATTCACATCACCAGCGGCGGCTCATTTCAAAACATACAGGAGATACATAGAGAATCTGACAAAGCAACTATTATCACAGACAAAGACTCACCTCAAAACATTCTGGGGCTAAGCGTAGCGGATGGGTGGGCTCTAACCGCCCGGAAGACGCCCGTTGATTCCTCCGCAGAGGGCGATCCGAAGACGATTTACACGTTTCTGCGCCACTTCTCTTCTGCGGAAGAAGCGAATGCTGCGCTCGCAACGCCCAGCGATACTTTATTCCGTGTGACGAGCACGTTCGAGAAAAGATTTCGCTGGTTCTATACCTATATTTATTATGCCGATACCTACCATGCGATCAACCGGATGGGCTATCCCGTCACGAACTACACCACTGCAGAAGACTATGCCTTTATCGACCGTCTTCCCGGCGAAGGCAAAAAGATCACACTGGCCGATAGCCTCTACCTCGTGCGGCTCAACGAAAAGCTTTTCGATATCTATGGGGCCCGTGCATTGTATGAGGAGTACTACG
The DNA here is from genome assembly GCF_018598175.1 of Dawidia cretensis. Classification (GTDB taxonomy): domain Bacteria; phylum Bacteroidota; class Bacteroidia; order Cytophagales; family Cyclobacteriaceae; genus Ohtaekwangia; species Ohtaekwangia cretensis. The sequence continues at coordinate 13,166 of NZ_JAHESE010000013.1, forward strand.
ACATTAACATCAAGCTGCTGCAACATCACCATGTCGAGCAGCAGTGGTTTGACACTTTACAGGCTCACAAGGAAAGTCTTTATACAGAGGTCATCAACAAGAAAGATATATTCGGAGATTATATGGCACACGTAATCGACAGCCTGGGGATCCCAATATCACATGAAGAAGCATTGAAATGGTTTATTCCCAAGCTCAAGCCGCTGGACGCAAAGTTCACATTCATCTCCGTGGCCAGCAATGCAAAATATCATCATCAAATCAACATGCCCTGGGATATTGTCCGAACCAATGCAGATTCCATATCGGGCAACCAGGTTTTCTGGAACCCGCCTTCCATCAAATTTTTGCTAAAGGATTATACCCTCTATGCCGAGTCGCGTCAGTTGAACTACTGGGCCGTTGCGATCTCCGGGATAGTGATTGCCCTAACGGTCTTCCTCTTCGTCCGGCGCCGACCAACATAATCGGCCACATGCGGCGGCATGCTTATTTACGGTTCTTCGTCCATAAACAAATACCGCTATGACCACACGAAGAACCTTTCTCTCTATGAGTCTTAAAGGAACCGCGGTAGCATCACTGATGCCAATCCTACCCGCACTCGCCGAAGATGCTGCCGCCGTTCCACAAAGCGCCACCAGCCGTAGCACCGCCGATAAATTTAAACCCAGCCTGCGTTATGGCCTCGGGGGTGTCGCCATCGGCAATGCGTTTCGCCCCACCACCGAAATTCAAGCGCAGCAAACACTGGAAGGTGCCTGGGATGCCGGCGTTCGTTACTTCGATACGTCACCCTGGTACGGCCTCGGCCTGAGTGAGCGACGCTTCGGGCACTTTCTACACACAAAAAAACGTGATGAGTATGTATTGTCGACGAAAATCGGCCGGATACTAACCGGGTCTAAGGATGTGCCCAAAACGATGTGGATCGAGCCCTCTCCATTCAAATACGCGTATGACTATAGCGCCGCTGGCACGCGTCGTTCCATTGAAGACAGTCTGCAACGGCTTGGCATCGAGAGCATCGACATTGTCTATATACACGACCTCTCGCCCGACAACGAAGACATGAAAGATAAATGGACAGAATACTTCAAGACCGCCCAAAACGGTGCCATGAAGGAGCTCACCAAGATGCGTGAGGAAGGTCTGATCAAAGCGTGGGGCCTCGGCGTAAATACCATTGATCCAATTTTGAAGACACTGGAAGTAGCAGACCCTGACATCTTCCTGTCGGCTACGCAATATTCGCTCATCTCGCATGAAGATGCTGTGAACCGGTTGTTCCCGGCAGTAGAGAAGAAAGGCGTTTCATTGGTCATGGGCGCGCCGTTGAACTCAGGCTTTCTGGCAGGCATAGATCGCTATAATTACAAAAGTGAAATACCGCCGGGCTTCCGCGAGAAACGCGAGCGGCTCAGTAAGTTGGCCGAACAACACGGCACCGACTTGCGCACCGCCGCCCTGCAGTTTGCCGCTGCCCCATCCGTTGTGGCTGCGGTCATACCGGGCACGCGGTCAGCAATACAGGCCCGGGAGAATGTAGAATCTATGAAAGTGAAGATACCGGCCGAGTTTTGGGCTGCGCTCAAAAAAGAGAAACTTATCGTCGCCAGCGCGCCGGTGCCCAAATAAAAGCGCACAAATAAAAAGGTCTCTGTGTTGAGAGACCCTTTTATATTCAGCTTACTGCTGAAGTGCTAAGATGACCCGATCAATGAATAATGACACGTTGCGTCCGCACCTCATTGCCTACTTCTAGTACAATGAAATATAAGCCCGCGGGTATTTGCTGCAGCGAGGCTGCGAACTCAAAGTCCGTTGCGTGGTGTATCTCGCGATTGACTAATGCTACCCCGCCAGAGAAGCTAAGCATCCGTACTGTACCAGAAGTTTCTTCCTGAAATGTAGCCCGTATGGTAAATGCTCCGTTGCTCGGGTTCGGGGATACCGTGAAAGCCGATACAATGGAGGCTGGTGCTCGGCCTGCTTCCACGGGGCGCTCGCCGAGGATGGTAATAGTCTTGGTATATTCGTCCAGGCATTCACCGAGGCCCGTGTTGATGGTCACATTAAAATCACCCGATTCCTTGAATACAAGCTCCGCATAGTCTTCGTGCTCCACCAGCATGATCGCTTCCGTCGGCAGGACCCACGAGATGCCTTCCGGCAGCGGCCAGCTTACATCGACTACCACTACCGTATCGCCCCGGTAAGCCTCGGCGGCCATCAGGAAGTCGGCTTGTAGCAGATCGTCGGAGGTCTTCAGTGTGAAGTTATCCGCACCAACGCAACCATTGGCTGTAACAACCTGTAAGGTATAGGTCGCTGGCTGTGACAACACCACTTCGCGTTGGTCGCTCGTAAAGCCTTCTGACGAAGACCAGGTATAAGTAGCATTATCTTCCTCTGCACGGACTGCCAGCTTCTGCCCCACGCAGATGGTGCGGTCACCTCCTGCATCTACGATAAACAACGGCGGATCGGCCACCGTGATCGGCGTGCCCAGGATACATCCGCGAGGATCTGTTACCGTTACATTGTAATCGCCGGCGCGTAGATCGCTCCGAAGCGTGCCGGTTTCATTGTTATCCCACAGGTAGCTATAGCCACCAGGGTTCCCACCAAACGCTACAATCGCAATGTTTCCGTTTTCATCGCCCAAACAAAGAGGCTGCGTCACCGTATAGTCGAGCGCCAGTTTTGCCGGGAAGGGTACATCGTATATTTCCATGCCGCCGCAACCACGCGCGTCACGTACTTCTACCCAGTGCTCGCCGCCGGTTACATTCACAATGTCGGTGGTCGTTTCCTGTGTATCCCACAATACCGTGTAGGGCGGCAGCCCCTGGTCGATCGAAATGCCGATGGCCCCATCATTACTTTCATAGCAGGTAAGCTCTTTCAGTAATGTATTAGTAATACGTGGGCCGTCCGAGTCGTTGATCGTAATCGTGATGTTTTTCTGACATCCATTGCCATCGGTAGCGAAGGCTTTATACCGGCCGTTTGCCAGCGAAGAGACCGTGGCGCCCTGCGCAATCTGTACGTTCTCGTTCTTCACATTGTACCAGGTATATAGAAAATCCGCTACGCCACCTTCGGCCTCCACTTCGGCCGAGCCATTGGCTTTTCCACACGAGGTATCGACCTTCCCTTTCGCCAACAATGTTATATCCCCGGGTTGTGTAAGCTTAGCCGGCACCGACGTTGTACAGCCGTTTGCATCACGCATTTGTACGGTATAGTCAGCTGCTTTGAGGCCGCCCACGACCGGACCAGCATTCCAGTTTGTATTGTTCACAGAATATTCATAGTCACCCACGCCACCTTTAGGCGTCAGCTCTATCGCGCCGGTGCTGCCGTCATAGCAAAGGATGTGGGTCAGCGTTTTTACTGTCACGCCTACAGCAGCCGGCTCGATTACTCGCAGATCGGTGGCCTCCACCGTGCAGTGGTGTTTGTCGGTCACCAACACCGAATATGTGCCGGGCGGCAGGTTGCTGACATCTTTCGTAGTCGCCGTGTTAGACCATGCGTATACAAAAGGCCCTGTGCCGCCGTTTACTGTCAGCGCAATGGCCCCGTCGGTTGAACCGGCACAGTTCACACCGGCGCCGTGGTATTCGGTTACGACCGGCGCAAGCGCCAGCTTACCGGGCTGCTGCAAGTGGCGGTCAAAAGTTTCGGAACACCCTTTGATATCTGTGATCGTCACGAAATACGTGCCGTCTCCTTTGCCACTAATGTCTTCTGTCGTTTCGCCCGATGACCACAGGAATGTAAGCGTGCCCGTGCCACCTCCGGGCGTGAGGTCCAGCGCACCGTCTGCTTCACCAAAACAACTGATGGGAGTTGCCACGCTGATCGGGCCGGTGATCGTTGGCCGGATGTCGACAAACGCCGGCCTGGTGACCACACAGTCGTTGGCATCGCGCGTATAGACCGTATAGCTTTTGGATTTCAGTCCACCGAAGATTACCGGATCTGTCTGAGGCCTGTAGGCCAGGCCGTCGACGGAATATTCCAGGGCGCCTGTTCCCCCGGTGGAAGGCGTAAGCGTGATTATACCGTCTAACTTGTCCACGCAGCTTTCGTCTACGACGGAAGGTGTAGCCATCATGATTTGAGGCTGTTGCGTAATCTCTACCGGTATCTGCGGCGCCTTGCAGCCATTGGCATCTTGAATCGTCACAGTATAGGTACCGGCAGTAAGTCCTCCGATTGCGTTGTTGGTGCTATAGTTCACGTCGTTAACAGAATACCGAAGCGGCGCTACACCACCTGTAGCATTTACAACCGTCAGCACACCCGTCGGGTTACCATAACACAGCACATGGGTAGGCTGAATGGCCCCGACCTGGATCTGGGCCGGCTGAACCAGCGTGATCGGTGCAACCGAGGTCGAACAGTTCAGGTTGTCTTTCACCACAAACGTGTAGGCTACCGTTGCCGAAAGCCCCTGGAATACAGGTTCCGTGGCCGTACCACCCGACGGCGTCACGGCGTTGCCGTTGAGCGTATAGGTCAGCGGCTGCGCGACGTTGGCTACCTGCAGGGTCACCTGGCCATTGGTGCCCCCGAAGCAGGTCACATCTGTAAAACCGTTTACTGTCGCGGTGACAGGGTCTGGCGGTTGGGTAAGCGCCATGGCGGATAGCGTGTTGTCGGTAGTACATCCGTTTGCGTCTTTTACCGACACGGTATACGACGCTGCCGTCAATGCAGTAAATGTATAGGGCGAAGCGGTGGGTGTACCCGCCGCACTGTTGATGGTAAAGGTATAGGGCGACTGGCCGTTGGTGGTGGCAACGGTAATGGCACCGTTGTTACCACCGTAGCAGTTGATGTGGTACCCTCTTATGGACACCGCATTGGCGGAAGCGCTGACGGTAAAGGGATCCGGTCCCGGAATGTCGACATATCCCGTATAATAACAGGGATTGTTGCCGCCCTGGTTTTCGACGATGACCTGGTATAAACCGGCGTTCAGGCCGGCAATAGTTTTGGCTTCCCCTGCGCCTGTTGCGTTGGCTACAGACGTACCGGGACAATAGTCGATGTTGTTGATCCTGATCCGTGTAGGACACGTAACACCGGCCCCGGGATCGTAGGGTACAAGCCTGGTAACAGAATAATTATAGGAACCTGTTCCGCCACTTACCGTGGGAATGGAAATAGCGCCGGTATTGGGTAACGCGGTACAAAACGGTTTAGTAGACGTCAGCGCGCCACTCACCTTCGGACCTTCGGGATAGAGGGTATACGGCGCCGACCATGGACTGGGCAATCCGTTCCAGGAAGAGCCACACGGCGACGCCCCGCCGGAAAGCCTGCCCTGAAAGACAATCTGCTTGCCCAGGTATGCACCCGCATTAGCACCCAATGCTGTTTTCAGGTTAAAGATGAGATCGGCCTGATAGGGAGCTGTTGTTCCATACGGTACCGACAGATAGCCGACGTTACGGACGTCCGAAACCCCTCCCGTTGCAGGATTCCAAACTGCTACATCGATATAATAGCTGGTGCCGCTGCCGGAGTAGTCCAATTTTTCAAACCGCAACGGACACACAATATCCTGATCCAGGCATTGCGGCGTATTCGAAAACACCGGGAGCGTACTCTCCATAGGCGTCAGGGTCACCTGGCAGTCTATTTGATGTCCGCCATTCACGCCCTGATCGTAACGATACCGTCCACCACATCCGTCAGGGTTTGTCAGGGTGACATTCACGGTGTACTGTCTCGTACCACTTTGCGAGCCTGAACAGGTGTACTTTCCACTCCAAACAATCGATGCCATGTTTGGCAATGTACCGGAAACGCTTTCATAGATCGTGGATGTATTCGCATTTACACCGTTAGGAATGTTGTAGGCAACGCCGCCAATGATAATCTTTGTATCCTGCATCGTAAGCGTATAGCACCAGTTTGTCGAGTTATTCCGGGCAAACCAGATATCAACCTTGTATTTTGTAACACGGGGTACTGTCTGCGCAAATGTCAGGCCGACCGCAAATGTTAGCAAGACAATAAGTAAGTAACGTTTAACCATAACTTTTCAATTTATAGTGATAACTGTTTCTGAACTGCACGTTTTAGAATCAATGAATGATGACACGTTGTGTACGCACCTCATCTCCTATTTCCAATACAATAAAATACAAACCCGCCGGTATTTGCCGCAGCGAAGCTGCAAACTCAAAGTCGGTTGCGCTGTGTATCTCCTGATTGATTAATGCCACCCCGCCAGAGAAGCTCAGCATCCGTACCGTGCCTGAAGTTTCTTCACGGAATGTAGCCCGTATGGTAAACGCCCCGTTGCTCGGGTTCGGGAAGACTCTGAAATCCGATACGATGGAGGCTGGCCCGCGGCCGGCTTCCACGGGACGTTCGCCGAGAATGGTAATGGTCTTGGTATATTCGTCCAGGCATTCACCGAGGCCGGTATGAAGGGTGACCGTAAAATCGCCCGATTCTTTGAACACAATCTCAGCATAGTCTTCGTGCTCCACCAGCATGATCACTTCGTCGGGCAGCGCCCACGAGATGCCTTCCGGCAATGGCCAGCTCACGTCCACCACCACCACGGTATCACCCCGGTAAGCCTCTGCGGCCATCAGGAAATCGGCCTGTAGCAGGTCGTTGGAAGTCTTCAGCGCAAAATTGTCCGCAGCAACGCAGCCTTTGGCTGTAACCACATGCAGCGTATACACAGCGGGTTGCGACAGCACCACTTCGCGTTGGTCGCTCGTAAAGCCTTCTGACGAAGACCAGGTATAGGTAGCATTATCTTCCTCTGCACGGATTGTCAGCTTCTGCCCCACGCAGATGGTGCGGTCACCTCCTGCGTCTACGACAAACAACGGCGGATCCGCCACCGTAATCGGCGTGCCCAGGAGACACCCGCGAGGATCTGTTACCGTTACATTGTAATCGCCGGCGCCCAGGTTGCTCCGAAGCGTGCCGGTTTCATTGTTATCCCACAGGTAGCTATAGCCACCAGAGTTCCCGCCGAACGCCACGATCGCAATGTTTCCATTTTCATCGCCCAGACAAAGCGGCTGCGTCACCGTATAGTCCAGCGCCAGTTTTGCGGGGAAGGGTACATCATATATTTCCTGGTTGCTACAGCCGCGCGCATCACGCACTTCCACCCCGTGCTCGCCGCCGGTTACATTCACAATGTCGGTGGTCGTTTCCTTGGTATCCCACAATACCGCGTAGGGCGGCAGCCCCCCGTCGATCGAAATGCCGATGGCCCCATCGTTGCTTTCATAGCAGGTAAGCTCTTTCAGTAATGTATTGGTTATCTGCGGGCCGTCCGAATCGCCGATGATAACAGTGATATTTTTCTGACAGCCGTTGCCATCGGTAGCGACGGCTTTATACCGGCCGTTTGCCAGCGAATAGGCCGTGGCGCCCTGCGCAATCTGTACGTTCTCGTTCTTCGTATTGTACCAGGTATATAGGAAATCCGCTACACCACCTTCGGCCTCCACTTCGGCCGAGCCATTGGCTTTTCCACACGAGGTATCGACCTTCCCTTTCGCCAACAATGTTATATCCCCAGGTTGTGTAAGCTTAGCCGGCACCGACGTTGTACAGCCGTTTGCGTCACGCATTTGTACGGTATAGTCAGCTGCCTTGAGGCCGCCCACGACCGGACCAGCATTCCAGTTTGTATTGTCCACAGAATATTCATAGTCGCCCACGCCACCTTCAGGCGTCAGCTCTATGGCGCCGGTGCTGCCGTCATAGCAAAGGATGTGGGTCAGCATTTTTACTGTCACGCCTACAGCAGCCGGCTCGATCACCCGCAGACCGGTAGCCTCCACGGTACAGTGGTGTTTGTCGATCACCACCACCGAATACGAGCCGGGTGGCAGGTTGCTGACATCTTTCGTAGTCGCCGTGTTAGACCATGCGTATACAAAAGGCTCTGTGCCGCCGTTTACTGTCAGCGCAATGGCCCCGTCGGTTGAGCCGGCACAGTTCACACCGGCGCCATGATACTCGGTTATGACCGGCGCAAGCGCCAGCTTACCGGGCGGCGGCAAGGGGCGGTCGAAAGTTTTAGAACATCCTTTGCTATCTGTGATCGTCACGAAATACGTGCCGTCTCCTTTGCCACTAATGTCTTCCGTCGTTTCACCCGATGACCACAAAAATGTCAGGGCACCGGTACCCCCACCGGGCGTGAGGTTTAATGCGCCGTCGGCGTCACCGTTGCAGCTGATGGGCTTCGCCACCTGGATAAGACCGGTAATCACCGGACGTATATTCACAAACGCCGGTTTGGTTACCTCGCAGGCATTGGCATCGCGCGTATAGACAATATAGTTTTTAGGTCCCAGAAGACCATCGAAAACTACGAGGTCCGATGCTACCTGCGGCTTGTAGACCACGCCGTCGATAGAATACTCCAGCGCTCCGGTTCCGCCGGAAGACGGCGCTAGCGTGATGGTCCCATCAATCTTTTCCGTACAGCTTTGGTCTGTCACCGTTGTCGTACCGAACACAATGGCGGGACGTTGCGTGATCTCCACCTGTGTCTGCGGCACTTTGCAACCATTCGCATCCTGAATGGTCACGGTATAGGTACCGGCTGTAAGCCCTCCGATCGCGTTGTTGGCGCTATAGCTTACATCGTTAACAGAATACCGAAGCGGCGCCACGCCGCCCGAAGCATTCTTCACTGTCAGTACCCCCGTTGGTTTACCGTTACACAGCACATGGGTCGGGTCAATGGACCCGACCTCGATCTTTGTGGGCTGGATTAACGTAATCGGGTCAACCGAGGAGCTGCAATTCAGATTGTCTTTTACTATAAACGTGTAGGCTTGTCCCGCTACCAGCCCTTGAAATAGAGGTTCTGTGACGGTTCCTCCCGACTGCGTAACGGCATTGCCGTTCAACGTATAGGTTAGCGGTTGCGCTACATTCGCCACCGTCAGGGTCACTTCTCCATTGGCACCGCCAAAACAGGTCACATCCTTATAGCCGTCTACCGCCGCCGAGATGGCGCCAGGGGGCTGGGAAAGAAAAATGCCGGTGAGCGGATTGTCCGTAGTACAACCATTCGCATCTTTTACCGATACCGTATACGTCGCGGATGTCAGGGACGGGAAGGTGTACGGTGAAGCAGTGGATGTACCCGATGTACCGTTGATGGTAAATGTATACGGCGCGAGGCCGTTGGTAGTGGTGACTGTAATGGCGCCGTTATCGCCACCGTAGCAGTTGATGTGATATCCTCTTACCGAGAGCGGATTCGGAGAAGCGCTGGCGGTAAATGGATCGGGCGGAGGAACCGTAACGTACCCTGTATAGTAACAGGGATTACCGCCACCCTGATTTTCGACGATAACCTGGTACAAACCGGCGCTCAACCCGATAATAGTTTTGGCTTCCCCTGCGCCGGTTGGGTTGGTCACAGAGGTACCCGGACAATACTCGACATTATCAACTTTGATCCGCGGCGCGGCGCATGTAACACCCGCAGCAGGATCGTAGCGTACAAGCGGAACAATGGAATAATTATAGGAACCTGTGCCCCCGGTTACGGCAGGAACAGTGATCGCGCCCGTATTAGGCAACGCGCTGCAAAATGGTTTGATTGGTACCAACGCCCCATTTACTACGGGACCGCCCGGGTAAATGGCATATGGCGCCGACCAGGCACTGGGCAATCCATCGAAGTAAAAATCGCCTCCACAACCAAGCGTCTCCCCCGACAACCTTGCGCGGAAAACAACCTGTTTATTGACATATAAATCTGTATTGGCTCCTAATGCCTGCTTCATATTAACAATAAAATCACCCTGATATGTTACTGGGGGGTCTTGCCAGCGTAAAAACATAGAGCCAATGTTGCGAATGTTGGAAATTCCCGTAGCCGGATCGTAAATAGCAGCATCCAAATAATACGAACCGCTTCCTCCGATCCGCACCGGACACACAATGTCCTGGTCCAGGCATTGCGGCGTGTTTGAAAATACCGGCTGCGAGAGCTCCATGGGAGTCATACGAACCTCACAAAACATCCCTTGCCCCGTATTGACACCTTGATCATAGTTAGTCTGTCCACCACACCCTGCCGTATTCGGCAGGGTGACATTTACCGTGTATTGTCTGGTACCGCCCTGACCGCCTGTGCACGTATATTTCCCACTCCAGATAATCGTTGCCGTATTCGGTAGTGGACCCGGTATATTTTCAAAGTAAGTCATGACATTATAGGCAGGGCCCTCAGGCATGCTGTAGGTAACGCCGCCAATGATAATCTTTGTCCCCTGTAGCGTAAGGGCGCCGCAATAGTAGCTGTTGCCGGAGATTCGGACGCCAACTTTGTACTTGATAACGTGGGGCGTGGTCTGCGAAAACGCCGCACCAACCAAAAGCAGCAGGAAGACAACGAATAAGTAACGTTTCATAACTTTGCTATTAATACTGAACAATTACTTCCGAGCTAAACGGCGTTTCTGTTCCATCTTTAAAAATTACTTTGATACGATAGGTGTACGACGAGTTGTTGTTCACGGAATTATCCGCAAACCCGCGCGCCGACGCGCCCAGGCTCTTGAACAGCGTAAGCCCCTCCCCGCCCTGACTTTTATACACATAAAACTTCTCGACATCGTTCCAGCCCGGGTAATCCCAGGCAAGCCGAATGTTCTTCGCTGTGCGGTCGGCCAGTGCCGTGAGCGTGTTGATCGGAACACGGTCATTCTTGCGAAGCGCAACAAGCCGTGCTTCCGGTGAAGGAACGGACGTGTTGCCGGCATCATCTATAGCCACCAGCTTGTAGGTATAGCTGGCTTTATAGATTACGCGGGTGTCGGTGTAGGACACAGAGTCCTTGGGAACCTCCGCATAGGATGTCCAGGCGCCAGCGCCTTCACGGCGGTATAGGATCACTTTTACAGCATCGGTGCTGCTGCTCTTTTTCCAGTTGAGCTTTACACCCTGCGCCGTATTCTGCACGGATGCAAAAACCGGAGGCACCGGAGGTACTACGTCGGGCCGTGTAAGCTGCAGGACAGTCGAGAAGGCCGACTCATTAAAGCGTGTATCGACCGCTGTTATTTTGTAGTAGATATATTCATCGAGCGCCTTCAAATTGATCGAGTCAATAAAAGCTGTCTTTTTCAGAAATGTCTTCGTGACCTGCGAAAACTCGTCGTTGCGGAAGTTGGCTTTATAGACACGATATCCCAATAGATCAGGTTCGTTGTTAGCGCCCCACTCCAGACGCACTACGCCGAGCGAGTCGATTGTGCCCTTCGGCACCGCTGGCATCGCCGGTGGAATACTGTCGATCAACTGTACCAGCACCGGGAAGGAGTGGATCTGATCTTTTTGTTTCGTCTCAGCCGTAACACGGTAGTAGGCCGTGGCGCGGGGTGACAGATCGGTATACACCGATACAGGAGGCTTGAGCTGATCTTTGACCACCTGGTAGGGGCCGTCTACGGCATTTGCCCGCCATACGCTGTAGTGCGAAATGCTATGCAGATTTTCTTCGGGCGTGGCCTTCCACTCCAGCTTTACCTGCTTGTTGTCGATCACTTCACTTTTGGTTATTTGCACCTGTACCGCATACCGGCTCACGCCCATGCCCGACACCGACTCCGAGGGTGGTCCCAGCTCGCCAAAAGGCGTACGCCCCCGCACACGGTATGTATAGATCTTGTCGTTCTCCGCCAGCGAGTCGACCTTGTAGGCGATCGGAACAGACTTATTTCCAGGCTCGGTCATCACAAACGGCAGCTTGTTCACCGGTTGAAAGGTTCTGCCGCCATCCGCCGACTTCTCCAATATATAGCTGTTATAGATCCGTTCGTGGTAATGTATGTCCCAGGTAAGGGCCGCCGCCCGATCTTTAAACTCTGCTTTTAAGTCCAGTGGCTGCGGCAGCGCCTCACGGTCATCCGAGCCGATGTATACAAACCCGGTATCGATCTTAATTGGCAGCGCAGTGGCTGGAAAAACTCGGTACAGGTATTTCTCACCGGGCTTTACGGTCTTGTCTTCCCACGCCAGGCCTGCCGCTTTGGCCACACTAAAAGATTGGTCGGCGGCAAAAAGCAGGAATGAAAAACGAAGCTCCATCTGCCGGCTGAGGTTCATGGTTTCGAGTACACTTCGATTGGGATTACGTGTCAGATCAAAATCCTCGCCATAGAGCGCTTGCGCAGCAATAGCGTGGTAGTCGCTGCTATCGACTAGCGTCTGCCAGGTTTTGGCGGGCGCCGGCAGCCACGGCCCCGGGGTAAGCATCACCTTTTCCGGCACCGGCAGCACGCGGCCATCGCGGATTACGGTTACACGCTGCACCTTCACACCACGCTTACGCAGGTATTCCCACGCCATGTCGTTGTCGGGTGCCCAACGCAGTAATATTCGCTTTTCCTGTGCCCGGCCCAGCACCTTGATCGACGCCGGACGGCTCTGCCCCCAGGCGGTGGTATGCAGGCCTGCCAGCAACAACACGATAGCAATCGGCAAAAAATGTTTCATGGAGGGCATTACGGTTTAACAGTATTGATGATTTGAATTTCCTGCTGAGAAGTCACGACATCTTTACCCGGCAGCACATAGCTTACCTTCACCCGGTAGTTGCCTTCGGCAATGGGCGAGAAAGACGCCGTGAGATACGACACCACGCCCGGGTTAGGCGAACCGGCACTGATGTACTTGTTCACCAGCTTGGACTGAATATCACGGAAATCGTATTCGATGTAGTGCATGATGTCGTACACAAAAGCTGCTTCGTTTGTAGCAAAGGTGAATCCATTCGCTTCGGCGACCTGGTCGGTCATCGAAATGTTAGACGGGTATTGACGGATATAGGTCGCGTTGCGCACCGGCGGCACACCCATGGCTTGCGGTGTACGCCATGTAATAACGCCACTCGCATCCAGCGGGTACTCGCGGTAAATTTCCGGTACAACAACATTCTCGAAGAAGGTATTGCCTGCCAGGACAGCTTCAAACCGCACAGTCGGCGAAATGCTACCCTTTCCAAAAATCTCCGACTCGCTAAACATTTCAGCGCCATTCAATGTCACACCCAGCTCATGCACGGCATTGCGGATCGGGCGGCGCCAGGCCGCGGACTGGTTCATCGCGGCAACCTTCGCTGCAAACGTGGGGTACTGGCTGCTCCGCACATAGCTCTGATAGAGGGCCTTCTCTTCAAGCATTTCCATGGTACCGGTTGCCTGCTTGGAGGCGATCTCGATGTCGAGCGATTGTCCTTCCGATTGTATCTTGTCGGTCTTGGCAGTGACGTTCTGATCGATGGACTTTTGCTTTTCCGCCGGTATATTTACCAGCTCCATCTGGTACATCTGGCCGGTGCGCAGGCCCGCAGGCAGGTCGAAGCTCACTTCGCTGTTGCCATATTGCACATCGAAGTATGCCTGGCTGTCGTCGGTTCCCACAAAGCGTCCTTTTTGAATAAAGCGTTTATCCTCGCCGAACAGGTACGGCTGGCCCTGCTTCAGCTTGATATATCCCTTGTTGTATTCCTGCGCATAGAAGTTCACCTGGTTTATCTCGGGGTAGCTATACGCTACGTTGCTCTGCGGGATATAGTCGGGGGCTTCGCCGCTGGTAAAGCTGATGCTTTCGGTTTGGATAACCTTCTTGCCATCGACGATCACCGGGCGCCAGTTGCCAAGCATAAATTCTTCAAAGCTGATCTGTACTTCGGCCTTCAGTTCTTTCTTTGACGGGAAGATATCCGTCGGGCGGAAGGCTACCACGTCGAGGGCATCGTTCCACTCCAGTGTAGCGGGCAGCTCACGCGTGCCATCTTTCACACGGAAATATTCCAGCTTCACGCGGAAGGTCTTCGGCTGCTCGTCCAGGTCTACCAGGCCGAACTCTCTACCCACGGCAAAGTTGAACAGGGTTTGCGGTGTCGTGAACACATCCACATCGGAGGTGCCGTTGTCCGGCGTCAGCTGTGCAATGACCTCCAGGTCCTCCACCACACTGCCTCCGCGCTCGATCTCGCATTTGTCACCCAGGGTGACCTGGAACTTGCAATCGCCTTTCACCAATCCACCCAACACGCTGAAGTGGCCGCCGACCGTCCCCTGCATCCAGATGGGGTTCGGCAGCTGCGCTTGTAGCAACACGGCCGCACCAATGCTCAGGATGCTGATGTTTCGTTTCATACCAAAGACCTTCACCCGTATACCCACGTCGCCGTCGAAATACGCATAGACCTGGCCGTTGGCATACCAACCGTTGATGCCCAGGGGGCCGGAGCCTTTACAGCTCACATTGCCATAGTCTTTCAGCATAATGTCGAAACCGAGGCCGGCTTCAAAGCGGGCGTAGAACATGAGGAAGCTCAGGTCGCCGGTATTGATGCTCAGGCCCGCGCCGAATGCAAAGCCTGCACCGGTACCCAGGGCGTTGAGGTCTTTCATGTAGTCGTAGTCGCCACCGCCCAGAATGCGGGTCACAGCTTCCGGCGGCGGCGGGCTACCCAATATCTTTGTGCCCACCATAAAGTAGCTGGTGGCCGTGGCGCGGATCGGTCCAACGCCCATGCTGATGCCACAACGGTCGTCGGGTGTACCGACGTATACATACCATTCCGACGGCGCAAAGTGCAATACCGACCAGCCGGCACGGCCATTCGGGCCTGCACCTTTAATAATGCCGCCGGCCACATTGATAAACACCTCAAAGTTTCCGTGGAGCACGCGGTTCTCGAAGTCGTAGTCGATCATCACCTTGGCCGAGATCTGACCTTTCTGCCCGGCTTTGTCGCCCACCTCACCAAAAATCTCGGTCATCGAGTTTTCGCTGCCGGCGCTTTTCACCAGACCGAGGGTCTTGTCGGCCATCGTGCTTTCCAGTTTTTTCACTACGCCGGTCATCTTGCTGGTAGCAGCCTTTAGCTTGTCCAGGTTTACGTCCAGCCCGGGCGTTACCAGGTAACCGTTGCCACCGAAGGCAATGTGCCGTACACCACCGGTCTTAAAGAAGGATATTTCAAAGGTCACGTCGGCGTTGAAGGCCTCGGGTTTCGGATACGAGCCGATGCTCACAATGGCCTTGAGGCCAAGCCCCGCTTTGGTGTCGGGTACATAGACCACGCCCGAAGCCGTTCTACCCAGGTCGCTGCCCACGCCCTGGTTGTCCATCTTCATGGCGTAATAGGCGCCACCGCCGAAGCCGTAGATGCCTACGCCAGCGAAGATGGGTATACCCGTCGGGAAGTTGACCATCGCGTCGGCATACCAATAACGCATCTGGTTGACATTACCAAAGATTGCCGTTGCCGTCACTTTCAGACCGGGCGTGAACTCGGCCTTGACATTGCCGTTGAAGCCGTCGCCATACATGACGTCGTTGCGGTAAAAGATCAGGTGCCCGTTGATCTTGAAGGCGCCACCGTCGATATCGACATTGATCTCATTTACCTGTATCGTCTTGAACTTCCACCGCTGCAGCCCCTGGCCTTTATCGAGGTTGCCCACCAGGGTCAGCCCCGCGTCGGCCGCAAAGGAACCCGAGCTCTCGCCCACCAGGTTGAGCTTGAGTGTAAAGTCAAGTCCTGTTTCCGTGTCAGATATACTCTTCAGACCAATGTCCTGGATGCTGATAGGAAAGCCCGCCATGCGCTGTTGCAGCGCTTCCGAGCCGAACGTGAAGTTTCCTACTTTCAGGTAAGGCTTGACCGACTGGATTTCGAGATTCTCGAACGTGATGTTAGCAAGCTCCACACCCTGGCCGCCTTCACTCAGCTTGGCGGCGATCGTCATCTGGCCGTGCAGGTTTGCCTTCGGCTGGAACTTGCCATTCTGGATTTTAATATCCAGGTAAGAAGCGTCGTAAATCACGACTTTACCCGCGCCCCAGAGGGGGAACGTCATATCCTCTGCCGGCGATACATTAAAAATATAGTTGCCGCCGGTGTTGATCAGCGCCGTATACTCAAAAGGCCGATCTTCTTTGCCGATCGGGATCACAATGCCGCCATTGAACTTCGCCTCCACCAGTTGGTTGGCTTCCAGCTCGACGCTGAGCTCTTGCAAGGAGAAGGCCCATCCGTTCATGTCGCCCTGCTCCATGGGAATCAGGTTACGGCCGGTAAACTTGCCACTCAAACCCAGGTTGTCGATCAATACATTTTCTGCGCTAAAGCTTGTGCGGCCGGTCGCTCCTTTCTTCTGAAACTCCGGGGGCAGGCTCACCGTCAGCTCACGCAGGAAGAAGCCGCGCCACAGGTTAGCATTCTCGGGTAGCATCTGCGTCGACTGGTAGCCCGCGGGGAATACCACGGCCGGTGCGTTGCGCACGTCGCTAAAATCAAATACAGCATCGCGCACGGCGAAACCTACACCATTCAAACCTGTTACCTGGAAGGGCGGCAGGTCGAGCTGTACCACCAGGTCATTCCAGCTGGTAAGCGTCGTTTTAAAGCCAGTTTGTACCTGGCCTTCAGCCACGGTGCCGTTAGCATTTTCAGGGCGGATCAGGTCGCGCGAGAATTTTACTTCCGCATCGAGCCCGAGCTCGCGGAAACCGTCGCAGTCCATGACTGCATAACAGCCCTGCCCGGAGCTGGTGCCTTTCAGCAACAGCTGCACTTTATTACCATTGAAGTTTATACCGTAGTCGCCCAGCAATTCCAGGCGTGCATCGCCCACGATACCTCCTTGCTTGGTAAATTTTATACCGCGGGCCATGAAGGTCAGCACCTGCTCGTTCTGCGGCACTTTGAACTGCAGAAACACATCCAGCTCGGCATGGGTGGGTTTCAGGCGCATTGCATGGATGGCGATTTCGTATTCGATGCCGCCGATCGAACGCGAGATGCCGACGGGCAGCTCAAACTGCGACGCATCGTGCAGGTCGGTAATGTAATTCTTTGCCGTGTGTACTTTGTCCATCACGGACCGCGCCAGGTCGATATACCGTTGAATGGAGTCGTTTTCCACCGGCATCATGCCTTCGGTCAGCACGTCGGGCGCCTCGCCTACATTCCAGGGAGCGACAGACGATGGCTGTAACATGAACACTGAGTCTTTATGGACCCGCAGGCTATCACCAGTAGCCGCGACGGCCCGAAGGCCCGGCACCAGGGCCACAACGAGTAAGGCAACTAAGTATAAACGTTTCTTCATCTTCATGATTTTATACATCCGACAAGCACTGAATTCAGTATTTGTTTTTATTCACTTTATAATCGGGGGTTGCTTTAAACCAGTCGCGTACGATCTGCAACGCCGCCACGTAGTCTTTTGCGTCGATGTCGCCACTGGCATCTACTTTCAGCGGATAGCCCTCGATGGCCGGCGCAAGCATCTCCATCACACGATAGCCACACGGTATGCGCGCAGGGTGCTCGGCATCGGCTGAGTTGCAATTGGCCTCGGTGCTGTTTAATACCGTTACCAGGTAGTCGATCAATTCTTTGTTTCGGGTATATACCAAGTCAGGAAAGACCTCGTAGACCACTTCATCGTTCACGGGCAGGCGGCGCAGGCGGCTCATGATATTCTCAAGAGAATAACCATCGCCCATACGCGCTAACGCCAGCATGGCTGACCAGCGGTCTTTCTTTGATGCGCTGCTTTCCTGGGCAATCGCGCGCAGGTCGTTCCGTATGGTGGCGACCTCCAGGTAGCCGACCAGCCGGGCAATTTTATCCAGGTGTGGGGCTCTTCTCTTCAGCAGTGCCACCAGCGAGTCCTGTGCTGACGGCGCAAAATCTTCGCGGAGAAATTCCGGCAGGTAGCCCATCGCAAGGCCGGCATTTCCGGCATTTGTATCGCGCGCGCCTTGCATCAGTTTCTGCACGGCATCCTGGCGCAGGTGTGCCTGCCGGGCATTGATTCCCGCGAGCTGCGCAATAGCATAGGCTTTGCCGCGCACCGCCACCGCCGTGTCCGTCAGAAAAGGCGTGAGCGCCGCGAGCGTAGCTTTGCTGTTTTCAGTAATAGAGAGCTGCTTGGGTATCGCCGGATATTTACCGGAGCGTACTTCGCCGAAATAGGCAGACAAGGTGCCCGCAATGTCCTGCGCATGGCAAACACCGGATACCATCAGGGCAGCAAAAAACAATACTCTTTTAACCATTCCTCTTTTTTTATTTTCTGCCAGAAGAAGCAATCCTAAAATCAAGCGGGCATTCTTTGATCTTTACTCCGGTCAGCTGGTTTGCTTCAATCGCATTTTTCACACGCTCCGTAATCAAGATTCCCCAGATATCCAGGTCATACATATCCAGCGTCTCAAACTCGGGATTCATGACAGCGTCTGCTATCGTAAATGTGCTATCAGGGAATTTTGCCTTCAGATCAGGCCATGAGTCGCCCTTCAGGGGAGGCTCATCACCAACTTTTCTTCCCAGGAAATCGCTTTTTTGAAAAGTCGACTCCTGAAAATTGATGTATTGAAGCTGCCAGGCGAGCAAATGCATCACATAAAATTCAGTTTCTTTCCCCTTCCATCCGATGCTGCCATTGTAAAAGGTCAACTCCGGCGTGTTAAAAGGAGCTAATACTTCTTTGAACCTGGGCGACACGGGAAACGTCAATCCGGTGGGGCGGATTCCGATCCAGCTGTGCATGTCACACAAAGCGTGTGGCTGTTCCGGCGCTCCTATTTCTTGCGCATAGGCCAGGCGCATACCTTTAAATGAATTACTGCCTTCCGGATAAAAATCGGCATAGTATTTTTTAACACGACTCAATGCCGATTGTGATTCTATTCCCGACGCATCAACATCCGGATATATATTATAGGATCCTTGACTGTCGAATGGATTATGTTCTAATATGTATCGTTTCATAGCCCTGAAAGTCCTGTAAGATTGTCAAGTTTTTTAGGAGTACCAATCAAAGTATTCGCAATATGGTCTTTGTATTGGTTTACCATATCCGTCATGCGTCGGTAGGCCTCGGCATGATCATCCAGATCGATCAAACGCTGCAAATTGTTTAAATGTGCCGCAAAGAGCTTATCATAAACATTGTGACCGTACGTTCCTGCTGTGTGATTGATATTACGCAAAAACATCAAGTTGTCAATATCATGGAAGAAGTCTGTCTTTCCGGCTTTAAGCGCCCACTCCATGATTTCCGTACACACGCTGTTGTTGTAAAGCATATTCACCGGGAGAATGTGGTGCGCATTAAAATCGTTCTTGAAAAGCGTTTCGATGGCCTTCTCCAGTTGCTCAGGTGGCAATTTCTTTAAGTCAGTCAGCTTCTTAAAAAGATCTTTATCCTCCGCGTACATATTAATAAATGCGTCCAGGTTGGCAGACTTCCCTTCATAAAGCTTCACAATGCTTTTTCGGAGATTATCCCGATAATTCGTCATTCCAATTAATTTGGATACGAGAGGATGTGTCTTCAAAAGTTCTGCTGCTTTTTTCGCACGCGTGTCCTGACCGACAATATCCATCAGCTCATCGCCAAACTTATTCTTGCAAGACAACAACAGATCGTAGTCATATCGTTTGATCGGAGCAAGATCGCCCAGTCGCTCAAAAGTCTTCAACAAGTCTACATCCAGGTCCTTGAGATGGTCTGCTAGGAAAGTAATATTCTCCCCAAGGGTTTTCTGACGTGCCAATAACCCTGTCAGGAATGTTTTCTGAAGATCGGAATTCCAACCAGCGATCAGCTCGAACACTTTTGCATCTGCGTTCTCCTTCAGCAGCGCCACCAGGTTGTTCCGCGGTGCCGCATCTTCCAGTGCACCGAACATGCCGACAAATTTGTCCGTAAGTGTTCTT
Organism: Dawidia cretensis; assembly: GCF_018598175.1. Classification (GTDB taxonomy): domain Bacteria; phylum Bacteroidota; class Bacteroidia; order Cytophagales; family Cyclobacteriaceae; genus Ohtaekwangia; species Ohtaekwangia cretensis. The sequence goes on from NZ_JAHESE010000013.1 coordinate 32,946, forward strand.
ACACGCGCCGGGTTAAACTTCCCGGCTTCGTCGCCGAATGAAACCATTCGTCCTATGACGGCAGCCATGTCAGCTTTGCTAAGCGTCGACATCTTACTGCCTTTCGCCATAGTCGCCCAGGCATCCATTGCCGCAAACTTCTTCGCCCCGTCAAGGTTCGCGAAAACGGTTTTCAGCGAAGCCTCAGCCTTTAAGTCGTCGGCAAGTTTGACCAGCAGCTTTTTATCCCAGCCGTCAACTTTACCAAAGAACGTCGCAATATCACTTTCTTTGATGCCCAGGGACACGAACGTATCCCACAGCGAGAGATCATATTTTCCGCTCGCAAAACCCTGGATAATCGATTCACGGTTACCAAAAGTAGCCAGGAATTTAGTTTGTCGCTCTTCGCCCAGGCCTTCCAGAAACTTGCCTATGTCATGGCAATCGTTGTGGGTCAGAATGGTCTGCTTGCCAACGTAGTAGGTATGGGTATTCTGAACGGTAAAATTATACACCGTGGCGATGGTGTCGACGCTGATGTTGCTTTTGATATCCGCATAGCCATCTGCCGTATGCAAGAGCATCGTCGTACTCAGCGCAGCCGCCGTTACCCAGCCTCTTGTCTTCTCGTAGAACCTGTGATCGGGTGTAGCCCAAAGGGTGTCACGCCCCGAAATAATACGCTGAAGCTTTTTGGCTTTTTTGCTGAAGACGTTCGTTACACGCTGCCATGCATTCTTGTGGCTTAATTCATCATAACTCTTGACCATATCCCCCGCGGCAATTTGCTGAATAGGTTTAATGCCTTGTTGTGTATGCACCGGAGTTCCGGCCACAAAGCAGTTGTTCCCGCTCACACATCTAATGACACCGTTGTCATCAAAGATTAAGATGTCATCTATTGTTTCACCGGTGGTACCTTTCGTGTAGTATGCTACATCGGCTACGTTCTCTTCCAACTTCGCGTTGTGGCTCAGATCACCCAGGTTAGTCAATTTCTCAAATATCAATTCGCCCCGGGCATCGATGTGGGCTACCTGAACGTTTCCTTTTGTGAGGAATTTGTTATCGGAGGTTTGCGTGAGCTTATCGCCCATCTTTTCAAATTTCTTCAGCATGTTTGCGAATACCGTCTTCAGCCTTTCCGTCTTAGAAATTGCCGCAACGCCGTTGGCGCCATTCTTATACGTACGCAGTTTCTCAATAGCATCTTCAAGCTTCTTCACCGCAGCCGAATTCTCTGCCGCGCCGGCGGCGCTCTTCTCCAGCTCCAGTATGTTCATCAACAGCTCCCGGTCTTTTTTACCCCCATTTAAAACCTCCACCAGATTTTTATCCTTGGGGTCCATGGCCGTGATACGGGCGCACAATTTGTTAACCTCCTCTAGGTGCTTTTCGGCGTCCATCAACCCGTCGGCGTAGTTAATTGCCTTGGCAGCCTGGTTAACATCTTGCAGCGCCTGCAACTTCTTAACATCGGGCACCGCCGCACCGCCTATAAGGTTTATACCACCCAGCACAGCAGAAGAAATTTGAAGAACCTGTGCCAGCTTGGGGTAATCATCGGTGGCGGCCGAACCCACGAGACTTGCCACCGAGCTAAGCTTGTCAGCATAGTTTAGCAGCTTCAACGCCAGGGTTACATTGCCGCCGGGAATGGCCAGGCTGATTACGTCAACGGCTGTACCAATACCTTCTGCAGTGGTTCTGGCATCTGCCTTCTTCTCAATAAAGTATAGGGTAATGGCCGGAACGAACATACCACCATCCTGTTTGCTGCTGGCATAGACGTCAATCAGCTTGGCTTTGTCGTCCAGGATAATGGGTTCGAGCGCACGCAACGGCAGCGGCGTACTTTCAGAAATCGTCGCAAAACCCATTGTGGCCTTGTTGGTGTACGCCAGTGTGCCGCTTGCTTCTTTGTATTCCACAACAGACTTGGTGTCTTGCGGCATAACATACCGGCAGCCTACGCACAACGATGCCAGCGCTTCCTTAAACAAGCGTTTGGTGAATCCTACGTAGTTATAGGTAATCATCTTCTTCTTGAGGATCGTCACTTTGGCCGGGTCCATATACGCGACTATCTTCGGCGTCAGCGTCGAAAACTCAACAATCTCTTTCTGACTTTCTTTGTCTTTTATCTCCCCCGGATTGGAAATGGCATAGTTCATGTAGTCGCCGTACGCGCGGATGATATAGTTCATGACCATGGTATTGAAATTCGCCCCCATGAACATCGTCTGATCATCGATGGCCCTCACCATCTTGCCGAGAATATACTCATTATCACTATCCGTCTCGCCCGCCAGCGACTGCAGGAACATCGCCTTCGCCTTGGGTTCCTCAGGGCACGTCCACATCAACTTGTAGATCGCGCGTTCCAGGCTATTGGATACAACACCGGCTTCCAGAATTGTACCCACCAGGTGCGCACGCGCGTCCGCGCAAATGAGCTTGAGGTCTTCTGTACTCATGGCCTCGATAGCATTTCTGATCTCAATCGGATCCAGCGAAGCGATAACTGCCTTCGCAGCGCAGTAATTCGAAGTTGCGATAAGCTGGATTGCCTTCTTATTGATCTCCTTCTGGTGATCAATCATCGCCCGGAATTCCTTCAGGAACTCCAGGAGCACAAGCTGTTTCTGTTCCGGTTTCCCGGACTCCAGGAACATACCTTTCTTCGCCAGGTGATACTCAAAATATCCTGCAGTGAGTTGCTCCTTCGGCAGATCGAAAATAGTGCGCATGAGATAAGGATCAACCAACAAATCGTTTGATATCGTCTTAACGCTTACGCTCATTTCTGACCAGTCACCAAAATTGACAGTCATCTTATTGAAGACGTCCGGATATACAATTCTGTATTCGTAGATTTTTGTTGTGAGCCAGTAGCTCATCTTCCTGTCATTATCCGACCCCAGTATGTCATACATACCGGCGTATTCAGGGCGGGGAGACGTTGCACTAACGTTGTATGCTATCTGATTGTCTTCATACGTAAACTTTTCCACGGTGGTCGATGAGCTGGCATTAATCTGGCAGGCGTCAACATTGTATAAATCAATGTAACTGTCGCCCGAGGGGTTGGTGGCCATATGCTCGTTGGGCAGGCCGGAGAAGCGCACCACGTCTACGCCTTTTGCGTGGTATGTCATGATAACAGCCACACCTGCGCCCTGGGTGACAGACTCTCCCTTCGGCAAGAGTGGCGCGGGTTCCTTCCGGGTTTTGGGGTCAGCGTAGTAACCCAGAAACTTACCACTCATCCAGGTGGCAAGGTATTTGGTCACAACAGCTTTTTCGTTGACCGTCTTTGTTATTTCAAAACCATCCAGCAGGCCGGCCGGCAGCATTTCATACTCTTTGGGTGTATACTCACCAATACCAAATGTAAAGTAGGCCTGCGTCGTCTCTGCCGGCAGTCTGACAAGCTTACCATTGGGAGCCATAAAACTCACCGTATTGTCAGGGTTGCGCCAGTCTTTCTTTATACCCGCGATGCTGATGCGAGCCTCACCTTCCTCATCGTCTTCAAACACATCCATCACAATGTCTTTGAAGCGCATTTTGTCCCACTGGTATTTATACAGCTTGTCGCCCATGGGGTAGTCCATCAAGTTGTCTGTATTGCCTTGTGTAATGGTGAAGTTAGGTTCCTGAAAGATGTGGTGCAGGTTGAATGCGCCATGTCCCAGCTCGTGCGCCATGGTACGAACTATAGCATCGGTATCAGCATGTTTGTCCATAAAGACGAAACCAGCCTGTTTGCTGCGGGGCATGTAGCCCAGGGCATCAAAGCTCTTGGGATTTCTTACCAGGAACAGGTAGAAGGTTTCATCTTGCAATTTGCCGAAGGCCTTGATCACGGCCTTCATGTCGCTGGTATAGTTAGAGAGTATGCCGCTCTCACCATCGTCAAACGGCGACGGCAGTGTATGCTGAATACGGTCGGCAATACTTACACGCCAGTTCACGACCGCTTGCCCGTAGATTTTGTTGAGCTCGGTCGAGATTTTCTGGGCCGTCAGGGCCTCCGGCACCGTCACATCGCCTACCGGCACAATGACCACCGATTTGACAATCTCGGCATACGTAGCCACGTTCAGCTTACCCAGCACCTGATCCTTGCCGGTGCTGTCAGCCGCCGGGTAGATGGCCAGCAGGCTTTGCGTGTCACCACTCGACTTACCGGCTACCGGCACCGTTGTTTCCTGGCTGGTAAAGGGCGGTGCAGACACTACGTCGCCCGCCAGCTCAAAGCGTATTTTGCTTTTGTCAAGCGATGTACTTTTCAAGGTGGCCACCACGGGGTCACTGCCCCCTACGGCCACAGCCTTCCACGCCACGCTGTAATTATCTTTCAGGTGCTCATAGTCTTTCTCCAGTGCCTTGTGCTTGTAAGGATCAAAACCGTTTTTGGCCAGCGGCGCCGGCCCGAAGTTGAGCTCGAGGTTGTACTCACGGCTTCCGGCTTTAGCGGCAACATCGGCCGTCGTCTTATGAATATTACCCTTGGAGTCGATGAGGTAGCCATTGCCCGCGTTATCTTTCACGGCATAGTTGCTGCCCGGCGGCAGTGTTTGTGTACTGCCGTTTTTGTCTACCACCACAACCGAGCCATCGTCATTCTTATAGACAGAATGGATCCCGTCTTTTACCGTAATCAGTGTATCCGCAACAAATCCATCGGGATCAAAATCTTTCGGCAGGTTCTCTTCGATAGTGGTCAGTGCCGAGTCGACGACATCGAGAACCTCCTCCAGCTTATCCAGGCCGTCCAGTAGCTCCTGCGGCACGATGTCCACACCGCCGCCGGTTACGTTCATCACACCGTTTACCATACGCATCTCCTTATTGACCGAGATGCTGGTGAACGACGTACGGATTTTCGCCTTGTTAAAGTAAGGAACTTCGACAACGCCCTCACCCGAGAACACGCCGTTCGAGCCGCTGATCTTTGTCAGCTTTACATTAAAGTCACCCGCGTCGATCACGTCACCCACCTTCAGCGAGCCGGTCAACTGTGCAGGGTCCAGGTCAAAGGTCTGCATCGGGTTGTTACAGGCATAGGCAGCTTCCGGTAGCTCCATCGTGGTTACTTTACCACCGGTGGCATACTGGCCGTCAAAGAAACCGCATGTAGCCGCTACCTGGTATTCGTAGGTGGTGCCGGGCTTCAGCGACGTTACCTGCAGCTCCGGAATGGCTACGTTGCTGTCATACCAGGCGGCCGTCCCGACCTCGCGATAGCGCACGCGAAAGGCGGTTTGGTTGAACGTCCCCTGCCAGGCGACTGTAAACTTGGTGGGGCTGACGGCGCTGACAGAAATACCCGTTGGCAGGTCGCAGGCGTCACCGTAGACGAAAGAATATACTTCGCTGTAGCCGTTGTTCTTGAAGAGATCGAGCTCATCTACGCCTGCAATGCTTTTTGCCTTGATGCGGAAGGCATAGCGGCGGCCGGGTTCCAGCGGCGTTTCGGCCGGACCGTAAATAAAGGTGGTATTGGCCGTGGTGGTTTGAAGAATCGGCGGCGACGTGAGAATGGCATCGTTCGGGTTGCGCGTCGAAGGCCAGACCTCCACCATCGTCACTTCGTATTCGGTCGTAAAGGCAGAGTTGGGCGACCCGGTGTGACGGGGCGTCCATTGTAAAAGAACATTCTGCGGACTTTGCGCCTTCAGCTTTTCATCGCGTCCCGGCAGGTTGATAAGGGGCGGATCGTTCAGGATCAACCAGGCAATGGCGCACGCGGTGTTGGAGATCTTGACGCCGCGATTGTACTCCAGCACTTCAAAGCAAAACTGGTAAACGCCTTCCGGCAGCTTACCCCGTTGCTCATATTCACGCCGGGTTATACCCTGGAAGTTGAGGTTGTTGACATTAAAATAGTCCGCCAGGTCTGTACTGATCAGACGCAACGGCACCCCGCCCTGAATAGATACCGGCGCGGGCCTGTATTCCTGTTTTGTCTCAATGGTAATGCCCTGCCCGACAATGCGCAGGCGGAAACGTACATCCAGCTGCGGCCGCGCAATATCGGCCAGGTATATGTTCAGCGCCAGTCGCTCCGAACCGGAAGCGACATAGTCCGCCAGGTATAGCGAGTACGGAGGCGAGAGCTGCGTCGTTGCCTGGACCGGAAACACCTGCGCCCATACGCTGGCAGCAGCCAGGAACAGGAGAAGGAAGAGAAGTGAAAACTTTTTCACAGTAACGTTTTGGTTCATACACATGCTTTAAAAAACAAACGGCTGGCCCTGCTTAGGCCCTGTCATCGCCCGAAACTATACCCATACCCCAGTGTGCCGGTAAACTCTGTAAAGTCCTGCGCAGCACCTTCCTGTTGCGAGCTGCGGTTTACTCCCACCATGCTCAGGTTGATGTTGTGCTTTTTCTGTACCGTCAGGCCACCGCCGACGCGTACGTTAATGATCGTATTGATCCGGCTGCTGTTGGCGTATGTTTCATTGTAGGACGACGATAGCGTCGCCCGTAACTTCTTTTCAAAAAAGGATTTGCTGACCGCCAGGGTCGGACCCAGCGTTTTGGTACTGGCACCCATGCCCTCCGTAATGGTGGCATTAAAGGCCGCTGAAAGCATCACGTTCTTCGGCACGATCGACAGCGCATAGGCGGCGTTTACATTGTAGAACTGACTGCCGGTATTCTGCTCTACATCTCCCTGCTTGTCGGCCGCGTCCTGGAATGTCAGGTTCACGTTGACCGATTGCCGCTTGTTGGGATTGGCGCCAAAGGTATACATGCTGCTAAGGGTGGCGTTTTGTGATACCTGCATGTAGTTCAGCGTATCCAGGTTGTCATACGGCGTAAGCTGATTGATATCCACGAACTTCGAGCGGATGTTCGTGTAGGTCTGGAAGTTCGAATAGGACGCAGTAAGATTGACTTTTTGCGATGGCGCATAGCCCACGTTGGCAGAGCCGACAAACCGGCGCATGGTGCTCACTTTCGAGCCGTCCAGGTTGTCGCGTTGTGTACCGGCGTTGACCGCCACGTTTACACGCCCGCTTGCCATGGCCACGGTACCATTGGCGGTAATGTTTTCCAGGTCGTTGTTAAAGTAATAGGAACCGAGCGTGCGGTACTGCGGGTCGATTCGCTCATACGCCACACCGACGGAGTAACCGTCGTCCTGGTAATTCAGCGAGGTCTTGAAAGCCTTATAATAGGAAGACGACAGCCGGGGCGTATACAAAAAACCCGTTTTGGCCAACGGGTGGCTCTGCGAGGTCTTCTCCGTTCGCGTGTCACGGCTCAACGCACTGGCCGACAGCTCAGCACGCAGCAGCAGATGCTCGGCAATGGCTTTTCCGCCGCCGATGCTCATGACCAGGTTTTCTTCCGGCAGGATGCCCTCGTCTTCCGGCACATACCGGATGGAGTGTATGTCGTCCTCGGCATGGAACATGATGATATCGACAAAGTCTTTCCCGTCGCCATAGGTAGCCTTCATGCCATAGCCCATACGCTGAAACGCCGGCGTTACCGGGTTTTCGGCCAGCGTGTCGGGCTCGACAGCTTTTAGAAAACGGCCGTACAGTCCACTGAACTTAAATTTTCCCTGTTGCGGGGCCACATCTACACCGGCGCCCAAAAAGATGTGTCCGTTCACGGTATAGGGTGAAAAGGACATGCTGTTATAGCCAAAATGCCCCGTAATAGACTTGTATGTCGGGTGCAGGCTATATTGATTAAAGGGCTGCTGAAACGATGTGTTCTGGTTGGAAACCGAAAAGCTGAGCGGCACATTCCATCCGTACAGGGAGAAGTTGATATTTCCCGACGCGTAATACGAGTAGGGGTCCCGTCGCGACTCGATGCCATCGACGGCGTACACAATCTGGCTGAGGGATACTCCGCCGGAAACGGTCAGCGCCTTCTCCTTACCGATGGCCTCCAGGTTCTGGGCCTGGGCACATACGGCGGAGCAACATACACCGACAATAAGGGTAAGCTTTCGTAACAACTTGGGTAAAGGTTAGATCAAATTCCAACTAGGGTTAAATCCGATGTGAAGATATACCGGAGTTATGCAATCATACCGTGTCATTTGCACACCCTTATTACATACCGGAATTATCCGGTGTGCGCCCGGGGTGATCGCCTTTTAACGACATAAAATACCATACAACGGACACGCGGAACTAGCTACATTGGTTCTTGCTCACAAAACATACATAACGCACGCCGGGCGCGGCAGACCGAAAAGTCCGGAAGCGCACCATGCACCGGCTCCTTCTTACTCGTATGAGTAGTACCGCCGGTAAAATAATGCGGCCGACAGTGCCGACACTGCCAGCATCATACACCAGATGCCGCCGGCCAGAATCACCAAAAACATAACTATAAAGCTGTAAAATGCCATCGTTACAAATTTTGCCATCGACAGGGGACGCCAATATAAATAGCTGCGGAGCAGCATAGCCATCGCGATGTTCAACATCAATAACCCACCGGCGATCACCCCACCGCCTTGAGTCGATAGCCAAACTATTTCAGGCAAAATCAAAAACAGATAGGCCAACAGCGCGTGTACATAACGCTTCCACCGCGGCCACGGCAGGTTCGGGAGAAAACGGAGGTACGTGTTCTCAAACTGCTGCCATTGGTACAAAACCACCAGGTGGCCCAACGCCAGCAATAACATAATCACTCCGCCCTTGCGCGCATCTGTCGTTAGAGTGCCGAACAGCAGCATACCACCCGTCAGAATCAACCAGGAAAACAGCTTCGTCATGGCCAGCGTAAGTTTCTGCCGATAGACGAGCTCGTACAAATACAAACTAAACAATGGCTTCTTCCACCGTCGGGTTAGTGTTGTCATCCACCAACGCGCGGCATCGCTGCCCAGGCGATTTGTATACCACACATACAACGCCCCGCTTACCAAAATCAGCAATGCCCCATAGGCCGCGAGTAAAACCGGAATCAGATAATAATGATAAATAAGCCCAACAACCCAACAGAACAGTGCATATACAAACACGGGGAGCGAGATTACACCTTGCACCAAACACCAGTTGGCAAACTGCCGCAGCTTCGAAGCAGCTGTAATGCTATATTTCAGAAATTGTTGCTCCGGTAGTTGTGTTTGTTTTAAAACAAAGCTCCAACTGCGGACTGAATAGATCGCCCATCCCGCAAACACCACGATGCCTATATGCGTTGACGACATAAATGAGATGGCAAAAATGAGATTGTATTTTATCCGGTCTGCGGGTGCGAGATGGGTTTCGTTCAGCACGTTCATAAAAAAGAAGGAGACCACGACTGTCACAAAAAGAAATAGGAATAGTCCGACATTGGCTTTATAGAAACGGTACGCAAAGACGCGTATCAATACGTGGGCTATCGATCGCATCACGCAGTGACGGTTACCGTGCAACGTTCTACCTGCAAGTATTGCGACGATAGTCCCTCCACCGCCAAAGGCTGATGCGAAGAGAGTAGAAATGTTATGCCTTGCCGGGTGTGCTGCTCGTCAATCCAATGATTCAGGACGTCCAGGGCTTGCACATCCAGAGTGATGGCGGGCTCGTCCAGCAAAATGAGCTGTGGTGTGCCCAAAAATGCCAGCACCAGTGAAAGTTTTTTCAGCATGCCGCTGGAGTATGTACCGATCGGTTGATGTATATACGCCTGCATCTGCATACTCTCTATATAGTATTCCTCCTGGCGCAATGCTCCGCCCTTTGCCGTGCGAAAAAGGTCAATCATTTCCATGCCCGTTAGGAACTCCGGGAACAGCGGTTCTGCTTCTGCAAAATTTACCACGCGTCGGTACGGCACGGTGTCTTTCTTCAGGCGAAGATTATTCCAGGTAATATCGCCGTGAAAATGCAGCACACCTGCCATCGAACGCAACAACGTGCTCTTACCGGAGCCGTTCGCGCCCTTCACCCAGTAAATACCCGTAGGTAATGTAAGCGCATCGATCTGTAAGATCGTAGTGGTGCCGTATTGTTTGGCAAAGTGGTCAAACTGTACCATAGCCGTTGCTTTTTACTTGTCTGCTGGCATAAGTCGCCCGCTTTCGTCAGGAATTACAGCACACCTGACTTACGTCAGGTCACACCCGGTCAAAGATCACCTTACCAGCAGACCTACGTCAGCGCTTGTGCACCGGGCGCACCCTACTTTAGCATCACATTAAAGGACAACGCTATGAACTCAAAACATCTGAATGCCACCCTCGTGGTATTGCTGGCGATCTTCCTGTATCATCCCCTGCACGCACAAAGTACACTTACGGTCAAGTCGGTGAAGGCTTCCATTCAAGGCTCGTCGACGTTACACGCCTGGGAGTCACAGATCACGCAAATAACCTGCCTCGGCGATTTTCAGTCGGACAACACGCTGCTAAAGAATATCGCGGACATCAGCGTCAAGATTCCCATCGCGGGGATTAAAAGCTCGGAGGGAAGGATGATGGATAACAAAACCTATGAAGCCTTTAAGTCCGAAGAGCATCCTTATATAACCTATACCGCATCGCGCGCGCAGATCACGACCGACGCCGCGAAGAATACAACCATTAAAGTGTCGGGCAACCTTACTATGGCAGGCACGACCAAACCCATCACGGTCGAGGCCACAGGCAAGTCATTACCCAACGGCGACATGGAGATCTCCATCACCCGCAAGCTTAAAATGACCGAGTTTAATATGAAACCACCCACCGCAATGATGGGTACTATCAAGGTAGGCGACGAAGTAACGGTTGTGGTGAGCCTCGTGCTCACACAGGCCGCATCCGCAGCCCGCTAATCATCTCTCACTATCCACTTAAACAAACTTCTTATGAAGACTGTCAGCCGCATCACCCTTCTGCGAATATTCCCCGGCTTTCTACTCCTTACATTCCTGGCACAGATCGTAGCAGCACAGGCACCTATTCAATACTTCCGCCAGTATGACCAGCGTGGTATCGGCGTCTTTGAAACTTCCAAGAACGACACCATACCTTTCAACGACCTTAAGCTGCGCGTAGGCGGTAACTTCACGCAAAGCTTTCAAACCCTCAGTCACAGCAACGACAGCGGTGTACCGCTCTACGACTTAGGCAATGGTTTCCCGCTGGCACATGCCAACCTCAACCTCGACTTCCAACTGGCCGACGGTGTACGCGTAAACCTCATCTCCTATATGTCGTCTCACCACCACAACGAAATGTGGGTAAAGGCGGGCTACTTCCAGATCGACAAAGTGTCGTTCCTCAACAGTGCGCTGCTGAACAGCCTCTGGAAAAATCTCACCCTGAAGATTGGCCACATGGAAATCAACTATGGCGATGCACACTTCCGCCGCAGCGACGGTGGTAACGCCTTCTGGAACCCTTTTATCGAGAACAACATCCTCGATGCCTACACCACCGAGATCGGCGCCGAGCTATACTGGCAAAAGAATGGCTTCTTGCTGATGGGCGGTATGACCAACGGTGAGATCCAGGGCAGCGTGACGGCCCCTGACAAACGAAGCCCGTCGGTATATGGTAAAGTCGGTTACGATAAAGTGCTGGCGGAAAGAACCCGCGTACGCCTGACCGGTTCGCTCCTGCGCAAGTCGTCGTCTGTCAACGGCACCTTGTTCCGCGGAGACCGTACCGGCTCCAACTACCAGTTCGTGATGGAACCTGCCAGTGCTACCGTAACAGCCAACGCTTTCTCTGGACGCATTAACCCGAATTTCTCCGATGATGTCACCACATTCGTGATCAACCCCTTCGTACAATTCCGCGGACTCGAATTATTCGGCACGGTAGAATTTGCCGAAGGCAACACGGCGGTAGAAAATGGCGAGGTGCAATATACCCCCGCAGCCAACGACGCCACGAAGTTCAACAAGCTGGAGAAACGTAAGTTTGACCAGCTCGCGGTAGACTTACTTTATCGCTTCGGCAAAGCTGACCGGTTCTATGTCGGTGCCCGCTATAATAAAGTGAGCGGTACACAGGCATTCCGCACCAGCACTACTGCTGCAACCGCCGGCGGTATCTCCCAGGGCGCACGCCTGGACGTATCGCAAGAACGGACGGCCTTCGGTGGTGGCTGGTTTATCACCCGCAACATCTTACTGAAAGGTGAATATGTAACACAGAAATTTAATGACTATCCCGCAGGGGATATATTACAGGGCGGTAAGTTCGATGGATTTGTGTTTCAGGGCACCATCGCCTTCTAACGCAGTTCAGGTTTGGGTTCTGGGTGTGGGAGTTGACTTTCCCACATCCTTTTTTATTACCAGCGCACCAGGATGTCACCGGTACTTCCCTGCATGTCGGCAGCCTTCACGGTCACGTGCAGATAGCCTGACGCCTCGTTGTATTGATATTGCACTACGGCCAGCGCGTGCTCCAGAGACTGTACCGTCAAAGGCTTTGGACACCTGATCTTTATTTCCTGCTCGCCATACACCCGCAGATTTGCCGAAAGCCCCTGACCCGATAGTTCCACCCAGTATACATTGAACGTGCCGTCGTTGTATACATGTACGGGCGTCGCTTGATTGCCTACAGCGTACCGCAGCGTATACACCTGGCGCTCGAGCGGTGGCAGATATAAAAATCCATAACCCTCGTCTTCGAAGGCCACCGCCAGCGGCGCGCCATCCAGATCCACGGAAGAAATATGCTGTCCGGGCGCGAGCTTGATCTTTAACACAAGATTGCCTAATCCTTTAAACGCATAAGCCTTCTCGGGCATTGCCGTATTGTCGATTGTTACAACGCCGGGCGTATGCTCGGTGACCACGGTGTGTTTGTTGTAGAGCCATTGCGCGTGCAACTGTTCCGTGTTCTTGGCAATGTACCGGTCCGGAAGTCGCTGCGCTGACTTGTAGTATTCAATCCATTGCGCGGTTACCGCCGGCTGGAGCGGGTCGTCCTGTGCCAGCCAGTTGGGCCAATGGCTTTCGATGATGTCGGTCTTTTGCGCTGCCAGTGGTACTTTGGGCAGCGTTGCCAACGAATACCATACGTTACCGTAGTTGATGCGATTGATGACGTGTGTGTTGAAATCAAAGCCTCCACCGTTCGGTTCCGTAGGCGGGCTCAACTCGGGGATCTCGCTGAAGTCGGTGTTGGCATATTTTACACCGGCTTCGCTCAACAGCTTGCCGAGGCTATAGCTGCCGGTGGGATTCCAAAAGTAACTATAAGCACAGGGCACAAAGCTCTCGGGGAAGGAATGTCCGTTCTCCGGACTGAAACCATACTGTGCCATGATGTCTTTAAAACATTGGATGTGCTCGCGCAGCGATGCCTCCGGCCACGGTTCCTTGTCGGCCAGGTTGTACCACTCGGCACGCTTCTGCGGTTGGCCCGGCGCCCAGTATTCATGCCCTGTACCGTGCAGGCCGAACTCCATATACGCGGACTGATCGCGCACAAACTGCATGATGATTTCTTGCTCCGCCGACACGCGGTGGCTATTGTCCCACTTCTCACGCAGGTGGGTGGTCGTGGGGAAACGAGCCAGCAGGTTGGTCCGGTCCATCTCACTCAGAATAAACAAACACTGAATCCGCGCACCCACTGCCTTGCCGACATCGATCATGTATTGGTAGTCACTCAACTCAAAGCGGCGCTTTACACCGGTGCGATACGGACCGGGTACCGCCTTTTCAGAAAGATCGGCACCGTCGACCCAGCCGAGATCATCAACGGCAAAAGCAAACGCACGCGGAAATATTATCTTCTCTGTCATAGACCTACTATTCTCAGATTCACTACCGCGGGTACGCTTCCAGCAGCAGGTGTTGGGTAAACGTCACCGCGAGCTTCGGACTTGCACGCGACACCTCGCCCAGCGTAACGTTGTTTACATAGTCGCGCACAGTATATATTTTATCTTCCAGGCCGCGCAGCTCCACGGCGCCATTCCATTGGTCGCTATAAAAGGCGTAGTGCAACGTATCGCCCTTCTGCACCACGTGTGTTTCCGGCAGGTCATAGCCCAACGTATAGAGCTCACCGCGATAGGGTTCTTTCGAGAGCATCTTACGGTGATACAACATAAACCATTTTTTCCAAAGTTGCTCTTTCTCCGGCGTCAACAGGTTATCTTCTGTTACCGCCGGGTTCTCTTTGGGCCAGGTAAACTTGGTCCCTAGCACGGCGCCAATGCCAAACGATGATGCAAAGTCCTTGCGGCCATCACTAAGCTCCACATGGTCGCCAAAGTAGGCGGTCTTGCCAATCAACGCTTTATACGCTCGTCCCTTCAACCGCACTTGCCAGCTGTTCAGTGGGTCAGACGCCACTGCCTGATTCATATAGGGCATATTAAAAACCGACATGCACGTGCCACACGGACAGTTTTGGATGAGCGCATGCGGATTGATCTGCTTTGCTTCTTTCCAAATGGTGTGGAAGAACTGAGGCAGGTCGCGCACGGCTTGCTCGGGTTCGGTGCCACCGAGGTGCGTATTGTAATCCGGCGGCACCGCATTCATGTGCTGGCCGTCCATCTTCAAGCCGTCAAAGCCCCACTGTCGCATAAACAGGTCGACAGTCTCCTTTGTGTGTTTTAATGTACCGGTATATCCCGGCGACAGATACCAGGCATCCCACCAGGTGATCTGCTGTGGTTTCCCTTCGGCGTTGATCAGGCGCAGGTCCGGTTGTGCTTGCATTAACTTACTGCTGCTATCGGCGGCCAGCGGCGCCCACCACAACATGGCCTTCATGCCTTGCGCGTGGATCTCGTCCACTAGCGCTTTCATCTGCGCATCGCCCCCGGGAAACTTGTTGGTATTTACATGCCAGTCTCCTTCAGCTTGCTGGAAGCCATCGTCGATGGTCACCCACTTTATACCCAATGATTTTACTTTCGGAAACGTGCCACGAATTTCGTCGAGCGTCACTTCGCGCATATAGCCCCACGCACACCACGAAGCTTCAAAAGCGCCTTCCTCCGGCTCGGGGAATGTCAGGCCACGCGCCTGCAACAAAGCACCGTATTGTTTCAGCGCGGTGTAATAATCGCCGTGGTGTATGAGCACGAATGTTTCGTCTGTGTGCAATGTATCACCCGGCGCCAGGGAGTAGGGTTGGTCATAGGTCTTGGATATTTCTACAGTCGTCTTACCGGCCGCATCGACTGACACCGGTAACGCTACCAGCCGCGGCGCAAGCTCCACATGCCCCACGGCCAGGCCCTGATCGGCATGCCATACATCCGTTATGGGAATGCCGCCACCATAATCGGAGTTGTTCATGCCCATATAGTTCCGTTGGTAGAAGCCCGGCTTCAATGGCAACACCCAGTCGCGCCGCTCACCGGTAGACTCGCCCTGGAAGGACCAGCCCACGACGGTATCTTGAACCGGTAAAAGTGTATAATGATGATTAACCCACTGCCGGATCGACACGGGCTTATCCGCTTCGTTTACGTACGCGGCTTGTAGCAACATCAGATCGGGAAAATCACTGTATACCCTGAGCGTAACAATCTTTCTGATCGTGTGACCTGTTGTATCGGCTACACCTTGAATAACCCACCGGGTACCGGCGCCAATCTTATCGGAAAAAGCTACTGATTCTTTTTTATCGATGCGAAAGTCCCGCAGCGTGTCCGTCGCCGTAACAAGATACTCTGTAGCGGCTGTTCCGGTCGTAAGGGGTTTGGACTGCGCGTCCGCGGATTGTACTGCTACGTGCAGGTTGTCATCCACCGATACCTGCAGGTTGCCATGCTGCCACGACAACGGCGTCTCACGGCAGGCGACCACGACCAGGCATACAAGAAAGGCTGCAACAGTACGGCAGGACATAAGCAGTAAAAGGTTTAGGTTAAGACTGTGCCTTATCGCGGCGACACGACCTCCAGCTTTTCTTCGATCAATTTCCTGACCGACGCTGTCGCCACGGGAAATACCTTGCGCAAATCAATCTCGTCGTTGTCACGCAACGTTGATTGCAAGGTTCTCATAAACATATTCTTGGTTTCGGTGGCCAGGTTCACTTTTGTGATCCCATTCTTCACCGCTTGCCTGAGCTGATCGTCCGGAATGCCCGAGCTGCCGTGCAGCACGAGTGCCGCGGGTGTGGCCTGGTGGATCGACAGTAACAAGTCCAGTTGTAGCTTCGGCGTCTCTTTGTAAAAACCGTGCGCAGAACCGATGGCGATCGCGAGCGCGCTGACCCCCGTCTCCTCCACAAACCGTCGGGCTTCGTCGGGCTGAGTATATTGGCTGGGCTGCTGTATTTGTCCCAATTTGGCAACATAGCCCAGCTCAGCCTCTACGTTGGCATTATACGAAGCTGCCAGCTTCACCACTTCACGGCTGATCTTTACGTTCTCATCAAACGACTTTTCGCTCGCATCGATCATCACCGAATCAAACCCGGCGTCCAGACACTGGTGCACAACGTCGCGCGCGCTGCCATGATCCAGGTGCAGCCAACCCTCCACGCCGTAAGCCTTCAGCGCTTCACGCGCCATCGTCGCCGCCAGGTTTATACCCAGGTATTGCAGCGAGCTTTCCGACAGCTGAAGGATGATCGATTTGTTCTGCGCCCTGGCCGCCTGCAATACACCCGACAAGGTTTCGAAGTTGTAAAAGTTGGTGGCCAGCAAAGCTTTTCCTTCGCGGCTATAGGTGCTGAGTTTTTCCTGTAAGGTCATGGTTAGAATGAATAGTTGAATGTTGTTGCGGCAATGGTCTTTACCAACGCCAGACTTTCAAAAGCGCCCGTGCCGCCGGGCCGCGTGGTATTGATCGCACCGGTCAGCGCACCAAACTCAAGACAGGCCTGGTCGCTGGCACCTGAAATAAACTTGTGTATAAAGCCCGAGTCAAAGCTGTCACCTGCCCCAATGCTATCGACTACATCTTTATTTAAGAACGCCGGTTGGTGTAGTAATTCCTTACCGTTCCATAGGTAGGCGCCTTCACTACCATGCTTCACCACCACGTTGCGGGCAAAGGGTTTGATAACATTCAGCGCCGCCGTGAGATCATCCTGGCGTGTAAAGGCTTTCAGCTCGTTGATGTTCGGCATAAACACATCGACATGGGGCAACAGCTGTTGCAGGTTCACATTCCACTGCTCGGCGGGGTCCCACTGCGGATCCAGGGATGTAGTCAGGCCTGCATCTTTCGCATTTTTAAACAGTGTAACAAGATCTTTCCTAAGCCCTGCTTGCAGAAACATCGAGCTGAGATGCAGGTGGCGTGCCTTTTGTAATGCATCGGCCGTGATGTCTGGCAGCGTGAGGTGATTCATGGCGCCGGGGTAGGTCACCATGGCACGATCTTCACTGAAGTTGAGGACGATGGTAGCACCCGTGTTATGTGTCGTCGCCCGTAGTATATGCGTGGTGTCAACACCACGTGCCTGCAAGCTTGATAGTATAAGGTCGCCAAAGTTGTCATGGCCCAACCGCCCGAGGAACGCCACACGCGAGCCCACCGTGCTCAGGTTGCTGGCGAAGATCGCCGAGCTGCTGCCCATCGTCAGGGTCATGTTATCGGCCAGTACTTCTTTGCCGACCTCGGGAAATTTATCGATCTGGTTGAGGATCAAATCAACATTCAGCTCTCCGACAACCAGCACATCAAAAGGTTTGCTCATGATACGTTAGCGGGTTCCGTTCAACGCATAGATTTGTACACCTTCCACCACGCGCGTAATCGCGCCTGTGGCCGACGGCGCATCGGGCTTCAAGCCCAGTTGCAGTGACTTAAAGAACCCCAGCAACTGTGCCGGCACGATGGCCGCTACCGTCAGGAACTCTTCACCGACACTCGCCGCCCCGTTCGACAAGGCGATCAGGTGATCGAGTGTTATACCTTCCGGTGCTGTTTCGGCAATGCCGATCTCGACGAGCGGAGGCGTGCCCTTCTTCATCGCGACCACCAGGTCTTTTTCATATTGCTGCGCGTGCGGGTTGTTGGAGAATGTATAGACCACCAGCGTTTGCGAATCGATCACCGCCTTCGGTCCATGCCGAAAGCCCAGGTATGAATCGTTTTTACAAATCACCTGACCGTCGGTCAGCTCTTGTAGCTTCAGGTGCCCTTCGGTCGCCGTGCCGTACAGCGGTCCACCGCCCAGGAACACCGCCCGCTGAAAGTCCAGCGCCGCGATCGCTTTCAACTCGGGTATATCTTTTGTGATTACCTTCTCGGCATAACGCACCAGTGTCACCACCGTAGCCTGCTGTTCCGCCACGGTCTCTATAGTCGCCAGCAGCTTACCCGCCAGCAACATACCGGAGTAGCTACTGGTCATCGCCAGGCTCTGATCGTTTGCCTCCGCCGGCAACGTATATACATATTTCGGATTGGGGGATGGGGACATCGCCAGTAATCCTTCCGGATTACAGGTGATCACCAAATGAAAACATTGCCGACAGATCTCGTCCGCCAACCGCACGGCGGCGGCACTCTCCGGACTATTGCCCGACCTGGCAAAAGATACCAGCAACGTAGGCACCTCCGGCAGCAGATAGTCCTGGGGATGCGACACGAGGTCGGTTGTCGAGATCGCCTCCGTTAAAATTCCCCGGCCGCGCTGAAATGCCCCGCGAAGCGACAGACCGATAAAGGCACTTGTGCCCGCACCAGTCAGAATGATACGGCGAACGGCCTTGGTTGCCTGAAAAAACTTTTCAATCTCCGGCCGACGGGCGTTCGCCTCTTCCCAGATCTTTAGCCAGAGGACAGGCTGTTGGGAAATTTCCCTGGCCGTGTGAATAGCCCCCAGGCGGGTCAATTCGTCAACGGGGAAATCCAAGTATTTCATAGCTTTTATTTAAAAGTGTTCGAGGTCAAAGGTAGAAGAAGTTAAATTAATATTCTTTCGTTTCGTTATTTTAATTTACAATAGTCTTTCTTTTTGTTACAATTCACAGAAGCAGATTAATTCCGAGGCTTTCCGGTAGACCGGCTACTTAATTTATTACTTTTATTTGTTTAAAAGACCCTTTTAATCGAAACCATAATGTCCAGAAACCAAGATTCCACAGTGTCCCGACGCAAGGAAATCCTTCATATCCTTTCAGATAAAGGCGAAGTATTTGTCGAGGACCTGGTCGAACGTTTTAAGGTGAGCGGCGTTACCGTCCGCAACGACCTGGACCAGCTCGAACAAAAGAATCTCCTCATCCGCGCGCGCGGCGGCGCCATCAAAATGGAAACCGGTGTTGCGATCGATCAGCGTGTCGTTGACAAGAACCGCATCAACTTCCAGGAGAAATCCCGCATCGGCCGCAAAGCCTCGCAGTTAGTAGTAGAATCCGACACCATCATTATCGACTCGGGCTCCACCACCGCCGAAATGGTACGCAACCTCCCCGAGCTGCAAGACCTGACCGTGATCACAAATGCGATGAACATCGCCAACCAATTGATTACACGCCCGAACATCAACGTCATCATTCCCGGTGGCTACCTGCGCAAAAACTCGCTCTCGCTCGTCGGGCCCCAGGCCGAAAAGAGCCTGCGCAACTTCAACGTCGACAAAGCCTTCCTCGGCGTCGACGGCTTCGACACCAAACACGGCATCTATACCCCCAACGTAGAAGAAGCACGCCTGAACGAGATCATGATTGAAATCTCCAAGGAAGTGATTTTATTAGCCGACTCCAGCAAATTCACCCGCCGCAGTTTTGCCTTTATCTGCTCCATCGACCAGATCAATAAGGTCATTACGGATAATGGCATTAAACCGGATGATAAGAAACGGTTGGAGGATGCCGGTGTTCAGGTGATCATCGTCTAAACGGTGGAGCAAGAAATAACTGCACCCTAAACACAGTTACTTCTTAACTCCTACCAACCAAATCTTAATCCATTAATCATTCTGCTCCGCCAGGGGATTCGCCAAACGCTCATCCTGCGGTATAAAATATATATTCCGGGCAGCGTCCCAATTCACCACCTCGTGCGGTTGCACTCCCGGGAAACTCCGATCCATTTGCAATTTATTCCGGAATAGATCAACGGTCCGGTGGCCCTCATATGCCAGTTCCATTTGCCGCTCTTGCAACACTGCGCCTAACACCGTCGAAGCTCCTTGCAGGTCGCCCAAGGTATACAGATCATCCGCTACGATTCCGGCGCGCGTACGAATGACATTGATGTCATCCAATGCCAGCTGATCCTGCCCCTTCTTCGCATACGCCTCCGCGCGGTTCAAATACATCTCTGCCAACCGCACTACATGCGGCGAGCTCAGCGTTACAATACCATCCTGGTACGAGAACTTCGTAATAAAGTATTTCGGAATCCCGTTGCGTTCAGCGACCGTCACACCGTCTTCTTCATACTGCGGCCTGATCAACGCGTTCCGAACATCGTCCGGATGCTGCTCGAGCAACAACCGCAGTGGTTCTGAAACATATACCTCTCCCCAGCCTTTGACGTCGGTCAGGTACATCGATCCAATAGATCCGTCACCCAGATCATCCTGCAACGCATGCTTTATCACGAAGATTGACTCTGAATACTTTGGTGTATTCCAAAACATGTCCACGTAATTTTCCTTCGGCGTCAGCGCCACCAGCGGCGAGGCAATAGTCTTAGTAGCATATTCAATCGCTTTATCATGTTGATCCATGTACAGGTACACACGCGACAGCAACGCCCAGGCCGCTTCTTTAGAAGCATACTCCACGCCGCGACGCTCGCCGCTCTCCATCAGCGCAGCAGCTTTCTCGAGGTCGGCCACCACCTGGTCATACGACTCGCCTACCGTGGCCCGCGGCATCTTGGCAGGGTCTGTACTGGCGAGACGCAGCACGACGCCGTTGTTACCGGTGCCGTGTGTATAGGGTTTCGCAAAAAGCCGCAGCAGGTCGGTATAAGCCATTGCCCGCAAGAAGTAGTTCTCTCCCAACAGATAGTCGTTGGCAGGATCCTGACCTTCCGTGACCGATTCGATATTCTGGTTCACCGAGTTGATGATCTTATATGCTACGTACCATACATACGTCGCATTTTCCATCCCCGGATAGTGCTGCCGGGTTGCCGATAGGAACAGCGGATCTTCGGTGGTGCCGCTTAACGTTACGTTATCGCTGGAGTACTCCAGCATCATGTGCAGGTTGCGCGCGTACGTACTGCGAAAGTCGAACGCTCCTTTATACTCCAACTGGTCCTTCATGAGGGAGTAGGCGCCGTCGGTGGCATACTTCAACGCATTGGGTACGTTGGGCAGGTTGTCTTTGGTAACGCCGTTGAAGGGATCGACCTGCAGGTCGCAGGCGCTGAGCGTCAGCAGCGCGGCAGCAAAATATAGTTTGAGTTTCATGTGGTGTCGGGGTTAGAAGCTGATCTGAATACCTACGAGATACTGTTTGCTGATGGGATACTTGAAATACGACAAGCCGGCCGTGATGCCACGGGCATTGTCAGAATAACCCGCCACCTCCGGGTCAAGCCCCGAGAATTTGGTGAAGGTAAATAGGTTGTCGCCCGAGACATAGATGTTGGCACCCGACAGTTTCAGCTTTGACAGCAGCGTTGTCGGCAGGTTGTAGTTGAGGGTGATGTTTCGAATACGCCAGAAACCCCCGTCCTCCAGGTAACGCGACGACGCTTTATTAGAGTTGTTATTACCACCAAACACGGGTTTAGGATGTGTGGCAATATCGCCGGGTTGCCGCCAACGCGACCAGCCGTCGTCGAGCTTCATCATATTAAAATTGAACATGGCACCATCGGCATCGACAAACTCACGGGTGCTGTGGTAAACGTCGTTGCCGTATTGATAGGACGACGATACGCTGAGCGTAAACGCTTGATACGTGAGCGTGGTACTGAGACCACCAAACACCTTGGGTGTAGCTGAACCAACAATCTGCAGGTTCTCCGACCGCGACGCTACATCGTATTGGTTGGTAACGCCGTAGCCTACGATGTTACCATCCGCATCGCGCTCGGTAGTCTGCCACTGCGGATCACCATTCTCCGGATTCACGCCTACCCACTTGGGCAGATACCAGGAGTTGACGTCTTCCCCTACTTGTATGACTTGTTTTACACCGTCGTTGCTGACGAAAATCTGTGTGACGCCATCATCGGCCAGTGCCTTCACCTCGTTGGCGGCAGTGCCGATGTTAAAGGCTACATTCCAGCGAAAGTCGCCCGCACGCACCACATCACCGTCAATGCCAAGCTCAATACCCCGGGTCTTCAGGCGACCAGCATTGCGCAACACGCGCGCAATACCTTGCGAAGGCGGCTGCTGCACCCACAACAAAAGGCGGTCGGTATCCTTCATATACCCATCGATCGCCACGTTGATCCTGTTAAACAATCCCACTTCGAGGCCGACATCATACGTCTTGGTCTGTTCCCACGCCAAAACCGGGTTGGGTATATTGACAGGATAGCCTGCCGTGCCGCCGTTGTATTGATATGAGAAGTCGTATACACCGACATCATTGTTGGGAGGAACGTTATCGTTCCCCACGATGCCATAGCTGCCGCGGAGCTTGGCGAACGTTACCTGATCTTTAAGGCCACTAAAGAAGTCTTCCCCGCTGATGATCCACGAGGCCGATACAGCGCCAAAAGATCCCCAGCGCTTATCGATCGCAAACACAGAAGCACCGTCGCGACGAAAAGAGCCTGTCAGAAAATATTTGTCTTTATAGTCATAATTGACCTCGGCCAGATACGACATCGCCCGACCTTCAGCATGCATGCCGTTGATATCTTGCGGCGTACCCACCGCCGAGGGGACTTTAATGCCTGACGGCACACCAATGCCATTACCGGCAGCATTTTCAGATTCTGAGTATTGTCCTTCAAAGCCGACGAAGCCACCGAGGTGGTGCTCGCCGAAATCGTGCTGCAGCCGGATGAGGTTTGTTGAAATGAGGCTGTACGAGTCGGATATGTCGTATGCCAGCGCTCCATTATAGGCAGCGCCTTCAATCGTCTTTACATCTTCATATGTGTCGCTGCGGTAGCTCGCATAGGCAAAGCGGTTCCGGGATTGCAATGTCAGCCACGGCGTAACATTAGCGGTCAGAACCGCATCACCGTTCAGGCTGAAGCTTTTACCGGTATAGTCGTTATACTGAGCGCTCTGTAAAATATTGTTTTTGTCACGCGACAGGAAGCCTGGTGTGGTACCATCGACATAGCGGATATTGCCATTCTCGTCGTATGGCGAATCGTACGGCAGGTATAAAAAGGGCTGATAGGGCCACCGCCAATGAGAGTTATTAGTCTTGTCGCGGGTGATGTTGAGATTCGTGGTGAGCTTTATTTTCTTGGACAATTCGAAATCAAGATTCGAACGGAAGTTAAACCGTTTATAACCTGTGGTAAGCAAGGTGCCTTCTTCGTCATAGAAGTCGCCCGCGAGATAGTATCCTACCTTGCCCGATTTGCCACGGGCCGAAATATTGTGGTTCTGCACAAAGGCATCCTTATAGGAAAGATCCACCCAGTCATAATCTCGCTCCAGCAGCGTCCGTGGGCGCAGTGCCAGGAACTGGGCTGAGCCGGGAAACATGGCACGCTCAGTTTCATAGAGCTCTTCGGTATTCATCATCTCAAAATTGCCGGTGGTAATCTTACGCGTACCCAGCGTGGTTTTGTATGTGATAACCGGCTTTTCAGATACCCCTTTTTTAGTGGTTATGATCAACACACCCGAGTTTGCGCGCGACCCATAGAGGGCCGTTGCACCGGCATCTTTCAGCAGCGTAATACTTTCCACATCGTTTGGGTTATACGCGCCGCCAACAATGCCGTCTACCACCACCAGCGCCCCACGGCTGGCGCCCATAGACGATGCGCCGCGGACCTGCACCTGTGGTATGCTTCCCGGCGCACCCGACAACGTCGACACCTGCACGCCCGCTACTTTTCCCTGGAGCAAGCTCTCGACGCTCGACGTGGTCACGCTCTTCAGCCGTTCCGCTGAAAGATTCACGACCGCCCCGGTGATCTCCTGCTTCGTTTTTTCTGAATAACCTACAACGATCACTTCCGTCAGCTCGTCCACGGATTGGGTCAACGCAATGTCTACTGCGGTTTGTTGCCCGACCGCGACCTCTTCCGACTGGTAGCCGATAAACGAAAAGGCCAACACATCGGCATCATTCCCTACCTCCAGCGAATAGGCGCCGTTGGCATCCGTAGTCGTTCCCTTTATCGTACCTTTTATCAGCACATTGACACCCGGCAAGGGACTGTTGTCGTCAATAGACCGGACAGTCCCCCGGACGGTCCTGACCTGAGCCTGCGCAGCAAACGCCGCCAGCAGGCAAAAGCAAAACACTCCCCAGGGAAGTTTTTTAAGTAAAAGAATAGGCATAGGTATTGGGTTTTGTAAGTTTAAGTAAATGTATAAACTTTCGAAATATTACAAAAACACAAATTAAAATTTCCTATTATTACCAATAACCTAATTTTCATTTTTAAAACCTTATGATTCTAAAACAACCCTGGTTTCGATATGCACTCGTCACTACCCTCTTTTGGGGCGTCTGGGGCGCCTTTATCGAGATCCCGGAAAAGGCCGGTTTTCCCGCCACGCTGGGCTATGTAGCCTGGGCCATCTCCATGATTCCCTGCGCTTTAGTGGCACTTTACATCATACGCTGGAAGCTCGAAACCGACGTGCGATCCATGGGTCTTGGCATGCTCATAGGCCTCTTGGGCGCAGGGGGCCAGCTGATCCTCTTCTTCGCCCTTCGCGAAGGCCCTGCTTATATTGTTTTTCCTTTCATTTCGTTATTTCCCATCGTTACGATCCTTCTTTCCACGCTGCTGCTACGCGAGCGCGGCAACACCCGTCAGTGGGCCGGCATCGCTATTGCCCTGGTCGCCATTTTCTTTCTTTCCTACTCACCCCAAGCCACCGGCACAGCCTCGGGCACCCGCTGGATCTGGCTGGCATTGATTGTTTTTAGTATGTGGGGAATACAGGCGTACGCCATGAAGTTCTCCAATGCCACCATGCAATCCGAAAGCATCTTCTTTTATATGACCATCAGCGCGCTGGTCCTCGTCCCTCTCGCCATCGGCATGACTGACCTTACCCAGCCGATCTATTGGGGCTGGAAGGGGCCGTACCTGGCCGGGGGGGTGCACGTATTAAATTCCATTGGGGCGCTGACGCTGGTGTATGCGTTGCGTTATGGCAAGGCGATCATTGTGGTGCCGCTCACGGGGTTGTCGCCTATCCTGACCGTGATCTTGTCGTTGATTATATATGCTGTGATTCCGGGGCCCAGTCTTATGGTTGGGATTGTGCTGGCGCTGGTTGCCATTTATCTTTTATCGGAATGAAAAGAAAAGGCCGCTCCAGGTAGGAACGGCCTTTCTTACTCCAAAGCCATCGTTAATAATCATCATTTCTTGCAAACTCATTTTTCCTGTACATCCACTGCCCCTGTGTAAAGTCCGGGATCTCCACCGTTTCACCGCCCAGGCGTATCGATGTCTCCGACAACGGCGTGATCGCGCTCCATGTCACCGCGTCGTAAACATCCTGCGGCGTATTGGTCTTCCGTTTCACGGCTTCGATAAACGCATTGATGACAAACCAATCCATGCCGCCGTGACCCGCACCCGAGGCATCATTACCATACTTCTTCCACAGCGGGTGGTCGTATTTATCCAGCCACGACTGTGCATCATCCCACTCGTGCGGTTTGCTTTTCCCTTCGACATAGATGGAGTTATTGACATCCATCCACAATCCATTTGTTCCTTGCACGCGGAAGCCTAAGGAGTACGGCCGTGGCAGGTTCGTATCGTGCTGCAGCAAGATCGTCTCGCCGCGCGCGCACTTGATCATCGTGGTAACAATATCCCCGAGCTTAAATCCTACCTTGGCATTGGGATGATTTTCGCCCGCGTTCTTTACAATATAGTCATGCAGTCCACGGCCCTTTGACGAATACGATACCAGCTCCGTCAGGCGGTTGCCGCGGTTGATGTCGATCATCATGGCTACCGGGCCCAGTCCGTGCGTAGGATATAGATCGCCGTCGCGCAGGACGGAGTGTTGCGTACGCCAGGAGGCTTCCGAGAAGGCCTTCTCGCCAAACTCAACACCGCCACCATACGGGTCCTTGCCATTATTAAACTTCACCGCGCGCAGGTCGTGTTGATAACCGCCCTGCAGGTGTACCACTTCTCCAAAGACATTCTGGCGCACCATGTTGAGCACCGCCATCACATCCCGGCGATAACATACGTTCTCCAGCATCATTAACGGCATGCCCGTGCGCTCGGAAGTATGCACCAATTCCCAGCACTCTTCAACAGTCATACCCGTAATCACTTCGCAGCCTACGTACTTTTTGGCGTTCATCGCATCCAGGCACATTACAGTGTGCCACTCCCACGGCGTCGCGATAATGACAGCGTCGATATCTTTGCGTTCCAATAGCTTTTTATAGCCATACGGTCCGTCAGAGAAGATCTGCGGCATCGGCTTACCCGACTTCGCGATGAGCTCCTTGCTCATGTCGATCATACGTTGTTGAATATCGCAGATCGCTACGACCTCCACGTCGGCACGGTGCAATGCCAATTCTAAATGTCCTTGTCCCCGCAAGCCTACACCAATAAATCCCAAACGTACTTTGGCCGGATCTTTCTCCTTCGACAGCAGTGCCGACGGCAGTAATGTCATTCCTGCTCCCGCCATCGCCGCCTGCCTGATAAAATTTCTACGCGACAAACTATTCATGCTCGAATCCCTGATTTCCTGAATATACTATAATCACTTCTTTATTTCGTCAGATCGACAAATTGCGTTTCGTTGCCGGCACCGGCAACCGGTACACTGCCCACCGAACCCCAGTTTAACAGGTCGTGGATGCCGTACGTAAAGCCGCTGGGAGACAAGCCCACGAGCGTCGATCGCATCATGGAAAACTCAATGGCTTTACCGCTGGCGATAACCTTCACGTCAGATGCCAACAAGAACCCCGATCCGACGTCTGCGGCGCCCAGCCATGCAAAAGTGTCGTTGTTGCCGGAACTATAATCGTAACCAAACAACGCCGCATCATGGTCCTTTGCTAAATCGCCTTCAATCAGGTATTCGGCGCCAATACCGTTCTGCCAGTCGCCTGTATTAAAGGCCGTACTAAAATCATTGTCGACGTTGAGGTATAGATCAAAAAAACCCTGCAGATCCGCTGTGCCTTCTACATAGAAATAAAGCTTTAACCCGTCGTAGTCTACTTTTACCCTGGTAATAGAACCTTCTGCCAGC
The DNA here is from genome assembly GCF_018598175.1 of Dawidia cretensis. Lineage (GTDB taxonomy): Bacteria > Bacteroidota > Bacteroidia > Cytophagales > Cyclobacteriaceae > Ohtaekwangia > Ohtaekwangia cretensis. Next base: position 60,154 of record NZ_JAHESE010000013.1, read on the forward strand.
TCCGTCGATACCGGTATATTGGCCCAGTCATCAAAATTGCCGTCGATCACAACATCCGAGCTTTTGGCCAGGATCATTTCGTCCGGCAAGGATAGCGTTTCACCACCCGAGCCGGTGGCCGTCAGGTAGGCTGTATAAACACCGAAGGCTGGGTACTCATGCACCGGGTTCTCTTCGGTAGAAGTCTCGCCGTCGCCAAAATCCCAATGGTAAGCAGTAGCACCTTTTGATAAATTGATAAAGGTGACGGTGCGCTCGTCCGACTCATAGATAAAGTCTGACTTCGGGGCGCCTTCGTCGTCATCGCCGCAAGCTCCCGCGACAAGCACCAGGCCGGCCAGCGACAAAGCCCTGCTCCACGCAGCGAAAGACGGAACAAATCGCAGTTTCATAGGTTTATTAGGGTTAGGATAGTCAATATTTACAAAAGGTTTTCTTTGTTGTTATAAAATTATTAAAACAATCAAATAAAAGAAATAATATTGTTTTTAATTTCGATTTACGATCAGTAAACAAGGAAAAGAAAGATTAAAACCAAATTATCCACTCCTAACCCAAAAAACACTGTTATGAAAATAGACCTGCTCTTTCTGGGCCTCCTGCTGGCCGCAGCATGCTCTTCCGATGACAAAGGCTCTCAGGACCAAGACGCGGACGATGAGCCCACCACCGTCACGTATGTCGCCAGCCAGGACGACTTCCCCAACCCCGAGCGCGGTTTCTATCACTACTCCGACACCCGCGCCAGCGACTATACTCCCCTGGATGCCGACGAGCTCGCCACCTATCGTACGCCACAGTCTGCCGACGGCGCCAGCTACTCCGTTGTTAGCACACTTGTCTTTCGTTATTTTATTCTCGACACGTATAATGCCGCGCCTTTGGGAGAATCGTTCCTCACCCAGGTACGCGCCGATTTCGCCGCGGCCCGCGAGGCAGGCGTCAAGCTGATCCCACGCTTTACCTATACGGTTACGGCCACTGCCGGCGACTGTCCCGAGTCTTTTATCTGTCCGCCGTACGGCGATGCCTCCAAAACCACGGTACTCGGTCACATTGGTCAGCTTAAACCCCTGTTACAGGAAAATGCCGATGTCATTGCCTGCGTACAGCTCGGCTTCTTTGGCACCTGGGGCGAGAATTATTATAGCGACTACTTCGGCGACGCCTCCAGCAACGACCAGGGCAAACTGCTCGACCAAAACTGGACCGACCGCATTGAAGTATTACAAGCGATGCTCGACGCCACCCCAAAAAACATCATGGTGCAAGTGCGCTACCCGCAATTCAAACAACGCCATAACGACGGCATCAATGCCCTTACCAACGTAGCACCGCTAACCGAAACAGAGGCCTTCAGCGAGACCGACAAAGCCCGCATCGGCTATCACAACGACTGCTTTCTGGCCAGCGACACCGACTTCGGCACGTTTGAGGACTATGGCAATTCCAGCTCACCGCGCACCAGTGCCACCTCGGTACTGCGCAAGTATTTTGCCGACGACAGCAAATATGTCGTCGTAGGCGGCGAGACATGCAGCGACGGCTACAGCCCGCAAAACGACTGCGCCCCCGCCGGCAAAGCCGAAAAAGAAATGAGTGATCTGCACTACAGCTATCTTAATATGGACTACAACAACGACGTCAATAACGACTGGGTTACCGGCGGTTGCATGGAAAATATCAAAAAGCGATTGGGCTACCGGTTCGCGCTCACGAGCGGCACATATTCCACCACCATAATGGAAGACGACGAGATCGCCATCAAGCTCATCCTGGAGAACAGCGGTTTCACCTCTCCCTTCAAAGCCCGTCCCGTACAGCTGATCTTAAAGAACACGACTACGGGTGAAGTTGTTGTCCGTACGCTGGCTACCGACGTTCGCCGCTGGTTCCCCGGGACGAATACAATTGAAGAAAGTCTGGAAGGTGGCTTGAGTGCCGGGACGTGGGCTTTGTATCTCAACTTGCCCGACGCTGGCACTGCCATCAATAAAAGGCCGGAGTATAGTATACGACTGGCGAACAACGGGACGTGGGAGGCTGCAACAGGATATAATTCATTGAATCACACCATTACCGTGGAATAAAAATGAAATAGCCCTGAAAGGGCGTAACAAATCGGACACGCGCCTGCCTCGAACTGTTACGCCATTCGGGGCTTGTGTATCATCTATATTGTCTATTTCCCAGGCCTGCGCTGCCGCTTCTGCCTGGGCTATTATATCCTGCCATTTCAGGGCTAGCTGACGCCAGAACCGCACTACTTCTTCTTCTTTTTCCGCTTCTTCCCGGCGTACTCGGTGGGCTTGTTATGATCGGCTATAAGCTTCCGCCAGTTAGTGTCTGCGGGTATCTCTTCGGAAGCGTCTACAATCCCCTGATAATCCGCTTTATTGATAGCCAGCTCTTCAATGGGCTTACCCAGATATTCCTGTATCTCTTCCAACACAGGCTTTTCCTCCGTACTACAAAATGATATAGCCTTCCCTTTCTGCACGCCTCGTCCCGTGCGGCCTACGCGGTGCACATAGTTCTCCGGCTCATCTGGCAAATCGTAATTAATTACGTAATCAACATTCGGTATATCGATACCCCGCGCGTTCACATCTGTTGTGATCAGTATTCTTACTTGACCTTTCTTAAACTCATCCATGACCGTAAGACGATCACCCTGTTCCTTTCCCCCATGCATGGTTAATGTAGCGATATTCACCCGCTGCATCGCTGCCGCCACACGCTCAGCCCGTACCTTGGTACGGACAAACACCAGCATCTTACTGCCTTCATGCTGGCGGACGAAACGCTCGAGAAAGAAGCGTTTGTCATCCATCTCGATAAAAGCCACCCCGTGGCTCACATTCTTTGAAACCGGGTCTTCGGGTGATATCTGTATCCGAATAGGATTACGCACAATCGAGTAGGCCGTTTCTTTAATCTTAGCATCTATCGTGGCCGAGAAAAACAACGTCTGGTGCCGGTGACCAATATGCTTTTGCACATCGCGGATATCTTTCAGGAAGCCCAGATCCAACATATGATCTGCTTCGTCGAGGATCAGGGTCTTCAGCGTGGCCAGATCGATCTTCTGCTGGTTGATCAGGTCGAACATCCGACCCGGCGTCGCGATCAGCACATCCGCTCCCTTTTCCAACTGCCGGATTTGCTCCTCCTGCTCTACTCCGCCGAATATACCGACAATGTTAACATCCAGGTTTTTACCAATGTCATGGAACACCTCGGCGATCTGTACCGCCAGCTCGCGCGTGGGCACCATGACAAGACACTTCACCTGGTACCTGCCAACACGGTAATGCTTACTCTCTACCAGTAGATGCAGCACGGGGATAACAAAGGCGGCCGTCTTACCGGTACCCGTCTGGGCAATGGCCAGCACATCGTCACCATTTAAAATAGGCGGTATTGCCTTGAACTGAATATCCGTCGGGCGTTTAAACCCAAGCTCAGCCAGCCGGCTCTTTATGGCGTCAGAAATGCGGTACTGCTCAAACTTCATGCGGCAAAGATACAGCATTTAGCGCTGGTTCAAGTCTTCCGACCAACGGGAGGGCGACTTGCGATAATCCCGATCTTATCGGGGGACCTACTCTGATGGCAGTCTTTAGACTGCCCAGGCACTTTGATGGCCTGTAATTAATCTTGCGCCAGCGCTAAACCCCCAAATTCTTCGGATCAATAAACCGATACAGATTCTCCCGATAATGCTCGCTAATCGGAATTTGCTCCTTTAATAAAGCAATCCTCCCCTTCCGAATCGAAGTGATCTTACTGATCGACACAATAAAAGACTTATGCACCCGCACAAACTGATCTCCCGGCAAAATATCCTCCAACGACTTCATGCTCATCCGCGTGATCACGGGCCGTGTCGCCGACATCATGTAGATCTTCACATAATCCTTTAACCCTTCAATATACGCCACCTCCGCAAAGTCAATGCGCACCAGGTTATATTCCGAGTTCACAAACATATACGCTGCCGAAGGCGGCGGTGGCGCAGGCATGCGACTCACCATAAACTTATCGTGTGCTTTGTTGACAGCTTTTAAGAAACGCTCGAATGACACCGGCTTCAACAAATAGTCGATTACATCCAACGAGTAACCCTCCAATGCATACTGCTCGTACGCTGTGATGAAGATCACCAGTGGTGGCGTTTTGGAAAGCCCCTGTAAAAATTGTATACCCGTCAGGCCTGGCATCTGAATGTCGAGAAACAACAGGTCTACCGGCTGCGACTGTAAAAATTCGTTGGCTTCAAGTGCGTTTGAGCACTTTTTCAAAAGCTTCAGGAAAGGGATCTTTTTGATGTTGTCCTCCAGCAGGTCCAACGCCAGGGGTTCATCATCGATTGCCAGGCAGGTCATCATGGTGACTGATGGTTAGTTCTGTAATAAACCAGTTTTCCTTTGTTGCGTAAATATTCAGGGTATAATGATCTTTGTACAAAAGATCCAACCGGCGCTTTACATTCTGCAGGCCGATGCCCGAGCTGGCATCCTTGATCTCCGAAGGCGATGCATTAAACTTATTCCGCACGGCAAAGTGTATGCTGTCGCCGTTGGCCTTGAGCATGATGATAATGACGGGGTCGGCCATCAACCCCACGCCATGTTTAAACGCATTTTCCACAAAGGGCACCAGCAGCATCGGTTCGATTACCACATCGCGTTGCACGATGTCCACGTGGAAACGCATCTCGACCGATGCGCCAAACCGCAGCTTCTGCAGCTCTATATAATTGCTGAGATACTCGGCCTCTTGCTCCAGCGTCACCTTTTTATCGGTGTGGTACAAGCTATACCGCATCAGTTGCGACAGCTGAATGATCGCGTCTTCCACCCGGTCCGACTTCTTCCGCGCCAGCGATGCCAGGCTGTTCAGCACGTTAAACATGAAGTGGGGGCTCACCTGCGAGCGCAGAAACGAAAGCTCCGACTTCAGTTTCTCGTTCTCCTGCTCTTTGCGGCCGGTTTCGAAATCCGATCGGTCCTGCATGATGCGCAGGGCGAGGCTAAGGCCAAATACCATTAGGAAATTGGGCATCCCCATAAACAACGGCGGGCCAAACCGGCGCACAAATATACCTTCCGGCATGATGTTGAGCCGAATCATATATCCCACGGCGATATAGATCGAAAATGCCAGTAGCACGCACAGCATATACGCCGGCCAACCGCGTCGTGTCAGCACCCTGGGCACCAGCACAAACATGTTGGTATAGAAGAAAATGGCGAGCAGGACGTTCGTCGTGATGGCTTCTACCTGAAACCACATCGGGTCGACGGCGATCGTTTGTGTATGAAAGGGGCCCGTTGGGATATTACTGGGCGTGGTAATGTGCAACTCGGGAACGCCTTCGCCCATGTGCGGCGCCGGCATGACGTGACCGTCTTCGAACACGTGATTGGTCATGCCCCGATCCTGCGCGCGCCGTATGAGCATGCGATACGGCAACATGAACAGCAACGCCCATCCAAAGACGTGCAACGCCACCACGAGGATCTTGTTGATGAGCTTTTTGTTCACGAAGTTTAAATATCGGTCTTTTTTAAGGCACTTCAAACAGCAACGGCCCCCACCCGAAAGCAGGGGCCATCACTGTTGTTCCCCCATTAATCTAATACTCTTCGTCATACTCTTTCTGCGGGAAGAACTCCCACACGTCGTCGAAGCGGCTGGAGCCGTTCAGGCCCGTGCCGACAAACAGACGACTATCGAGTACGTAGCCAACTGCCAGGCTGCGTGCAGAACCTTCCAGCGAGGTAAGATTGTCCCAGTTTAAGGTGGTAGCATCGAATTCATACACCGCCTTGTCCGTCGCCCCGCTCGATGCCACGCCTCCAACAAGGTAAGCCTTATTGCCCAGCGTCAACGCCACGGCATCGTACCGCGACATGGCACTTTGAAATTCATCATAGTCCGACTCGTCCGTGTCCGGCGTCCGCTTCGTCCACGTCGGCGTGCCACCGTCGGTGCCGGGCGCAAACTCCCAGAAGCCGGTGCTGAAGATGCCATTGTCCCGTCCCGTGCCGATATACGCTTTGTTGTTTAAGACAAAGGCCAATCCCGACTCCATCTTTTCACCGGGGTAGCTGACCACCTCTTTCCATTCACCTTCTTCCGGTACCGCACCCGGTGTAAATTCCCAGAAATCGCTAAAGGTATTGTCGCCGTCGGACCCCGTTCCTACATATCCTTTCGAACCAATGGCGAACGACACCGCGTTGTAGCGCAACCCGCCGCCAAAGTTTGCCAGCTGCGTCCACTGCTCGGTCGCGGGATCGTATTGCCAGAAATCATCCCATCCATCTTCCGCATCGTCGCGGTTATACCCCAGGCCTACGTAACCAATGCCGTTGATGCTAAAGGACACGCAACGCTCGCGCAGCGCGCCGGGGAACTGGGTGACAACTTCCCAATAGCCTTTGGTAACATCGAACTTATAGACATCCGACAAATAATCTTTACCGTCGTATCCCAGGCCTACATAGGCCGTTGTACCAATCGTGAACGTAAAGGCGCCCGAACGTTTTACGCCTTTAAAAGGTGTAGACTTGATCCAGTCGCCAAAAGTCGTATCGTCGTCGTCAGAGGAAGAGCAAGCCGCCATGACCATGATGCCCGCGAGCACAAAGAGCCGCGCGATCCGTTGCAGGTGTTTCATCAGTTTAGTTATTTAAAGTAGCGTAATAAATTCGCACACGGGTGTCGTAATCCCCACTGGCCGCCGCTGCGTATAAGCGATTGGCCGACACCGGAAAATTATCGGTAAGCGTAAACAGCAGTGCATTGTTGTTGAGCTCCACAGTTTCCATTTGTTGCTTCACAAAGCTGGTGACGTCCAGCACATAACGATTGTCGCGACCCAGGTCCAGGTCTTCGATCAGGACAGCGCCGATCTCAAACTGCCCAATGACAATGTTGTCGCGGTCTACCGGATATACTTTCAGTTGTGACGGCAATGCTGTGTAATCACCGCCTGAACGACGCACCGCGTATAGTTCGAGTGTCGCCTGCACGACATAGAAGTTCTCTACCTGTTTCAGCTCGCGCAGGTAGGGAATCTCTACCCGCAACGCCAGCCCGCCACCCGCCTGGATAAACGAGACGTCATCGGTCTCCACGGAACTTAAGTTGCTATATGTATCGGTAAGACCCGCCAGCGCGCTGGTGCCCCGGTCTTTCGTAACTTTCACCGAGCGCACGCCGCTGGCGGCAAAGTTGACATAGCGTTGCTTGACGGGCGTTACACTGCGGTCATTATAGTATAGACGCAATTCAGGTGTCGTGTTAAACCCAATAAGCGACGCCGACAGGGTGGAGTCCGGCAACAACGCCAGGCCGCGAAAATACTTGAGAAAGTCCTCCGGCGAGCTCACGTCTACATCTTCCGCCTTGGCCATGGCAAAAATCTCCTGCCCCAACGCGTCGGGCATACGGATTTCCAGCGAGTCACTGTTATGCGGGCGTGGCTTGAATGTGATCACGCCGAGCGGCTCCTCTTCAATCGTAAAGCTGTCGTTATTATACAGGTAGCCGTCGTCGTTCACCGCAATCTCCTCCGTGACGCGGTGCACGCGCAATGTCATTTCCTGGGTGGTATCATAGTAGCTGTAGCCGTCGTAATGTAGGGAGAGTGCCAGGTAGTCAAACGTCACGTCGTCGTCTTTCAACGTTACCGCGCCGCTGGGCATGACTTGAAAATACGCTGCCGACGTCAGGCGCCCGAGGCGTTCGTCGGCGTGACTGCCGATCAGCAGGCGGGCCGCGTCGTCCGTAGCAAGTTTATCATAACACACGGTCGCGAGCTTAACGGACGAGGTATCCGAGTAGGAATAATCCAACACCCCTTCGTTAAAAAAGCTTGTGCCCGTTTCCGTGGAGTCGACGCCGCAGGATGCTGCGACGATCAATAATATGCCAAATGTCAATTTCCGCATGGTTCAGTCTCACAATCCTGAGACAAAAGAACAGTGTCCCGGTGGCTTGGTGAAAAGGAGTAGATAAGGCGGGCGAATGTGTCTACCAGGTTTAGGGATTCAGGGATGTGCCGAATAATGTGCCATGTCAGACCCTTTTAGCAGAATATATACGTGCGACGAAAAAATCCAGACAATGTCTGCTCTCGTAGTTTAATTCTCCGGGGTGGTCGCAATTTCTTGTGTGGTGGTGGGCAGCACCCGTAGTTTGTCGCATGATGGAACCTGAGAAGAAGACAAAATCCCTCCTGCTCATCGCACTGCTGCTCACTACCGGCACCTGGACGGCGCAGGCCCAACAAGTATACAGCTCACCGTACTCTGTATATGGCCTGGGCATGATCAATCGCCGGACTGCCACTCTCAACCGCAGTATCGGCGGCACGGGCATCGGTGTTCAGGACGATTACAGCCTGAATCCTGCAAACCCCGCGTCCTACGCATCCATCGTATCGCCCGTCAGCCACATATACGAAATGGGCCTTTATATAGAGTCCAATCGCTATCAAACAACAAATCTGACCGAATCCAAAAGCACCGGCAGCATCACCAACCTGAACTACTGGTTCAAATTCTCCAAGTGGTGGGCGGCCACGGCGGGCTTAACGCCCTATAGCAATGTAGGGTATAAAATTTCCACCAACCGGCAACTGGGCGCCGCCGCCAACGTAGACTATACGTATGAAGGCTCCGGCAACATCAACCAATTATACCTGGGCAACGGCTTCAATATCACGCCCAATCTGTCGGCTGGATTTCACCTGGCCTATCTCTTCGGTAGCATCACTAAAACCGAAACGATCGCGCCCAACGGCGAGTCCAGCGCGCTGACCTATTCCAACCAGATTGTCGCCCGCAAGCTGGACCTTGACTTTGGCCTGCAGTATAAAATAAACTTTAAGAAACGTTCGCTCATCATCGGCGTGGTGGCCGACGACGGCATGACGCTGCACGGCAAACAGGAAGGAGCACTGTACGATGCTGCCGCCGACACGCTCGACAGCGGCAAAGGCGACCGCCTCACCTATACCCTACCCGCCAGCATCGGCGGAGGCCTCTCCCTGCGCTCCAAACGATCCACCCTCGCCACCGACCTCATCTTTGAAAATTGGAGCAAAGCCAAATACGACCAACAAGACCTCGTCTTCCAGGACACCTGGCGCTTCTCCGCCGGGTATATTTACCACGGCAACCCCAACGCCGAAAGCTATCTCGGTCTGGCCTCGCTCCGCGCAGGTTTCTACGTACAAGACTATGCGTTAAAGCTCTCCGGCAGAACATTGCCCGCATGGGGCCTGTCCGGCGGTATATCACTGCCTGTATTTGATGGCCGCTCCGCCGTGAACCTCACCTACAACTACGACAAACTCGGCACCACCGACCGCAGCCTGGTGCTACAGCGATCACAAAAGTTTATGATCGACTTAGTTATTCGTGATATGTGGGGGATAAAAAGGAAATTTGACTAACCGGCAGGCAGGATTTTCTGGTAAAACGGCGTAGCTACCGCGAGCGGAGCCCATCCAGTGCTGCGCCCACTTTTACCACGCAACAACGGTGTGCTACTTCTTCACGAAAATCTTCGCAGCCGGATCAATCAGATCGAACCGGTCTTCGTCCACCATCTGGATCGGCGCATCATAAAAGCCAACAATAAAAAGCCCGCCGGGATTGAGTGAATCATAAAACTTGGCAAGCAACTTCGCCTTCGCGGCGTTGTCGAAATAGATCATCACGTTACGACAGAGAATGATGTCGTGCGTCTGCGCCATCGGGTCCGTGATGAGATTGTGGTAGTTGAACGACACGTGGTTGATCAGGCCATGATCCATCGTCACCTCTTTTTCGGCCCTCTGGTAGTAACGCTCGAAATCACCATACGGATTATACTCCTTGTAGTTGTTCTCGTTCTCTACCATGCGAATCTTGTGGTACGTACCGGACTTCGCCGTCTCGATAGCATCCTGGTTAATATCCGTGGCCAGGGCGGTCGCCTTCCGTGCTATTTCCTTCAGCAAAATTCCCATGCTGTATACTTCTTCCCCTGTTGAACAGCCGGCGTGCCAGATGGAGATAGTATCACGGTTACCATACCGGTTCTGCAATTGGCTGCGCATGCTGCGCCACAGCACAGGGTCCCGGAACATAGAGGTCATGCCCACGCTCACGCCGTTCATAAAGGTATAGATAAACGTGGGATCGCGCAGAAACCTGATCCACAGGGCGTGCACCGACGTGAGGTTGTGTATGCTCAGAATGCGTATAATCCGCCGGCGTAACGACTTGGGCTCGTAACAGGTAAAATCAATACCGTACCGGATTAAGATACTTTGGGTGATCGATTTCACTTCTTCGTCGGTAACATCAACGGCGTCCGTCATACTTCGTATTACTAACTGGCGGCCATTACCGGCACCTTTTCCTGTACTTCTTTTACCAAGATCATGATCAATCGGGCGATCGTGCCGTCGGAGTTCTGTGCCACCGTTACCGACACTTCGAACGTCGTTACCTGTCCATCGCGTACCATCGGTAACAGGATCGAGGAGAAATCCTTCCCGACAATCTCCGTCCGGATGTGATCAAACATCGGGACGTAATGCGGCGCCAGGAAATCGTGCAGCGTTTTGGTCTTCAGGTTCATGCGCGTTACACCAAAGAGCTTCATGAACTTGTCGTTTGCCGTCTTACACGTAAAGGCTTCGTTAAACTCCACCACCGGCAACGTGGACTTGAGGGCGTTGACCATCACGCCCATATCGTTGATCTTTTCCTTTTCCTGCGTGGTAAACTGCGCAAACATCATGATCTTATCGGGACGGCCATTGCCTGTTACGATCGGGTTAAAGGTACCCGACAGCCACAGCTCTTTGCTGCCTTTGTCGCGCAGGCGAAACTCGCCGCTAAAGAACTTACCCTCGCGCAGGTTGTCCCACATCATACGCACCGAGGGGTCGTCTTTCATGATCTTGTTGTATTGCTGGCCGGCCAGGTCGGACGTGCTGTAGCCTGTTACTTTCAGAAAGATATCGTTGGCCGACACAAAATTACCCAGCAGGTCAAACTCCGCCGAAGCAATGGTATTGTTGATCGCCGACAGGTAACTATCCAGCTCGGCCTGTTTCCGGTTCATCTGCTCCTGAATGGCGGCCATTTCCTCGATGTTCTGTTGCATCTCTTCCTCGCGCTGCTGGAGCTCGTTTGTCAATGTCTTGGACTCGTCCAGTAGCTTTTGCGTATGGCGAAAGGTCTTGATAGACGAGATTTCCGACGCAATGTTCTCCGACACCTTCTTCAGGAACTCGATCTGGTGCGGCTCTAAAACACGGAAAAGTGCCAGCTCGATGGCGCCATAAAATTTCTCGTTCAGCATAAGCGGCACAACCACGAGGTTACGCGGCGTGGCGGCGCCCAGCCCGGAAGTGATTTGGGTATAGTTGGGCGGAACATCTTTCAGGAATAAAAACTCCTTCTCGTACATCACCTGCCCCAATATACCCTGGCCCAGGCGGATTTTTTTGTCCAGGTACTTGCGTTTGTCATAGGCATAACACGCGGCCATTTCGAGGTAGCGTCCGTCGTCATCGTCGTATTCAATAAACATCGCCGCCTGGTTGGCGTCAATGTATCGCACCAGGTTGCTGATAATCTGGTAGGCATATTCGTCAATCTCGGCTTTGTTGCGCAGAATCTCGCTAAACATGGCCAATCCCTGTGTGATCCAGTTGCGTTTATTCTCCTCCCCGCGCAGGTTGTGCATGTCGCTCCTGATCCGCAGCAGGGCTTCGCCGATCGTATCATTGCGCAGCATTTCGTCGATAGTATCCAGCGATTCGGGCTGGCCCAGTTTGGAAATGTATTGAGCTGACAGGGCAAACTTCTTTTTGATGGCCTCCTGGTCGCGTTCCAGGGTATCGATGTTATCAAACGACCAGGGAGAAATGCGTTGATCTTTTTTATTCAGCGCATCCGACGACCGGGCTACGAGCTTCGATACATACGACAGCCAAGCGCCCAGCATCGACGCCATGACCACGGTGGCGGCAACGGCCAGGGTCAGCTCGACCGTGCCCTTACCGGTAAAAGAAAGAAAAGACATCCCGATCAGGGTTGCCATTAATACCGTAAAAATAATGGCCAGCGAAACGATTCTTTTTTTCATAGCACCGATTATCATATAGACATTTTTTTCTGCTAGACGCTCAGCTTGTCCACGGGTATCATGTCAAACACCTGTGTGCTGATCTTCCAGATAAATTGGGGGGTTATATGTTGATGACCGTCGAAACAAAATGTAGTCCTGGTAAAGATCACGCTCGAAGGGTGTTCGTGATCCACATTTTTGCTCATGATGTCCTGAAGCGCCGATGCCGGCAGAATTTGCAGGGAAGGCACATCGCCATATACTTCTGCTGTCAGCGATTCGGCCAGCTCGGCAATGACCGAGGCGGAAATGATATTGTCGATCTCGAGCAACAGCGGCTCTTTCAACGAATCGCTCAGCCCCGGCTTATTTTTGCTCACGGCCTGAAACACACCCTCGCACTCCTCCTGGTTAAAGATCAGGTAGCTTTTGCCCGCAAACTCGCCGATGATCTGCGTGATCAGTACATATACATTACCCTTCTCCTCCGACACAAACGTAAAGTTATCGTCGTTACGCACCAGCACAAACTGCGTGTTTGTCATGGTTATCGGCACCTCGATGAATTGCGAGAACGACTGCGCGGCGCGCTCGAACCCTTTGTTCATGACATGTAAAATATAGTTTTCGCGGCTTTTCGTGGCGTTCATAAACGATCGTTAATTTAAAGTTATACCTTTTGCCGACCTTCCCTGAACGTAAAGGCCAAAAATAAATTGTAAAATGAACGGGATGTTGAGCACCAGGCAAACGTTACCGCTGCCCAGGATCGTCACCCCGCCAATAAACTTCACCCGGTCCACTGGTTTCATCAGCGGCTTTTCGACAATCTCCTTCTGTTGCAGCAATTTGTCCACCACAAAACCAACGGTACGGTTGTTAAATGTAACCACGACAATTTCAAGTTTTGCCTCGGGATGGATCTCGTCGAATGTTTTTTGTAACAAATTCGTGCCGATGTGTTTTTCCAGGTCCTGGTCAAATACGTCTTTCAAAAAGACAACCGCGATGTTCTTACCCAGGTGGTTAGCAATCAGCCCGCCAGCCGCCTTGTGAATATTTGCCTTGTACACGCTGATCACCGCCTCGGTAAACGACAACGGTATAGCATATACGTCCTTCTGCATTTCAAACAGCAGACACGACTTCACGGCCATCGACGCCGGCAGTGTCAGCCGAACCGTTGTGCCCGCCCCCGGCCGGGAGTCCACTTTGATCATGGCGCCGATCGAGTCGAGTGTTTTTTTCACCACGTCCATTCCCACCCCGCGGCCCGAAATAGCCGTCACCTGGTCGGCCGTCGAGAAGCCAGGCTCAAAGATCAACAGTCCGAGCTCATCCACCGGCATCCGGTCTGCTTCATCCTGCGTGATCAGGCCTTTGGACAACGCCTTGCATTTGATCTTCTCATAATCCAATCCCTTGCCATCATCGGTAATCTCAATCACCACGGAATCCGTTTCGCCCATCGCGCGCAGCGTAATAACACCGGCCGAGGGCTTGCCCAGGCGCTTGCGCTCTTCAGCACTTTCCACACCGTGGCCAATCGCGTTGCGAATCAAGTGAATGAGGGAGTCGCTAATTACCTGTAATACATTACGGTCTATTTCCGTATCCGTGCCTTCCAGCTTCAACGTTACATTTTTATTCTCTACCACGGCGGCATCCCGCACCACGCGGTGAAATTTATTAAACAGAAACCCAACCTGCACCATGCGTACATCCATGACCGAGTATTGCAAGTCAGCGCTGATGCGGCTTAGCCGCGCATATTCGTTCGTCCCGCGTGGGTGGCTTGCCGCCTGTGCCAGGATCCGGTCTTTTTCAATGATCAGCTCACCCACCAGGTTCAGCAGGTTGTCCAGCTTGCGCACCGGCACCTGCACCAGGTCGGAAAACGCTATCCTGGTTTCTTCCGTCTCGTCTGCCTCCCGCTCGTCTACCGCTGGCGTTGCTTCGGTATCGGCCATCACTTCCGGTGCCGCCTCGCCAACAGCCGCGCGGCCTTCTTCCGACTTGACGACGCCTTTGGTGCGGATGATGACCTCCAGTTTGGTCTTGATCCCTTTATATTTCACGTCGGCATTGTCACGCACGGCATTGATGAGCGCTCCCAGCACGTCTACGCCCCTAAAAACCGGCTCGAATACCTGGCGGTCCATGACAATGTTACCGTCACGTACCTCGCCAAAGAGGTCTTCCAGCACGTGCGCCAGCTCGGCAATGGCCGTAAAGCCCATGCCCGCGGCGTTGCCTTTCAGCGTATGGGTGATGCGGAACAACGCATGCAGCGTATTCTTTTCCGACGGTTGTTTTTCCAGCACCGTCAGCAACCGGTTTATTTCTTCAAAGTTTTCCAGCGACTCCGCCAGGAAGATCTCTTTGTACTCCTGATCTTTTTTCATGCTTCGTTCTGGGGTTATAAGCAACTAACAATGAAGCCCGGGATCTCGCGCAGCCGCACCGTCTGTCGCACGGCGCCAAATTCGACAGCTGCCTTCGGCATGCCGTACACCGCACACGAGTCTTCATCCTGGGCGATGGTAAACCCACCGCTTAATTTCATCCGCAACAACCCATCCGCGCCATCCTTGCCCATGCCGGTCAGAATGACGCCGATGCTTTTGGCGCCGTATACCTCTGCCACCGAGGCAAACAAACAGTTAATGGAAGGATTGTTGAAGTCAGTAAACTTTCGTTGTACCGCCGCGAATGCCACCCGGTTTTCAGCCGGAATACGGGTCAACCCCGTGTTATGCTCGCCGTTGACAATATAGATCCTGCCACCCTGCAACGTATCACCCGCACGCGCCACTGTGACCGGCAAATGATGGTGGGCGTTAAGACGCTCGGCAAACGATTCCAGGAAACGCGCCGGCATATGCTGCCCGATCACCACCGGTATCTGCAGGTTGGCAGGCAGGTTAAAAATGATACTCTCCACCGCGCTGGGCCCTCCCGTAGAAGCGCCAATGGCAATGATGGAGTAGTTCAGCGTAGCGTCAAAGGTGTGCGCTCCCGTGTTGGTCTTGCGAATGGTCTTTGACTTCAGCACGCTGATGTCGGCACGCGCGGCTTCTTTGATCAGCGCGCGCAGCCGGTAGTCGCGAATGCTGTTGGCATCGAGATCAACCGGCTTGTCTATAAAATCAAATGCCCCCGACTGCAGGGCGTCAAAGATTCGTGCGTTGGTCTTATCGAGCGAGCTGAGCAAAATGATCGGCACCGGGCGCTGGTCCATCACAGACCGCACCAGGTACGTGCCGTCGTATTCGGGCATGACCATATCGGTCACGACCACGTCGGGCTTCAGACTGATTGCCAATGCGCTGCCTTCGCGGCCATTGGCAGCAGTGCCCACCAGGTCGAGCTCAGCATCCGCGGTAATAATGTCGCCGATCACTTTGCGCATGAACGGCGAGTCGTCAATCAGCAACGTCCTGATCTTGTTTGCCATGAGAGTCGATTGGCGTACAATCAGGCTTTGGAAATTGCTTCAATCAATTGCTCCGATGTAAAAGGCTTGATAATATAGGCTTTCGCTCCCAGCCGCAACCCTTCGTTCACAACCGACTCCTGTCCCACGGCACTGATCATCACCACTTTCGACTTCAGGCCTTCCTCCTGGTATACTTTCAGGATGTCGATCCCAATCATATCCGGCAGAATGTTGTCCAGCGTGATAAAGTCAGGCTGCAGCTCAAACGCCAGGTCAATGGCTTCTTCGCCGTTGGCCGCCTGGCCTATCACTTTGTAACCGCCTACTTCCAGGGCATCCTTGATCAGCGTACGCATGTACAACGAGTCGTCTACAATTAAAACATTTTTTGACATGATAGTTGCGTTTAAGAGTTATGGTATAGAAGGTTTTGGTTTTTAAATGATCCGTCCCCCGGGGCGACCGGGATTCGTAATGTTCAGGTCGCCGGTATAGGTATGAAAGTTGACGGTACGACTTTCAAAGCCCCCCACATCGCTCGCGGCAATATACACGCCACGGCGGGTCAGGTGGTTCCGCGTCGACTCGGCGTTCAGCGCACCGACGTTATACATCGTCTGAATAACGTTGGCCCCGCCTGTAATCTTTGCACGAATGGCTTTCAGGCTACTGCCCTTTCGGGCAAACTGCTTCAGCAAATGATCAACGGCATCGGCAACATTGTAGAACTTCCCCGCGCACGCTTGCGACGAGGTCGTAGCTTCGGGCAGCATAATGTGTGCGCCGCCGGAAAGACCAAGCGTACGATCCTGCATAAACAACCCGATGCACGACCCCAGTCCGAAGCAGGTAAAGGTTGCCGCGCTGTCTACCGTCTGTGCATCCCCGATATTCAGTATTACCCGTTTCATGCTGCCGTATTTTTCCGCAGGGCGGCCATGACGTCCTGGCTGATCACCTTAAAGATGTCAATCAGAATAATGAGGCGGCCCTGTACCTTGATAATGCCCCGCACATAATTCGACTCGCTCGTAACATCGGTGATGATGTTCATCGACTCGTCGAAATCCGCCGCGGAGATCGTCAGGGTATTCGGCACCTCACGTACCAGCACACCCATTTTAAAATCTTCGCTTTCGACTACCAGCGTATAGTGATTACCGCTATGCTGGTCGGCCGTACGTTTAATATTGAACTTCTCCTCCAGGTCCAGAATGGCAATGATGTTACCCCGGATATTGGCAACCCCTTTTATATACGGCAATGTTTGCGGTATGCGGGTAATGGTGGGCGTAATCACCACTTCCTTGATCTGTTCAATGCTCAGCGCATACTCTTCATTGCCTTGCTTAAAGACAATGATCTGAAACGAGCCCGCTTTCCTGGCATCGGCCACCGTTTTATTTTGCTCTGTCGCTGTTTCCATAACGCTATATTTTTTGTTTGGGGATGGATTTAGCTGGCTTTGCGAAGCTTGAACTTATTGACACCGGTCTGCAGCTCGGCCGCTACACCCGACAGCTTATTGTTACCCTCCGTAATCTCGCCCATGGCTATATTCATCTGCTGCGACGAGCTCGCCGCCTGCTGCGTACCCGCTGCGGTCTCCTCCGCGACTACCACAATCTGCTCCATGTTTTTCACCACGACATCGATAGACGCCTTCTGACCCGAAGTAGCCTCTTGAATCTCTTTTGAGAAGGTAAAAGTCTGCTGGCTCGAATCGACAATCTCCTGAAAGATGCTTTCCGCCTCGTTGGTGGCTTTATTACCCTCCTTCACGCTTCCTTGCATCATGTCGATGGCCTTACCGGCGGCTTGAGTATCTTTCTGTACGTCGCTGATAATCTTTTCGATTTCCACCGCCGACTTGCGCGAGCCTTCCGCCAGCTTGCGGATCTCTTCCGCTACCACGGCAAAACCACGTCCGGCGTCACCCGCGCGCGCGGCTTCAATGGCAGCGTTCAGTGCTAGCAGGTTGGTCTGGCTGGCAATGTCGGTGATCACGTTCAGCGTGCGGCCGATCTCTTCGGCACGCAGCGTCAGGATATCGATCGACTTCGACGTCTGTTCGGCTGACTCTTTTATACCGGTCATGTTGCTGACCAGCGTCTTCATAATCTTCAACCCGTTCTCGCTGCTCTTCTGCCCTTTCTCCGCCGCCTTGTTGATGCTGTTGGCGCGCTTCTCCATTTCGGAAGAAGTAACCATGACTCTATCGACCAGCTTCGACGACTCGTCGGTACGTTGCGCCTGGTCTTGTGCGCCCTTGGCCATCTGCGAAATGGCGGTAGCCACTTCGTTGGTGTTGCGTTTCATGCCTTCCGTACGCTGCAGCATATTCATCGACGAGCTCGCCACGACGTCGGCATTGCGGCCGATGTTGTACAGCAGCTCGTTCAGGTTGTCAATCGCTTTGTTCAGCGACTGGCCCATATTCTTCACGTCGCCATTGGCAGCCATGGCAAACTTGTTGGTCAGGTCGCCGTTGGCCATCTGCATGATGATCTGGTTGAACTCCAGCATCGGCTCGGCAATAGATTGTAACAAGGCGTTGATGGAGTCCGTCAGCTGGCGCCAGGTGCCCGCGGCATCTTTTATGTTGAGCCGTGCCTGCAGGTTTCCCTCCTGGCCGGCCGTTTTCACAACGTCGTTTACTTTCGAGACAATCTCTCGCAGCGTGTCGCGCAGCGCCAGGTTGTCCTCGATCAGGCGGCCCACGTCACCCGTGGCCTGAATGTCCAGGCGCGCATCGAAATCGCCTTTGCGCAGGTGGCCGGCAAAGTCGCTCACGGCCTTCAGCGCGACCGTGAACTCGGTCATGTCCGTCGCAAACTTCACGACCTTGTACGGTTTGCCTTCGGCATCCAGAATTGGATTGTACGACGCCTGGATATATACCGGCCGGCCCGACTTGGAGACGCGCATGAAGTTGTCTATTAAAAAATCGCCACGGTTCAGGCGCGCCCAGAAGTCGGTATACTCGCGGCTGTTGGCGTATGTACTTTCCACAAAGATGCGGTGGTGCTTGCCTTTGATCTCTTGCAGTGTATACCCCACCACGCGTAAAAAATTATCGTTCGCATGGCGGATCGTGCCGTCCAGGTCGAATTCGATCACGGCGTTCGAGCGGTTTACCGCGTCGAGCTGGCCTTGGGTATCAGTGCTTTGAAGCTTTTGCTGTGTAATATCAGAAGCATACTTCACGATCTTCAGCGCGACGCCGTTGCGGTCGAAGATCGGATTGTACGAAGCTTGCAGCCATACCTCGCGGTCGTAACGGCCGCGGCGACGGAAATCGCCCGAAATATACTCTCCGCGATTCAACCTTGCCCAGAAGTCGTGGTATGCATTACTGCGTGCAAACTCGGGATCGACAAAAATGCTGTGGTGTTTGCCTTTGATCTCATCGAGCGCATACCCCACGGCATTGAGGAAATTCGGATTGGCAAACAGGATCGTGCCGTCCATGGCAAATTCAATCACGGCTTGCGACCGGCCGATGGCTTCTACCTGGGATTTGAACTCCAGGTTAGCTTGTTCCAATTCGGCAATACGATTCTGAAGCTCCTCGCATTCAGCGGCGGCGGCATCGTGTTTGGCAACAGCCGTCGCTGTGCCATTTCCGTTCTCCTGGTTATAGTTCCTGGGCATGTCTATGGTGTTAAAATTCGGTATCGTTACTTGTGAGAGAGAGTGTTTGCACTATGTCGTGAAGGGATCATCGGCTAATTAACGGATAGGTAAAACCGTATATTTTCAAAGCTTCTGACGTTGCGCACCACCTCGGCCGGGCTAGGGGCCTGCGTGTCACCCGTAACGGTATATAGCCGCAGTTTTTGCAGCTGCTCGTCTTCCAGGCGATGTACAAAGCGATACGTTAGCTTGCGCAAGCGCACGGCGTCGCGGCTACTTGGCTTGTTCATACGCAAAAGGAAACCTTTCAGGCTGTTGTCTTTTGTGCTCAGGCGACTCACCCAGTATGGCGCGAGGATGGGAGTGGTATAAAATTGGGCAAAGAGCGAAACAAACTCTTTTGCCTCCGCATGTACAATTTTGCGGGCCTCGTCATAGCTGTTGCGACACTGCGCGGCGGCGGGCAGTTGCTCGTAAAAGTTGTCGCGGTCAAAGAACTCGATCGAGTCGTATTGTGCCATCGCACGGTCGAAGTTCGGCGGCGCGCCGAAGTCCAGCACAAAGCGCTTCTGCAACGAAGGCTGCTGCGGTTTGGCGGCCGTCGGAAATATACTCACCGGGCGATCGGTGGCGCCGACGATAATATCGGCCTGCATAAAGTAATGCGCTACATTGCGAATGTGGCCCGCCTGCATGTGCATGCGCGCGGCCAGCATACCGGCCCGTTGCGCGTCCTGACTTACGATCGTCACGTGCTTACAGCCGTCGGCATACAGACGGTCCACCACGAGGCGGGCCATCTTACCGGTGCCGATCACCAGCACCTTCTTTTCCGTCAGCTCGCCCAGGCGCTGGCGCAGCATATCCAACCCCAGGTCTACCAGCGACACACAGTGCTGGTCAATACCGGTCTGCGTACGTACCTTGCGGCCGATCGCCACGGCCTCGCGCAGCAGACTGTCCAGCAACAAGCCAATGCTGCCGGTGTTCAAGCCTACCTGGTGCGCATGTTTCACTTGCGTGAGAATGTGCCGATCGCCTTTCACCTGCGAGCACAGGCCGCTGGCCGTCGCAAACAAATGGCCAACGGCGGCTTCGGTATTTTTATAAAACTGTACGTAGTGGAAAAGAATCGGATCGCGGAAAAAGAAGTTTATCAGCGGTGTTATATTCTGGCCTACACCGTAGATCACAAAGCGGCTCGACGTGGACACGATGCACACCTCATCAAGATCTTTCTTTAACTGTTGGATATACTGTTTCACACTCGCATCGTCTGTACCAAGCTTTTCACGAACATGCAACGGTGCATTTTCGTGACTGATCTCGGCGCCGAAAATATGTTTCGCCATGGGAGGGTCTTTTAGTATTACAAAGGTATTTTAAAGCCTCTCCAGGCCCCATCAGCGGAACTTAGTATTTTGATTTACACTGTTCTACGTGAAAAAGTCAGTAGAAGTACGTACTGTCTTTTTGAGGCAAAACACGCTTCCACATGTAAGAAAAAATGGGGAAAAAAGAGGTGTTTGATGGGTCCGGGAATCACCGGAGGCCCGGGGGGTATACTACGTACATTTCGGTCCTTACAACCTGCTAAAAATCGATGCAAGGATTTATTGACCAAGTTGCATTTTTCGGCTGATCAGCCGACCCTTCGGATCATTCGGCAGGACTACGCGGAACAGGCTGCCAAACCCGATTTCCGACTCGACTTGCACGTGGCCTTGCAACTTGTCCACGGCTTCTTTGACGATGTACAACCCCAGTCCGGCACCACGCGAGCGCTCGGAGGCTTTGAAGAACATGTTGAAGATATTGTGGTGATGCGCGGCCGCAATGCCGATACCGTTGTCGAGTATATCCATGCGTACATGCTGCCCTTCGCCCACCATCGTGATGCGTATACGTGAATGCGTCTTTGCGGGATCGTAGAAATGTATAGCGTTCGCGATGATGTTCTCCAGAATGATCTCCAACCGGTCGTAGTCGGCAAAGAAAGGAAACGCCTCGTCTGTCTGTACATCGAAGCGGATAGACCGGAACGCGGGTTCTGCCTTGTGTCGGTCGATGACATCCCACACCAGCTTCGTAAAATCGATCTTCTTGCTGTTGGGTCGTTGATAGGAAATACGAGTAAAGCCCACCAGGTCGCGCACAATTTTCTCCAGGCGCGCCGTGCTCTCGTCGATCTTCCCGATATAGCTCAGCAACATCGGCTCGTGCGTCTCCATGCGCATCAGGTTGGTCAGGCCCATGATGGATGTCAGCGGCGATCGTAGGTCATGCGACGCGCTGTATAAGAACTTCTCCATACGACGGTTCACTTTGGCAAGCTCGTCGTCCCGCTCCTGTAGCAGCTGTTCCAACTGGCTACGGCAATCGTCTCCGGTCTCTGTGTTTTCCGTCTCAAATGGTGCCGACATCGGCTTATCCTGGTTATCCATCGCCTCGTTTCTATCGTTTGATCAAAGGTCAGATAAGCATCAGCCCAATTCAATACCGGAAAGTTTGGAGATTGGATACGTAGAAGTACGTAACACTAAAATGCGTAATATTCCGTTGGTAAACACGTCGAGCTTGCGCTCCCCCTCTCTCGCGTCAGATCAGCTCCAGCTGCTGTACTTTTTTGACCAGCTCAATGGCATTTTTGACACCCACTTTCTTCATAAGGTTTGCACGGTGGGTCTCCACCGTACGGGGACTGATAAAAAGCTTGTCGGCCATTTGCTGGCTCGTCAGTCCTTCGGCAATCAACCGGATGATTTCAACCTCACGGGGCGTGAGGCGTATCAGCTCTTCGCGCTGTTTCTTTTTTGTCACAGCATGCGAGTATTTTTTGAAGATCACATCCTGTGCCTGACGACTAAAGTAATTTTTCCCTTGCAACACTGACTTGATGGCGTACTCCAGCTCGGAGCCACTTTCGTTTTTTACCACATAGCCTTTTACGCCGATCTCCAAGCAGCGGCTTACATACTCCTCGTCGTCGTACATGGAAAGAATGATGATGCTGGCCAGCGGATTTTTGTTGAGCACTTCGCGAGCCACTTCCATACCGTTCAAATCGGGCATGGAGATATCGAGGATCAGCAGGTCGGGCGCCAGTGTTTCGAACTGCTCGATGGCCTGCCGTCCATTGGAAGCTTCGCCGATAACCGTGTACTCTTTGTTTTGTCTGATTAGGTTTTTGACGCCGTCACGTACCATCGAGTGGTCGTCGGCAATGAGGATCTTATATCTGTGCATGCGTTAAAACGTTATTCACGGCCGGTGCTTCCGCAATGATTAAAGTGCCCCGGTCCGTATCCGATTCAATGGTTAATTGTCCACCCATAATTTCTGCGCGCTCGCGCATGTTGACCAGCCCGTGCTGGCTCGGCTTCTTTGGCGTAGCCGGTATCCCTCTGCCGTCGTCTTCGATTGTCAGGCGTATCCGGTCTTCATCCTCATGCAGCTGCACGCTGATGAACGAAGGCCGTGCATGCTTCACCGCATTGTTGATCGCCTCCTGTGCGATGCGGTATAAATTGATCTTCTGCGCCTGGTTCAGCCCGATACGACTACCCGACGACTCGAATGCCACCGTAATGGTCGACGAATCTTCAATCTGGTTACAGAGCGAATTGAGACACGTGGCCAAATCAAAATCGCGCAGCTTAGACGGCAACAGATTTTCGGAAATGCGCACCGACTCGTGAATGGCTTCGTCGATCATCTTATACAGCAGCGCAGCATTCTCGTTGCCCTTTACTTCGGCATTCACTTTCATCTTGATGGCATTCAACATCTGCCCCAGACCATCGTGCATGTCTTTGGCAATGCGGCTACGCTCCTTCTCCTGCCCTTCCAGCAACGCCGCCATGCGGCCATTCTCGAAATCTTTTATGAGGCGCTCGTGCTCGATGCGTTGCGAAATGTCTTTGAAGATGATGACCAACCCGGTAAACCGGCCCTTGCTATCGATCACGGGGCTCAGGCTCCCCTCGCCAATCGGCCGGTCGGTACCTTGCCGCGTGCGCAACACCAGGTTCTCGGGCATTGTGTTCACACGCCCGTTGCCCAACATGCACTGAATCGGATTAACGTGCAGCTCGCCGGTCTCCTGGTTTTGTAAGTTCAATACATCGTATAATAATTTACCCTGCGCTTCCGCCAGGGGCCACCCCGAGATCGCCTCGGCACTGGGATTCAGGTAACTGATCGCATAGTACTCATCAATGACCACCACGGCGTCGCTAATAGACCGTACCGTCGAGAAATAACGCTCTTCGCTCCGTTTTAGCCGCATCTCGATGTTGTGTTTATACAATGCCATCTCAATCACAGTAAAGATCTCGCGGTCTTCAAAAGGTTTGGTAAGATACCCGTACGGCTCCGTTACCTTTGCGCGCTGAATCGTTTTTTTATCCGTCAGCGCAGTAATGTAAATTACAGGCAGGTTGTATTTTAGTTTGATGATGCGGGCGGTCTCGATGCCATCGAGATCACCGTTTAGCATGATGTCCATCAACACCAGGTCCGGTCGCTGGCTTTCCATAAACTGCAACGCTCCTTCACCAGACGCTTGTGTGCCGAGCACAATGTATCCTTCGCTTTCCAACGTAGCCTGCAAATGGTAGGCAACGATGAACGAATCTTCGACGATCAGTATCCGCTCTTTTAGCAACATGATGGCTATACTACTCTTTGGTTGAATCGTATTAGGAATATAGTTCCTTTTCCGCGAATAATCTCCATTGCGCCACCCAATTGTTTGGCAAAAATCTGAATCAGCTGCATGCCAAAGGACCCTGCATGGCCCGGTACGATACTCTCGGGAAGTGTGGTGCCATCGTCTCGTACCTGAAGGATAAATGTATTTACATCCCTTTCCAGTGACACTAAAATCGTGCCCTCATCCCTATTTTTAAATGCGTGCTTCATAGCGTTTGTTACAAGCTCATTTACGATCAGCCCACAGTAAATAGCTGTATCGAGATCAAACACGGTTTTGGGGATTTCTGCTTTGATGGTCAACTGCATGCTCTGATTATCGTGAGCTGCCTGCAGGTCGTAAAGCATCTTGCCAAGATAGTCTGAGATCTCCACCTTGTCAAGGTTATTCGTCTGAAGAAGTCGCTCGTGGATGAGTGCAATTGAGTGGATTTTCTTACGCGTGTTTTCCAGGAAATCGCTCACGTCAGATTTCCCCAAAGCAAGTATCTTAATGTAAATGATGGAGGAAATCAACTGTAGATTATTTTTCACGCGGTGGTGGATCTCCTTGATGAGCACCTCCTTCTCCAGCACCGAGGCGATCAGCTTCTTCTCGGTAATCAATTTCTGTGTAATATCGGTTGCAATCGCTACAAACGAACGTCCTTCCAACAGCTGAATGAACGTGTCCACATCATAATACACACCGTTCTTGCGGCTGTGTTTGATCTGCAGTTGAACCCGGTCCGTCTCACCACGCCGCAGTGGACCCAGCAGCGCTTGCAGCGCAAATTCATCCGGATAATAGAACAAATCCGAGAATTTCATACGTGTAAGCTCCTCTATAGAGTATCCCACATTCTTCAGCGCCGAGGTATTGGCGAACTCAAAACGCAACGTATCGATGTTGAACAGGTATATTTCGTTGTAGCTCTCGCGCACAATTTTGTCCAATCGCGCCTGCTCCGCCTCGAGCTTTTTTCGGGCAGTAATGTCGTGACCAATGGACTGTATTTCGTACACTTCCCCCTGCTCATTCCGCAGCGGCACATCCAACCACTCCTGCCATTGGCGCGTGCCATCCCCTAAAATAACATCATGCTGTAACGGCAGCGACTTAGCCGTACCCGCTACAAGCCTTTCTAAAAATTCGAGACGCTCACCATGCATCCGTTCGGGAATAAAATTAAAAACGCTTTGTCCGATCAGGCGTGTGTGATCACTATTAAACATCCGCTCAAAAGCGCGATTCACAAACGTCATCCGCCAGTCAGGGGTAAAACGGCAGATCATTTCCGGCTGATCGTTGACGATCGAACGGTATCGCGCCTCTGACTTCGCCAGCGAATCGGCCGTATCGCGCAGGCGTTTTTCGCTTTCGTGGATTATAAACTCCGCGTGCTTACGATCCTGATCTGCGCGCAGCGCTTCTATGATATAGCCGATCACGATCACCAGCGGCTGCAGCTCCTGCCGGAAAGCATTGCCATACCCACCCGCCTTGTTGGCAAGCCCGATCACGCCTACCTGAATACCACTACGGAGTATGGGGATCCCGATAAACGACCGCAACGGCGGGTAGCCCGGCCGGGGGTCTTTGGAGGGCTTATTCGTAATGACCGTCTCGCCCAGGCGAATCACCCGGTCCAACGGAGAGCCCAGGCTAAAAAATTCTATGCCTGCGCCGGCATCTTCATCACGTTCGCGCGGAATCTCTCCTTCCTGCATATCAATCAGCGCGAACGTGCGCACATAGGGCTGCCCGTCGCGCGCCAATACTTCGCCAATGAAGCCAATCTCACTCTCGGTCAGCGCCAGGATGTTCTGAAGCGCCGTGTCAAAAAAGATGGTAGGCTTGATATCGCGTATAAATTGTAGTTGCGCCAGGTTGATGATCTCCAGCACCTGGTTCTGATTCCTGAGTGCCCGCCGCTTCTGGTAAAGCTCGACCTCGTTGCGTTTCCGCTCGGTGATGGAAAGGGCCACACCCGCCAACGCATACACCTGCCCATGCTCATCGCGCAGCGGGAATTTGATGGCCAGATAGGTCTCGCACTTGCCTTCGGTCACCACTTCCTGCTCGAACTCCTCCAACCGTCCGGTGCTCAACACTGTCTGGTCCGACGACGTAAACACCTCAGCTTGTGAAGGCTCGAACAGATCATTGTCGGTATAGAGCCCGTTCTTCGGCGGTGGCACCTTGATAAATTTATCTTCAAAGAGCTTGTTATAAAACGTATAACGCCCCTGCAAGTCTTTCATAAAGACGATCAGCGGCGCATGGTCGGTAATCTTGCGCAGCAGCTCCTCGCTCTTGAGCATCTCTTGTACCGCCATCTTCAGACTCGTAATGTCCGACTGAACGACCATAAACCCACGTGGCTCCTCGCCCTCGCCTACCAGCGGAATCACCTCGACATCGACCCAATACTTCGCGCCGTCCCTGGTATAATTAATGAGCTCCGTGCGAAACGTACGCCCCTGCCGCAGCATGTTTTCCATGTACGCCACCGTCTCGGGATTGGTCTCCGGCCCATGGAGAAAGCTGGGGACCCGCCCCACCACATCTTCCAGCGTATAGCCCGAGATGCGCTCGAAGCCCTGGTTCGCCCAGGTGATCTGCCCACGCGCATCGATCATCAGAATGCCGTTGCTCGTACGGTTGGCGATCATGCTCAGCGTCTGCAATTCCAGGTTGCGCTGCTTGCGTCGCGTCACATCACGAAACATGCCAATAGCGATGCCGTCGGGCATGAAGGTGCCCATCGCCTCGACGTCTTTGATGTTGCCTGCCGCCGTGATCATCCGAAACTCCACGTGCACCCGGTTCACCGGCTGCGCTGCATCATACATACCTTCTTTGATCTTGTCGTAGATGAGCGGCCGGTCGGGCGCCGCCACATACTTATCAATAAACGCTGCCAATGTCATGCGCAACGGTGCCGCCGGACCTTCTTCCAACAATTCGAGTAGCTCGGCGCTCAGCGTCAGCTCCCCCGTGCCCAGCATAAGCTCGGCAATCGCCGTCTTCGAAAAGCGCATGACCTCTTCCAGGCGGCTCGCCGCACGCTTGCTTTGCCCCGCATGGCCCGGCACAGCCGGATGCGCCGCCATCAGCCAGCAGTTTCTATCTTCATGCATCACCAATGCGGTATGCACTTCATAGGGACGCTCTTGCTCGCGCAGAATATCGTGCACGCAAATGCCGAGGGACTGCTGCCGGCTATATCCAAAGGCAGCCACGGCCGCCTGATTTACATCGAGGATGCGGGCGGTATGGGGTTCACAGATCCACGCGGGGAGCGGGTGGCCGTGAAAAAGATCAGTAGGCTTGTTCTCCACCATTAGAAATAGAAAAATAACGATTATTGGCAACGGTTTTTGTACGTAGAACTACGTAGTTATCAGTACGTATCGAAGAAACATTATATTTGTCAAGCGTACACCAACCTATGAAGACTATATACCGTGCCGTTATAAAACTGTTCGCGATCTGCCTGGTCCTTGCTGCCAGCACAACGCTCCTCTGCGCCCAAGCCACCACGCCGCTCGACAGCACCTACCTCGCTAACCTGGCGACCTTCTCCAAAAATGCGCACAGTCTGGCAAGTGAAATCTGGCCCGGCATGAAGATCGGCCCGTTCTGCATCTTCCGCGTCAACGGCCCCGCCTATATCATGAACCACCCGGCGCCGCCAGAAGCCCGCCTGCTCCACGACAGCATCTATAGCTTCAAACAATCCGACTACGCCCTGGCCGGCACCACTCAAACCCCCATCAACAACCACCTTACCGCCCACAACAACTACGGCCAGCCCATGTACGTCAGCGTAAATCAGTTCTATGCTGAGCTATTCCACGAGCTGCACCACGTGTATCAGCGTACGGCGATCAAACAGTTGAAGTTCGAAAACCTTGCAGACTTACTCACCTACCCGGAAGATCCCCACAATGACGCCTTGCGACAATACGAAAACGAAGCCCTGCTAGAAATGCTCCTCGGACCAGCGGAGAAATTCAATGAGAACCTCAACAGGTTTTACTCATGCCGCACGTTGCGCAAGGCCATCATCGGCGAGAAATATAGTAGCTACGAAAAGAGCGTCGAGTCTGCCGAAGGGCCTGCGACATACTGCGAGTATGCCTATATGAAAAAGTACAGCACCACGGCGACGGAGCAAGAATTTATTCACAAGCGCTTTTATTACTCGCTAACGGACCCTACATACGGTCGCGAAGGTCTGCGCAACAAGCACCTTCTAAGCGGCATGGCGCAATGCATTATCCTAACCCGCCGATTCAAGAACTGGCAAACAGAGTATTACAACTCTGGCATGCCGCTGAATGATTTCTTCTTCTCTAAGTTACCGGCTAAACAAGTGAAGCTACCCACGCTTGCATCCTACGAAGCCAAGGCCCAGTATTTTACCACACAGGAGAAAGAAAAACACGCCCAAAACCTGGCAGCCTTTAACAGTCAACCCGGACGGAAGATCACTTTGATCTTTAAAACACAGCCCGAATTCCGCGGCTTTGATCCGATGCACGCCGAGGCAGTCAACGACAGCTTGATCATTCACTCAACATTATTAAAGCTAGGCAAAGGCACCAACAGTTTTACAGCGATCAATCAAAGTGCGCTTACGCGGATTAACAAGCAGGTTTGGTCTGTGAAACGGGTCACTTTCTTTGTGCCCGACGGTGCCGTTAAGTATGAGAATCAAGTGTTTACCTGTACAGATAAGACTGTTTCTGTTCAATGGGAATACTCGAAACTTGAGGAATCGGGAAACGGGTATATTGTTATCACGACTGAGTAACTTAACTACTTCCAACAGCCATCAAAGCAAGAACTAGGTGATGCATCATCGTACAGGGTGCTTTTTCGTGTAGATGCCTGTCTAATACATTGTGGTGGGCTTCCAATTCTTGCGCTCTTCGAATGGCATCCTGAACACTATTCAAAATGGCCGGTTTAACTATAGGTATAAATCTTTTTTTTGGCTTTAAATGCTTTTTATAGGTAAAATCATCCCAATTCCTAATCCTGATCAGCTCCGGATTTTCAGTCGGTAGCGTTCGGAATATCTCCGTCAGTCTATTATAATATTCTTCACGAGATAGATTAGCTACATCATCGGGATTTACGTCCCTCAAATGAAGTAATATCCATAACTCAAACGCATCATTACTCCAGGCAACTCCTAATCCTCTCCTTTGCGCAATAAGAATAGACTGATCAAATGCGACATCAAGTTCATCGGCATCATTTTCATTTCTATCCCGATCAAATACGCACCAAACATGAACTCCATCCGCAGACAGCTTTTCATCGTCACCGGTGCCGCGAAAAAAATCGTGTCTTCTGCAGTGAGCAATCGCCTTGCTGACATTACGGAAATCACTCTTCTGTCCTCGTATTGGGTTAATTTTGACTCTTTCGTTCTCCAAGTGTTGCAAGTATTCGATCTCACTGTCTTCATCCTCACAAAAAATAACAAACGTAGCAACTTTATCCGGCGTCCTTGTGTCAACCTCTTTGATATTCCAGTCGGCCATCGCTTAAAAAGATTTATTTTGGGGCCTCTCCGGAATATCCACTCTATTCTCCAACGCCAACATGTCCTCCAGTTTAGGAACAGCACCGTAAAATCCGGCTAAATATTGTTTAGCAAAGTCAGCATCATTTCGAATCCCCTTTAAGTCGGCTAACGAATACAATCGCGTTGATTCGTCCTGCCGCTTCTCGGCAAAGTAAAACTGGTCTCTTCGCATGATCTCAGGAGACAATAGGTTTGTATCGTGGCTTGTAAACACAAGTTGTATATTCCCTTTATTCACATTAGGATTATTCATAAGCCGGATAATCCTCAATAACAGTGATGGATGAAAATGACTATCGATCTCGTCAATTATAATTAGACCAGCAAGCTTCATTCCAAAAGCCCGTAAGAAGACTCCAGCAAGGTCAAACAACTTCTGTGTTCCCTGCGACTCGTTATATTTTAAATTGAGGCGTATTCGACGAATATTATGATTCGCATCCTCATACTCTTTAATCAAAGTTATTTTCTCATGTGGTAATGCTTCAAAAGGTCCTTCTCCAGGATCTCGATCTATTTCAATATCGGAGTATTTCAAATTAAACTCAGACAAGAACTGCAAAAATTCATACGTTCTTTTCTCCAATTCAATCACACGTAGAGAATTCTTTCTAAAAGGCTCATACCCATCTGTGTAATTGCAAATAGCCCTAGCAGTTAAGTTTCTTCGTACAACAGCACATATCCCATCCGCATCAAAGGCACCTGCATATGTCAGGAATAAATTATGATCAACGGAAAGATCTGGTATCGCCTTGTTATTATCAAGTTTTTCCTTGTTGACAACACCTTTCTCACGCGTGAAAAGCTCAACCATATTCTTTTCTTTCTGTCCAAAGAGCCACTCACTAACAATTATCTCGCTACTTATAGATACCGAACCGGTATCATCGTTTATACGAACTATTATTCCAGGGTTTTTTTTGACAGTAAATCCATAACGATACTTTTTTTCTTCAATCATTAATACAATCTGAAAAAATGATTCCCGATCTATGGCATCATCCTCGTACAAAAATGGATCACATAGTAAACCCAATCTTGATTCATTACTAGTTTCGGTTCGGATCGCTTTCAGAAAATAATCAAGTGCCTGAATAATGTTGCTCTTGCCACTTCCGTTTGCGCCATAAATTCCAACGGTTTTTAGCAAACGCAAATCTCCTTCTTGAGCAATATTATTAACATCAACATTCTTGTATTCATCAGGGCTTTTGAGACCCGTTGCAACAAAGCTCAACGTCTGCAAATCCTTGATAGATCGGAAGTTTTTAACACTGAATTCGACAATCATTTTCGGAAATTTGTCTATTTTCCGCAAAATCACAAAAAAAAGCCTCATTATCAACAACATTTTCTTGAAATCCTCAATAACCTCAAGAATTTAGAACTATCGTGACACTGCCACTAGTTGTATTTTAAATTCGCCGCCCATCTTTCCGTACGGCGCCTGACCCTAGCTTGTGACCGCAGCCAGTAAGAGGTTAGCACCGATCGCAGAATCTAATTGTATAATCTCATTTAACACCAAATCTTTACTCCGCTCGCAAGAAATTTCAAAATTTATTTATCATTCCAGTCACTCGCGGTCGTTAGCAACAAGATCATTTCCGCCAGCATTCCCTTCTGTAAATGACTCGCGAGGGCAATTCTCAAATTTTCATGCATGTTTCCTGAATAAGACCTGAAAAATCCGGTATTGTTGCGGCCAGATTCCAGTATATTCAATAGATATCCAATAGTTTATCAAGCTCTAGTGAATAGATATTCAATAATTATATAGCTATTGAACATCTCTTTATAAAAATTTCTTCCCTAAAATTTAATATATTTTATATATTGACAGATGAGAGCCATTTCGTAAATTCGACCTGGACACCGTTGAAATTTAGGTCGTTGTCTAAAACCCTCTCGTTACCCTAAAACTAATCGATTATGCCTTTTCTTGAAGGACCATTCGCCTTTACCGGTAAGTTGGACATGTTGAGCGCGTATCGCATGCGTGGCTTTGACAAGATCATTGTTCGGCGTAAAGGCGGCCCTAGCCGCGAAAAAATTAAAAGCGATCCCAGCTTTAAAAACACGCGCCACACCATGTCGGAGTTTGGCGGTTGCTCGCGCCTAGGCAGCTATGTGCGGCTGGCGATGCACCACATCAAACAGCTATCAGACTATAATTTTGGCAGCGACATCAACAGCATCATGCGCCAGGTACAACTGCGCGATGGCACCGGCGAATGGGGCCGCCGAAAAATTACATTGTCAGCGCACGCACGTATCCTCGAAGGTTTTCTCACTACCAAGAAGGCCCCCAGCTTCGACTCCATCGTGCGCACACCCGTATACTATACGATGGACCGGGCCAATCGTTCGGTACGCGTGGAAATTCCGGAGCTGCTACGCGATATTAACTATTTCCCGCAGAATAACCATGCGATGTTTCGCCTGACGATTACGTTGGGGATTGTGCCCGACTTGAATTATGATATACCCGCAAAAGAATACCTGGCGGCGAATTGGTATGATCCTTCGTGTTATGCGACACTTGCTTCGACGGATTGGAATCCGTCGTTGAAAGGGATGGGAAGCACTGCACTGGAATTAGCCATGGAAACACTTCCGCCGGAGGATGGGTGGACGTTGATGCTGGCGATTGGAATTCAGTATGGGGCGTTTCGGGAGAATGGGAAGATTGAGGAAGTTAAGAGGTTTGGAGCGGCGAAGATTTTAGCGTTGCGTGGCAAGGATGAGGCGTCTGGGGATGGGGTTGACGATGATGGGCTTGAGGAAGATGAAGTGCCCCTGGTGAATGAGGCGGTGACGGAAGATATGCCTGCTGTGGAGCCTGAAGAAGAATTGGGGGAGTATCGGGAGCCTGACGTGCGGTATGTGTATACGATGAAGGCGGAGAAAATGGAAGCGCGGCAGGTTGAAACAGCTTACAGTTATGTTGTTCAGGTCGCTGCACAGGATCATGTCGACTATACGCTGGATATTGCGGAAGAACACAAGTCTAAACGCCCGTCTCAGAAATCAGTGATCGTCGATCCCATCGAAGTAAATCTCGGTAATGACGGTGTCATCATATTTGGCTCCTTTGTAAACTTCCAGGATTTCGAACTTGAGCGTCCAAGGAGGGAGGTTCTTAAAGTCGCTACTCAGTCGGTCGCCGTTGCCGATGGGTGGAAAAGGGAAGTGCTGAGTAGAACGTCTGTCTTCCAGGTTTAAGATAGCAAAGGGTTTGTTGTTGAGGTATACTTTCAACTTCTTAACACGGGCATTGTCGCGGTAGGCACGTTCGCTTTTGATGTACCCATTGGCAACAATGATTTCGGTGACTCGTGGGGCTGAAGCGGCAAAGGTGTATACTAAATATTCACCGATGCCTGGACCAGGTGCGCCTTCTGCCCAAGCGTTTTTATAGCTTAGGTCGTGGACGTTTTCAGCGGCGTATGTGTTCTCACCTTGTGCTTTTAGCTCAGAAGATGCTCGTACTTCTTTCGGGCCGCCGGCACAGTACCAGTTGCAGCCACCATCTACAGCATCCCAGTAGCCTTGATCCGGGCCCGAATCGTACATTGCGTCTACCTCCCGATAGATACGTTGATCATCAACGGAGAACGTTTGAAGTCCAAAATTTTCTTCTATCATCTTCTTCTGTATTACGGCGTAACGGTCTTCATCTTGTTGTCGTTTTAGCGCGCCTTCAGACGACAGGTTCAGCGGAAAGATCTCCCTCGGCGAATACTCTTTTACGGGTTGCTGCGCAAAGACGCAAGATGAGATAATTGACAGCGAAATAACAACGTATGGTTTCATGGAATTGCTTTATACAGGCACCAATACCGCTACGCACCAACTATAAACCGTCAACGTTCCAGACGTTTTAACGATCCGGTTACTTTACACTCGTCGAAAGTAATGGGGAGGCTGGCTTTGCCGGCGGGGTCGCTCCAGGAGCCTGAGAGGTATATTATGTCAGACTGATTGTAGTGTAGGTTATAAGCGCCCTTTTTATACTCGCGATCGATTTTTAACTCGAATTTACCCGTAGGGCGTTTGTTCACCGTTTCGGTCAGCGTGATCGTCTGAGGGGTGTAGCGGCCCGTGAGCGTTAGTGGCTGGAGTTTGTCGTCGTAGTAATAGTAGCCTGTGACTTTGTCCGAGCTTTTGTCCAGGTTGATGGCCATGGTGAAGGCATGCTGGCTGTCTATCTTTCCAAAAAGGAACAGGTTGGTAGGCAGCTCGCCTTTTACCTGCTGGTTATACAGACACTTATCGATACCGTACCTGGTGGTGTAAGCGTCGTCTAACAGGGCCTTCTTTCCCATCGGACTAAGGTATTGCCTGAGCGAATCCACGGGCATTGACCGCATGATGTCCGGAGCACAGGCTCTTGCCACGTGCGGGAAACAGTCGCCGGTGAGCGAGAAGTATAACCAGCCGTTCTTGATTTCGTACCAATCGATATCGTAATAGCTACAGTATGGGTCTATGTCGCCGGCGCATTCCATGGCCGTTTGGAAGGCCCCTTTGGCACTCGTTAGCCAATAGCGGTTTAAGAAATCGGTGTAGCCCACCAGTGTAAACAAGGCTTCGAAAGGGATGTTTTGATTTTGGATGTTGTCGCCCGTGCCAAGGTCGAAGAACATCTCTTCTTCTACGTTGGTCGGGTAGGCACCGTAGTATTCTCCGGCAAACGCAAGGAAGAGCCGGTTCTCTTTTATTTCGGATGTAAAGCTGACACCGTACCACCGGAACTCGGTGAGGTCCTTTTGATTGAAGCTGTTGATCATAAACCTGTCGAGCAGGAAGGAATTGATCTTTTCTACCGCCTTGCCATTGCGGCCCGACGTGTCGCGCACGCGGGGAAGCTGCGAGACGACGCTGTTGTCGATGGTTTCTGTTAGGGTGACCGTGTCGACAACAATCGCGTGTTGGGATTGTGCGCAAAAAGTTGCGAGTAAGAGCGTGAGAAAAAACAGGTAGCGCATGGCGATTTGGGGGCTGCGGTTGGTAAAGATACAAAAACGGCGGAGATGCAGCACAAAACAGTGTGAGTGTGAGAGCGGGAGCGAAACAGGGCAATCTGCCTTTTCTTCGCTCTCGCGCTCACACTCACGCTGTCTCCCCTTATGGCATTACTTCTTCAGAATCAGGTACTGGTACGGTGCCAGGGTCGCCGTGGTGCCAAGGGTAACGGCGGTGTTAGTCAATGAGTTGGTCCAGGTTGTGTTTTGGATGGTGGCGTCGGGGGTGTAGGTGATGGTGGTGTTGCGGGTGTTGACCAGGACCAGGTACTCGGAGGGGCCGTTTTTGCGTTTGAAGGCGGCGATGTCGTTGTGGGGATAGGAAGTCAGCGTGCCCGTGGTGAAGGCTGCCGAGGAATTATATACCGCAAACAGCTTTTCGTATTGTTGTTGCATGGACGGGTTGGCCGACCAGTCGATGGGCGTGCGCGTGAAGAAGGGCAGGTTGGCGTCCTGGCCAACTTCCTGGCTACTGTATAGTAAGGGCACGGCGCTGGTGAAGATCGTGATGACCGATGCGGACAGGGCGCCGGCGGCACCGTTGAAGAGGCCCATCGGGGTTTCTTCGTAAGCAGATACGTCGTGGTTGGTGGTGTAGCGCAGTTTGTGCGCGCCGGCGGGGATGCTGTTGTATTCGGCCTGGTGTGTGGTGAAGATGGACGTGGCAGCTTTGCCATCGCGGTATACTTGTTTGAGGTTGGTATAGAAGTCCCACGCATAGTTCATCTGGAAGCCGGCCGTGAAGTTTTCGGCTTTGCCACCTTCGGCCAGGAGAATGAGCTTGCGGTCTTTGATCGCTTTGAGCTCGTCCAGGGCTTGTTTCCAGAAGTCGGTCGGGACGAAGTCTACTGCGTCGCAGCGGAGGCCGTCGACGTTGGCTTCGAGCACCCAATACTTCATGGCGGCAATCATGGCTTTGCGCATGTCGGCGTTGTCGTAGTTCAGCTCGGCTACGTCGTTCCAGTTGGTGCCGGGCGGGATGATCACTTCGCCGGAGGCGTTTTGCGTGTACCACGATTTGTTTTGCATCCACGGGTTGTCCCACGCGGTGTGGTTGGCGACCCAGTCGATGATTACCGCCATGTTGCGGTCATGCGCTTTTTGCACCAGCTCGCGTAGTTTGTCGAGGTTGCCAAACTCGGTGTTTACCTCCAGGTAGTTCTTGACGGAATACGGCGAGCCCAGGCCGCCGGCGGAGCGTATTTGCCCCACCGGGAAGATCGGCATCAGCCAGAGGGTATTGATGCCCATGGCTTTGATCTTGTCAAGCCGGTCGATCACGCCCTGGAAGTTACCGGCCTGGCTAAACGCCCGCAGGTTCACTTCGTATAGCACGACGTTTTGCGGGTCGGGTACATGGGCAAAGGGTACACCGTATTGTTTCGGGCCGTCGTTGTCCGGTTTGGGTTGCGGGGCGCTGTCTTCGCTGCCGCAGGCCAGCAACATGCAGGCCATGAAGCAGATCTTCTTCATCATCATCAAAGTCATGATCAATTCAAAAAAGGCTTAAGGATTTTTAATTACGGTATAGGTATAGAGATACGGCGCCGTGGACCGCGTAAAGTCTACGCGCACGGTATAGCTACCCGGTTCGGAAATGCTGACTGCGGCATCGGTCGAGGTCAGGGTGCCTTGCAGCTGGTCGCTGGCAGGGCCGTAGTTGATGTCCCACCCGTTGTTGGCGCGGAACTTCAAGGCGCCGTTTACCAGGTTGACGGTCTTGCTCCAGGTTTTGCTGGTGGCATCGTAGGCCATCGGCGTGGAGCTGTCCCAGCTGCCCGGCGTGGCGGTGCCGATCAGGCCCCAGCTATCGATCTTGTCCAGCCGGTACGTTAGCGCCTCGATGTTTACCTGCACGCGGTAATAGCCTGCCAGGGGCACGTCGATCCCTGCCGCCGCACCGTCAACGCTTAGTGCGTTCTCGCCTGCGCTGCCATAATTAATATGACCCCAGTCGGGTGCCGAGGTGAACTTGATCCACGTTGGACCGGCTATGCTTACGTAGCCTTCAAAGATCTTGTCGTTGGTGCCGGGCAATGCATAAATCGTGAGCGCGTCGGATTGAGACGGGTCGCCGCCGGAAGCCTGGTAGCCACCCGGTATCCACAGGGTAGCGGGCGTGCCGATATCGGCGTTGCGGATTACTTGATACGTATAGTTGTAGGGCGCAGCACCGCGGTTGAAGTCGAGTACGATGGTATAGTTGGCGGGCTCGTTTATATTGATGGCCGCATCGGTCTGTGCAAGGGTGCCGGCGAGCTCGTCGCTGTTGGCGGGACCGTAGTTGAGGTCCCATGCGTTGTTGGCGCGGAACTTCAGGGCGCCGCTGTTCAGGTCGGTGGTCACGCGCCATGTGCGGGTGGCCTCATCGTAGGTCATTTCGGTAGAGCTGTTCCAGCCACCGGCTGTGGCGGTGCCGATCAGGCCCCAATCTGTTTTAGTCAGTTGATAGGTGAGACCGTTGATGTCTGTATTGACCTTGTAGTACCCTTCTTCGGCTACTGTAATGGCTGGTGCATTTTCCCCTGCGTCCAGCGTAGCGGCCAATGCGCCCTGACTATAGGTTGTGTTGGGACAGGTCGGGCTTTCGGCAAAGCGGAAAGATTGGTTGTTCTGCAGGTATACATAGCCTTCGTATTGATCGTCATCGGTGGTATAGATCCCTGGTGCATTTTCGCCACCCGCTAGCCACAATGCAAGGGGTTGCTCACTCCACGGTGTGATGGTGAACGTACGCACTTCGGATGTCTGCGGAAACTTGCCGTTGAGCGCCGACGTGATGCGCAGCTGTACGGTGGCCTCGCGGTGTGGCGCGAGCTTCAGGTCGCTGACGAGCCTGGCATTGAGCTCGGACAGCGTCATGGCAAATGTGTTGCGCGCGGTAGAGCCCAGCGCGACGGGTTGTGTAAAGTCGCGGCAGGCAGCGTCGACTTCCAGGGTATAGGTTACTTCGGTGGTGACACCGTATGCTGCTTCTTCCCAGCGGATGTCGAGCTGGTCGTCCAGGCTTTCGGCATTGATCGGTTGACTCAGCTCGGTTTCGCTGGTGGTAATAACGGCTGGGGTAGCGTCGGCTGTCAGTTGCACGCGGGTCTCGTCTTTTTCACAGGCTGCGAAGAGAAACAAGAGGCTATATAGAAGTATCGATAGTCGTTTCATGGCGTCGGCTTTAGTATTCAGGATTTTGGTCCAGGTTGGTGTTGATGGCACGGTCCACCAGCGGGATCGGGAAGAGGTTGACGTGCGCCGGTGTGGCAGCGCCTGCCTTGACGTTGCCTTTCCAGTCCCACAGGTAGTCGTCGCCGGTAAAGACGCCAAAGCGGATCAGGTCGGTGCGGCGTTGCGCCTCCCAGTGCAATTCGCGGCCGCGCTCATCGAGTATGAACGGCAGCGTCAGGTCGCCGTCGCCGATGTTGCCACTGTCGTCGCCATAGGCGCGGTGGCGCAGCAGGTTGATATACTGTACCGCGGTAGCGCGATCGCCGCCGGTGCCGTCGCGCAGCACGGCT
This sequence comes from Dawidia cretensis, assembly GCF_018598175.1. Lineage (GTDB taxonomy): Bacteria > Bacteroidota > Bacteroidia > Cytophagales > Cyclobacteriaceae > Ohtaekwangia > Ohtaekwangia cretensis. The sequence continues at coordinate 98,213 of NZ_JAHESE010000013.1, forward strand.
TCCGCATACATGAGGTATACATCGGCCAGGCGGAACAACGGAAAGTCGGTGTCGACAAAGGTGTCGTTCTTGCCGCGCACGCCGGTAGACGTTACGTTGCGGAACTTGCGGCTGAGGTAGCCTTCGCGGAAGTTGGTGACGTTGGTGATGTCGAGCGTCTGGCCGTCGGTAAAGAACAAGGCACGACGATCGGTCTCGCCCGAAGGGTCGGCAAATTTGTGCACAAAGGTGTTGGTGAAGCGGCTACCCGCCCAACCACCGGATGCGGCAACGCCAATGTCGTTGACAAGATCCAGGTTACCGCCTGACGCGGCGTGTATAATAAACGTTACGCCGCCATAGCTCCGACCGTTGTCGCCGTCTTCGGCAATGGAAAAGATGATCTCCTCGCGAAGTCGGTCGTTGTCGGCCAGGAACAGTGCGCTATAATCATCGACCAGGGAGAAGGCTCCCGAGCGGATGATCTCCTGGCAATAATTGATCGCCTGCGTGTAGTGGTCGGTACCGGCGTTATCCAGGTAGGCACCGGCATTGAGGTGCAACCTCGCCAGCAGCATCCACGCCGCGGCGCGGTCGGCACGGGCATATTCATTTGTTCCCGGCGGCGCCAGTTCCGGCAGGATGGCCGTGAGCTCCTGATCGATGTAGGCGAAGAGGTCGGCCCGTTTGATTTGCCGCGGCAGGTAAGCTCCCGGGGCATCGTCTTCGGTTACAAAGGGCACGTTGCCCCAGAGGTCAAGTGCAAAGTAGTAATAGAGCGCACGCAGAAATTTAGCTTCGGCGATGTACTGTTTTACATCTTCGCGCAGGCCGGCTTCCAGACCATCCACACGCGACGATGCCGCGCGGATATACTCGTTGCAATACGCAATGTTGATAAAGACCCGCTGGTAAAGCAATTGCACATAGAAGTTTTGCTCAGACCAGTTGTGTGAATGGTATTCGATCAGCGACGCATCGCCCCAGGCAGAAACACATTCATCGGTGGTGATCTCCTGGGCGCTCCAATACATGCGCATGAACGACGTGGTGCCTTCGTCGGGCGCCGACAGCTCGGGCTGCCCATACTCACCACGCTGGCCCGTGAGGGTCATGGCGCCGTACAGTTTGGCGAGGAATTCTTTGTAGGACTCCGGATTTTTAAAGACCAGCGTGGCGGTCGACACGCGGGTATTCAGAGGCTCGGTGTCCAGGTCGCCCACGCAGGAGATCAGCAGGGCGGTGGTCAGCAGGGCTGCATAGGCCCGGAATATAGAGTGTTTCATAAGCGTGTGGTCTGAGGTTAGAACTGGCAATTCAGGTTCAGGAAATAGGACCGGGTACGGGGAAAGAAGTTGTTGTCCAATCCACCCGACACTTCGGGATCGAGGCCCGAATAGTTGGTGATGACGAATGCGTTCTGCACCCCCACCCCTACGCGCACGTTGAGTCGTTCGCGGTATACGTTCTCCCAGGTGTAGCCCAGGTTGATATTGTCCATGCGAAAGAAGGAGGCGTTCTCGATGTAGAAGTCAGAGAAGCGAGTCCTGAGACCCGTCGTAAACCGGGTTTTGTCCGCTTGTGTGCTGACGTTGGCCAGGAACTCCTGCGAATTAAACAGCGACTGGTATGTGCTGTTGGCGGCGACGTTGTTATAGACATAGTTGCCCAGATTGGCACGGCCCATGAAAGAAAAGTCCCAGTGTTTAATGTTGAGCCGCGAGTTGATACCCATATACACAATCGGGTCGGGCTGTTTATAGCTGTAAAGGTCGCTGGAGTTGACGGAACCGTCGCCGTTGCGGTCTACATAGACGTCTTCCACGGGACGGCCTTGCGCATCATATACCTGCTGGTATACATAGTAGGCCGAGCGCGGATAGCTTACGCGGTGCGCCTGAATCGTACCCGCGGTGGTCGCGCCTACGCCGCCCGTCGGCACAAAGTAGTCGGGGTCGTTGTTCAGCGTCAGCTTGGTTACTTCATTTTTATTATAGGTTATGTTGTAGCCCACGGTCCACTGCACGTCGTCGTTCGAGATCACGTCGGCGTTGATGTTTAGCTCCACTCCGCGGTTTACAATGCTGCCGACGTTGCTGATGACACTGCCTGTAAAGTTCGTGCCCGCCGCCGGGGCGATGTAAGAGATCAGGTCGGTGGATTCTTTGCGGTATACATCCAATGAACCGGTGATCTTGTTCTGCCACAGACCGTAGTCAACACCGGCGTTCCAGGTCCTGGCCGTCTCCCACTTGATCAGCTGGTTGTAGCCGTCGGGGCGCAGCGTATTGTAATACGTTGAGCCAAAGGGATAACGCGCGGCATTGTCGCTGCGGGTATAGGTAGCAATGTACGGGTAGTCGTTGCCGACAATGTCTTGTTGACCGGTGACACCATATCCCAGGCGCAGTTTCAGGTCAGACACGCTTTGGCTGTTTTTCAGGAAGTTTTCTTGGTTGATCTTCCAACCCAGGGCTATGGAAGGAAACAACCCCCAACGCACATCCTTGTCGAAGCGCGATGTAGCGTCATTACGCAGGGTAGCGGTGACCATATACTTATCGTGGAAAGTATAGTTGGCACGACCGAAGAAGGACAGCAGGTAATACTCGGTTTCGTAGACATTGACGCGGGTGGCGCCTTCGCCGGCGCGGGTCATGGTGGAGTCGGCACCTTCGCTGTAGAAGTGCGCCCAGGAATACCCGCCCATCACGTCGAGCTTGCCCGAGAGCGACGGCAGCTCTTTGCTGTAGTCTACATAGAAGTCGAGCAGTTGGTTTTTGGCGGTGGCTTCATACGGGTTCAGGCGGCCCTGTGCGACCGAGGGCAAGTATACCCACTGGGTGCTGTCGGCTACGTTGTTGTGGCCGGAGGTTTGTTGATAGTCATAGCCCAGGTTGAGCGTGGCGCGCAGGCCTTTTACAAAGGGGGCGCTGTATTCAAATTTCGCGCTCCCGATGCTGCGCTTGACGATCGATGTATTATTTGTCAGGGCGAGGCGTGCCACGGGGTTGCCAGGCGCCAGGTCGATGCTGGCGCCGTTGCGTGTCCAGGTGGTATATCCGCGCCAGCCGGGGCTGTAAACAGGTTTCGTGGGATCGTAGGCGATGGCATCGCCGATGGCGCCCTGGTCCGCAAAGTTGTTGGTATTGTACATTCCCTTTACGTTGATGGCAATCTTGAGCGCGCCATCGAGCAGGCTGGGGTCGAGCGCGATGGAGGCGGTGGTTCGCTCGAAGTTATAGGTCTTTAATATGCCATCGGTATTGTTATATCCTACCGATACGCGATACGGTATTTTATAGGCGGTGCCCGATACCGTCAGGTTGTGGTCCTGGCCGACGGCGGCATCTTTATAAATCTCGTCCTGCCAGTCGGTGTTGGCATCGCCGAGCAGGGAAAGCGCCAGCGGGTTGGATGCGTAGTGCTCGCGCACCCGCGAACGAAATTCGTCGGCACTATATACGTCTACCTTGCGCGGTGCGGTGGCAATAGTAGCCGTGGCGTTATACGACACCGAAAATGCACGACCGCCACGCTTGGTGGTAATGAGGATGACACCGTTGGATGCCCGCAAGCCATAGATGGCCGTGGCGGACGCATCTTTTAACACGGTGAAGGTTTCAATATCGTTCGGATTGATGGTGGACAGGATGTTGGGCGAGCCTCCCAGGTTGTTGTTGGTGATCGGAACGCCGTCGATGACAATGAGCGGGTCGTTGCTGGCGCTGAGGGATGAGCCGCCGCGGATGCGGATGGTCGAGGTGTTACCCGGCGCGCCACTGTTGGAGGTGATGGCCACGCCGGCCACTTTCCCCATGAGTAGCTCTTGCGGCGAGTTGACGACACCTTTATTAAAGGCGCGCGAGTCGACTACCGCCAGCGATCCCGTGGCGTCGGCTTTTTTTATGGTGCCATAACCCACCACGACCACTTCATTGAGGGTCGCTACGTCGGGGTCGAGGGTGATGCTGAGGTTGGTTTGGCCGGCGACGGCTACTTCGCGCGTGGCGTACCCCACGAACGTGATGACGAGCGTGGCCTGATCGTGCACGGTGATGCTGAACTTTCCCTGGGCGTCGGTGACAGTGCCGTTGACGGTGCCTTTTTCCAATACGTTTGCTCCGGGTATGGTGGCGCCGTCGTCGGAAGCCAATACAGTGCCCGTGACGGTGCGGGTCTGTGCCCAGGCGTGGGAGGCCAGCAGGCAGAGCAGCAGGAGCACTTTGCCTGTGAGCCGATAGATTCTGTTCATACGGTTTGGGTTAGATGGTTGTTTCGCATTGCGCAAGCGCCGATCGAAGGGGTGCGTTTCAAACGTTTGCGCGATGGAACAAAGAACGCGGCCCAAGGCGGGTCGCTTCAACTCTTCGGATCAAAATCTAGAAAAAAGATGGCGTGTAAGATCCTTAATTTACTGTCGTACAACCGTTTGCGAAACCCCTTGGTCGGGAAAAATCTCATCCTTTTAAAGGCATTCCAACGGGTTATAATGCGCGGATAGCCATGATCTGCCTGTCAAATCCCTCGTTGGGCAAGATGGACTTGTTGCGGAGACGCGTTTTGTAGGTGTAGATCGTCGTGACGGAATAGTCGAGGATGCGGGCGATCTTATCATGGTCGTGAATGCCCATGCGGATGAGTGCGAAGATTCGCAACTCGGTATTGAGCAACTGTCCCTCCTTTAATACAATGCGGTCTTCTTCTTTAAAGAGCGCGTTGAAGGCGTATACGAAGTCGGGGAAAAGTTTGAGGAAGACTTTATCGAAATTGTGGTAGAGGTCTTCCCGCTCTTTTTTTACGTTGATGCTTTCGATGGTAAAGCGCATGTCTTCCAGCTTTTTGGTCATGAGCTTTAGCTCCAGCGTTTTTTTTAGTGCATCCAGGCGCGTGATGTACTCGGCCGTGGTGGTGAAGTAATACCACACGTACTCTTCTTTGATCTTGTTGGCGTCGCGCAGCTGATGGTTCGTTTCGGTCAGTACATGGTTGGCATCGGAAATGGTCTTTTCCGCGGCCCGCAGTTTTTGAAATTGTTTGTAGATGATGATGGCAAAGCCGATCGTGACAACCGACAGCAGGGTGATGATGGTGGAATAGAACATCAGGATGCGCCGCCGCGATTCCACCAGGCTGAGCTGCTTGCCTTCGATGATGGGAAATACCGCGGCCACCTGCACCTTACGATGGCGTGCGCCGTAGTAGTTGGCGTCTTCCATGGCAATCTTGACATATTTATAGGCGCCGTGTACATCGCCTTCTTTGTACAGCATATCTGCCAGGTTGAGCGTGGCGAGCGTTTCTTTTGTCGACGCACGAATGTCGGCAATGGCCGCGCGGATCAGCATTTCTTTGGCCCTGATGGGCTCATTACTATAGAAGTAAATAAAGCTGAGCGTGCTGGCGGCCACGGCAAAGTCGGCATCGGCGAGATTGTGTTGTGCAATAAGCGATTCAAAGGCCTGGCGGGCTTCGGGCATTTCACGCAAGTGCAAATGTTTGAGTCCTTTCATGAGCCCATACAACGGCCGGTCCGGGCGTACAAGCGCCATGGCCGAGTCGATGTAGGCATTGCCTTGCCGTGTGTACTGCGTACTGTAGAAGTTATCGCGATTGAAATCCGACAGGTCGTAGCTGGTGCGGGCGCGGAGAAAATAGTACGCGGCGCGCAGGCTGTCCGTGAGGCCGGAGGGGTGCAATGTACGCAAGGTATCGAGGGCTTCGTTGAACAGTCCGGAAGAGACTAATATAAAGCCCAGGTTGATTCGCGCGGCGGCAATTTTGTTCGGGTCGCGCAGGTAGCGGGCCAGGTGTTGCAGCTTGCGGGCGTAGATGAAGGCCGAATCGTAGATAAAAGACTTATACTCTTCGTAGATGGCATTGTATACTGTGTACTGTTGCACAGAGTCTATCTTGCCCAGTTGCCGTTTATAGCCTTCAATGCGGGCGAGCTTTTCTTTTAAAAAGACGTCGCGCTTTTCGATGGTGTTGTTAAGCTGTTGCAACAGGCTATCAATGTCGGGGGCAGCCTTGGCACAGCCCAGCGACACAACGATACATAAGCCTACTGTCAGGAAAAACCGCATAAAGATTGGATAGAGTCTGGATCCACTGCGGTCCACCAACGGGTAAAACGGAGTAGCCCAGACAAGATAGAAAGCTTTGTCCAAAGGGACAAGCGGCGAGGCCGGGTGGCTACCTGCTAATTCACTCTTGCGACGGTATGCGGCGCATGGTGCAGAGGGGGATTTCTGCAGTATGTGCTTTGGGTGTAGGATGATGGGTGATGTAGAAGAGACCGTTAACGGTGGCGATATAGGTTAGGATGCAGACGGGGCATTTGGGAATTAGTAGGGCGAGTGGGAAGAGTAATGCGAGTGCTGCACGACGGGTGTGTTGTTTTTTTGGCTTTGAATGTTGGCAGCAGTTCATGTTGTAGGCTTCGGGCTTTAAATTTTTATACGCCAGTCTGAAGACTGGCACCAGGGTAGGCACAAGTCTCCGCCCCGAGACGGGGCTAAGACTTGCGCCAGATGCCGTGTAATTTCTTGCGGCCTTGGGGGTAAGGTATTGCGTTAGTGGCAGCAGTTACTTTTCACTGGGACGGCTTCGTATTTGTCGTGGTGGCGGACCCAGTCGGTGAGGTCTTTGTTGGGGCCGTTTTCGTTGCGACCCAGGGGGGTCATGTCTAAATAAGCGTAGGCGCCTACGAGGGACTCGTCGCCGCGACCGTAGGAGGAGTAGGTGTGGTATACGGTGCCTTGCTCGTCTTTGTAGAACACGCTGGTGCCGGGGAGCTCTTCGCTTTCGAATGGTATCATGTTATAGTTGTAGTATACCTTTCCGTTTGCGTCTGATTTGGGGAACGATACGTGGAAGTCGAAGTTGAAGTCGCTTTCGTAGGATGATACCCATTTGAATTTCCAGCCCATGCGTTTTTTAAAGGCCTCAATCTCGGGCAGCGTGGCGCGCGATACGGATACAAAGGTGACGTCGTGGTGCATGAGGTGCTGGTTGGCGCTGTCGGCGTGATCCGCTTTGAAGGAGCAGCCTACGCATCCTTCCTCCCAGCCCGGCCCAAACATGAAGTGCTGAATGATCAGCTGGCTGCGGCCGTCGAATAGCTGGCTGAGGGTTTCTTTACCGTGGGGACCCAGGAAGATATACTCCTTATCGACTTTTACCCAGGGCAGGGCGCGGCGCTGGCGGGCGAGCTCGTCCTGGAGGCGCATCATCTCTTTTTCCTTTTCGAGGTATTTCCGCCGGGCAGCAAGCCACTGCTCCTGGGATACGATCCGGGACTCCGGCTCTGATTGGTGTATGTGCATGGCTTTTTTTGTTTTCGTTTCTTCAAATTTCGGCTTGAATCGAAGAAAACGGGGTGCGTATAAATGCCGAATTCAAGGGGTTTTTGTGCCACGCGAAATCGTTTATATTTGTTAGTAGCGAAACCCGAATAACCCCTACCACCCAAAACGCCATGAAGAAGATATCCTTGTTGGTTTACGAAGATGCTATTTTATCGTGTGTCACCGGAACGCTGGACATGCTTGTGCGCACCAATCGCATGCTGGAGACTATGGGCAAGCCGCCGGCCTTTGAAGTGTCGCTGGTTTGCGAGAAGAAAGAGAACAATCCGCTGCTCATCACCGCTCCCGGTGTGCGCTGCAAAACTTTAAAAGAGATTACGCATACCGACCTTATCATTGCCCCCGCTTTTAACGGCATGCCCGATCCTATTCTGCAAAAGAACATGGCCCTGGTTCACTGGATCCAGGTCATGCACAACCGCGGTGTGGAAGTGGCCAGTCTCTGCTTCGGCAGCTATTTCCTCGCGGAGTCGGGCGTACTTGCCGGTAAGTCGTGCACGTCGCACTGGATGGCGCTGGACGATATGCGCGAGCGCTACCCGGATGTAAAGATACTTTCTGACATGGTGATCACCGACCAGGAGGGTATTTATACCAGCGGCGGTGCCTTCTCATCTCTCAACCTGGTGCTGTATATCATTGAAAAGTTTTGCGGCCGTGAAGTGGGCATTATGGTGAGCAAGATGTTCTCCATCGACATGGACCGCACCAGCCAGTCGCACTTTGCCGTGTTCCAGGGACAACGCAAACACGACGACGACGATATACGCCGCGCGCAGATGTTCATCGAAGAGAACTACCACCGCCAGATCTCGGTGGAGGAGATTGCCGAGCAATCGAACATGAGCAAGCGCAATTTCATACGTCGCTTTAAAAAGGCCACGCAGAACACACCGCTGGAATACCTGCAGCGCGTGAAGATCGAGTCAGCCAAGAAAGCACTGGAGCGAAGCTCCCAGGACATCAGCTCGCTGATGTATGACGTGGGCTACAACGACGTGAAGACGTTTCGCATGATCTTTAAACGTATCACCGGCCTGACGCCGCAGGAGTATCAACGCAAATACAACCGGGCGGCTGTGCTGGCCCAGGCGGTATGATCGATTTTCGTACGATAGATTACCTGCGCCATGGTACAACACGGCAGCAGGCAGTCTATACTTTATTGTCCGGTCCCGCGATCTTTCCGCCGCTGCGCGCCTACACCCCAGTGCTCGCGGGCACCATTCCGATCAACGTCGATCTCCCCTCAAGCGACCTCGACATCCTTTGCTGCTTTGACGATGCCGCATCGTTTTATTATGATGTCGAAAAAACCTTTGTTGGGTTTGACGAATTTGCTCTTCGCCGCATGAGGCTCCGCGGTGAGGACACGGTTGTCGCAAACTTTACCACGGCAGGTTTTGCCATCGAGGTATTCGGCCAACATATACCGGTTACACAGCAGACAGGATACCGGCACATGGTGATCGAGCATGTCATTTTACAAGAAAAGGGAGAAGCTTTTCGGCAACAGGTATTATCCTTAAAACACGAAGGGTATAAAACAGAACCTGCCTTTGCCAAACTTCTTGCGCTCGCAGGCGATCCGTACCAGGCATTGCTCGACTTTGGTACGGCTATTGTTTAATTTTTATTCCGAGATGTTCGGATTGTTGTTCCGGTCGGGTAGCAGCAAGTGAAAGGTGGTACCCTTGCCAACCTGCGATTCGACATAGATCGCGCCGCCGTGGTTGTTAACAATGCGGCGACAGAGTGCCAGGCCGATGCCCGAACCCGGGTATATTTCCCGGCCGTGCAGACGCTTGAAGACTTCGAAGATCTGTTCGGCGTATTTGTTTTCCAGGCCAATGCCGTTGTCGGCTACGGTAATGTGATAATACTTGGCAAACAGCAATGGGCTGGCGAGGTATGGTTGCAGTGACTCGTGATTCACACGCTCGCTGCGGATGTCGATGGTTGGGATCGTACCACTGGTGGTAAATTTTAACGCGTTGCTGATGAGGTTGTAGAACAATTGATTCATCTGCAGGTTTACCGCCTCTATGACCGGCAATGCGGCTACCCGGATGGCAGCTTTTTTTTCAGTAATGGTTAGCTCGAAGTCGGTTATAATGTCGGTCACAATCTTGTTCAGGTCTACGGGTACCATGCGCGACTCAGACTTGAGCAGGCGTGAAAAGTCCAGCAGCCCCTGGATGAGCAGCGACATTCGCTCGGACGACTGCTCGATCTTTGCTACTACACGGTGACTCTCGGGCGAGAGGCCGGGATGCGCATTCAGCATGCTACTAAACATCCGGATCTTGCGCAACGGCTCTTGCAGGTCATGGCTGGCGACGTAGGCATATTGCTCCAGTTCGGTGTTGGAGTGTACCAGGCTGCGGTTGGCGTCCTCCAACTCTTCGTTGGTCGAGGCCAGTTCTTCGTTGGTTGCCTGAAGCTCTTCGTTGCTGACGGCGAGCTCTTCAGTACGCTGTTGTATTTGTTGTTGAAGGTCTGATTGTAACGCACGCAGCTCGGCTGCCGTACGCTCCTGGAGTTGTTTTGCCTGTGTCTGTTCGGTTACGTCGGTGGCTACATCGAGTATGGCATATACCTGGCCCGCGGTATTGAACAGGGGCTGGTAGGTAAAGTTAAAATAGAACGTGCGCAGCACGCCGTCGACGACCAGGTTTGCCTGCGCTTCTTTGGAGTGATACGCGATGCCGGTGGTGTATACCTCGTCGAGCAGTTGTAAGAACGGCTGCCCTTCCAGCTCGGGCAGCGCATCGCGCAGCCGTTTGCCAACGATGGATTTCCCTTTACCCCAGAGCCGGATCATCGCATCATTGGAAAGGTCGATGACCAGGTCACGACCCACCAGGATGGCCATGGCCACCGGAGCGTCTTCGATCAATCCGCGAAAACGGGCTTCGCTGATGCGCAGCTCGTTGGAGGCGGTCGCCAGTTCGTGTATGTCCAAGCAATAGCCTGCATGTCCTGCATACTCGGCGTCGTGATAATACGGGGCGCCTACTGCGCGGCACCAGACTACGTCGCCGTTGGCCTTGCATAGCCGGAAGAGCACATCGTACTGCGTCCGTGCGTCCACGGCTTTCTGAAAGGCCTTTATACTAGCGTCCCGGTCGTCAGTCAACAGCGCAGTCAGCCAGCCATTACCCAACAATTCATTATAGGATAGGCCGGTCCACTCTGTCAGGATCTTGTTTACATAGATCAGCTTTCCCCCGGCATCGGAAAGCCAGAGGCCGGTGGGCGAGCTGTTGGTTACATTGCGAAAGAGCTCTTCGTATTGCTGAGTGATGTGCGCGGTGACTTCGTGGTCTTGTATAAAGTGGGTAATATCTTGCACAGTTCCCTGCAAGCACTGTGGGGTGCCGTCGATATCGAAGTATACTTTTATTCTGGATTGAATCCAGCGGATTTGTCCGTCGGGAAGCGGCACGCGGTACCGTATTTCGAAACGCCCCTTGGGCGTGGGTCGCAGCATGCGTTGGAGGGTCTCGTCGATAGCCTCGGCGTCGTCGACATGAAGCAAGGATAAAAAACGATCATAGGGAATGGTGTCGCCGTCATAGGCGAACAACACCTGGCAGCGGGCATCCCACGCAAGCACACTGCGACGCAGGTCGAGCTCCCAGGTACCGATGCCAGCCAGGGTAAGGGCTGTTTGTAAACGTTCTTGTCCGGTATGATCCAACGATGTATTACCGGCACTTATATCCTTCTCCATACTGAAGGAAGCGGTATTTAAAAGCATGCCATGGGGCCGGAATATGGTTCGGCAGCCCGGTGGATGCAAAGCTTTGCCGGCCGAATTACAGGTGAGTGGGTTGGTCGTGCGTATGGAAGAAGTCGCGGAGTACGTTGATGAGGTCGGGAATGTTAGGTTGCTTCCGGATGAAGGCGGAGACGTGTGCACCGCCCGCGCGGGCTTTATGGTCGGCGGGAATGGAGGTGGAATATATGGCGATGGGGATGCGCGCCAGGTGGGGAATTTTGCGAATCTCCTGCAAACATTCCCAGCCATTGAGCTGGGGCATGTTAATGTCTATAAAGATATAGTCGGGTACAAAATTCTCGCGCTTAAGCTTTTTGACGGCGGTACGGCTGTCGTTGCCGTAAATAAGCTGTACTCCGTTGTTGAGCTCGGTCAACGCCATTTCGAAAATGTCCTGCTCATCGATGTCGTCGTCGATGAGGTAGCATATTTTGTACTCCATTACGCCTTTGGATCCATTACACAATAAAGTCGAAAGGTAGGGAATCGTCCACAGTCGTTCAAGTGTTACCCCAACTCACGCGGGCGGCGGGCAGACTTGGGGTTGGTGCGCTTTTTTAATGCCTTATTTTTACTTATGAGCTACGATTTGATGGTATTCACAAAGGAGTCCGCGCCGAAGAGCCGGGCACAGTTCATGCAATGGTACGAAGAGCAGACTACGTGGGTGGAAAACCACGGCAACGTAGGATTGGCCCACGTATCGCGTTCCCTTCGGGGTTGGCTATCCGAAATGGTAAAGGTTTTTCCGGCGGCGAACGGTCCGTTTGCGCACGCCATGTACAACAACCTGGCGGATTATAGTATTGGTAAGGATATCATCTACGTCTCATTTTCGGAAGCTGCAGCCAAAGCCGCTTACACCACGGCCCTGGCACTGGCCGGTAAATACGAAGTTGGCTTTTTTGATGTCAGCACGGAGAACGCTGCCATTCTCTTTCCGGAAAAGGGCCGCCTGCTGGCACTGGCTGCCCGTAAAAAAGATACGGCCCCTCGCAAAGGCTGGCTGGGTGTCGGTTGGCTGAGCCCGGCCCGTACTCGCTAAAAAGATTCCCTTTATTCTTTTATAAACCTCAGATTGGTGGCGCGTGGAGCGGATAATATAAAGCCGTCCACGCGTCCCAGACTGTTACGCTGAAAGTCGATCGTGACGTTTTCTTGCCCGTGGTATGGGAAAGAGATGCGCTCGTATTTTTTCCACAACACCACTTTCATTTTTGGATTAGTGCCCACTACAAACCACAGTGCCCCGCCTTCTATAAAGAACGAATAGGTGGCCTGTTGCTCATGACTATAATACGTACCGGCAAACTCGCGTAGGGCTTCGCCCCCTACTACCGCCGAAGACGGCGTCATGCCCCCACTGGCCTCATCGACTGTCCTGGCTGCCGGCGCGGTGGTTGTCGCCGGGCGTTCGCCAAATACGTAGATGTCGGCTATGTCTTGTGTAAGTTTTTCCGGATCGATCGCATCGGTGTTTGTCAAACATATGATGGTGGTGCGTTTGGTGGGGAACCGAAGCATGTCGGCGCCGTAGCCCAGAAATGTACCGGGGTGGGTATGTACGGGCAGCCCCCGGTAGTGGCTGCGGATGATGCCTTTACCATAGGGCACCGCCGTACCATCGGTAAGTGCCCCGCGTAGTAGCAAGGCCTGACCCAGGCCCGTGGATAGTGTGTCGTAGAAGATGTGGTCCCACACGACCAGGTCGCTGAGCATGGTATAGAGTCCGCGGTCGCCCACAGCTTGCTTCCGGTCTCTGTATGGCAGGTAGCGCGCGCCGGGCTTTTTATAGCCTGGTGCCAGAGGTTTGTTACGCAACACGCGGGGCTCGCCCTCAAAGCCGCTGCCGGGCATGCCCAATGGGCCGAACACATTGCGGGCGGAATAGAGGAACAGCGTATTGCCCGTGACACGCTCGAGTATCTCGGCCAGCAAGACATAATTCGAATGGCTGTATACACACCGTTGGCCGGGCTCAAAGTCGAGCGATTCCTGGCGCACGATGGTCTTCAGCACTTCCTTGTTGGTGAAGGCTTCTTCCAGGTTCTTGCCGCTAATCCACATGAGCACGAGGTAGTCACGAATGCCGGAGGTATGATATAGTAAATGATTGATGGTGATGTTCTTTCCGTAGGACGGGAATTCCGGGATATACTTCTGCAGGCGGTCGTCGAGCGAGATCTTTTTCTGCTGCGCCAGGTGTACGATGGCCGCGGCGGTAAATTGCTTGCTGAGCGCAGGGGCCTTGTATATACGTGTGGGGCCGTTGGGCGTTTGCCTTTCCAGGTCGGCCATGCCGTAGCCTTTTTGAAATACCAGCTTGCCGTTTTGAATGATGCCCACCACGGCGCCCGGGCGGTTGGTGCCCATATGGTCCTTCAGCAGCAGGTCAATGTGGGCTTCGAGGGAGTCTTGCGTTTGCACACACGCGGCGGCGCGCCCCCGGATTGTAGACGAAAGGGCGACAACGGTAGCGATGGCGAGGCGTAATGTCAGTATGGGGTGGTTGCGAGGCATGCGGCGGTTGAAAGCTTTTAGTAATATACTAAAAAGCTTTTTAAAAAGTATGCCCATCCCGCGTTGCGGAATGGGCATGCCTTGTCGGGAGCTTGTCCTTATTTTTTAACCGCACTCACCACCTTGCCGGTGAGGTCGACATAACCCACTTCGTCAAGGTCTTCGCTCGAACGCGCCACGGCTAAACCTTCTGAGAACGATTCGAGGTCTGCGAATTTCAAGGGGATGCGAACGGCGCCTTTTGTATCAATCATACCCCACAGCCCGCCGTAGGCGTTGGGTTCGCCGGTCATTTCGTCGTAATACATTTCGCCGCCTTTGTTGCAACGAATGAGCTCCTGGCCGGTATAAGACTCTATCCAGCTATACTCGAAGCCGGTGATCATCACACCTTGATCATTGACGATGGCCCACTTGTCATTTTGGACGGCATAGAACATTCCACCCCGTTGCACTTTAACTTCGTTCAGCAGCGCACTCGAGATCAAAATTTTGCCGTGGCTGTTCATCACGGTGGATGTGCCCGCGGCGTCACCATTGGTGATGGCACACAGGCCGTCGATAAATCCTTCGTAGCTGTAGGTAATCGATGGATCGGCCTTCACGCGCGTAGCGCCTTTGCGATCGATGACAAATTCAGGTGCACCTTCTTCGCGCTGTACAATGGTTACGTCGCCCTGGAAGTCGCGCACAGCCGCATAAGTCGGCTCGATCACGTTGGTATTTGCCTTATCGATAAAACCCCAATGGCCATTGCTCATGACTGCCGCGAGGCCACCCGCGAAATTGCGCAAGCCTTCGTACTCGGCCGGGATGGCTACCGTACCGGCCTCGTCTACCGCGCCCCATTTGTCACCGGACTGTACGACTACGAGCCCCTCGGTGAATGGCGTTTCGGCCGCCTGATCTTTATATACCACGCCATCGTATTCAGGCTTTACCAGCCATTTTCCCGCCGTACTCAATACGCCTGACTTTTCGTTTTGCCAGGCGGTCGTAAAATGCGTGGTATACCAGGCGGGTATAAACCCGGCTTCCATTTCTTCGAGGCTAATCGAGAAAGAACCTTCGTTTACAGCCTCACCTGCGGCATTGAGCAAGCTGTACTGGCCTTCTTGTCCGGCCAGGAAGTTATCGCCAAAGGGGATGAGACGATCATATTTTGCTTCGATCACCACGCTGCCGGCTTCGTTTATCAGCCCCCATTTGCCACCTTCGCACGTGTAGTATACCATTTCTTCGCATTCGCCTTCGCAGAGCGAGTAGGTGGCCGTGCCGCCGATGTTTACCAGCGCGGTACCTTTGTGATAGGGCATGATCAACTCATAGGTGGCCGGCACGAGGTTCGTTCCTTTCTTATCAATCAGGCCCCACTTACCGCCGGTATATACATAGTTTTCTTCGTGGAAAGTAGCGCCCTGGTTTACCCGGGCTATTTTGCCTTCAAAGTCGGTTGCAAAGTCATATTCGTTGGGTACAGTCTTTCCACCGTCCTGATTTAAAAAGCTGAATTTGTTGTCGTGCGTGGCAACATAGGTATACTGATCGCCGTAATAGTACGGGCTTTCGTTGGCAGGCACCGTGCCCAGCTTGTGGCCGGTCTTGTCAATGTAAATCAGTTCATTCTTCCCTTCTACAATGGCCCGGCCTTTGGCAAATGGCCATGCGGTTGTAAACTGCGGCGGTACGACAAATTCTCCGCGCGCGTCGATATAACCGGCGGTGGCGCCCAGGTTGCGCAGGCGCAGCAGCGAGCCGACAAACTCAATACTGCTATACTCCGCAGGCACGATGTCTTTTTGTGTGGCCAGGGCGCGGGCGCCCATGCCTTTGCCTGATCTATAGAGGACGATTCCTTTTTCAACACTCTGAACGTCGAGGTTAGGCTTCAGCGCCCAATTACCTGTCTTATCGATAACACCCGTGCCCGCAGCGGTGGAGACGATGGCATATCCTTCTGCCGTGAAGTTGCTGACCGTCTTGAAACGGCCTTTGAACGCCGGCTTGCCCGTTTTATCAATATATTGGTATGTGTTTTCGGCGACCTGTACAGCAGCCAATCCGTTGCTGAAGGGGCGGCAATCGGGGGAAAAGTCTTCGTTTACCGGCACCACTTGCGAGTACACCCAGTTTCCTTGCTCGTCGATGTAGCCATATTGATTGCTTTTCCGGGCCGACGCAAGGCCTTCGGAGTAGGGAGCCAGCTCGTCGAACGAGGCTTCTACCACCCATTGCTCTTCCAGGTTGACCATGCCCACCTTGCCCGTTTCGGGATCGGAGGCCGGTGCGAGGGGACCGTCGTTAAAGGCAAAGACCGCCGTGGCCACGCGTTCCTGCAGGATCAACTTGCCATCATGCGCCAACACATAGCGCGGCGTTGCGTCATAGCTCGGGTCATCTTTTACCGTGGATACGCCATCCTTAAACGACTCTACACTGGCGAAGGTCTGGTCAAAGACAACGCCGGCCGGGTCGACAAACGTCCAGCCCCGGTTCAGGCTATAGCCGTCGAAGGTGACATCGGCTACCGTGGTGTCCGTCACATTTACACGCGCATAGCCGCCTTTAAAATCATCGGCATACGAGAAGGAGGGTTTGATCATTACCTCGCCATCGATATTAACATAGCCGTAGCGTCCTTTGTCTTTGATACGGCCGCGGCCTTCGGCAAAGTCCCACGCATAGTCGAAAGCGGGCGCCACAACGACCTTGCCACTGGCATCCATGTAGCCCCAGCGGGACTTTTCTTTGATGGGGAAGAGCCGGGCGTCGGACGTTGATTCATGGGAGTCGCATGCGATAATCACTACAGCCAGGCAGCAGATTGCCAGGAGTGTGTAAACGTTTTTTTGCATAGAGAATAAAAAGGGAATGTGCTGATAATGAACTGACAAGTCAGAAGGGGGTCTGAAGCACGCGCAAGATAAAAAAAGATGGAGAATCGACCATGCCAGCCGCAAAGCACGCCTGAAAAATGCCGAGTTTCACGGGCCCACCGGAGCTGTAATGGCCTTTTTCCGCGTTAAAAAGGTTTTGTATAGCTGTGTCAATGCCGTCAGGACTAGCGCAGCGCCAATGATCCGATTCAGCCATTCCTGGTACCGACCCAATAAATCTGTCAGGTAAAGGCCCGCTACGCCGTATACCATAAAAGCGAACGCCGTACCGACGCCAATGGCAATTACAAACGTGTTATAAGAGGATCGATTATCGTCCAATATCGACTTCGATCTCAGAACGGCCGTCCATCCCATCCAAAATGGCAAGTGAAGCGGATTGGCAACACTTAACAATAACCCGACGACTACCGGATGAAGGTTTCCTACCGGAACTTCGCCCTTAATCGGTTGCATCGTCTTTGCCGCAGCAAGCGTAGTAAGCCCAAATGCCAGCAATAGTAAACATGCCAGCACGCTAAACAGAATATGAAATCGCTTTAGTTTCGCTATTCTCGCCAGTGCCATAGGCGCAACTCTGACTATCCCCATTTCTACTGCTATGGCTGCAATCGAGAAATACATTGCACCCACCAGGTTGTGGTGAGACACGTAGCTCACCACGCCGAGATTTAACGTGCCTAATGGCAGCGAGCCAACGAAACTGATGGATAACGCCCAGGCTATGAGCTTTATTCTTCCGATCATACTTTTGCCATCCGTCGTACATGTTTGTAATGATCTCTGATCATTCTGATGCCATCGGTGGTCTTCATTAAAAAAAGCCTCTTCTTCCGCACATTCAAGGTACTAATGGTGTATAACAGGTGCCAATGCTTATGGATCTCTTTCCAGGCGTAAAATATGGAACACGCGGGATCGTATATGTGCGTCGGCTCGCTGCCTGCACCGTTGAGCTCAATAATGGAAAATTTCCCCTCCAACATTTCCTCCCAGCTATTAAATTTTATGTCCATCCGCCCATAATAAAACCCTGGAATTTGCTGGCATACTTTATCGATGGTACGGGTGAGCGCATCGGTTATTCTATGGTTCAGGTTTATAAATCTGGCGCCCCGGGCATGGTTGCCATACGGCACCAGAACATAGGACACGTCTTTCGCGAGTATGGTGTCGAGAAATTCACCATACGTGCGTTTAAGCACAGACAACTGTAATAGGGAACGGTCGTGCCGCTTCAACAATGATACAATGCTCGACCTGCCATCTCCGGTGACAGTCAAAAACTCCTTCCCTACAATACCGGAGATATGCCCTGTTTCTTCCCCGGGAATACGGTAATAGAAAATACCCACTTCCTGCTCGTATGGTATATATTCCTGTAAGAGAAAATTCACCCGGGTGGTCTGACTGTACAGCGTCAGTTCCTGTTCGGATTCCAGCAATTTTACCTGAATGCCCTTTTGACCCATATCAGGCTTTGCTATCAACGGGAACGTCAATCCTCTATTTTTCAATTCATGAATAAGATGGCTGGCCGGTTCACCCGGCGTGCAAAGCCTTGTCCGGGGATAGTATTGTTGCGGAATTAATTTATAAATATCACTTTTCTTTTCCTGTACAAACCCTGCATATTGGATGCCCGGGTTGGCGGCGCTGAAAAAGAAAAAGGATCGCGCTTTCATACTCAGCCAGCACCAGTATATGTATAAAGGTCCATACACCACGTAAGTCGGCCAATATTCCCAGTTTGTTATTTTAATCTTTACTTTCTTCAAGAACCAATACAGCTTCTGAAGAAGAGTTTCCTGGGTATGCTTCGCTACTGTACGCATACGGTCCTGTATTTTAGCGTCGAAACTGCGACACCGAAATTTTCAGGCAGCTCAATCGTTGCGACCGCTCTTACTCCAATTTTTAAAAGCGCCATGTGATGGATGGTATGCTCAAAATTATACACGATTTCCCGCTGATAACTTGTGGGCACTTCGTAGTAATTACTGTCTTCCCCACAAAAGTCGACAACCAGGTTTAATACCTTATTTTCTTTTGCAACGACCGCGGCGATTCCTACCAGTTCGTTTATAGCAAATTTGCGTTGAGTCTCTATGGTGTAATTCCGTTTCCGGGCATCATAGTTGACTATGCCGGTTTGATATCCCATTTCCAGTTCCTGGAAAAACTCAATGATATGTCGGGTGTGCTGACCGATAGAAGCATCGGACAATAATGGAATCTTACTGCAGTATTGTTCATCGGTAAGGCTTTCCAGGAGTTCTTTCATTTGGTAAAGCAATCCAATTGTCGGTTGGATGAGCTGTTCATTCATGGCGTTTGGATCTTATTCGGTGAAACAAATGAATAATCTGCATTCTGCAGATAACCACTAATATAAGACAACTGATGAATACCAACAACGCATAAACGAATAACTGCCCTGAATCATTCTGTACCGCTATCCCTAATTGGGTAAGATGAAAAAACAACGCTCCGCTCATTAACCCCAACCCCAATATGGCGCCCAGCGCGGTCGTGTACGGTATCAGTATGAGTAAGGATGCAATCAACTCCATTACCCCGATTCCTATCCGCCCCCAGGGCTCCATGCCGAGCTCAGTAAAAATATATACGGACTCAGGAGCGGATGTAAATTTGAAGAATAATGTTTGCAGCATGATCGCGGCTGCTAGAAGCCTGAATATCCAGGTAATGATAGTCCTCTGTTTGTTTTTCATGAAGTATTGTCGCGTTTCTTTATTTTGTATGCGCGCGCTATTATTCCTGTTGTTTTACAACGGGCCATTGACTGTCCGCTTTCTCGATCAAGGCGGGCTGATCCTTAAGCCAGGTTTGTTTTACCTTCATATTGTAATTGAAATACAACTTGTCGTTTACAATAGTCCATGTGTCTGTTTGCGTTGGTGCTTTATGTCCTTCGGCCGTCCCGTAGGCGCAATAGCCCCCATATTGCGGCGCATAATGCCCTGGATCTGCCTTGAAGGTTTCAAGATTTGCTCTCGATGAAAAGAGCCATTGCACATCTTTATACATATAGCTCAAGCTATCGAAACCCTTTACGGGCTTTGATTCTTTAAAGAACGCTACCGCGTCATATCCTTTAATAGCTTTCCCATCTGGAGCAAATACCTCTTGCTTTTGGGCCGTTGCGCCTATTGCTGTAAATACTATCAGCAGTGTTGTGATCAATAAATTTTTCATTTTCCGTTTTTTCAGTATGACTAATGGCTCATTTTATTACTGGACAAACTTTGTCCAGTGCTGATCTGCGTTGGCTTTTAGTTGCGTTTCGTCTTCATTCCAACTTTTGAGTGTATTGTTGAAATATTTATTGTAGAACAGGTAAAGTTTGCCATTGACGATTTTGAATGTTTCCGGATCTACCTCCACTTTTTCGCCTTTAGCACCCATGGCATATGCGCACCATCCGCCATATTGGGGTTCGTATTTTGCAGGGTCAGCCTTGAAAGCATCTCTATTTTGGACCGTCGCGAAACGGTACGCAACGCCCTGGTATACCGTGCCGATCTCTTTTTTACCTTGCATGGCCTGGTTACTGGTAAAGTAGGCAACGGGGTCGTATCCGCCGATCGCCAACCCTGATGTTTCGATATTGAATTGTTCTTTGCGGACCTCCAGTCCTTGCGCATGGATACTTACTATCGCAAGAGAGATGATCAGACTGCTGATGAGCTTTTTCATATTAAGGGATGATTTTCTGTTTTTTTGATGGGATAAAGGAACAGAGACAGTATCTTAAAACGGTTGCTGAAGTGTAACAAAAGTATCACAGCACAATGCCGGTACCTTCCATATGGACAAAAAAAGGGGCAAGTCATACATATTGACTTGCCCCATGAAGGGTGACCTCGGAGAGATTCGAACTCTCGACCCATTGATTAAGAGTCAATTGCTCTACCAGCTGAGCTACGAAGTCGTTTTACTGGCGCTATTTACGCTTTTTTTTCGAAAATCCACGGAAAAAATGATACGACGCTATGGCCAGTAGCGTTTCACGCTGTCTTCTCTAAAGTTCCGAAGCGAAGTCAGACGGAACCAAGGTGTGCGGGGGCACGTTCTTAGGATAGCATTCGACTACTGTTATGTTCAGAGGATTTGATATTCGGCCGGAAGAGCGGGTTATTTTAACGGCCCGTATCCGCCAACGTGTGAAAGAAATGCTGCCCGAAGGGTGGCAAATCAAGCAGGTGACGGAAGTGCCCTGTTCGGATGCTGGCTGCCCGTTGCGTATTACCCGCATTGACGTAACCGACCCGGCGGGCCGGGAACGATCCTGGAGCCTGCATGCTCCCCTCAGCCTGGTGACAGCCAAAGAAGTGGCCCAGTTGCTCGAAAAACACGTTTCCACTCCCTCCGCCCCTACCCAGGGCTAAAAAACACCTTTATCATTGGGCTTATTGCGAATTATTGATTAGCCTTGTTAAATCGAAAGTTTAGACTAGTCTAAAAAATAATCGTATGAAACTTAAATATACCTTGATGGTATGGCTTATCACCGCATTTTGCGGCAGCCGCCTGATGGGACAATCGCTCGGCATTATTCAAGGTACTATTACGACAGGCACCCAGGGTGCGCGGGGTGTCCATGTAACCGTACCCGGCAAAGGGCGTGGCACGGTAACGGATGATCAAGGCAAGTATACCCTGGCCAATGTGCCGTATGGCACGCATACCCTTGTCATCTCCGCAGTGGGTTTTAAGACCGTACGGCAGCCGGTGGATGTGAATAGCGCTGTGATCACACTGGATGTATTCCTGGAAGAAGACATGAGCACGCTGGACGAGGTGGTGATTACCGGCACAATGAAAGAAGTATCGAAGCTGGAGTCGTCGATTCCGGTGGAAGTTTATACACCTACACTCTTTAAGAAGAACCCTACGCCCAACATCTTCGAGTCGCTCAATATCATTAACGGTGTGCAGCCTCAGCTAAACTGTAATGTTTGCAATACGGGCGACATTCACATCAACGGGTTGGAAGGGCCGTATACCATGGTGCTGATCGACGGCATGCCGATCGTCAGCAGTCTGTCGACGGTCTATGGCCTGGCAGGGATACCCAACAGCATGGTGCGCCGTATTGAAGTAGTGAAGGGACCGGCGTCGACACTTTATGGTTCGGAAGCCGTCGGTGGCTTGATCAATATCATTACCAAAGACCCGGCTTCTGCTTCGCGCGTACAGCTGGATGTGTTTAGCACCAGCGTGGGCGAGCTTAATGCCGATGCTACTTTTTCCTTCAAGGCAGGTAAGGCTACGTCGCTGGTCGGCATCAACCACTTTCGATATGATGAGCGGCGCGACATAAACGACGACAACTTTACCGACGTGACACTGCAGCAGCGCATCTCGGTGTTTAATAAATGGTCGTTTGCTACGCCCACTGGAAAAAACTCGTCGCTGGCCTGGCGCTTCTTTTATGAAGACCGGTGGGGCGGTGAGCTGCAATATGAGCGCCAACACCGCGGCACCAATATATATTATGGCGAGTCGATCTACACCACGCGCTGGGAGCTGATTGGCAGTCATGCATTACCCGGCCGAGAAGCCTTTACCGTGGACTATTCCTACAACCATCACCACCAGGATTCCTATTACGGCACGGTGAAGTTCCTGGCGGATCAACAAGTAGTCTTTACCCAACTGCGCTGGAACAAAGTAACCGGCGTGCACGACCTGCTGGCGGGTATACCGTTGCGGTATACCTACTACGACGACAGCACGCCCGGTACCGCCCACACCGACGGCAGCAATCGATCTATTAACACCGTGCTGCCCGGGATTTTCGTACAAGATGAAATAAAGTTCAGTCGCCAGTTTACCATCCTGGCAGGACTGCGGTATGATCATCATAACGTGCACGGCTCTATTGTTACCCCGCGCCTCAGCTTCAAGCTGTCACCAGATAATGTCAGCGTGATTCGCCTGACGGGGGGTAGTGGCTACCGCGTGGTGAACTTGTTTACGGAAGACCATGCCGCCCTGACCGGCTCGCGGCAGGTAATCATCCGCCATGCCTTGCAACCCGAGCAGTCGTGGAATGGCAACCTGAACTATACCCGCAATGTCACGTTTGCCCGCGGCTTCCTGACACTCGATGCCTCGCTATTTTATACATACTTTTCCAATAAGATCGTCGGCGATTTTCTGACCGACGCCGATGCGATCATCTATGACAACCTCGACGGGCATGCCGTTTCCAAAGGCATTACGTTTAACGCTGATGCCAGCTTTACCAACAGCCTGAAGATTATGCTGGGCGCCACGTTCATGGATGTATACCAGCAGAACCGTGTGAATGGCCGCGAGGAGCGTCAACCGCAGCTGCATGCGCCGCGTATCTCGGGCACGGGCACCATCAGCTATACCCTGCCCAGCGGTTTGTGGAGTGTAGACTTAACGGGTCGCGCGAATGGGCCCATGCACCTGCCGGTGCAGCCTAACGACTATCGCCCGGAGATGTCACCGTTCTATGCGTTGTTAAATCTGCAGGTGACGCGCACCATCGAAACGAAGGGTGCTGCGCGGTGGGAAATATATGGTGGGGTTAAGAACTTGCTGAATTACAAACCAGGGGACCCGTTGATGCGCCCGTTTGATCCGTTTGATAAGAATGTGGCAGTGGATAATCCGAATGGATATACGTTCGACACGGCGTATAACTATGCGCCGATGCAGGGGGCGAAGGGATTTTTGGGGGTGCGGTGGACGTTGTAGTCCGCATGGTAACATCGATCTGACTCCTACTTTCTAAAATACGACGCAATCCCTTTACCACTGTATAGGAAAACAACGGGCAGGATGGGCGCTATAAAGCGTCCATCCCAGTCTTCTGACGTGATTCCCACACCCAGTATCTGAATGGCTACGTATGCCAGCGCGAATACACTTACCGGGTTCAGCTTTTCCGACCGTATGCCTTTCACGAACAGAAAATAGGCCGGCAACAGCAGCAGGGTTGCGTAGAGATTATGGGTGACCGACCAGTAAGGGCGCACATGCGCGAGCAAAAAAAACACTTTGGTAAAGAAAAGCTGCATCCAATATAACGGATGGTGAAGAATAAAGCTCACGATCTTCAGGAGTGGCGGCATGCCAGGGGGTGGCAGGTACGGACTGTCTGGCGGTGTTATGATCATCGTTTCGTACCCGGGCGTTGACGGCAATAGCCTGATGGCATAGATCACTTCACCCAGCCTGTAGTTCTCCATCACCAGGTACGTCGTCAGCATCCTGTTTACCAGCAAAAGGAAGATCAGCGTCGCGGCAATGCGGATGCTGTTTTGCAGTAATCGTGATTTCAATCGTCCAGGCGCATACCGAAGAACAACAAAAAGAAGCGCTCCGGGCAATGCAACGCCTGTTGGCTTACTGAAGCCCGTGTACAAAACGACAAGCGCCGTAAGAATATACCACACGGCGCTTTTCCGACCACCATACAATTTCGATAAGAGAAAGAGTGAAAAGCATATGAAGCTCGTGTAGATCGATTCAGCAAGCACGTAAGAATGCCACTGACCGATATCGATAAAGAAAATGAACGCCACGGCGGTAAATACTGCCGCGAGGTTGTTTTTCCAGATCGTCAGAGATGTAAAAAACAGTGCGATAACCGCTAATAGGCCTAGTGTATATTGACCCGCTACAATAATCTCAGCACTTCCCCCAACGAGCTGCACACCGAAGAGGTAGAGCGCGTAGCCGATATACCAGAAGTTATGCGGATCGAAATAGGGGCCTTGATGCAGCCCGGTGGCATATTCGATGTACCGCGCAGAGTCGTTCACAACCTTGACACCATACTGATGATACTGAAAAGCGCTGACGACGAGATAGAGTATCGAGATAAAGATGACCTGGCGCCGGGTGTCGTAAAACCAATGCATTGCCGGCAAAGATAACCAGTCCTTGTTGTATTAATTTCAATAAAAAAGCCCGTTCCGCGAGATGCGGAAAAGGCTTGATCGTGTTGGTGGGCAATACTGGGTTCGAACCAGTGACCCCTACCTTGTCGAGGTAGTGCTCTAAACCAGCTGAGCTAATTGCCCGATTATGGGGCGAATCTAAAAATAAAACCGAACGTTGCAAACAGAGGAACAGGCAATCGTTTTTATATTGTAGAAGAAAGTCTACGTTGAGACGCCATTTTTTGAGTTATGGCCCGATTCGTGTAGCAATAAGCGGGATCAACGGCCGTTTATGGTTTTTTGTACTATTCCCGGTACATCCCTCTTCTACATAATGTTTCCATGCTAAAAACGGTATTATTTGTGGCAATGGTCCTGATGTGGACGGGGCTGTCGGCGCAAATCGATTCTGTCAAGAATCGAATTATGAACAACCGGGTTTCGAAGGAGGTAAAAAACCGCATCTGGAGAAAGCCGAAGGACACAACGGTCGTGACAGTGAAAAGCGAGGCAGCCTTTATGCCTTATAAGGACAAATTTATCCGCCGGATCTACATTCGGCAGATCGGTTTTGAGCGGTCAATTTACGACTCGTCCCGGCGAATTCGCGATCGCATTACGCGCCTGGCCAATACCCTTCACTATGACACACGCGAGAGCGTGATCCGCAATCACTTGTTCCTTCGTGAAAAGCGGCAACTGAATCCATACAAAGTAGCTGACAACGAGCGCTACCTACGCGACCTCGACTTTATTCTTGACTCTAAAATTATTGTTCACCGCGTTCCCGGCCAGCCCGACTCCGTTGACCTGGAAGTGGTTACGCGCGACGTTTTTAGCTTAGGTCTTACCGGATCCGTTAAAGGCCTGGACGAATATGTTGTGGGTGTATACGATGCGAACGTCGGCGGGATGGGTCAACGCGTGCAAGCCGATGTGGGCATTGAAGGCGGGCGTGAGCCTGTGCTGGCGTGGGATGTGATCTACCGCAAGTCGAGTATTATGGGCACACTCATTAACGCGTATGCGGGCTATACGCGACTCGACAACTCGCGCAGCCTGGGGGAAGAATACGAGCATGCCTTTTTTGTGCGGCTTGACCGGCCGCTGGTGTCACCGTACTCGCGGTTTGCCGGTGGGTTTGAAGCCAGTCAGAACTGGTCGAAGAACGTGTATAGAACATCGGACTCACTCTTTCGCCAATATCGATATAATTTCGAAGACGCCTGGGTAGGGTACAATCTGGGCGCCAACAGCTTTAATAACCGCCATCGTTACTTTGCGGCGATGCGTTATTTCCGCCAGCATTATTCAAGACAGCCTTCACAAGAGTGGGATCGTGTACGTGGCTTGTACAATGACCAACGTTTTCTGCTGGGCTCATTTACATTTTACGATCAGAATTTTTACAAGACCCGCTATGTGTACGGCTTCGGCCGAACGGAAGACGTACCCTATGGACAGACTATCACGCTTACTTCGGGATGGATGGAAGAGCTGGCTGAAAAACGCCTGTATACCGGATTGTCGGTCTTAAAAAGTTTCGTGCATAAAGGCGGCAACTTTTACCAGATCGAAGGGGCCTTCGGTACCTTTTATCGCGACAAAAGGGCGGAAGATGCTTTCCTCTCGATCAGCGGTCAATATTATAGCAAGTTGTTCGTCACCAAAAGACTAAAGGTGCGCCAACTCGTGGAAGCGGGGTATGCCCGTGCGTTTCAACCACGCATCCGCGAAATGCTCACGCTAAATGAAGAGCTCAGGGGCTTCTCGCCCGACAGCCTGTATGGTGCCCAGCGCATTATTCTGCGTACAGAGACGACGTTATTTACGAACTGGCAATTCGCCGGCTTTCGTTGTGCACCTTTTGTTTCGTTGGAGAGCGCGCACTTGCGCGCGCAATCGCCCGTCGTATTGCCAAAGAACTTTTTCTGGGGCGCAACCGGCGGGTTTCGCATCCGAAACGAAAACCTGATTTTCGGTACCATTGAGCTTCGTGCCTTCTATTTTCCGGAAGCCATTGACGGCGTAGACCACCTGAGCTTTAGAGTTACAACCAATCTCCGGCTAAAATATAGTGGCAGGTTTGTTACCCCACCGTCACTTGTGCGCTATAATAACTAGCACTATAAAACCAAAGGCCGGTCTCCGTAAAGAAACCGGCCCCGGCATTTACACTATTTAGCTTTATTCCGATCGCAACGAGTTGACCGGGTTGGTCGTCGCTGCACGGACCGATCGATATCCTACTGTCACCAGCGCGATGAGCAAGGTTATGCCGATCGACAACACGAAGATGTCGGCGCCGATGTCAATTTTATAGGCATACTCACTCAAGAACTGGTTCATTACCACCCACGCTACGGGTGCGGCGAGCACAAAACCGATGATGATGAGCCGCACATATTCTTTTGAGAACATCAATACGATGCTTTCGGCGGAAGCACCCAACACTTTGCGGATGCCGATTTCTTTTGTCTTTTGATTTGCCATAAATGTAGCCAGACCAAAGAGACCGAGGCAGCCGATGAAGATTGCCATGGACGTAAAAATAGAAAGCATAACCGACATCTTCTGTTCCTCTTCGTAGAACTCGCGGATGTCTTCGTCGAGGAACTTATAGTAATAAATATGTTCGGGATAGGCAGATTCCCACTTCGTTTTTAATGTCTCTAATATTTCCCGGCTGCGGGCCATGTCGACCTTCAATGCCAGGTCAGTATAGCCTTCGATATTATTGAACATGACGGTGGCTCCCATCGTCTCGTGCAGCGACTGCGTGTGAAAATTATCCACCACGCCGACCACGGGTAATTTCCTGCCCCACACTTTAATGTCGGTGCCAACCATGTCGGTCGGGTTATTAAAGCCGGCCAGGCGCGCGGTTTTTTCATTGACGATAAAGCCGCGGGCCGTGTCGGCGTCCTGTATATTTTGGCCACCCAGAAGCGTAAGCTTGTAGAGGTCGATGTAGTTACCGTCGATTTGCTTCAGCTCGATCTCGAAGTTTTTATCGGCTCCATCCATCTTCAGGCTGGTACCCTGTACGTTGCCCGACGACGGCGGTGCGCTGGCCAGGCTGGCCAGTACTACTCCCGGCACGCGTGCCAGCTCATCGCGCAGGGTGCGCATCTTGCTGAAGCCTTTGCCGGCATCCTCCGACTCGGGTATCGGCACATTGATAATAGCGTCATGTACAAAACCCAGGTCTTTCTTCTGGTAAAAGTCCATTTGGCGTATGATGATGATCGTGCCGATGATAAAAAGCTGCGAGATGCAAAATTGTACCACTACCAGCGTGCGACGCAACGCAAAGCTGGACGAATTCTTGTTGCCTACCAGGTTCTTGAGCGCAAAGGCGGGACTATACCCCGATACCACGAAGGCCGGGTAAAGGCCCGAACATACTGATACCACCACCGTCACGGTCAGCAAATACATCCACATGTAGCCAGCGGTCATATCAAGTTTAAGCGATATATCCAGGAAGATATTAACGTATCCCAAGGCAATCTGCGTGATGACCAGTGAAAGGATCACGGCGAGGATTGTTACCATGGATGTCTCGCCGAGGAACTGACCGATCAGCTGCGCGCGGGTGCTCCCCAACGATTTGCGTACACCCACTTCCTTCGAACGTTTGATGGCTTCGGCAGTAGACAGGTTAATAAAGTTTATGCACCCGGTGATGATGAGAATAATGCCAATCACGCTGAGCGTAGTAAGCGTAGCGCGCGAAACTGTGGAGTTTGAATATGTACCGAAGCGCTTGTCGAAGTGCATTTCCGGCAGGGCTTGTAAAAAGAACTGCGTTTTATCGGGATCATCTTTGCCCAGGTATTTCAGCGAGAAGTCAGGCAGGCGTTTGTCGATGGAAGCAGCCTGCTGCTGGTCTTTCAACAATACATAACACTGTTGCTCGCTCCAGGTGTTGCGCCAGCCAGGCTCTTCCGTGTGCTTTTTTATGGTGCTGTATGAAAGGAATACGTTAAAGGGAAAGTCGGTTGCGGCCGGGGCTTCGTCTACAACAGCCGAGATTTTATACGTTTCCTTGTTGAAGGAGATTTCTTCACCGATAACGTCTTCGCGACCAAAATATTTGCGTGCCCAAGAGGCGGCGATGACAGCCTCGTTCGGTTCATCCAGGCCCTTGATGGGATCGCCTTCGACGACGTGCCGCGCAAACAGCTTAAAGTATCCGGGCTCGGTGTACATGATGCCTTTTTCTTCCTGAAACTTTTTTGCCTCGCCGTTCTCCTGAGGAATCGTGATCATGGCATCCGAGCGATTGGAGATAAACACAACTTCTTCAGCCTCGGGGAAGTCCGTGCGAAAGGCGTCGGGAAGTGCCGGTGGTACTCCCTGACTAAAGTCTTGCCCCTCATTGCCTACAGATTGGCTTACCACACGATAGATCCGATCGCGACGCGGCTGGTCTGTATCGAAGCTGTTCATGTAGCTTACCATCAGAAACAGTATAAGACCGCAGGTGATGCCCAGCGTTAATCCCGACAGATTAATCAGCGAAATGCCGGCGTCACGAAGCAGATTTCGGAAGGCCGTTTTGAAATAGTTTTTCAGCATGGTACACGAAGTTATCCGCGGTAGGATACCAAGATCAATGCCAGCATGGGAAAGTTCGCAAAACTGAGTTTATAAGGCCCTGGCGGGCATGGACTTGTCCGGATGTGCATCGGAACGTCCGGGAGCGGACGTACAGCCATTGCTGGAAATCCAGGCCGCAAGGAACCGTTAGGCGTGCCGGCGTGTTTGAAAGGCGGGATTTTGTACCTTTACGTTATGATCCAAACGATTCTGATGCTGGTGGTTTTTGCAGGCGCCGTGGCCTACCTGGGCCGAATGGTATATCGTTCGTTTCGTGCCAAGACGTCGAGCGCAGGTTGCGCCTCGGGGTGTGGCAAATGCGGCGCGGTAGACTTTAACAAGATCGAGCAGCAGTTGCGGCAGAAGGGAATCTAACGTTACGCCCAGACCTTCGCTCCTTCCGTACAATTTTTACACATCTCTATTTCGCTGCGCGACCGCATGAGCGTCGCGCGGAAATCCTGATAGGCAGATCCCTGCCAAATCTCTTCAAAGCTTTGTTGATTCAGATCGCCGAGCACATGGTGCGCGTCTTTGTCAAAGCAGCACGGCACAATCTTACCATCCCACGTGATGACACAACTGTGCCACATTTTCCAACAATGATTGTCGAGGCTGTTCTTGATGCCATAGGTACCGTCTACCTTCTGATAGTAACGTGCGTATTTGTCCTGCGTGGGAAGGAGGTCAGAACCGTTTTCGTAGTCGTATATCTGCGCGGTCTTGAGCAACACCTGGTCTACGCCTAATTCTTTCGCCAGCGCATAGACCTCGGGGATCTGATGCTCGTTGGGCTTCACCACCAGGAACTGGAAGATGACATGCGGCGTCTTTGCTTTTAGCTTTTTCTTCCACGCCAATATATTGCGTGTACCTTCTAACACTTTGTCGAGGTTGCCGCCGACGCGATAGGATTGATAGGTGTCTTGCGTGGTGCCGTCGATGGATATAATCAGGCGGTCAAGACCCGACTCCACGGTAAGCCTGGCCCGTTCTTCGGTCAGGTAATGTGCGTTGGTGGATGTAGCGGTATAGATACCTTTGCGCGAAGCGTATTGCACCATGTCCAGAAAGTCGGGATGCAGGTAGGGCTCGCCTTGAAAATAAAAGGTGAGGTAGCTAAGCGACGGCGCCAGCTGATCGATGACGTTTTGAAACAAGGCTTTGCCGAGCATTCCGGTAGGCCGCGTAAATGATCGCAGGCCACTGGGGCACTCGGGGCAGCGCAGATTACACGATGTGGTGGGCTCGAAGGAGATGCTGATGGGAAGTCCAGCCATGTTGGGAGTGCCCGTGAGGCGTGACCGCTGGTAGCTGGTGTATGTCCGGGCTGCATTCCACGCCCGCATTGCGGTCGTTTTAGAAGCAAAATTCAGCCGGTCATTCCATCCACCCATCATAGGCGCAAGATAGTCGGTAAAAGGCGCTTTCGGATGGCAGAATGTCATTATCTTTCCCGGCGCGTGCCGCCTTTGCACGCCTCTGTTTATGAAGAAGATCGTATTTCTGTTGTTGGGCTGTATGGCCCTGCACGGTTACTCCCAACCCCGCCAGTTGTCTGACCAGGCCACCATTTCGGTCATCACCTGTGCACCCTGGCAAGGCGAGCTGTACTCGGCATTTGGCCACAGTGCTTTTCGCGTATACGACCCCGCGCTCGGCCTCGACGACGCCTATAACTACGGCATCTTCGACTTCGACCAACCCAACTTCTACCTGAACTTTGCACGGGGCTATATGTATTACCAATTAGGCGCCTATTCGTATGAGCGTTTTAAGCTTCCCTATATTTATCACAATCGGTATATACACGAGCAGGAGCTAAACCTGACATCCGCACAAAAACAAAAAGTATTCGACTACCTGGAATGGAACACTTTGCCAGAAAACGAACACTACCGCTACGACTACTTCTACGACAACTGCGCCACCAAGATGCCGGGCGTACTGATCAAGGCCCTCGGCGACAGCATTGCGTTTGACAATAAACACATTACGACGCACTATTCCATTCGCGAATTGACGGACCTATACCTCCACCAGCAACCGTGGGGTGACCTGGGCATTGACGTTTGCCTGGGCTCGGAGATAGATCATGAAGCACCTCCCTTCGACTATATGTTCTTGCCGGAATATGTCGAGCAAGGTCTTGACCATGCTACGATCAAACACGGCAACACGTGGGCGCCGCTGGTGAAGAAAAAGAATATTGTTTTTGCGCCGCGGGAAGAAGATCCTATGAAGGGTCTCCCCCACCCGCTCTATGTGTTCAGTGCGCTGGCGCTGGTGGCGATTATACTCTCGGTGGTGGATCTGAAACGGAAAAAATTATCGACATGGTGGGATGTGTTACTGTTCGGTGCGGCCGGCCTGATCGGTGTGCTGTTGTTTTTGCTGTGGTTCGCTACGGACCACAAGTCGTCGTATAACTACAATTTATTGTGGGCGCTGCCTTTCCACATTGTTGCCGTTATCGCGTTTGTACGACAGCCGCGCTGGCTGGCAACCTACTTCCTTGTGACAGCCATCATCCTGGTCGTGACCCTGGTAAGCTGGCCGCTGTTGCCGCAGAAGCTCAACACGTCGCTTATCCCCATAGTCATTGCGCTGGCGGTACGGGCCTTTACACAATATCGTATTCGTAAGGCAAAAGTGTAACGCAACAACAGTCAAATAAAAAAGCCTTCCGACGATTCTTCAGAAGGCTTTTTCTTTTATACCCTTATCGGGCGGTTATGTCACATTACATGTGAATGGGGCGATTTTCTGTCGCGGCGAGGCAGGCCTCTTTCACGGCTTCCATATACGTAGGGTGTGCGTGCGACATGCGCGCTACATCCTCCGCGGAAGCGCGGAACTCCATGGCCGTAACACCCGCAGCGATCATATCCGCTGCACGTGCACCGATGATGTGTACACCGAGGATCTCGTCAGTGGCTTTGTCAGCCAGGATCTTTACCAGGCCGTCTGTGTCCATACTCGCCCGTGCACGGCCCAGGGCCTTGTACGGGAAGCTGCCCACCTTGTAGGCACGCCCTTGTTGCTTAAGCTGGTCTTCGGTCTGCCCGACGCTGGCCACTTCCGGCCAGGTATATACTACACCCGGAATGAGGTTGTAGTTTACGTGCGGCTTCTGACCTGCCAGCTGCTCGGCTACAAATACACCTTCTTCTTCGGCTTTGTGTGCCAGCATAGCCCCACGTACTACGTCACCAATAGCATAGATGTTGTCTACGCTGGTGCGCAGGTGGTTGTCGACGGGGATCTGACCTTTCTCGGTCTGAATACCAATCTTGTCGAGACCGAGGCCATCGGTATACGGCCGACGACCGATACTTACGAGGCAGTAGTCGCCTTTCAGCTCGACGGCGTTGCCACCATTCTTCGGCTCGGCTTTCACCACTACTTCTCCGCCTTTGTTTTCCACGGCTGTTACCTTGTGGCCCAGGTAGGTTTCGATGCCCATCTTCTTGGCTACACGCGCCAGCTCTTTGCCCAGGGTGTTGTCCATGGTGGGGATGAGGCTGTCGAGGAATTCTACCACGGTAACTTTCGCGCCGATGCGCGCATAGACCGAGCCGAGCTCCATACCGATCACACCGCCACCGATCACGATGAGGTGTTTGGGTATCTCTTTCAGTTCGAGGGCCTCGGTGCTGGAGATGATCCGCTTCTTGTCGAAGGGAGCAAACGGCAGCGGCGTAGGCTTTGAACCGGTCGCAATGATTACCTTCTCGGTAGTGATGGTGCTTTCTTTGCCATCGGCCGTAGTGATCTTGATGGTGTTTTTGTCTACGAACGAGCCGGTGCCGGTGTGCACCTCGATCTTGTTCTTCTTCATCAGGTAGGCAATACCATCTACGTTGGCTTTTACCACGTCGCCCTTGCGTTTGATCATCTGTCCGAAGTTTACCTTCGGTGCGGGGATGTCGATGCCGTGCTCGGCGAAGTGCTCTTTGGCATTGCTGAAATGCTCGGATGAGTCGAGCAGCGCCTTGGAAGGTATACAGCCTACGTTGAGACAGGTTCCCCCGAGGGTATTGTATTTTTCAATGATGGCTGTCTTAAACCCGAGCTGTGCGGCGCGTATCGCTGCGACGTATCCTCCCGGGCCTGAGCCAATGACCGTGACATTGTATTGCATAAAAGTCTGAATGTCTTTTTAGGTGATTAATGACGATGTTGGCTTATACGCCCAGGATCAACCGGCCCGGATCTTCCAGCAGCTCTTTCACGCGCACCAGGAAGCTAACGGACTCGCGGCCGTCAACGATACGGTGATCGTAGGAAAGTGCCAGGTACATGATCGGACGTACAACGATCTCGCCATTCTTTACCACCGCACGCTCTACAATGTTGTGCATACCCAGGATGGCCGACTGCGGCGGATTGAGGATCGGCGTCGACAGCATCGAACCAAATACACCCCCGTTGGTGATGGAGAATGTACCCCCCGTCATCTCTTCGATGGAAAGTTTACCGTCGCGGCCACGGGTGGCCAGGCGAATCACTTCGCTTTCGATTTGGTTAAAGCTCAGTGCTTCAGCATTGCGGATAACCGGCACGACCAGACCACGCGGTGTGGACACGGCAATCGAAACGTCGCAGTAGTCGTGGAAAATAACTTCCTCTTTGTCGATCGAAGCATTTACCGCCGGGAATTCTTTCAGGGCCACGCACACAGCCTTCGTAAAGAAAGACATAAAGCCGAGACCTACGCCATACTTTTCTTTGAACTGATCTTTATACTTCGAACGCAGCTCCATGATCGGCTTCATATCCACCTCGTTGAACGTGGTGAGCATTGCGGTCTCATTCTTCACCGATACGAGGCGTTTCGCAATGGTCTTGCGCAGCGACGTCATTTTCTCGCGACGCTCGGTGCGGGCACCTGCTACAGCCGGTACTGCCGGTGCTGCAGCCGGCTTGCTTTCGGCAGGCTTCGATGCCGGCGCTTGTGCCTGGGCTTTCTGTGCATCTTCTTTGGTTACACGACCACCGACCCCCGTGCCCGCTACTTGTCCTGCAGGGATACCTTTTTCGTCGAGGATTTTGCCGGCAGCCGGTGAAGGATGTCCGGCAGCATAGGTCTTATCGCCCGAGGCTTGTGCCGGCGCGGCGGCAGCGCTCTCTTGTTTGGCAGGCGCCGCGGCGCCTTCGGCAATTTCAATGCGGCAGATCAAACCACCGATTGGCAAGGTTTCGCCCCCCTTGGCTACGATGCGCAGGATGCCCGTTGCTTCAGCCGGCAGCTCGAACGTTGCTTTGTCGGATTCTACTTCGGCAATGATATCATCGGTCTGCACAAAATCGCCGTCTTTCTTCAACCACGTAGAGATGGTTACTTCCGTGATAGACTCGCCCACCGCGGGTACTTTCATTTCTTTTACACCGCCTGTAGCCTTGGGAGCTGACGGAGCAGGTGCCGGTGTGGCGGCCGGTTTAGACGCTGCCGCAGCAGCTTCTTCTTTCTTGGGCGCTGGGGCTGTACCAGCCTGGCCGTTGGCGTCGATCTCGCAGATGACCTCTCCGATCGGTACGGTCTCGCCTTGTTGTTTTACGATCTTCAGCACACCGGCGCTTTCGGCGCGCAGCTCAAAGGTTGCCTTGTCGGACTCCAGTTCGGCGATGATCTCATCGGCCTGTACGGCCTCGCCATCTTTTTTCAGCCAGTTGCCGATCGTTACTTCCGTAATCGATTCGCCTACGGCCGGTACTTTTATCTGTAATGCCATTCCGTTATTTTTTGATGATACGTTTTATCAGATTTCAAATGCCTTGTTAACAAGCTTGTCTTGCTCAACCTTGTGTACTTTCACGTAACCTGTTGCCGGCGACGCGCTGGCTTTGCGGGATACGAACTCGAGGTTGTACTTCGGCATCACGCGTACAATATAAGAAAGCGCGCCCATGTTTGCAGGTTCTTCCTGCGCCCATACCAGCTTGGCATCTTTATATTTCTTCAGAACTGCCTTCAGTTGTTTTTCCGGGAACGGAGCCAACTGCTCGAGGCGGACAATGGCTGTATCTTTGGTTTTCTTTTTCTGTTGTGCCTCCACCAGGTCGTAGTAGATCTTGCCACTGCAGAGAATCACGCGGTTTACCTCTTTCGCGGACGAGATGGTCGGATCATCCAACACCTCGGCAAACGAGCCTTCTGTAAACTCTTTCAGCGGTGAGATCACGGACGGGTGACGCAACAGCGACTTCGGCGAGAACACAACTGCCGGCTTACGGAACGGCCACGCTACCTGACGACGCAGCAAGTGGAAGAAGTTGGCCGGGGTAGTGGGGTTAGCAACCACCATGTTGTATTCGGCAGACAGTTGCAGGAAGCGCTCAGGGCGGCAGCTGGAGTGCTCTGGTCCCTGACCTTCGTAACCGTGGGGCAGCAGCATGACCATGCCGTTCATGCGTTGCCATTTTGACTCGGCGCTTGACAGGAACTGGTCGATTATCACCTGTGCTCCGTTTACAAAGTCACCAAACTGTGCTTCCCACAACACCAAGGCTGTAGGCGACGACATGGCATAACCATATTCAAAGCCGAGTACGCCAAACTCTGACAACAGCGAGTTGTAGATATGGAACTTGGCCTGGCTCTTATCGAGGTTGTTCAAGCCGCAGTACGGCTCGTTGGTATTGGCATCGAAGAAGTATGCGTGACGGTGCGAGAATGTACCCCGCTTCACGTCCTGACCCGACATACGTACAGGCGTCTTGTCGAGCAGCAGCGAGCCATAGGCCAGCAGCTCGGCTTCTGCCCAACCCAGCACCTTGTCTTCGAAGAATGCTGTTGTGCGATCTTTCAACAACTTCTCGATTTGCTTCAGCGGTTTGAAGCCTTCGGGAATTTGTGTCAGCGCCTTGCCGACTTTCTCAATCATGCTTTCTTTTATACCGGTGTCGGGCGACTTGTCAAAGTCTTCCGCCTTTGACCAACGCATTTGCTCCCACTCTTCTTCAATCTTCTGTGGCTTATAAGGCAGCGGTTTTTGTTTTACTTCGTTGAGGCGGTCTTGCAGCTGGTTGCGAAAGTTCTTGTCGAGCTCATCGGCCAGCGCACCGTCTACGTCGGCGCGATCCACGAGCTTCTTCACATAGATCTCGCGCGGGTTCGGATGCTTGGCAATGATGTTATACAGCTTTGGCTGTGTGAACTTCGGCTCGTCACTTTCGTTGTGGCCGTGACGACGGTAGCACAGCATGTCAATGAAGATGTCTTTGCCAAACTTATTGCGATACTCTACCGCCAGTGTGGCTGCAAAGTTTACCGCCTCGGCGTCGTCGCCGTTGACGTGCAGTACGGGGGCATCGACGATCTTGGCGATGTCGGTACAATAAATGCTGGTGCGGGCGTCGTCGTAGTCGGTCGTAAAACCTACCTGGTTGTTGATGACAAAGTGAATGGTACCGCCCGTAGTATAGCCCGGCAAACCGGACATCTGTACGACTTCGTATACGATACCCTGACCGGCCACCGCGGCGTCGCCGTGAATGAGGATAGCCAGGCCTTTGGAAAGCTCACCTTTATATTCGTCGTCGATCTGACCGCGGGTATAGCCCAACACGAGCGGATCTACTGCTTCCAAGTGTGAGGGGTTGGGAGTCAGCTTCACATAGATCTTTTGTCCCGACGGAGTATTGATGTGGCTGGAGTACCCCAGGTGATATTTTACGTCGCCGTCACCCATGGTGAGGTTCTCGGGCGTAACGTTTCCTTCAAACTCGGTAAAGATCTGCTCGTAGGTCTTGCCCAGAATGTTGCACAGTACGTTGAGGCGACCGCGGTGGGCCATGCCGATCACGACTTCTTTTACATCCAGCTCGGCTGCTTTGTTGATGATGGTGTTCAGCGCAGGGATGGTGTTCTCGCCACCTTCCAGCGAGAAACGTTTCTGCCCAAGGAATTTTGTGTGGAGGAAGTTTTCGAATACGACCGCTTCGTTAAGCTTGCCGAGGATTCGTTTTTTCTCGTCCTGGCTGGGATTATAGGAATAATACTCCTTTTCGATCTTCTGATACAACCACGCACGGATGTCGTCGTTGCGAATGAAGTTATGCTCGAAGCCGATCGGACCGAGGTATACGGCCTGCAGCTTTTCGATGATCTTGCGCAGTGTTGCGCGCGGCATGCCGATCTCTGACGCTACGTCGAACTCGGCGTCGAGGTCTGCGTCGGTCAGGCCTACGCTTTTGTGATCGAGGTATACCGTGTGGTTTCTCCGCTCGCGCACCGGGTTGGTGTTGGACTTGAGGTGGCCGAAGGAGCGGTATTGGAAGATGAGGTTCCGGACTTGGGTCTCTTTGATCGACATGGAGTCGGAAACCGTAGCGCCCGAGCCAACGGTCGGTACATTCGACCCATTGCCAGCACCACCGTGCTGCTGTGAGAAGTCGAACCCTTCAAAAAATTTCTGCCAGGTGGGATCTACAGAGGCAGGATCGTTTTTGTAGTTCTGGTAGAGCTGGTCAACATAACCAACGTCTGCATTGGAGATATATGAATATTTATCCATGGTATTTGTGAAAAGCCTTTTTAGTAAGAGCGAACAAATGTAGAGAACGTGTTTGAGTTTAAAAAACTGAATACTCGCGTAGCCAAATACATGCCTCGTAGTCCATTAAAACGGTTACAATGGATCTGGAAGGTGCCGATCCAATCCGTGGTCTCTGCGGATTTTAGAAACATTCTTAAACAAGTTGTAAATGCACAAGTCCCTTGTAAAGCGCTGTTTTCGAGCATCATTTTAGGCCTAAGGCTTTAACAACGACATTTACGCGGTACAATCAACACATTTTTCCAAATATTTTGCCCTGCTTAGTCGTTGATTTGGTGGAACGCTGCCTTGTTGCAGCATATTGATGATGAGCAATATAGAAAATCGGTGCCGGATATGAATTTATACGAAAAAGGAATATCTTTGCACCCTTTAAAAATTAGGACGAGTTCCATATTTTAAATCTAAAACAGTAATGGTTAAAATTAGATTGGCCCGCAGAGGCCGCAAGAAACTGGCGATGTACGATGTAGTCGTAGCCGACGCCAGAGCTCCACGCGATGGAAAGTTTATTGAGAAAATCGGGACCTACAATCCCCTGACGAACCCTGCCACGATTGACATCAAAGACGATCGCGCATTTCATTGGGTGATGAACGGCGCCCAGCCAAGCGACACCGTAAAAGCAATGCTGTCGTATCGTGGTATCCTGATGAAGAAACACCTGCAAATTGGTGTGATCAAAGGCGCCCTGACACAAGAGCAAGCCGATGCTAAATTGACAGCATGGGTAGACAGTAAAGACGCTAAGGTTCTGGCTAAACGCGAGACGTTGGCAGAGACCAAACAAGCTGCCGCTAAAGCTCGTAGAGAAGCTGAAACGAAAGTGAAAGAAGCTCGCGCTGAGGCAATCCGTCAGAAAGCAAAAGTGGCTGAAGAAGCAGCCGTTGCTGCTGCCGCACCCGCTCCTGCTGCTGCTGAAGGCGAAGCTGCCCCTGCTGAATCTGCAGAGCCACAAGCTTAATCGCACAACACCGAATACCAAAAATGCCAATGCTCACCGCATTGGCATTTTTTATTACAACACCCTATGGAGTTCAACGACTATTTCAAGATCGGTTACGTGCTAAAGCCTCATGGCTTGAAGGGCGAAGTGACGATCTCCCTGGACGAGATTGGCCCCGAGGACCTGGCCGGCATTGCCACCCTGTTCCTGGAAAAAAACAATCGCCTCGAACCTTATTTTGTCGAATCGCTCTCCGGCGCCGGCAGCAAGGCATATCTGAAAGTAGAAGACATCGACACGCCCGAGTCCGCCCAGAGCATCTCCAAACGCAGCATCTATCTGCCCAAAGCCGCCCGCCCTAAATCGAGCCGCGGCCAGTTCTACGACGACGAGGTGATAGACTTTGAAGTAACAGATGCCCAGTTGGGCGCCATCGGCAAAGTCGTGGAGGTAATGAAGGCTGGCGCCAACCGCCTGCTGGTGTTGGACTACCAGGGTAAAGAAGTGCTGATCCCGGTGAACAGTCCATTTATTAAGAGCATAAACAAGAGCAAGAAACTGATTGCGGTAGAACTTCCAGAAGGCTTTTTGGATATATAATATGCACATCGACATCATTACTACGCTGCCCAAACTTGTAGAGAGCCCATTTTCGGACTCGATCCTGAAACGCGCGCAGACGAAAGGACTTGTGACTGTAAACGTGGTAGACCTACGAGCCTATTCCACGAACAAACACCGTACGACCGACGACTACGCCTTTGGTGGTGGCGCCGGCATGGTGATGACGATCGAACCGATTGACAACTGTATTAACGACCTGAAGTCCAAACGCGCCTACGACGAGGTGATCTATATGAGCCCCGACGGCGAGCTGTTTCAACAGTCCATTGCCAACGAGCTTAGCCTGAAGCAAAACCTTATTCTGCTGTGCGGCCATTATAAAGGTGTAGACGAACGCGTACGCGAGCACCTGGTGACCCGCGAGATCAGCATCGGCGACTATGTATTGTCAGGTGGCGAGCTGGCAGCCGCCGTGGTAGCCGACGCCGTCATTCGCCTGCTGCCCGGGGTGCTGTCGGACGAAACCTCGGCCCTGTCGGACTCTTTTCAGGCAGGCCTCGTAGCGCCACCGGTATATACGCGCCCCGCGGAATACAAAGGCTGGAAGGTGCCCGATGTATTGCTATCGGGTCACCCGGCAAAAATTGAAGAGTGGCGCCATGACCAGGCCATTGAACGCACCCGTGCCCGCAGGCCGGGGTTGCTGGACCAGTAAAACGCAGTTCTAACGCGCTGAAATGGCCTGTTTTACAAAATATTTATCGCGACGCTGATTTTATCGATTCTTTCCCTACATTTGCAGTCCAATTTTCAAACCATCGAGTTATGGCAGATTTAATTAAATTAGTTGAGCAGGAGTTCACAGCAATTCGTGAAACACGTCCCGACTTCAATCCTGGTGACACCATCAACGTTCACGTGAAAATAAAAGAAGGCAATAAAGAGCGTGTACAGCAGTTCCAGGGCACAGTAATCCAACGCCGTGGCGAAGGTACTGGCGAGACCTTTACTGTTCGGAAAGTGTCTAACGGTGTAGGTGTTGAGCGTATCTTCCCGATCGTATCTCCTTCCATCGACAAGATCGAGGTTCTGAAAAGAGGTAAAGTACGTCGCGCTAAGCTGTACTACATGAAAGGCCGTCAAGGCAAAGCTGCTCGTATCAAAGAGAAGCTTAAATAAAAAAGGTTCTTTTCTTTTTTGATTTTATACAGAATGAAAGAAGCTGTTCCGACCGGAATGGCTTCTTTTTTTTATGCCTAACACGTTTGCGCGGAGGCAAAAACCACGAAATTTACGCTCGTTAGCATACTATTATTTATTTAATAACTTTGCCCCGCTCATTTTAAAAAACCCAAACAAACCAGACTCATTACCACCATGGCAAAGAACATCGCAGATCTGCTGGGCAAGGATGCCGACTTCCTGCTCAAGCATCAAAGCAAGACCATCTCGAAGGATCAGCTCCACCTGCCCAGCCCGACGTTTGTTGACGACATCTTTCTGCCATCGAATCGCAACCCCCAGGTTTTAAGAAGCCTGCAGCAACTGTTTAGCACCGGTCGCCTGAAAGACACCGGCTTCCTGTCGATCCTCCCGATCGACCAGGGCATTGAGCACAGCGCCGGGGCATCGTTTGCCAAGAACCCTGCCTATTTCGACCCTGAAAATATTGTAAAGCTGGCCATCGAAGGCGGCTGCAACGGTGTAGCCACTACGTTTGGCGCCCTGTCACTCGTATCACGCAAGTATGCTCACCGTATTCCTTTCATCGTAAAGATCAACCACAACGAGCTGCTGACCTACCCCAACAAGCATGAACAAATCATGTTCGGCAGCGTGCGCGACGCCTATAACCTGGGCGCGGTAGCCGTGGGTGCAACGATTTACTTCGGCTCTGACGGTGCATCGCGTCAGATCATCGAAGTGGCCAAAGCTTTTGAAGAAGCTCATAGCCTGGGTATGGCGACCATTCTGTGGTGCTATATCCGCAATAATGCTTTCAAACAAGGCGGCGTCGACTATCACGTATCGGCCGACCTCACCGGTCAGGCGAACCACCTGGGTGTAACAATCCAGGCAGATATCATCAAGCAGAAGCTGGCGGAGAACACCGGTGGCTACAAAGCCCTCAATACGGGTGGTAGCAGCTACGGCAAGCTGGATGAGCGCATTTATAGCGAGCTTTCGTCTGAGCACCCCATTGATCTGTGCCGTTACCAGGTAGCGAACTGCTTCATGGGCCGTGCCGGTCTGATCAACTCGGGTGGCGAATCGAAAGGTACCAGCGACCTGGCAGATGCCGTGCGTACAGCCGTGATCAACAAACGCGCGGGCGGTATGGGCCTGATCTCGGGCAGAAAGGCATTCCAACGCCCCCTCAAAGAGGGTGTGGAAATCCTGAATGCCATTCAGGATGTGTACCTTGATAAGTCGATCGACATAGCATAAT
Organism: Dawidia cretensis; assembly: GCF_018598175.1. GTDB lineage: Bacteria > Bacteroidota > Bacteroidia > Cytophagales > Cyclobacteriaceae > Ohtaekwangia > Ohtaekwangia cretensis. The sequence continues at coordinate 139,834 of NZ_JAHESE010000013.1, forward strand.
TGTTTTCCATTACAAGCCGGTGTATCTTCGATACGTCGGCTTTATTTTTTTACTAAATAGAATTATATGTCTTGGTTCAAGCGTAGTGATAAAGGTATTCAGACGCCGACGGAGGCGAAGCGGGAAGTGCCTGATGGCCTCTGGTTCAAGTCGCCGGCCGGTAAAATTATTCATACCCGTGAATTGAAGAACAACGCCTATGTCGTACCGGATGAAGATTTTCACGTACGCATTGGTTCGGAAGAGTATTTCGAAATTCTCTTTGACGACGGTCAATTCACCGAGCTCGACCCCAACATGGAGTCGGCTGACCCCCTGAACTTCAAAGACACCAAGCCTTATCCGAAGCGTATTAAAGAATCGCAGGAAAAGTCGCAGTTGAAAGATGCCGTGCGTACGGCCTATGGTAAACTGAACGGCGTCGACATTACCATCGGGTGTATGGACTTCAGCTTTATCGGTGGCTCGATGGGCTCGGTAGTTGGTGAGAAAATCGCCCGTGCCATGGACCACAGCCTGCAGAACAAAAAGCCGTTCCTGATGATCTCCCGCTCGGGCGGTGCCCGCATGATGGAGGCCGGCATCTCGCTGATGCAAATGGCCAAAACATCGGCCAAGATCTCCCTGCTGGATAAAGCCGGGATACCCTATATCTCTTTGCTGACCGATCCGACCACGGGAGGTGTAACAGCATCATACGCCATGCTGGGTGACTTCAACATCGCCGAGCCCGGCTCTCTGATCGGCTTTGCCGGCCCCCGCGTAATTCGCGAGACCATTGGCAAAGACCTGCCCAAAGGTTTTCAAAGCGCCGAGTTCGTTCTCGAGCACGGCTTCCTCGACTTCATCGTCGACCGCCGCAACCTCAAGAGCCGCTTGGGTACATTGCTTAAAATGCTGCAGTAAGCAGCTAACTATATACTTAAAAAGGGGACGGCTTCGTCCCCTTTTTTATGTCATCTCGATAAATAACTTTATACAATCGTCTCGATTAGCGCAAGCGCTGCCACTTGCGCCGATAACAAAGCTCCATTTAGCGTCCCGGCATCCCCCGTCGTATCCGTCGCCTCTCCCGCAAAGAACAATACGCCGTTCACCGGCGCCGCCAGCTCCACACGATCTTGATTTGATCCATCGGCGGTACTGTACGCCATCCCGCCACGAATATACTCCTCCTTCGTCCAGTCCATAATCACAGACAGTATATTATCCGCGGGATCGCGTCGTATACTCTCCGTAGCCTGCCCGGCAAACATCCCGTCCAGCTCTTGCAAAAGAACCGGCACCATTTCTTGTCCCAACGCCGAGAGCTCTGCCGCCCGGGGCCCTTGGATCGTTATATCCAATGTCTTGAACTGGTCATCGCGCCCAATGCCCGCGTTGAAGTATTCGGGCGCCTGCACACCACCATAAATGAAATTCGTCTGCGTGCCCCAGAAGTTCTTCCGGAACTCCAATCGCACACGCAATGCCGCCTCCATCTCCATCCGCGACAATGCGGCTGTTTTGGTATCGGGCAGCGGCGGATTGAATGTCATCATGCCTGCTTTTAAAACCGATACCGGCGCCGTTATAATCACGCGATCAACTTCTGCAGTGAAGGGCTCTGCTGCATTTGCCGCCGTACGTTGCCCCGTCAATATCACTTTGCCACCACTATATTGTATGCCGGTCACGGCGCTGTTGAGCTCCACCAGGCTCAGCACATTACTGAACCGCGACAAGACCACATCCTGCATCGGGTTTGCCCGCAACATGGTACGGTGGGTGTTGCGTGTTAATAGCGTTGCTGCTTCTGCCACACCCTTCAACCCGAGCTTGTCATTTACCGTGCCATGCCGGTTGCCGATCCAGCCATTGAGAATAGCCTGTACGCGCGGATTAATACCGGCGCTGGTGATCGCGCTTTGCACCGTCACCGGTTCCGTGCGCATCTTCAGCGACTCAAAAAATTCACGGGCTGCCACCACGTCGGCATCATCCGTTACTTCTGTTGCCAGGCGTGGTATACCATCCAGTACGTATACATCTTCTCCCAGCGATGAAAAATCGATCACGGGCACTTTCAACTGGCTGACGATACGCGCCAGTTCGCCATCGGTACCTTCGATGAAGCTCGCACCCAACTCAAACGGAAACTTACTGATGGGTGGATCGGTCGTACTAAACTGAAGCGACGCAGTCGGCTGATCAAACTGCCGCAGGGTGCGCACCCTACCGCCCAGCACAGACGACGCTTCGAATATGCGCACTTTCACGCCCTTGCTACGCAAGATATCGGCGGCATGTAGCCCGGCAGCACCAGCGCCGATGATGCCTACAACCCCGTCGTATTGAATCTCAGGCTGAGGGTCTTTGTCGCTGCAGCCCGCGAGCCATGTGGGGAGCATCAGCCCTGCCGATACCCCCACTATCTGTTGCAATGCTTGCCTTCTCTTCACCGTGTCATGGATTTTGCGAAAATGATCAGAGACTCTGATTTTACGGGAAATATAACCGATTTTCGTTTTATGAATGCTTTCGAGATACCCCCGGTTGCCAAAGTGGCTATCATTGGCCCCGAGTGCACAGGAAAATCGGCCCTGTCAGCTTACCTCGCCGACTATTTTAAAACCGCATGGGTACCTGAATATGCGCGCCAGTATATTGGTAACCTGACACGCCCTTATACCGAAGACGACCTCCTCCCCATCGCCCATGGCCAACTGCGCATAGAAGACGAATGGGCGCGCGACGCCAACGGCGTACTAATCTGCGACACCAACCTGTACGTGATCAAAGTATGGAGCGAGTTTAAGTACGGCCACTGCAACGAGGAGATCTTGCGCAACATCGCCACCCGCCATTATGACTTATACCTGCTCACCTACGTAGACCTGCCGTGGGAAGAAGACCCACAACGCGAACACCCCCAGCAGCGCGAAGCGCTGTACACCCTATACCTGCGCGAAATGCAACACCAATCTGTACCCTTCGTTGAAATCCGCGGCGAACGAGATCAACGCCAACAGCTAGCACGAGAAGCCGTAGAAAAAATGCTCGCCACCCGCAAACCGTAACGACCTGACGATGCAGAATATTTCTATCAACACGCCTGCCCTCTTGTTCCCCGCCATTACCCTATTGATGCTGGCCTACACCAACCGTTTTCTTGCGCTGGCAACACTCATTCGGAACCTGCACGCCAAATACAAACAAGTACAGGAAGAACGTGACGTGATCAGAGCACAGATACGCAACCTGAAAAAACGCCTGGTACTCATCAAACAAATGCAGGCCGCCGGCATCGTCAGCTTTTTCTTCTGCGTGCTGAGCATGCTGTCCTTTTTTCTACAATACGAAGTGTGCGCTATTACCATCTTCGGCTTGAGCCTTATCTTCCTATTGCTGTCGCTGGCGTTATCGTTAAACGAGGTTTATATCAGCACGAAGGCGCTGGAAATAGAATTGAAAAATATGGAGGAGGAATAGACGTTATTTCTCCGTAATCAAGAACTCAACCCGACGGTTGCGCGCTCTTCCCTCCGGCGTCTTATTCGAATCAATCGGCCGGGCAGTACCATAGCCCTTTGCCGTCACCCGGTTCTTCGGCACTTCTTTTTCTACCAGGTAGTTCATCACAGCCTTTGCCTGGTTCAGTGTCGCCACCTTTGTACCGGGATCGGTATACGCACCGATCTCGATCTTCATACGCGGGTTCTTCAGCAGAAATGCCGCGAGGCGGTCCAGCTCGCGATACGACGAAGGATGTACTGTGATGACCTTACCCGCATTAAACGTAATGTTATTTAACGGAATAGACTGGCCGCGTTGCAGGGGTGCAATTACCAGGTCGCGCAAGATTGAGACATCGGCCGTCTCGCGCGTAACGTCAATCGATTCATACAGCGGATAGTATCCCTCGGCCTCCGCGCTCAACACGTAGCGCTCTTTAACCGGGAAGCGTAGCTCATATTCGCGCGAAAGCGAATCGACACTCGCCGTAACCGATGACACACCTTCAACCACCACCTGCACCGGCACCTCTGCGCCCACCGGCTTGGCTGTGCGCAGGTCTAAAATCTTACCACTTACGATCGCCATCTTCTCGGCGTCGGCTTGCAGGTCAAGCGTTATTTCTTCATACCCATCGATGCCCTTCAGGTCCACCAGGTCGGGCAACGACTCAAAACCGCGGGCGCTTACCTGTACATAATATACTGTGCCGTGCGGCAAGTGCATAGAATACGTTCCTTTAGCGACGTCTACGGTAGCATAGTCAATCTCGTCACCGTCTACCATAATCTTCGCTTTGGCGGAAGCAGGAATCGTACGTTCAGTATTCTTCACCATCAGCTTTCCTTTCAACAAGGCAAAGTCAACGGGCTCTTCTTCCAGGTCGAGTTGGATGTGTTTAAACTGGCGGCCCACCGCATCGACGGGATATGTCTTTGGACCATATTGAAAGAGCTTCGCCGAAAGCTCATACCGGGCCCCCAGCGGCAACTCTACCCGAAAGGTAGCGGAGTCTGCATTTACCGACGACGCTGCCGCCTGTTTACCATCGATCAGAATGGTAACGGCCTTCTGCGTCAGCGGACGCTTGCTTTTGGCATTGATTATTTTACCCGTTACGAGTACATACGGACGGTCTTCGTACAATTTTACTTCGAAGATGTCGGCTTGCTTATCCGCCACGGCGGTAGAAGCAAAGTATGCCCACGAACCGTTGGCGTTGGTGTTCAACCCATCTTCGTTGCCAGGAGTATTGATCGTGTCGTTCAACGCCACCGGAGCAGACCAGGCACTCCAGTCGGCGCTTACGCGTTCTGCTTTAAAGAAATCGGCTTGTTTTCCCTTGATCGTGCGCGAGAAGTACAGCGTTTTGTTATCTGACAGTATAAAAGGACTATATACTTTCCCTTCTATGCCTTTTACGGCTTGTGCCTTTTGCCAATGTCCTTCGGCGCTGCGGTCGATGCGATACAGCGTCCCACCGCGGCTAAAGAGTATATATTTTCCGTCCGCCGACAGCGTCGCTTCCCTGGATGCCTTTACACCAATTTTTTGCGGTGCCGACCAAATGCTGCCCTGCCGTGTAGCCAGGGAGAGACCTTCGTCATTGTAGAGTAATAAGCTCAAACCATCAGCGGAAATACCCAACGGATAGGTACGCTGCCCGATGTTCAGGGAAGTCGAGTGGGTAGCTTCTTGCCACGAACCGTCTGCAAGGCGTGTAGAGATCCAGATGTCCGCTGTCTTTTTTACACCTAACCCGTTTTGCGGATGGTTCTTACGTGCAAAGAACAGGGTGCTGCGGTCAGCCGAAATCACGGGGTTTACCTCGTCATAAGATGAATTAACCCCGGCACCGAGCTTTTTCGGAATAAAATCGGACTGGGCTGACACCCACGTGACAGACGCCACGAACGCAGCGGCGGAAAGGATTATTGACTTCATGATAATTTCCAGTGGTTTACTAATCCGGGATGAGCGGGGCTAAAATTAGAAGGTGTCGCGCACATGGCCCCGCGGATGTAATAAATTCTGCAAAAAAAGAAGACCGGTGCGTCCGGTCTTCTTCAGGGAAGTTAAAAACCCAAATTCGTATGTTACAACGCGCCTGCTTTGATCTCTTCCACCACCGCAGGATCGAGCAAGGTCGTTATATCGCCCAGGTTCGAGACGTCACCCTCGGCCACCTTGCGTAAGATTCTGCGCATGATCTTACCCGAACGTGTTTTAGGCAACCCGCTGACAAATTGGATTTTGTCAGGCTTCGCGATGGGACCGATAATGCGCGACACGGTGTCACGTATCTCACCGCGCAGCTTTTCTTCATCCTTCGGCTTTTCGTAGCAGATGACAAACGCGTACACGGCCTGGCCTTTGATGTCGTGCGGGAAGCCCACCACGGCGGTTTCTGTTACCAGCGGGTGCTCGTCCACGGCGCTCTCGATCTCGGCCGTGCCCAGGTTGTGCCCTGATACGATAATGATGTCGTCCACCCGGCCCGTGATGCGGTAATATCCGTCTTCGTCACGCTTACAGCCGTCGCCGGTAAAATACTTACCGGGAAAGGTCGAGAAATACGTATCCTTAAACCGCTGGTGGTCACCATAGATGGTGCGCGCCATGCCCGGCCACGGGAATTTGATCGTCAGACGTCCTTCCACCCCGTTGCCATTTACTTCGAGACCGCCTTCGTTCATCACGGCCGGCTGCACGCCGGGTAACGGCAGCGTGGCAAACGCTGGCTTGAGCGGCGTAACCCGGGCGATAGGCGCAATCATAAAGCCCCCGGTCTCGGTCTGCCACCACGTGTCGACAATGGCGCATTTACCTTTGCCGATATTTTTATCGTACCAGTGCCAGGCCTCCTCATTGATGGGTTCGCCCACGCTGCCCAGTACACGCAGCGACGAAAGATCATATTTTTCAATGAACTCGATTGGTGCTTGCTGTAACGAGCGAATGGCCGTCGGCGCTGTGTAAAAGATATTTACCTTGTGGCGTTCAATCGCCTGCCAGAACCTGCCCGGATTGGGCCAGGACGGAATACCTTCAAACATGACCGTCGTTGCACCCGCCGACAGCGGCCCATATAAGATATAGGAGTGACCTGTCACCCAGCCGATGTCGGCCGTACACCAATATACTTGCCCTTCTTGGTATTGAAAGGTCGTACGGAACGTATAGTTCGTATATACCATGTAGCCTCCACAGGTATGGACCATACCCTTAGGCTTGCCGGTAGAGCCGGAAGTATAAAGAATGAAGAGCAGGTCTTCGGCGTCCATCTCCTCGGCCGGACAGTCGGCCGACACCTTGGTGATCTCTTCATGCCACCACACGTCGCGCCCCGGTGTAAGCGGCGCACCCGACTTGATATACTCTTTTACGATTACCTTCGATACAGAAGGGCAGCTTTGTACGGCCTCGTCTACAATCTTCTTGAGGTTAATGGTTTTGTCGCCGCGGTATGCGCCGTCAGATGTAACGACCACGTTAGAGCCGGCGTCATTAATGCGGTCGGCAATAGCCTTGGCTGAGAAGCCTGCAAACACCACCGAGTGCACCGCACCAATGCGGGCACACGCCAATACGGCATAGGCCAGCTCGGGTATCATGGGCAGGTAAATACAAACGCGGTCACCTTTCTTGACGCCCTGCGCCTTAAGCATGTTCGCCGTTTTACATACCTCTTCGAATAACTGTTGATACGTAATGTGCCGGGCGTCTTCGTCGGGGTTGTTGGGTTCCCAGATAATGGCGGTGCGGTTAGCATGATTGGCCAGGTGCCGGTCGAGACAGTTCTCAGTAATGTTCAGCTTGCCGCCAATAAACCATTTAACACTCGGTTTGTGAAAATCCCACTCCAGCACTTTGTCCCACTTCTTCCGCCATGTAAGGCCATTCGCCACATCGCTCCAGAAGTTTTCAGGGTGTTCTATACTTTTTTGATAATGATGCTGATAGTCCTCAAAGGTTCTAATGACGTTCATGGTTGGTTTTGCCTGGGGTAGATTAGGGTTTTACTCTCGTGCTGCACTTCCTAACGGTCGTAATCGTTTTAAAGCCCTACACAGCGATAAAATTCTACTCTTTTTCGGGAAATTCAAATAATATTCTGCGTGTGTTTGAACACAACGATAGCCAACGATCAAAATAGGTCGGTGTGCGGTCGTGTGCGAGGAAACCTTGCGGGCAAATCTTGCGTCTTAATTAAAAAGATGAGTGCTCCTTTTGATCATATCGCCGCACCGTACGACGCCGCTTTCCCGCAAGGCGCTGTCGGGCAATTGCAGCGTAAACACATTTGGGCATACCTGCAGCAAGTCATACACCGGCTGCCGGGCCTCGACATTCTGGAGCTGCACCAGGGCAGCGACGAAGACGCTTTGCTGTTTGGCTCACATGGCTTCACGCTGGTGGCAACGGATGTAACCGAAGAAGTGGCACGTGTTATAGAACCGCCCTCGCGCCAATACTCCATGCCCTCGAAGATCAGCTCGCAGTGTCTCGATCCGTATCACCCCGAGGAGACGCTGTTCGACAAACACTACCATCTTATCTTCTCGCACACCGGTGGGCTAAACGCCATGGACCCGGCATCGCTACAACGCCTGTTGCGCCAGGCCGCCACCCTGCTGGCACCCGGCGGACGACTCGTTGCCGTCGTCATGCCCAAGTGGTGTTTATGGGAAATGTTTTACTTCCTGATCACCGGCCGCTTCCGGCGGATCTTCCGGCCATGGTCTGCGCGGCAGTCGGACGGTGTCTCCCCCGTCCTACGCGAGTTCTTTTATACTCCCCGCCAACTGAAACGACTCGCACGGCAAGAGTTTGAGGTCGTAGCGGTAAAGACCGTCGGGTTTGCGCTGCCTCCGGTATGTTTAGAGAATGTTTTTAGTCCACGCAAGAAACTGCTGAAATTCCTGAACCGGTGGGAAGAGCGCCTCAGAAGATTTTCCTTCTTAGCCGGCATGGGCGACCGCTATATCATCGACCTGCGTAAACGTACACCCCAGCGCTAGCGCTATACGCCCCCTACATCAGTCCATACTCTACCAGCACCGCGACCAACGAGCCGGCAATGGCCACCGTAAGCTTCCTGGCATTGAACCGATGCTCCGGACTGCTCTCAAACACGATGGTCGTAGAGATATGCAGAAAGTTACCGCACACAACAGCGTATAGAAAGATCATTCCTTCACCCGTCAGAATTTCATGCTCCGCCAACAACGTGCTAATCAAAAGCCCGAACGGCGCCGCCAACGAAAACCCTACCAGATACGGTATTGCCCGCTTGCGCGAGCCAAGCTGATGCGCCAGTACCGTCATTAATGCAAAAGCCGCCGGTGCGCGGTGCAACGCAATGCCTAACAGAATGGCGTGCATGTCGTACGGCACGCCCATGGTCGCTGGTTGCGCCAGCATGCCCCCTTCCAGTAAGGCGTGAATACAAAGCGCCGTCAATAATACAATTGCCGACGCCGACTGATGCGTGTGTGTCTGGTATGGATTCCCTTGATGTCCGGGGGCCGTATGCCGGTGCATGTGCCCGTGCTCGATACCGGCCGTGAAATACTCCAACACCTGTTGCAAAAAGAAACCCACCAGCACAAAGAGCCCAATATACTCCATGCCGATAGGCTGATGGTATAATTCAGGCAGAATGTGAATGATCGTAATGGCAAACAGATACGCACCGGCAAATACTAACAACAGTTTAAAGCTTGTGCTCTTGCCACCCGGCACCAGAAAGACGGCCAAACCCGACAGCAGGGGTGTAAAAAACAAGACGAGTAGTTTTAAGACCATATATAACGATGTGAGGTTTCAGGGTTGTAATGTTACTGCCCGACGTATGCCCGGCGTGACGTAGGTTGCCACTGTACCATCGGCCGCGGTATAAAATAAGATCGCATCCAGTCCGGGCAATGTCTTCAACACCTCGATCGTCTGCTCGTGCCCCATTACCATAAAAGCGGTATCCCAAGCATCGGCCGTCGTACAGTCGGACGCAAAGACCGATACGGCCAGCAATGGCAGGTCTGCCGGGTAACCCGACTTCGGATCGATGGTATGCGAATATTTCTTTCCGTTTATCTCCCGATAATTAAAATAGTTGCCCGCCGTCGTAAAGGACCGGTCTTTCAGGGCCACATACGCCTTGAAGAATTGATCGTCGCGCGTCGAGTTGGGATCTAGTATGCCGATCTGCCATGCCTTGCGTTTATCTATATTCTTGCCCTGCGCCATGCCTTCGCCGCCCAGCTCCACCAACAGATCGCGCACACCCTTCGCCCGCAGGAAGGCTGTGATTACATCGGCACCATAGCCCTGCCCAATGCCGCCAAAGTCAAGCTGCACCCGCGGGTCGGTCTTCAACAGACTGTCGGTCGTCAACCGAATTTTCTCTACGCCGACAAACGCACGGATCGAATCCACCATGGCCTGGTCTGGCACCCGCGACCTGGCCGGCCCGAAGCCCCACGCATTGACCAGCGGCATGACGGTTGGGTCAAACGCCCCACCCGAATGTTTCGCTACTACCAACGACCGCTGCAAGACCGCCAGCAGGTGTGGGTCTCTTAACGCAATGCCCCGCGCGCTCTTGTTAAACTGCGATACTGCCGAGGCGGGATCGTACGTATTGATACCCTGGTTCACCGCCCGCAGCAGCGAGTCGATGGGCTCCTGGAAATTCCGCTGCCGTTTGTCAAAATAGGTAATATGATAGGTGGTACCCATCGTGCGGCCTTCTACCCGCAAAGGTTCTTCCGCCGGGCTGGAGCACCACAACAGGGTAATGTGTGTAACAAACGCGAGGATCATGTGGCTGTGGCGGACAAGTTACGTAAAATACGATATATGCAACGTTGTTGTATATGAGAACATCGGTTTGTTGCGGCTGGAGAACGTAGAATTGCTACCTTCGTGAACACAAACGGTACTATGCGCGAAGATTACCTGAAAAGCGACGGAGGAGGCGGATTGAATGGAACGGAGAAGGAGTTTGAAAAGGCTTTGCGCCCCCTGTCCTTTGAAGATTTTACCGGCCAGCATAAGGTAGTTGAAAACATAAAGGTCTTTGTGCAGGCCGCCAAGCAACGCGGCGAGCCCCTGGACCACGTCTTACTGCATGGCCCCCCAGGCCTGGGCAAGACTACCCTTTCCAATATCATCGCAAACGAGCTACAAGCCAATATCAAGATCACGTCCGGCCCCGTGCTCGACAAACCGAGTGACCTGGCCGGTCTGCTGACCAACCTCGAGACTAACGACGTGCTGTTCATTGACGAGATCCATCGGCTCAACCCCGTGGTAGAAGAATACCTCTACTCGGCCATGGAAGATTTCCGGATCGACATCATGCTCGACTCGGGCCCCAATGCGCGCTCGGTACAGATCGGACTGAGCCCCTTCACCCTGATCGGCGCCACGACACGCGCCGGCCTGCTCACCTCGCCACTGCGCGCGCGCTTCGGCATCAACGCTCGCCTGGAGTACTATGATTCAACGCTGCTGACCCGAATCGTTAACCGTTCGGCTCAGATACTCAAGACTCCCATCGAAGCCGATGCCGCCTTTGAGATTGCCCGCCGCAGCCGGGGAACCCCGCGTATTGCCAATACGTTGCTGCGCCGTACGCGTGACTTTGCCCAGATCAAAGGCAATGGCACTATTGATAAAAGCATCGCCCAGATTGCGCTCACGGCACTGGACGTAGACGAGAATGGACTGGACGAAATGGACAACCGCATTCTCCTGACCATCATTGAAAAATTTAAAGGTGGCCCCGTCGGGCTTACGACCATCGCCACCGCGGTGGGCGAAGAAGCCGAGACCATTGAAGAAGTATACGAGCCCTTTCTCATTCAAGAGGGCTACCTCAAGCGTACTTCGCGCGGTCGCGAAACCACCGAATTAGCATACCGCCACCTCAAGCTGCCGCCCCCCGCCAGCAAAGGCCCCGGACTTTTCGACAGTATAACCTAACGACCTGGCCGTCCTGCACTTTTTATTATATTTGATTTATCCTGAGTTTCTATATGAGAAAGATCTTCATCTATAGCAGCATCGCAGTTACTGCGCTCCTCCTCCTCTGGGCTTATTTTTGGATTGACGCGCTTTTCGGCTTCCTCCTCGTAGGCCCGCTTATCGTCATGGGCGTACAAGACATTGTACAAAAGAAACAATCTATCAAGCGCAACTTCCCCTTGCTGGGACGGCTGCGCTATGTCTTCGAAGACATGCGGCCGAAAATCCAGCAATACTTTGTAGAGTCTGACACCGATGGTGCCCCTATCAACCGCAACGACCGCTCGGTGATCTACCAGCGGGCTAAGCGTCAGGTGGACACTACCCCATTCGGCACACAAATGAACGTCTATGCCGAGGGTTATGAGTGGATGAGCCACTCTATTGTACCGCTCGATTTTCACAGCATGGAGCATAGTCCCCGTGTGCTGATCGGCAACCGCGACTGTAAACAACCCTACGCCGCCAGCGTACTGAATATATCGGCCATGAGCTTTGGCTCCCTGAGTGCCAATGCCGTCGAGGCATTAAACTCCGGCGCCAAGATCGGCGGCTTTGCACATAACACCGGCGAAGGCGGTCTGAGCCCCTATCACCTCAAGAATGGTGGCGACCTGATCTGGCAAATCGGCACCGGCTACTTTAGTGCCCGCGACGAGGCTGGCAACTTCTCGCCGGAGGCATTCCGTAAGAACGCCGCCAACCCCGAAGTAAAGATGATTGAGCTAAAGCTCTCGCAAGGAGCCAAGCCCGGCCACGGCGGCATATTGCCCGGTAAAAAGAATACGCCTGAAGTGGCGGCCATCCGCATGGTAAAGGCGGGCACTACCGTGTTCTCACCACCCTATCATAGCGCCTTTAAAACACCTCGCGAGCTGGTGCTGTTTATTCAACAACTGCGCGAACTATCGGGCGGCAAGCCTGTGGGCTTTAAATTGTGCATCGGTCGCAAGAGCGAGTTCATTTCCATTTGCAAGGCCATGGTAGCGTTAGACATTTATCCCGACTTCATCACGGTAGACGGTGGCGAAGGGGGTACCGGCGCGGCACCGCCCGAGTTCTCTAACTTCGTAGGCATGCCGTTGCTCGACGGCCTGGCTTTTGTCGACAACATGCTGAAAGGCTTTAACATCCGCCAACACATTCGCATTGGCGCCTCGGGAAAAATTCTGACTGGCTTTCAGATCATCCGTGCCGTCGCCCTGGGGGCAGACTACTGCAACAGCGCCCGCGCCATGATGATGGCGGTGGGGTGTATCCAGGCATTGGAGTGTCATAAGAATACGTGTCCTACCGGCGTGGCTACCCAGGACCCAGAATTGATGAAGGGTCTCGACATTACCGACAAGCGCACCCGGGTGGCTAACTTCCATAAGTATACTGTCGAGAGCTTTGTCGAGCTGCTGGGCGCTGCCGGCCTCGACACCCCGGCCAAGTTGAACCGCCACCAGATCAGCCGCCGTGTATTTACCAACAAGGTGCGTACCCTCGAGCAGATATACCCCTCCATCAAGGTTGGGTCTATGCTGGAACCGGTCGTGCCGAAGCGCTATCAAAAGTCGTTCGCCTCCGCCAGTGCAGATGAATTTTAAGCGGCCTGGTTTTTTGAAGTAAAATATGCCGGATGCATATAGAAGGCTCGACTGTTTTATTACCTTTGGGAATTAACCACAAGTACACCGTGCATCGAAAGTTTTTTCCGCGAGATAAGAATTATGTACTCGAACAAGTACAGGTCTCCCTGGAAAATAACCTTTTGCAGTACATGGTGGATTACGTCAAGGTAGCCTACCTGTTACGATTCAACCCCCTGGGTATTGTTGACGAGACCACGTTGCGCATCCAGGAGCATCCTGCCAAAAATTACGACCACCTGCACGAGTTCTACCTTATCCTGGCGGGCGTATACCGGTTCAAATACTACAGCGACAACCAGTTGGAGTTTATCTTCGACGGTCGTGACCCCCGTGAAAAGTACGAAGCAGAGTGGCCGGAAACATTCCGCCAATGGACCAAAGAGTTTTGCCGCCACGAGCAGTTCCTGCGTGCCATTCTTGAGCTGACCGTATTCTATCCGGAAGACTACACGCCCCAGATGGCAGGTCTGCGCCTAAGCTCGTTCATCACCAAATTCTTTGAGGTGAAGATCGACTCTCAAAAAGGCATCCTCCGCATCCGGGTGGCTTAACCGTTCCCCCCTTTTTCTCCCAACACCCAGCGCTCGATCTGTCGTGGGTAATGTTCATATTCTAATGCGTGCACCTTTTCCGCTATAGCCTCGGCCGCATCATCGGGCGTTAATACACAGCGCGCCTGGAACAGCACGGTGCCCTCATCATAATGCTCGTTCACTTCATGAATGGTAATGCCCGTCTCCGCCTCGCCCGCCTGCTTCACGGCCGTGTGTACGTTCATGCCGTACATGCCTTTGCCACCATACGCCGGCAGAAGCGCCGGGTGAATATTGATGATCCGGCCGGGGTACGCGTGTATCAGGTTCGCGGGTATCAACCATAGAAAGCCCGCCAGCACCACGTGGGTCACGCCCCGCTCCTGCAGCCACTGGACCACCTCGGGTGTATTGCGAAACTGCTGGCGGTCAAATACTTTCGCCTCGATACCCGCCAGGCGGGCGCGTTCCAACGCAAACGCCATTGGGTTGTTGCTCAACAACAGCACGACTTCGATCGTGGGGTGATGCTCGAAATAGGAAAAGAGATTTGCTGCATTGGTGCCGCTGCCTGACGCCAGGATTGCGATGCGGTATTTTTTTGCCATACGGACTGCAAAAGAAACAAAGACTTACATCTTTTAAAACATTGTTACCTTGCAGTTCAATTCCCAACCCTCCATGGAACCGCAAAGCTTTGGCACCAAGGTGAAACGCACCACCAAAAAAATCTTCCGGATCGTCCTGATCGCCGCCCTTGTGGTGGGCGTCGCGGTCTTCTCCTTTTATTATTGGGGAACGTATGAAGAAGGCGTCATGGCCGGCAAAATCCTGCGCGTGAGCGAAAAAGGGGTCATGTTTAAAACCTACGAAGGCAAAATCAACCTGGAGACCTTCGGAGCCTTGCGCGGTGCCAGCCCCATAGCAGAATCATTCGATTTTTCAGTGGAAAAAGGCGACCAGGAACTCATTAAACAATTGCAGGAGGTGGCCCTGAGCGGCGAACGCGTAAACTTGTATTACATCAAACGTTATGCACGCTTTTCCTGGCGGGGTGACACGCCCTATTTTGCGGTGCGCGTAGAGCGGCTACGTCAATAAAGCCTCATTTCTTTTGCCTCCAACTCCTGGATGAGTTGCGATCTCTCTTCCATCAGCTTGATGATCTTGTGGAGGTAGTCAATTTCCTTGCGGGAAAGGGCCAGTTGGTCCTCAAAATCAGCCGGAGCGGCGGCAGGCGGCGCAGCTTGGGCCGCGGCGTGCGGGTCCACATAGTATTGAAAAAAATTATGTTCCAATACTTGGGATATTTTCAGCAAAAGCCCCGTATCTAAGTGACGCTTACGGAAAATACGATAGACATTCTGGCGGACGGTTCCCAGGGAATCCGCAAAATCCGTCAGTTTCATTTGCTTGCTGTCAAAGACTTCTTTGACTTTTTGCCCGATTTCAACAGGTACCATAACGTAATAAGTAACCTTCTACAAATATATGTAAAAAATTAGTTTACACTCTGACGAAGTTATCCGGTGATTGTCACCAATAATTTTACAACGTCATAAATTGTCGCTAAACTTGCAAGCCCAAAACCCGGCAAAGCCCTTTTACTGTATGGCAAGTCCGTATTACCAGGATGAGTACGCAATTATTGAACTGGATGCCTCCATTCCTTGCATTCAGGTCACGCTAAACGGCATTCCACGCTTCAGCGAACACTACCAGCTTGTTCAAATAAAGCGGCTGGAGCTGATGCGCCGTGAAAGAGCCAATTTTCCCAAGCTTCAGATGCTGACCGACAGCCGCACTGCCGGCCCGGTACTGGATGAAGACGTACGCTATTTTAAAAGCCATGTCTTGCCCGCCATGGCAGAGGCCGGCATACATTACCTGGCCATCGTCATGCCCTCTAATAAATTTGCCCAGCTCACGATCCGCGAAATGACCGAGGACTCCGAGAAAGTATATGTACGCTATTTTGATGTGTTGGAAGAAGCCAAACAATGGCTGAAAGAAATGAGCGCGTAACACTAAAAAAATTACCGCTGTTTCTGTTTCAAACGTACATTATTCGGAGAAACGCTATATCCACATTGTTTTTATAGGGTATAGCATTATCTTGCGGAGTTAATAGCTCTCGAACTCCCCTGTAAACCTTTATGTCAATGCGTTTGCCCTCCTAAACCTATGCAGGACCTCATCAGGAACCTACCCGCTGTTATTTATGAATATGCAGTATATCCGGATGGCATAAGCCGGTTTACGTTCATGAGTGAATCTGCAGAGCCCATTTTAGGAGTATCTCCCAAAAAGGTAATGGAGGACGCATCCGTACTGGAAGCTATTATACACGAAGACGACCGTCCCGGCCTCACAGCCTCTGTTGAACAAAGTTTACAGGAGGGACGCGACTGGCATTGGGAAGGACGCGTACACGTACGCGGCGACGTTCTTTGGATTGAAGCCCGCGCCAACCACGCTATAGAACCCGACGGCACCATCATTCGCCGCGGGGTGATCCAGGATATTACCGAACGCAAAGCCTCTGCCCGTGAAACGGAGCTGCGCTACCTCAACCTGGTCGAGCGGCTGCCCATCGGTGTGGTCATTCACAAACAAGGCAAGCTCATCTTCGCTAACGTACAGGCACACCAAATACTCGGCGCTAAAAAATCGCAGGGCCTGCTCGGCACCGACGTACTAAACTTTGTCCACCCCGAGTATCATCCGCGCATTATGCGCCGCATGCGCGAAGTAGCCGAAGGCATGCCTTCGCCCATGGTCGAGCAACAATATGTACGCATGGATGGCCGCGTGATTGACGTCGAGACGATGGCGTCACCTTTTACTTTCCAGGGCGAGCCCTGTGTACAAGTCATCTTCCGTGACATTACCGAGCGCAAGCAGACCGAAGAGCGTATTAAGAAAAATGAAACGCTGCTGGCACAGCTGTTCCAGAATGTGCCGATGGCCGTGGTGCTGCTGACGGAGACCGGCAAAGTAGAGCAGGTCAACAAAGGCTTCGAAGAAATGTTTGGCTTTACCCTCGACGAGCTGAAGGGAAAAAGCATCAACGACTTCATCGTGCCCGAAGAGCTGGTGCACGAAGGTGTCGACCTCAACAACCTCATTACCAGCAGCCGCATTGTGAGCATCGAAACCATTCGTAAGCACCGCAGCGGCAAGCTGGTAAACGTGATCCTCTACGGCATGCCTGTAATGATGGAGAACCAAACCATCGGCATCTACGGTGTATACGTTGACTTTACAGATCGCAAAAAAGTAGAGGAAGAGCTCAAGATCAGAAATACTGAGCTCGACAACTTTGTCTATAAAGTATCGCACGACCTGCGCGCGCCCCTGTCATCCATTCTGGGTCTTGTAAACCTGGCCCGCCTGCCCGGCAATACCGACAACCCGATGGACTACATTGACATCATCGGCGAGAAGGTAGAGCACCTCGACCATTTTATCGGCGATGTACTCAGCCACTCCAAAAACCTGAAGATGGACGTCACCACCAGCCAGGTAGACTTTGAGCAGATCATTGAGCGCACGTTCAAAGACCTGAACTACCTGCAAGGTGCAAAAGACATGGAGCGCAGCGTAAAGATTTCGGGTATTGCTTTTTATAGCGACCCGTGGCGCATTTCCGAGATCTTCCGCAACCTTATTTCCAACGCCATTAAATACCGGCAGCTGAACATCGAGCGGCCCGAGATCCGTATAAAAATACTGATCGACCAGCGCCGCGCCGAGATCAACTTCTCCGACAACGGCATCGGTATTGACGACGTCAGCCTGGCGAAGATCTTTGAAATGTTTTACCGCGCCACCGAGCAATCGGATGGTTCGGGTATTGGATTATATATTGTAAAGAACGCGGTCGATAAACTGGGTGGACAGATCACCGTCTCCAGCCAGGTGAACCAGGGCACACGGTTCAGCATTATCCTACCCAACCGAATCAGTAATATTGTCCTGGTGAATACACCCCAGGCAGTGGATGAGCAATCATGAAGATCGTAGAAGTAATAACAGCGGCACACGCGCGTGAATTTATCGAGTTTGCTGTACGGCTTTACAAAAATCACCCGGTTTGGATACGTCCCCTCGACGCCGATATAGACAACGTCTTTGATCCTGAAAAGAACAAAGCCTTTCGCCATGGCACATGTATACGCTGGCTGCTGCAAGACGACGCCGGCAAAACCATCGGCCGCGTAGCCGCCTTCGTCAACGAAAAGATCGTACACAAAGGCAACGACCAGCCTACAGGGGGCATGGGCTTCTTTGAATGTATTGAAGATCGTGCCGCCGCTTTCGCACTACTCGACCAATGCAAGACGTGGTTACAGGCCAAAGGCATGGAGGCGATGGACGGCCCTATCAACTTTGGTAGCCGCGACCGCTGGTGGGGACTGCTCATCGAGGGGTTTGACCGCGAGCCCAACTACCAGTGTAACTATAACTTTCCATACTACCAGCATTTCTTCGAAGCCTACGGCTTTCAGGTATACTTCTACCAGCTGACCTTTGCCCGCGGGGTGCAAGGCCCGCTATCGGCTCGGCTGGACGAAAAAGCGGCGCTCTGCCGGCGCGACCCGAACTACGACTTTCGCTACCTGAAAAAGCAAGAATTAGGCAAGTTGGCCGAGTATCTACTCATCGTATATAACAAGGCGTGGGCCAACCGCTCGGAAAACCCCGAGCTCACCATGGCACAAGCCAAGCTGCTCGTGCAGCAGATGAAGCCCATTCTCGACCCGAAGCTGCTGTACTTCGGCTTCTACAAAGGCGAGCCCGTATCATTCTTTCTGTCGCTGCCCGAGATCAACCAGATCTTTAAATACGTCGACGGTAAAATGAACTGGCTGGGCAAGCTCAAGTTTGTGTGGCATACACTGTTGAAAACAAACAAGAAAGCCTTTGGCATTCTGTTCGGCGTGGTGCCCGAGCACCAGGGCAAAGGTGTGGACGGGGCCATGATCACCTACGCCCGCGACGTGCTGCAGCCTGACGCCCGCTACACCCAGTACGAAATGAACTGGATCGGCGACTTTAATCCTAAAATGATTCTGGTGGTAGAGCAAGTGGGCGGCGAGGTGTCTAAGCGCCACGCCACATACCGCAAGCTTTTTGACGAGACCAAACCCTTCCGGCGGGCACCGATCCTGAAATGATCGGCCCGGGCGTTTCGCCGTCAAACTTCTTTTCATGGATGCTTGTTTATCGCTAAACTTGCAGCCCGAAGAAAACACATGAAAAGCAAAACCGGAGTCCTCCTGATCAATCTGGGTACGCCCGACAGCCCCTCGGTAAGCGATGTCCGTTCCTACCTGTCGCAGTTTCTGAACGATCCCCGGGTCATAGACATTCCGTGGCTACTGCGCAAAATCCTGGTAAACCTTATCATCGTGCCCTTCCGGGCTCCGAAATCGGCCAAGATCTACCAGAAGCTGTGGACCGCCAACGGCTCTCCGCTGCTGTATTACAGCGAGCGCGTCAAGACCCTGCTCGACGACTCGCTCGGCGACGACTACGAGGTGCACCTGGCCATGCGGTACAAAAATCCGTCGATTCCGAACGTACTGGAAACGATGCGCAAAAAGCATTACGAGAAGATCATCGTGCTGCCCATGTTCCCGCAGTACGCCTCTGCCTCCACCGGCTCGGCCCTGGAAGAGGTCATGCGCGTGCTGCGTACCTGGTGGGTAATTCCGGAAGTAAAATTCATCAGCCAGTACTACGACCACCCGCTCTTTATTGAAGCCTTTGCCGAGCGGGGCCGCAAATACAACATTGGCGACTACGACCACGTACTATTCTCCTATCACGGTTTGCCCGAGCGACAGGTCGACAAAGTGTATGACGAAGGTGTTTGCAAAGACCACGACTGCGAGCATTCCATTACCGAAGACAACCGGTACTGCTACAAAGCAGCCTGTTACGCCACTACCCGCCTGCTAGCCGTCAAGCTGAACATCCCTGCAGAGAAATATACCGTCTGCTTCCAGTCACGCCTGGACAAAAAATGGCTTATGCCTTTCTCCGACGAAGTGGTGCGCCAATGCGGCGACAAAGGCATGAAAAAGATCCTGGCCTTCTCCCCGGCCTTCACAGCAGATTGCCTCGAAACCATTATCGAGATCGGCGACGAGTACCAGGAGATCTTCCACGAACACGGCGGAGAGAAAGTACAGCTGGTGGAAAGTTTGAATGATAGCGCGCTGTGGATTGACTGCTTACGCGATCTGGTGAAAGGACATTAATAACAAAACCTGGCGCCGGCAACACATAGAAATCGAGTAGGAAGTAAGGGATTATTTCCCTTACTGTCCTCTCACACCACCGTACGTGCCGTTCGGCATACGGCGGT
>NZ_JAHESE010000140.1 GCF_018598175.1 Dawidia cretensis
GTAAAAAATCTGACCGCAAATGGACGGCAGTAGCAACATGCCGTAACCTCCCGTCTTCCATAAATGGCATAAAAAAAGACCGGCTGTAGGCCGATCTTTTCAATGGTATAATGAGGTGAGTTCTTAATCCATTATTCTGGTAACATTCACGGCATTCATGCCCTTCTTGCCACGCTCTTCGTCATACGTAACTTCGTCGTTCTCACGAATCTCATCAACAAGACCTGAAGTGTGAACAAAAATGTCAGTGGATGAATTTGACGGTTTAATGAATCCAAATCCTTTGGCTTCATTGAAAAATTTAACGATTCCTTGCATTGTATTAAAATATTAAAAATAAAAATTCACGTTTACCATGGGGTTGCCCCGTAGG
>NZ_JAHESE010000141.1 GCF_018598175.1 Dawidia cretensis
GGCATATGATATATCGCCGAATAACGACGCCACTCCGTTTGTCCTGGGTACTTACGGATTCATGTCGCCAGAACAGCAGAAATCGCAAAAACCGGCCATCAAAGATGATATATACAGCATTGGAGCGTTGCTGATCAACGCCTTCACCGGTTTGAGCCCATCCAAGTTTAACCTTGAGACACGAAAAGTTGACGCTTCACGGCTCAATAGATTCATTGGTTCTTCAACTACAACGGAGCTCATAAGTAACTGCCTTGATTTCGACCGTGATGTGCGTCCTTCTATTGACGATATCTTGGGAGAACTCCTAGGACTCAGGGAGAAGATCAAGGAAAAGTCAGCTCCTTCCCCAGACACCACCTATTTG
>NZ_JAHESE010000142.1 GCF_018598175.1 Dawidia cretensis
CTTTCGGTCGCGTACAATAAACGTCCGTTCGGTTAGCAGGCTTTCTTTCAGCAGCCGCGGCAGCTCATACCGTTTGATAAATCCCTCCTGCCCCTCGAAATATCCCTCCCGCTGCTTTTCGTAGGCCATCATCACCGCCTCTTTCAAGGCCTCTTTCTCACTGGCACACACGCGATTGGTCACTTTGCCAAACGTTCCTACGCGTCCTTCCGTAATGGAAATCGTACATGAGCTGATGAGCACTTCTATCTGCCAGAACCGGTTAAACTCATTGCTTAAATACAAAAAGTACTTTCTCATTATGCGGATTCTTTGATAGACGCTGGTCCGTTTACAAACATATCTATCAGGCAGTCAGATTG
>NZ_JAHESE010000143.1 GCF_018598175.1 Dawidia cretensis
CGTGTTGATTAGATCGACAGCGTCCTGGTTGGCGATGTTTCCGTTCTTACGCATCAGCGCCTCTGCTTTTGCAAAATAGATCCAGGTAAGGCGGTATACGTTCCAATCTGTACTGTTGTAGAATGAACTACCATTCACAGGATCGACCGTGGGCGCTACACCCAGTTTGTATTTATTGAAACGAACACCACTGTTCTCTTCACCATTCAGCATGTTAGAGACTAGATCTTCAGGATCTGTTCCTGCAGTGGCGGCTTCTTTGTTTTTGCGAATGTTATCAACGAACCCGCGCGGTTTGCCCGACTATTCGGAACGGCCCTGGACAGGCCCGGACGTTGTCTGTCTCATATACACCACTGCCG
>NZ_JAHESE010000144.1 GCF_018598175.1 Dawidia cretensis
CTCCACCAGCAGTGTACCAATGATCGGCCCTGTGCACGAGAAGGATACCAATGCCAGCGTAGCCGCCATAAAGAATATACCCGTCAGGCCGCCGCGATCGGCTTGCGCGTCGGCCCGGTCTATCCAGGCGTGTGGCAACCGTATCTCGAAGGCGCCGAGGAAAGAAGCGCCAAAGACTGCCAGCAGCACAAAGAAGACAAAGTTAAAGACGCCGTTCGTCGACAGGTTGTTTAAGGCGTCGCTGCCAAAGGCCAGCGTAATGCCCAGGCCCGCCGCGACGTATATAACAATGATGGAAATACCATAGAGGATCGCGGTGCGCACAGCGCCCTTCCGGCCGGCGCTGCGCTTGGT
>NZ_JAHESE010000145.1 GCF_018598175.1 Dawidia cretensis
GTATATAATGATGCCGTCGGATTATCATTTGCCTCCATTCGCCAACATCCGCCACCTTGGCTGTCTTTGCAGAAAGTATTGATGAGAATATTTGCGACCGCATCCGCACGCATTTTCCATGTGTCATCTCCTAGAAATTCGTACGCAGATAAGTATGCTAATCCAATCCCACTTATTCCTGAATTGATACTAAAGTCATTGTAAATAAATTGTATTGGTGTATTCTTTAGCGCACGCTCAGCGACGATTCTGTATTTTTGATTTTTCAAACGACGGTAAGCTATAATAAAGGCGTAGGCGATCCCGGAGTATCCATCAGAAAATCCCAGTGAAGCGGAATGGTCCTTAT
>NZ_JAHESE010000146.1 GCF_018598175.1 Dawidia cretensis
CGTGGTATCATTCAACTTGCGCATATAGGCTGCCGCAAGCTCCTCTACGTTCCGGATCGGGTGGAGCACCTGTGCGACAATGTTGTTCGACGGAGCCTTGCGTGCAATAGCGTTGACCCAGGCCGCATCGTCAAAGCGCACGGTGTTCCAGCCGGGTTGCTCACGACGTGCGTCGTAATGCTCGGCCGTATAGATGCTGTTGAAAACAACCGGGCTTAGCGATGTTTTCCAGGTAGGATCCGAGCTGATCGTCTCCGTCGTGCCGTCGGCGTAGGTAACGCGCAAGTCGAGCCAAAAAGTAGGACGCTCGCGCCAGTGTGCCTTATGAAAATCCCCCACCGCCGACG
>NZ_JAHESE010000147.1 GCF_018598175.1 Dawidia cretensis
CACAGGTATAACCTGTCTCAATATCACAACCTGGCGCTATCGGGTGGTAGCGAAAATACAAATTATCGCGCGAGTCTTACGTATCAGGATCTTCAAGGTATTGCCCGCGAAAACAGCCGCGAACAATATGGCTTGCGATTCAATCTTAACCAAAAGGCGCTTGACGGTAAACTGTTAGCGTCCGTCAACCTGGCCACAAATTTTAACGAAGCCAATCTCCTCGGCGGAGGTAACACGGATAATCAGCTTACCGGTGGTGGTTGGGAAAGCGTGTTGGTTCGCAATCCTACGAGCCGGTATAAAAATGACGATGGCACGTGGTATTTCGAACCCACCAATACCAATG
>NZ_JAHESE010000148.1 GCF_018598175.1 Dawidia cretensis
GGCAGAAAGAGGGCGACATCACAAGCGTTCAAAGATTTGGCACAACCGACCAAGTTGTCACCGCGTACCCCATGTGGCAAGAGAGCGACGCTGTTATCAAGCGTATAGCCTTCCTCCGACTAAAAACTTTGACCATTGCCTATAGCCTTCCTCGCACGGTGCTTGATCCGATTCATGTTGACAATGGAAAGGTGTTTCTCCAAGCACAAAACCTCTATACTGAATCGATCCTCGATTTGTGGGACCCAGAAACGCTCAGCGTTGCTTCACCACCACGTATAGTGAGCTTAGGTTTTCAGATAAAACTCTAAAAAAGATTTTATGCGATTTTCTACATTATTC
>NZ_JAHESE010000149.1 GCF_018598175.1 Dawidia cretensis
TATCCACTCCTTCACCTTCGAAGGCTTATTTCCATCCGGATCCCCCAACACATAGCCTACGGGTTTCAACGGTTCCACATGATCACACACAATCTTAATAATCCCCACCATCGGAATAAACAACACCATCCCGGCCACACCCCAGATAAGACCACCCACCAGAATCGCCAGGATGGACGCAAACGCACTCAGATTCACTTCACCACCCACCATATTCGGCTCGATAAAGTAATTATCAATAGTCTGGATCACTACGATCACGACCACTACCATCAGGGCAGGCTGCATGGAATCTTCCGTCACCAGCGCCATCATAAAAGGAAACAATCCGCCAAGCAC
>NZ_JAHESE010000014.1 GCF_018598175.1 Dawidia cretensis
GGGGGGGCGCGTGAAGTGTGAGAGCGGAGAAGGGGGGTGGGAGGGGGGCCTGGCCTGTCTGAAGACTGGCATTGGGGAGGTCCAAGTCGCCTCCCTTCGGTCGGAAGACTTGAACCAGGTTTTGATGGCATTTTTGTATTGCAGTCACAAGTACCGCGCCTCCGCTAACGCTTCTTATACCGAACCGCGATCGATGAACCGGAATACATTTTTTACTGTCTCGCGTTTCTTCTTCAAGATCATATAGGCCGCTGTCTCTCCCATGACCTGAAAGTCTGTGGAGATCACGGTTATGCCCAGGAGATCTTTCAGTGGCGTATCATTATACGAGATCACCCCTATATCTTTCCCCAGCATAAACTTCTTATCGCGCACCTGCTTGATCAGCCGCACTAAATCATTTTCTTCTATCGTAATATAAGCATCCTTGGGCTGCAGCTCCATGTCGTTGTAAAGTTCTTCGAGTATTTCGAAGTCGAAGCCGGCGTCGGAGCAGAACTTTTGGAAACCCTGGAGGATTTCGAGGGGGTAGGGGTAGACGGTTTTACGGGGGTATACCAGGATGAGCTTGTCGTATTGTTTCAGGCGTGACTGGCCTTCGCGCAGGGCGTCGTAGATGTCGGTTTTGAAGTCCTGGTAGACAGAGGCGACGTCGCGTTTGAGCTCGGGGAGATAGTTGTCGAGTAGTAGCAACCGATCTTCGGGAATCTTGCGCAGGGCTTCGAGCACGTCGGCGGTGGTGCTTTCGTGGGCGAGGTGCTCGTCTTTGAAGTGGGGCATGACGACGAAGTAGTCGTAGCGGCCGGTGCCTTCGCGCAGGGCTGTGAGAAAGATGTTGGGATCCGCGTGGAAGATGGTGAGGTCTACGTGGGCGTTTGTGCCCAGGCTGCTGACGAAGGAATTGTAGATTTGTAGTTTATAGGAGCTGAGCTTGTTGAGCAGGCAGAGGATGTTGATGCGCGAGGGAAGCACCGTGCGGGCGACGTAGTAGCCTTTGCCCTTCGCGGACACGATGATCTGTTTTTCCTTGAGGTAATTATAGGCTTTCTCGACGGTATCGCGCGAGAGGTAATACTCTTCACTGATCTCGTTGATGGACGGTATGCGCTGGCCCACGGTCAGGAGACCTTTTTCGATATCGCCGACGATCGAGTTGACGATCTGGTGATATTTGGGAATGCGCGACTCGCTGTCGATCCGTATCGGGTGGATGTACTCCATAGTCTGACCTCTCATCCCACAATGTTATAATTTTTTGCTAAACTTCCATCAAGATCAATCGATTTCCGGTGGATTTCAAACGGTATAGTGCAGGATGGCCGGAATGCCGGGGGTTTTTAGCTTTCGGTAGCGGGTAGTCCCTGCAGAAATGTATTCAGCCAGCGCGCATAGCGCACGACGGCGATGCAGGCTACGATGCCACCCAGCGAGAGCAGCAGCGCAGCCAGGACCTGTCCATTCGCCGGGTTGGCGTAGCGCATTGTCAGCAAGCCAAGATAAACCAGTGTGGAAAAAGCTCCGAACGCACGGCAAAAAAAGCGGTTTAGCTGGTAGAATGTTTCAGCGATCTCCGGATTGTCGGAATTTTGACTAAAGTTTTCAGCGACTTTATCGAGCACGACGGCGGGCATTGTGAAGTTGAGTATCGGGATCCAGCATGCTATTATCTTCAGGAAATGTTTGCCTTCGGTCTTCGACCCGGCCTGTGCGTGGTTTTGCGCAACGTTCGACACAGTGGCCAGCCAGCCGGTAAGCAGCGACATGAATATCCACAGGAATATGAGCACCAAGAGGAACGGTGCAGAAGCGATGCTTTCAAGGAAATAATCCTGATTGGTTAGTTTGAAAATCGAAGCCACCAAAAGCCAGCAGCAGAACGTGCCGAAGACAAAACTTGCGCCGACGACCAGGTTGTTTTGCCGCACCATCGGATGGCTTCCGGCCCAGTATACCAACTGTGTCCGCGACAGGGTATCGTGCCAGCCGCCGCGGCCCAGCAGAAACGAATAACGGTTAAACGGCACGAGGCGGACAATATTGCGCATCAGGACTTTGCCGAACGACGCCCGACCGGCGCCGTGGTCATTTGCGACCATCACGCCGGTTAGTACTTTGCCCGGCGTCAGCTGGAAGAAAAACTCTGTAACGACGTAGCTGATCCACACCTCCACCAGCCACGTCGTCAGCGCGACCACACTGGCGAAAGCAGGCGACATGTTATGATACGATGAAGTAGGCAAAAATGAATCATAATAACTGTACACAAAGTAGGTCATAAACACCTTGAAGCCAAACAGCAGTGTTGCCACGCCGTCTACTTTGCCGTGATACGCACGCATCCAGCGAAGCGGTACTTCTTCCGCGGCAGGATCGGGACGGGAGCCGATCACGCCCGGCAGGAAAAGGCGCAAGAGAATAAACGACAACGCCGTTTGCACGACCGGTAATACCCCGAACGGGAAATTCTGACTGTCGCCGTACTCGTACAACGGATGCATCCAGTGTAGCCAGGCATGGTAAAATCCCTGATCGATGAGAAGTGCAACACCCGACCAAAAATAGAGTAGTAAGCTTGCCAGCAGCGTTTGTTTTCGTTGCCGTTTGCTTCGCCAATAGCGTATGGCCGCGACGGGTAACAGCAATGTGAAAAATGCATGGGCAAGCATCAGCAGGCGAAGGGGCGCAATGGCGTTACTTTCCAGAAAAATAGTTGTCAATGGATTGTGGAACTCGAATCTCTCTTCGACAACAACGTTATTGTGTATCTCTCGTGTCAGGCTATTGGTGTAGACATACAGTGCGATCAGGAGAAGCGATAGTGTTGCCAGCAGGGCATCGAAGAGATATGATTTACGGCGGTCCATGTAAAAAGAGTAATGGCTGTGTGGCCAAAAGTAGGGAATTCTGTCCGGTGAATTCCTGCTATTTGATACCGGGTATTACATCGAAGTTACACTGTTGACCGGCCGCGACCGGGCCGTTGGTCATGCAAGTATACCATTGTCCATGCGCGGTCGTGTCCGCCGCCAGTGGTGTGTCTTGTTATTGATTTTCTTTTTCGGTCGGCTTTTTTACCGGCAGCTTCTGCGCCTTTAGAAAGTCTTTGATTCGTTTTTTATTTCCGGCGATCCAAAGTACATCTCCTTCTTCCAGCACTGCGGTGGAGTCGGGGTTGAGCATGCGGTTGCCGTTTCGTTCGATGCCGACGATGAGGGCTTTGGCTTGCTCGCGGATGCCGGTGCTGCGGATGGATTGGCCGATGAGGCAGGTGTCTTTTTGAAGCGTGATGTTTAGGAGCATGATCTCGTTCTTGGCGGCTTCTTCTTCGTTGCGGCCGTTGATGGATTCTTCGAAGAGGCCTTTGACTTTGGTGAGCTGCTCGTCGGTGCCGATGACGGAGACGCGGTCGCCGGGATATAGGCGCTCGTAGCGGTCGGGGGTGAGGATGGTAATGTTTCCGCGCTCGATCAGGCCGATGTTTATACCATAGTTCTCCCGCAGGGAAAGCTCTTGCAGTGTGTTGCCGATGAGGGGAGACTCCGCGGGGACTTCAAATTCTGCGAGGTGGGCATCCCACGGGGCGATCTCGGGGCGGCGCTTTTGTTGTGCTTCGCGCTCGTTGAGGTTTACCAGGAACCGTTTCTCCACGCGGTCGTAGAATTGCTGCAGCTTGCGCGAGAATACCAGTACGACGAGAATGGTAACGGCAAAGCCGACGATAATCACTACGGGAGTTGAGAAGTAGCGGTCTAGCAGGAAACCTACCAGGGCCACCGCCACGGCGACGCGCACGATCTCCAGCATGATCAGCGGACCGCGGTTGAGCTTGCGGTTGAGCCAGAGATGCGCATAGGCTTCGCGTTCGATGCGGCGTACGGCGATAGTCCAGATGGGCAGGATCATCGCGATGAGCGTGATGGCAACGGTGATGATCTTGTCTTGTGGACTATTTGCGATGCGGGTGGAGATGAAAGGAAAGAGATATCGTTGCGACAGCACGATCAGGCCGATGGCCAGCACGGTATGGATGACGATATTCAATGTATACGCCCGTAGCAGGAGCTTCCAGTCGCTGCTGGCGGAAAGCTGTTGCGTACTGGAGCTATAGCGGTTGATGCCGTTTACCCAGCGGGCGGGCAACATCCGTTCCAATAACATGTACACGCTTTCGGATTTCTGGATGAAGTATGGTGTGGTGAAGGTGGTGACGGCCGAGGCGGCCACAGCAATGGGGTAGAGGAAATTGCTGGTTACTTTCAGGCTGATGCCGAGCGAAGCGATGATAAAAGAGAATTCGCCGATTTGCGCGAGACTCATGCCGGCCTGTACCGAGTGTTTGAGCGATTGGCCGGAAATGATGGCGCCAATGGTGGTGCTGATGAGCTTGCCGAAGATCGTAATGAACGTTACCACCAATACCGGTATGGCGTAGTCGATGAGCACTTGCGGATTGATCATCATGCCCACCGATACAAAGAATACGGCGGCGAAGAGATCTTTTACGGGTCTTACCAGGTGCTCGATGCGTTCGGCCTGGGTGGTCTCAGCGAGGATTGAGCCCATGATGAAGGCGCCCAGGGCGGCGGAGAAGCCGACGGTGACGGCGAGGATGACCATGAGCAGGCACAGGCCGATGGAGACGATGAGCATGTTCTCGTCGCTCATGAGGTTGCGCGTGCGCTTGAGGAAGGTCGGTATAAAGAAGATGCCCGCCAGGAACCACAGGATCAGGAAAAAGATGAGCTTGAGCAACTGCATGCCGAGCTCGGCGCCGGCGAACTGCTGGCTGACGGCGATGGTCGATAACAATACCAACAGGAGAATGGCGACGAGGTCTTCGACGATGAGGATGCCAAAGACCAGCGTGGCGTATTTTTTGGATTTGACACCGAGCTCGTCGAATGCGCGTAGGATGATCGTGGTAGACGACATCGACAGCAAGGCGCCCAGGAAGATGCTGTCCATGGTGGTCCAGCCCAGGAGCTTGCCGGTGACAAAGCCCACGAAGATCATGATGGCGATCTCGGTAATGGCAGTGATGGAGGCGGAGCCGCCTACGGCGACGAGCTTCTTAAAGCTGAACTCGAGGCCGAGGCTGAAGAGCAGGAAGATGACGCCGATCTCGGACCATACCTGGATGCCTTCCGCATCGGCCACGGTGGGCAGGAGCGAGACGTACGGCCCCACGAGCAGGCCGGCCAGGATGTACCCCAGCACCGTCGGCTGCCGGATCTTCTTGAAGAGCAGGGTTGTGATGCCTGCTACTGCCAGGATGAGCCCGAGGTCGGTGATGAGTTGCGGAAGGTGCGTCATGCGGGCAAAATATCGTTTTTTTATTGTTTGGCCAATGAGAAAAGGCGTCCGTCACCAAAAGACTGCCGCTCATCACTTTTGCGCCGCCGCCGATCAGGTTGGTGCAACCCTGCGTCGCAAACTTTCGTTTGTTATTTGAATTTTATAATTTTGAGGATGCAGCCAAAAAGCGAGACGCTCGAAGATTTTTATAACCGTTATCCGGCCAAACGGCCGGCGGCATACGATCCCACGAAGCCTTCGGAAACCGGGCATTTTAACGTATACCGCCGCGACAGCTGCAACCGGTATGCACCCTATAACCGCCGGGACTATTATAAGATCTCGCTGATCCGCGGACAGGGCAATTTATACTTTGCCGACAAGACGATCGAGGTCGATCGGAACGCATTGGTATTCTTTAATCCCCAGGTGCCGTATGCCTGGGAAGCGATCTCGGAGGTGCAGGCCGGCCACTTTTGTCTGTTTACCGACGGCTTTATCAACGCGAAAGGCAACGAGAGCATTCTTGATTCGCCGTTGTTTCAGGTGGGATGCAACCCGGTGTTTTTTTTATCCCCCCAACAGGATGAGCACATCGGTGAGCTATTCGAAAAGATGGTTTGCGAGCGGGATTCGGACTATCCGCACAAGTTTGAGCTATTGCGCAACTATGTTAACCTGGTGATTCACGAGGCCCTCAAGATGCACCCGACGGAGACGCATCACTCCACCAGCGCGTCGGGGCGCATTGCGTCGCTTTTTATAGAGTTGCTGGAGCGTCAGTTTCCTGTCGCCTCGGAGCATTCGCTGAAGCTGCGGACGGCAAACGATTACGCCGAACGGTTGTCTATACATCCCAACCACCTGAACCGCGCCGTGAAAGAGATTACCGGGAAGACCACGACCGATCACATTTCCGAACGCATCGTTCGGGAGGCCCGCGCATTGTTGATGCACACCGACTGGAGCGTGTCGCAGATCGGCTACTCGCTCGGGTTTGAGTACCCGGCGTATTTCAATAACTTTTTCAAGAAGCAAACCCAAGCGACCCCTCGTTCGCTGCGAAAATAAATATTCGAATTTTATAATTTTTGGTTTGAAATCCATAATCCGTTGCGAAGCTTGACATCCTAGCTTTGCGACATGATCTACAGAACCCTACGCAACACTTCTGAAAAACTCTCTGCCGTTGGATTAGGCTGTATGGGCATGAGTCATGCCTATGGGGCGCTCGATAACGCGGAGTCAATTGCTACTTTACACCGGGCGCTCGACCTGGGCATCAACTTCTGGGATACGGCCGACATGTATGGTCAGGGCCGCAACGAAGAATTGGTGTCGGAGGTGTTGGTGCCGAACCGTAATAAGATCTTCCTGGCAACCAAGTTTGGCTTTCGCTACCGCGCGGACGGCACGACGTATTTTGACGGCTCGCCGGCCTATATGAAGACCGCGGTCGAGGCCAGCCTGAAGCGCCTGCGCATCGATACGATCGATCTCTATTACGCTCACCGCGTAGACCCTGCGATACCGGTGGAGGAGATGGTCGGCGCCATGGCGGAGCTGGTGAAGGAAGGCAAGGTGCGTTACCTGGGATTGTCGGAGGCTTCGGCGGCGTCTATCCGGAAGGCGCATGCGGTGCATCCGATCACGGCGTTGCAGAATGAGTACTCGTTGATAACGCGTGATGTGGAGGCGGAGATTCTTCCACTGTGCCGCGAATTGGGTATTACATTAGTACCGTTCAGTCCACTAGCCCGCGGGTTGGTGACGGCGACATTGGATACGGCGGAGTTGGCACCGGATGATTTCCGGCGGACGTTGCCACGGTTTCAGGACGCGCACCTGGATAACAATTTGAAATTGACGGAAGCGCTGAAGGCGTTTGCTGCGGAGAAGGGAATTACGCCGGCACAACTGGCGCTGGCCTGGGTGCTGGCGCAAGGGGAGGATGTGATTCCAATTCCGGGGACGAAGAAAAGGAAGTATCTGGAGGAGAATGCCGGGGCGGCGGATGTTCAACTGTCTGTTGGGGATCTGGCCTGGGTGGCGGAGATTCTACGACAGTATCCGGATGTGGGGCAACGGTATAATGAGGGAATGATGAAATTGGTGAATCATTGAATGGCATCGGCATCGGTCAGGGTTCGTCGCCAGTCTGAAGACTGGCATTGGGGGTGGGTCCAAGTCGCCCGCCCTTCGGTCGGAAGACTTGAACCAGGTATGCGACGTATACTTAGCTATATAAACGTTTTTAGTACTACCAAGACTTACCTCCTTAGAAAACGATTGAACGAGTATGTCAAGTCGCGACGTTCCCTCCACGCCGTAGCTTTTTTGAACGCAACACACGCTATATATTTCTTATGCAGTTATTGATCCCGAACGGCAGGGTTGCCGTTCATCCTTCTTTTCGAATTTATAAAATCGCTGTGCTGGTCTTTCTGGTGCTTGCCAGTACGCTGGGGGCGAAGGCTCAGCAGGCGCAGACAGCCGGTGAGCAACCGGCGCAATACCTCGCCCTGCCTGACGCAGTGGAGACCGGTGTTCAACAATATCAAAGCATTCAGGCGAAGCGCAGTTACCTGCATGCCTCGGAGGCCCTCACGCGCAATGCGCGCAATGAATACCTGCCCAATGTGATTGCGGCGGTGCAGCAGGCGTATGGTACAGTGAACGGTCAATTTGGACCACTCGGTGCTGTGGGTGTGCTGGGCGTGGCGTCGGCGGGGCCGTCGTACAGTGACCAACGTTGGAATGCGGCTTTTGGTGCGCTCTATATTGTCAGCGCCAACTGGGAGGTGTTTACCTTCGGCCGTGTGCGGTCGCGCATCGACCTGGCGAAGGCGCAGGTGCGTCGTGATTCGGCGGACCTGGAGCAGGAGGAGTTTGTACAGCGCGTGCGCATTTCCGGAGCGTATCTCAACTTGCTGGTGGCGCAGCAGTTTCTGCGCAACGGTCGGTCTAATCTCGAACGGGCGGAAGCGGTGCAGCGCACGGTGCGGGCGCGGACGAGGACGGGGTTGAACCCGGGGGTGGACTCGTCGCTGGCGAATGCGGAGGTGTCGCGGGCGCGGCTGTCGCTGATCGAGCTGCGGACCAACGAACAGCAGGTGCGCAATCAACTGGCGCAGCTCTTAAATGTACCGCCTACGGAGTTTGTCCTCGACAGCACGTTGTTGGGTAAGTCGCCACAAGAATTGAATGCAGGCGTGGCCGTGACGGATAACCCCCAGGTAAAATTTTATCAGGCGCGGATCGAGCAGGCTACGCAGGCGGCCCGCGTGGCGAGCCGCAGTGTGATGCCGGGCATTTCGCTCTTTGGCGTGTACCAGGCCCGTGGCTCGGGATTCGACTATAATTATACACCGGAGTTCCCCGATCGCTATTCGTCGCGGTATAGCGATGGGGTAGACCCGTCGCGGTACAACTATGTGGCCGGTATTAGTTTTTCGTGGAATTTGATCAGCCCGATCAAAGTACGGCAGCAGGCGCGGGCGCAGCAGTTTGTGGCGGAAGGTTACCGGCATGAATACAACCAGGTGCGCGTGCAGCTGGAGGATCAGTTGGTCCTGGCGGACCAGCGACTGACCAACAGCCTGCAGAGCTTGCAAGAAGCGCCGCAGCAGTACAACGCCGCTTCGGATGCTTATACACAGAAGAACGTGCTGTATAAAAACGGTCTGACGACGATCGTAGATCTGCAGCAGTCGATGTATGCGCTGAACCGCGCCGAGATCGACCAGAGCGTGGCGTATGTCAATGTGTGGCAGGCGCTGTTGCTGAAAGCTGCCACCTCGGGCGACTTTAACTTATTTATCAATCAGGCTCACTAGTTTATGAATTTAATACGATCTGCTCTTCGCAAGCCTATTTCGATCCTGGTACTTGTCGCCGGTATGCTGTTCTTCGGCGTTAACGCGGCGCGTACCATTAAGATTGACATTTTTCCGGCGATGAACCTGCCGGTGATTTATCTCTCTCACCC
The DNA here is from genome assembly GCF_018598175.1 of Dawidia cretensis. Taxonomy (GTDB): domain Bacteria; phylum Bacteroidota; class Bacteroidia; order Cytophagales; family Cyclobacteriaceae; genus Ohtaekwangia; species Ohtaekwangia cretensis. The sequence continues at coordinate 9,284 of NZ_JAHESE010000014.1, forward strand.
GTTCGGCGGGTATACTCCCGCGCAGATGGAAGCTTTCTTTGCCAAACCGTATATCAACATTATGCTGTTTGTGAACGGGATCAAAGCCATCGAGACCAAGAACATTCAGGGCCTTACCTTGATGAAGATTACCTTTTACCCGGGCACTAACATGGCGCAGGCGGCGGCCGAGCTAAGTGCCTTTGCCAACCGGGCGCAGGCGATCTTTCCACCGGGGTCCAACCCGCCGTTTATTATACGCTTTGACGCCTCGACGTTGCCGGTGGGGCAACTGGTCGTCAGTAGTCCGACCCGCTCGAACAATGAGCTGGCCGACATGGCCAACGTCTATGTGCGCTCCGCCTTTACCACGATTCCGGGCCTCGTGGCTGCGCCACCCTTCGGGGGTAACATCCGTACGATCGTGATCAAGGCTGACCCCGAGCGCATGCGTGCGCACAACCTGACGCCCGATCAATTGGTGGAGGCGCTGCGCATCAACAACCAGACGGCGCCGTCGGGTAACGTGCGTATCGGCGACTATAACTATATCACGCCCACGAATACGACGATCAAGAATATTAAGGACTTTGAAAAGATTCCGCTCTTTAAAGGCGATGTGCAGAACCTTTACCTGGGCGATGTGGCGACGGTAGAGGACGGCGCGGACATCACTGTAGGGTATGCTCAGGTGAACGGCAAGCGTTCGGTCTATATCAGTATTGCCAAGTCGGCAGATGCGTCGACCTGGGAGGTGGTGCAGAACCTGAAGGCGGCCATTCCCAGGTTTCAGGCGCAGCTGCCAGAAGATGTTACGTTGTCGTATGAGTTCGACCAGTCTACGTATGTGATTAACGCGGTGAAGAGCCTGATCAGCGAAGGTGTGATTGGCGCGATACTCACGGGGTTGATGGTTGTATTGTTCCTGGGCGATCTCCGCGGCGCGTTGATCGTGATCCTGACCATTCCTACCTCCATCATCTCGGGGGTGTTGTTTCTGCAGCTGTTTGGGCAGACGATCAATATCATGACGTTGAGTGGGCTTTCGCTGGCCATCGGGATCCTGGTGGATGAGTCGACGGTGACGATCGAGAATATACACCAGCATATGGATATGGGGAAACCCAAGGCGCTGGCGATCTGGGATGCGTGTAAGGAGATTGCCTTTCCGAAGCTGTTGATCTTGTTCTGTATCCTGGCGGTGTTTGCACCGGCGCTTTCGATGAGCGGGATCCCGGGGTCATTGTTCTTGCCGCTGTCTCTGGCAATCGGCTTCTCGATGATTACGTCGTACCTGCTGTCACAGACTTTTGTGCCGGTGTTGGCGAACTGGATCATGAAGGATCATGTGGGGAAACATAAAGAAAAAGGAGAAGGCAAGCAGAGCCGCTTCGAGCGCTTTCGCGTAGGCTTTGTGGCGTTTATTGAACGGCTGTTTCCACAACGCCGGCTGGTGGTATTGGGCTACCTGGTGCTTGTGATTGGCGCGGCGGCGTGGTTGCTGAGCAGCATTGGCCGCGACGTGTTACCGAAAACGAACTCCGGGCAATTCCAGGTGCGCCTTCGGGCTCCCGACGGTACGCGGATCGAGCGTACTGAACAAAAACTGACGGAATCCATTCATTTGCTGGAGGGGATCGTCGGCAAAGAAAACATCAGCGTCAGCTCGGCGTATATTGGGCAACACCCGGCGCTGTTCTCGATCAGTCCGATCTATACCTTTACCGGCGGCCCGCAGGAAGCGGTGCTGCAAGTGAGCTTGAACCGGGAGCATCACTTCGATATGGACGAGCTGAAAGAGCAGTTCCGGAATCAGATTCACGAACACATGCCTGACGTGGCGGTGTCTTTTGAGCCCATCGAGCTCACCGATAAGATCCTGAGCCAGGGTTCACCCACGCCGATCGAAGTGCGCATTGCCAGCCGGAACAAAAAGCAGAATGAAGCGTATGCGCGCAAGGTGATTGCCACGCTTAAAGAAATACCTTACCTGCGCGATGTGCAGCTCGGGCAATCGGTGAAGTATCCTGCGCTGAACATTACCGTCGATCGCGTTCGTGCGGCCCAGCTGGGGGTGGATATGACGGACGTGTCGCGGTCGTTGATCGCTTCGACGTCTTCGTCACGGTATACCGAAAAGAATGTGTGGCTGGACGAGAAGGCCGGCTTGAGCTATAGTGTACAGATTCAAGTGCCCGAAAATAAGATGACGCATGTATCTGACATCGGCCAGATCCCGCTGTTGCGTAATACCACGCGACCGATCCTGAGTGATGTGGCCTCGATTGAACCCGATACGGTGTATGGCGAGGTCGATAACCTGGGTGCCATGCCGGTGCTGTCGGTGACGGCGAACCTGACGGGTAAAGATCTGGGCGCGGCAACCGTGGATGTTGACAAGGCGCTGGCGTCGCTGGGCGAGCTGCCGCGCGGGTTGACAGTGGAAACCATCGGCATGAGTAAAGTGTTGACAGAAACACTGGACAGCCTGCAGTCGGGCTTGCTGGTGGCGATCGTCGTCATCTTCCTGATGCTGGCAGCCAATTTCCAGTCGTTCAAAGTTTCGATGGTGGTGCTGGTGACGGTGCCGGCGGTAATTTTGGGCGCGCTGTTGCTATTGCTGATCACGGGTTCGACGCTGAACCTGCAATCGTACATGGGGATTATCATGTCGGTGGGGGTGTCGATCGCTAACGCAGTGCTGCTGGTGACGAATGCCGAGCAGCTGCGGTTACAGACGGGCAATGCCCTGGAGGCGGCGAAAGAGGCTGTCGCACTGCGCGTGCGCCCGATCCTGATGACGTCGATCGCGATGATCGCGGGGATGATTCCCATGGCGATCGGCCACGGCGAAGGTGGTGACCAGGTTGCGCCGCTGGCGCGGGCGGTGATTGGCGGGCTGTTTGCCTCGACGTTTGCCGCGTTGATTGTTCTGCCGATGGCCTTTGCCTGGATGCAGGGAAAAACAACCACGGACTCCGTGTCGCTCGACCCGGAAGATAAAGACAGTAAATTTTATATACCGAATACATCGACTTCGCTATGATCGTACATCCTATGAATGCTTATCTGAATACATTGAAAGTTACCGGCGCATTGGTGCTGGCCGCGACACTGGTGCGTTGCAGCACGTCTGCGGGCGAGGCCGGTTCAACGAAAGCACCCCAGGCGTCGGCCGTGGAGACGGTGTCCTTGAAAAAAGGGTTGTTGTCGTCGGTACTGAACGTGCCGGGCGAGCTGATCTCGTACCAGCAGGTGGACCTGTATGCACGTGAGACGAGCTTTGTGAAAACGATATTGGTGGATGTCGGCTCGGAAGTAAAGGAAGGACAGGTGCTGGCCTCGCTGGAGGCGCCGGAGATCTCTTCGCGGCTGGCCGGTGCGGAATCGCGCGGCAAGTCGCAGGAGGCGGTATACCTGGCGAGCAAAGCCAATTACGACCGCTTGCTGGAGACCAGCAAAACGCCGGGTACGATTTCGCCTAACGATCTGGACCAGGCGCGGGCCCGCATGAACTCCGATCTGGCGCAGCTGGAGGCAGCCCGTGCCTCGCAGCGCGAGGCAGGCAACACACGCGATTACCTGACGATCCGCGCGCCGTTCAGCGGTGTTATCACTGCGCGTAATGTAAATCCGGGCGCCTATGTGGGGCCGTCGGGGCGCGGCTCGGAGAAACCGATGTTTACGTTACAAGAGCAAAAGCACTTGCGGTTGGTGGTGTCGGTGCCGGAAGCGTATACAGCTTATTTGTCGCCTAATGATACCGTTGATTTCTTTGTGAAGTCACAACCCGACAAGGCGTTTCATGCGCGTGTGGCACGGCTGGCGGGTGCGTTGGATGCACGGTTGCGCGCGGAGCGGATCGAGATGGATGTGATGAATGATAACAAGCGCCTTCTGCCGGGTATGATCGCCGATGTGGTGGTGCCGCTGCCGGCGAAGGATAGCACGTTCGTCGTACCGAAGCGTGCCGTGGTAAACGCGCCGGAGAAGGTCTTTATCATCAAGGTGGTGGGCGGTAAGGCGCAGTGGACACCTGTGCGCATTGGCCGTACGATCGATGGAAAGACAGAGATCTACGGCGACTTGCGTATCGGCGATGAGATTGTGCTGGCGGCGAGCGAAGAGGTGCGCGACGGATCGGATGTTCCACAGACGAAGAAAACAGAGTGAAAGTGATTGTCACTTTTTGCCCGTATAGTTGTCATAAGGGCACCGCGGCGGTATAGGTGTGGAATGATATCTTTGTATCATAAACCAACAAAAATACCATGGAAACCAACAACACCATTTCCAAACCTCGCCTGTGGACAGGCCGTATCATGAGCGCCATCGTTATCCTGTTTATGCTGATGGACGGTGTCATGAAATTTGTCAAGCCCGAGCCGGTGATTCAATCGGCTGCCGAGCTAGGCTACCAGGATCATCACATTGTATGGATGGGAGCGTTAGCGTTACTTGGAACGATCCTGTATGCTGTTCCTCAAACTGCTATCCTGGGCATTGTGTTCCTGACAGGCTTCTGGGGTGGCGCGATCAATACACATTTTCGCCTAGATGCACCGTTGTTCAGCCACTTGCTGTTCCCGGTATACCTTGCGATCCTGGGCTGGGGCGGGCTTTGGCTGCGTGACGCACGCCTGCGGGCAATCTTTCCGTTGCGCTCTTAAAAAGAGGTTGTGTGCGAGGTGCACGACATTGCCGCCCGGCATGGATTGCACCTCGCTTATATTCCACCGTGCGTTTCCGTTGAACCACTTTTTTTGCATCGATTATAGCCAGGGCATTGCAGGTTTTGGCATGCAGAGGATAGTATATGCCATTTGTCTCCTGAAAGAATTCCACGCCCACTACGTGTGTCATGAAGGAGTTGGGAAGCGATGCGCAGGTATTGGTCAGTGTGATGGGCGTTGCATCGACTTTTTGCGTGGGGATGTAGCCGCTGTACGTTGTGTGTACAGTCATCGCCCCTGCGTCATAGGAAATCGTTGCCACACTGCTGACAAGCCGGAAGTGCGTGGCGCTTTTGGGCGCTTTTACGAAACGGTTGCTTTGCGGTATAAAGATCGTTGTGTGGGTATTCTGGGCCTTTGTTATGCTATACTCGGCGGTGAGAATTTTCTTTAAGGGTGTTTCCTTGTTAAAATTCAGATCGATCAGATAGCGAAGGTCGCCGTGCGCGAGGCGGCGTTCTTTGGGAGATGTCGCCGGGTCGGCTTTGATCGCTTTTGCGATCGCGCTGGTTATGCGACTGGTCATGTGCGTGTCGGCCAGTGGCTGGAATAGCGGATAGAATGCAGCGCGTAACGCTTTGACGAACATGGCACTTTGCGCAAACTGGGCATTGTTCTCGCGCACGCGGGCAAAGGCGGGATCGGTAAGGATACGTTCGGCGTCCACGGATGTGACATCGCGGACCAGCCAGCCGTATTTCGGATGCCAGTAGTATACCTTGTCGCCGCATTTGCCTTCCAGTTTGATGATGCTTGTTTGTTTGCCCATGCTTGCGTGTCGTATTTTTGTTTTATACCGTTTGTGTGGTGTGGTAACCCATGAATGTATACTACGGATTTTTTCTATGCAAGTTTGTGTGGAAATTGTAGAGAAGTTATAAAGACATTCAAAAATAATTGTAACTGTACAGCCCTTGTAGTGGTCTTGTACATCTTTTGGTATACCTGCTTTCTGAACTCGTTACAGGTGGTCTGGCATAGGTTAGGGGTAAGTCAACCATAGCTTTAGTACGGCTTATGTACGGCTTATCCATGGGTTTGATACGGGTATGACCCTCTTGCGGGGGGGGCTCGCCAGTCTGAAGACTGACATTAGAATAGGTCCAAGTCGCCCTCCCTTCGGTCGGAAGACTTGAACCAGATCCACGACTACGGGTATGATGGGTTGAAACAAGGCCTATGGTACTTTTGCGTTAACGGGTTTTTGAGGATATTTGGTATTTGTGAGCTTTTACATAGGCCCTGTTGGTACGGGGAGGAATGATCTTATGATAGGATGGTTAATTGCCGGTTGGTTTTTGTTGTTCGTTTTTTTCTGCCAGTACAAGGTGGCGGGCATGCTGCGGTATCTGAAACATTTTTATGAAAAGGGTTTGTTGCCGGATGCGGATTACAAAGCGTTGAAGGGCAAATGGTCGGGTCAGACGCGGTTTTATGTAAAGCTGCCGGATCATCGCCAGTATGCTGCGCTATATGCGGATCCAGGGTTTGCGCAGTTTACAACATTGGTTCGTTTTGCTACGGTATTTTTTGTCGTCACGGCTATTATGATCCTGTGGAAACTCGGATCTTAAATGATAGCAGGCGCTGCCGGGTTTTTTGCTAATGTGGTGTCGGGATGTGAGTTAGCGTTTGGTAAATAAAGTGACGGGTGATCCGTGAAATTTATTTGGATGGAATAGTGCCTTTTTTCTTACGTTGCCGTTACTTGCGCGGCCGTTTTGCTGTTACAGATGCGGGGGAAAAAGGATTAAGAGAAGACATGAGGCGGTTCAGGCGAATTAAGATCAAGGGATACAAGGGGTTATTAGATGGCTTGCTTGTTTCGACGGGGAGAACGTGGACGTTGTTGCGCGATAATCCGTATGATTATTTGTTGGATGGATTTGTATTTGTGCGGAGGAAATTCCTCCTGCGCGAAGTGGAGTCGGAAGCGGTTACGTTTAAACGTGAGATCTTTGATCTGAAAGGCGAGTTCCCGGACAACTACCTCGACCTGAACCTCGACGCTGACCGCGATCTTTTCACTCATTTCCAGAAAAAAGGCGCACTTATTTCGGTTGCACGCCATGTGGAGCACAGCATTTTGGTGGGCTGGGTAGAGGAGGTCTACGAGCGGTCTTTCCGGTTGCGGTTGGTGGATCGTCGTGGGATTATTCTGGGTACGCGCAGCCTTTCGTACGATGTGGTTCGCTCGGTGGGGTTTGGCAACGATTATTTGAAGTCGTTGATGCTGATGATGCGGTCGCCGAAGTACCTGCGGGTGTTGGATGGGCAGGAGGGAAGTGTTGAAGTGAATAAGTGATCAGCTTTCGCCGTCGGAACCGTATCTTCCATGCTTAGAATCGCAACGCTTACTGTATTCCTTGCGCTGGGTTTTTCTTGCACTCGAATTGCGCCGGCCGGGTTCTGGGAAGATTTCAAAAGTGACCTTGTAAACGGAAGTAGCAATGATCATGGGCCGTGGGGCGGCCGTCGGATCATGAACTGGGCGTCAGAATCCACGTCAACATTCAACTCAAAAGAAGTCATTGCCTTCGCGCGGGAAAACGGCTGGGAGATGGTCGATAGTTTAACCGTAAACGAGGGGGGATTGGACGCTTTCCTTATGCGTGACGATCAACTGAATATTACTGCGGAGATAACGGGTAAAAGTAAAGCGTATGTGTTTAAAACAGGGTGGATCGTGGTTGACCCAGGCACCAATGAGACAACCGCTGTAAATGGATTTGTGGTCATAAACGAAACCGGAACGGAAATGTTGGTCTATCACGAGTGGGGTGAATGAGCACAGCAGCTTAGCCAACATTTGTCATAGGAACAGTATCGGCAGAAGTGTATTATTGCGGCCTGATTTACTGGAATAATGACACGGGAAGAACTACTGCACCAACGAAGCGGATCGCTATGCGAGCTTTGTGGAAATACGGAAACGTTACAAGCCTACGACGTGCCGCCCGGCGCGGCAGAAGTTGATAAAAGTATCCTTGTTTGTACGACGTGCCTGGAGCAACTACAAGGCACACAACCACCAGACGCCAATCACTGGCGTTGTCTCAATACCAGTATGTGGAGCACGGTACCTGCGGTGCAGGTAACAGCCTGGCGTTTGCTGACCCGGCTGTCGGATCAGGGGTGGCCTCAGGACCTCCTAGATATGTTATACCTCGATGACGAGACACTCGCGTGGGCGAAGAGTGGGATGGGTGAGGAGGAGTCTGTAGCGGAACAGCAGGTGGTACATAAAGACAGTAACGGGACTATACTAGCGACGGGGGATACGGTTGTGCTGATTAAAGACCTTGATGTAAAGGGTGGCGGATTCACGGCTAAACGTGGTACTGCCGTGAAAGGTATCGCTCTTGTTGACGACAATGCCGCTCAGATTGAAGGTCGGATCAATGGTCAGCAGATTGTTATACTGACGCAGTATGTTAAGAAATCTATGTGACCGGACGGAGGACCGTATATTACAGGATGTATTTCGTTTTACAATCTTTACAGCGGACGGGAGTGGTGCCTATGTATATGATTTTTTGAAAAAAGTTAAGTTTCGACACAGGCTCCCAATCTAGTGAGTGGCATTTCGGGCATCGCTGATTTTCGATTCGTTGTGATTCTTTAAAATCCTGGAAGATTTTTTTGGCCTGGTGATACTGGTCGGAACTTACTTTGATTTCGTAGTAAAAATTCTGGCGTTTGCCCGCATGTGGACCGTGCTCATTTATGAAACAAATGATTTTTGCATGTTCCAGGCGGCCCCTGAGCTTTTCCATTTCGCTACCATTTAAGTATTGGGTTAAAGACACAAATTGTTTTGACATGGTCGTGTAATGGCAGATTGGTGTGCTGACGTAGTATGAGGATAAGCTCGTAGAACGAGATAATTGAGGGACATTTTTGACATTGACGGCCAAATTGTTGTACGACGTAGTCTGTTAAGAAATCTACGTGATCTACTTAGGTGATGTACTATGATTTATCATTCATTTTTTAAGACCACTACAGGATTAGTGTTTGCTGCCTTGTAGATTTTGCTTCCAGTAATAAAAGCTACGGCCAGAGCGATCAAACCGCAACCCATCGCGAAAGCAAAAATGCTTAAGTCTGTATGGTAGGCATAGATGAACTTAAAAATCAATTTGTCGACTACAACAAATGCGAGCAGAGATCCCAATACCGAGGAAACGATAAGGATCCGGAACAACCCTTTGCTCATAAACGCGATGATGCTTCCTATAGAAGATCCCAATACTTTCCGAATGGCAATCTCCTTCATTCTTCTTAGAATATTCAATGACACCAGGCTATACAATCCCCCTGCAGAGAGTAGGATCGTAATCACAGCCAGTGATAAAGAAACAGTTTTAAATCCGTCGCTTAATCTGACTTCTTTCTCTATTACATCCTTTTGTAAATATCCATTGTAAGGTTGATCGGGAAATAGCTCTTTCCACTGCGCTATCACGTAAGCATTAACTTCCTCCAACTGGTCTTGCTCTGCTTTAACGCTGAAATAGCGGTATGTTGAATCTTTACCCGCCTTGAAAATCATTGCTGGAATGACTCCATGATTGCCATTTTCACGGTAGTCGGTGATAATACCAATGAGGTTGTAGGAATGACCTTCAATGGCTATTGTTTGATCTGCTGCCTGAGAGATATCCAGATGTTGGGCCAGCGTTTTGTTTATGAGAATCGATGTTTTATAGTCAGATTCTTTTTTGTCGTCGAAAAATCGCCCACTCTCAAGAGTAATGCCCATCATGGACAGATAGTCATGACCAACGTTTAGCAAATCTCCTTGTTCTACCCGGTTGTTGTAATGAATTGCAACGTGAGCACCTTCTCCCTCGCCCATTTGGTTGGGAGAGCCGCTCACCCCAAGTACTTTTGGATGTTGACGCACGGCGTTGTACAGCGCATGGTACTGGTCCTGCGTATCTACCTTTGTCACACTGACCATGTGCATGTCATAGCCCATAGGGGAATTTTCCTGATATGCGGAATTCTGAACCATCACGACGCCAATAACAAGCGCAAATGTTGCTACAATAAATTGAACGGTGAGCAGGATAACATTAATAGACCCTGATGAAAATTTAGCTCGACCCTTTAAAACGGTCAGTGTGTCGAATGAACTTATAAAATAAGCGGGATAGAGTCCCGCGATGATCGCAGTTACAAACGTTAACGCGAAGAGCACTATAAAAAAGATGGAATGATCAAAATAACCAATCGATAACTGTGTCAGTAGCGACTGGTTTAAAACGGGTAACAAAAGCTCAGCGCAGGCAACTGAAAGACATACGGTAATAAGACACAAGAGGAGATTTTCTCCGACGAATTGAAGTATGAGCTGTCCCTGGCGACTGCCCAATACCTTTCGAATCCCAATTTCCTTTAGTCTTTGTCCTGCGATCGCGATCGTTGTATTGAAAAAATTAAAGCAGGAAATCAGGAGGATGAGAATTGAAAATACAATCGGCCCGATCACAATCACGCCCTTCGGATTGGTCTTAAGCGGGCTTCCGGATACATAGTTTGGCATGTCGACATCAGACGTTACGGCAAGCTCCCGGAACGGTTGCAGGTAAAACTCCTTCACCTTAATACGCTCCTGAGCGGCATTGTAGTCTGATGCCTGGATCTTCAGCTTTTCTTTAAATTGAGTTACCCTATTGGCTTCGTTAAAATGAACGAAGGTCGTCAAGAGATTGGGTGACTTCCAGGAAATAGCTGCGTCTGCCAGGGGTAGATAATTTTCAAACATCGCGACCACACCAAGTTGGAAACTTGAGTTTTTCGGAGCATCTTCCAGAACACCCCCAACTTCAAAAAGCAGCTCGTGGACATCTGTTTTCACCATCATTTCCTTTCCCATCACTGAAGTCTCACCAAAATACTTCCTCGCTACCTCCTGGCTAATGAGGATCTTATTTTTGTCAATGGCAGAGAGGCTTCCGTACTTAAGGGGCATGGTGAACGTTGTGAAAAAACTTTTATCAACGAAGTGGACCGTTTCGTTGAAGACTTTACCATTGGCATTAACAGCGCCGGTACTTTGCGTTAATCGAGTGATGGTTACGTTTTCGGGATCATCGTTGACGATCTGCGGCAAGGCAAGAGGAACAACACCCATCGATTCTTCCTTCCCTTCATCCTCACGAAGCATATTTATTCTGTGGACATTGTCCGTATTGACATGGGTAACATTGAAGTCATTGCTGTATTCATAATTGATGTAGGATAGTATACAGCAAGTAAACGCAAAAGTCAGACTCAGCACATTAATGAGGATGAAGGTTCTATTGCGTAAAAAGTTGCGTATAGCCAGACGAAAATGGTGTGTAAGCATAGAGGGTTTTGCTTGTCCTTCCAATAAGCACGCCAAGTCTGATTAAGGGCGATTGGGCAACGCAAACGATAGTGAAGGTCGTAAGCCTTCTCTAAATTGCTCCTTTACCTGGCCGGAAATGGGCAACACTCGTCCGGTATCGGATTCTGATATAGAATCATTTGACATGGTCGTAGTGAGTGTGGGTTTTCGGAGCGCACTTTGATTTCGTGGCTTCACAGATTTCAAGAAAAATCGTACCTTCGCGGGGCCATGCGCGTTGTATTATTCCTACTTCTGAGTTTCTGTACGTTCGCTTCGTATGGCCAGGCGGATACCCTGTTAGCGCGTCAACAGCACACCCTCGACAGCCTGATAAAAAAGCCCCTGCATCCGGGACTGGATTCCGTTCAGCATGACTTTTATGCCTCGTCGGATAGCCTGAAAAACGCTTTCCGGGGCAAATTTGTGGCCCTGGATTCTTCGCAGGCGGGCGCCCAGCATGTCATTGACAGTTTACAAGCCTTGAATCTGCCCCACGAGAAATATGTTCAGAAGCTAGATAGCATCCGGCAGAAGCGGGAGTCGGAGATACAATCGTTGAATCAGAAAATGGGGGGACTGAAATCCAAAGCCACCCAAAAGATCGATGGGCGGAATCTGCCGCCGGAGGCCAAAGACCAGATAGCCCAGGTTACCGGCAACATTGATGGTTTTCAATTGCCCGTGAAAGATCTGAATCTCGGGGCGGTGGGGGTGAATAGCCCGTTTGGGAGCCTTGACGGGCTTTCCAGCAGTGTGGAGTCACCGGTGGGCAAGATCGGAGAACTGGGGGGTATGCCGGAACTGCCGGGTGAGCTGGGGCAAGTGAAGGATGTGACCGGCCAGTTGGGCGGTTATCAGCAAGACATCAAGAACATTGCGGGTGGGAATCTGGAAGACGTTAAGCAAATACCGGGTGCGCTGGAGGGAAAGGCGGCCGAAGCGACGGGGCTGGGGGATGTTGCCAAGCAGGCAGAAAGTCTCAACCCGATGCTGGATGCTGCGAAGAACCCCGATGCGATGAAGCAGCAGGCGATTAAACAGGTACAGCAGCAGGCGGTCAATCACTTTGCCGGTAAGGAGCAGGTGTTGCAGCAGGCGATGGAGAAGATGTCGAAGCTGAAAAGCAAATATTCGAGCCTGAATAGTTTGAAAGATATACCGAAACGGAGGCCCAACGAGATGCGCGGCAAGCCGTTGCGCGAGCGGTTGCTGCCAGGGATAGCGTTGCAGATTCAAAAGAAGGGCGATGATATTCTGGTAGACTTCAATCCATATATAGGGTACCGGTTGTCGGGGCGTTTAACGAGCGGGCTTGGGTGGAATCATCGGGTGGGATATAATACCGACCATAATTTGTTTACGTCGGCAACGCGTGTATATGGTCCGCGTGTATACGGCGAGTTTAGACTGGGTAAAGGATTTTCACCGCGGGCAGAGCTCGAGTGTATGAATACTTATGTACCACAGCAATTGCAAACGCCGGTCACCGATCCGGGCGTGCGTGAGTGGGTGCCGGGGGCGTTTGTGGGAATGAAGAAGGATTATCGTTTTATCGGGTCTGTGAAAGGCACGGCGATGATTATGCTGCGGGTGTTTAATGTCGATCATAAAAGCCCGTATGCCGACGTGTTGAATGTGCGCTTTGGATTTGAGTTCCCGCAGAAAAAGAGGAAAGCGAAAAAGGCGGATGCTGATAAGAACGAAGAAGGCTATAAGAAGTAAGTATGTCGGAAGTGCTTCGTGATAGAGTATTGGCGGTTGCGGCGAGTGTGGGTATCGAGGATGGTATTTTTGCCGGAGATTCTGAAATGGATGAAGGCGCAGTTGTCGAGCGATTTGTAGACCTTTTTGATGAGCGTCCGGACATATTCCGAAAGTTCTTGTATCCCATTTTTGATAGCCGGGTTCGTGCGGGACTGGAGACAATAGCCTCTCCGGACAAGTTCGGAGACCAGACGCCTATAAACGAAATTTTTCCGCCTCGGTATTTGAGGGGTGATTTCAAAGCGCTGGGAAAAGAAACCGGGTTGGTCTTGCCTGAACCCATGTCGAGTAATCTTAGTCTTATTGTATTCTTTGGACTGTTTTTGGGAACCTGTGTACTGGCGGTTGTCGCTGTGGTCATCATGCCGGAGATGTTGATCGTTCTTTTTGGTCTTATTAAGACGGGGGCTATATTGATCGTGCTCGCTATTCCGAGTGTCGCTGCCCACTTTCTCTTTCCTACGTTGTCCAGAAATTCCTCGTTGGGTGATATACATACGTATCGCGAACTAATAGAATATGTCGTGCGGCGTAATTATTATAGCTATTTCGACAATGGATATTGGCTCACGCGGCGGGAGCTTCGGTTAATGTTGGGAATCGATGAACACACCGAGCTATGAGGTTACTTTCGATCCTAAAAATTGATACGCTCCGGAAATGTTCTAAGCGGATATGGTTACTCTTCTTTGCTGAAGCACTTATCGTAATGGTAAACTTCAACAAGCTGGAGATTCCAGAGTCGTTGTTTGTTTTGTTGTTATTTATTGTGGCGTGCTATTCGGTAATCTCCCTTTTCGGATATGCATACTGGCTTATGGGTCAATGGTGCGACATGACCATTGAAGCAAGGTTTTTGAAGTCTTCCTATTGGTTTGTTTTAGCTTCTATCAGCCTGGCCAGTGTATTGATTTTTCGAAAGATGGGCTTGATAATCTTCCGTTGATCATAGCCGACTAAATTTCTTTGTACAGGAACTTCATTTCCAACTCCTCTTCAAATTCCTGTCCGGCTTCCAGTATATCATCATCGTCTTTGTGATAACACCATTCCACCTGGGCTCCGGGAATGTCTTTCAGGATGTCAAAGATGTTGTAGATGATTTTTGATGTAGAGGAGTTGAAATACTTTAGCTTGAATGAAAACAAGGTGGTGGGGTTGGGATCCTGTTTATATTGTTCAAGCCATTCCATGACAGGATTGTAAAAGGCCTCGGTGTCTTCCAGGATGGAGCGGCCGGAGAATTCAAATACGCCTTCGCGTTTGTTGAGCATGACCTTGGGGGTGTCGTGCGTAGCTTCCAGGTAGAGTATTTTCATGGGGCTTGTTTTTGCCTGTGAAGAAATGCTTGTTGATGGCATTGTTGTGGGCGTTGGTTCGGCAAAGTAATACGGAAACGGGAGGGGAAACAATCCGGTCTGATGGGTGTGTGTTTTTAATGTATTGATTGTTAGGTGATTAGTTATTGTGAGGTTCCGATAATCGGTGGAATTGTTCTGTTAATTGGAGTTACGTTTGTGGGAGTTTGGCTCTTGTTCGACGCTACAGGCTATTTATTTTGTGAGTCGATAGGAGAGGAGGAATGCAATTTTTGACAGTCTTGCGCCCATGCCGATATAGTTGATCATGCCCTGGGTTCGTTCGTAGCGGGTTTCGAAGGCAGCGCGCCGGTAGCGAACGCCCAGACCGCCGAGAAAGCCCAACTCGTACGATTCGACGCCGTTGTCAAATGCTTTGCTTTCGGTGACGGTGGTGTTGCTGTAGAGCTTCCGCACATCTGTCTGCAGGTCTGATCCACTCAGCATGATGCCGTTCGAGATACCTGCATTGGCAAACAGATAGACCTTGCCTACGGGGTATTTAAAGCGGACCATGGTGTTTAGTTTCAAATAGGAGTACTCCAGATTGATGCGCGTGTACGCGTGGCCGTTGTCGGTGGGAATTTGTGTATAATTGGTAGCTTCGGATTCAAAGGATGTGTAGACCAGCTCATTATTCACCGACCATTTACGGTTATTCCGGGCGCGCACGATGTCGAGAAAAAGACCGCCGGTAAAGGTAAAGTCGTTGGAGAACGAGGCCCGCGCAAATGTCGACCGGTTGAGCCCGTCAGCCACCTGGAACTTGATCGAAGTCTGCACGCCGCCCGCAAGTACGCCGAATTCCAGAAGCTGCTTATCCGGTTTTTTCTCGTATGCCGGCGCTGCCGTTGTGCATTGGTAATATGCGTGGAAAAGTCGTTCCAGGTTGGTACTGCCATACCGTAGACTGCGCATCTTTTTTTGAATGGTCGAACATTCTTGCAGGTAAACGGCCAACTGACGGATATAACGATTGTTGGAGGCGACCAACTCTTGCGTGTTTTGCTGGGTATTTGCTGTTGTCTGTTTGCGGATATATCTTTTATAGATCAACAATTCCCATTGACCATCCTTGCGGATATAAAGCTGCTCATTTTTGCCGCGTTGATTGGAAGTATGATACAGGTATAAGCTTTTCTCGCCGGTAATCAAGGCCCGGATAAACGCTGTATCGGCTTGCAGCTGGGGCTCGGGGCTTTCCGAGAGCTCACCCACGGAAGTGGGACTAACATCGACCTGTACGATCGCACTTTCGTACACGTCGCCGGCAACACCAAATGCACGTATTTCCAGAGGCTTATATGTATGGTCTACACTTTGCGCGGAGGGGCGGAACGAGATCGCTTTGGGGTTATGCAGCCAATTGCGGTAGTCGACCGATCCCCGGATGGTATCACCTTGTGATGAAACAACATAACCAGGACGATAGTCTACCTGGGCAGACACTTTAATAAGGCTGGTGTAAGCGAGCAGCCCCAAGGTGAATAAGAAACGGTTCATTGGTAGAAGTTAGCGATATACGATCAGGTACAAAAGTAGGTAGTTTGTCTGGAAAGCGCCGGCCTGCTTGTAAATAAAAAAGCCGGGCGTGCGCCCGGCTTTGTATAGTATAATTAGCTGGGGCCTAGTGCCCTGTGTTGAGATACGATTTCAGGTTTTGGCGGCTGATGATTTCCAGGGGGAAGAGGTAGGTGGGGAGAGCATCTTTTTTAAAGAGCAAGTGGTTGGCCAACTGGCTGATGGCGATGAAGGCCTGGCGCTTAGAGTTCTGGTTGATGAGGAAATCGATAATGCCATTCTCCAAATAATGCAGGTTTTCTTTGAGCAAGTCGTAGGCTACGAAACGTACGCCGTTCTTGCCTTTCTTTTCGATGAGGCGTGATACGATGAAGGCGCCTTTGGAGGTTGTTACCAGGATACCACGCAGGGAGGCATCGCCGAGTAAATCGTTGAGCTCTTTTTCGAGGGAAGGCTCGTGCGTGTGGTTGAGGTCACGGCTGATGACTTTAAAGCCGCCGCCGTTTTGCTCGGCGAAGTATTCTTTGAATCCCTTTTCTTTTTCATTCAAGTGAAGGGAGTTGTGGACGTCGTCGTATACGTGCAGGATGGCATAGGTGCCGGGTTGGGGATTGCTGAGGTGGAGCAACTCAGCGCCCAGGCGCCCGCTTTGGTTCAGGTCGTGGCCAATGAAGCTGAGCGAGCCTCCTTCTTCGATGGTGTTGTTGACCACGACGAAAGGAATGTTCTGTTCCCTGCAGGTGCGGAAGAAGTTCAGGGCCTCCTGGTGAAAGATAGGCGCCGTGAGTACCGCATCGGGAGGAGTTTCGAGCAGCGTTTGTGCCTGCGATGCGAAAGACTCCTTATTATAAA
This sequence comes from Dawidia cretensis, assembly GCF_018598175.1. Lineage (GTDB taxonomy): Bacteria > Bacteroidota > Bacteroidia > Cytophagales > Cyclobacteriaceae > Ohtaekwangia > Ohtaekwangia cretensis. The sequence continues at coordinate 25,873 of NZ_JAHESE010000014.1, forward strand.
GATCGAAGTGGTAGGGGTGGATTTCCACGCCGTATTGGGTCCACTCGTCCTGGGCTTGTTTGACGCCTTCGGCGGATTGTTCCCAATATTCGTCTTGTGCCGGGTTGGGCATTAATGCTGCAATGCGGAAGGTTTTATTCGATCCCAGCGTGCGTGCCAGGAGGTTGGGCTTGTATCCAGTTTTTTCCAGGATCGCCATAATCTTCCTATAAGAGTCTTCGGCTACCTCTCCCCGGTTGTGGATAACGCGGTCTACTGTACCAACGGACACCTGTGCCATTTCGGCGATGTCTTTAATTCTAATCTTCTTGCTCATGGTTTTGGGTGACGAATAATACGGCTAATAATAATGACTAAAAATACATTTTTTATCTCCGGCTCCTGACCGGTCACGTACACAATGGCGGTGTTTCCGCCCACACAGCTAAATTTGATTCGTTTGCGTGCACGATAGTTCCGTGTGCGCAAACGAAATTAGTTTTTTCTTGCAGATCATCAAAAGCCTTTCTACCTTTTGTCAAAATTCGGGATGGCGAATGGATATTTGGCCGGAAACCATGCCGAACAGAATTTCTTAACCTAAATCTTTTATCAATGAGGAAACATTTACTACTTCTGTCAGTCATGCTGACGATGGCTGCATTGCCGGCTTTCGCACAGACCGTGACTGGCCGTGTGACGTCGGCGTCAGACAATTCCGCTTTGCCGGGGGTGTCTGTCATGTTAAAGGGTACATCTTGGGGTACCGCCACCGATTCTGATGGGAAATTTTCAATCGAACTTAGCGGTGGCACAGGGACACTGGTAGTGTCCTTTATCGGATATGCCAGCCAGGAAATTTCTGTTGAGAATAGAACAAGCATCGACGTTGTGTTGGAAGAGGATATTTCACAGTTGGGGGAAGTAGTTATCACCGGTTTTGGTGAAAAGAAGGAAGTAGCGAGAATTCCCTATGCCATTCAAGAGGTGAAGGGCAGCGATCTCGTTCGTGCTAATAATGGTAATGTGATTAATGCCTTACAGGGTAAAGTAGCAGGTGTTCAAATCGACCAGGGTACTGGTGGCCCAATGTCATCTTCTCGTATCCGGATTCGCGGAAACGCATCCCTTGGCACTAACTCGAACCCGCTCTTCGTGATTGATGGCGTGCTGATCCGTCCGACTCCGTCCGGTGCTGATTCCTGGGGTGCCGCGCAGGATAACGGTAACATCATGAAGAACATTAACCCTGATAACATCGAGTCTATGACCGTGTTGAAAGGATCTGCGGCCAGCGCCTTGTATGGTTCGGAAGCTCTCAACGGTGTTATTATCATTACCACAAAGAAAGGCTCGACAAAAAAAGGTGTTGGTATTACCTATAATCACACCTCTTCTTTTGAGACTGCATACAAATATCTCGATGTACAAAACGAGTTTGGTGGTGGCTATCAAACCGAATTCAACAAAGGTGGCGACGGTGTAGAGCAAGTGCAGGATGGTGACTTCAAGTTTTATAACTATGGTCCCAAACTGGATGGTCGTACTGTACGTGACCTTGATGGACGTATGGTTTCGTGGAAGGCAAACGATCCGTTGAGTTTCTTTGAAACCGGCCAATACACTAACCACAACGTCGTACTGGAAGGCGCGACGGAAAAATCAACCGCCCGTGCCTCGTATTCCAACCTGCGTAATACAACGGTCATGCCTAGTGGTACCGAGATGTTGCGTAACAACTTCAACATCCGCGCTACGCACAAGATCAGTGAGATATTCGATATTGATGTAAGCGCAGATTACACGCAGAACGATATTTCGAATCCCATCCGTCAAGGTGGTAACTTTAACCCCGTATTCCGTTTCGTATATTATCGGCCACGTCAACTCGATATTGACTACTGGATGAACAACTATATCGATCCGATCAACGGTGGTGCGAAGACAGGTGCGGCTGACCCGTACGGTTTGTCTTCAGGCTTTCTCTGGGATACCTTCCAGGATAACGTAAAGCGTACGGAGACCGTCTTCCGTGGTAACATTGACCTGAACACCCACATCCGCCCATGGCTGACTTTGATGGTGCGTGGTAATTTGCAAGATGAAGGCTATCAGGATGAACGCAGTCGCCTGGGTACCGGCGCTCAATTTGCCGGTGGTCTTTACAATGTCGTGACTTCGACTACCCGTCAATACAGAGTTCAGTCATTGTTAACGGCGAGCAAGCAACTTGGACAGAATTTCCTTCTCAATGCCACTATTGGTGCGGAGGTTCACAAGACAAACGGTGGTCGCTACTATAAAGCTTTTACACGTGCCAGTAACGGAGCTAACGAAAGCCCGTCACTGCGCGTTCCTGGAGAGTTCTCACTTGCAAACTCATCGAACGGCATCGGCATCGAGACTAAGATGAACCCGTCCAGACTCAGAAACGGCATTTACGTATATGGTGATCTGACGTACAAAGAACAGCTGACACTTACTTATAGCTTCCGTCAGGACTACTCGTCTACGCTGGTATACTCGAATGGATCAGGTGATGCTTCTTACTATTATCCTGCTGTAGGTATGGCCTGGACCTTTACCGAGACTTTCAAGAATTTGCCGTCCTTTGTAACATTCGGTAAGCTGCGTGCTAACTATGGTAAAACAGGTGGCGATACAGATGCGTGGACAATCAATGAAACTGGCTCTTATATGATCCGTCCAGAATACATCGGTCCAAATGGAACGGTTAACTACGCTGACTTCCGCGACAACGTACTTGCTAATGCGAATCTTAAGAATAAAGAAGCCAGTGAGATTGAAATTGGTGCTGACCTTCGTTTTCTGCAGAACAGAATTGGACTTGATATCGCATATTATGACAAACGATCGAAGAACGAGATCTTCAACCTGAAGGCATCTCCTGAATCGGGTGTGAGCGATCGTGTTGTAAACGGCGGTGAGATTCAAAACAAAGGCATTGAACTCATACTGCGTGGTACGCCAGTGAAAACATCGGATTGGGAGTGGAATACTTCGATCAACTTTACCCGCAACCGTAACAACATCATTTCATTGCCTGACGGCGTTGCGTCGCAGCAGCTGAGTCTGGCCTTTGGCAATGATGTTTACTCTATGGCTAAGCCCGGTCGTCAATATGGTGTAATTGCTACGCCATACGCCTATGCGACTTACCAGGCAAAAGACGGTGAAGGCAACCCTATCGCCAGTCCGAGCAATGGTAAAAAAGTACTTGGTGTAGCCAGCAACGGCTCAACCGGCTATACTTTCCTGCGCAGCGGATCATACGGTCAAGGCGACAAAGAACTGGGTACATCGATGGAAAAATACCTGTGGAGCAACATCAATACGGTATCCTACAAAAACTTTACGCTGAATGTACAGGTGGATGCTAAGATCGGCGGTCTGATGGCCTCTGCCACGCACCAGTACGGTACTTCGAACGGAAGCTTGTCGAACAGCCTCTTCGGCCGTGATCTCGATCATGGTGGTGTTGAGTATGTCGATGCCGATGGCATTACTCGCTACGACGGAATCATTCCGGATGGTGTGATGGCCGACGGTATCAAGGCTGACAACGACCCGAACATTGACCTAGGTGGTATGAGCTACGCGGAAGCTGTGGAAAATGGCTATTTGAAGCCTGTTCCTGCGATCTACTACTATGAAAACCTGACACAGTGGTCATCCGGTATTCGCGAATACTCGGTGTTTGAAAACTCCTGGGTATCCCTGCGTGAGATTTCACTTGGTTACAATGTGCCCGCATCTTTCGCCAGCAAGCTAAAGATGCAAACGCTGCGTCTGAACCTGACCGCGCGGAACGTTGCTTACCTGTACCGCACCGCAAAGTCCGACATCAATCCGGAAGGTCTGAAAAGCAGTAACGCGGGTGAATTTGCCGAGTTTGGTGGTATGCCGTTCACACGTCAGTGGGGTGTTTCTGTAACGGCTGGTTTTTAATCACTTAAATTGAATCAGTATTATGAAGATATATTTTAAGAAGGTTTTATTGGGACTCACATTTGTCAGCGGTCTGATGCTGACAGGATGTAGCGACGAGGAATATGCTGACGCTAACACGAACCCCGACGTTCTGACGGAGGTTGCGCCAGAGAACCAATTCTTGAGCGCTTCGCTTAGCTTGCAGAGTAATGACTTCGAAATGTTCTATGATCAGTATCGCCGTATTATGCCATGGATGCAGTACCTGACAGGTGCGGGCGGCAATGCTCGGAATTTTACCAGGAATATCGATAACTTTTCGTGGCGCGATGACCGGTTATACATTGGCGTAGGGAACGCGTTGTACGATGCCGAACAGATCATTGGAGGCATGTCGGCAGAAGATCAGGCGCGGTATGTTGACATGTTGAATATCATTCGAATTGTGAAAGCATATTACGCCTTCTACGTAAGTGATGTTTTTGGAAGCGTTGCCTACACAGAAGCTTGGCAGGCCCGCTATGGCGGTACACTTACGCCAGTTTATGACGATCAACGTACGTTGTTCCTGAAGCTGAATGACGAGTTGGCCGCCGCCGTTACGGCGCTGAATGCAGAGAAAACAGTAGGGCAGGTGCCCCTTGGTAACTACGATATTTACTTCCAGGGCGACGTGAAATCATGGGTACGTAGTGCGAATGCGGTGCGTCTGCGTTTAGCTATGCGCTTACTGAAGCGAGAAGCTTCTACAGCGGAAGGTATCATCGACAATGTATTGTCGCAGGGGGCTGACAACCTGATGGCGAATAATGCACAAGGCTGGGTGTTTAAGGGCAATGCCGGTTTTACCGGTGGTGGAAACTGGAACCCGGATTTACTATATGCGGGTAAACCGCTTGTGGACTTTATGCTTGACAACAATGATCCGCGCCTGGATGCGATCGTCGCCCCCAATGGCTACTCGCAGACAGTGATCGACGAGTTTATTGAAGAAGGCGACCTCGAGGCTGGAACAATCGAAGACGAACGCTACATCGGCAGCTTTACGGTTCCTGATCTTGCGCAGGCAAATCCCGAGTACTATGTACGTCGCATCGTGCCGAGCTCAGGCCGTACGGTAGACTCTGTATCGATGATCCAGCGTCGACTGTTCCAGCCTTCGTTCGATGAAGGGAACGGAGTCGGAACTGGGTTTGTTTATATGCCCGTGCTGACGTATGCAGAGTTCTGCTTCATGCGCGCTGAGCTTGCTGCACGTAACATTACGTCGGAAGATGCGGAAGAGTGGTACATCAAAGGTGTTACAGCGTCGATCGAATGGTACAATACGCTGGCTGTAGACGGTAAGCTGAGCAATTACACTGCACTGGATGACAACGAGATCCAGGATTACCTGAATCAACCCGGCATTGCATTTGAGGCGTCGATGGCGCTGGAACAGATTGCCAGCCAGGCATACATTCACTACTTCAAGCAACCGGCAGAGGGCTGGGCACTGTGGAAACGTACAGGTCTGCCGAATACCACGACGGTATTTGAATTGCCTGCGCTGCTGTCGAACGGTGCTCCATTAACTGTGCCCCGCAGAGCTCCACTGTCGCTCTTGTTGGAAACGAATCCTAACTATGACAACCAGAAAGCAGCATACGATGCGATGTTGGCAGACCCTGCCTTCGGAGCGGACATCAATGATGTGACTGGCCGCGTGTGGTGGGATCAACAATAACAGATTTAGTTTGGGTTAAAAAATTGGGGTGGCTGCAAGGCCACCCCTTTTTTGTTTCAGGATAATTCTATTTTTTGCCGTACTTTGAAGTATGAAATATATTGTGTGGCTGGTGGTGTTTATGCCAGCCTGGGCCTTTGCGCAAAAACTTTCGTTCTACCAGGATATTCAACCCATTGTGCATGCCAAGTGCGCAACCTGTCACCGCCCGGGTGGTGGCGCTCCTTTCAGCCTGATTACGTATGAGGATGTCAGCAAACGCTCGGCGTTCATTAAGAAAGTTACGACCAGCCGGTATATGCCACCGTGGCGTGCCGACGACCACTACGTCGCCTTCTCGAACAGTCGCAAGTTGGCCGATGCCGAGCTTGCTATGTTGACTGCCTGGATCGATGCGGGTGCGCCCAAGGGGAAAGAAAATCTCAAAGCCGAACAGGCGTTGCTTAAAAAGGTTGAAGCGGGTACTGCTTACGGCCGCACGCCGGACCTGACGTTGAGGACAAAATATGCTTATAAGGTGAAAGGCGACCGCCAGGAACGGTTCATGGTATTTAAGATTCCGTTTGAGTTAGCGGAGGCGGCCAATATTGAAGCCGTTGAATTTACGTCGAGCAATAAGCGTGTGATTCACCACGTGAACTTCGCCATTCACCCGGTGGACAATCCCGCGGTCGATCTATACAAGACCGTGGATTCCATTAACCTGACCTCGAACCGGTATGCGTATGAGCAGTGGCTTCCGTACAAAAAGGAAATGACATACTACGGCGGTTGGATTCCCGGTGCTTCGCTGGAAGTATATCCGTCGGACATGGGGTGGACGATGCCCAAGCGTGGCGTTATGTTGCTGACCATTCACTATTCGCCTTCCGGTAAAGACGAGGAGAGCCTCAGTGGCGTAAACTTCTTTTTTAAGAAAACACCAATTGCACGTAAGGTGAAGGTGATCAGCCTTGGCTCCGGCGGCATTGGCGAGCGCGACATTTCACCGCCGCTGATGTTGTTTCCGAATGCCGTGCAGACGCATCAGCTGCGCATTGCAAACGCCCGCGAAAACATTACCGTACTCTATGTATGGCCGCACATGCACTACCTGGGCAAAAGTTTTACGGCCTATGCGCTGCATGACGCCGATACGATACCGTTGGTGAAGATACCGTCATGGGATTTTCGCTGGCAGGAAATGTATCGCTACCGCAAACCGGTGGTGCTAAAGCAGGGTGATATTGTGAATATCGATTGTACTTACGACAATACGGCAGACAACCCGCTCAATCCCAATAACCCGCCCAAGTTTGTCGAGTCATCAGCGGATATGCGCAGCGATCAGGAAATGATGACGATGCTGCTGGTATATGTAACGTATCAACCGGGTGACGAGTCGCTGGTGTACGAGGGGCAGCCTTAGTGTTATCGGCGCTTACTGAAACAAGATAATCTTTTGTAGAACACAGTCGCCTACTTTTTTTCCCTGGAGCATGCCTTCTTCAATAGCTTGTCGGTAATGGATTCCACCGTATAATCGGCTAATGGCCGCTTCGCGCGAGGCGGCGATGAACGATGGGAATGGTCTTGGTCCATAACCATAGGGTACTTCAGACGTGTCAATGAAGGCCAGGGCATCACCGAAGACATAGGTGAGTACCGTGGCCGCCGCGGTGGAGATCACGCTGTGGCCACTGGTGTATTCGGGGAATGGCGGTGTTTGCAGGTGCGGGCGCCAGGTCTCGTCAATGACGGCGCGGATATATGTTTCCGGGCGAATGAGATTACTGCGGTATTTTTCGTCCCAACAGCTGATGAAGCCATCGAAGAGGGCAATGGCTGTAAGTGTATATGCGGCGGAGGTACGCGTTATCGCGGCATTCGATTGTCGCGACGCGATGCCTGCAATCGAGAGCCAGTGGCCGCCGGGTGAAAGCTTTTTTGTCGCGAAGTTGAGGTGTCCGTGTACATTGACAGCGAAGGGATTACAATCCCAGAAGTCGGCTATCGTGGTTTGCTCTGCGGAGAGCCCCTTCCCGATAGTATATACTTCGTGTGCCAGTTGATAAAATGCGCTGCCGGCAGCCCGGCTGAATGTGATGGGTGGTGCTGGTTTATATTGTGCCGCGCTGTCGAGTGTAAACGGGCGGATCTTTTTCCAATAGGGTTCGATGGCGGCCATATAAACAGGCGGTGTGGGCGACCACTTGCCTTCTTCTTTCATCAAATTGTAGCGGCGCAGGGCGCGTGTTTCCCGATACTGGTCTTTTCGTGTCCATGCCAGGATGCTTTCTGCTACGGCTTGCCCATGCGCAAGGGAAGCTTTGAACACTTTGGGCGATACGATCTTTTTATAGTACAGCAGCACGTGTTGTGTGGAATCGTCGAGTGCCTTCTCGGAGAATACCAGGCCTTTGCCGGTCAATAGAAAAGCATATACACCCGCCAGGGGGGCGGATACGGGTTGTATGGGTTTCGGCACGCGGGGAAAGTCACGCAGCTGGCCGTGCAAGCTGCGGTATGTGGTATCCTGCTGGATGAACGTTTCGTAGGCGGCCATGTGCGCGTAGGCGTAAATGCGGGATGAGACGGGCGGGGAAAAAATGTCGTGTACGATGATATCGTTCAGTGCACTATGGGCATGATGCAAGGGCGTAGCGGCATCCGCTGCCGGTGTTCGGGGTGAGGTTTTCTGTGCGTATGAGCAGTGGACCGGCGTGGCTAACGCCAGCGCGAGTCCGACCAGGAAGATGGCTTTGTTCACGGTTATTTCGAAAGGTTTAGGATCTGTGGAAATGTATTGTTCCTGACAATGACCAACTTTTGCCGACCGCTGGCGTTGCGGACATGTGCCGCGGCACGGATGTCGCCGTCGGCAAAGAGGCCCGAGATGCTGGGAGGAACCGCCTGAAAGGCGCCTTTGCCCAGTCCTTTCAGGAACACGCCGAGGCTGGCATCGCAATCCCCCAACTGTGTACGGTAACCAAAGAAATTGCCGGTGACGATCAGGTCCAGGATTCCGTCATGGTCGTAATCACCGGACAGGATGTTTTGCGTTTTTGAGAACTGCACTTCGATCGGTAACGCCTGTATGGTAAAGGCGCCGTGACCGTCATTCATGAGCATAAGCGTACCGGGCTCATTGCAGGTATATATTTCGGTACGGGCAAGTTGTTCTTTAGTAAAGATCGTTTCGAGTGTAGCATCGGCATAGTCGGCGTACTTGATGAATTTCTTTTTCAGCGGCTGGATCTGGTCCAGCAGCTCGTCGCGGCTGGCCATTGGGTAACGCTTTCCCTGAATGTAGTAGCAAAGTATAGGGTCGAGCGTGCCATTGTTATCGAAGTCAGCGACGTGGACAGTCATGGGTTCTTTTACCGTAGGCTTGAATGTGTTGTTATAGCCGCAATTCCCGACTACCAGATCATTGTCGCCGTCGCCATCGATGTCGGTAACCAGCAGCGTACTCCAGAGTCCATAGAGGTTGGCGGCTTGTGCCAGCGGGAGTGGTCGTAGTTGTTTGCCGTTGTCATTCTGAAAAACGAGCGGCGCCATCCATTCTCCCACGAGGGTAAGCTCCGGAAACGTATCGCCTGTAAGATCGGCCCACACGGCGGATGTGACGGAGCCTGGGATACGGGCCGCGGGGCACACGGCTTTGGTAACATCCGTAAAAGCCAGTTCATCGGGTTGGCTGTTGTTTTGTAAAATATAGCTTTGTGACGGCAGTGGAAAAAAACCTGACTTGCCCCGGCCGCCCACAAAGAGGTCAAGGTCGCCATCGCCATCGAAATCGCCGGCGGTAATGGCCTGCTTACTACTGCGCATTACCGGGAGTGCCTTTATGGCCGGAGCGAAGTTTCCCTGACCGTAGTTATAATACAGCTTGTCTTGAAACTCGGGGGAGTCGTCGAGGTATTCGTTTCCGCCGTGTACGATGTATAGATCCAGGTCATTGTCCTGGTCGGCGTCAAACAGCAATGCTTGTACAACTTCGCTGTTCAGGTATTTTTGCCAGGGCTGTTCGGGGGCGAGCTTGAACGTGCCATTGGCTTGCTGTAAATATAATTGTGACGCTTGTCCGAGCGCGCCGCCCAGAAATACATCGTCGTGGCCGTCGTTGTTGACATCGCCGGTCGCGAGCGCAGGTCCGAGTCGACTTAGCTGGTAGGGGATCAGCACTTCGACCTTAAAATCGATAAAGTCATTTTCTTTGTGGCGGAATGGGATCTGCTCGGCGGCAGGAGCTTCGCTGAAAAGTGCGCGGAGATTGACACAGGGTTGGGTAGACGGCCGTTTCACGGCGAGAGTTTCATCGCTTATCCTATGCAGCTGATTGATGGCAGGTGCCAGGACCGTACGCTTTGCGCCCGATGGCCATTCCACGACGAGGGAGTCGATGCGGCTATTGGAGGGCAAGCCAAAATGTAATACCGGAGACACGCTGGACTGAAATCCCCGTACCGGGTATACTTCCTGATATTGCAGTCCAGCGGAGGTATGTAACCAAACTTTTGCGCCGAATGCAAAGCGGTTTTCGGTGACGCTGGTAATGTTTGCCTGGATCCAGGCCGTTGAACCGGCTGTAGTATTGTTTTTCCAGAGCATAACCGGCTCGTTGTTGTTACCAACAATCAGGTCCAGATCACCGTCGTTGTCGAAGTCGGCATAGGCGGCGGCGTTGGAGATAGAAGGTTGCACGAAACCCCAATCACGGGTAACATCGGAAAAGGTCAGATCGCCCTTGTTGCGAAAGAGGAAGTTGTTCAGTTTGTTCGCGGGCATCTTCTTTACCAGGTCATACGTTTTGAAGTTAAGGTTGCCTTTGGCGGCGGCGGCAAGCTGAGCGTCGGCCATGGTATATTTCAGGAAATCGAGGTCGGTGAAGTCACGGAGGTAGCCATTGGTGACGAGCAAGTCTTTCCAACCGTCGTTGTCAAGGTCGGCAAAAAGCCCCGCCCAGCTCCAGTCTGTATTGGAAACGCCGGCCAACTGGCCGATCTCGCTAAAGCGTATTTGGTTCGTGGCATCGGGGCCACGGTTTAACTGTAGCATGTTGCGCATGGTCTGGCGATAGTAGCCGCTGTCGAGCAATAGGTGATATGCGTCATACTCATCAGGCCCCTTCAAAAGCTTTTGCCGGTGGTTGTCCGGTGGCAGCATGTCAAGTGTGAACACGTCGGACCAGCCATCGTTGTTGAAGTCGGCTACATCGGCGCCCATGGAAAACTTGGAGATATGCTGGAATGACCGTTGTAAGGATTGGGTGAAGGTGCCGTCACGATTGTTGACGTAATAACAGTCATGCTCGGAATAGTCGCTGGTGGTATAGATGTCAGGCCAGCCGTCCTGGTTGATGTCGCTGATGGTTACGCTTAAACCATAGTTGAGCGGATTGTTGATGATGCCGGTTTTGAGGGTCACGTCGGTGAAGGTGGATGTGCCGTCGGGGCGCTTATCGTGGCGGAAGAGTCGGTTGCCGTAGCGTGGGTCCGGCGTGGCACGTTGTTTTCGCGTGTCGAGAAAGGCATAATAGGTGTTGACCGAATGGTTAAGCAAGAACATGTCCAGGTCGCCGTCGCGATCATAGTCGAAGAATGCAGCCTGCGTGGATTGGGTGCCCGGTGCATCGAGACCATAGCGCGCAGCCTCTTCGTGAAATACAGGCTGGCCGTTGACAACGCCGGCATTGATGAAGAGCTCGTTGATTAACCGGGCGGCGGGAAATTTGCCGGAATGGCAGACGTAGAGATCCAACAGTCCGTCGCCGTTGACATCGGCGACGCTTACGCCCGTGCTCCACGTGCCGTTGCCGGCTACGCCTGCATCGGAAGTGATATCGGTAAAGGAGAGGTGGCCCTGGTTGAGAAAGAGCTTATTGCGTGTTGTATTGCCGGAGATAAAAAGATCTTGTAACCCATCGTTGTTGAAATCGCCGACGCCTATGCCGTGTCCGTTGTAGAGGTATTCATAGACGAGTACGTGCAACGAGTCGTCTTCACGTACTTTGTTCGTAAACTTCACATGGGTCTCATCGGGCTTTAAAAGCGTAAGGCGAGGAAGGTTTTTTTGGGCCTGTGCAAAAAATACAGGTAATACAATACAGGGCAAGCTCAACAGCCAGCAGCACAATCTTGTCGTCATGTTGGGAAAAAACTAAAAAGCGTAAAGCGTTAGTGATTTAACCGTCGGCACAACGAATCTGGGGATAGCAGGTATATTTCGTAACAAGCGATACGGTGTTGTTATATACCAGCAAGGCACGAAATACACGGAGGAAGTTTGAGAAAACGAGATGGAAATGGTTCTCTCAAATACTAACACAAAGTATAAAGAATCGTCTCTTTTCGCAAGAGAAGTATAAGATATTGTTATCGTAATGTTAAGAAAAGTGTGATCGTTTTTAGACACGACGCACGCTGTGTTTTTTTGTGGTGATGTTCGTGCGTGCCAGTAGCTGTACTACGAAACCAGATAAAGCTAGTGGATATTATAGGTTTACTGCTGATGTTCGTCAGGAACAAACATGCCGAAAGCTGTGTTTTAAACCGTTAAAATGGTCCCGCGCAAACCGAACAAACGGTTATCTTTGCGGTCGAGACCAAACACACAACGCTAACGAGCAGATCTATGCGGGTAGAGCAAATTTATACCGGTTGCCTGGCACAGGGCGCATATTACATTGAATCGGCCGGTGAGGCCGTGATTATCGACCCACTGCGTGAAGTGGGACCTTACCTGGAAAAGGCGCGCCGTAACAAGGCTACTATTCGCTATGTGCTGGAAACGCATTTTCACGCTGATTTTGTTTCGGGTCACCTGGACCTTGCTGCCAAGTCGGGTGCCCGTATTGTCTATGGACCCACGGCCAGGCCCAGCTTTGACGCGTATATCGCCCACGACGGCGAAGAGCTGACGGTAGGGGAGGTGACGATCAAGGTGTTGCATACGCCGGGCCACACGCTGGAGTCGACCACGTATTTGCTGCGTGATGAGCAAGGTAAAGACTACGCGATCTTTAGCGGCGACACGCTGTTCCTCGGCGATGTGGGACGTCCTGACCTGGCTCAGAAAGCGGCACACCTGTCGCAGGAAGATCTGGCCGGCATGCTGTTCGACTCGCTGCGCACCAGGCTTATGCCCCTGGCGGACGACGTGATTGTATACCCCGCGCACGGTGCCGGGTCTGCCTGTGGCAAACACATGATGAAAGAAACGGTGGACACGCTGGGCAACCAGAAGAAGATCAATTATGCGTTGCGTGCCGACATGACACGCAACGAATTTATCCGCGAGGTAACGGATGGGCTGATGCCGCCCCCGGCATATTTCCCCGAGAACGTGAAGCTCAACAAAGAAGGCTACGAAAGCATTGACGCCGTGATGCAAAAGGGTACACGTGCCCTGACGGCGGAAGAGTTTGATTTGGCCGCCAATGAAACGGGCGCGCTGGTGCTCGATACGCGTAGTTCACAAGACTTTGCCAAAGGCTATATTCCCAACGCGATCAATATCGGCATCGACGGCAGCTTTGCCCCCTGGGTGGGCGCGCTGGTGCCGGGTGTTATGCACCCGCTGCTGATTGTGGCCGACAGCGGTCGCGAGGAAGAGATCGTGATGCGGCTGGCGCGCGTGGGGTATGACAACACGCTGGGCTATCTGCAAGGCGGCGTTGTGGCGTGGAAAGAGGCCGGTAAGGAGGTAGAGAAAATCGAGTCGATTTCGGCTACCGAGTTTGAGAAACGTTTTCAGGCAAATGCGCTGGCTGTATTCGACGTGCGCAAGCCGGGCGAGTTCGAGGCTGAGCATGTCGATGGCGCGGTCAATACTCCGCTGGATTTCCTGAACGACCACCTGGCGTCTATTCCCAAAGAAGGCGATGTATACCTGCACTGCGCGGGTGGCTACCGTTCGATGGTGGCAGCGTCCATTTTGAAGGCGCGCGGTTGGGATAATATCATTGACGTGGACGGGGGCTTTAAAGCGATTGCCGCGACGTCTATTCCGCGGACGAATTTTACGTGCAGCAGTAAGAAAGCTTAAATGGACGGCCTGTTAGAAATATTGTCGCGTCCGTGGCCCTGGTATGTGGCGGGACCGTTGATCGGACTGACGGTACCCTTGTTGTTATTATTGGGCAACAAACCTTTTGGCATTTCGGCCAACCTTCGTCACGTATGCGCAGCCTGTATACCGGCGCGTATTCCTTTTTTTCAATACGACTGGCGTAAGGAATCCTGGAACTTGTTTTTTGCCGGTGGCATTTTTATCGGTGGCGTGATTGCGGGCACGTTGCTACGTAATCCCGAGCCGGTACAGATACATCCGGCATTGACCGCCGAGCTGGCTACCTATGGGGTACACGATGCCAGGCATTTAATGCCGGCGGAGCTGTTCAACTTTCAGGCTTTACTGACGTTGCGTGGTTTCATCCTGATGATCGTGGGCGGTTTCCTGGTAGGTTTTGGTACGCGTTATGCCGGTGGCTGTACGTCGGGCCATGCGATCATGGGCATCTCGTCGTTGCAATGGCCGTCGGTCGTCGCGACGTGTTGTTTTATGGCGGGTGGCTTTATTATGGCCAATTTGGTGTTACCCTATATTTTGCGCTTGCTATGACGAACGCCGGCGCTACACGTGTGGCCTTCTGGCCGAATATCAAGTTCCTGCTGGCAGGTATATTCTTTGGGATTCTGTTGGTGAAGGCGGAGGTGATCTCGTGGTTTCGGATCCAGGAGATGTTCCGGTTGCAGTCATTTCACATGTACGGCGTCATTGGCTCGGCCGTGGCGACGGGCATGGGATCGTTGTGGGTGATCCGTAGGTTTAAGATCCATACGCTCGATGGCGAGGAGGTCGTAGTGCCGCCCAAGAAGTTCACCTGGGGTAATGTGTACGGCGGTTTGTTGTTTGGATTAGGCTGGGCGTTGACGGGCGCCTGTCCGGGACCGTTGTTTGCGCAGATCGGTACCGGGGCCGTTGTGGTAATCGTGACGTTATTCAGTGCCATTGCCGGCACATGGTGCTATGGTTTTTTGATACGTGAGTCACGCATTCACGAGTAGCAGCTCTTTGAGGCGCTCTAACGATACGGGTTTGGTAACATACGCTTTTACCTCTTCGTAGGTCTTGGCCTGGTTGAGGTCGCGCGGATGGTCGGACGAGCTGACGAGGATTATACTGATCTCTTTTTCCAGCAGGGGGCGTAGCTCGCGGTAGCGGTTCAGGAAGTCCCAGCCGTTTACAACGGGCATGTATATATCCAGCAGGATGACATCCGGCAATTGGTTGTAGTCCTTCTTGTGTTCTTCGATGTAGTCGAGCGCGCCGCGGGCGTGATTGAAGATTGTGATAATATCGGCGAGCTCGCCCAGTTCCGCCAGGCGTTTTAACATGAACGACGACATGGGGTCGTCATCGATAATCCAGATGTTGGGTATTCGTTTCCTGGTCATACAGCAGCGATCCGGCTTGGTTTCTAAGGTTCAAAGGTAGGCTATCGGGAGGCATGTGAACCCGCCGTAAAAGGGCCCCTTATAAGATATGTAAGAATAAGATCAAATACAGACGATTTTGATACCTAACGCTGCGTAGGGTGGTTCGGGTGAAAAAAGAAGAGGTATAGCCCTGTGCGTTGCCTGCCAGGAGGATAGAGAATTTGTTAACAGGGGTAATGAATGTAGGGTGGGCGCGGGCACGACCCGTAAAAATCCGGTTTACCATGCACGCTGAGCCCGCTTTTCACGCGATTTTTGACAGGAAGCTGAAATTTGTTGCTTGCTTGTGGGCTGCGCAAAACAATCGTTTAAACGCTTATTTTTTCCACCAATCCAGGGGAAGGGCGATGTCGTTTACGGAGTTTACTACCAGATCGGGCTTGAAAGCATACTTGCGGAAGTCTTCCGCCCGGGTGATGCCCGATAGCACGAGTATGGTTTTGTAACCCATCTGTACGCCTCCCTGAATGTCGGTGTCCATGGTATCGCCAATGACTGTGGTGTCGGCGGTTTCCAGGCCGAGGGCCTTGCGTGCCGAGCGCATCATGACCGGACCAGGCTTACCGACTACAAAGGCGTTCACGCCCGTAGCTTCTTCGATCATGGCGGTTGTCGCGGCAATGCCGAGGTTGGCCCAGCCTTTCTTTTTAGGAGAGGGGTCGCGGTTGGTGGTAATAAATTTTGCGCCGGCCAGGATCATGTCGACGGCGCGCTGGACCATCTCCAGGGTAAAATTGCGGCCTTCGCCCAACACGACAAAGTCGGGGTCGGTGTCGCCCAGGGTGATGCCACTTTCGTGCAGGCTTGTGAGCAATCCGCCTTCACCGAGCACATAGGCGGTGCCCTGGGGGATTTGGCCGGCTAAGAATTTGCCGGTAGCCATGGCGCTGGTGTAGACGTGTTTTTCTTCTACGTCGATGCCGAGCCGTTTCAGCTTACGGACTACGTCGAGCCGCGTGCGCTGGCTGTTGTTGGTCATAAACATGAACGGTATATCGTTCTTCAACAAGCGGTCGATGAATGCGTCTGCGCCGGGAATCAGGATGTCGCCGCCGTAGACCACGCCGTCCATATCGATGAGTAAACCTTGTGCCATGGGATAGTAGTAGTGTCAAAGATTGACATTTTCCGGCAGCCACAAAAGGAAACAGTGTCTTTTCACTTCAACCGACGCGTGGTGCCGCGGACGATCAGCTCGGTCGGCAATACTTCCAGGCGTGGCGTAAAGGTGTCGGGATCTTCCACCTGGCCGATAAACAACCGTGCGGCCGCCTGGCCCATGGTATAGGCAGGCTGTGCGACGGTGGTCAATGCCGGTTCGATAAACCGGGAGACGGGCTCGTTGGTGAACCCTATCAGCGAGATGTCGTCGGGGATGCGCACGCCGCGTTCGCGCAGTACCTGTATGGCAAGAATGGCCATGGGGTCGTTCATGCAGAAGATTGCGTCGGGGCGCTCGGGCAGGTTGAGCAGACGTTGGGTGGCCTCGGTGGAGCCGTTCTGCAGGTCTGCGCAGTGTATCGTATAGTCAGGCAGTATTGGCAGGTTGTGTTTTTGTAACGCATCACGGTAACCCTGCATGCGCTGGTTGCTGATCGACAGGCCTTCAGGCCCCCCGATGTAAGCAATGCGGCGGCAGCCTGTGCGGATGAGGTAATCCACGGCCTTAAAGGCGCCGTCGTGGTCGGCGACGACCACCTTCGATACGGGCAGGGCGTCGGTGACGCGGTCGAAGAGTACGATGGGTATTTTCTTGGCGAGCAGGTGCTCGAGGTGCTCTACGTTGGTTGTTTCGCTGGAGAGTGAGATCAGCAGGCCGTCTACGCGATTGGAGACCAGCATGTGTATGTTTGACTTCTCGGTATCGAGCGATTCCATCGACTGGCAGATCATGATGCTATAGCCGTGCTGTGCGGCATATTCCTGGATGCCGCTGATGACAGACGAGAAGAAGTGCATGGCGATCTGCGGTACGACGACGCCGATGGTCTTGGTCTTCCTGATGCGGAGGCTCTGGGCTACTCGGTTGGGCTCGTAGTGCAGTTGCTCGGCCAGGGCGAGTACGGCCTTTTTGGTGTCGGGGTTAACGTCCGGGGCATTCCGCAGCGCGCGCGAGACGGTTGATATCGAGATATTCAACTTCAGGGCAAGGTCGCGAATGGTGGCCTGGTCGTTTTTCATGGCTATACAGGCACGAAAGTACAGAAAGTACAGCAGAAACCGCAACGCGTAACAGGGATGGGAATTTGGGGTTCGAGAACGTTTCCGGCACCGTTATTTCGTTTGCGGTGGCGTTTCGGTGTTTGGTTTACGGTTTCCTATATGCTACTTCGTACTGTCATTAACATTTGGGTTAATTGATTGGTTAACAGTTGCCGGAAATCGAAGGACGTTTGGTTTCCGGCAGCTTTTTTTTTGAGCATTTATCTAAAAACTATATAGACGTGGATTTCAGTTTACAGGATGTAACGCGCAAATTCCAGGAGCTTTACCAGACCGAGCCGCTGGTAGTTCGTTCTCCTGGCCGGATCAACCTTATCGGCGAGCATACTGACTATAACGATGGCTTTGTGATGCCGGCGGCAATCGACCGCGAGACAGTCTTTGCCATCAGTCCTTCCCCCGACAACGTATCGGTGATCTATTCCCTCAAGTACGACGAGACTTTTACGGTCAATTTACAAGACCCGCAGCCGGTGAAGGCACCGAAGTGGGCTAATTACCTGCTGGGGGTGCTGCGCCAGTTTGTGGATAAAGGTTTTGCCGTGAAGCCTTTCCGCTGTGTTTTTGGTGGGAACATTCCCATGGGTGCGGGTCTGTCGTCGTCGGCGTCTGTGGAGTGTGGTTTTGCTTTTGCCCTGGACCGTCTGAACGGTCATAACATTCCCAAGAACGATCTGATCCTGATGGCGCAGTGGTCTGAGCATCACTTTGTGGGTGTGAAGTGCGGCATCATGGACCAATTTGCCAGTATGATGGGCGCCGAAGATCAAGTGATCGTACTCGACTGCCGCTCGCTGGAATATCACTATTCGCCGCTGGCGCTGAAAGATTATACGCTGGTGCTGTGCGACACGAAGGTGAAGCATTCGCTGGTGGACTCTGAATACAACACCCGTCGCGCCGAGTGCGAGCGCGGCGTGGCGATCTTGCAACAGCATTACCCGGCCGTGAAAAGCCTGCGCGATGTGACCGAAGCGATGGTGCGTGCGCATGCCACCGAGCTGACGGGCAAGGTGTTTGACCGTTGCCTCTACGTGGTGCAAGAGATTGCCCGGGTACAGGAGGCCAGCCAGGACCTGAAGCAACACAACCTGACGGCTTTTGGCCGCAAGATGTACGAGACCCACGATGGCCTGTCCGGGCTGTACGAGGTGAGCTGTCGGGAGCTGGATTTCCTGGTGGAGCAGGCCCGGGCGACCGACGTGGTGGCGGGGGCGCGTATGATGGGGGGCGGCTTTGGCGGCTGTACTATCAACCTGATCCGGAACGAGGCGGTTGACAGCTTCGTGGCCACGACGAAAGAGGCTTATCACAAGACGTTTGGGATCGACATGGAGGCCTACATCGTCCACGTAAAAGAAGGTACCGGTGTGGCGCATTAGCCAATCGGATTTTTGATTTACTTTAGGGCCATGAAGGAGAAAATTTTAGTGACCGGTGGTACCGGGTATATCGGCTCGCATACGGCGGTCGAATTGATTCACTCAGGGTATGAAGTCGTTATCATCGACGATCTTTCCAATTCACAGCAGGAGGTGCTGGACGGCATCGAAAAGATCACCGGCACGCGGCCGGTCTTTGCCCAATTCGACCTGTGCGACGAGGCGGCGTTAGCGGCCTTCCTCGGGCAGCACCGCGACATCAAGGCCATCATTCATTTTGCGGCCAGCAAGGCCGTAGGCGAGTCGGTGCAAAAGCCGCTGCTGTATTATAAGAACAATATTCTGTCACTGATCTTGCTGCTGGAAGCGATGCAGCGACACGATATTCCCAATATAGTTTTCTCGTCGTCCTGTACGGTATATGGTCAACCGGACACGCTACCGGTAACCGAGGCCACGCCGTTCAAACCGGCGGAGTCGCCGTATGGCAACACCAAACAGATCGGTGAAGAGATTCTGCGGGACAACTGCCGGGCTGTGCCTGCCACGCAAGCCATTTCGCTGCGGTATTTCAACCCGGTGGGCGCGCACGCTTCGGCCCTGATCGGCGAGCTGCCGCAAGGTGTACCGGGGAACCTGGTGCCTTTCATTACGCAGACCGCTGCGGGCATCCGCCAGCAGTTGCTGGTGTTTGGCAAGGATTACGACACGCCTGACGGGTCGGCCATGCGCGATTACATCCACGTGGTGGACCTGGCCAAGGCGCACGTCATTGCCGTGCAGCGTTTGCTGAAAGGCCAGCAGAAGAGCAATTACGAGTTCTTCAACCTGGGCACCGGCAAGGGGCTGACGGTGTTGGAGATCATCGAGGTCTTTGAGCGTGTGAACAATCTTAAGCTTAACTATAAGGTCGTCGACCGTCGTCCGGGCGACATCGAAAAGATCTATGCCGACACGACGCTGGCCAACGAAGCGCTGCAATGGCGTACGGAGCTGGGCGTGGAAGAGATGATGCGGTCTGCCTGGCAGTGGCAGCAGCGTATTTTGAAGCATGCATAACGAGGTTTCATGGATAACAGGTTCGATTTAACAGAACATTCGCACAGAAGGTATAACCCTCTTACAGGAGAGTGGGTGCAGGTATCGCCGCACCGCTCTAAACGCCCGTGGCAAGGACAGGTAGAAAAAACAGGAGCGGATCATCGCCCGGCGTTTGACGCGACGTGTTACCTCTGTCCCGGCAATGTGCGTGCGAATGGTGAAGTAAATCCAACCTATACCGCTACCTATAGTTTTACAAACGACTTTGCTGCGTTGGTGAGTGATGTACCGCAGGGTGAATTCCAGGACGGTGATTTGCTGCTGGCGCGCAGCGAAGCCGGGATCTGCCGCGTGATCTGTTTTTCGCCGCGTCACGACCTGACGATTGCCGAGATGGATACCGACGGCATTCGCCGGGTGGTGGACCTGTGGGTGGACGAGTACACGCAACTGAGCTGCCAGGAGAACATCCGCTACATTCAGATTTTCGAGAACAAGGGCACGGTGATGGGCTGTTCCAACCCGCACCCGCACGGGCAGATCTGGGCGCAGGAGTCTATTCCCGTGGAGCCGGGCAAAAAGCAGCAACACCAGGAAGCGTATTACCAGCGCAAAGGCACAACGTTACTGTCGGACTACTGGCAGCTGGAGGTAAAACGTGCCGAGCGGATTATTTTTGAGAACGAGCACTTTGTGGCGCTGGTACCCTTCTGGGCGGTGTGGCCGTTTGAGACGATGATCATTCCCAAGCGGGCGATGGCCCGGATTACCGATATGACGGATGCCGAGCGTCAGGCTTTTGCGGATGCATACCGGCGTTTGGCTACGCGGTATGACAATCTGTTTGAAGTATCCTTCCCGTACTCGGCCGGTATTCACCAAGCGCCGAGCGACGGTACGCCGCATTCGGCCTGGCACTGGCACATGGTGTTCTACCCGCCGCTGCTACGGTCGGCCACAGTCAAGAAATTTATGGTGGGCTACGAGATGCTGGCCAACCCTCAACGCGATATTACACCCGAGTTCAGCGCCGCCCGTCTGCGCGACCTGCCGGAAACGCACTACAAGCAGACTTTATTATCTGAATCATCAAACCCCTGATCTATGCGTACGCTAACAGTTTATACCTTATTGATCTGCATTATGATGTCACAAGCCTGTAAAAAGAACGAGGAAAAGATCCCCGCGGCTGCCGATACCACGGCCGTGGCTGCCAGCGCCGTCGCCAAGGTGGCATACGGAACGCTTCCCGACGGCCATGCCGTGGAAGAGTATACCCTCAAGAACAAGAATGGTGTGGAGCTGAAGGTGATCAACTATGGCGGTATCGTTACCTCGTTGAAGGTGCCTGATAAGCGCGGCGTTTTCGAGGATGTGGTATTGGGCTTCGACTCGCTGAAAGGCTACCTGGGTGGGTCACCCTATTTCGGCGCCATCGTGGGCCGGTATGGCAACCGCATTGCCAAGGGCAAGTTTACGCTCGACGGTCAGACGTATACGCTCGCGCAAAACAACAACGGCCAGCACTTGCACGGCGGCTTGAAGGGATTTGATAAAGTATTCTGGCAGATCTCGGAAGTGTCTTCCAGCGAAGGCGCGTCGTTGAAGCTGAATTATACCAGCCAGGACATGGAAGAAGGTTATCCCGGCACACTGCAGGCTGAGGTTGTATATACCCTGACCGATAACAACGAATTTAAGATTGCCTATACAGCCACGACCGACAAGAAGACGGTGGTGAACCTGACGCAGCATACGTATTTCAACCTGACCGGCAATGCGAAGCGTGACATTCTAGATCACCAGGTGATGCTGCACGCGGATAAGTTTGTGCCAGTAGACAAGGTACTGATTCCTACCGGCAAGCTGAAGGATGTAACGGGTACGCCTTTTGACTTCCGTACGGCGACGGCGGTTGGCCAGCGCGTGAATGATAAGGACGAGCAATTGATTTTGGGTGGTGGTTACGACCATGCGTGGGTGTTGTCGCCGGCGGACAGCGGGAAGGCTGTAGCGTCGGTATACGAGCCGACCAGCGGTCGTTTCCTGGAGGTATATACTACGGAGCCGGCGATTCAGTTTTACTGTGGTAACTTTTTGGACGGTACTGTAGTGGGTAAGCAGGGGAATGCGTATCCGAAGCGCTTTGGGCTTTGCCTGGAGACCGAGCATTACCCGGATTCTCCGAATCAGCCGTCGTTTCCGACGGTGGTGCTGAATCCTGGGGAGACATACTCGACACAGACGACGTATAAGTTTTCGACAAAATAGACCATGGAGCCGACGCCAGTCTGAAGACTGGCACCATGGTAGGCACAAGTCTCCGCCCGAGACGGGCTAAGACTTGCGCCAGAAGGCAGTCGACGACTGCCTTTTTGTTGACTTTTTGTCAAAATGACCATAAGCTTTCGGGGGAGTGGCTTGCCTTTTTGGAAAAAGAAATTCATTTTTATCGATTGAACGAACGTATTCGGTGATAAGACCCTAACACCCATTTGCCTATAACCCTAAACCTAATCATGGAAGAACAGCAACCCGTTGACTATGTAGCAAGCCTCAAGAACATTGACTATATAGTTTTCCTTATCTACTTCGTCATTGTGGCCGGATATGGCTATTGGATCTACCACCGGAAAAAGCGTCAACAAACTGACTCGAAGGATTTCTTCCTGGCAGAGGGCTCGCTGACCTGGTGGGCGATCGGTGCATCGCTTATCGCCTCCAACATTTCGGCCGAGCAGTTTATCGGTATGTCGGGGTCGGGTTTTAAAATGGGATTGGCCATTGCCACCTACGAATGGATGGCGGCCGCTACGTTGATCATCGTCGCGGTGTTCTTTATCCCGGTATACCTGAAGAACAAGATCTATACCATGCCGCAGTTCCTTAGCCAACGGTATAATGGTACCGTGGCCATGATCATGGCGGTGTTCTGGTTGCTGCTCTATATTGTCGTAAACCTCATGTCGATCTTATACCTCGGTGCGATCGCGATCAGTGGCATCTCGGGGCTTAACATCTACTTCTGTATCCTGCTGCTGGCGATCTTCTCGATTGTGATCACGCTGGGCGGTATGAAGGTGATCGGGTATACCGATGTAATCCAGGTGTTCTTCCTGGTGCTCGGTGGTTTGATGGCGACGTATATCGCCTTGAACCTGGTGGCGGAGAAATCCGGCCAGACCGGCGTCCTCAACGGCTTCTCGCTGCTGACCTCACAAGCGGGTGATCACTTCCAGATGATCTTTAAGCGCGACAATCCCAATTACATGGACTTACCGGGGCTTACGGTACTGATCGGCGGCATGTGGATTACCAACCTGAATTACTGGGGCTGTAACCAATATATTACGCAACGTGCCCTGGGCGCCGACTTGAAGACAGCGCGCAGTGGTATTTTGTTTGCCGCTTTCCTAAAGCTGTTGATGCCGGTAATCGTTGTTCTGCCCGGTATCGCGGCGTATGTATTGCATCAAAAGGGTATGTTCCAGACGGAGATGCTCGACTCGAAAGGTATTCTGGATGTAAACAAGGCGTATCCGTCGCTGCTCAACCTGCTGCCTGACGGCATGAAGGGCGTAGCCTTCGCGGCGCTGACCGCGGCGATCGTGGCTTCGCTGGCCGGTAAGGCCAACAGTATCGGTACAATCTTTACGCTGGACATCTATAATAAAGCATTCGATAAGAATGCCAGCGAGAAGAAACTTGTAAACGTTGGTAAGTTGGCGGTGATCATCTCTATGTTCCTGGCGGTTGTGCTGTCGTTGATAATCGGCGAGAAGCTGATGGGCGAAGGCAAGCAGGGCTTCCAGTACATTCAGGAGTATACGGGCTTTGTGTCGCCGGGTATCTTTGCCATGTTCTTGTTGGGCTTCTTCTGGAAGAAGACGACATCCAACGCGGCGCTGTTCGCCACGGTCGGAGGCTTTGTATTGTCGGTGTTCTTTAAGCTCCTCCCGAAATTTGCCGACCTGACGTTCCTGTCTGGCTTCGGTTTCTCGGGCCCAGTCCTCGATAAGGAAGCGAACAAGATCTTTTATGAGATCCCGTTCCTCGACCGGATGGGGTTTGTGTTCCTGATCTGCGTGTTGGGTATGGTTATCATTACCAAATACGAGAACGCCAAGGGCATCCAGCCGAAAGGCCTGGAGATCGACAGAAGTATGTTTAAGACGAATACTTCGTTTACCGTCGGTGCTGTGCTGGTGTGTGGCATTCTTGTCGCCCTGTACACGGTATTCTGGTAGGGGAATCCGTGTGAGTGTGAGTTGCGCTCATGTTTTTTTAGCGATAAGGGCCCTCTTTCGTGCTAACTGGACGAAAGGGGGCCTTCCTTTTTATCGCCTTGTCGAAACCCTGAGCGGTTCCTGTCGTATCTTTGGTGTAACTCCACCCTATGAACCGCATTGATCGCCTTACCGCCATTCTCATCCAGTTGCAAACTAAACGCGTTGTCAAAGCCGAGGAGATTGCCGACAGGTTCGAGATCAGCCTGCGCACCGTCTATCGCGATGTAAAGGCGCTGATGGAAGCCGGCGTGCCCGTGGGGTCTGAAGCGGGCAAGGGATATTTTATTGTCGACGGCTATCACCTGCCGCCCGTGATGTTTACCCAGGAGGAGGCCAGCGCCATGCTCATGGCCTCGAAACTGGTGGAGCAGATGACGGACAAGTCCGTTCAACGCACGTTCGAGTCGGCGCTGATGAAGATCAAGTCGGTGTTGCACGACAACCAGAAGGATCACCTGGAGAACCTCCAATCGTATATTAAAGTATTTCGCTATGCGCCCACCCGCGAGCCGGAGTTTCCCGACTCCTATCTGACGGAAATACAGGCGGCTATTGTCAATAAACGTGCGCTGAAGATCAACTACTGTAGCAACCAAAATGGCGAGATCACCGAGCGTATCCTGGAGCCTATCGGGCTGTTTTATTATAGCCAGGCGTGGCACCTTATTGGCTGGTGCCGCCTGCGTAACGGCTACCGCGACTTCCGCACGGATCGCATCAAACACATGACCGTCACGAACGACTCCTTCGACGGTCGTAACCTGCTAAGCTTACAGGAGTATTTACACAGCCTGACGGAAGCCAACGAGGAAGTACAACAAGTGCGCCTGCTGCTTCCCAAACCACTGTCGGGCTACATGGTCAGCGCCAAACACTATTACGGATATGTTTCGGAGGAGGATCTCGATACCCATGTGCGCATGACGTTCATCGCCAGCAACATGCGGCAGTTTTGCAGAGGTGTGTTGATGATGGGGGATAAGGTCGAGATCGAATCGCCGGAGGAGGCTAAAGTAGTCATACAGGAAGTGCTCGAAGAGTTGAACGTGCACTACCGTGTCGAGCGTCGTGTGGAGGCCGGGGAATCAGAGCGAGTGTGAGTGTGAAGTTTAATTCGGTGTCCACTGGATGCCCCGGATGTCGGGGTGATAGAAGGCCGAGCCTTTGTCGACTGTCAGTACGCGGTAGCGTCCGCCGATGCGTTGCGAGTTTTTGTGAAGCAGCATCATAGGCAGGCCGACGGCGGTCATAATTATCGACGCGCGTGCTACGTTTTTGTCAATGTTTGCGTCGTTGTGCTGGACAACGGTTTCATTGACCTGATCGAGTACAAAATAGGCCACGGCGCCCGTGACCAGGAAGCCGCCGACGAGGTTGAGCAAGTTGCGTTGTTTGAAATAGATGCGGTCGATCTTGTGATAGGGCACGATCTCCTGGTGGATCATGACGGCGGTGTCAAACAGGTTGTTGACATAGCTGGTGTGTACGGTGCGGCTGCCTTTGAGGCGGTATACAATCTCATCGCCGGGGTAGAGGCGAAGCCTTACTTTTTGATTCTTTAGCAGCACCAGTTGTTTCTGGGCATGACAGGCAGGTGCGGCGGCGCCGGTGAGCAGACAGATCAGGAATAGCCAGTAGAATCGTCTCACGTGTATACGATTTTGATGTGGTGGGTAAAGATACTGGATTAAGATGCGCACATGCGCGAAAAAGTTGAAATGGTAATCGGGCAATCTTCGACCGTTGGGTCGATTCCAGGAAACGTTAGCGGCATGCGCTTGCGCACGGAAATCCTCTCCGTTGTGCTAATAACATACATCAGCAGCCTTCGTTTGCGATCTCCTGGTATTATTGCACAATATCTGACCCACGATAACATTGAGTTCTATTCGTACTGTTGTTTGTGCTATCTTTTTGGGTAGCCTTTTCGTATGCCAAGCCGTTTATGGGCAATTCATACCGTATTCGCAATACCATAACGCGCCACTGCTGACCAACCCGGCAGCACCGGCGCTAACCGACTATACACAAGTCACGCTGCACTATCGCAGGTCACGCGTGGCCAATTACGACATACCGTCTGTTTCGTTTATGACGCCGTTCTACCGCCAGTCCAATGGAATGCGTTACGGCGGCATCGGCGCGAATATCATTAGCCAGCAGGCAGGCCCCAACGGGCTATACAAGGTCACGGGAGCCACGGGCACCTTCGCCTATACCATTCACCTGAGTAAAACACATCATATCGGCGCCGGTATTGGCGGTGGCATTATCAATAAACGTATCGATGCGTCGGGCATCACGACGGATAGCCAGTATAACCTTGGCGCCTACGACCCGTCGCTCGGCAACGGTGAGAACATACGGTCCAACTCCGTCACCAGGCCTGTCATTAACGCAGGATTTAACTGGGTACTCACCGGAGCCGACGATCTGCAGAAAGCGTCGCTGGGTGTAGCGGCCTATTCTATGAATAAGCCGTCGTACGATCTGCTGGAAGACGCTGCAGCCGACCATACAACCTATGTGGTCAGCGGTGAGGTAGCGTTGCCGGCCAGTGACCGCGTAACGCTCATTCCCACCTTCCGGTATACATATCAAGGCGCATCGCTGGCCAATGTCGGCGCCCGCATCAGTTATGTGCCCGGCGCCCCCGACAAAGAGCTGAGCGCCGGCCTGTGGTACAAGACTACAAAGGCACTGGTAGTCGGTGCGCAATACAACTACAAAGCTTACATCATCGGCGCCTCCATGGACTTTTCCATCGCTTCCAACCTGGATGCGAATATCAACAACGCTGTCGAGATTGTGCTGGGTTGGCGCATGAATCGCAAAGAGCGATTGAAGTCGCGCGGGGCATTCTCTTCTGCCGCGAAAACGCCGGTGGCCCCGGGACACGAGCCGGATTCCGCGCAGTCGTCCACGCCGCCGGCTCCTACACAGAAGGCGGATACCGTACAGTCTTCTACGCCGGTTGCCCCGCAGGCTCCTGAGCAGGTTCAGCCGACGCCAGAAGCCGAAAAACCTCAACCGCCGGTGCCGTCTGCTATTGCGTTTGAGCCGGGCAGCAACAAAGTGCCTGCGCAAAGTCAGGCAGCGCTTGAAGATCTGGCTACCCTATTAAAGGATCATCCGGAATATACATTGAAGATCATTGGGCATAGCGCTGCCCTGGGAGAACGACCGGTCAGGGAAAGAGTTTCCTACGAGCGTGCTCAGGCGGTAGCAAAAATCCTGATCGAAAAAGGAGTGCCAGAGCGGCAGCTTGAATTGATCGGCATGGGCGATAGACAGCCTATCGCCTCTAACGCGACCGACGCCGGTCGCCAAAAGAATCGCCGGGTTGAATTTGAATGGATTAAGAAGTAACAGGATATACAGATGACATTAGCCATAAACCATCGTCGCATCATCAGATCCTTGCGGATTGTAGTACTGACGGGATGCTTATTTCAAACCGCACGCCTGCAGGCCGCGAATGTTACCGCCGTTTCTCCCGAGGCCAATGCGCAGCGGGTCGGTCCGTCATCCGACATTGTCGTGACCTTCGATGGGGCCATCCCCATGGCAGTCGTACATGGCGCGAACTTTACCGTGAACGGCGCGCAGAGCGGTCGCGTGGCCGGTATATTTACGGGCGGCGGTACCACCACTGTCACCTTCAATCCTACACGCGACTTTTATGCCGGTGAGGTAGTGACCGTTACGCTCACAGCGGGTCTGGGCCTGCCGTTGTCCGGATATACCTGGCAGTTTACCGTGGTTTCTGCTGCCGTAGTGCCCGCATTCGTGACGATTCCCGCCATCGAAACAAATGCCCAAAGTGCGCATGATGTTTACCCGGTAGACCTGGATGGCGATGGCGACCTCGACATGCTGGCGACGGGCCTGAATAATAATCTCGTGTCATGGTACGAAAATGACGGCTCGCAAACGCTCATTCCCCATCAAATTACTCCCACAGGCTCAACCTCGCCTACGTCCCTTCGCGCCGCCGATCTGGATGATGATGGCGATGTGGACATCGTGCTCACCTCCCCCTGGGACAGCAAACTTATCTGGTTAGAAAATAACGGGGCGCAGGTGTTTACCCCCCGTACACTCGCGTCTGGAGAGCCGGTTTCATTTGTCTATACCGCCGACGTGGATGGCGACGGCGATACAGATGTGCTCGCGGCCTGCGAAACAGTTAATAAGATCGTTTTGTACAGAAATGACGGGGCCGGAGTATTTACCGCCCAAACTCTCGCGACGGGCGTCGTGGGCGTGAATTGCTTGCAAGCCGCTGACATGGATGGCGATGGCGATCTTGACTTGGTGTCATCCGGTTATGTGTTGAATAATGGTAACGTTGCCTGGCATGAGAATCGCCAGGCTGCGGGCTTTACCTCTTATACCATCAGCACCACGGTGCGATATCCAAGATGGGTATATGCCACGGATCTGGATAGCGATGGCGACATGGATGTGATCTCTAACAGTGACTCCTCGGGTGAGAGCTTCTGGCATGAAAATGACGGATCACAAACATTTATCATTCATAACGCCATCACGCTGGGGGGAATTTACTCTGGCGGACGGGCCATCGAGGCCTCCGATATCGACGGTGATGGCGACATGGACCTGATCGGGTGGAGCTCAAACGCCAATCGGATTATATGGTACGAAAATAATGGAGCGGAAGTGTTTACCGGCCGTGTTGTGTCAACGGGCGCCGTAGATTATATGATGACAATTCGTGCCGCCGATATGGATAATGACGGCGACATGGATATCATGGCGGCCTCCCTCAATAACGGTAGAATATTCTGGTTCCCGAACAGCGCCGTGCCGGTGGCCAATCATGTACCATCCTTTACAAAAGACGCCGAGCTTGTTTGGATCTATGAAGACGATCCACTCGCCGACAACCCGTTGACAATAGCCACAAACATCTCCGCCGGACCGCCCAGCGAGTCCAGTCAAACCCTGGCCTTTCTGGTGAGCAACAGCAACCCGGCATTGTTCTCCATACAACCTGCCATCGACGCCATGGGAAAATTCCTGGTTCAATCCGCCCCGAATGCCTGGGGTGACGCCACCGTAACGGTTGTATTGAAAGACAATGGCGGCACCGCACACGGCGGCGTGGATCAAAGCGCACCTGTAACCTTTGTGGTCAGCATCCAGCCGGTGAACGATGCACCGCTGATAGACGCCGTAGAAGACATCACTCTTGTAGCAGGTAGCTCACCCGTTGAGCTCACACTCACAGGGCTCCATCCCGGCCCCAACGAAGACCACCAGCACCTGACAGTAGCAGCCTCTTCCGACACGCGCTTACTGCTGCCCAACCCGTCGGTTACCCTGCACGACGACGGTACCGCGACAGTGTCACTGATACCTGCCGCTGCCAGCACCGTAACCGTCACCATCGTAGTCCGCGACGACGGCGGCACGCTGCGTGGCGGCGACGATGAAACCACTATTACCTTCACCGTAACCATAGCCCCAGAGCCGGGGACAGACGACCCTCACACCGTTTTCCTCCCCACGCTGTTTTCTCCGAACGGCGACGGCGCCAACGACGCGCTTTGCGTACGCACCGCCGATGTTGCCGACATACGCTTTAGCGTATACAGCGCCGACGGCCACGAAGTCTTCCAAACAACCGACATCACCGAAGCTACCGAACGAGGCTGGAACGGCCGCTACCAGGGCCGCGACATGCCCGCCGGTACCTACACCTGGACTCTCCAGGGCCACTTCACCGACGGTAAGCCCCTAACCGTCAGCAAACACGCCTACGGCCAGGTAGTACTCCTCCGGTAACCCGCCACGGTAGCCGGTACCGGTGTTACGTGACTTTATAGTCAGAACAGGATTGAAAGAATATGAAAGCAATTACTGTTCTGACTATATACGTGCTACTATCCGCTGTGCCAACACTGGCTCAGGAACAAGATTCTACCAGTAAAATAATTTGCATTGTTGAGCACCCTGCACAATTTCCCGGTGGAGTAGGGGAGTATAAGAAATTTGTAAAGAAGAATGTAAAATACCCGGGGCATGGACGACTGTGTATTGAGGGATCTGTATATATTGGATTTACAGTCCATCCGGATGGATCTTTGACAGATTTTGCCGTTGTGAAGGGAATTTGTACGGAGTGCGATGAAAACGCGATGGAAGCTTTGAAGAAGATGCCCCGCTGGATACCGGCAACTACGAGCGACGAAAGAAAACCTATTAAGATCCGCATGACGGTGCCCGTAAAGTTTGGGCTGTGATGCTGCGTGGGTGGTGGAATTCACTAACCGGTTTTATCCACGCAAATGCGTGATCAGTCCTGAAACATCTTTGTCGCCTTTGCCTTCGGCAATCATTTCTTCAAAGTGTGCTCTTACTAATTCCGCTAGCGGTAGCTTGACTCCCAACGCCGCGGCGGTCTCTTGTGCGAGGCGTAGATCTTTGTTGGCCAGTGCGGTCGCAAAACCGTTGGGAACGTCGCTTTCCTGCACGATCAGGGTTCCGTAGTTCTTGAACACGGGGGCGCCGTAGATGGTGTTCAGCATGGTGTCCAGAAAGGCTGCTTTATCAATACCAGCTTTCTCCGCCATCAGCATTACTTCGCTCAACATCTCCACTACTGTGAAGACCATGAAGTTTAGCATCAGCTTCACTGTGTGGGCTGTGCCGGGCTCAGCGCCAAAGTCGAAGCTTCGCTGGCCGATGGCCGCGACGATCGGAGCGATCAGTGTCTTTGCTCCGGCATCACCTGACAGCAGGATGGACAATTGTCGTGCCGCAGCAGCCGGTGGGCGACCCATCACCGGGGAGGCTACGTAGTGCACACCACGGGTGCGACAGCGGTCGGCGAGGGTCTGGGCAGTTTCCGCTTTGATGGTGCTGAGGGAGAGGAACACTGTGCCGGGTTGGAGCGAGGGGAGTATCTGGTCAACGACGGCGGTTACGGCGGCATCGTCACTGAGCATGGTCATGACGACGGCGGCGGATGATGCGGCTGCTATAGGTGTTTGGGCGACACGGCCGCCCAGGGTCACGAGGTCGCGGAGCTTTTCGGGCGTGCGGTTATACAGGCTTACAGGGAAGCCTTGCTCGATGAGGTTTTTGGCAATAGGGTAGCCCATGTTGCCAAGCCCGATAAATCCAATGCTGGGGTTCATAGTAGTATCTCTGAATTGTTATGCACGCACGGTTGCGGATACACGCTTGCCAAGGTACGGATCATTTTGGGAGCGGAAAAGGTTGTGCGAACATGCGTTTCGTCTTTAGTCGCCGAAGGCAGGACTCTTTCCGGCAAATTTTGTATATTCACTAACTTCCTTTTTTAAGATTCACTTCATCACGTTAAAAATTAATAATGTTATGCTCAAGACAAGATTAATCTACCTATTGATGATTATGATGTGCTCTGCCGTCCTGCTGTCCTGTTCAGATGATAGCGGCGAGCACCCGGACCCCGATCCTGATCCCGGTCCGGTAGACGAGAGCGATGCGAAGGCGATTGTGACGTTTACGTTTGCCGACTTCGACCCGCCAATACCGGGTACGATCAATGAACCTGCGAAGACCATCGCCGTCACCGTGCCCCAGGAACTTACCGACATCACGGCACTGACTCCGACCATCACGGTTTCGGAAGGGGCGACCATTTCACCGGCGTCGGGTGTTGTACAAGATTTTACAAACCCGGTGACGTATACCGTCACAGCCGAGGATGCGAGTACGCAGCAGTACGTCGTGACGGTGACCTCCGTATCGGTGGTGGAATGCCTGCCGTCAAAGTTGCCGGCATTCCTGGGGAGGATGAACGTGTATTATACCGATGATCCGTTAGGAATCGACTATACGGAGTTTTTCTCAGAATTCGATCCGAACGAAGATTATACCGCCTTTTACGGATATACCAGCGGCCAGCTGGTTTGGATTGAATTTTACAGGTACCTGGATGATATCGAGCGCAAGGTCCAACGAACTACGTTTACCTACCCGACAGCCGGCGTGATCGTCGAGTCGAGATATTCATATAATTATCAGTCGAGCGACAACCCGCCGGCAGTCCTGGTGGGCAAGAATAGATACTATAAGACCGGCGATCAGATCACCGAAATGGAGCTGATCAATACGTCCGATCAGGTCACAGGGACCCTTATTTATCACTATAATGCAGCCGGCAACATCACATATCAGGAATACAAAGCGCCGGGCGGATCTCCTGTCTTCTCGCAATCCTATGAATATGATACTGCGGTGAACGTGTACCGGTTAACCGGGTTGACGGGATCGTACTGGCAGTACTACATGCCCGAAAACAACATGAGCCGGAACAACGTGACGCTGATCAACATTCCCGATATTGGGGAGGAGACCTTCGAGTATACCTATGATGAAAACAAGCTGCCATTAACGCGTTCGAGGGAGGGGCTGCCGGAAGAGGAATATGAATATCCTTGCGACTAAGACTGTGTCACGGTGTCGCGGTACAGGTCTTCCACCCGACGAATCATTGTCGTGGCCGAGAACTCTTCACGCACCAGACGCTGTCCCTTCTCTGCTGCTTGCGCGCGTACGTCGGGATGCCGGCAGAGATATGCCAACGTGTTGGCCATTTGCTGCGGGTCTTCGGGGGGGATAAAATAACCGGTGGATTTGTCGGATACGATTTCTTTGTTGCCGTCTACGCTGCTGCAGACGACGCATTTGTTCATGGCCATGGCTTCCAGCAAGCCAATGGAAAATCCTTCCCACCACGATGGCAGGCAGAAGATGTCTAACGCTTTCAGGATTGCGGGTACGTCGCTGCGGAATTTGATGAATATGATCGTCTCCAGCAAGTTAAGTTCGGTGGCCAGTGCGAGCGCTTCGTCTTTCATGTCGCCGTCGCCCACCATCAGTACTTTACTATTCTGGATGTCTTTTTTGAGCAGCGCGATGGCACGAATGAAATTGAGCGGGTTCTTTTGGTAGGTCACCCGTGAGATATAGCCGATCAGAATCTCGTCGGGACGGATGCCATACTCCTGTCGAACATCAGAGTGTGTACGCGTGGGGTCGAATTTGTTGAGGTCGACGCCATTGTGAATCACCATTGATTTCTTCAGACCGAAGAGCTTCTTTCCATCCGCTTCGTTGCTGTTGGAAACGCAGATGTTGCGGGCTGCCTGCCGGGTGATAAACTTCTCGGTATAGAGACGGGTATAGTAGGTTGTTTTGGACTGCGTTTTATGAAACGACCAGCCGTGCACAGTATATAACAACGGGAGGTTTAGGGCACGGGTAGACCAGAACAGGTTGGACGCGGCACGGGTGCCGTGGGCATGGACAATGTCGGGCGCGGTGTCGCGCAGAAACTGTTTTACTTTACCCCACACACGCACGTCAAAGGGCGTGGTGGTGGGAATAACCTGTACGGGGGTATTCATGGCCTGAAGGCGGTCAATCATTTCGCCGTCGGTGAAGCTGAGTACAACGGGTTCGACCAGGGATTTGTCAAACCCTCTTACCAGCTCCAGTACGTGTGATTCACCGCCTCCGACCTGACCCTGCCGGATCGAAAGAAGCACCTTCAGCGGTCGCTTCAGGACTTTTTGGTCCATCCTTCCGGCAGGTTTTTATTGATCTCGATGTTGCCAAACTCCTGGCTTGCACGGCTGCCTACTTTCTTCGCCCAGGCGGCCATTTTGCCAATGCCTGCGTCGAGTGTTACAGGATCACCGGTCTTGAAGACGCGGTGGCTCTTCTCGTGGCTGGAGTATGCGTGCAATACTTCTTTGCGCGCCTGCAGGTGTTTTACATTCGGTTTTGCGTCGAGGTGTTTGCTCACTACGTCCACCAGCTCGTTGATGGTATAGGGCTTGTCTGCACCGATGTTAAATACTTCGTTGTAGGCTTCTTTTACGTCGACACATTTGGCGATCGGAATGGCCACGTCGTCGATGTAGCTGAAGGCGCGGGTTTGTGTACCATCACCGAATATGGTCATTGGCAGGTTCTGCATGATCTGGTTCATGAAGATACCGATCACGTTGCGGTATTTGTCGCCGATGTTTTGGTTCTCGCCGTATACGTTGTGCGGACGGAATACTACATAATTGAGACCGAACATTTCGTGGGCGGCCTTGAGGTCAAGCTCTACAGCGTATTTTGACACACCGTACGGATCTTCCGGGGTAGGCACCATGTCTTCGGTCATCGGCACCTGGCCGGGGCCGTATACCGCGATGGAAGAGGTAAAGACAAAGCATTTTACATCGTGTTTTACCGACTCGTTGATCAGGTTGACGCTGCCGATCAGGTTGTTGTTATAGTTGAAGCGACGGATGAAGTGCGACAGACCTTCGGCGGCATATGCTGCCAGGTGGTATACATAGTCAAATTTGTGCTCGGCAAACAGCTTCGAGATGAGTTGTTCGTCGGTAATAGAGCCCTTTATAAACGTGGCGCCAGCGGGAATATGGTCTTCAAAACCGCCGCTGAGGTCGTCGAGAACGATGACCTGGTGACCGGCAGCCAGGCAATGTCTGGCAACGTGTGAACCGATGAAGCCGGCTCCGCCGGTGATGAGTGATTTAGCCATAATAAGGAAATGGTAAGAGTTATATTAAAATACTGTTGTTATAGCCATTTGTCTTTCCACATCTGGAAGATCAGGATGTTCCAGAGCTTCTGGTGGTTTACCTGGGCGCCGCTCAAATAGCGATCGCGTAATGCGATGATCGGTGCCGGGTTAAAGAAGTCGCCCTTCTTTAAGTTTTCTTCGCTGAGGTAATGCAGGAAGTAATCTTTTAATTCCTGGCGGAACCATACGGTCAGCGGCGCGATGAAGGGCTTCTTCGGCCGGTCCATCAGTGCCTTGTCCACATGCCGGTGTACGATGTCACGCAAGATCACTTTCTTTTCCTTGCCATGTATTTTGTACGACGACGGGAGCCGCGATACAAACTCGATGAGGCGGTGGTCGAGGAAGGGCTCGCGTCCTTCCAGGCCTACGGACATCGTGGCGCGGTCTACTTTTACCAGGTTATTGTCAACCAGGAACGTGCGATAATCGATGGCCAGCATTTTGTTGAAGGCATCGTTGTTATCGAGCATGTCCTTTTCCAGGTCGAAGTCTGTCGGTGGCAGCAGGAAACTGTGCTTGAGGTAACGCTTCAGCTCGCTGCCGGTGATATAGTGACTGATCTGCTTCAGCGCCGTCAACGGATTGCCTGAGCGCCAGATCTCGGATACTTTCTCGTAGCGTGTCGAGAAGTTATATTGGTCTTTCAGGTACGGCAACTTCTCCGGATTTACCATGCTCATAACCCCGGCCAGGGTGCGCTGCACCGGCTTGGGTAACTGCGAGGTGAGCTCGACGGACTGGATGAATTTATAGTACCCGCCGAAGATCTCGTCGCCGGCATCGCCAGACAATGCTACTTTTACCGACTGGCGCGCCAGCTTGGATACCAGCACCGTGGGGACGGTAGAGTTATCGGCAAAGGGCTCGTCGTAGATGTCGGGCAGGGTGGGGATGATGGCGAATGCTTCCGCTGGTGTGCAATAGTGCTCGGTATGATCCGTACCCAGGAAGTTGGCAATTTTTCTGGCTTCCGGCGCTTCGTCAAATCCTTCGACGTCAAAGCCGATGGTAAAGGTCTTGATCTTTTCGGTGCGTCCTTTTTGCAGCAAAGCAGCAATGGCTGTACTGTCATAGCCACCGCTCAAAAATACACCCACCGGTACGTCGGATACCATGCGGTATTCGAATGCCGATTTGAGGAGGCGTTCGGTTTCTTCGATGGCTTCCTCTTTGGAGATTTTCAGCTTCTCCTGGTTGTAGTAGTCGAGCACATTCCAGTACTGGTGCGTTACAACGCTGCGCTTTTGCAGGTCGATCTCCAAGTAGTGCCCCGGGCTGAGCTTGGTGGTATTTTTGAAGATGGAATACGGTCCCGGTACATAGTTGTATTGTAAGTACAGCGCCAGGTGGTTGTAGTCTATTGTCTTTTCAAAGGCCGGGTGACGGTGAAAGCTTTTGAGCTCTGACGAAAACAAGAACAGGTTATTGTGCCAGTAGTAGAACAGCGGCTTCACGCCCGCCCGATCGCGGTAAACATATACTTTGTTGGTATGGGTGTCGTGCAGCACAAAGGCAAACATGCCGATGAAACGTTGCACACAGGCCGGTCCCCAGGTCTTGAAGGCTTTCAGGATAACCTCCGTATCACCACCGCTGATAAACGAATGGCCTTGTGCGATCAGCTCCTGACGGATTTCCTGGAAATTGTAGATCTCGCCGTTGAAAACAATGCCAAGGTTCTCAAAGAACATGGGTTGGTGGCCGAGTGGCGAAAGGTCCAGGATAGACAGGCGCCGTTGCCCGAGGCCGAGCGTATAGTTGTCGTGTTGTACGACGTGATAGCCGGAGTCATCAGGACCGCGGTGGGTAAGACAGTCGACCATGCCGACGAGTACGTCGCGGCCGCTCTTGCCCGTAAAGTCGATAAAGCCACTAATGCCACACATGTTGCCGAAGAGGGTTAGAGTACTTGTTTAGGAGGTTCTACCGTGGCCAGTGATTTATTCAATGGCTCGTGTTTGTAGAGGTTCATGTTCCTGACGTTCCAGAACACGCCGCGATAGAACGAACGCAGGTGCTCGAACTGCCCGGAGAACAGGAAGGATAACGTATTTTTGGGAATGGTAAACGTCACCAGGAATGCGAGGAA
The DNA here is from genome assembly GCF_018598175.1 of Dawidia cretensis. GTDB lineage: Bacteria > Bacteroidota > Bacteroidia > Cytophagales > Cyclobacteriaceae > Ohtaekwangia > Ohtaekwangia cretensis. The sequence goes on from NZ_JAHESE010000014.1 coordinate 62,659, forward strand.
ACACGACAGCTGGAAGCTGTTGGAGTTCCTGCGCATGAACAGAATACGGTTCTTATTGTTGTAGTAGGTCTTGATCGCGCTGGCTTTGCCCATGGTGATGGACTCTTTGTGATAGATAAAGACCTCTGATTGATAGAAGATCTTATAGCCATGCTTTACAGTCTGTGACGACCAGTCAAGCTCTTCGTAGTAAATAAAGAAGTGATCGGGGAATACGCCAACGCGGTCGGCTACCTCGCGTTTCACAAGCATGGCTGCACCGTTGGCGTAGTCTGTATAGCCGGACACGTTGTGTTGGCCTTTGTCCTCTTCTTTCTCGCCGACCTGGCGATTCTTACCCGTGAAGGGGTTGATCTTGGTATAGCCCGCGTATTGAATGATGTCGGGGTGGGAGAAGTAGCGAATTTTCGGGCTGACCATGCCAATAGAAGGGTCTTTCTCAAACGGCTCGATGAGCTTTTCCAACAGATTGGTACTGGCAATCTCGGTATCGTTGTTGAGAATGAAGAAGTAATCGCCTTTGGCAATCTTTAACCCAATGTTGTTACCCCCTGTGAAGCCGAGGTTGGCGTCGGTCACGATCATGCGTACGTGCGGGTATTTTTCTTTTACAATCTTCGAAGGGTTCTCTTTAGAAGCATTGTCTACGAGAATGACCTCGTAGTTGGTATACGTCAACCGTTTGAGCGACTCGAGACATTCTAGTGTAACGGGCAGCTGGTTGTAGTTGATCAGGATAATGGAGACAAGGGGTTGCTGTTTCATCGCTTTATTTTTTTGATTCTACCGTAGTAGTGGAATGCGGTGTGTGGATAAATTTCTTATTGGCATTCTTCAACCGGAACAGGTTGAAGAACATGAGTGCAAAGGCTTTGGGCAGACTGGCCACGGCAGTGAGGAGCTTTTTGTCAAAGTACTTCGTCGGAACGGCAATGACCAGGGCCGCCACATACAGGATGGCATATGCCCACGTCCAGGTATACCCGAGCACGAGGTAGTGACGCAGCAGGGTAAACACGATAACCAGGATCGGCAGGCAGCCCAGCGTCAGAATTCGCGGCAGCAACAGGTTGCTTAGTACCGATGCCTCGAAGAAGATAAAGTCACCTTTGAGGAGTGCACGTACACCTTTCGTGAAGTTGCGCTGCAGGTATACAAACTGGCTGGAGAGCCAACGGCGGCGTTGATTCGAAAAGGCTTCTGCCTGACGGGTCTTCTCGTCATATACTTCGGCGCTTTCCAGATAGTAGATCCGTTGTTTTTTTGTCAGCAGGCGGAGGTGCAGCTCGCGATCAAAGCCGCCTACGGAGTCCATGGCGTTGATGTGGTCGCGGAAGGGCTGGAAGGGGAATGCCATGGCCGAACCGATCAGCGACGACGAGAGGCCCACGGCGTTATACCCTTTGCGGAAGATCTGGTTGTTGATAGCCTCGCTGATGGAATCGAGATACGCCATCGGTGTGTCGCTGTTCTTAGCCACACGGCGACCTTGCAGGTTGAGAAACCCATTGTTGAAGGCTTGATTGATCTTCGCGAGAAAGCCTTCTTTCATCACGTTGTCGGCGTCGAGTATGACGGCGAGGTCATAGCCTTCTATTTTGGCGAGGGCAAATTGCAGGGCGCGTACTTTCGTACTTTTCTCGAACGATACTTCAAATACCGTAGCGCCGGTTTGCTGCAGGGCCTGCACGGTGGCGGGTTGCAGTGAGTCGGCAATGACGAAGACGGTGAAGGCTTCCGGCGGGTAGTTGTGCCGTACCGCCAGCTCAGCGGTGCTGACAATGACACCATCTTCTTTATAGGAGGGTATCAGTACAGCGATGCGGCTGTGTTTGTTTACCGTGCCTTTAAAGAAGCGATCTTCACGGTATATAAAACTAATGGCTGAGAAGAAAAAGTTGTGAAATACGACAAAGCCAAAGTAAACCAGTAGAATAATTTCCAGTACTAACATCTAGGTACAAAATTCTGCATCGCTATGCCTGCACTTTTTGGAGCAGGGCGGGGATGGTGCTGAAAAGAATTTTTAAGTCATACAGGAAAGAGTTCTTCATGGCATACTCCATGTCGAGCTGAATGCGTTCTTCTTCCGACATGTTGTCTTTGCCACGTTTGGTCACCTGCCAGAGACCGGTGATACCGGCGGGCGCCAGGAAGCGCCAGGCGATTTGATCTTTGGTCAGTTTTTCGGCCTCGTACAAGGGGAGAGGACGATTGCCGACCAGCGACATATCTCCTTTGAGTACATTGAAAAGCTGCGGCAGCTCATCCAGGCTGGTATCGCGCAGGAACTGGCCGAGGCGTGTTACACGCGGATCGTTCTTGATCTTATAGAATACACTTTGCTCGGCGCTCTCGGTATACTGGTTCAAGTGCGTCAGCCTTTGCAGCTCGGCATCAGCGCCCGTACGCATACTTCTGAATTTATAGAAGTCAAAGATTTTATAGCCTGAGCCAGCGCGCTTGGCGATGTAGAAAATCGGGCCTTTCGAATCCAGCTTGATCAGGATTGCCGTGATGATCATGATGGGCAACAACGCCACGATCATGCCGCCAGAGATAATGATATCGAACGTACGCTTGAGCGCCCACAGCTTGATCTTGGGCACGTCGGCCACCTGCGGCGCGGCATAGGGTTTGTTACCGCGTTTGTTTTTATACGTTTTGAGCTTGTATATAAAATCGAGGCGTTTTAACGACGCCGCGGTGATGTTGCCATAGAAGTAGTCGTCCATGCCACGCTTGAGGGCAATCTCTTTGCAGTCGGCATCGAACTTAGCCGAATACAGGACTACTGGCAGGGCGTATTCTTTGGCAAAGTCTTTTACCAACGCGATGTCCGTCTGGCCCTGGTCGGGGCTAATGAAGACGGCGTCGAACTTTTCGCCGGAAGCGAGGTGTTGTTGCACGGCTTTAGCAGTGCTGTTGGTAAATAGTATCTCGTCTTTACCGTACTCGTAGTCGGGAGTGACAGAGATAAAGCCTACCCGCAAAATGTGGCGGGTGAAAGCCTGCACTTTCATGGTAGTTGACACGGAAGGGTTCAGGGGTTCCTGAACGTTGAGTTGTAAAGCTACGTCCATACTTTTTTACGAAAACAGTTTCTCCTTACTTGCGGATAACGCACGTTTCACTTCAGTCACCAGGGACTGTGGCTCGAAGGGCTTCACCAAATATGTGAAAGCTCCCAGATCCAGGCATTGCTTGCGCTTGTTGGTATCTTCGTATCCTGACAGGATAATCACGGGAATGTTTTTGAATAACCCGCTAGTACTTAGATTTTCCAACAGCTCCAAGCCATCCAGAGAAGGCATTTTGAGATCGGAGATGATGAGATCGGGAATGTGCCCGTCGGTAAGCCATGACCAGGCCTCCATACCGTCGTTCATAATAACGACCTCATAATTGTTTTTCAGTATCCTCTCTAAAAGCCAGCATAGAGGCACGTCGTCCTCAATAACCAATACCTTCTTCATGGTATTAAATGTTTAAATACCTTAAGATGCTGCTTTAAAGATCGGGAGTAGATTAAAGAAGAGATCTTTAAAGCCAACTTACTAAATAGACAAACCAAAGCTAAATAAAAAAAATGACACGGATGTAACCTTTCATTTTAAAATTATTTAAAAGTTTAAACGCTTAGCCCGCTTTTTAGATGCACAAAGGGGAAAAACGCGGTTTTTTCAAAAGTGTTACCGTGGATACACCATGTCAGGTGTATGTAACCTTTAGTAAGGTTTTGTAACAATTTCAATCGTTTTTTGTCTGTGTATCTTACCGGTATCGGTATACCGGAAGGCTGGAACGGAGAGGTGGTCTTTGGGTACTTCATACGCCGGCAGCGCTTCCTGAAGTTTCGCCAGGATAACGTTCCACTGCTGGGGAGTAAATTCCATGCCATCAATAATAAGTGTCAATTTGTGCCCCAGCCTGGGGTCGGGTAATCCGCAGACGATAAACGAACGTGCAATATTCAACCCAAGCAGTACTGCACCGACGGCTTCCTCTACTTTCTCCGGTATAATTTTTACACCGCCGCTATTAATAATATTGTCCCAACGGCCCAGCCACTGGAAGGCGTCGGGTGCCATGATTTTTACCAGATCATTGGTGATAATCGATTGTGGCACATGGGGCGCATGAATAACCAGGCAGCCACGCTCGTCGAGGGTCAGAATAACGCCCGGCATTGCCCGGAATACGGATGACGCGTCGGGACCGTTGAGTTGTTGAAGCGCTATATGCGAGATGGTTTCGGTCATGCCATAGGTTGCGTAGAACCGGCCGGGGAGTGTTGCTAATGCCGGCAGCGCATGCAGGTCAAGGGCAGCACCCCCGATCAACGTATGGCGAATGGCCCCGAGCCGTGCTCTCTCGGGCGAGTCCAACATGGCGTATACCTGGTAGGGCACGAGGGCGGTAAAGTCTATTGTCCGGTTTGTGGGCACGGCAGCCAACGGATTGGCGGTGGGCGTGACGGCAACGATACGCATACCGGTCGTCAGGCAACGCACCAGCATCATTTTACCTGCTATATAGCGTGTGTCGAGACAGACCAACGCGGTATAGCCCGGCAGGAGTCCCAGGGCCTGGGCCGTGAGGGTAGCGCTGGTCAGCATTTGTTGCCGCGAAACGGTAATGGGCTTGGGCGTGCCGGTAGAGCCGCTGGTGTGCAAGGCAAATGTTGTGTCGCCGTGCAGCCAGGCACGGACAAAGTCCAGGGTACTTTCTTCAAACGGTGTAGTCGCCAACGAAGTGAGGTCGCCCGTCAGCACGTCGGCCAGAGCCACGTCACGGCCGTTTAACCACAGGGTGGGATAGGGGTATTCGTCAGCCTCCGTAGTTGATATCTTTTTTGAATCGTTCGATGATCTCGAGCTCATTTTCATGTATACCACTGCACGCTTCAGCCACCTGGGTCATGACGCGGATGGCTTTTTCTTTCAGCTCTTGCGAGAGCGCATGATCCTTATATTTCCGGAAGTCGTGGATGGCTTCGTTATAGGCCTTCTCTGCCGAGGGTTGAATGACCTCGTCCAGTAATTCGAACCGGCTTTGGGCGGCCCAGGAATCGTACTCCAGCTCGTTCTGGATGATCTTGTGGAAAGCGATGCGCTCTTCCGAGCTCAGGCCCTTGTCGGCTTTTGCGATGACATAGGCCAGTTCGGCAATACTTCGCAAAATCTCAAGCTTCTCAATTTTCATTGGGTAAGTTGTTCGTCCCTAAAGATGAACAACTTACCCAATACTATCAAGGGAATTGCGGGTACTTTGACCAATCTGGATCGCGTTTTTCGAGGAACGCATTTTTGCCTTCTTTCGCCTCTTCGCTGAGGTAATACAGCAAGGTGGCATTTCCAGCGAGCTCCTGGATGCCGGCCTGGCCGTCGAGCTCGGCATTGAACGAGCTTTTCAGCATGCGGATGGCCAGCGGGCTTTTGGCCATGACCTTGCGGGCCCAGGCTACGTAGGTCTCTTCCAGTATTTCCAGCGGAACGACTTTATTCACCAGGCCCATGTCGAGGGCTTCCTGGGCGTCGTACTGGTCGCAGAGGAACCAAATTTCACGGGCCTTTTTCTGTCCGACGATGCGCGCCAGGTAAGACGCGCCAAAGCCACCGTCAAAGCTTCCGACCTTCGGGCCGGTTTGACCGAACCGTGCATTTTCGGCCGCAATGGTCAGGTCGCACACGACGTGCAGTACGTGGCCGCCGCCGATCGCCCATCCCGCCACGGCGGCGATAACAGGCTTCGGGATGGAGCGGATCATCTTCTGCAGGTCGAGTACGTTTAGCCGGGGCGTTGCGTCGGGGCCTACATAACCACCATGGCCGCGCACGCTTTGGTCACCCCCGCTGCAGAAGGCTTTGCCACCTTCGCCGGTCAGGATCACCACACGCACGTCTGCGTCTTCGCGGCAGTGGTACATGGCGTCGATCATTTCCTGTACGGTCAGGGGGGTAAAGGCGTTGTGTACCTGCGGGCGGTTGATGCTGATGCGGGCAATGCCTTCGAACTTGTGGAAGAGAATATCTTTATACTCCTTGACGGGCTTCCAGTCGTATTTAAAGCTCATAGCTCTTTTTTAATTGATGTTTCAAATGTTCGTATAGATTCTTATTGACCGACGTGTCGGTTTCCAGCTCCAGGATCTTGGTCTGACCGTCGAATTCCAGGAAGTCTTTTAACAGGTTGCGCAGCTTGCGTTTGCTGTCGAGCGCCAGGTGGCTGATGCCGTGTTCCTCGCAGAGCTTACGGGCGTTGAGCTTCTGGCGGGTTACAAAGTATTCGGCGGTCTCGGGCAGGTCGCCGGGGCCATCGATCATTTTGAAGATAACACCGCCGTGGTTGTTGAGCAAAACCACGCGTAGATTCGGGAGCGGGTAATTATGCCAGAACGCATTGCGGTCGTAGAAGAACGCCATGTCGCCAGTGATCAACACGTTGGGACGGTCATTGGAAAGCGTGTGGCCTGCGGCGGTACTTGTGCAACCATCAATGCCGCTCGTGCCGCGGTTGGCAAATACCTGAATGCTTTTTTGTTTCGCGGTCAAGCCGATAAAGTTAGCATAGCGCACACTCATGCTGTTGGCCAGGTGCAGGTTGCTGCCTTCGGGTAATGCTTGCAGTACCTCGCGCACCAATTCCAGCTCGCCAAATTCAGGCTGCGGAAAGAAGTCTTCCAATGTGCGCAGGGCGCGACGCTCTTCCACTTCCCAGAACTTGTTGAAGTTGTTTTGTTTCTGCGTTTCGAAGGTAGCGCCCTGCGGCAGGGCGCTGAGGTATAAAAAGAAATCGACGGGGTTGGCATTAAACACCCGCGTGATGCTCTGAAAGGCATCGGCCGCCATGCCTGACGGCTGCAGGTGCCAGTGTGCCCCGGGGGCGTGCTTGCGCAAGTAGAGCTTGAGCTGTTTGGACAACACCGACTTGCCAAAGGTGATGAGCAGGTCGGGCTGCAACGTCTTCCGTACATCTTCAGTGGCGTGTCCCAGAAAGGTGTCGGCGTGACGCACCAGCTTTTCAACGCCGTGCAGGTTGGACGTGATATCGCCCACAATAGGTACGTTGTGTTGCTTAAAGAAGTTGCGCAGGGTGTCGGTCAGCAGACGGTCGTACTCCTGCTGGCCTGTCACGATGAGGATGTTATGATATTGACTCCACTCGGCGGCGATGACTTTTTTCTGCTCCTCGGTGAGCGTGAAGGTAGACGAGAATTCGTCCATCACGCGTACTTCGGCGCTGAACGCAATGGCTTCGCCGGCCGCGGGGTATAGCGGCTCGCGAAAGGGCGCGTTGATATGCACGGGGCCCTTGGGCTCCTGGAAGGAGAGGTTAATGGCCTCGTTGACGATGCGGTTGACGGCCCAGGCACTGTCGGGGTGCTGATAGTCAGCAGGCAGCTGGAATGATTGCTTGACATGGCGGCCAAAGATGCCGGGCTGGTGGATGGTCTGGCCGTCGTGCTGACCGACCCATTCGGCGGGCCGGTCGGCGGTAAACACTACCAGCGGCGTTTCGCTGAACCACGCTTCTGCCACGGCGGGGGCAAAGTTGTAAGCGGCTGACCCTGACGTACAAACAAGAATTGCCGGCGCCTTTTTCTGTTGGGCGATGCCCAGGGCGACAAACCCCGCGCTACGCTCGTCGCCAAAGGTGCGTGTGGCAATAGCGGGATGGCGGGCAAAGGCCAGCGTGAGGGGGGCGCAACGGGAGCCAGGGCAAAGCACAGCTTGGGTGACCCCTTTGCGTGCACACAGCTCGGCAATGTCGTAGATCGGTTGGAAGCGGGTCATGCGTAATTCGTGTGCGAATATGGGGAGGGGGCGGGGAATTTTCAAATGCCTGTTAAAACACTGTCGCTGTTTAATGACTGTATGTAAAAACATCGATTTTGAGGGGACTGCAACCGTATGCAGTTAAGCACGGGTGGTGGAGAGGAACAGTTATTTATTATATTTTGGGTAATGGAGATTCAGCGCGAGTATTTTGTACGATCTGCCGACGAGGTGCTACAGGCCTTGAAGACGGATGCATCGCAGGGGCTTTCTGCCGACGAGGTCCGTCGCCGGCAAGATCAATATGGAAAAAATACCCTGGAGGAGAAAAAGAAGGCGAGCGTGTGGAGGATGCTGGCAAGCCAGTTGGCCAACCCCATCGTGTGGATTCTAATCGCGGCGGCGGCCATAGCCTTTGCGTTTAACCACCTGCTGGAGGGCATTGCTGTTATGATCGTGGTGTTGATCAATACGCTCATCGGTTTTTTTATGGAACGACAGGCGGTGCGGTCGATGGAGAAGCTCAGCAGCATGGCTCGCACGAAGGCCCAAGTACAACGCCAGGGAAAAAAGACCGAGATCGATTCATCCGAGCTGGTGCCCGGTGATATTCTGTTTGTGGAGGCCGGTGATGTGGTGACTGCCGATGCGCGGATTATTTTCGAACATAGTCTGGCCGTGAAAGAGGCCGCGTTGACGGGCGAATCGCTGGATGTCGAAAAGAACACAGAGCCGCTCGGTGCCGATACGCGGACCGCGGACCGTGTAAATTCTATCTTCAAAGGCACGGTCGTAGGGCGTGGTAACGGGCAGGCTGTAGTCGTCGCTACGGGTGAGACTACCGAGTTGGGCAAGATTGCCCGCATGACCGAAGAGGCCGACAAAGAGGCAACACCCCTGAATAAAAAATTACACGCACTCAGTCAGCGCCTGATCTGGCTGACGCTGATCTTGTCCGTACTGATCTTTGGCGCCGGTGTACTGCGCGGTGAAAATTGGTTGTTTATGATCGAGACCGCCATTGCGCTGGCCATCGCGTCGATTCCGGAGGGGCTCCCCGTTATTTCGACCATGGCCCTGGCCCGCGGCATGCTGCGGCTGGCGGATAAACAAGTTGTCGTAAAGACGCTCGAGGCGGTTCAAACCTTAGGGGAAACCGAGGTAATTTTTACCGACAAGACCGGTACACTCACAGAAAACGAAATGCATGTGCAAGTCGTGGCATTGGGCAATCGTACCGAGACGGTGACGGGGGAGCAACACAATCGCGACGGATTGAAAGAGGAACCAGCCTATAAAATGTTTACATACGTGGCCGTGCTTTGTAACAACAGCGCACTGCCGGCGGAAGGAAAAGATGAGAAGGCTGTAGGCGACCCGGTGGAGGTCGCGCTGCTGCGTATGGCGGCCGAGCTCGGTGAAGACGTCGACAAGCTTCGTCAGGAGCAACCGCGCGTGGCGGAGCTACCCTTTGACGCCGATATCAAAATGATGGCATCCACCCACAAACTGGAGAATGAATATTATATCTATGTAAAGGGTGCGCCCGAGGCTGTGCTTGAAAAGTGTCATGCCGAGCTACGCGATGGAAATGAGGCGCCGTTGAACGACCCGGAGGGATGGAAAAAGAAAGCCGACAACCTGGCTGGCCAGGGCTTGCGTATGCTCGGATTCGCCTACCGCCGCACGGACCGGGTACCCGCAGATGACGAAGTGCCCGAAGGCCTGGTATTTCTCGGACTGGCGGGCTTTATCGATCCGCCCCGCGCCGACGTGAAAGACGCGCTGGCGGCCTGTCACGCCGCGGGCATCAAGGTGGCCATGGTGACGGGCGACCACCCGGGCACCGCCCATGCCATTGCCCGGCAAGTGGGCCTGGCCGAAGGTGACGATGTCGTGACGGTCGAGGGAAAAGATATACCGGAAGGCGACCTGCCCGCAGACCTGCAGCAGAAGATCGCGGATGCCGTGGTGTTCTCGCGCGTAGATCCTGCGCAAAAATTACGACTTGTAACATTATACCAGGATCGTCAGATGGTGGTCGGAATGACCGGCGACGGCGTGAACGATGCGCCTGCGCTGAAGAAAGCCGACATCGGCATTGCCATGGGCATACGCGGCACGGAAGCTGCCAAAGAAGCTGCCGACCTGATCTTACGCGACGATGCTTTCCCGTCGATCGTTACGGCCGTGCAGTATGGGCGGGTGATCTTTGAAAACATCCGCACATTCATCATCTACCTCTTGTCGTGTAACATGAGCGAGATCATGATCGTGGCGATCGCTTCTTTCGCCAACCTGCCCTTACCGTTGCTGCCATTGCAAATTCTTTTCCTTAACATGATCACCGACGTTTTCCCTGCGCTCGCCATTGGCATGAGCGAAGGCGAGGAGGGTGTTATGAAGCGGCGCCCGCGTAAATCGTCGGACCCGCTGGTATCGAAGTCTAATTGGGTTTCGGTGGTCACCTATGCGCTAAGCCTCACCGCGGGCGTGATCGGCGCGGAGCTATATGCCGTATTCTACATGGGGCATGAAGAAGGGGTGGTCAACAATATCACGTTTTACACCTTGATCCTGGCACAGCTGTGGAATGTATTTAATATGCCTACACGCGAGGTCTCGTTCTGGCAGAATCCTGTTACGCACAACCGGTATGTGTGGTATGCGCTTGTGTTCTGTGTTGCCGTTACCGTGGTGACCTACCTGGTGCCCCCGATGCGCTCGGTATTGGGATTGGTATCGATACACCCGCAAGGGCTAGTCGTGGTGGTGGTCGCCAGTCTTGTGCCGATTGTGATTGTGCAGCTGCTTAAACGCGTGCTGAAAGTCGTGGAGTAAACTATTTCTTGATCACCTTTACGATCTTCGTATGCTTCTTGTCCTGGAGCGTAACCAGGTATATCCCTGTAGGCAGATGCCGAATGTCCAGCACGTCGTCAGCCAGACCGAAGGACTGCACGCGGCCGGCCAGGTCGGTAATGCTCACCTGCTGCACGGGGACGGCGGTCTCCAGGGTCAGGATGCCGGACGTTGGGTTGGGGTAGAGCCTTACGCCTGCGAGCGGGTTGTTGTCGATACCCGTTACAACGCTGCTTACCCGTAGGGTGCGCGTAACCGGGGGGGCGGCCAGGAAATATTCATCGCCATCCTGGGAGGCAGTGATGTCGGTCTCTCCTTCGCCGTGCAGGCTCACCACGTTGTCTTCGACGGTAGCTACCGCAAGATTAGACGAGGTGAAGGTTACGGGTAATGATGAGCTTGCTGTTGCCGCGAGCGTGAAGTCGGCATCGTCTGGCTTCTTCGTTGCCAGGTTTCCAAAGGTGATGGTTTGGGGGGCTTTGTTTACGGTCAGCGATTGGCCCACGGGGGTAGCCGGGTCATAGGATCCGTTGCCTTCCTGATATGCTGTGATGGTAGTGGTACCGATGCCGCGGATCACGACGAGGTTGCCGGTGATCTCGGCTACGTCGGTGTTCGAGCTTTCATAGGTGATAGCCAATCCCGAGCTGGCGGTGGCTTGCGGATCGAACGGCGCATCGGTATAGACCTTGTCGCTAAGCGTATTGAACGTAATGGTCTGTGACAGTTTTATGAAAATGACCGTGACATCGATATAGTCTGTTTCGATCGCTATGTTCGCCTCGATATTCATGGCGCTCACGTCCATGCTATATGCCTGATCGATAATATAATTGTCCAGTGCGACGGCCGGCACCAGGGTATACGTCTTCGCGGCCAGGTTTGCAAAGCTATAATTGCCGGCAGCGTCGGTATACACGATCTGTACGAGCGTGGTGCCGTCATACAGCAACAGCGGGACGCCGGGGGCCGGTGTTTCGCCTGGTAGTTTTGCCACCCCGGAAATATTCCGGCTTCCTGCTGGAGCAGATGTTGCGCGGCCGGGCGTCAGGTTGGATACCGTGTTGAGGATCGGGGTGAAGAAGGCTTCGTCCCGCAGGTAGGTATAATTTCCCGACAGGGTAGGCGCGAAGGCTCCATAGGTGATAGTGTTCGGGAAGAAGTACAGGGCCCGTGGGTCGGTGTCTGTTACGGTCAGGCTAAACGTATTGCTGCTTGTAATGGGCACCGTTTGTTCACGCGTAATCGTTCCGTCTACAGCTTTGTGATACAGGTACAAGGTGCCGCTCGAGATGTTCGTGCCGTCGCTGCCGATGATTGTGCCGGTGATCACATAGGGCGCCTGCTCGATTTCAAGCGGTGTACTTTGTGTGTTGCTGTAGCAATCTTCGTCGGGGTCGCATCGCACCTCGAGGGAGTAGTCGCCGGCGGCGAGTGCGCCCGGCAGTGTTATGCTCCAATTTTTGGTGATGGTCGCGTTGGGTAATGCAAACGCGAATGGTTCGTTCGGACGAGAGCCTGTGTAGACGATGTTGTTATCGTCATCGCGGATCAGAATCTCGAACGACTGCGTAAACGAGTTGATCGGGCCGGTGTTCTGAATGCTCAACGAGAAGTCAAACGTGACATCGGTGTTGTCGTAGGGTGCCGACGTGAAGGTGATGCTGTTGATCTGGATGGCAGGCTGTACGGGTGTAACGGTAATGGTAGTAGCACTGACCAGGATGTTATTGGTATAGTCAGTTTCCGGGATGGCATTGGTCGCATTTATTTTCCAGATGATGTAGTGGGTGCCGATCAGTGTATTGATGTTTGGCACAGTTTGCGTCACATAGGCGACCTTCCAGGCGCCGGCGGCCAGATAGTCGGGGGCCACCAGATCGGGCTTCAGGTCGGCCGTCAGGTCGTAGTCTCCGGCGTCCAGCGTCTGATCTTCGGAAATATAGACATGCGCGTCATAACCGCCGACACCGGTCGAGCCGTTGTTGACCAGGTCGTATTCTAACTCGATCAGGCCCGTACCACCACTGCTCGTAAATCCCGGTGCAGGCGGTGCATTGTTGGTTACGTCGAGGTCAATGTTGCTGGCGCCGATCGTAAGGGCGGCGGCTATTGTGTTGTTGGTCTCGTCGAGCTCATCGACACTGCCCACGCCATGATCGTCGTCGGCCTTGGCGATCAGGAAGTAGTCGCCCAGGGGAACGGCGGGGATGTTGAGGGTGACCGTTTCATTAAAGACGTCCGGCCCCGCCAGCGGGATGTCGTGCGTGTAAACAAATCTGTCGCCGGCGTCAAGAATGTTATCCGTACTTAGATAAAAGGTACTACTGGTTGATTGGCCGAGGTCGGTCGTGCCGGTATTCTGCAGCGCGTAGTCCACCGTGAGCTGGTCGCCCGCCGGTATGGTGGTGACGGCCGGTGTGAGGCCGGTAAAGAGAAGATCCACATTCTGCATGTTCACGGTATAGCCGGGGAAGATCGCCACGTTATTGTTGTCGTCTGTTTCGGCAACCGTGTTATTCGGATCGATTTGTAGAATGAGATAATAGTTGCCGGCGGCGATATTACCCGTATAGCAGCTCACGGTAACGGCCCGCGTGCCGTTGGCGCCGATGGCGGCAATCGCGTTACTGTTGCCGATTTCCGGATCGTCGGGGCTCAGCACGGCATCGAATGATAACTTCACCTTCAACAAGGTAGATCCGCCGGTAGGTGTGGCGCTATTATTTTTTACCGTCGTGGAGACGTCAAACGTCTGGTACCGGTCTACCGACGTGGGCGCCGTGACGCCCTCAGTGATGAGGTCTTGTGCGTAGGTGGAAACCTGTAGCAACAGCAAAAAAATAACGCAGAGGGAGCGTTTCATAGGCATGTTTCAGTTGGTCCAATCAAAAATAGGCAAATCCCGCGTCCGGTAGCCTTTGGTGTATGAAAACAGCCTACAATGTAATAATTTGGAGTTGTAGATTAATCAATCGTGATCAAAATATTCAAGATCAATATATTATGAGATATTTAGACCGGCGGGTCAAACAACGGTTTGCGCAATGTTTGGAACTTGATCTCGGTCTCGGCCAGCTCGTTCTCGGGTGTAGAATCTACGGTAACACCCGCGCCGGCATACAGGGTAGCCTTGCCGTCGTGTAGTTTGAGACACCGCAGGTTGACGAAGATATGAATGTCGTTGCCGACGTTCACCGGCCCCAGAAAACCCGCATAAAATTCGCGGTCGTAGCCTTCATACTGTTGCAAAAAAGCCGATGCTGGCTCCAACGGCATGCCACAGACCGCCGACGTGGGGTGCAGCAGTTGCAGCATGACCGATCCCAACTGCGGAAAGTTGATCTCTTTCATGTTTACTGTAAAGTCCGATCGCAGGTGAAGCAGGTTGCCCGCGACAACGGTCTTGGGCCCGTATTCGTCGTATTCACGCACGCGAATCTTTTTAAAACAACTGATCACGTATCGCTCCACCAGCGCTTGCTCTTCAATTTCCTTTTGTGTCCACGCGACCGTCTTGAGGTCTGTGCCCGGCACAAACCGCTGTGTGCCCGCCAGGGCTACCGTTTTGAACAAGGTCTTGTCGTGTACATGCACCAACGTTTCGGGTGTGGCACCGAGCCAGCTGCCGGTTTCGGGTGTGCTGACGAACGACACCAGGGCATGGGGATACGCACCGGACAATGTATGAAACGCTTGTACCACGTCGAAGTCCTCCGGCAGATCCACAATCTTACGGCGCGACGGGACAACCTTTTCGAACGAGCTCTTCCCGATCTCCACGACAGCCTTTCGTACCAGCTCAGCATACGATGTTTCGGTTTCCTGACCCGTAGGCGGTACGGTGTAACAGGTGGGGGTATGCGGCGTATAGGGCGTATGCCTCAGTTGTTCTTGCAGCCAGGTATGCGACTGGGTCTCCGCCGGTGTAGTCGCGGGCTGAAGGCTGCCGCCGGCGAAGGTGAACTTGAAGTCGGCGGGCAGAAAAATGCGGTCGTTATTTTTCTGGAAGGGTGCAAATAGAAAACCCGTCGGCAGCTCTTCGAGGGCCGCATCCTGCGAAAGCCGTTGCAGCTTACGCGACAGGATGAGGTGGCAAATGGAGTCGTTGGGAAGGCGCCATACGGCCACGGCGTATTGATTTTCTACAGCATGTCGCAGCAGGTACGCGATGGATTCAATTCCGGTGAGTGAGGCGGTGTGCGGGGAGACGGAAGAAATCGTATTCATGCAGTCGTGCGTCGGCGCTAAATTAATCTTTTTTGTCCAAGACGGCCATGGTAATGCGGCTGATACACACCAGGTCGCCGGCTTCGTTGGTGATTCGGATTTCCCAGACGTGGGTTTTACCACCGATGTGTAGGGGGCGGGTTACACCCTTTACAAATCCCGAGCGTACACCGCGGATGTGGTTGGCATTGATGTCGAGCCCCACACAATACTGGCGGCTGACATCGATGCAGCTGATCGCGGCCACGCTACCCATTGTCTCGGCCAGGGCCACCGAAGCCCCGCCATGTAACAATCCCATGGGCTGATGGGTTCGTTTGTCCACCGGCATTGTTGCTTCCAGGTAGTCTTCGCCGATGGCGGTGAATTGGATGCCCAGCACTTCCGCCATCGTATTCGGTCCCCATTTATTGAGGGACTCGACGGTGATATCATTTCTGAAAATTCCCATAATGTCGGGCAATTTAATAATCGTTACCCAAAATCCACCGGCCCGAACTCCCTTTCGCATAACGCATAACTGCCTGCGATTAGCTATACTTGCGGCCGAAAACCCGAGAAGTTTGAGCACGAAGACCATTTACCTGATCCGCCACGGGCAGACCAACTATAATTTGCAGAACATTGTGCAGGGCAGCGGCGTGGATACGGACCTGAACGATCGAGGACGAGCCCAGGCGCAGGCTTTTTTCGGGGCTTATGGACATATTCCGTTTGACAAAGTGTATGTGTCGGGTTTGCGACGTACGCACCAGTCAGTACAGCCGTTTTTGGACAAGGGCCTTCCGTACGAAGCCTTGCCGGGACTAAACGAGATCAGTTGGGGCAATAAGGAGGGGCAGAAGGTTACGCCCGACGAAGACGAGTACTACCACTACATGCTCAAGCAATGGCAACTGGGGGATACGTCACTCAAAATTGAAGGCGGCGAGAGCCCCAACGATGTTGTGGCCCGCATGGCGCCCGCGATGGAGCACATCATGCGCCAGACGGACGAGAAGACAATCCTGATCTGTATGCACGGTCGCGCTATCCGTATCCTGATGTGTCACCTGCTGCGCTATCCGCTAAAAAGCATGGATATGTTCGAGCACGAAAATCTGTGCTTGTATCTGCTACACCACACGGGGTCGATGTTTACCGTGGAGCGGTATAACGACCGCGATCACTTGCGCGCGTTGAGCTGAGCCAACGCCGACCTAGCTTTACTATCGATGCTATTTTTATACTCGTGCCGCTTGTAAGTCAGGGCGCGTGTAAAGTGTTCTTTGGCTTTTTCCAAATCATTGGCGGCCCATTCAATATAGCCGAGCTGCAAGCTGGCGTTGGGTGCAAAGTACCAGGGCGCATCACCGGCCAGGTCGATGGTGTATTGATAAAATTCGCGGGCGGCAGCCAGGTTGTTGGTTTTGTGCGTGATGCGGGCCTGGCGGTACGCGTACTCGACCTGGTCGCGTTGGGTGACGAGCTCATCGGTGGAAATGGTGGCCAGTGCTTCTTGCGCACGGGGGTAATATCCGCCGTCGGTGAAATACCGCACACGCGTCAGCTTGATGTGCGGCAGCTCGGTTTCGGCCAGGCTGCGGGCGGCATAGCGGTCGGCTTCGGCTACTTCCTTGCCGGCCGAGCGCGCCAGGGTGAAGATAGCTTCGGCGTCGCTGGTGTTGCCGTTCAGCCAATAACACAAGCCGATTTTATACCAGGCGTCTTTGATATAATTCTGCCCTTTGTAGTTGTTGATAAACCACCGGTAGGCGGAAATGGCATGCAGGTATTCGGCCTTCTGCAAGTATACTTCACCTTTCATGTATTCGGCGTAGGAGAGGGGCAGGCCCAGCTTGGGCTCATTGATCTTCAGGAGCATGGCCAGCGCATCTTCGCTTTGTGCATTCTTCATCGCCAGCGAGGCGCTCAGGAAAAGCACCAGCCGGTTGCCAGGGTTCTTTTCCAGGAGGATCCGGGCCTCCTGCATCGCGGACCCAGTCTGTTGTAGAATAAAGCCCTGGGTCAATGCATAGAGCACGTCGGCTTCAAATGCCAGCACATGGTTGGAGTGGCGGAATGATTCGAGCGTGGCCATACCCTGGCCCACGGAGCCTTCCATGTTGAGCAGTCCCAACAACCAGTTATACTTTTCGGGCACCGAGCCAATGATAACATGGAGCAGGCCCTCGGTCTTCTGGATGGCAGTAAATTTTGGATAGCGCTTTTTGATCTCCTGGGTGGCCTGGTAGGCCTGGCGCAGGTTGAGGGCGCCGTCGAACTCGTGGCCGAACTTGAGGTGCACAAAGGCCCATTGCAGGCCGATCTCCGCCTGCAGGAACAACTCGTCTACCGACGAGACTTTTGTCTTGCGGGCCAGACGCTTCTCAAAGCGATCTTCATATTCGGCAAATTTCTCGGGGTCTTCCGTCACCAACAGCTCGAGGGCCTCGGCCAGGGCTATGACATAATGCTCGGAGACCGTCCTGGGGTTGGGAATGAGCGCATGGGCCTCGGCCGTCTGCAGGTTCAGGGCGAGCGCGTAGGCCCGGCGTTCGTGCTCCGACAATGTAAAATCCTGGGCTGTGCCCCAACCGGGCATAAAAAAAAGGCAAGCCAACAGGCCTGCCTTCCCAAAAATATTGTAAACCGGGTTATTCAACTTTCTTTCTACGGTTAGGTACGATAACCGGTGTTTTTGCGCTTTTAGGTTTATCTCCTTCATCGAGTGAGTCCATGTCGACATCTGCTAAGATACGACCCGAGTGCTCATCGATCACAATTTTCTTCTTCTCGCGAATTTCAGCAATCTTCTGAGGCGGGATGACAATGTTACATCCTTCTGCCGCACCGCGTACTACCCGTACCACAGCCAGGCCGTTTGTCAGGCTGGTGCGGAGACGCTCGTAGTATTTCAGCAGTTTATCTTCAATCTTTTTGGCCGCCTTTTCACGTTCCGCCATCAGGCGTTTCTCTTCTTCCTGGCTTTCGGCCAGAATATCGTTCAGCTCTTTTTTCTTGTTGTCCAGGTGCTCACCACGCTCGGCCACCAGGGTGTTGGTCTTTTCTACCTCGTCCTTCTTGTCGGTAACGCTCTCTTTTCCTTCTTTGATCTTTTTCTCGCAGATCTGAATTTCCAGTTCCTGAAGCTCAATTTCTTTGGTGATGGCGTCGAATTCGCGGTTGTTTCTAACGTTCTTCTGCTGTTCGGTGTATTTTTTGATGAGCTTTTCGGCTTCTTTAATGCCTTCTTTATGTTTTTTGTTGCCTTCTTCGATATCCTTCAGCTCAGTTTCGTAACGGGTCTGGCGGGTTTTGTAGCCTTCTATCTCATCCTCCAGGTCTTGAACTTCGTCGGGCAGGTCGCCGCGGAGTTTCTTAAGTTCATCTAATTTACTGTCAATGGATTGAAGTTTTACAAGCGCTTCCAGCTTTTGTGCTACTGATTGATTTTCCATTTATAGATAGCTTATGGGATTCGTGACAGTTTTTGAAAAAATGTTCGCAAAAGTATGAAATTTTTTCATTAAAACCTCTTGCAATAGTTCTTTGGTAAAGACTTCGCTTTCATAATGCCCGATGTCGGCGATAACAATGCGGCCGTCGGCATCGAAAAATTCATGGTATTTGAAGTCTGCGGTAACCAGAACGTCAGCCTCGGCCCGAATGGCATCCTGGAGTAGAAAGCTGCCCGCACCGCCGCAAATAGCGACTTTTTGAATGTTTTTGGGGAGGATTGCTGTATGCCGAAGCATTTTCAGGTTCATACTACTCTTTAAACCCTGTAGGAACGCCAATGGTTCAATAGGTGTTGCAAGCTGTCCAATCATACCCGCACCAACCTCCTGATTTTCATTGATTAAAGGCGTAATATAATACGCTACTTCTTCATATGGATGATTTTTTCGCAGCGCTGCCAGTAAATCGCTGCGCCGATGCGTTGGAAAGATTACTTCGGCGCGTATTTCGCGTACCTGTTCTTGCTGGTGCGCTTGGCTAATATGCGGATTGGCTGCTGCTGTAGGCAGAAAGGTGCCGGTGCCCTCTACCCGGAAGCTACAATTTTTATACTCACCGATCTGACCGGCCCCGGCTTCATGCAACGCGGCCAGCACCTTTTCAGTATCGGCCTCGGGAATAAACGTCACCAGCTTCTGCAAGGTGTCCGGGCGCGGGGCCAGGATGCGGAGGTTCGTCAAGCCGATCTTGTCGGCAATCATGCGGTTTACACCGGTGTGTACGTTGTCAAGGTTAGTGTGGATGGCGTACAAGGCGATGTCGTGACGGATCGCCAGCATGACCGTACGCTCGACGTAGCTGCTGCCGGTGAATTTCTTCAGGCCTTTGAAAACGATGGGGTGGTGTGCTACCACCAGGTTACAGCCGCTGTCAATCGCTTCCTGGACTACCGCCTCGGTGCAGTCAAGCGTAATGAGGATGCCCGTTACCCCGGCTTGCGCGTCCCCCACCAACAGGCCGCTGTTGTCATACGATTCCTGGTAGGCCCGGGGTGCAATGGATTCAAGGTAATTGGTAACATCTTTTATCTTTACGGCCATATACCTGCGAATATATACAAAAAGGCATGATCCTGCTCCGCATCTTATTATTCCCCTTTGCCCTCTTATACCGCGTCCTTACCGGCTTGCGGAATTATGCTTATGATCGGGGCCTGCGCCCCGTGGCCTCCTTTGACGTGCCGGTGATTACCGTCGGCAACCTCACGGTGGGCGGCACCGGCAAGACACCAATGATCGAGCACCTGATCCGGTTATTACAAGGCGACCACCGGGTGGCTACACTCAGCCGTGGCTATGGCCGGGAGACCAGGGGATTTCGCCTGGCCGGCCCCGGCGACACGGCCCGTACCCTGGGCGACGAGCCCGCGCAGTTCTATCGTAAGTTTGGTGCTTTGGCGACGGTCGCGGTAGGCGAAGACCGCGCATTTGCTATTCCCAATATTCTACAAGAACATGAAGACACCGCCGTTGTGCTGCTCGACGACGCCTATCAGCACCGGCGGGTGAAGCCTGCGTTTACCATTCTGTTGTCGGACTACAACCGTCCCTTTTACACCGACCTGTTATTGCCGGCGGGCCGGCTGCGCGAGTCGCGTGGGGGCGCCGCGCGGGCCGATGTGGTCGTGATTACGAAATGCCCGCCGGAGATTCAGGAGGAGGAGTGTATCGAGATTGAAAAACAGGTGCGCCGCTATACGCAGACGCCCATTTTTTTTACCACCGTGCGCTACGGTGCCCCCACGTCGTTTGGCGAGCACCGGCAGACGGTGCCGACGGCGGAGGTAATCCTGCTGACGGGCATTGCCCAGGCGGGGCCTTTAAAGAAATATGTGGCCTCGAACTATACGATAATGGCCCACCTGGCATTTGCCGATCACCATGCGTATACAACCACCGACCTGGACACGCTGCGCCGGCTTGCTCAGCAGCATCCGCATGCCAACATCCTGACGACGGAAAAAGACATGGTCAAGCTGGTAGACGTGCAATTGGCGGAGGCCCGCGCCGGGCTGCCGTTCTTTTTTTTGCCGATCGAAGTGGAGTTTGTCAAAAATGGTGAGGATTTTGATGCTATGATCCAAAATGTTATCGCTCGTGACTAGCAGAATTAATCGCATTAAACCTCACAAATCATTTAAAAACCTATTTTTGCGCGTGCAATTCTGGCGGTATACACTCTTTTTAGGTTTTCTTGTCCTCGCCCTGACGGCCGCAGGACAAGATGAGGACACAAGTCCCCGGCGCGGGTCGCGTATCATTGACGACACCACCCGGCAGGTGTACGGCCCGAAAAGCTCCCGCTATTACTATGAAGAGGACGTATTCCTCAACAAACAAACGTATCATTTGATCGATACGGCTATTCGCGGATTTTACCGCTACACCTATCTTCAGAAGAACGAGAATCTGTACCAGGACCTAGGCAATATCGGTACGGCCATGCACCCCATTTATTACCAGACGCCTGCCAGCATCGGCGTGAGCTCCGGCTTTACACAGTACGACCTTGTGTGGGACACCGAGAAGATCCGGTATTTTGATACCAAGTCGCCTTACTCCAACATGTGGGTGATGCTGGGTGGCGGCGGCCGGTCGCTCACAAAGGCCTCGTACAGCCGCAACATCAATCCGCGCTGGAACTTCGGCTTTGACTATCGCGGCCTGTTCATCGACAAACAAATTCAGAGGCAGGGCAAAGGCGACCGCCAGGTACGCGGCGTCTATTATGACTTGTATACTGCTTATCAGTCGAAAGACAGCACCTACCGGCTCTTTGCAAATTTCCAGCGCAACCGCCACCAGACAGACGAGAACGGTGGCATTGTGCACACGGACAACACCGACTATGAAGGCTACTTCCAAACCAACGTGCGAACGTACCTGACCGAAGCTGCCAGTACCGAAGTGCGCATAAACCTGCACCTGTTCCACGAGTATGAGATCGGCAAGGCATTACAGGTGTATCACGTCTTCGATCGTTTTCGCCAGGGAAATGTATTTACGGATTTGACCGACAACTTTACCCAGGATTATTATGATTACGTGACGATTGAGAATGACACGGTAGACGATCGCTCGAAGTTCAAGACAGTTCGAAATGAATTAGGTCTAAAGGGAAACCTGGCCAAGTTGTTTTACAACGGCTACTATGCCATTCGCAACTACTCGCAGACCTACAGCCTGGACACTGCCCATTGGCATCGGGGTACTGAACACTATCTTGGTGGGCGTATGGCGCTGCGGTTAGACTCGATCGGCGAACTGTCGGGCTGGGTGGAAGTATTGCAGACCGGCAACTATCGCGTCGAGGGACACCTCAAAAGCGAGTGGTTCGAAGCTTCGGTCAAACAAATGCAGTATGCGCCGTCGTTTATTCAGCAGGGCTATTTCGGCTCGCATGACGATTGGGACAACAATTCGTTTTCGAATGTAAACGTCACGGAATTTTCGGGATCCCTGCATTACAACAGCCGGGTGTTCTCTATTTCACCCGGGCTGACCTTTACGAGCCTGACTAACTACGTGTACTTTCGGAAGGATCCCAGCCTTACTGCTGTCGAGCAGCTCGTGACACCCCGTCAGAGTCAATCCGGGCAAACCTGGGTATCACCGGAGGTGCGGCTATCGCTCACGATGCTGCGGCACGTGTACCTGCGTGGACGCGCGATCTATACTACCATCCTGAAAGATGAAGACAAAGCAATCCGGGTACCCGAGCTTTTTGTAAATGGTGAACTGTCGTATGAGAACATCTTCTTCAATGGGAACCTCGATATGCAGGCCGGCGTGAATGTACACTGGAATTCTGCCTATCGGGCACTGGGGTATGATGTGCCGACGCAACAGTTTTATGTACAGAACTCGCTCAAGATCGGGAGCAACACGGACGGAATAGTTCCGTCGTTTCCCCTGGTGGAAGTTTTCTTTGCCACGCGCATCAAGCGAGGACGTATTTTCCTGAAGTACCACAATCTTGTACAGATGATTACCAAACAAGGGTATATGCCTACACCGTATTACCGCGGGCAGGGTAGTATTCTGGACTTCGGTTTTGACTGGTCTTTCTACGACTAATAGTCATTCAACGCGAGCACTCGTGGATGCAAGAGATAAATTTACCCTGGGCCTTGAGCTACCCACAGACCCCCGTTGGGTAAACATTGCCGAGAAGAACATCCGGGCCATTCTGGTCGATCATGCTTACTGCGAGCAGAAGGCGGCCTCGTCGTGTATATCGTTAATTGTGGCGTATCCCGAGAGAGATAGACTTGTCGAAGTACTAACGCCTGTAGTAGCCGAAGAGTGGAGCCACTTCGAACGCGTGATGCAGGAGCTTCGAAAGCGTGGCTATGGCCTTGACCGTCCGCGCAAAGACGTCTATGTGGAGAAGCTCTTCCAGGTGTCGCGTAAGGGTGGCAGCCGGATGGAACAGCTGTTGGAAAAGTTATTGATGAATGCCTTGATCGAAGCGCGGAGCTGCGAGCGATTCAAGTTGTTGTGGAAGCATATACCAGATCCCGCGCTGTCGGAGTTTTATTATGAGCTGATGGTTTCGGAAGCCGGGCACTATCGAAACTTCCTGCAGCTTGCGAAAGAATATATACCGGAGGACGAAGTGATGCAACGCTGGCGGGAGTTGTTACAGGAAGAAGCCCTGATCATGCAGCAACTGGATGTTCGCGACGACCGCATGCACTGAAATAGTGTGAATGTGAGCGCGGGAGCGAAGGGAAAAGGTCGATATTCCGCGTTCAGACTGCTTAAGTTTTTTGTTTTTTCTTTTTGGCTGCCGGAAACAGGATGTTATTCAGGATCAGCCGGTAGCCCGGTGAGTTGGGATGCTGGTTCAGGTCGGTCGGTTCTTCGCCCACCTGGTGCTGATAATCTTCGGGGTCGTGACCACCATAGAACGTCCAGAACCCTTTGCCCATGATACCGTGGATATACTTGGCCTCTTTAATCTCTTTGTTCTCGGCCATGACCACGACGTCGGGTTTGATCAAATCACGCTTAAAGCCCGTGGTCTGGCCAAAGAACCCCTGAATCACCTGCGTATGATTTTGTGTCAGCATGGTGGGGATAGGATCCCACTTGGCAGAGAATTCAAATAATGCGAAGTAATCATTGTCTTGCCGCAGTCCGCGCTCAGCCGGTTGGTTGTCAATGTCGGAGAACTCGTATTGATAGGGGTCGCGCACAAGCTTGAAGTCGGTAAAGGCCAGAGCGTTTTCATAGTTCAGTTTGCTTTGCGCTTGGGGGTCGGCCGGGTCGCCGTCGTACATGCGTTCACAGATGTCGACGCCGTCGGCGGCGAGGGCAATATCATACGTATCGGTGGCCGAGCACATGGCGAACAGAAAGCCGCCGCCGGTGATAAACTCTTTGATCTTTTTTACCACGGCAAGCTTGAGTTGCGATACTTTGTGAAAGCCATGTTTGCGGGCGAGGTCTTCAGCCTCTTTTTGTTGCTCGATATACCAGGGGTAGTTGTTGAACTGCGCATAGAACTTACCGTACTGGCCCGTAAAGTCTTCGTGGTGCAGGTGGATCCAATCATACTTCGGTAGTGCGCCGTTCATGACTTCATCGTCGAAGATAACATCGTAGGGGATTTCGGCATAGGTCAGCACGAGCGTAACGGCATCGTCCCACGGCTGTTTGGACTTCGGTGAATACACCGCAATGCGCGGGTATTTTTCCAACTTCATGATGTCATAGTTGAGCGCCGGGCTGGCGATCTCGGTAATAAGCTGGTTGGCCTGTGCATCGGAAATGATCTCAAACGAGACACCGCGCACCACCAATTCGTTCTGGATGGCGGGGTGATACTGGCACATAAAGCTTCCGCCGCGGTAGTTCAACAACCAGTCTACTTCCCGTTCGCTTTTCAGGATCCAATAGGCAATGCCATAAGCCTTTAGGTGGTTGGCCTGTTTCCCGTCCATGGGAATAAAGATCGAGTTCGCGGCTGCCAGGGAGATGGTCAGCACAAAGAGGGCCAGCAACGTCGCACATTTCTTCATACACGGAGCCATTATAGGGCTCTAAAGTTACCAATACCGGCAGACTTTCGCGCTACCTTTGGTAGCATTTTGGCACGGGGCAGGGGCGAGCGGATAAATTTTGTAGCGGACGGGTGTAACATTTTGGCCGCGGCGTCAACATATCATTATCAGCAAACGTTGAAACAGGCATGAATCTCCTTGAAAACATACGGGAAGGGTTACGGTCGGTACGGGCAAACCTTTTGCGTTCCATTATCACCGCCATGATCGTGATGCTTGGCATTACCGCCCTGGTAGGGGTACTGACGGCCGTGGACGGCATCGAGCAGTCCATTTTGCAGAGCCTGTCGTCGTTGGGTGCCAATACATTTGATATTTCTTCCAGGACAAACCGTGGCAACAGCGCCAACGGCCGGGCCGAAAAAGCCTATCCCGAAATACGTATGACGGAAGCGTTTGCGTTCATGGACGAATTCCGGGCATCGTCGGCTATCAGTTTGTCGGCCTGGGCAACGCGCATTGCCGAGGTAAAGCGCCTGTCGAAAAAGACCAATCCGAACGTGACCGTCATGGGCACGAACGAAGAGTATTACGCTGTCAAGAACCTGGAATTTGAGCAGGGGCGATCTCTCTCCTCCCTGGAAGTGCGCACGGGCGCCCCCGTCGCCATCGTGGGGCATAAGATCTATACAAGCCTATACGATGCTAACGCCAACGAACAAGTAACGGGCACGTACCTGACCTTTAAAGGCACGCAGTTTCGCGTGATTGGCGCGTTGAAAGAAAAAGGCGGCTTTAGCGATC
The DNA here is from genome assembly GCF_018598175.1 of Dawidia cretensis. Taxonomy (GTDB): domain Bacteria; phylum Bacteroidota; class Bacteroidia; order Cytophagales; family Cyclobacteriaceae; genus Ohtaekwangia; species Ohtaekwangia cretensis. The sequence continues at coordinate 87,841 of NZ_JAHESE010000014.1, forward strand.
CTTCTTCCAATGTTGATAACATGGTGTTTATTTCCATCGTCAAAGCCAACCAGTTGGCCGGCGACCGGGTCCTCGACTATAACCTGACCGTGTCGGTGCGCGACAAAAGCCAAATGGAATATGCCATGGGCGAGGCTACCGGCCTAATGCGTCAGATCCGCGGCGACAGGGTGGGACAGGAGGATTCATTCGAGCTGGAGCGCAGCGAAGCGCTGGATGAGCTCGGAGACCTAACGGCCATGGCCCAGGTGTTTGGGTTTATTGTCGGCACGGTAACGTTGCTGGGCGCCTCCATTGCCCTGATGAATATCATGCTGGTGTCAGTGACCGAACGCACACGCGAGATCGGGGTGCGGAAAGCGCTCGGCGCAACGCCGCTACGCATCAAGCAACAGTTTGTGATCGAAGCCATTGTTGTCTGTATGTTGGGTGGTATAGCCGGGGTGATTCTGGGGATCGTATTGGGAAATCTGGGTTCCAAGCTATTGGGGAATGATACATTCATCATTCCATGGCTTTGGATGATCGTGGGCTTTGTGGTCTGTGTGCTAGTAGGGTTGGTATCAGGTTACTACCCGGCCCGGAAAGCTTCGAGGCTGGATCCGATCGAGTCGCTGCGGTTTGAATAACGGCCGCTTTTCTGCGTCAGCGCTGGCAAAAGGGGAAAAAGTTATGCTTTTACCCTTATATTTACGGCCTTAAAAAAGCGACTAAATTTAAAGATGATGCGATTTTGGCCGTTGCTGGGTGTTTCCCTGTTGATTTTTGGCGCCTGTGTTCCAAATAAGAAACTTGTTTATCTGCAAAAGGATGATCTGAAGCGGCGAAAAGAGATCCCCAAAGACACCGTTCTACGCTCCCACACGCTCAATATTCGGGAGTACCGAATCCAACCACTTGACATTCTTAGCATTACCTTCGAGACGCTCTCTAAGGAAGGCGATGAGTCTGACTTTTTACAAAAACTTTCGACACGCACTAGTAGTGGCGGCTCGGGTGGCGGTGGCGGCTCGGGTGGAGCGACGAACGGTATCGTCGTCAATACGGAGGGCGAGATCGACTATGCCGTTTTAGGCAAGATCAAGGTATCGGGACTGACACTGTTTGAAGCAAAGGATTCGATCGAAAAAGTTGCTTCTCAATATGTGCCGGATGTCGTGGCGCGTGTGCGTATGATGAATTTCCGCTTTACGATATTGGGTGAAGTTAACGGCGAGAATACGGTTGTCTCGGGCAATACCCGGTTGACAATGATGGAGGCGATCGGCCTTTCCGGTGGCTTGTCAGAACTTGCGGACCGAAGCCACGTGAAAGTGTTGCGCCAGAAGGGAAGCGAGGTCGAAGTGTTTTATGTCGACCTCCTGAAGGAGGAATATGTTGAGTCGCCATACTATTACGTGCAGCAAAACGATGTTATCATCGTACCACCGCTGAAGCAGCGTCCATTCCGCAAATATTTTGTGGGCAACCTGGGCGTCATTACAACGGTCATATCCTTTGGTCTGTTTATCATAACTTTGTCCCGATAAGCTTTGAGCGCGTCTACAGCAATACCTGAATTTCCGGATGAACAGAAGAGTCGTAGCCAGGGCGGCGTACAGATAAATTTAAAGCGGGTGCTCGACCGGGCGCTACGTTTTTGGTATCTTATTGTCATCTCGCTGGCCATTGCTATTACGATTGCGCATCTCACGAACCGGTACAGCACCAGCATCTATCCCGTGAAGGCTTCGATCATCATTCGCGAAAGCGAAGAAAATGCCGGCGCCAAGTTTTTATACAACAATGAGCTGTTGTCGCCGTACCGGAATTTTTACAACGAAATCTATATTATGAAGTCGTACCCGCTGCTGCAGGAAGTGGTGGAGAGCCTGGGCTTCCATGTTTCGTTGTACCGTGAGGGTGACATCAAAACGACGGAATATTATAACCACGATTTTCCCGTGGAGTTCCGGGTGTTGCCTACGGGCAAAAGTGCCAACGGGCGGTCATTCTACTTCAAGGCAACGGGTGACAATACTTACAGCCTGGAGTATATGGCGTCGAATGACGATGACCGAAAACAACACCCTTCGTTGTCGTTTAACGACAGCGTGCAGGTAGAAGGCTTTCGCGTATTTGTGCGCAAGAAGGGGGACATTTCAGAGATCAGGAATCAGACGTTTGTGATACGATTCAACGATCCGCTGGTACTGGCCAAGTCGTATTCTTCGCGCTTGAAAATCAATTGGGCGATGCAGGGCGCCTCGGTAGTGGATCTGGAGGTAAACGGTCCCGTGCCACGAAAGGAGATCGACTTCCTGACACGCTTTATTGAGCGTTACCAAAATTACGATATCGAGAAAAAAAACAACATGGCGTCGCGCGCCATCAAGTTCCTGGATCATCAACTTGTTGTCATCGGCGACTCGCTGGATTATTTCGAAGATCAGGTAGAGGGTTTTAAGCGGCGTAATATCATTACAGAGCTACAGGGGGAGACCAATCGGCTTTACGAGAAGCTAACAGGTTTTGAGGATCAGAAATTCCAGTATCGTCTCATCGACAACTACTATAATTACATCACACGTCTTTTGCAATCGGATCAGTTCGACGGCATTTTCACCCCGGCTAGTGTTGGGATTACCGATCCGGTCATTTCTGGACTGGTTACACGCCTGATCGAGGCCCGTACGCAGTTGCACATGTCGCAGGGCTCCGAAAAGCGAGGTGCGCTGAAGTATCAGGAGGTACCGGGGTACCAGAGCATTGTGCGTGAAATCGCCCAGATCAAATCTAACATCATCGAGACGATCGAGAATAGCCGAAAGACACAAAAAATAAACGTAGCGTTTATAGACGATCAGATTGCCCTGGTGGAAAAGCAACTGTCTAAGTTGCCCAGCACGGAGCGCGAGCTGGTGCAGATCCAGCGTAATTACTCGCTGCGGGAAAATCTCTATGTGTACCTGCTGCAGAAACGTACCGAGGCAGGCCTGTCTATGGCCTCGACTACGTCTGACATTGTGGTGGTGAATCCTCCGATGGCGGGTGGCGCGATCTCGCCCAAGCCTTCGCAGAATTATACCTTTGGCCTGGCCGCAGGCTTGCTGCTGCCAATACTGATTTTTGTGTTGCTGGAGCTGCTCAACAACCGTATTCAATCGAAGGAGGACATCGAGAAGTCGACGGACGTGCCGGTCATTGGCGGAGTAGGACACAATCCGGCGGAAGACCGCCTGGTAGTGGCCAACAAGCCGCGCTCGGCGATGGCCGAATCGTTCCGGGCACTTCGATCGAACCTCAATTACTTCACGGGCAACAAAGAGCGACAGGTGTTCATGGTAACGTCTTCCATACCGGGGGAGGGTAAGTCGTTTACCGCGCTCAACCTGGCCTCGGTCTATGCCCTTGCCGGTAAGCGGACGGTATTAGTGGGTGCAGATTTGCGTAAACCGAAGTTGTTCGACGAGCTAGGCCTACTGAATACGGTAGGGCTAAGTCAATACCTGTCGGGCATGAGCTCGCTGGAAGACGTTACGCAGACCAGCAACATCGACAACCTCTATCTGATCGCGGGCGGCCCGATGCCGCCGAACCCGAGCGAATTGCTGTTGCGTACCGCGATGGAAGACCTGATCGGCAAACTGCGCCAGGAATACGACTTCATCATTCTCGACACGCCGCCGCTGAGCTATGTGACAGACGCCTTCGTGTTGTCCAAGTATGCCGACCACACCTTGTTTGTTGTACGCCAGAATTATACTCCGATGCAGGCCCTGTATGCCCTGAACGAGTATTACCTGACCGGCAAGCTGCTCAACATCAGCGTGCTCTTTAACGACCTGCGGAAAAGCGGTCTGGGTTACGGTTACGGCGGCGGCTATGGGTATGGCTACGGCTACGGTTACGGGTATGGCAGCTATGGGTATGGCTACGGCAACAAGAAGAAGAAGGGCAAGGATCACGGCTATTATCACGAATAGCGATAATCTTCGCTTTGCATAATCGAATAGTGTCACATTACTGAGCATATGCTGTTTAACTCACTCGAATTTGCTGTCTTTCTCTTAGTGGTGTACGCCCTGTATTGGGTGTTGCGCGAGCGGCGACTGCAAAATAATCTGCTTTGGATTGTCAGTTATGTTTTCTATGCATGGTGGGACTGGCGTTTTTTGTTCCTGCTGATGCTGTCTACGCTTATCGACTATAGCTTTGGCCTGTGGATCCATAACTCTCAGAACCGCAAGAAGCTGTTTCTGTGGCTCAGTATTTTTAACAACCTGGCCGTTCTGTTCTTCTTCAAGTACTTCAATTTCTTTTCCGATTCTGCGCGCATACTGCTGGACACCTTCGGCTTCCATATGAACCCCGTTTTACTGGAAGTCTTGTTGCCGGTAGGGATATCGTTCTACACATTCCACGGCATGTCGTATGTCATCGATATTTACCGGGGACAGGCTACGCCGATCAAGAGCTTTGTAGATTACTCCTTGTTCGTGAGTTTCTTTCCGTTGCTGGTGGCGGGGCCTATCGAGCGAGCCACGCATTTGCTGCCACAGATTACACGCGACCGGTCGTTTAATTATAACCAATCGGTCGACGGCCTGCGCCTGATTCTCTGGGGCCTTTTCAAGAAAGTGGTGATTGCAGACAACTGCGCGCTGGTGGTGAACGAGGTGTTTAATCACTACGGAACGGCCACGGGGTCGGAGCTCATTATCGGAACGGTCTTTTTCGCGTTCCAGATTTACGGTGACTTTTCGGGGTATTCGGATATCGCCATCGGCACGGCCAAGTTGTTTGGTATCGAGCTGCTGGTAAATTTCCGGACGCCCTACTTTGCGCGCGACATTGCCGAGTTCTGGCGTCGGTGGCACATTTCCCTCACCACATGGTTTCGCGACTACATTTATATTCCATTGGGTGGCAGTAAGGTTAGCCGTATGAAGGCCGTGCGAAACACCATGATCGTATTTTTGGTGAGCGGCTTCTGGCACGGGGCAAACTGGACGTTTATTGTGTGGGGAGCGCTGAACGGATTATATTTTCTACCCCTGCTATTGACCGGCAACAACCGCCGCAATACAGATACCATCGCTGCGGGACGACTGTTACCGTCGCCCCGTGAACTGTTCCAGGTGATGACGACATTCGCCCTGACATGTTTTGCGTGGATATTCTTCCGGTCCGCGGACATGACGCAGGCCGTGGGGTACATCCAGGGTATTTTCACGCATCCATTCTGGGGACTGCATGTCACCAGGATCGATACGCGACTGGTGGGCATTCTGGGACTTTTTGTGGTGCTGGAGTGGCTCTTCCGAAACGGCTTGCCGGAATTCCTGCAGCGGATGAACGCAGTGACGCGGTTTGCGTTGTACTATGGCCTGGTGCTGCTGGTTATTTTGTTCGGGGCGTTTGGTAGTGAGGAATTTATCTATTTCCAATTCTGATGAAATCGTTCATTTTCAAGACTTTGCTGTATGCACTGCCGATCGCGCTGTTTTTGCTGGTACCCTATGCCGTGCTGGAGATTTCGGGAGAGCTGGACGACTTTTCAAAAGAGAGTCTGGCACCCGGCGAAATTCTCGGCCTTGCCTACAGCGACCAGGCGCGCGATTACAAACTGCAGCAGATTCTGCACCGCAAGCCTGAAGTACTGGCGCTGGGTACATCGCGCATCATGCAGGTACGGGAGTTTTTCTTTCAGTCAAACGTACGGTTTTTCAATGGCGGAGGGGTAATTGCCAACATCGGCGACCTGGCGTGCCTGAGCGATGAATTCAAGCGGAACGACTACCACCCTGCGTTCATTTTGCTGTCGCTGGACCAGAACTTCTTCAATGCCAACTGGGACGACATGCGTCGGCCATGTCACTACAACCGCACCCGTCGTGCGACGGAGCTCTTCACCAGCTCGCTTAAGAAAGTTTATACTGACCTTTACGACCATAAAATCGACCTGGGTAAGGTGTTCCATACGCCCGGACATGTGGGGCTAAACGCTATCATGAACGGCAACGGCTTTCGCTACGACGGCAGCTACCGATATGGTAAAACCGTTGAAAAGGTATTTCGTGGCGATACTGTTTCGTTTGTCGATGTTGAAAAACGAATTAAACGGGGAATTAACAAATTTGAATGGTGTTACCAGGTGAACCCGGAAGCGATCAATGTATTGCTGCGATTCGTAACGTATTGTGAGCAGAACGATATTGGCCTGGTGATGTTTTTCCCGCCGTACCCGGACCAGGTATACCAACAGATGGTGACCTCCGGCAAGTACGATTACCTATCGAAGTTGGATTCTGCCATGGAGCACCATCATTTGCGGGTGCATAATTTTTCTTCGCTCAAGCGCCTTGACGCGACGGACCGCGAGGCGGTGGATGGTTTTCACGGGTCGGAGGTGGCTTACCTGCGACTGGTGCAGGCATTGTGTGCGCGTGGCGAACACACGCTGGAGAAATACATAGATAAAAGCCGGTTTGGGTTGCTGAATGCACCTGCCAGCCCGGTGGAACTAATAAGGAAGAAGTGACATGAAGCTAAAGTTTAATAATAATTTTTTAGGATACTTTTCTTTTTATTACAGCGTACTGGGTAATAGGCTGATCCTGAACCTGGTGCTAAGCGTTTTCATCAGTTTTCTGGACGGTATTGGCCTGGCGATGTTTATGCCGCTGCTACAAGCGGTAGGCGACGGCCAACGTATGAGCGCCTCGCAGGAAGAAACGATGGGCGGACTACATTACCTGACCGACGCTATCACCGGGCTGGGCTTCAACATCACTGTTGATACGGTGCTGGCCGTGCTGGTGATCGTGTTCGTGATCAAAGGTGGGTTGAAGTTCGTACAGCTCAAGTACCAGGTACATATCCGGCATACGTTTATGCGCACGGTGCGCTACCGCCTGGTGGACGATCTGCAGCATCTCAGTTATCGGGGCTTCCTGAGTCTCGATGCCGGCCGCGTACACAATACGCTTACCAGCGAGGTGCAGCGCCTGTACCAGGGGATGAATAACTATTTCAATGCGGCCCAGTCGGTCGTCATGCTCGGCACGTATGTGCTGCTGGCATTCATGGCCAACTATCAGTTCGCCTTCCTGGTGGCCATCGGCGCCGGCTTGTCGAACTTCCTGTATCGCAAGATCTACAACTCGACCAAGCGCATTTCGCTTGAAATATCCCGCAAAGGAAACAACTTCAACAGCTTCCTGGTGCAGGCGGTTTTTAACTTCAAGTACCTGAAATCGACTAACTACTTCGCAGTATTCGCGCAGAAGCTCAAAGACGTGATCCGCGAGTCGGAGTTACTGTCGCGAAAAACGGGTACTTACAGCTCGATCACCAACAGTATCAAGGAGCCGATCATCATTGTGATCGTCGTGCTCGTCATCCAGGCCCAGCTGAAGCTGATGGGGGCCAACCTGTCTACGATCCTGCTGAGCTTGTTGCTGTTCTACAGGTCGCTTACCTACCTGATGGTGATTCAGAATCACTGGCAGTACTTCATTCAGAATACCGGTTCGATGAATTCGGTGGCAACGCTGCTGACAGAAATGGAAAGCATGCAGGAGGTGCAAATGCCGACGGCCGCGCCGACGATCCAGCAAGGCATCTCCATTCGCGACGTGTCGTTCTCCTACGGCGCCAACGCCGTATTGCAGCATATCGATCTCCAGATTCCCAGAAACCATACCATCGCGCTGGTGGGCGAGAGCGGTTCGGGTAAAACTACACTGGCGAACATGATTGCCGGTTTGATCAAACCCGATACGGGCGAGATTCAACTGGACGGCACGTCGTTGCAGCAATACAACCTGGACAGCTTCCGCAGCAAGATCGGGTATATCTCGCAAGAGCCGGTGATCTTTAACGACAACATCTATAACAACGTCACGTTCTGGGCGGAGCCGACGGAGGCCAACGTTTCGCGCTTCTGGCAGATTATCGAGCTGGCTTCGCTGACGGCCTTCCTGACGAGCCTGCCCGAAAAGGAAAAGACCAACCTGGGCGACAACGGTATCCTGATATCCGGTGGCCAGAAACAGCGCATCTCCATTGCGCGCGAATTGTATAAGGCGGCCGAGGTGCTTCTTCTCGACGAGGCGACGTCGGCGCTGGACTCGGAAACCGAGAAGATTATCCAGAGCAACATCGAAATGCTCCACGGGCGGTATACCATCGTAATCATTGCGCACCGTCTGTCGACGATTAAGAATGCCGACGCAATCTACCTGCTGGAGAAAGGCAAGGTTGCCGCGTCGGGAAGCTTCTCGGAAATGCTGGAGCGGTCGGCGCGCTTTAAGCGCATGGTCGAATTACAAGAGTTTTAATTACGTAAAATATATAAATAACTATATGCATCCTTTCTTTGAAATCCAGGGCCGGAAAATCGGATATGACTATGATCCTGTGGTTATTGCAGAAATAGGTATCAACCACGAGGGGTCGCTGCAGACCGCATTCGAAATGGTCGATGCGGCCCACCGTGCGGGCGCGGAGATCATTAAACACCAGACTCACATCGTTGAAGACGAGATGTCGGGCGATGCAAAAAAAGTTATTCCCGGTAACGCGGATGTCTCTATTTATGAAATCATGAAGCGTTGTGCGCTGAATGAAGCAGACGAGCGCAAGCTGATGGAATACGTGCAGTCGAAGGGTATGATCTTTATCAGCACGCCTTTTTCACGTGCGGCGGCTGAACGCCTGCAGAAGTTCAATGTGCCCGCCTATAAAATCGGTTCGGGAGAATGTAACAACTATCCGCTGCTGGAGCATATCGCGCAGTTTGGAAAGCCCATCATCCTGAGCACCGGTATGAACGGTATTGACAGCATTCGCAAGGCAGTTGCGATTTTCCGCAAGCACAAGGTGCCCTTCGCGTTACTGCACTGCACCAACATTTATCCCACGCCGCCGCACCTGGTGCGTCTGGGCGCAATGGATCAACTGGCGAAAGAGTTTCCCGACGCGGTGGTAGGGCTTTCCGATCACACGATTAATAACCTCGCGTGTCTCGGGGCGGTAGCGCTGGGCGCTTCCGTGCTGGAGCGTCACTTTACTGACCGCATGGACCGGCCCGGCCCGGACATCGTTTGCTCGATGGACCCAAAGGCGATGTCTGAGCTTATCGAGGGTGCAAAGATGCTCAAGCAGGAGCGGGGCGGCGAGAAATCGTTTGTGAAGGAAGAGCAGCCTACCATCGACTTTGCATATGCTTCTGTCGTGTCGATCAGCGGAATCAAGAAAGGAGATGTTCTGACCAAAGATAACATTTGGGTGAAACGTCCCGGCACGGGCGAAATCCTGGCAGAGCACTATGAGAATTTGCTTGGTAAAACTGTCAAGAACGACGTCGCCAACGACGTACACCTGAAGTGGAGTGACCTGGATTAATTGTCATGACTAAAAAAAGAATCCTGTTTATTACGGGTACCCGTGCGGACTTCGGGAAGCTCAAGCCGTTGATCAAGGCCGTGCAAGATCACCGTGATTACGATTATATGATCTTCGGAACAGGCATGCACATGCTGTCGAAGTATGGTAATACCATTACCGAGATCAAGCGTGCAGGTTTTGATAACCTGTTCATGTACGTGAACCAGATGGAGGGCGAGTCGATGGAGATCGTGCTGGCCAACACCATTACGGGACTTACGCGGTTTCTGCAAGAGTATCGCATGGACCTGATCGTGATCCACGGCGACCGTATCGAAGCCCTGGCGGGCGCCATCGTCGGTGCCTTGCGTAATACGCTGGTGGCACACGTCGAAGGCGGCGAGGTTTCCGGCACGATCGATGATCTGCTTCGTCACGCCACCTCGAAACTGTCGCACATGCACTTTGTGGCCAGTACGTCTGCAGAGAAACGCCTGCAGCAGTTGGGCGAGAACGAAGGCAGCATATTCCGCATCGGTTCGCCCGACGTAGATATCATGCTGTCGGACACACTGCCGTCGCTGGCGGATGCTAAAAAACGGTACGATATCTCGTTCGACGACTACGCCATCGCGATGCTACACCCCGTCACAACGGAGGTTGACAAGCAGTTCGACAATGCAGTAGTCTTTGCCGATGCTCTGCTGGCAAGCGAACGGAACTATATCCTGATCTATCCCAACAATGACCTGGGGTCGACCGAAATTTTCCGCGCATACGAACGCCTCAAGAACCAGCCGCGCATTAAGATTTTCCCGTCACTGCGGTTCGAATATTTCCTGACGTTGCTGGGACACACCGACTTTATCATCGGTAACTCCAGCGCCGGCATTCACGAGGCGCCTGTATACGGTGTACCCACCGTCAACGTCGGCACGCGGCAGAACAACCGCCTGCAATATGAGTCTATCTTTAACGTGGTAGACTTCGACAAGGCCGCCATCCTGGAGACCATTGCCCGGGCATCGGCAAAGAGACGTTTCCCGCCGTGCGGCCACTACGGTGACGGTAACAGCGCCGAAAAATTCCGGAAAGTGATCGAGTCGGGCGAGTTTTGGCAGACGTCGAAGCAAAAGAAATTCCGCGACCTGTAACCCTAGCGTGCGTGTATAGAGATAAGAAATTTCTGGCGCTGATCACGGCGCGGGGAGGCTCGAAGGGAATCCCGGGAAAGAACATTGCCGATCTGGGTGGTAAGCCTCTGCTGGCGTGGACCATCGAAGCGGGACTTGGCAGCCGGTATATCGATCGGCTGATCTTGTCGAGCGACGACGAAGCCATCATGTCGGTAGCGCGTCAATACGGCTGTGACGTACCGTTTGTCCGGCCTGCTGCGCTGGCGCAAGACGGCAGCTCGAGCATGGATGTGATCATGCATGCCCTGGATCAACTCGAAGAGCGTTACGACTACCTGGTGTTGTTACAACCCACGTCGCCCTTCCGCCATGCGGCGCACATTGACCGCATGATCGAGTACACGCTGGACCAACAAGCTCGCATGGTGGTTTCGGTTTCGAAGACGCGCAAGAGCCCCACGTTATTGTTTTATAAAAACAACGACGATACCATGGTGCCGGTCGTGACAAGCGACAACAGCCACCGCCGGCAGGACGCCAAACCTGCTTACGAATACAATGGTGCGATCTATATCTCGACGGTGGACTATATCCGCGAGGTACGCTCGTATAAAACTCCCGAAGTGCTCGGGTTTGAACTGACCGGCTTCAACGATATCGACATCGACGAGCCGGGAGACTTGCTGTATGCCCGCTTCATTGCGGATAATAATTTGTACTGATGAAAATACTTCATTTAGCATCCCACTATGGCAACATCGGCGACAACGCCAGCCACATGGGATTCCGGAATATACTAACGGCTCTGGGAGCAGGTACCTGGCAGATCGACAAGCTCGAGATACGCCGGTTTTACAACAACTATTCCCTGCCCGATAAGTGTCGGTTTGATGCCGACTTCGCCGCCCACGTAAATACCTACGACGCGTTTGTTATTGGCGGCGGTGGCTTTTTGGATTTCTGGGTGGAAAACAGCATTACGGGCACTACCCTGAATATTTCGCCGGAGGTATTGGATTTGATCCGGGTGCCGCTCATCATCACCAGCGTGGGCTGTATGCCGCACAAAGTGGTGCCAGATGGCAACATCGAGAAATTCAGACGCTTCCTGGACCAGTTGCTGGCAAAGCCGAACGCCTATGTGGCTGTCCGGAACGATGGCTCGAAAGACACCTTGCGGGAGTTTATCGGTACACAGTATCACGACGCGATACCCGAGATATTGGACCACGGGTTCTTTTACGAAAACGACGGCAGTCTCTACCGCGCATCCGAAAGACCTTATATCCTGATCAACACGACCGCCGACCAGGTACACATGGAAAACCGAAATCTCGGTAAGATCGACGAAGGCGCCTACGTGCGGGAGATGGGTACGGCGGTGAATCGCCTGATTGCAGATACCGAGCTGGACATAGCCTTCGCCCCCCATATTTACAGCGACTACAAGGCGATCGATGCGATCCTGAAGCACGTAAACGACTTTCATATTCGCACACGGGTTGCCGTGGCGCCGTTCGCGCAGGGCGACTTCGGGTGTAACCAGATTTATGCCGCCTATAAAAACAGCGCGGTGGTGGCGGGCATGCGTTTCCATGCCAATGTGTGCAGCATCGCGCTGGGTGTGAAGAGCATCGGCCTGGCGGCATTAGACCGCGTACAGAACATGTACGACAGCCTGGGATACTACAAGGCGGTGGTTCGGGTCGATCAACCGTTTGCAGATGACCTGGTGACCACCGTGCAGCGAAAGTTGCAGGAACCGACGCCGGCAGGGCATGATGTTTTAGGACAACGGAAGCGTGAAACGCTCGCCTTCTATCAATCGATATTCTCTCAATTATTTTAACTACTTCATTCTCCGATGAATCTGCTATTTCCGGTAGAGACCCTGAACAGGGAAATTGATTTTCGCATTACGTTGGCTGCAAAGCTGGCAGAAAAGGACCGCTCTATCTTTGTGGGGCAGTACCAGTTCCTGCAGCGCCTCATTCCGCATTTCAAGAACGGCATTTACGCAGGAAAGAACATTTTTGCCAAGCGCTCGGATGTGGATTCCTATCAGGGTTATTACCGGTTGAAGAAAAAAGGTTTCGATATCGTATACCTGCACGAAGAAGGCGCCGTGTTCAGCGGCACGGAGAAAGACTGGCAGGACAAGTTGTCGTCGCAATACAACATCGACGTTTTCGATGAAAACGACCGGGTATGTGTCTGGGGCGATTTTCAGGGCGATTACGATCGAGGACGTATCAAGAATAAGAATGTACCAGTCGTTACGACAGGCCATCCGCGGTTTGAGCTTTACAAGAAATATAGATTTCTGTATGACGAAGACGTGCGCAAAATCAAGGAACGTTTCGGCGAGTACGTATTGATAAATGGTAACTACGGCCGTGCCAACCACGGCGGCGGACTTTCGTATTTCTTTTCCGACAAAGGAAACTACATTGTAAACGACCCCGTCAAGCGTTTACAAAAGATTGACTATTATGTGGGATCGGCTATTCAGCTTTCCAAAATGGTAGAACTGGTCCACCACATGGCGGTTCGCTACCCACACATAAATTTTGTGTACCGGCCGCACCCGGTCGAAAATCATAGCTACTACCACACGGTCTTTAAGGGCGTGCCCAATATCCATACCGTGTATGAAGGATCTGTCGGCCCCTGGATTCTCGGCTCGTCGGCCATTTTACACGATGGTTGTACGACTGCCATCGAGGCTCAGTTGTCGGGTATACCCGTGATCAACTACAAGCCTATCTATGCCGAGTCGAATAGCAACTACTTGCCCAACCAAATGGGACGGCGGGCGCAGACAATCGACGAAGTCGCGGCCCTGCTCGAAGAAGCTTTCCGCGATAAGGCGGCTTTCTCGGCGGGATTTGTACTACCCGAAAAGGCGGTGCGATTGATGGAGAACTTCCGGTCCGATGCATTTGACAGACTGACCGACGTTATCGAAGAACGTGTTGCGCATTCCACAAAGACTGATTTCAGTGTGCCGGGGAACAACGTCATCCGCAAGGCGTTTTTGCGACGCGAAGCCAAGCTGCAGGGCAGTAAGTTTTATAACAAGATGCTGGGCCGCAAGGAGGGGAGTTTCCGCCTGGCGGAGCAGAAGTTCCAGGGCTTCGATAAAGTATATATCCAGGATAAGATTGCCATGCTGGAGAAGGTTCTGCAGAAAAAGATCCATGTGCAGTTTTACAACAAATACTTGATTCGTATCGGTCTTAAATGATCGTTTCTGAAACTATAGACATGCAACCTTTTTTTTCAGTCGTCATACCGGTTTACAACAAGGCTGCGTACCTCCGTACCACAGTTGCGTCGGTGCTGGCCCAAACATTCCAGTCGTTTGAGTTATTGCTGGTTGTCGACAAATCAACCGACGACTCACAGGCAATAGCCATGGGCTTTACCGACCCGCGCATTACAGTGTACAACCGTGACACGCCGGGACCGGGTGGTTATGCTGCGCGTAATCTGGGGATTGAAAAGGCGAACACCGGGTGGGTAGCGTTTCTGGATGCCGACGACGTGTGGATGCCCCAGTTTCTGCAGCGGGTATATGATGCTATCGCAGCGCATGGGGATATCTCGTTGTTTTGTTCGGGTTTCCTGGTGGGCAGCGAGCAAAAAAGCCGTCCGCATATGTACTACCGAAAGTTTGAGACCGAGGGAAGTCACGTATTTGACTTGCAGCGGTTTCTGCTGCATAAGCCCATTCATACCTCCAGCGTCGTGATACGTCGTGACCTGTTGGTATCGTCGGGCGGATTTCCTGCCGGGCGTTTCAAGCGCGGTGGCGACAGCGAGACCTGGTTGCGTCTGATGTACACTTGCCAACGTGGCTTTTGGATTTGCTACCTGGGGGAGCGTTACGACAATCGGGTGGCCGACAGTGTGATAAACGCTAACAAACATTACTTGGAAGACCACCCTGTGCGCCAGTTGGTGCAACAGCTCTTGCCAACGGTACACGACAAAGGAATGCGGCGCGCATTAAAGCGCCATTCCAACTCTTTTATGTTTCCGAGCCTGCGCGCCCTGGGGCGCCAGCATACCCTTTCGCCCCGTCATTTCGGGGCGTTGTACTACGACCGCACACTGTGGCGGAGTAGTGTTGTGGGCATGTTCCTCTTGTCACTGGCGCCGGGCGCCGTGCAGCGGATATTTATAAATGCTTTAAAAAAATGACCTTATTCTGTGAATATCTATCCGCATGAGAACGCTTGTATTTTCGCCTTATTTATCGTCTTTATTTAATGCCGTGATGCTTGATCGGCTGCAGGAGGAAATTCATGCGGGAGCCGAGAAGCTTTATTTTCTGAGTTGTTTCCAGACATTCGACATCTGTGCGTTCAACAAAACGTCGGAGTCTTCGAATTGCTACTACTGCGAGGCTAACATTGTCAATTCGCTGAAGCTGGTGGAAGGCGACTACGAAGTGCTGCGCCTGGCGCAGCTGATAGCGCCTGAAGACCGCGTGATGGCAGACGACTTTTTCAGCAACGTTACCGACATCCGTCACGATCTTTATTTCGAGACGTTTGACGTGGGCGAAGCGGCGATATCGCCGTACATCACGCGTACGCGTGACAAAAACCTGGTGCGGGAAAATAAAGACGGTTTCTTGCGGCAGGTGTCGTACAACTCGCTGCTGGTATATCTGGGAGTGAAGCGCTTCCTGCAGGAGCATCAGATCGAGAAGGTTATATTCTTCAATGGGCGCCTCGACTATACACGTTCGGTTTTGCGTGCCTGCCAGGCGTTGTCGGTAGACTGTTACCTGTACGAGCGGGTGCGGCCAGGAGGTATCATCGAGTGTTTTCACAATGTATTGCCGCATACCATCGAGGCGCGGCAAGCGCTTATCGACGAGGCCTGGAACGATCCGGCGGTGCCACAGGAAGAGAAGATGCGCATAGGCTCGAATTACTATGAGCGCAAGCGTAAAGGCGAGGTGATCATTGCGCGCTCGTTTGTGGTGGCGCAGGAGAAAAACAGGTTGCCGGCAGGCATAGATTTCTCGCGCAAGAATGTCGTACTGTATAACAGTTCAGACGATGAGATTGCGGCTGTTGGCCCGATGTACAAGAATCCCTTCTTCGAAGGGCAGGAAGACGGCACGCAGTACGTGGTGGATTTTTACGGCAAGAATTTTCCGGAATACAATCTCATCATCCGCATGCACCCCAACCTGAAGGGACTCACGTATCACTATGTGGAGGTGATCCGGTCGTTGCACCAGAAGTATCCTAATGTTTATGTCATTGCACCCGAAAGTGAGGTAGATACGTATGCGTTGCTCGATACTGCCTGGAAGGTTATATCGTTCGGCACGTCGATGGGGCTGGAGGCGAGTTTCTGGGGTAAGCCGGTGGTACTGCTGGCGAAGGCCCGTTACTTCTACGCCGACGTGGCGTACGTGCCGGCAGATCGTGCCGGCGTCGATGCCTTGCTGACGGACGACCTGGCGCCGAAGGACAAGGCCAACCCGGTTAAGTTTGGTTATTATTACCTGAACGGGGGCACGAAGGCTCGTTATTTCTTTTCGAAAGGGTTGA
The DNA here is from genome assembly GCF_018598175.1 of Dawidia cretensis. Taxonomy (GTDB): domain Bacteria; phylum Bacteroidota; class Bacteroidia; order Cytophagales; family Cyclobacteriaceae; genus Ohtaekwangia; species Ohtaekwangia cretensis. The sequence goes on from NZ_JAHESE010000014.1 coordinate 103,925, forward strand.
ACCAGAATTATTTCAAGGGGCAGCCCATGAAAAAATTTACGTTGAAACAGAAGTTGATTAACCGGGCCATTAAGGTATACACCCGGCTTACAAAGAAAAAGGTGGTGATCAGAACATTCTGACTAACAGGCGAACCAGGATTATGAAGAAACAACGCTTTGTATTTTTGATAGGATCGCTGAAGAAGGGCGGGGCTGAGCGCAACCTATCGCGGGTGGCTTCGGCACTTTCGGCCAGGGGGCATGCGGTGCACCTGATCCTGTTTGAGAAAAAGATAGAATATCCGCTCGATGCAGGGGTTCAGATTATCGACCTCGCCCTTTCGCAATACAAAAACAAGCTGGTAAAGCTGTTCATGATTTACTGGCGGGTAACGTCGACGGTATGGAGTATCCGACCACGGTATGCGTTGTCTTTTACACGTCTTGGTGGTCAGTTTCTGGCCAGCACACTGTACCCGCGGGTGATCACCCGCTATGACGCGTATCCGTTTTTCTTCAAGAAGCGGAAATGGATAACGTCCATGATTATGTTTAATTTACCGAATGTGCGCAAGGTGATCTGTCCTTCGTCAGAATTGCGGCGGCATGTGCGGAAGTACTATGTAAGGAAGTCAAAGCTGCACCTTCTCTATAACCCGGTGCCCGACGTCGCTAGTAGTACCTTGGATACGCCGGTGGCGACGTCACGGCCTTACTTTGTCGTGGTGGGCAGGCTTCATCCGCAGAAGCGGATCGAGGTGATTCTCGAGGCCTTCGCCGGCTCGGTTGCGCGTGCGTCGTACGACGTGATGATTCTGGGTGATGGGTATGACGAGGCACGTTTGCGCAAGCGCGCGGAAGAACTGGGGCTGCAGGACAGGGTGATTTTCAAGGGGTTCCTGGCCGATCCGTACCCGATGATGCGACACGCGCGGGCCTTGCTTTCAGCGTCCAGCAAAGAGGGTTTTCCGAATGTGCTGGTGGAGTCGTTGTTTCTGGAAGTGCCGGTGCTGGCGGCTGACTGCCTGACCGGTCCGAGCGAAATTATCGTGGACGGCGTGAACGGGTATCTTTTCCCCGTGGGCGACGCCGCCACGCTCAGAAAACAGATTGACTTGCTGGTGACGGATGAAGCACTGTACCAAACGCTGCGGCAACAAGCCAAGGGTTCGGTTGCGAAGTTTGACCAGGACCTGATTCTGAATCAATGGATGGAAGTTTTAGCGTAAATAAAAAAGATTATGAAGATACTGGATTGCACGCTTCGGGATGGTGGATATTATACCGAATGGGATTTCAGCAAGGAAGTTGTAGAGAAGTATTTCAAATCCTTTAATGATCTGCCGGTAGACTACCTGGAGATTGGTTACCGCAGCAACCCGATGAAGGAATATCTGGGTGAATATTTTTATTGTCCGCAATATGTGCTGGAGCAGGCTCACACCTTTTCGAACAAGAAGCTGGTGGTGATCCTGAATGAAAAGGACGTACGTGAAGAGCATGTACCGGCACTGCTGGCCCCATGCGTGGGCATAATCTCGATGGTGCGTATTGCGCTTGACCCCGAGCAGTTGTCACGCGCATTGGTGCTCGCCGAGGCCATTAAGAAAATGGGATTTGAAGTTGGCTTCAACGTGATGTATATGTCCAAGTGGAAGCAATACAAGGGTTTCCTGGACGAGCTGAAATATGTGGACGCGGTGGCGGACTATTTTTACATGGTCGATTCGTACGGTGGTGTGTATCCGAAAGACGTTATCGAGACGATGGATCTGGTGAAGCAACGTACGGCCTGCAAGATCGGTTTTCACGGGCACAACAACCTGGAGCTGGCGCTCATCAATTCACTGACGGCAGTAGAACACGGTGCGGCGATGATCGATGCCACCGTGACCGGAATGGGCCGTGGAGCAGGCAACCTGAAGACCGAGCTGTTGCTGACCGCGCTCAACGCACGCAAAGATGTGAAGGTAGACTTTAACGCGCTCAGCAACGTGGTCGACGCGTTCGAGAAGCTTCAAGAGCACTATAGCTGGGGTACGAACCTGCCATACATGGTATCGGGCGCTAACTCGCTGCCGCAGAAGGACGTGATGGAATGGGTGACAAAGCGGTTCTACTCGTTCAATAGCATTATCCGCGCACTGCACAACCAGAAAGAGAAGGTGGAAGACAACCAGAAGCTGCCGCTCTTCCAGCCGGCGAAGCGGTATGCCAAAGCCGTCATTATCGGGGGTGGTCCCAATGCACAACAGCACCAGGCTGCCGTGATGGAGTATATGCAGCGCAATAGCGACGAGATCTGCTTGATTCATGCCAGCTCTAAAAATGCGGGCAGCTATAAGGGCATCCGCGCAGATCAATATTTCTGTCTGGTGGGTAACGAAGGCCACCGCCTGGAGAATATCTTCCGGGGGGAATTGAGTCATTTCAATGGCCAGTGCGTGCTGCCGCCGTTTCCGCGTAAGATGGGTACTTATATACCGGAGGCCATCCAGGAAAAGAGCTTTGAGCTGGCCAGCGTAGACTTTACCGACAAGCTGCGCGACTCGCATACCGCGCTGGCGTTGCAAACCGCCTTGACACTGGGCGTTCAGGAAGTGTTGCTGGTGGGCTACGATGGCTACCAGGACAAGACCATTACTCAGTTGGAGAAAGGCCTCTCGGATGAAAACGAGTCGTTGTTTGATGCCTTTACGGCGTATGGCAAATGCCCGCTGCGCTCGCTGACGCCGACCAATTACAAAAACTTGCCGGTCGTATCAGTATATGCATATTTAGTCTAACGGCCCATGCCCGAAGCAATGAAGAAAGATATTTGTTTTTTCCTGCCCACGCGTAAAGGTAGTCAGCGCGTCAAATCCAAAAACACCCGGCCATTTGCCGGTGTAGAAGGTGGAATTCTGGCGGTAAAGCTCCGGCAGCTGATGCAGTGCCAAACGCTGCAGCGCATAGTCTTATCGACCAATGACGAGGAATCCATGGAAGTAGCCCGCCGGATGGACCCTTCTGGCGAAAGGGTACAGGTTATCGTCAGGCCCGATCACCTGTGTCTCGATACCACGGCACTGACCGATCTGATCGCCTACGTACCCGAGATCGTGACGGAGTCGCACATCATCTGGGGGCATACGACCACGCCCTTTATCGACGCTGCCGAGTACGACCGCGGCATTGCCTTGTACTATGAGAAACTGGCGGCAGGCTACGACTCGCTCATAAGCGTCATGCCGCTGCAAAACTTTCTGCTCGACGCCCAGGCCAATGTCTTCAATTATGATGCTGGCGCCAACCGCTGGCCCCGTACCCAGGACCTGCCGGTATTATACGAGGTGAACCATGCCATGTTTATCACCTCGCGGGAGATATACCGCAAGGATAGCAACCGGGTAGGAGTGAAACCATTTTTGTACGAGCAGGACAAGATCAAGTCTTTTGACATTGACTGGCAAGACGATTTTCTGATAGCCGAAGCGATCTATGATAAACTTTTCAAACTATAGCTGCCTGCTGTGGGATTTCGACGGCGTGCTGATGGACTCCATGCCCGTACGCGACGAAGGCTTCAAGCACGTGCTGGCGCCCTACCCGCAGGACCAGGTGGCGAAACTGCTGACATACCACCGCATCAACGGCGGCTTGTCGCGGTATGTCAAGTTCCGGTACTTCTTTGAAGAGATCCGGAAGGAGCCCGTGACAGAAGAGCAGGTACAGGCTATGGCGGCCGACTTCTCGACGGTCATGAAGCGCCTGCTACTCAACGAGCAACTGCTCATCAACGACTCGCTGGACTTTGTGCGCCGCCGGTATCGCGATATTCCCATGCACATCGTGTCGGGGTCCGACGGTGTGGAACTGAACATGATCTGCCGCAGCTTGAACCTCGCGCAATACTTTGTCTCCATCCACGGGTCGCCTACCCCCAAGACACAACTGGTAAAGGAAGTGCTGGTCGCGCATACGTATGATCCGGCGCGGACTGTGCTGATCGGCGATTCGATCAACGACTACCAGGCCGCCACGGCCAACGACATTGACTTCATCGGCTACAACAACGCCGAGTTTGATCATAATGGGTATAACTATATCCGGTCATTTTCAACGGTCTCTTAACCCACCTCCGTAACGATGCTTTTCAATTCCGTTATATTCCTGCTCTTCTTTGTCGTATTTTTCTTTTTGTATTGGTTCGTCGTGGGCCGCAGCATGCGCGCGCAGAACGTGCTGATCCTGCTGGCCAGCTACCTGTTCTACGGCTGGTGGGACTGGCGGTTTGTTTTCCTGCTCATGCTGTCGACCCTGATCGACTATTTCTTTGGCCTGATCATCCATCAATCGACAACGCAAGCACGCAAAAAGCTATACCTCTGGCTCAGCATTGTCAACAACCTGGGCATTCTGGCCTTTTTTAAATACTACAACTTCTTTGCCGGGTCCTTCCAGGAGTTCATGGCCGGCTTCGGACTGGAGACACATCCCTATGTGCTCAATATTTTACTACCGGTGGGCATCTCGTTCTATACCTTCCACGGCATGTCGTACGTACTGGATATTTACAATGGCAAGGTCACGCCGTTCCGCAACTTCATCGACTATGCCGTGTTCGTTTGCTTCTTTCCCCTGCTGGTGGCCGGGCCCATCGAGCGTGCCAACCACCTTTTACCGCAGGTAGCCAAGCCTCGCGTATTTCGGTACGAGCAAGGCATGGAGGGCCTGCGCCTGATCGTGTGGGGTCTCTTTAAAAAGGTGGTGATCGCCGATAACCTGGCCGTGGTGGTGAACAACATCTTCAGCGACTATTCCCACGAATCAGGCTCGACGCTTGTGCTGGGAGCGATATACTTTGCCTTCCAGATCTACGGCGACTTCAGCGGCTATACCGACATCGCCCTGGGCACTGCCAAGCTGCTGGGCTTCGAGCTGCTCACGAACTTTAAATTTCCGTACTTCTCACGCGATATTGCCGAGTTCTGGCGCCGCTGGCACATCTCCTTGTCGTCGTGGTTTCGGGACTATGTATACATACCGCTCGGAGGCTCTGCCGGCGGCCGCGGCCAGGCGCTGCGCAACATCTTTGTGATCTTCCTGCTGAGTGGCTTCTGGCATGGTGCCAAGTGGACCTATATACTGTGGGGCGCCTACCATGCGCTGCTATATGTGCCGCTGTTTATGATCAATACCAATCGCAAGCACACGGGCGAGATCGTGGCGGCGGACCGCTGGCTGCCGTCGGGGCGGGAGGCGTGGCAGATCCTGGTAACATTTGTGCTGGTCACGATCGGCTGGGTCTTTTTCCGGGCCGACACCGTACACGATGCCTTTTACTACCTGCAGGGCATGGGCCACAACCTGCTGTCGATGCCGGCATATGCCGACTCGTTGCTGCTGGTCGTGCTGTTTGTATGCCTTGACTGGCTGTCGCGGCGTGACGAGCGAAAGCCGCATGCGTTCATACCGGCCGTACCGTATGTGCTGGTGCTGACGATCGTGCTGCTGCTCTTTGGTAAAGGCAGCGAAAACAATATCGAATTCATCTATTTCCAGTTTTAGGACATGAACAAATTCCTGCGTCACCTCTTGCTTTGCCTGGGCATCCTGCTACTGGTCAACCTGGTATATGTTTTTGTGATCGGCGGCAACTTGCGGTCGTATGAAGAAAAATACCTCGACTGTCCCGAAGAGTTCCGGCTCCTGATCTTAGGCGATTCCCACTCCAACCGGTCGTGGGCCGCCAACACAGAACCTATGCGGTATAATTTTGCCACGGGTTCGGATAATGTGCGCGACATGCGCATGAAGTTCGAATACGCCGCCGCCCGTAATCAGTGGAAGGGTGAAAAGGCCGTGGTGCTTCCCTTTGAACCACACCTGCTGTCGGTATATCGCGAGACGAAGCAGAATAATGCCGCCAACCGCGTCATCAATAGTCCGTACCTGAACAAACATCTGGTATACTGGATGCCGTTGTTCTTCGATCCGAACACAGGCTTCGACACCAAGCGGTTCTTCCTGCAGTTCGGCAAGAAGCCGGGCGACCCCGACAGTGATAAGTTTACCCGGGCCCATGCCCGCTCGCGCGCCGCTGCGCAGTTTCCGGCCAGCACCGTCAGCCACACCCTGCTGCGCGAATACCAGGAGTTGATCGACCTGGCGCGAAACAAAGGATATAAGGTTATACCGGTGCGCTACCCGGTACATCCGTACTACGACTCACTCATACGACTGCGTCCGGCCAGCATATACCTGACCAACGTGGTGGACTCGCTGGCCAAAGCAAACAACCTGCAGGTGCAGGACTTCATGGCGCCGCTGGCCAATGCCGACTGGTATGTAGACCAGGACCACCTGAACAAAAAAGGTTCTGCCATTTTTATGGATTACTTTGCGAAACAATACGCGTATTAACCTGCGAGCGAACCTATCACTATGAAAAAAGTAATTCATGCGTTCCGGGGCCTCGTACTGGCGGTTACAAATATCCGTGTATTCCCGCTGCATCGGTTTCGCGGAAAGCGCATCGCCGTGGTAGGGCCTGCCAGCTCGGCGTTTAATACCGGCAAGGGTGCCTACATCGACGGGTTCGACATCGTGGTACGGGTGAACAAATCGGCGCTGACCGTAGATACCGGCAAACATGCCGTCGACATCGGCGCCCGCACCGACGTGCTTTTTCACTGCTTTCTGGAGAACATGCACAGCGGCGGTGGCAAGCTGGATTTTGAGATGTACAAACGCCAGGGCATTCAGGACGTGATCAACCCGCGCTATGAATGGACAGGGCTGCGCAATAGCTTTAACTTCTATAAAAAATACCTGGCGCCACAGCGCACCTATGTGCTGTCGCACAAGCTCTATGCGGACATCGACCGCTCCCTCGGGCAGTACCGGCCGACTACAGGCTACTCGGCCCTCTGCGCGCTGTTGGAGTCGGACTTTTCGGAGCTGTACATCACCGGCTTTACCTTCTTTAAGACCGCCTATGGCGACGGCTACCGCGACGACATGCAGCAGGCGCAACAGGCGCGTGACTTTATGATCAGCGTGGGCCTGCACAACCCCGATAAGGAGTACGAGGAATTTAAGAAGCGCCTGGCGCGGCACCCCGGTAAAAATGTGCAGCTGGATGCCGGACTGCGTGCGATACTGTCTACCCAATAAGCCGTTATGAAGATCATTTATATATCCGACTCCGCCATACCGTCGTCCAGCCCCAACAGCGTGCACGTCATGAAGATGTGCCAGGCGTTTGCCCGCCAGGGGCACCAGGTTACACTGCTGGCGAAGAATACGACGGCGTGCCGCCGTGACGTGCGTGACGCACACGCCTTTTACGCGGTGGAAAATATATTTGATATCAAGATCTATCCCCGCAAGGCTTTTCGCGGATCGGGTATGTTTTACAACATATTGCTGGCATTCAAAACGTTGACGATGTCGGCCGATCTGTTGTACACCCGCTCGATCACCGCGGCGTTTCTGTTGTTGCTGTATAACAAGCGTGTGGTGTTCGAAGTGCACGAGCCGTTTGAAGGAAAGGGGGTGCGATTGAGACGCATGTTCCGGTATATTCTCTATCATCGCAAACTTCAGAAGTTGGTCGTGATCTCGGACGCCCTGCGGCAGTATTACAAAAAGGAATTCGGACGTAAAGAGGAGGATATCGTCGTGGCGCACGATGGGGCAGACCTGTTTCCTATGACGGTTACACCAGCGCTCAGCGACCGTGGGCTGAAGGTTGGTTACGTAGGAAGCCTGTATCCGGGGAAAGGCATGGAAACACTCGTGCCGTTGGCCAAAATCTGTCGGGATGTGCAATTTCACGTGGTGGGCGGCAGTACAACGCAGATCAACGAAATCAAGGCAACAGCTTCTTCAAACATGATCTTTCATGGATTTAAATCGCAGCAGGAGCTCCCGGCCTATATTACATCTTTTGATATACTGATCGCGCCATATACCCGTACCGTGATTGTAAGTGAGAAGCAGGGCGCCAACAACCTGGCGCTGTGGATGTCGCCACTGAAGATATTTGAGTATATGTCGTCGGCCAGACCCATCATTACGTCGGACCTGCCCGTTATTCGGGAGATCTTGCAAGATGGTGTCAACGCACGGATGTGTCGGCCAGAGGTATTGGAAGACTGGGTACAAGCTGTGCGCGAGCTTCGTGACAACGACGCGTTGCGGCGGACGCTGGCCATACGGGCATTGGGCGATTTTGAAGACTATTACACCTGGGATAAACGCGTGGAGGAAATCCTGAAAGCGATATGAGGATTTTGTTATTGATACAAAAGGCGCAGCTGCGGGGGGCGGAGATGTTTGCCAGCCAATTGGGAAACCATTTGCAGCAGGCGGGACACACCGTATGGGTCGTAAGCCTTGTACCGGGCACCGCGACGCTGCCGTTTGAAGGCGAGATATATTGCCTGAACAGAACGCTCAAGAAACGGTTTGCCGACGTAGCGGGTTGGCGCAAGCTCGCCGCCTATATTGAAGAGATACGTCCCGACGTGGTTCAGGCAAATGCTTCGGACACGCTTAAGTTCGCCGTTTTCAGCAAACTGCTAACAGGATGGAAGGCGCCCTTGGTCTATCGCAACGCTAATAAAGCGAGCGACTTTATCAATAGCTATCCCAAGCTTGTCTTTAACCGGTTCCTGGCGCGTCGTGCGACGCATGTTATTTCTGTCAGTGAGATCTGCCGTCAGGATTTTATAAAGCTCTACGGCATTCCCGAGCGGAAGACAACCATGATTCCGATCGGTATTGAACGTGTGGCCATTCCGTCGGCACCACCGGCCGATTTGGCACACGTGTTCAACGGCGAGGCGCGTGTGTTGGTGAATATCGCCAGCCTGGTGCCGGAGAAAAATCACGAGGGTTTACTGCGCATCGCCCGGGAGTTGCTGAAGCAAGGCGAGAAAGTACGGGTGGTCGTGCTCGGCGATGGTAAGCTACGGCCCGTGTTGGAGGAGAGTATCCGCCAGATGGGCCTGGAGGGACAGGTACAACTGCTGGGGTACCGGCGCGACGTGCCGGCCATTCTGGCCCATGCAGATGCGTATGTGCTGCCCAGTCTCATCGAAGGACTGCCGGGTACCATCCTGGAAGCATTCTATAGTCGCGTCCCGGTTATCGCCTATAATGTCGGGGGAATCGGCGAAGTTGTGCAGACCGATCATACCGGCTGGCTCGTGGAGAAAAGCAACGAGGCCGGTTTTATCGTCGCGGTACGCCAGGCGCTGCACGATGCCACGCATACCGCTGCCATCCGGGAGGAAGCCTATCAACGCGTGATACGTGATTTTATGAACGAACACATTGCCGAGCGGTTCGCCCGGGTATATACGGCGGTGTGTAAACGAATATCCTGAATATGAAAAAGGAAAAGATACGGGTTCTGCATGTGATCAAATCGCTGGGCAGGGGGGGAGCTGAGATGCTGCTGCCGGAGACGTTGCGCCTGCACGACCGGGAGACATTCGATTTTCACTATATCTTCTTTCTTCCGTGGAAGACGGCCATGGTCAGCACCATCGAAGACAACGGCGGCAAGGTGACGTGCCTGCCTGCCGGGAACAATATACAACTCGTGCTTAAAGCCCGGGCACTGGCCCGCTATATACGGCAACATAAGATTGAGCTGGTGCACGCGCACCTGCCGTGGGCGGGTATCGTGGCACGGCTGGCGGGCAAAATGACCAGCGTGCCGGTGATCTATACCGAACATAACAAGCAGGAACGGTACCATGTCGCCACGCGGCTCATGAACCTGTCCACGATGAATTTGCAGGGACGGATCATTGCCGTTTCGCAGGATGTGGAAGAGTCCATTCGCAAGCATAAGCGGCACCTGAAGACGCCGCTTATGACCATTCTGAACGGCGTCAATACCGAGCGCTTTGTCCCGCATGCCACCGGCGGTGCGGAAGTGCGTGCGCAGCTAGGGATACCGGCCGATTCTCCGGTCATTGGTACGATTGCGGTGTTCCGGTTTCAGAAGCGCCTGGACGTATGGCTCGAGGTGGCCGCCAAAATCCTGAAGGATGCGCCACAGACGCACTTTGTGCTGGTGGGCGACGGACCGCTACGGCCGCAGCTGGAAGAAAAACGGTTGCAATTGGGCTTGGAGAAGAACGTACACTTTGCCGGCGTGCAAACGGAGGTTCGCCCGTACCTGGCGGCGTTCGACCTTTATATGATGAGCTCGATTTTTGAAGGCTTGCCGATTGCATTGTTAGAGGCGATGGCGTCGGGATGTGCCATTGTATCAACCGATGCCGGCGGTATCAAGGAAGTTATCCGCCAGGAAGAGGATGGACTGCTGTGTAGTGTAGACGAACCTATGAAATTGGTTAGTTTTGCACAGATTCTTTTGCGCGATGTGCCGCGGCGGCAGCGATTGGCGGCGCAGGGGCGGAAACGCATAGAAGAGTCGTTCAGCATGGAGACGATGGTGGCTGCGCTGGAGGAGGTTTATCACGATTTTGTGAAGCGATAAAGAGGTATTTAATCTATGATTATCCGGGAGGCTACGGAGGGTGATATTCCCTCGATTGTGGCGTTATTAAAGATAAGCCTGGGCGAAAGCCTGATGCCGAAGTCGGAGGCCTATTGGCGTTGGAAGCACCAGGATAATCCCTTTGGAGCATCGTTGGTGATGCTGAGCTGCGAAGGCGACACGCTGGTTGGTCTGCGTGCTTTTATGCGCTGGCAGTGGAAGGCCGACGGACAGTTGCTCGACGCTGTCCGCCCTGTCGATACAGCCACACATCCCCAGTACCAGCGGCGGGGTATCTTCAGCAAGCTCACCCAGGCTGCGCTCGAGCAAAGCCGGCAGCGGGGCTATCATTTTGTCTATAACACGCCGAATAAAAGCAGCAAGCCGGGGTATCTGAAAATGGGATGGAGCGAGGCGGGCAAGTTGCCCATCGATCTCCGTGCAGTGCGGCCCGTTTCGATGGCCTGCAACGTGCTGAGCCTTCGTCGGACTACACCCGTCGCAGGAAATGACCACTCCCTGGCCGGATACCTGGAGCATCCAGGGCTGGAAGCCCTGCTGAAGCAGCAGGACAGGTTCCACCCCGCGCAGATCGTTACCGCGCATACGCCGCGGTCGCTGGCATGGCGTTACCGCGATGTGCCGGTGGCGCGTTATTTCGCCTGTGGCGTGACACGGGGCAATACCCTGGACGCACTGGTATTTTATCGTATAAAGCCGTCGAAGGCAGGCAATGAATTTCGTATCACCGACGTATTTCTGAGCGACCAGGCAGACACGAAGCAGGTGCGCCGGGCGATTGCTGAAAAAGTAGCCCTGCACCGTGCAGATTATGTAACGATCTCGGGCGTTCATGCCCGGGGTATGGTGCAAGGATTGTTGACGGGGCGTGGAATGAAGATCGGGCCCACAGTAGTGGTGCGCGACCTGGGTGGTGACACGACGGCCCGCCTGCATGACTTCCAGGCATGGGCTCCGTCTGTAGGAGATCTTGAACTATTTTAAACGATGCTGGGGGGATTACTGATATTTGCAATAGGTGCCGTCATTTGCTTCGCGTGGATCGGAGCGATAAAGAAGCGGTATGCCTTTGTGGATACCGGCCTGCTCAAAAAAATGTACGGATACCACGTACTGCTCTCCCTGGTTTATTTTGCTTATATCGCCTTTAACCCGTCTGATTCGAAAGCGTACTACGAAAAAGTACGCTCGAATTTCCGCGGCGATACCTGGATGGATTTTTATGGGACCAGCACCACGTTTATCGAGTGGATAGCCTATCCGTTTATACACTACCTGGGTTTTTCGTTTTATTCCATGATGGCCCTATTTTCGATTTTTGGATATATCGGCTTTTTATACTTCTACGTTTTTTTCCGGGAGAACATTCGGTTTACTCATTATTTCATGGGGTATAATTTGCTTACCCTGACGTTCTTCCTGCCCAACCTGCACTTCTGGTCGTCATCCCTCGGCAAAGGCTCTATCATCTTTATGGGGATCGGCCTGTTCTTTTTCGGGATCAGCAATGTGCGCAAGCGGTACATCGCGCTGATCATCGGCGCAGTAGTGACCTATCACGTGCGGCCGCATGTGATGCTGGTGATGCTGGTATCGGGGGCCATGGGCTTTATCTTTTCCTCAAAAGGGGTGAGCGTGGCCGTGCGTGTAACATTTTTACTGGGAGCATCCGTAGCCTTCTTTTTTATCTACCGCGATGTGCTGAGCCTGGTCGGGATCGATGAGGAGCAATTTCTGACGCAAGGGCTGGATATGACGGGCCGCGCAAGCAAGTTGACAAAGGCGGCATCGGGCGTCGACATTACGCAGTATAGCCTGCCCATGCAAGTCTTTACCTTTATGTACCGGCCGTTGTTTGTCGATGCGCCGGGCGCGCTGGGGCTGATTGTTTCATTCGAGAACGTCTTTTATGTTATCATGTCCTGGAAGGTGGTTGGCAACCTGCGTGGTTTGCGGTTTCTGTTCACGGGAAACTTTCTAGTCAAGTCGGCCTTTTTAAGTCTGATGACGATCTCCATTGCGCTGGCGCAGATCGCGGGTAACCTGGGCCTGGCCATGCGGCAAAAAAGCCAGGTCATGATTTTGTTGATGTTTGTCGTACTGGCCTTTCTGGATAGTCAGCGGCAACAGGTGTGGCGGGCACAGCAATTACAACGGTTGCGCACCGAGCGCATGAAAAAAGGTAGTGTTCCATCTTCTGCATGAAAAACGGATTATTTACAATCTCACTGGATTTTGAGCTCCACTGGGGCGGCTTTGAAAAGTGGCCGTTGCAGCAGTATCGCCAATACTTTTTGAATACCCGCAAGACCATTCCCTGGATGCTGCGGACTTTTCAACAATACGACGTGCACGTCACCTGGGCGACGGTCGGGATGCTGATGCACACCACCCGCCAGGAGGCCGAGCGTCTCCATCCCACCGAGCGGCCGGCGTACGTGCAGCCGGCGCTGTCGGCATATCACTACATTCAGCAATCGGGTCTCGGCGAGGATGAGTCCACCGACCCGTTTCACTTTGCCGCGTCGCTGGTCAAAGAGATATTAAACACACCTCACCAGGAACTGGGATCACACACCTTTTCGCATTATTACTGCAATGAAGCGGGCCAGACTATAGCACAATTCCGGGCCGACCTGCAGGCCGCCCAACGCACCGCAGCCTTGTACAACACACGCCTGACGTCGCTCGTCTTTCCACGCAACCAGTTTAATGAAGACTACCTGCGGGTATGCTATGAAGAAGGCTTCACGGCCGTACGCGATAACCCGCGCGACTGGTTCTGGAACATTCGCAGCACCCAGAACGAGTCGCGATGGAAACGACTCAACCGGGGCGCGGATGCATATATACCGCTGGGAAGAAAAAATACCTACGACTTGGCGAGCCTCCCCGTGCAGCCGGGCCTGCCGCTTTGTCTGCCGGCCAGCCGCCTGCTGCGCCCCTACGATCCGGGCGAGTATTTCCTGAACGACATGAAGATCAATCGCATTTGCCGGGAGATGGAACGGGCGGCACGTAACAACGAGGTCTATCACCTGTGGTGGCACCCACATAACTTTGGCAACTATCCCGAGCAAAGTATGAATGGCTTGGAAAAGATCCTGCAACATTTCGACTATTGCCGCAAGCGCTATAACATGAGCAGTCTGACGATGGGGGAGACGGCAGACCTTATTTACCAGATACATGGAAAAGATCAGACTGCTTAGAATCACTACCGTTCCGATTTCGCTACATGTTTTACTGCGGGGACAGTTCCGGTATATGCTGGCGCATGGCTTCGATGTGCACACGATGAGCGCGCCGGGCAAAGAGACACAGGACGTCTTACAAGAAGGTGCCAAACATCACGTGGTACCGATGACGCGCAAGATTACGCCATTACAAGATTTGGTTTGCCTCTGGCAGATGATCCGCATCATGCGGCAAACCCGTCCTCACATTGTGCATACCCATACCCCCAAAGCCGGCCTGCTGGGCATGCTGGCGGCGTGGCTTTGCCGCGTACCGGTGCGCATGCATACCGTGGCGGGCTTGCCGCTGATGGAAGCAACCGGGATAAAACGCGCTATACTGGAAATTGCCGAAAAGGTTACCTACGCTTGTGCGCACCGGGTATATCCCAATGCCGGTGGGTTAAAGGATTTTATCGAGCAGTCTTTGCGCGTATCGCCGCGAAAGCTGACGATCATCGGGCGGGGGAGCACCAACGGCATCGATACATCGGTTTTTAAACGTACGCCGGTGATGGCGGCCGAAGCCGTGGCCATCCGCCAGCGGTACGGCATTCAGCCGGAAGATGTAGTCTTTTCTTTTGTGGGACGCATTGTCCGGGACAAAGGCATCGGCGAATTGATACGCGCATTCCGGCGGCTGTCGGATACTTCTTCGGAACGCCTCTTCCTGTTGTTGATCGGTTCCTTTGAGCAGGATTTGGATCCGCTTACGCCAGAGGACTACGCTTTTTTGCAGCAAGACCCACGCGTGATACTGGCGGGTTTCCAAAATGATGTAAAGCCCTGGATCATGGCCTCGGATGTGTTTGTGTTTCCCAGCTACCGCGAAGGGTTCCCCAACGTGGTCATGCAGGCATGCTGCCTGGAAGTGCCGAGTGTTGTTTCCGATATCAATGGCTGTAACGAGATCATCCGTCAGGGCGAAACCGGGTTGATCGTCAAACCAAAAGATGCCGAAGCGCTGTATACCGGCATGCATAGGTTGATGCGCGATGTGACCCTGCGCCAGGCCTTTTCGGTCGCGGCACGGGAGTATGTGGTCGCCAATTTTGATCAACAATATGTCTGGACGGCCCTGCGGGAGGAATATTATCGTCAGGTAGCACATCAAAAAGTTCCGCTGTTGGGTGCATCCGCTTAACTTCGCCGTAAATTACGAGTTACGTGTACCGAGCTGTTATCAAACCTTTATTTGATGTTTTTGTCGCGTTCGTGAGCCTGCTGCTGGCCTCGCCGCTAATCCTGGGATCGATGGTGGCGCTGGCCATCGTGAACCGCGGCAAAATTTGGTTTCTGCAACCGCGCCCCGGCAAGGGGGGAAGGATCTTTACCGTCATCAAGTTCAAAACCATGACCGATGCGCGCAATGCGCAGGGCGCATTGCTGCCCGATGCCGACCGGCTCACGGCGGCTGGCCGCTTTATACGGAAAACGTCGCTGGACGAGCTGCCGCAGTTAATGAATGTTTTGAAGGGTGATATGTCACTGGTGGGGCCGCGCCCGCTGCTGGTCGAATACCTGCCGCGGTATAGTGCCGAGCAGCGCCGCCGACACGATGTACGGCCGGGCATTACGGGTTGGGCGCAGGTAAACGGACGCAACGCCATTGCATGGCAGCAGAAGTTTGCCTACGATGTGTGGTATGTAGACAATCTATCCGCGGCATTAGACATTAAAATCTTATTTTTAACGGTCATGAAAGTATTCAAGGCCGAGGGCATCAGCAGCGATACGTCCGTGACCATGGAAAAATTTATGGGCAATGACTAACGTGATCATACAAGGCGGTGGCGAGCACGCCCGCGTCGTGCTGGATTGTCTGCAGGCGCAAGGACTGCAGGTGAAGGCCTTGTTCGATCCCAACTATAGTGGCGACCTGTGGGGCGTGCCGCAGCGTGGCGTATACGATCCGTCGTTTATGCCGGACGCCCGCGCGTTGATCGCCATCGGAAATAACGGGGTGCGTAAGCGTGTGGCGGCCATCACCCGGCATGGCTATACCAATGCCGTCCATCCTTCTGTCATTGCATCGCCCCGCGCTTCGTGGGGTGAAGGCAATATGATCTTGCACGGGGTCATCATCCAGGCACAGGCCCGGATCGGTAATCACTGTATTCTCAACACCGGGGTGCGTGTAGACCACGATTGCATCATCGACGACTATGTACACATTGCCCCCGGTACCGTTCTCTGCGGCACGGTAACGGTCGGCGAAGGTACGTTTATCGGTGCCGGGGCCGTGGTGATCCCCGGACGGAAAATAGGAGCCTGGGCAACGATTGGCGCGGGCGCCGTGGTCACACGCGATGTACCCGACTATGCCGTCGCCGTCGGAAATCCCGCCCGGGTCATCAAGTATACTAACGTAGCATGAAAAAGCCACTGCTCATATACGGGGCCGGGGGCCTGGGCCGCGAGGTCATGTCGCTGCTGCTGGCGTTGCCGGAGTGGTCACCCGAAGGTTTTTTGGATGACAACGTACCTGCCGGGCAGGTAGTGATGCACGGGTTGGTGGTAAAAGGCGGACTGGAATTTCTGAACCTCTACCCGGGACCGATCGATGTCGTGATTGGCATTGGCGATCCGCATAGCAAGGCGGCGCTCGTGCGCAGTATTGTCAATCCGCATGTACGGTACCCGATCATTATTCACCCCGCGGCGATCTTACAAAACCGGGCCGCGATTCAGTGCGGCGTAGGCTGTATAATTACCGCCGGCTGTATACTGACGACGGACATCACCCTGGGTAATCATGTATTGCTGAATCTGAATGTTACCGTCGGGCACGATGCCGTGCTCGACGACTATACCTCTGTCATGCCCGGGGTAAATATCTCCGGAAGAGTAAAGATCGAAGCCTCGACCTTTATCGGATCGGGCGCCAACGTGCGCAATAATGTTGTTGTTGGCGCAGGCAGCGTGGTAGGCATGGGGGCCGTGGTCGTGCGTGACGTACCGGCCGGTATAACCGTGGCCGGTGTACCCGCTAAACCCCTGGTGCGATGAAAAACTTTTCGTTTGCCGAGTTCCGTCCTACCATCTTTTTTCTGCTGCGCTTTGTCGGCTTGTATGTGCTGACGAACATGCTGTACGGCGTTTATATTACGGCGTACCATCCAAAGCCCGATCCCATTACCCATACCGTCACGGTGCAGACTGCGGCCGTGTTGCGTGCGACGGGTTGGAACGTCACGACAGAAGACCATTATCGTCAGCCGATTACCAACCTCACATTTGAAAAGCAAGCGATTCTGGCAGTGTATGAGGGCTGCAGCGGCGTCAACGCAATGCTGATGTTCCTGGCCTTCATCGTAGCGTTCGGCCCCTGGCGTAAACAAATGTTGTGGTTTATACCCATGGGAATCGTGGTGGTCCACCTGATGAACCTGGTGCGCATCAGCCTGCTATTTTTTGTATCTCGGTTTCTGCCCGACGCCATGTACTTTGTGCACAAATATCTCTTCACGGCATTTCTTTATGCGGTGATCTTCGGGCTGTGGCTGATATGGATCCGGAAATTTACCCGGCAGACGGCCCATGCCTAAACAGGACCTGACAGCACGATGGTTGATCGGCGTGGTTTGCGGCGCCGGCCTGGTGCTGGTCTTTTTGTTTCAACGCCTGGATGTCGCGGGAGCGTTGCAATTGGCGACGGTGCCCGTGCACAAATTCCTGATCAACCGCACGGTGCGATTCCTGTTGAATGACCTGTTGGCCATCGGGCTGTTGTACGCATTGTTTTACGAACGCAAGTACGTCGTCTTTGCACTCTGGACGCAGCTGGCCGGCACAGCTTTGTTTTTAGTGCCATACTTTGTCCTGAAGCTATACTTTCCGTCATACAATGGCCCGCTGATCTCGTACCTGCACCGGCTCATTCTGAATCCCACGTTGCTGTTGTTGCTGATCCCGGCTTTTTACTACCAGCGTAACCGATCGGTATGACGCTTTTACACACACACATAGCCGTATTTGGTCTTTAAATCCATATATTTGCAGGTCCGCAGCCGCGGTGGCAAGGACACTCTGTCTATTATTGATATAACGAAGATGAAGGAAAAAATATGGTTGTCGTCTCCACACATGGGAGGAGCGGAGGTCAGGTATGTACAAGAGGCGTTCGACACCAACTGGATCTCGCCCGTAGGCCCGCACATCGCGGCCTTTGAAGAGGCACTTGCTAACTATAATGATATTTCCCATTGTGCAGCCCTGAGCTCGGGTACAGCGGCCATTCACCTGGCCCTGATTATTTTGGGTGTCAAGGCTGGCGACGAGGTGATCTGCTCGTCCTTTACGTTCTCTGGTTCTTGTAACCCCATTGCTTACCAGGGCGCGGTACCGGTCTTTGTGGATTCCGAGCGACTGACCTGGAACCTGGACCCCGTACTGCTGGAAGAGGCGATCCTCGACCGCCAAAAGAAAACCGGCCGTAAACCAAAGGCGATCATTGCCGTGCACCTGTACGGCATGCCGGCACAGATCGAGGCCATCATGGACGTTGCCCGACGGCACGAAATCCCCGTCATTGAAGACGCGGCGGAGGCCCTTGGATCGACATACCAGGGTAAGAAATTGGGCACCTTCGGCGACATGGGCATTTATTCCTTTAACGGGAATAAGATCATTACAACCTCCGGCGGCGGCGCGCTGGTAGCCCGCAACGCGGCGTGGATTCAGCAGGCTAAATTCCTGTCCACCCAGGCGCGTGATCCTGCGCCGCACTATGAGCATAGCCATATTGGGTTTAATTATCGCCTCAGCAATGTTTGCGCGGGGATTGGCCGGGGCCAGATGGAAATCCTGGATACTCGCGTCGGGCAAAAACGAAAGATTTACAACATGTATCGCAAGGCTCTGGAAAATATTCCCGGAATCGGATTTTTACCGGAGCCGGCGGGATATTTTTCGAACCGCTGGCTGACGACTATTCTTGTCGACGAACAGCAGGCCGGTTTCTCTGCGGAGACTATTCGCCTGGCTTTAGAGGCTAAAAACATCGAAAGCAGGCCCCTTTGGAAGCCTATGCACGTGCAACCGGTGTTTAAGAACGTTCCTTCGTACAGTACCGGCGTATCGGAAGAACTGTTCCGCGCGGGACTTTGCCTCCCGTCGGGCACTAACACGACTGAGGATCAATATTTGCAGATTATGGAAACCATCCTGAAGTTACAGGTTACAAATCCTGCACTCAGCTGATCCAGATTGAGTTTATAATCGGGAATTTTCCATAATTTTGCACTAGTGGCTTTAAACATTACATGTATGAGACTTTGGCCTGTATATACAGTTTTGCTGATCCTAACCCTTCAGCAAACCACCATGGGACAGTCGGCAGGGGATTACCGCACGACGGGTTCCGGAAACTGGAATACTGCAGCTACCTGGCAACGGTACAACGGTACCAGCTGGCTGCCGGCTTCACCTCCGACCAATGCCTCCGGTATAATTACCCTACAGGCCGGACACACAGTGACGGTTCCCTCCGGCGCTACCGTTGCTGCCGATCAACTGATTGTCAATAGCACGCTGGTCATCGCGGCCGGTGGTCATTTGACGCTGGCACATGGCACCCTCGGTACCGACCTTACCGTCAGTCCCGGGGCACAGGTACAGGTGTCGGGTGTTTTCCAGCGAAACAACTTATCAACGATCGACAGCCAGAATGATGCTGCGCGCTTTTCGTTCCTGGCGGGCTCCGAGTATCGCCACGGCTACACGACCACCTTCGGCACGTTGCCCTATGCAACCTGGGCCACCACGTCAACAGTAGTCGTTCAAGGCTATACCAGCACGACGCCACTCACAGCCGACGCCAGTTGGAATCAGTCGATCGGGAACTTTATCTATAACTGTTCCGGCTCCAGGAGTACAGTAGACTATGCCAACAACCTGCGGACCATCCGGGGTAACTTCACGATGCAGCATACCGGTACCGGGATCCTGCAGCTGAGTACGAATCAGAACCAGGCCATTACCATCCAGGGCAATTTTACGGCTGTTGTAGGTCGCTTCGTTTTTGCCACCACGGGCAATGCCGCCATTGTGACGGTGCAGGGCAATTTTGCCTTCAACTCGGCCCATACCGCCGGCTCATACCTTACCTATACCGGAAACACCACACTGAACATTCACGGAGATTTCACCATGAATGCCACCAACAATGGCCGTCTTCACCTGGCCAACGCGGGCACAACGGGCGTGGCTACAGTAAACTTCTCCGGAAACTTTAATTTGATCGCCGGCCGCATCGACGAGCTGGGCGCCAATCCCACGCAGGCCACACTGCGGTTCGTGGGAAGCGGTCTGCGTACGTTCGCCAATACGGGCACGATCACCGGATACCTGAATTATTACATCAGTCCCACCACAGTGCTGAATGTAGGCACATCGCCGGTAATCAGCTCGTCGCCGGCCACATTCCGCCTGGCGGGCACGATCATCGTCGGTTCTTTGGATCCGAATGGAGCGATTCAAACCGTGAGTACGGCCGGGAATATTCGTACCAACAATACGTACCGCACATACCTGCCTGGTTCGCGCGTAGTGTATAGTGGTACAGGTCCTCAACACATGGGTAATGGCCAGCCTGCGGGCGCTGATGCCACCACCGTCATTGATAATCCAAATGGCGTAACACTTACTTCGAACGTCACAATCAATGGTGCACTCACATTAAACAGCGGAAGCCTGGACCTGAGCAACCACCTGCTGACAATGAATGGCACGATAGCCAGTACAGGCGGGGGACTCGCGGGTACTGCTTTGTCAAAGCTAACCATCGGGGGAACGACAGGCGGCTCGGCAGGTACCCTGGTATTTACGCCTTCTGCTGCACACGTAGGCATTCTGACGCTGAACCGCACAGGAGTGGACGCCGGCGTGACCTTGAACAGTACGCTCCAGGTGGATTCGTTATTCAACCTGACCAACGGTGTCTTTACAAATACTTCCGGTCTGACAATGCGTAACCACGCGACCATCTACCGCGACAACACCGCCTCGTTAGTCGGTGTGTCACCGGTTGTCACCGGCACTTACAACGTATATTACCGCACAGTGACGCCGGCATCCGGGCCATTTGTGCCCATGGAGACCGGTCTTGAGCTTCCTACCGATGCTACCGCCCTGGGCGACTTGACGGTCAGACCGGCACGCGATCAAAACAGTGTGCAACTGGACAAATCGATTACCATCAATGGTACGCTTGCTGTTACCCGCGGCACGCTGCTGTCAGGCGCATTTACGATCACCATGAAAGGCTCCAGCTGGTTGCTGGATAACACCGGTCAATTTGCACCGGGCACCGGCACGGTGATCTTCGACGGAAACACGGTGGCATCAGGTGCCATCAGTCCGACGTTTAACAACATCCAGTTGAATACAGCCAGGTCCCTGACCCTTACGCGCAACGCGACTGTTACGGGTGACATCACTTTCCAACCCGGCGCTACGTTTGACCAGGGCACGACCACAGTGATCCTGGGAGGAAGCAACGCGCAGACGATATCAGCGGGTGGTGTACCGATCTCCAACATCAACATTGCCAAAACCGGCGGGGCGGGTGTACAACTTAGCTCCACGCTAAACCTGACAGGCCTGCTCCAATTTGTAAGCCCTTCGGCCAACGAGACTCTAGCCTCCAATGGCCATCTGGTGGTACGTTCGACCTCCGACGCGGCAGATGCTACCGGACAAGGTGCCATTTACCGGTTAGCCAGTGGCAATACTGTTTCCGGCGACGTGACCGTGGAGCGGTACATGAGTCCCGAGGGACGTATCTACCGCTATCTTTCCAGCCCGGTGACCAATGCCACCGTCGCGCAGTGGATGGACGATTTCCCGATTACCGGCAGGTTTAGAGATCCCAGCCCGCAGCAGACGATTTGCGGCGAGGTGGTTCGTACCACCACGGCATCCATGTTCTATTACAATGAAGCCGCCACAGGCGATACACAAGCCGGGTATGTGGCGTATCCGGTAGCCGGTGCCTTTAGCACCAACAGCCCGTTGCAGGTCGGCGTCGGCTATTCTGCTTATATTCGGGAGTGCACGAATCCGACAGTGGTGGACGTCACAGGCCCGATCAACCAGGGGATAATTACCTTTCCTGTAACCTACACGGCGACCCCCAATACCGATGCCAACGGCTGGAACCTGGTGGGCAACCCCTATCCCGCCACCATCGACTGGGACGTCACCGGCTGGACACGCACGCGCATGTCCATTATCATTTCGATCATGGACAATGGCACGGGCATGATGCGCTACTATGAACCCGGCGTGACCAACGATATTCCCAGCGGGCGAATTGCCCCTGGCCAGGCATTCTTTGTACGCGCGACCAGCGCCAATCCGGTGTTGCGCCTGCAAGAGATCGTGAAGGTGACAAACACGGTTGAGTTCTTCCGCGAACGGGCACCGATCGAAATCCCTTCGTTCTCGCTGACCCTGTCAGACGGTTCACAGTATGATGCTGCCTATGTCAAGCTGGTAGCAGAAGCATTGCCGGGTTTCGACAGCCTGGATGCACCCAAGCTCTATAATCCTACGTTCAGCTTTTCAACCCTGGCCACGGACAATCGGGCCATGGCGATCAATGCGATAAGCGGTCTGCACTGCAACGACTCGTTCCCATTGGAAATGAAGGACGCGACAGCAGGCAGCTACACCATTACCCTGAATACCAAAGTGATCAGTGGTTACCAATTCTTATTGACCGACCACTACCTTGGCAAGACGGTAGCCCTGAAAGGCAATATCTACGCATTCACTATCGACGAGAAGGAAGGTTCCAAAGATCCGCACCGCTTTAGCGTAACCGTGGCAGACGACGTCCTGGCCGGAATGTCTGTTTCCGCCCCGGCAGTGGTAGACAATGCCACGACGGCCTACACCGTGAACGTGGCCGGAACATCGACCGATGTATCCTATACCCTGGTAAACACGGCAGGAACACTTATTGCAGGTCCGGTACAAGGTAACGGCCGGGAAATTGCCTTCGCTCTTCCGGCTAACGCTTTACAGGATGGCACAAATAAGCTGACAGTTAGCGCATTGGGTGGTTGTTCACCGGTTGCGTTGAGCACGTCGGTCATGGTCGAAAAGGCACTGCTGGGATGGGGGGTTGAGGAAAACGGTGGCGTTTTGGTGAAAGCCTACCCAAATCCGGTAGGAGATCAGCTGACATTGGAAGTAACCGATACAGACGTAAAGGGCATTCAATTCACGACGGCCATGGGCCAGGTTGTTTCAGACGTGCCGGTCGTACCCGGCCAGGCAATCTACACGGTGGATGTCAGCGCCCTGCGCAGCGGCCTGTATTTAATGATAGTAGACAAAAAAACGATTAAGAAGAGCTATCGCTTGATTAAGAAATAATTCATGAATTTTGTGAAAAAGGTCCTCTCTGTTATAATTTTCCTCCTTCTTGTAGTCTGCGCTACGCCGGACGTATTCGGTCAGCCGGGAAACCCCGGGGGCGACCCCGATAAGGTTCCCATTACCGGGCTTGAATACTTACTGGTGTCGGGCGGCATACTGGGAGGGTATAAGCTTTTTAAAAAGCGACCCAGGAAAGAGTAGTCACCTAATAAAACGAGTTTTTTGATTAGAATCATTAACAGGCTTACGGTTTTACCGCGCTATATCGTTATCCTGATCGATCAGTTTCTGATCCTTTTTTCAGTTTCGCTAGCCTTTCTGTTGCGGTTTAACTTCGATACGACAATCGTATTGGAGTATAATCCTTTCCCCGGAATTCTCGTCTTTTTGCTGGCCTCCTTGTTCTCTACGTTTATGACGAAGAGCTACGCCGGCATAGTCCGGTATACGGGCATCCAGGACGGTCTGCGCATCGTGCGCACCGAGCTCCTGAGCATGGTCCTGATCGTACTGATCAATTTGATCTATCACTACAATGCCGGACGGAATATCATTCCCTTCTCCGTCGTTTTTATCTCGTTCTTTATATCCTCGCTGCTATTGTACCAATACCGCCTGATGGTAAAGAACGTATTTACGTTCTATAAGGGCGGGCATCGATCCAAGGTGCCGGTCATCGTGTTTGGCGCCGGTGTAGCAGGTTTTCTGACCAAGCAGGCGCTCGAGTCTGATATGACCTCGCAGTACAAGTTGGTGGCTTTTATCGACGACGACCCGAAGAAAAACGGCAAGGACATCAATGGCATCAAAATCTACAGCGTCGACAAACTCGGCGAGCTGGCCGCAAAGTTCAAGGCTAAGAAGTTGATCATCGCCATCAAGCGGCTGTCGATCGACCGTAAGAACGAGATCGTGGACGAAGCGCTCAACCACCAGTTGCGGGTGAGTTACGTAACGTCGTTCGAGAAGTGGATCCGCAACAACTTCGACGTGAAGGAGATTCGCGATGTCAATATTGAAGATCTGCTGGGCCGCGAAGTGATCCGGTTGAACAACAGCGCGATCGAAGCCGATCTGACAGGCAAAGTCATTTGCATCACCGGGGCCGCAGGCTCGATCGGTTCGGAACTCGCCCGTCAGGCACTCAGCTTCAAGCCGCAGAAACTGATCCTCATCGACCAGGCCGAGTCGCCTCTATATGAAATTGAGCGCGAGCTGGCCAGCAAGAGCCTGCAAACGAACATTGTCGTGTTTGTAGCGGACGTCTGCAACAAGGTGCGCATGCATCGCATCTTTAGCGAGAACCGCCCACAAATACTCTTCCACGCAGCAGCGTATAAGCACGTGCCGCTGATGGAGAGCAATCCCTCGGAGGCTGTGTCGGTCAATATCTTCGGTACGCGCCAACTGGCAGACCTGGCCGTAGAGTTCAAATTGCAGAAGTTTGTCATGATCTCAACGGACAAGGCGGTGAATCCCACCAACGTCATGGGCTGCACCAAGCGCATTGCCGAGATCTACGTACAGTCGCTGGACCGCCACCTCGAGCTGTTGGGTAAAGCGAGCAAGACCTCTTTTGTGACAACACGTTTTGGCAACGTGTTAGGCTCGAATGGCTCCGTAATTCCAATCTTTAAAGAACAGATCCAGAAGGGAGGACCGCTGACGGTGACACACCCTGACATTACACGTTACTTCATGACCATACCCGAAGCTTGCGAGCTGGTGATCGAAGCCGGCGTAATGGGGCAGGGGGGGGAGATCTTTATTTTCGACATGGGTAAGCCCATGAAGATTTATGACCTGGCTAAGAAGATGGTGATGCTGTCGGGTAAGGAGCTCAATAAGGACATTGAAATTGTCTTTACCGGTTTACGCGACGGTGAGAAGCTCTATGAAGAGCTGCTGAACGACAAAGAGAATACCATTCTAACGCACCATGAGAAGATCATGAAGGCGAAGGTATCAGAATATCAATACGATGAGATCTGTCGTAACCTCGACCTGCTCGAGGACTTCATCCACGACCGCAATGAACACAAGATGGTGACATTGATGAAAGAGATCGTGCCGGAGTATAAGAGCAATTACTCACGCTTCCAGGTACTGGACGTCGCACCGTAACAAATCACAAATCCTTTTAGCACAAGAGCGCACAGTGCGCTGGCAAGTCTTAGCCCCGTCTGTTTACACCGGCTTGTCGGGGCTTGTGCCCAGTATGGGGGGCCTCCCGATTCCCCAGCGGTACCGTCGTAACCTGGGCAACCATAAACAACCATGGTTACGCCGACCAACTCCTAATGCCCGGCGTGAACACTCGCGCCTAGCGTAAAACAAAAAACACCGGGCTATAAACCCGGTGTCCGTTTGTTTTATATTGGATAGCGCTGTATTATCGACGCTTGTAATACCCTTTACGTTTCCGGTTATACAGCTTTCTATTAGACCCATTGAATATCTCCTGGGGTAGATAGTATTGCAATGTAACGGAGCCGATAAAATAATTGTCGTTCTTTTCCGGGTTGCCACGGACGCCGATTTCTGTGGGGCGACTTGGCTGTGTGCCGATCTCGACGCGGCGGTCGGAGAGGGCCCTGGCGATGTCGCTCTTCAAGGTAGCGCCATCAGGGTAGCGCCGGATGCTGATGTCGTCGAGGTGATCGGTGAAAGTGGCACGATAACCGCCTTCGACCAAAATATTAAAGAACGGGTCGAGCTTGATCCGTGCGCCAAAGCCCATTGGCACTACCGGTACGAAACGGCTATAGCTGGAGCCTTCTGTCTGCAGGGGTTGCAGTGCATACTTCTTGCCCTGATATTCAGCCTTGGGATTAAAGTAGAGCGCACCGACACCGATGAAGCCATAGAAGTTCAGCTTGGAGCGCTGATAGAACCGGGCGCCTATCGGCATCAGGTTTACGACGCCCACCACGGACAGTTCGATGTTGCCGGAAGTGAATGATAGGTTGCGTTCCTGGCGATCGTCGTTGGCCTTGGCGTCGGAGCCTGAGATCTGGAACCAGGTCAGGGAGGCGCGTGTGCTGATACGATCGGTCAGGTAATATTCACCACTCACGGCTATATTAGGTTTTAACCGGCCAGTTTCACCGGGGTTCACCAATTCACCGTAGTAGTTTGCAGTACCGGAACCTAATCCAACGAGTAGGTTCCGGTTCTTTCGGATGGCATAGAAACTCTGAGCCTCTGCGACTACAGGCAGTAGGATAGCAATAAACGAAATTGTGAAAAACCTTTTCATCAACAAGGGCCGGTCAAATTTTTCCTCAATATAGGCAATTCTCAAATAACTCGCCGGAGTAAATAATTTGCTAGGCTAGAACCTCTTTTACGCGCTGTGCTGCATCTTTCAGCACGATCGCGGAGAACACTTTCAGGCCTGATTGTTCAATGATCTTCGCACCTTCCTCCGCGTTTGTTCCTTGCAGACGGACAATGATCGGTACTTTGATGTCGCCGATCTTTTTGTATGCTTCTACCACGCCGTTAGCAACGCGATCGCAGCGTACAATACCGCCAAAGATATTGATCAAAATGGCTTTTACGTTCGGGTCTTTCAGGATGATCCGGAAACCAGCTTCTACTGTTTCTGCGTTTGCTCCACCTCCCACGTCGAGGAAGTTAGCAGGCTCGCCACCTGAAATTTTAATAATGTCCATGGTGGCCATGGCCAGACCGGCACCGTTTACCATACAGCCTACGTTACCGTCGAGCTTTACATAGTTCAGGCCGGCTTTACCAGCTTCTACTTCCAGCGGATCTTCTTCGGTAATGTCGCGCAGCTCAGCCAGGTCTTTGTGGCGATAAAGAGCGTTGTCGTCCAAATTTACTTTAGCGTCCACGGCCAGGATCTTGCCGTCAGAAGTTCTCAGCACTGGGTTGATCTCGAACATTGCGGCGTCGAGGCCGAGGTATGCATTGTACAGAGAGTGAATGAATTTTACACCCTCTTTGAAGGCGTTGCCTTCCCAGCCCAAAGCGAACGCTACTTTGCGTGCCTGAAAGGGTTGGAGACCCAACAGGGGATCGATCCACTCTTTAATGATCTTTTCCGGATGGGTTTCGGCCACCTCTTCGATGTTCATACCGCCTTCGGTAGAGGCCATGATCACCGGGCATCCTTTCGAGCGGTCGAGCAGGATGCTCATATAATATTCTTTCGGCTCAAGATCACCGGGATAGTATACATCTTCGGCAATGAGCACTTTGTTTACTTTCTTTCCTTCGGGACCGGTCTGGATCGTTACCAGTGTACCGCCCAGAATGGCTTTTACTTTATCGGCTACTTCGCCCAGCCCTTTGGCCAGTACAACGCCTCTCGAGCCTGTTTCTTTCACGGTACCTTTACCCCGGCCGCCAGCATGGATCTGAGACTTTACCACAAACCATTTTGTGCCCGTTTCTGCCTGCAATTCTTTGGCAGCCTGGGTGGCACTATCCGGCGTGTCGGCAACAATGCCTCGTTGAACGGCTACACCATATTTCTTGAGAATCTCTTTGCCCTGGTACTCGTGTATGTTCATGAATTTTTTGTTTTGGGCGAAACTAGTTTATTTACCGCTTTATTTCAAGGAAACAGAGGAAATCACACATGCTCAAAGCCACACAACTCGAAAAATCGTATGGGCGGTTAAAAGTATTGAAAGGCGTCGACCTGGACGTCCGCCGCGGAGAAATAGTGGCTATCGTCGGAGCCTCTGGCGCAGGGAAAAGCACCCTGCTGCACATCCTGGGCACGCTCGACACACCCGACAAAGGGCAGCTGACCATTCACGATCAAAACATCTTTTCAATGTCTTCCCGTCCCTTGGCGGCCTTCCGCAACAAGTCTATCGGCTTTGTTTTCCAGTTTCATAACCTGCTACCCGAGTTTTCGGCATTGGAGAACGTGTCCATTCCGGCGCTGATCCGCAACCCGGCCGATGAGGCAGCCATCAAAACCCGCGCAACCGAGTTGCTGACGATGCTGGGGGTAGGCGATCGGGCCCACCACAAGCCTTCGGAGCTTTCGGGCGGAGAGCAGCAGCGCACGGCCGTGGCCCGGGCGTTGATCAATGCGCCGGATATTATTCTGGCGGACGAGCCCAGCGGTAATTTGGATTCCAAGAATGCCCTGGAGCTTCATAAACTCTTTTTTCAGCTCCGCGACCAGATGCGCCAAACCTTTATCATCGTGACCCACAATGAAGAGCTTTCAAAGATGGCAGATCGGCGGATTGAGCTGAAGGATGGGGTTGTTGTCGGGCATTAAGCGGACATGTCTCAGTGTTGAGTCAGTGTATAGCCAGAGTATAGTCAGATATGTCTCAGTGCTTAAAGCACTGGGAAAAGACCGGGATACCCACGCGAAGTATTGGTAGGAAGAGGGAACAAAAGTGGCCAAAAGGGGGGATCAGCTAGAGTTAAGCTAGTCTTGAGCTAGTGTTCTGCTAGAGATAAGCTAGTCCTAAAAGGACTAGCACGACACACGGTCAGCTCGCAGTTTAGTGGACACTAAACCTATAGGCGTCCCGATTTTAATGATGCGAGAGCGTTTCTTCGACGGTGTCCTCCACTTCCATAAGGAGGCTTTCATCGCTGATGCGGCAGAGGTTTACGCGGCGGAGCTCGTTGACGAGTACGGGGTCATACTTGGCAACTACGCGGACGTAGTTTTCAGTGAAGCCGTGCATCATGCCGTTTTCGATGTCGTGCTCAAACAAGACCGTGGCTTCGCGGCCGATGTTTTGTTCGTAGAACTTACGGCGCTTTTTATCGGAAAGGATGTGAAGCATCTTCGAGCGGTCGGCACGTTGGCTGCCAGGCACCGGGTTGGGCATTTCGGCCGCAGGGGTATTCTCGCGCTCGGAGTAGGTGAAGACGTGCAGGTAGGAGATGTCGAGGTCGTTCAGGAAACGGTAGGTTTCCAGGAAGTCCTCCTGGGTCTCGCCGGGGAAGCCAACAATCACATCCACACCGATACACGCATGGGGCATCAGCTCACGGATCCTGGCCACGCGCTCTACATAGAGCTCGCGTTGGTAGCGACGGCGCATGAGGCGCAGGATCTTATTGGATCCCGACTGCAGAGGAATATGAAAATGCGGCACAAACCGCTGCGACCCGGCCACGAAGGAGATGATCTCGTCGGTGAGCAGGTTGGGTTCGATGGAAGAAATGCGGAAACGGTCGATGCCTTCTACCTGGTCGAGTGCGTGGGCCAGGTCGATAAAGCGTTCTACGCGGATACCGTTCTGCAAGCCAAAGTCGCCGGTATTGACGCCTGTCAGTACGACTTCGCGTACATCGGTGGCGGCGATCTCGCGGGCGGTCTTCAGAATGTTTTCGATACTGTCGCTGCGGCTGTTGCCACGAGCGAGGGGGATGGTGCAGAAGGTGCACGAATAGTCGCAGCCGTCCTGTACTTTCAGGAACGTGCGTGTGCGGTCGTGCATGGAATATGACGTGTTGAACGTGTCGGCCTGCGCAATGTCGGAGGCATAGATGGTGGCGTGCGGCGGACGCACAAAGCCGTCCAGCAGTTCTACCAGGCGGAACTTCTCGGCAGCCCCGAGTACAGCGTCCACGCCGGGGATCTCGGAGATCTCTTTTGGCTTCAGCTGCGCGTAGCAGCCGATAATCGCCACGTACGCATCAGGCGAAATGCCGCGGGCTTCGCGTACGATCTTGTGGCATTTCTTGTCGGCGTTCTCGGTTACGGAACAGGTATTGATAATGAAGATATCGGGGAAATCCGTAAAGTCGACCTTCTTATAGCCCTTTTGCTCGAACATGCGCGAGATCGTAGAGGTCTCCGAATAGTTGAGCTTGCAGCCAAGCGTATAAAAAGCGACTTTTTTCATGATCAGACCACAAAGATAAAAAACAGCGTGAGTGTGAGCATGAGCACAAGGAAAAAAACAGAGCGAGTACGTTCGCTCGCGCGCGCATACTCGCTCTATCTTTGCACTCAGCTATTCCCTAGATCGTCTTCAAATATGCTTCAATCGCGGCAATACGCTCATCCAGGGCTTTGTTTACCGCAGGAAAGTCGGCGGTGGAGGCCAGCGGTGCATTCACTGCCATATAGAATTTGATCTTGGGTTCTGTGCCCGAAGGGCGTACCGATACTTTGGTGCCGTTCTCCAGGTAGAATTGCAATACATCCGATTGCGGAAAATCAAGCGTTGTTTCTTTGCCCGTCAATAGATCCTTCTCTTTCAGGATCTTATAGTCCAGCAACCGAACCACACGGCTACCCGTGATCTCGACAGGCGGGTTGCTGCGGAATTTCTCCATCATGGCCTTGATCTCTTGCTCGCCTTGCTGGCCTTTTTTGGTGACGTTCAGCAGCGCCTCTTTATAAAAGCCAAACTCGACATACATGTCGATCAGCCAATCGTACAGCGACTTGCCCTGGTCGGTGGCGCTGGCGGCCATCGCGGCAAAGAAGGCACAGGCGGAGACTGCATCTTTATCGCGCACGAAGTCGCCGGCCATGTAGCCGTAGCTTTCTTCGCCGGCGGCGACGAAGGTCTTTTTACCTTCCAGCTTGCCCATCAGCTCGGCAATGTATTTAAAGCCGGTCAGGGTGTTATAACATTCCACGCCCAGCTTGGCAGCCATGGCGTCGACCAGCTCGGAGGTTACGATGGTCTTGGCGATGTAAGTGTTCCTGGTTTCCTTAAGGTTCTTCAGGATGAAGTACATCATCAGGCTAAAGGCCTGATTGCCATTCAATAAAATGAACTCGCCATCGGCTTTGCGTACGCCGATGCCTACGCGGTCGGTATCCGGGTCGGTGGCCATCACCATGGTGGCGCCGACGGCCTTGCCTTTTTGGATGACCATTTCCATGGCCGATTGTTCTTCGGGGTTCGGCGATTTAACAGTCGGGAAGTCGCCATCGGGCTCATCTTGTTCAGCGACCACGTGCAGATTGGTGAAGCCGATCTCCTGGAGTGTGGCGGGCACCATGGTGATGCCGGCGCCGTGCAGGCTTGAATAGACCAGGGGAATATCCTTGTGTTTGGCGATGATGTCGTGGTTGGGAATGATCTTCCTAACTTCCTCAAAGTAAGCTTTTTCAACCTCTTCACCGATCGTGTGGATATTGGCCAGCACAGGCTTGAACTTTACCTGCTCGAACGAAGTGATGGCATTTACTTCTTTGATGATATTTACATCGTGCGGAGGAACGACCTGGGCGCCGCCGGTCCAGTAGGCTTTGTAGCCATTGTATTCTTTGGGGTTGTGAGAAGCGGTGATTACCACGCCCGAGTCGCACTGCAGGTAGCGCATGGCGAAGGAAAGGAGGGGAGTGGGGCGGAGGTTTTCGAACATATACACCTGCATGCCGTTGGCGGAGAATACGCCGGCCACTACGTCGGCAAAGAACTCGCTGTTGTTACGGCTGTCATAAGCAATAGCCACCTTGGTGGCTTTGCCGGGAAAGGTCTTGTTGAGGTAGTTAGCCAGGCCCTGGGTGGCAACGCCCACGGTATATTTGTTCATGCAGTTGGAGCCGGCGCCCATGACGCCACGCAATCCACCGGTACCAAATTCAAGGTCTTTGTAGAAGTTGTCGATGAGCTCTTTAGAATCTGGTTTTGCCAGGAGTGCTTTAACTTCTGCTTTGGTTTCCTGATCAATGGCCGGGCTGTCGAGCCAGGTTTGCGCTTTTGACTTTACGTCGTCGAGGAGTTGTGACATAGGGATTTTTACCGGGGCGTTTAAAAATAAACAGGGCAAATGTATTACAAGTTTGCAGGGTGATCCTAGCGTGCCGGGTAATTTTTGCGTGTGGTTTATCGGTTGGCAAGGTGTTAAAAAATGGTGCCAGTGCGTATCCCGCGAAGGGGGCCTTCGCTCGCCTCATCACCAGGGTAGAGGACTGGCGACAGGGGCCAGATAGGGAGGAACTCAGGATATATAATAGTATTGACATACTATTGAAATAGAATTGTAATTGCTCTTTAGAGCTATAAAACACCTATTTCAGAACATCCTCATAGCAAAACCGACCCGGGTCCAAGCTCCATGCCGGCCAGGTGCGAAGGCTAATTAATGTTACTTTTAAACTTTATTAATTGCGCTTAAGTTACTTGTAATCAAATTGTTATACTATTCTAGTAAAGTAATAATTCATATTACTCTTCCAACCTCCGCCTTTTTCATTCTCTTTTCCAAATCCTTGAAGTTTGGGCAAAACTCTTACTTTTGCAGCCTAATTTTCGAATTTATGGCTTTGAAGTTGTTTCGTGCGGTTTGGTTTCTGTCGGCGCTGGTGGTATTGGCGGATCTGTTATATGTCTATGCCAGCTTGCCCGAGACGGTGGCCATTCAGGAAGCTGAAGGGGCACACGTGCAGCTCGACCGCGAGGTGCTGTTTTATGTGATGCTGGTGTTGATTGCCGTTTGCAACGTCCTGGTGTACGTCATCAGCCGGCTGTATCCCGCGCAGGAGACGCTCCGGGCATGGTTCCACGGCCTCGTGATTACATTGAATATCTTCTTTATTGTAGCCTTAAGCCTGGTGAACCTGTTCAACAGCCAGGAACGATTTGATTACAGCCGTATCGGGTTTGTTATTTATGGTAGTGTGGGCTTAGTGGTACTATGGGCCCTAAGTTGGCCTGTAATCAGAATTTTTGGTCTTTCAAGACCAAAATGATCAATTTATTTAAAGAGTGTTAATGTATTGTTAATCAATTATTTGAATTCGTGTAGTTTACTTAATGATGTAATTGAAAATTAAGTGTGGTCCTTGAAGTAAAGACGAAATTCACTTTATTGTCCGCCAATAATTATTACATGATTTTTTAAACTGTGGGGGTTCGATTGATTTTTTAATCTGTTCCTTACAACATAATCCTTATGGGTATATGAGCAAAACGGAGAAAGATTCTTCTGGTTTATCGTATGACGAGTCCAGTATCAAGTCGCTGGACTGGCGCGAGCATATACGGTTACGGCCGGGTATGTATATTGGTAAGCTGGGTGATGGCTCGGCAAAGGACGACGGTATTTACGTGCTGGTGAAGGAGGTTGTAGACAACTCGATCGACGAGCACATGATGGGCCATGGTAAGGTCATCGATGTGGTCATTACCGAATCGCGTGTAACTGTGCGCGACTATGGCCGGGGTATTCCACTGGGGAAGGTCGTGGACGTAGTGTCGAAGATCAACACCGGTGCCAAGTACGACTCGGGAGCTTTCCAAAAATCGGTGGGGTTGAACGGCGTGGGTACCAAGGCGGTGAACGCGTTGTCAAACTACTTTAAAGTGCAGGCCATTCGCGACGGGCAAACCAAATACGCCGAGTTCAAAAAAGGGGTGTTGGTGACCGACGGCAAGATGACCAAGACGGACGACAAGAACGGCACCTATGTGGAGTTCGAGCCGGACAACGCCATGTTCAAAAACTATCACTTTATTCCAGAGTACCTGGATGACCTGATGTGGAACTATGCGTTCCTGAACGCGGGCCTGACCATTAATTATAACGGACAGAAATTCTTTTCCAAGGATGGCCTGCTCGACCTGCTTAAGCAGAAGTCCGATGCAGAAGATCTGCGCTATCCCATCATCCACTTCAAGGGCAACGACATCGAGGTGGCGCTGGCCCACGGCAACCAATACGGCGAAGAGTACTACTCGTTCGTCAACGGTCAGAACACTACGCAGGGGGGAACCCACCTGGCGGCCTTCCGCGAGGGGGTGATCCGCGGGGTGCGCGACTTCTTTAAAAAAGATTTTGACGCGTCCGACATCCGGGCGTCTATCATCGGCGCGATTGCCGTGCGCGTACAGGAGCCGGTGTTCGAGTCGCAGACCAAAACCAAGCTCGGCTCTACCAACATGGCGCCGGACGGGGTGACGGTGAAGAGCTTTGTGGGCGATTTCGTGGCCAAGGAGCTGGAAATCTACCTGCATAAAAATGCGACCGTGGCGGATGCGTTACAGAAACGCATTTTGCAGTCGGAGCGTGAGCGCAAGGACATTGCCGGTATCAAAAAACTGGCCAACGAGCGGGCGAAGAAAGCCAACCTGCACAACCGGAAGCTGCGCGACTGTCGTTTCCACCTGGGCGATAAGAATCCCCGCAACGCAGAAAGCATGATCTTCATCACCGAGGGTGACTCGGCCAGCGGGTCGATCACCAAATCGCGCGATGTGGAAACACAAGCCGTATTTAGCTTACGCGGTAAGCCCCTCAACTCGTATGGCCTGACCAAAAAGGTGGTATACGAGAACGAGGAGTTCAACCTGCTGCAGCACGCGCTCAACATAGAAGACGGCCTGGACGGCCTGCGCTACAGCCGGGTGATCATCGCGACGGATGCCGACGTAGACGGCATGCACATCCGCCTGCTGTTGATGACCTTCTTCCTGCAGTTCTTCCCCGACCTGGTAAAGGCGGGGCACGTGTTTGTGCTGGAGACGCCACTGTTCCGCGTTCGTAATAAGAAAGAGACGATCTACTGCTACAGTGACGAAGAGCGCGCAGCAGCCATCAATAAGCTGGGCTCGAAACCCGAGATTACCCGCTTCAAAGGATTGGGTGAGATCTCGCCGGACGAGTTTGGAGCGTTTATCGGTGACAATATCCGGCTGCAGCCCGTGTTGCTGCACAAGGACAGCCACCTGCAAAAGATCCTCGAGTTCTACATGGGCAAAAACACCATGACCCGCCAGGAGTTCATCATTGATAACCTGCGCATTGAGCTGGACAGAGTAGAAGCAAAAGATAAAGATGTAATAACGGAAGAGGTAGCGGAAGAAATCTAATACCCTAATCGCAAGACGAACGACCTTATGAGTAAAAAGCAACATCCGGAGGACGACAAATCAAAACTGGTGCCGCATACGCCGGGCAGTGGTGAGGGAGGGGGCGACGATGTCGTTCACTCAATAGCCATTGACGGGCTTTATCAAAGCTGGTTTCTGGATTATGCCTCGTATGTTATTCTGGAGCGCGCGGTGCCGCGGATTGAAGACGGCTTCAAGCCCGTGCAGCGCCGTATCATGCACTCCCTGAAAGAGATGGACGACGGCCGCTTCAACAAAGTGGCGAACGTGATCGGTAATACGATGCAGTTTCACCCGCACGGGGATGCATCTATCGGAGAGGCTATTGTTAACATTGGCCAGAAAGACCTGCTGATCGAAACGCAGGGTAACTGGGGGGATGTACGCACCGGCGACAGCGCCGCGGCACCCCGCTATATTGAAGCACGGTTGTCTAAGTTTGCCCTGGACGTCGTGTATAACCCGCAGACCACCACGTGGCAGCAGTCGTACGATGGTCGTAAGAGAGAGCCCGTGACGCTGCCGGTGAAATTCCCGTTGCTGCTGGCACAGGGGGTAGAAGGTATTGCCGTGGGTCTGTCGACCAAGATTCTGCCGCACAACTTCGTGGAGCTGATCAAGGCATCAGTCGATATTCTGAAGGGCCGGAATCCCAAGATCTTCCCCGACTTTCCGACAGGGGGCATTGCCGATTTTGCAGAATACAACCAGGGCTTACGGGGTGGCAAGATCAAGGTGCGTGCGCGCATCGAGATTCTCGACAAGAAGTCGCTGGTCATTCGCGATATACCCTTTGGCACGACCACAACCTCGCTGATGGAATCCATCGTGAAGGCGAGTGAGAAGGGGCAGATCAAGATCAAGCAAGTGATCGACAACACGGCCGCGACGGTTGAGATTCAGCTGCACCTGCAGCCGACGCAGTCGCCTGAGGTGGCGCTCGATGCGCTGTATGCCTTCACGGATTGCGAGATTTCGATCTCTCCGAACGCCTGCGTGATCATCGAAGACAAGCCCCACTTCATGGGGGTGAACGAGATCCTGAAGTATAACACCCAGCAGACGCTGGAGCTGTTGCGTCAGGAACTGGAGATTCGCAGGGCTGAGCTGATGGAGAAGATTCTCTTTTCATCACTGGAAAAGATATTCATTGAAAACCGCATCTACCGTAACATAGAAGAGGCGGAGAGCTGGGAAGAGGTGTTGGCGACGATCGACAAAGGTCTGAAGCCCCATAAGAAGAAATTCTACCGCGAGATCACGACGGAAGATATCGTGAAGCTGACGGAAATCCGCATCAAACGGATTTCACGCTTCGACGCGTTCAAAGCCGATGAGCTGCTGCGCGGTCTGGAAAAGGAGTTGAAAGAAACGGAGCATCATCTCAAGAATCTGACGGAATACGCCATTGCGTATTTCCAGCGCCTGTTGGAGAAGTATGGAAAAGGTCGCGAGCGCCGGACGGAGATCAAGAGCTTCCAATCGGTTACGGCGGTGGAAGTTATCGCCAACAACCAGAAGCTGTATGTCAACCGGGCCGATGGCTTTGTAGGCTACAGCCTAAAGAAAGATGAGTATATC
The DNA here is from genome assembly GCF_018598175.1 of Dawidia cretensis. Taxonomy (GTDB): domain Bacteria; phylum Bacteroidota; class Bacteroidia; order Cytophagales; family Cyclobacteriaceae; genus Ohtaekwangia; species Ohtaekwangia cretensis. The sequence continues at coordinate 140,445 of NZ_JAHESE010000014.1, forward strand.
TGCGACTGCTCGGAGCTGGACGACGTGATCGTGATCCGCAAAGACGGTAAAGCGAAGGTGTCGCGTATTCAGGAGAAGGCGTTCATGGGCAAAGACATTTTGTACGTGGGCATCTTTAAGAAGGGCGACGACCGCATGGTCTACAACGTGATCTATGCCGACGGCCGTGGCGGTAAGAGCTTTGCCAAGCGCTTTACGATACCGGGTGTGACCCGCGACAAGGAGTACGACCTGACACAAGGCAACGCTAACTCGAAGATTCTATATTTAAGTGTTAACCCCAACGGAGAGGCAGAAACGGTAGAAGTAAAACTTTCGCAGGCCAGCACGGCGCGGAAGAAAGTATTCAACTACGACTTTACCGAGCTGGAAGTAAAGAACCGGAGCTCAAAAGGGAACATCATTACGCCGTACCCGGTACGCAAGGTAGACTTCCTGAAAGCCGGTTCGTCTACGCTCAGCAAGCTGACATTGTGGTACGACCCCGAAGCAGGCCGTTTGAACAAGGAAAATCGCGGCAAGTACCTCGGCAAGTTTGAGCCCGAAGATCAGCTGATCACTTTCTCGCGTACGGGCACGTATAAAATCACGGGCTATGACCTGACCAACCGCTATGAGCCGGAGAAGACCTTGCGGGTGGAGAAGTTCGACCCTGCGCGTGTGTTCTCGGCCATCTATATAGACGGTGACACAAAGCTGCACATGGTGAAGCGGTTCTTGATCGAAACAAGTACACTCGACAAGGAGTTCTCGTTTATACCCGAGAATGGTGCGCGGTTGATCGCCGTGACCTCTTCGGAAGCGCCACTGATCGAGCTCGAGTTTATCAAGAGCAAAGACAAAGGCAAGGTGACCAAGAAGGTCAAGCTGGACGGTCTTGTCGAAGTAAAAGGCTGGAAAGCCCAGGGAGGGCGTCTTTCAGAGTATCGTGTAACGAAGGTGACCCTGATAGAGGAAGAAGAAACGGGACCGGAAGAAGGCGACAGCGACACCGAAGGCAATGAGGTGACTGACGCGGATCAGTCGCCAAAAAAAAAAGAGCAGCCAAGCCAACCGCCAGTCCAGCTCCCAAGTCAAAGCCGAAACCCAAGTCAAAGCCCGATCCAAAGCCAAAGCAGCGAAAGGGGGGAGCAAGCAAGCCTCTTCGGCCAGCCGGCAAAGCCCCAGCAAAGC
>NZ_JAHESE010000150.1 GCF_018598175.1 Dawidia cretensis
CGACTACCGCGCCTTCCAAAGTACCTTCCAGATTTTCGATACGATAGTCCAGCGTCATCGTAGTCGACGGTAGCGACGCGCCGGGCAGATAGTCGGCAAACCTGATCTCGATGTCGTAGTCTTCGGCATCGGCCAGGTCGGCGCCTTCTTCGGCGTCGAGCACGAGCTGCAGCGGGAAGTTGTCATCTTGTGGAGTTTCTTCGAGCGAGTTGTCTACACACCCCGCTAAAAACAGTGTGAGTGTGAGTGTGAGCGCGGCGAGTGAAGTGAAAGAATTATATTTTTTCATGATGGATGTCGTTGTGGATTATAAGTCGAATTTGACACCGGCACGTGT
>NZ_JAHESE010000151.1 GCF_018598175.1 Dawidia cretensis
CTGCAGCGTTGCTGGATGATAGGCCTCAACATCGCGGCCATCGCTTTTGGTTTCCTGTTCCGTTCACGGGTGCCGGAGCATATTCAGCTGCGTCGCTTTATACGCATCGTAATCATCCTCTTTATCGTACTCAACGCACTGGCCATCCTCTTCAACATCTTTGGCCGATTCTCGCTGGCACGCATCCTGGGCACGGCCGGGATCTTTGCCCTCACGCAGGTGATGGGTCTGTCCGGATTGGTGAAAACTATTATTGAATCTATTCTGCTACAAATCCCGCCGATCCGGGTGAAAGAGAATATCGAGCAGCCGTTCGAGCCGCAGGGTATCATTGGC
>NZ_JAHESE010000152.1 GCF_018598175.1 Dawidia cretensis
TGATAGCGTGTCTCGTCGACCAGCGGATACGACTGAATGGCATAGCGGGTGCCTGCTTCCAAATATTCCAGCATATCGGTAATGCTCACTTTAGTGACCTGAAAGTCAGCATCGTTTATATTCAGCATGACGCGGCCACCGGTATAACGCAACCGCGCGGTGTCGGTGGCGGTAAATACCAAACAACGTCTCACCTGTTTTTCCCATCGCGCCCGCCAGGGAAATTGCCCATGCAAATCATGTTGCATCCGGGCCTGCAGGGCGGCCAACGTGGTTGGACGGCCCGAGACCAGCTCGTAGCAATAGTAGGCCGATGTATCCTCATGAGGAAAAGG
>NZ_JAHESE010000153.1 GCF_018598175.1 Dawidia cretensis
GACCTGGAGGGGGCGGAAACAACAAAAGCCGGTAACGATCCGGGATGGAAAGATGAAGCGCTGGCGAAAGGCTGGACGTTGCTGCAGGAGGTTCGCCGAAGTGATGACGGCCAGGCACCCCTAACCATCAACCTCCTGCGTGGCTTGCCGCCGGTGCGGTATATCCGCATACGGGTGCTGCACGTGGCGAACGGCGATGGCAGTAACAGCAATATGAGTGAACTGACCTTCTGGCGAAAATAACGTAAACTATTGTCTTTCTGTATGTTCCGCATTTCCGCAAACATTTGCATGACGAAAATGAGTAGAATTATCATTCCAACGCCTATTATT
>NZ_JAHESE010000154.1 GCF_018598175.1 Dawidia cretensis
GTGGTATAAAGACGGACCACTTTGCCGGTGGTTACGTTTACCATCTCGATGCCGTCCGTCCGGCCGATGTGGGTATCGTCGTTGCGGGTATCGTATACGACCCACTGGTCGTCGGGAGAAAAAACCTGGGTCGCGTTTAACGTATGACCGTATTTACCGGACGTTAGCTGTTGTTCGGGCATAGGAATATTCGGCCGCAAGCTATCAAAAATTAATAAAACGATTCAGGGCGCAAGGTAGCTTAGCGTCGTTCGTCCACCGGTGGTATTTTGTTTATCAATGTATTAAGTTTTCCGGCGGACTTTTGAAGATCGAAGGCATCGTATAATGT
>NZ_JAHESE010000155.1 GCF_018598175.1 Dawidia cretensis
ACCGGGCAGTGCCCCGAAATAGCGCGATACAACAGGTACGCGCCCGCGGCACCTTTCAACAGGCCGCCATTGGCAAATGCCGAACGCACCATCCAGGCTCCGGCAATGCCCGAGATAACACGCTCCGGCGTGCTGACATTGCTGTCCGGGCTATACGATTGAAGATTTTCGAGTAGGTTCATAGTATGATCTTGTTTGTATAACCAGACGTAATTAATTGTGCCATCGCACAGCCCGGCGTGGGGCTACCCGGCCCGTCATCGTTTGGGACGCAATTTCCCCACAAGCCCTGAAACCGCAGCCACACCTATCTCTTATACACATATCCGAG
>NZ_JAHESE010000156.1 GCF_018598175.1 Dawidia cretensis
GTAATATGAGTTGTATTTTAAATCTATCTTCTCCACTTGCGGGATACTCTCTGGATACTTGATATTGCGATAAAAAGGGCCGCGGTACACGTCAGCAACGAGGTACGACGTCGCATACAGCGTCACTATCAACGATGCGCTAAATACCGTGCAACTGGATAGCATAAATATCGTCTTCTTTTTCATATTAAGCTTTGAGTTACAGGTTGAAATACTTCTTCGATAGGGGTCTGCTCTATATCGTTCATAGCGATTGCAACTACTGGGAGCAGCGTGAAAATTATATTAAAAATCAGGTGTTCGGTCCACCCCATTGTGGAA
>NZ_JAHESE010000157.1 GCF_018598175.1 Dawidia cretensis
GTATTTAGGTTGATGATAACTTTCCTCAATTACCCCCTGGCCGTTACTAAGCATAAGACCCGGCGTTTCCTGCGTGGTATAAGAAGAATGAGTGTTTTTTTTGGGGATCTGCGGGGTTTTTAGGACATCCAAAAGTGTGAGTTTTGGGGAAAGATTTTCAAAAAACGTAAAAAATGCTCCCGAATACGTAAACAGTCTCTATCAAGTTATAGCAAAATTTATGGTAACCGTAACACTTAACCCCAACCCGTATGTGGTTCAACCGTTTAGATTATCCCGTTCTGCTCCCCAGTGATGAGAACCCGAATCCCCACCGTGAAG
>NZ_JAHESE010000158.1 GCF_018598175.1 Dawidia cretensis
GTGTATAGCGTCGGAGCCTGCCCCCCGGGGGAGCGTGTAACGTTTGTCTTGCGAGATGACTTCTTTTATAACGATGGATGGGTGGATACTACCGCTTACATAAGATTTAACGATGAACTTGGGGAGACGGCCGCCATAGCAGGCACACCTGCGCCGGATGCGCGATTAATGCGCGCGCAACCGTTGGTTCTAATCAAATATGGGTATTTTAGGACTGCTGTCCTAACCGTTCAAAAAAGAGTGGAATGAATGGGATCAACGAATTTTCTCTATTTTGCATCATCCTCACGTTAGGGACACGTACCACGCAGTTATGACA
>NZ_JAHESE010000159.1 GCF_018598175.1 Dawidia cretensis
GTAATAACGATCCGGATTGCTACAGAGAAATCTTACAGAAAGTAATTATTGAAAGAAGGGTGAAGACAACAATTCGCGTTTAACGAAGCTTGAAAGGCTCTACTCTTAATTGATTCCTAAAGGTACGCTGATTATCTCGTCTTTCCTAATTTAATGAAAGACACATACAGCGCGCGGCAAGTATGTCCCCTACCCGAATGGGGTATTGCCGGCCGTTTGACCTGCCCGTAACTTTCGGCTTAGAACAACACTTTTATGCTTGCCAATACAACTTTAGCTGACTTTCGGAAATACCTGGCTATTACTCTTGGGTTAATGA
>NZ_JAHESE010000015.1 GCF_018598175.1 Dawidia cretensis
CCGCGTCCACCGCCGCCACCACCACCACTGCTGCTAACGCCCAGGAGATCTTCGTTGCTAAAGTTTTGCTGATTGATGTTATTGGACAGCCCTACGAATGACAGCTTGCGGTCGCCTTTAAAAGAGTTGATATTTCCACCGGCGGTATACCGGCCGTCTTCGCCGATGCCGGCATAGACGCGCCCGAATTGACCATTGTTACGGCCCTTCTTGGTAACGATGTTGATCGTCTTGCGTGTATTGCCATCGTCGAAGCCGGTGAACTGTGATTGCTCACTGAGGCGATCAAATACTTCAATCTTATCAATAATCTCTGCGGGCAGATTCTTGAGGGCGAGGTTGGCGTCGTCTCCAAAGAACACTTTGCCGTCCACCAATACTTGTTGTACGGCTTCGCCTTGTGCCTTGACGCCGGTGTTGTCAACGGTAATGCCGGGCATCTTGCCAATGAGGTCTTCGGCGACGGCGTCACGGTTTACCTTAAACGCGTTGGCGTTATATTGTAAGGTGTCGCCTTTCTGTTCTACCTGGATGGCGGCGCCTTTGATCTCGACGCCCTTCAATGTCGTTACGCCGGGCGCCAGGGTGATGGTGCCGAGATCCGTATCGGGCTCGCGCACGACTACGGTGCGCTGGCGTGTGGTGTACCCGATATAGGAATATTGTAAAACATAACGGCCTGGGGCTACGTTGGTAAATAAAAATCGACCGTCGATGTCGGTGACGGCGCCTTTGCGCTGGGTGGAGTCGTTGGCTTGCTGCAATACCACGCTCACGCCGATCAGTGTGGTGTTATCCGTACTGTCGGCAATAATACCGGTCAGGCGGCGTTCCTGGGCTATAGCCTGATAGGTGGTTACACCCGTCAGGAAGAAGATGATGCAAATGTAACGGACTACCATACTGGGCCCACAATCAAAAAATCGTACCATTTTTTCGGTTTGGAGTGGAAAAGTAAAGAAAGTCGCGCCAATCGCCAGCAGGTACTACGGGAGCGGTCGGCAGTAGCCAGCTGACGGTCGACGGTATGGGAAGACTATTCGACGGCTCGGCGCCCCGTCCTATTATAATTGTTGTAACGAATTGAGCCTGAAAGGATAGCGCCCTGGTATTTTGATAACGTGGAACATCTGGTATCTTCCGGACTGAAAAAATCAGTGTCCTTCCGTATGGATTCCAGGATGCCTGCGCATCCTGACTGCAGTGAAGACAAATCAAACACTTGTTGCGATGAAGAATTTCTGGCTGATACTTGTACTGAGCTGTATCGCTCACCTTAACCTGGCACAAAACACAAAAAAGATGACTCCTTGGGATTATGCAAAGGCCTGGAAAGAGGTCGCGGATTTTGAGCAGAAAGGTCTGCCGAAGTCGGCCCTCACGACGGTCGAGACGATTTATGCGCAGGCGAAGAAAGAAAGCAACGCGCCGCAATTGGTGAAGGCTATTCTCTTTCGCGTAAAGTTGATCGAACATGAAGATGACGCGTATACGAAAAACCTCGAATCCATTCGCGCAGAAGCGGAGCAGGCTACATTTCCAGCCAAGCCGCTGCTGCACTCGATGCTGGCCGAGATGTACTGGCGTTATTATCAGAACAACCGCTACCGCTTTCGCCAGCGTAGCGACATCACGGCGAATGCCGAGGAAGGCCGGGACGTAGAGACCTGGGGACTCGAGCGGATCATTCGCGAGACGAGCGAGCAATACAGGCTCTCCCTGGCAGACGCTGCCAGAAGCCAGGGCACACCCATTGACCTGTATCAGGACATGGTCTACGCCGGCAATGCCAAAGGCCGCACGGCCCGCCCTACCCTCTATGATTTTTTAGCACACCGCGCCATCGACTTCTTTGGCGCGGAAGAGCCTTCTATATCACGGCCGGCCTACGCTTTTACGCTCGATCAGGAAGCGTATTTTAGTGATGCCCAGGCATTCGCTACCCTCGCGCTAACCACACGTGACACGAACTCGCTGAAGTTTCAGGCGCTGACGCTGCTGCAATCCCTCACGCATTTCCACCTGAACGATCGCGACCCTGCCGCGCTTGTCGATGTAGACCTGGAGCGCCTGCAATTTGTCCGCGGCCATGCAACCTTGTCCAACAAGCTGGAGCTATACCGTGCAGCGTTGGATAAGCTGGAGAAGAAACACGAGGCTCAACCGGTGTCGGCCCTGGTGAGCTACTACGTTGCACAGACCTATGTTGAGACAGCCGCACGGTACAAGCCGTTGGTGTCCGAGACTCATAAGAACGACCTGAAGATTGCATATGAGCGGTGCGAAGCCGTAAAGAAACGTTTCCCGGGCTCCGATGGCGCACAGTACTGTGAAAACCTGCAGGCGCAGATCAAACAACATTCCGTCAGCGCCAAACTGGAAGAGAATAACTTACCCGGCCAGCCCTTCCGTTGCCTGGTGCACTATCGCAACTTCCAGGACCTGCACTACCGCCTGATACGCGTTACTTCGGATGAGGTGCGCGCGCAGCGCAAGCGCCAGGAGCGCAGCTCGACCAACGACCGGGAGCTGGAATTCCTGCGTTACTTCCTGGCCAAGGCTCCGGTGAAGACAGGTCACGTTACCTTGCCCGACGATGGCGACTACCAGGATCACAGCCTGGAGGTAAAGTTCGACGCTGTGCCCGAAGGTGAATACATGGTCATGCTAAGCAACCGTGCGGATTTCTCGGGCGGCGAAAATGCGCTGTCGTATGCTTTTACGCGTGTGACGCTGATCAGCTATATCCACCGGAACCTGCCGGATGGTACGATCGAATTCCATGTACTGAACCGTCAGACGGGTGAGCCCCTGGCAAGCGCCAAGGCGGATGTGTATGGATCGAAGTATAATTATAACAAAAGCATCTACGAGCCCGTATTGGTCGGTAGTTATACCACCGATCCCCGGGGCTATATACTTGTGCCGTATGTGCGGAATGAGCACCTGAGCGGTCTGTATACGAACTTCACCTACCACAAGGACTTTACCAGCACGGTGCCCATTGATCAACAGTCGTATTATTACGGCTCGTTGCACCAGTACAAGGAGCCACCGCGTGCGGAATATGTACAGGTTATGTTTTTCCTGGACCGTGCGATCTATCGCCCGGGGCAGACGATCTACTTTAAAGGATTGGTGATCCGTACCAACGGCGTGAAGTCGGAGATCGTCCCGAAGCATCGCACTACCGTTACGTTGCTGGATGTCAACTCCCAGCCCCGCGGGCAGGTTGAGGTAACAACCAACGACTACGGCACGTTCAGCGGCACGTTCCAGGCACCTACCTCGGGACTGACCGGCGAGATGACGCTTCATACAGGCGAAAACGCCGGCGAGGCGTCGTTCTCGGTGGAAGAATATAAACGTCCCAAGTTTGAAGCTACATTCGAACCGATCAAGGCTTCCTTCCGATTGAATGAGTCGATCCATACCGAGGGAAAAGCGCAGGCCTATTCCGGGGCCGCGATCGATGGCGCCAAGGTGCAATACCGGGTGGTGCGCGTGGCGCACTTCCCGTACTGGTGGTATTACCGGTGGGGCTACTATCCGCAATCACCGGAGATGGAGATTGCTCACGGGGAAACGGCGACGGATGCCTCCGGTAAATTTGCGGTGGACTTTACCGCTATTCCCGACCTGACGGTAGACCGTACTTCAGATCCTACATTCAGCTATACGATCTATGCTGACGTAACGGACGTAAACGGCGAGACCCATAGTGCTACCACTATTGTAACAGTCGGCTATAAATCTCTCGTGCTGCAAGTTCCGGTGACGAACCTGGACAAGGATGTGACGAAGGTGCCTGAGCTAGCGATCCGCGCTACTAACCTGGCGGGCGAACCACAGACGGCACAAGGTACGATCACGATCTATCCGTTGAAAGCGCCGGCTAAACCCTTCCGTGCCCGTCTCTGGGAACAGCCCGACCGCCACCTCTATACACAGAACGAGTATTACAGCTTGTTCCCGGCAGACTTGTATGCAGACGAAGGCAACAAGTTTACGTGGGAGAAAGACAATGCTGTATTGACGCTTCCTTTTAACACCGCAGAGAAGACGACGTTCGCCATCAGTGACCTTTCCAAATGGAAAACAGGTGAGTATGTCTTAGAGGTTACCGCCAACGATAAAGATGGTCAGCCTGTAAAGGAGCTAACATACTTCACTGTCTACTCGCTGCAGGCCAGGACGCTGGCGACACCGGCGGTGCACACGTTCCAGCCGGTCAGGCTTACAGCAGAGCCCGGTGAAACCGCTACGTTTATGGCGGGTACCAGCGTGCGACGGATCCATGTTCTCTACGAAGTGGAGCGTGACGGTACAATCCTGAGCAAAGAATGGGTAACACTGGGTGACGAGCAACGGTTGTTTAAGATCGCTGTCGAGGAGTCGCACCGCGGCAACCTGGCGATACACTATACTTTTGTTTATGATAACCGACTTTACCATCAATCGGAAATTGTAAACGTGCCCTATACCAATAAAGCGCTGGACATCACGTTTGAAAGCTTCCGCGACAAGCTGCTGCCGGGACAACAGGAACAATGGAAGATTCGCATTAAAGGCAAGGGGGCTGATAAAGTGGCGGCAGAGATGGTTGCCACGCTCTACGATGCCTCGCTCGATGCTTTCCGTATGCATGGCTGGTCGGCCAGCTTTTTTGAATCCTTTTATGCGCAGTTGAATTGGAGCAGCGCCAAGGGGTTTGACGTGGAGTCGTTGCATGTTTACGATCATGATTGGAATCGCTACCCCCATTTTTCTCCGGAGTCGCCCCGATACGATGCCCTGAACTGGTATGGTTTCAACTTCTACTATTACCATGACCGCCGGATGCTGAAGAAGTCGGCTCGCGGTGTCAGTGCAGGTGTCGTTATGGAGGAAGCGACGATGTCGCTCGACGCTGCCGCACCGGTTGCGGCTGCTCCTATGGCTGAAAAAGAATCAAAAGCGGAAGACAGCGTTGGCGGTTTTGGCGGTGCACCAAAACCGGGTGGCAAAGCCGATGAACCGGCAGCACCCCGCGAAGACTTCAGCGCGGTACAAGCCCGTACCAACTTTAATGAAACAGCTTTCTTCTACCCACACCTGCAGACCAATGCCGAGGGAGAGATCATCGTTGGCTTTACCATACCCGAAGCGTTGACACGCTGGAAGATGCTGGGCTTTGCGCATACACAAGACCTGAAGTCCGGCCTGGTCACAAACCAGCTGGTGACACAAAAGGACCTGATGGTGGTGCCCAATCAACCACGGTTCTTCCGGGAGAACGACAAGATGGTTTTCCAGGTGAAGGTGACCAGCCTGGCCGACACGCCGCTGCAGGGACAAGCGCAACTGGAATTTTTTGATGCGTTGACCATGAAGCCCGCCACCGGCGTACTCGCCACGGGGGCGGTACGCGTCTTTTCGGTAGCGGCACATCAGAGCACAAACCTGACGTGGAATATTACGATCCCGGAAGGATTGCAGGCCCTCACCTACCGCGTGGTGGCCAAAGCTGGTAACTTCTCGGACGGTGAAGAGATGACGCTGCCCGTTGTGACCAACCGTATGCTGGTAACGGAAACCCTGCCGCTGCCCATTCGTGGTAAGCAAAGCAAAGACTTCCGCTTTGAGAAGTTGCTGACGAATAAGTCTACCACGTTGCGCCACCAACGCTTTACATTGGAGTTTACATCCAACCCGGCATGGTACGCTATTCAAGCGCTGCCGTACCTGATGGAATATCCATATGAATGTGTGGAGCAGACGTTCAGCCGCTTCTATGCCAACAGCATTGCTTCGCATGTGGCGAACTCCAATCCCCGGATCAAGCAGGTATTTGATACCTGGAAAAATATACAGCCTAACGCGCTGCTGTCAAACCTGGAGAAGAACCAGGAGCTGAAGTCGGCATTACTGGAGGAGACACCATGGGTACTGCAGGCACAGGATGAAACCCAACGCAAGCGTGCGGTAGGTTTGTTGTTCGACCTGAACCGCATGGCCAACGAGCAAGAGCGCGCCGTCGACAAGGTCGTGAAGGCACAAACGGCCAGCGGTGGATTTAGCTGGTTCCCAGGGTGCCCAGAGGATCTGTATATGACACAACATATCGTGACCGGTATGGGCCATCTCGACGTGATGGGCGTACGGTCGGTGCGTAATGAAGACCGCACGTGGTCGATGGTTCAAAACGCACTGCGGTATATGGACGCACAGTTGCTGAAGGAATACGAAGACCTGAAAGACCGTGTGCGGCGTAAGCACGCCAAGCTCGAAGACAACAACCTGGGCTACGGTCAGATTCAATACCTGTACGCGCGCACCTATTTCAAAGACATAGCAGTGCCTGCGCAAACCCAGGAAGCCTATAACTATTACATTGGGCAGGCTAAAAAGTACTGGTTGGATTACAACCTCTACCTGGAAGGCATGCTTTGCTTAACACTGCACCGCACGGGTGACAAGGTTACGACGGCGGCCATGATCAAGTCGTTTAACGAACGCGCACTGCACAGCGAAGAGATGGGCATGTATTGGAAGGTGGAGCATGGTTACTACTGGTACCAGGCACCGATCGAAACTCAGGCGCTGATGATCGAGGTATACGATGAAGTAGCTAACGACACGAAGGCAGTGGAAGACCTGAAGGTATGGTTGCTGAAGCAGAAACAAACACAGGACTGGAAGACGACAAAGGCTACAACTGAAGCGTGTTATGCATTGCTACGTCGTGGTGTAAGTCAGCTGGCCAGTACTGCTCTGGTAGATATCAAGGTGGGCGACCAGGTGGTTGATCCGGCGAAACGTCCGGACGCTTCTGTCGAAGCGGGCACCGGATATTTCAAGACGGCCTGGCAGGCAAATGAGATCAGCAGCAAGTTTGGCAACATCCATGTCACGAAGCGCGACGACGGCGTAGCCTGGGGTGCTGTTTATTGGCAGTACTTTGAGCAGCTGGACAAGATCACGCCGGCGGAGACGCCGTTGAAGTTGAAGAAGGAGCTGTTTAAGGAAGTGCGTACGGATCGTGGTCCGGTGATTACGCCGATTACGGAGCAGACGCCGCTGCAGGTGGGTGACCTGGTGAAGGTTCGTATCGAGCTACGGACGGATCGCACGATGGAGTATGTGCATCTGAAAGATATGCGGGCGGCGGGCTTTGAGCCGGTTTCGACGCTCTCGACGAATCGTTATCAGGATGGGCTCTATTATTACGAAAGTCCGCGGGATTTGGCGACGAACTTCTTTATGGGGTATTTGCCCAAGGGGACGTATGTGTTTGAATATGACTTGCGCGTGTCGCAGCAGGGAGATTTTTCGAATGGGGTTACTACGATTCAGTGTATGTATGCACCGGAGTTTTCGAGTCACTCGGCGGGAATACGGGTGAATATTAAATAGCGTTTGTCGCACTATTGATCTCGTATTCTGGTTCAAGTCTTCCGACCGAAGGGAGGCGACTTGGACCTATTCTGATGTCAGTCTTCAGACTGGCGGGGAGCCTCGGCAGATGCCAATCTAATGACCGTCGGTTACGACGTGACCTCGATGCCAGTCTGAAGACTGGCATTCGTCACGGCACAAGTGACCGCGCCCACGCTTACGCTCGGCGCTAAACACTTGCGCCAGGCTATTTCTTTACATCAAATTCCAATAACAACGACACCGTGCCTTTGCCCTGGCTCGGTGCGAAGTAATGAATCCGGTCACCAGTATAGGAGGCTTCGCAGCCGCGGATCAGTTGATTGCCGAAGACTTTTTGTACGCGGGTGCTTACATCGCCGCGCAGTGAGGCGAATTGTTCAAGCCGTGCGGGCAGGTCTTTGATTGCCTGGTGTGCGTGCAGTACCCACAGATACTCCGTGCCGGGTTGTGTTAAGGAGAATACATTGTATTTACCGGGCAGTACGATGCGCGGCTGGGCGGTCGTGACGACTGCGTTGTTATACTCCGCGGCGAATTGACGGTTAAGTCGTTCGTCTCGTGGCCAGTGAACCGTGGGTTGCAGATCGTGATCGAGGCTGAGTACGTATATATAGCTGTCGGGTAAGAGGCCTTCGGCGATCAGCTGAAACTCCAGCGGCAGCGCGCCGCCGTGGCGCACGCGGAAGCGGTCGTTGGTATATGTAAACGGTACTGGGGCGAAGGTGGCGGATACATCCTCTTCGCCGATGACTTTCAACACGGGGCGTAATACTTGCAGGTTGCCTTCAATGTAGTGTTGATCGCCGCGTGCCAGGACAAACTGGTATGCGTATTTGCAATACGAGGCAAAGTCGTCGTAGCGAATCCAGGCGAAGCCGCTGTTGGCCCAGCCGGTGCCCCAACTGTTCATGACTTCAAAGGCTTTGCGCGTGTCGTCGAAGCCGATGACAACCATGGCGTGGCCGCCGAAGATGTTGGTCTTGCCGATGTTGGGGTACCACACGGCATCGGTGGATTTCAGCGTGAGGAAGTTCTCGAGCACGAGCATGCCGACCACTACGGGCTTGTTACCCGCCAGGGCCAGCTTGACCCGGTCGATCTTGGTCTCGGGGGCTGCGTCGGGTGTGAACAAGGCGACGAAGCTTTTCATCCGGTTTAAGGAGGCTTTGTTACGAAGGGCTATGGCGGGCACAGAATCGCAGGCATTGCTGACGGCAAATTCGCGGTATAATACGTTGCCCTTCTCTTGCACGAAGGTGAGTGCCTGGTGCAGCTCGGCGCCATAGTCGCAGGTGCCGAGCTTGATCTGGTTGTATAGGAACATGGCCGAGTACGCCTCAGCGTCGATCTGGCTGCGTTTACCGGACCACCGATTGGCTATCGCTTTCTCGATCGTCATGGCGGCATACCCCACCGACCAGCCCACACATGAGCTAGTCTTGCCCTGATCGCGTACGGTGGGGCAATAGGGCTTCAGGTCTACTTTAAACGTATTACGCAATACGGTGCCGTCCTTTGCGCCCAGGCTGTCGTAGACGCGCTGCGGGGCCCTGGCGTATGCGTCGTCGTTCAGTAGGAGGCCCTGTGCCATGCCGTTGTATGCCGCGAGCCCGGCGATGAATACCAAAATAATGCTAGATCTCATCCCAGTTCTTAAAGCGGTACGGGGTTACCAGGTATTGTTCGAGTATGGCGTCGTTCATCTTTTTGATCTCGCTGTCTACCTGTTTGATCACTTCTACGGCCAGCTTGGCGTATTTCAAAATCTGCGGCAGCATGGCGATGAGCGCATTGCCAGTAATCTGTCCGTTGGTGAGTGTGGTCACTTCTTTCTGGAACGTGTTGGAATAGTATTCTTTGGCGCGGTATAGATCGGCTTCTACCTGTTTTGAATAGGCATCCGGGTAGCGAATGAGGTATTTGCGTTTCTCTTTGTGCATCAGGTCGGCTTTGATGTTGCGCAAGGCAGCATTAAAATATTCGGCTGACGAATTATAGGCATAGATCACGTTCTCGACTTCTTCTTTGGAGTAGCGATCCTGAATGACTTTAAAGTTTCGGACGGCGGATTGCGACCGTTCCTGTAATTCGGCGAACTCCGTAAAGAAGGGTGTATTTTGCAGGCTCTTGAGGGCCACCACCGTACTGGACTGTGCCCGGGTGGACAGTGTGGCAATCAACAGGAATATTGTTATGATGAAATATTTCATACCATTTAATGTTAGGGTTACACATACTTAATTCGACAGACGGCATGTGAGCGTCAAGCCCCCTGCCGTGTATACTTTACCGGGAGCTGATTTTCGGTCGATGTTCAGATAGGGTGCGAACGACACGGTGCGTTGCTCCAATTTCTTCAGTTGAATCAGGCGGTTGACCATGATGATGCCCGCCGTGAGCAGTACAGCGCCGCCGGCTACTTTCAGAAATGTTCCCGTCTTGTGTTTTTTGTTGGCTTCGTCGTATACATCATTGCGAGTAGTGCCCATTTCTTCGTATACCACGGCCGTTTCTACCATGTTCTGCTTGTAAACATTGTACAGGTCTTTGGAGTCCGAGCTACTCTTCATACCGCTGGTAATGAGTCCGACGCCTGTGGCGCCAATGCCGCCCAGGCCTACCCAGAACGGTATACCGTTACCGGACGCGCCCGACGGCAGGTTTTTCATCAGGTCGGGAGCCTTTACAGTCTCTTCAGGCTTCTTGGTGTTGGCATCGGCGTTTGTGGCCGTGGTATTGGTGGGCACGGGGCTGGTGGCGGATACTTCTACCGACAGCTCTCCGTTGAGCTCTGCCAGGTCGTCGAATATATTCCAGATCACTTTCTTGCCCGTGCCCATGCGAACATAGTTACCCACGTCGCCCGAGACGGACTTGGGTACAATGGCTTTGTTGTCGATAATGACTTTCAGCGCAACGTCGAAGTAGATGGCGTTGCCTTGCTTGGCGAGGTCGTATGTGATGACGATGCGCTCGTCATTTTCCAACTCCCATTTTACATTAGACACGGTCTGCCCGGAGGCCTGCCATGCCAGGGAGATTAATGCGAGAAGTGTTACAAAAAGTTTCATGATCGTGAGGGGTTGTTATTATCTATTTCAACTATTATTCTGTTACAAACAGCGCGACGTCGCCCAGGTCGTCTTTGACAAGCACGGGGTTCTGCGCGCGGTTCTTTACTTTCTTGACGATGGTCGCCACTTCCTTGCTTACGAAGCTGTGCAGCTCGTGTAACGTGACGATGTGATTTTTATCGGCGTCAGCGCGTCCGAGTGTCAGTCCTTGTATAATGGCTTTTGTAAAGGCGCCATTCTTCCATTGCGGGTCTTCGTACGATTGCTCTTCACCGCGGCTGGAGGCAAAGACGGTCAGGCCTTTCTTGACGGCGTTGAGCTTGCTGATCTCGAAGTTTATGTCGGCGGGGTTGGCCCGCGCGCCACCGCTGTGGCAGGCGTCGATGAAGATGATCTTCTTGCACGGCACATCCTCGAGTATACCGACGATCTCCTGTCGGAAGGATACCGATGTGCTACGCTGCCGTGTGGGGGCATAGTCATCGCCCTGGATGCGGAAGTCGCCGTCGAGTATAAAGCCGTGCGACGAGATAAACGCCAGGATGACATCATCGGGACCAATACTACCGGTGTAGTAACGCACTTTAAATTCTTCCAGCGTACCACGGATCTCCTGTGCCGAGGCTTGATCCCCCACGAGCGTATCGATCATGACCTTGCTGAACAAGCGATTGCCGCCTGCCGTGGCCTGGTTCTTAAACACGCCGGCAAAGTCGCGCGCATCCTTGCGGGTGTAGGCCAGGTTGGTTTCGGTACCTACGCAGAGGATATGCAGGTTTGGACGGAACGGACTGTACGCCACTTGCAACCGCTCTGAACGCGCTACGGGGTTTGTTTGCACTTCCAGGTATACTTCGTTTGTGCCGGCTTGCTCTGCCAGATCCACTTGCCCGGTAAAGATGAAGTTGCCTTGTGAGTCCTTTTCCAGCGTAGACTGGCTACCCGCGGGCAGCGCTTTGCCATTGTGCATAACGCGTACCTGGTCGAGTGTAATGGCATTTGGCGTGAGTATCCGAAACTTAAGCGGCAGCGCCTTTTCTTTCGTGGTATAGGGCTGTCCATTCAGCAGCACGGGGTCGTAGGCAGTCCACCAATATACACTGGCAACACCGCGCGGTGTTTCCCGGGCGCCACCCAGCGGTTGGATGGTGACGGTACGTCCCTTTCGGAATACAATAAGTGGTTCGCTCTTTTTGTTTTGTTTTTCGGTCGTCACTTCCAGCACAATCTCATTGGCGCCTTCGGTCAGCGCGATGCGGTTGGTGTAATTAAATTCCTGCTGCTGGCCGTACAGCCCGCTGACATCCATGCGTGCGCCCGATCGCTGACGGTTATGATAAAGCACGACGTTGCCGGGTTTAATGGCCGTGGTGGAAAAAATCTTTGCCTGCAAATCAAACTGACCGTCTTTGAGTGGGATATTCTCGCCCGCGGCATTACTCCAGTCGATCAGTATATAGTCTTTCTTTTTACCGCCGATATTGATCGTCATCGCCTGACTCTTGCTTGTCGATACGCCGGTGTCGACAGTCTCTTCTTTGGCCTTTTTCTTTTTACCAAACAAGCCACCTTTCTTCTTCCCCCCTTCCGATCCGTTCTGGGCTTGGGTAGCCACCGTGGCTCCGAGCATGATGGCCAATGCCAGCATGCAATAGCATGTAGTGTATTTCATACCAGTAGGAAGTCAGATCACTCGACGACGAGCACGTTGTATTTGCGGTCTTGTAACATCGTCTGTCCACTCTGGTTGAAGACGCTCCAGTTGGCATTCGGACCGTACCAGAGCCCGGTAACCTGGTCGTTGGCGACCGGCCAGGTGATCTCCGCCCCCTGGTTAAAGGTCGTGATGACCAGTGCCGACGGCTTATTGTTGGTCAATGCATTGTTGAGCCGGGTATAGTCCCCTACAATGGATTCGAATGTGCACGTATGGACATAGGAGCTTGCGTCTTCGCTGACGATCACGTTAATTTTGAGCCCTGCCGGCAATTCGTCCTGGTGCAGGTTCATGATCTCCCACCGATTATTGACGTACACTACGCCCAGGGGCCAGGTGATATAGTCGCTGGACTTTATCCAGAGGGGGGTAACAAACACACGGGCATTGGGATGGTTATTCAGCATCGGGTGGTCGATCGTGGAGACGTGTATCAATCGTTTATTAGCGGGTGTTATTTCGTGGACGAAAGCATTTTCTGATCCGGCGTCGGCGGTGACGACGTTAAACTTCTCCCCTTCTTGCAGACCGCTCAGGTTCTCATTAAAGATTCCCCACTTGCCGCCCCAATAATATACTCCGAGCGCCGAGGTATTGCGTTCGCCCATGACGGGTGTGACAACAATGATTTTGTCGGGCTTGCCATTGGTCAGTACGTTGTCGATCATGGTGAGCTGGGGCGATTCAGGCACCGTCATTCCAATGTCTATTACGTGCTGGAACGCTTTCAACCCGCCCGCCGTCGGGGTTTTATTGATATATACCGTCAGCGTGGTGTCGTGCTGGATACTATCATTAAAGGCGCGCAGCGTGACCGGAAATGCCCCGGAGGTGGCATATACGTGCACCGGGTTGGGTAACGTAGATACAGCGCTTTCGTCGCCAAAGTCCCATTCATAGGTGGCAGCGTTTTTGGAGGCGTTGGTGAAGCTGACTGAACAGTTCGCATTACAGAGAGGGTCTTGTACATGGAACGTGAAGTCACTTTTCAACTTCCCGTCGGAAGGTTCAATGACGGCGAGATCACAGCCGGATACGAGCAGCCATGGGGTCCAGAGCAAATAGTTCCGGAGTAATTGCAGCCTCCGGAAAGTGTTACTAAAACAGGTGAGTGTGTTCATGGGTCTTGGGTTTTTAATGAACTCACCCCTTTGTCAGGATCGTTTGAAAGTGGTTACCGCCTTTGTGAAAAATATTTTGAGGTTAGCGTTTGCGGCGAAACAGAAGAATCAGGACGATGAGGACGATGATTCCGCCGCCAAGGATCCACCATAGGTGTTTTTTGTGGCCGGTGCCGGCGAGGTCGGAATAAGGGCCTTCGTAGTACGTTTCGTCTTTGATGGTGATCGTTACTTTGGGGTCGCCGTCTAGTTGCGAATCGGGAATAGTGGCTTCGTAGCTACCGTCGAGCCTGTCGGTTAGGGTGAGAGGTTTACCACCGAGGAGTATGTGTACCTGGCTGAGGCGGTTGGGGCCGAGCAGGCTGCCGAATTTGTTTTTGGGAATGAACTGGAGCACGGTTTGTGCATTGGCGCTGACGGTGC
Organism: Dawidia cretensis; assembly: GCF_018598175.1. Lineage (GTDB taxonomy): Bacteria > Bacteroidota > Bacteroidia > Cytophagales > Cyclobacteriaceae > Ohtaekwangia > Ohtaekwangia cretensis. The sequence goes on from NZ_JAHESE010000015.1 coordinate 13,755, forward strand.
GAATTACGGTCTTTTGGCGATCGGCTTCGCCAAAGTCGATCACGGCGGTGCGAAGCACAAAGCGCTCGTACTCGCCGGCCTGCGGGTCGTTGCCTTGCAGGCGGAAGATAAAGGTATAGATGCCGGAGGCTTGTGTATTGTTATAGCTGCCGGTGTACTTGCCGGCAGCGCCCGTCAGGGATACCGAGTCGATCGTCGGTTGCAAGGCGGCCGTGAATGCTTTGTCAAAGGCGAGCAGGGCTTCGTATTTGGTTTGGCCGGGATCGTTTCCTTTTTCGCCCGGGAAATCGCGCGGGTTTACGGCTCCTGCCTGCGCGAAGAGATCGTTTACGTCTTGTCCGGGGCGCGCTACCCATACGCGGGCATGTGCGCCATTCAGCGGCTGATCTTTGTATTGCAATAGTGCTTCGAGTGATACGGCGTCACCGGGAGCATATGACTTGTGTCCGAGGGATGCTGTGACGTCTATCTTTTCATCGTTGACAATCCCCGTCACCTGGTAAAGACCCGAGGGACCGGTAATGCGTACGGTCCATTTTCCGGGAAGTGTTGTTTCATAGCGCCTGATCCGGATGGTATCCATGACAAAGGTGCGATACATCGAGCCAGTGGTCCGCACCAGGGAAGAAAAGTCTTTGCCATCCTTTTCAATTTGTATGCGTGCTTTCGCGAGAATGGCTGGATCGGCTACTATGCGAAGCATTATTTTGTCGGCAGACGGATTTGCTATAAAGATCGTCGAGGCTTCTTGCACAAGCTGGATACGACGGATGTCGAGTAGCTGGGGACTGAACTGTGCCAGGTTTTCGACAAAGGTCTGGCTGAAAGACATGTCCAGGTTGGCGGGGAGATTCGTTGTTGTGTTGATGGGAAAGGACTCGCCGTCAAAGTCGTTGTCTGTCGGAGCGTGCGCGATATTGCCGAGCAGGCCGTTCAGGGCGTTGTCGCCGATACCGACGGTGTAGCTGCGGAACTTGATGCCCGGCGCTTTCAGGTCGAGGGGAAGCGGGCCGGTAAAGCCCGTGCCATCCGGACGCATACCGTAGTCGTTGATCACCATGTTTGTGCCCGGTGCCTCGCTCACCATGGGGTCTGTGTTCTGCATGCCATCGGTAAAAATAATCATGTTGCGCTTCGGGTGCATGGCATCCAGAAAGCTATACCCTTCCATGATGCCACCACCAAGACAAGTAAGGCCAGCGGGACCTTTGGCATTCATATCTTCTTGTATCGAGCCGGTGCCGGTGAGCGGCATGGGAGTCGTATCATGGTTAAACACGTACATGCCACGGGGCGTTTTAAAGTCATGACGTGTATCGTCGAAATAGGTAACGCCAATGCGATCGCTGCATTCGCCCCAGGCGCGATAGGCTTCGAGGAAGGCTTGCACCGATTCTTTCAGCACCGCCCATTTGCTCAGGCTACTGCTGCCCGGCACAATCTGCATCATACTGCCCGACATATCCAGCACCAGTACAACATCGACGGGAACCCGGACGGCGCCATTGGTGACCTGTATCGGAATATTTTGCGTGATGTGATCGCGACAACCGGTGCAGTTGTTTCCAGCTCCACAATCAAAACAATTTCCCGCGGCGCACTGGGTTGTTACTTGCAGTGTAAAATTGCCGAAGACCGTGGGCTGGCCCGTGATTTTATAGCTTGTGCCCATCGGAGTGCCGGTCAGTCCTAGACTTGCGAGTGTACCCATCGGTAGTTCCGGCACGTTTATGATCCAGCTAAAGGAGTCTGTATTTTGTACACCGGGACCGCTCACCGTGAGGGTCAACGAATATGGATTACAGAGCTCTCCCGGCGGCGGCATCGCAGGTGTGGTGGTAATGCTGTTATCACATTGCGCATAGGCAGGTTTGTATCCAATGGATAAAAGCATCAACAGTACTATAACGATACCTGTCTTTGTGACAGGAGAAAGAGAGGGGTCTTTCCGGAACATGGGGTTAGGGTTTTATTTTTCCAGGACTATTCCTTGGGTATATCAAAATACAGGTAATCGTCTGCACCTACAACGGGATTATTCCCCGTTAATGTCTTTCCGTCGGAAAAAGTCCACCGAATGGCACACGCCACGGGCTGGTCGCGATCATATTTAAAGATGGCTTGCTTTAACGGAAGCTCATCGCCGGTCTGAAAAGTAACAAGTGTTGCGGTTGGCTTCTTGCGGAATGTATACCGCACGATGACGTCGGCACGACTGATGCCTTGTGCTTCAAAGTCTTGCAGCGGTACCTCCAGGTCTACCGCGCGACGCGCAAAGGCATTCGTAGCGGCCGGCGTGGTAATATCCAGGTGTGTACTCCACGACGGTGCGGTGATCCATTCCGATACTTGTTTGGTGCCTTCACGGGTATATTCTACAATACGATACTTGTAGGGTGCGGAGAGCTTCACGGCGTAGGGAAAACGGATCTGGCGTGCCCACAGATCGGGCTCGCTGCTAAGAAACTTTTGCGCGGGCAGTGTAACCTGCTGTCCACCTACCCCGGTGGCAACAATGTCTATCGCTTTAATGGCCAGGTCGGGGCGCAAGTCTTCGGTGAAGTCAAAGCAGCGAACTTCCAGGGCGGCATAGGCCGGCGGGACACCTTCGTTCAGGTCGATCTTCTTTAGCACGTCCGGCCATTGTTTGGTGTTGATGCGGATGGCAAAGGCATCGGCCCGTACGACCGACGATGTTGGTAGTGTATCCGTTGTGAGAAGCGGCGTAACGGTTTTTTCAAAGGCTTCAGACACGTCGCCGTTATGTTTTACCTCGACATCGCCGGTCCTGGCAGGCAGCAGATCTGCATAGAACGCATACCCCAGGCTCAACGCCAGTTGGTCCTGCTGTACCTGGTCCCACAGCAACTGCGCCTCGTGGTTCTCGAGTTTCAGGGTGAAGGTGCGCTCGGTCCAATAACTGCTCCGCCCGGACGATCCTTTGTCGCTCTCCGCCTGAAAGCTGCCGTCTTTACCAATACGCCGATAGCCGCTCTTTTCCTGCTGGCCACCGACCGGCGCCACGACAAACGCCTCGACATCGCGTATCGGCAGCGGCCGCAAGTCAATGCGTGTGCCGCCGAGCTGTTGACGAGCCTGTTGCAACGACTCGCGCGAGGCTTCTTCCATCTGTACCGTAAACTGTACGACGTTGGCAAATCGCTTTTCGCCCTGGTTGCCGGTTGCCGATGTACCGGTATAACGCATCTCCAACAACTGAAAGCGGGGCTTGCCGTTTTGCTCCTGTGCCAGCGTGAGGTTGCCGGGCGCGTAGTAGAATAGATTCCGGTTTTTGAAATCCGGGTATATCTCCAGGTCGCCGATGGTACGCTTCGGGGTGGCAACAGGCTGCGCCCATGTCGTGGTGGTGAGCCAGCATGCCAGGAGCGTTGCTACGATCATTCGCATTTTATTGCCCATCGGTTACTACAGGTTGTACCGGCTCGTCGGCCGATGTTTCCACGTCAAAATGTTTGCGGATCATATCCTCACCCACGATGATAAAAGGATCGGAAGCGTCTACCCACTCGCTCATCAGCGTTTCTCCGTCAGGCTGAATGAGGGCCAGTTGGTATTGATACTGTAAATCTTCGCCTTCGGCTACAAACAGTTCGCCGCCGGCCAGGGTCTGGTTGTCTTTGGTCACCGTGAGGATCGGCAACATTACCTCCGAGGTGCCTTTGGGGTCGCCTTGTTTGGAGCGGATCATCAGTTTAAGGCTGTTGGCACCAGAGTACCCGAGGGGCGTTAATACCTGCACTTCAAGACCCTTCACGCGGCTGGTAGAAGTCCCCCCGAGTATTTTCTGTGTGACCTGTTCGTTGCACGGGCTGCACGGCTTGATGCTATACTCTGCCCAAAGCTTGGTGATGTTGTTCCCGCTCAATACCCGGTCTTTCTCCTCCGGTGTAAAGGAGGAGAAGGTTTCCTGCGGCGCTACCTCATACGAGGCCAGCGCGATACGTTCGATGGTCAATTCCTTGGATGCCTTTGTTCGCATGACCACCAGATCGCGCAATACAACCGGATAGTCGATCGGGTTTAGGAATCCATTGAGCAGGCCATCGGCCTGAGTATATTCCATTTTACCAAAAGTCTTATCGTCGTTGACCTTGAGGCGCACCGGCACGGATATGGCCTGATCGCCTTCGGCGTGTGGTAAGAAGTCGACATTGCCGGAGAGGCCGATGTTGTTCATCATGGCGCCGACCAGGTCGTCTACCCGGCGCTCCATCTTCCACGACACAATGATGGGTTCGAGAAAGTCGGTGGGTACGTTGGTACTGACACTCTCAGGCTTTACATCAAAGTTGGTGAGCGCGCTGCCAAACGATACTTTCGGCGTATCCCTCAACGGCAATGGACGCAGGCGGATCTCCCGCTTCATCTTCTTACTCAGCAATGTCTCTGCCAGAGCAATGTCGTCCTGGCTCACGCCGGGGGTGAGCTCGGCTGTAACGATAACCTCTCCCCGCCCCTCGGCGTCCGCGGACAGGTAGTATACATAAAATGAATACTGTCCGGTACCACGGTCCCATTTCATGTTATAGCTCTTCGGTAGATAATAGAAATAACCGGCGTTCGGATTCTTGTCTTCATACACCTCGCGGAAGATGTTGAGCTTGTCGAGGAAGTATTCAAAGCCGTTGCCCCCCAGCAAGATCGATACGTCTTTGCCCAGGGTCAGATTAGGACCTTGCACTTCGGTATTGGTGGGTGCGGTTGCGCCGGATTGTGGTTTTAGCGGTTTGTAGGGCAAGATAAACATGCCGCTGGCTTTGAGCTTGGTATCGACGGCCCATTGCTTTCGGCTGTCTTTCACAGCCGTCTTTGTTGCCGGTGTGGCGCGGACAATGTGGTAGGATTTTCTGCGCGTGGTATCGACCGTTGTTGCCGGGACCGTTTTGACGGGTGTTGCCTTGCGTATGATTTTTACCCGGTTTATCTGTTGCCCGGTCGCGACAGTAGCTGTCAGGAGCAGTACGCCGGAAAAGAAGGTTCTATATATTCGGTTCATGGGAGTATGCGGTTGGGATTATTTAAAGTGGCTGATCATTTCTTTTACCTGGCTTGTGCCGACCACAATGTCCAGGTCGCTGGCTTTCTTCCACTGGTCAGACTCATAGCGTGTGCCGTCGGGCATAAATACCTGCAGCATGTATTCAAAGTCTGGTGTTGCCCCATCGGGCACAAAGAGCTGGCCACCCGACATGGTGGTGTTGTCTTTCGTGATCGTCAGCGTGGGCAGATCTGCCTTCGATAGACCGTTGGGGTCTGCCTGGAACGAACGAATGCGAACTTTGAGCATCTGGCCCGCGGTGAACTCGAGCGGTGTGAGTATTGTGACGTCGATGTTGCGTACGCGGCTGCCGCTGGTGCCTTTTATGATCTTTTCTTTCACCGTGTTGTTACAGGCGACGCATGGTTTGACGGTGTAATCCATCCACATTTTGACGACGCCGGCATCCTGATCGATCCACGCAGGCACACGTGATGCGTCGAACTTCACGCGGGCTTGCTCCGGTACCTCGGGATCTCCCGTTTGCCAGGTATAGATCTTGAAGTTTCCGGTCGGTTCTTTCTTCAGTACATTGAAGTGCGTGAGCACCACGGGAAAGTCGGTTTTGTTCTGCCAGCCGGTGCGCCAGTTCTCCGGTAAAAGCTCAAAGCGCCCAAAGGTGCCGGCGTCGTCGATCTTGAGGTTGAACGGTATACGAATGGAAGCCGGCATACCCTCGCCTGCCGGGTAGACAATTACATCACCATACAAACCGATGTTGTTAAAGAACATACCCATGAGGTCGTCTATACGGCCCGTGGTAAACGAGATATAGATGGGATCCATCAGGTCGGATGGGGCGCGGATGGAAATGTCTTTTGTTTCTACACCAAACTGACCGAGGTTGGAGAATGCAATCTCCGGCGCCTGGGCCATGGGCATCGCGATCAGGTCGGTCACACCGTAGGATGCCTCCGGTTTACCGTTGATGTTGCCTTCCACGAGCTCGCGTACAAACTTCAGCTCCCGGCTGCCGGTCTTGGGCTTGAGTATCGCGGTGACCGTGGTCTCTCCCCTGCCGTTGGCATTGGCCGCGCTGTAGGTGGCGTTGAAGTCGTACTTGCCGGTGCCGGAGGTCCAGCTAAGGTTATACGATGCCGGTAAGAAGTAATAATACCCGGCCTGCATGTTCGCGTCGCGGTATACCGTATTGAACACGTGCAGCACGTCGGGCGCGTTGAATTCGCGGTCTGCATCAATCTGGCTGGTGAGGAAGAACGGTATATTGGCCGGACCACGACGTTCCTTTGAGGGTACGGTGGGTTGTCCTTGTGGCTGTGTTGGCGGCGGTGGCTGCGTGGACGGATTTTGGGGCGTCGAAGGTTGTTGCGACGGCGGCGTCTGGTTGCCGGGTAGTGTCTTGATCACCGGACCGGTTTCTTTCAGCGCTCGCTTTGGCGCTACCATAACTTTCTTGGATACAGAGCGCTCAGCCTTCACCTGTGCCTCGACCTGTAGCGTCGCCGTGAGCAGCAACAGGGCCAGCAAGAATCGGAAGCGTATCGTTACATATCGTTTCATGACTTTTACGGTTTAAGGGTGGCGGCCGATTTAAAGGGCATGAGTACTACCGGGATGACCATGGACGCACTACCACTCACGCGCCATTTCTTTTGAAAGGCGTAGACCGTGTTGTCACCCAACACGTCGTCGCCCAGGTCGAGGCTACCGAGTATACCTTCTTTCCTGGCGAGGGTCAGCGAGACAAAATACGATTCCAGGAAGCCGCTTTTATAGGCGCCGTTGCCTTGTTTGAACTGGAACTTCAACTCGGCCGTGCCATCACCGGCGGGAAGCTTGCGGCTTTCGCAGACCACGTCCGCCAGCGGTTTCTTGAGCTTGTTAAGCACGGCACCGCTAAGCGCCGTAGCGTCGCCCTGGATGCCTTTGACGCTTACCTGCAGGGTTATACTCTGCTCGGTGTTGGCCACCACCTTGACGGCGGTGATGCCGGATGCATTACCACCAAACAGAGAGCCAAGCGCCGTGGACGAATCGTCCACGGGCTTTAGCTCCTGCTCCTGGGCCATGGCTGCGTGCATGGCCATTGTGCAAAACACCAGGAACAACCCAAGTACACGCATAAGGGGGTTACAATACTTTTGCATCGGCAGGAATTTCATCGACGTAGATCAACGCATCCGATGACTTCTTACGACCAGAGGACAACGTCTTGCTACCCATCAGGCGCCAAACGATCTCGTATTCATAGTCGTAGCTACCACGCTTGAGCATAAACTCTGCGAGCGCAGCCGGCACTTGCTGTGTGCCTTTGATCGTTACCTGCTCTTCTTTCAGGCCGGCGCCATAGTCGTAATAGAACTTGACGGTGGCCAGGCGGATCTGGGCTTCCTGCAACAGCTTCGGGTCGGCTTCGACACTCACCGCTACCGGGTGGAATGGCGGCGCCACGTTTAATCCCAACTGATCGGACTTCGTCCAGTCCTGCTGCACGGTATGATCGCCGAAGAAGCTCCACTTGGTTTGATACTCGTAGGTGAGCCACTTGTCGCGGTCGTTGTCGCCCTGGTCTTTCCAACCATACAACAGGCGGAACGGATTTCCTTGTGCATCTTTAAATTCTTTCTCTGCAATGCGTAGCTCATCGTAGGTAACCGCGCCGTTGGCATGTGTCTTTTTCATGCTGACCGTGACGAAGTTGATATACTTACTAAATTGGTCGGAGTTCAAGCCGTCGACGGATACGAGCAGCTCGCGTTGTTTGTAGAACGGATCGTCGAGGTTGACGGACCGGAAGCAGTCTTTGCATTGCGCAACGTCGCTGCCCAGATTTTCGTCGAAGCGGAAGTTGATAGTCTCCATCGTGGCTTTGCTCAGGTCTATGACGTAGTGGCCTGACTTCTTTTGTTCTTTTAATTCATACGCAAAGTTCAGGCTGACCATACTCGATCCACTGCGAATACCGTTGGCAACGGCATTCATACCGCTCGCGATCTGCTCGATCGTGGATGCTTCACCACCGGGCGGCATGGAGAATGGCGCAAACATCATATCGAGAATCTTTTTGTAGGCTGCATCCAACATAGCCTCCATCTTATCGTCGGCGCCGAAATTAATCACTTTGATGGTGCCGTCTTCGCGCAGTTCATCAAACGCGGCCTTGATATCGGCGCCCACACTGACATACGGCGGGAACCCAACTTTTACACCTACATTAAACTCTTCGTGTTTATACACTTTGTCCCAGTCTACTTCCACACGCGCATGCATCGGCGAGCGGTAGCCGGCAAAGTCCATGACGAAGGAGAAGCTCAGATCCGGAGTGGGCGTCTTACACGACTCCCACAGGATCTTGGCACCGAGCTTCGTCAGTCGGATCGAGCAGGCCGCCTTGTTGCCCACAAATACAGGAGCCCGCCCGACACCGACGACCTTCTTCGTAAAGTCCGAACCTTCTTCGGCGAAGGAGGAGACTAACGCGAAGGTGCCACCTTTATAGACAATCGGACCAACGATTACAGCTTCTTTGTTTTTGGTTTTGCTACGCAGCATACTTTGCGCGCGTGACAGCTCAGACTCCGGCACGCTGAGCTGAACCAGCGCGTGTACAATGCCGCCACCGTCGCCCTCGATCACCTGGTCGGTGCCGGGCTTGGTCTTGACGTTTTGGACGTAGCGCAGGAACGAAAACTGCGGCAGACCGGATATTGTTTCTCCCAGCCGGAGCTTGTTCGGCAGGTAATAATATTTGGTCGAGTCTGTGATGTGTGGGAAGACCAGTAACTCACCACATTGTATGGGTTGATCGATAAAGACCGGCTGCGCCAGGGAGGAGTGAGCACCGAGCCACCCCGCCAGCAGGAACAGACAGTATATAAGATTCGTTTTCATAGGAATATCGTTTATGCGTGACGATGGGATGTGCGTGTGGCTAGCGGAGTATGCGGCTGGAGTCGGTGAAGTAATTCTTCACTTCCGTGACTGCGCGGGCAAAGTTGATTGTACCGGTACCCACACAGTTGGGACCACCCAGGTGCGGGCAGGCCAGTTGTTTGACGGCCGCGCGGTGTGTGAAGTATTGTGTAAGGGCTTGTGGCGGCGTAGCGGTCGACAGCGACCTGCTGATGCTAAATCGCTGGGTGAGCTCGGCATCGCTTATATCGAAGTGCGTCACGATGTCATACAGGGCATACGCAAACATACTGGACACCAGGCGGTGGTTTGTTTCGGCGGCTCTGCCCGCGGGGGTGCCTGCGTACGCTTCCAGCTCACTGGCCAGCGCCGTAGCCAGAATGCCCGGATAGCGCAGCCTGTTGTTGGGCGGTGTCATTACCTGGCAGGCACGCATCATTACATCGAACGCCTCCGTGCGGCTGGGTAGCCCCTGGTCGAAGAAGAACCAGGCATAGGCCTGAAACATCATCTCGTTGTAGAATACAAATTTGCCGGGTACATCCAGCCAGCGGTAACTTCTCAGCTCATAGCGTGCACCCGTTTCAATATAGCTGTTCACCAGCGTAATGGTGCTGCGATGCGGCGGCGTCACTTCGCGGTTCGCGGGAATTGTCGTTGTAAACTCCATCACGTGCGGCCGGTTCCACATTTCCGGCACACCGGTCAGGAAGGAATGGCTGCCCAGGAAAAGTCGTGAGTCGTTCCGGTTCAACCAATTCAACAGGTGGTTGCGGCCATTGGTGTGGCGCTCCAACCCCCAGAAAGTGGCGAGCCCCTCGTCCAGCGCCGACTGTTCGTCCGCCTGCAGCTCGTCGCCCCAGTGGCCCTTGTCGCCGCCATACGATACCGCGAGGCCATTGTTACCCCACTTATTGCGAACAATCCGGTTGGAGGCATCGTACTCGAGCGCGAACTGCGTGTGCGAGAATTCGTGTACAACCGTTTTATACCAGGCCCACCAATCCGGAGAGCTGGTGCCCATGATGTGATTGGCGGCGAGCTCGCCCAGCATCACCCAGCCTTTGTACACGCGGGTAGTATGGTTGCGCTCGCTGCTGGCGCACGGCCAGACGCCGAACACGCCGCCGATCTTATCGCGGCATTTGCAAGGGCCCGGCGCCGCTATACCGGCACGGTCGTCATAGAGATTGATCTCGACCGTGTCGACCAGGCCATTGGACATACTGCGGAGCTGCATCAGCCGGCGACGGAGAATGGAGCTGGCGTTGGTCAGCGAGTCGTAGGTCTGTACGATCTTCAGGCCGGCGAAGGCGCTCCGGAAGATCGGCGCCGTCTGGTTATCCAGCACGACGTGTGAGAACCCATACGAGGTTGCACCACAATTCGACGCTTGTATATACGAGGCTGTTGCGCCGGTGAAGTTTGTCGTCATCGCGGCAGTAGGCCCGTGAAAATAAACAATGATTTGCTGCGCCCGCAACACCGGCATGATGCCGGCTGTCACGGCAAGCGCCAGGACTATATTTCTGATATGCTTTTTCATGGTGGAGCGTTATAAATTATCGGCAAAGATGAGAGAGCTCGTGCCCGGCAGCTTGCCGGTGCTAATGGTCTTACCGGTCTTGAGGATCCAGTTGATCTCGTATTCGTAGGCCAGTGCCTGCGCAGGCATGAGCAGGTCGATCTGACCGGAGAGTGTCTTCTTTGGATCGAGGCGGAAGTTGCGCACCTGTTCTTTTCCTCCCAGCGTATAGGTAACTTTCACCTCCGCCGAGCGCACGCCTTTTTCTTCAAACACGGCCGGATCGGCTTCTATATCGACCATCTTCCGCACGTACGGCGACGAGACCGGTACAGAGCCCATACTGGTAGTGATCCACGGAGATTCTTCGGTAAAGCCACCGAAGTAATTCCAGGCCACTTTATAGTCATAATCCAGCCACTTGGCCCGGTCGCCGTCGTTTTTCCAACCATAGATCACCTTAAAGGTATTGCCGGTGGTGTTAAAGTTTGTTTTGTCGATGCGGATCTCCTGGTTGGTCACATCGCCGCCTTCGTGCTTCTTGCGAACCGTGACGTTGGCGAAATTGATATACTTGCCGAAGTCTTCGGAATTAAAGCCATCCAGGTAGGCAAAAACATCGCGTTGTACATAGAGCGGATCTTCCAGGTTCGCTTCGCGGAAGCAGTCGGTGCATTTGATCTGTCCGAAGTTTTCATCGAAACGCATCACCAGATTGTCGACGGTATATTTGTTCAGGTCGATGCTGAACTTACCCGATTGGCGGACCTTCTTCATCTGATAGCTGGCCACAATGGAAATCGAGGGAACGTCTACCTGTGGGATTTCGGCCGGCCCGCTGACGTTGCTCCCCCCGGTATACCCGGCGCTCACGTCCATCGCCCTGCGGGGGCCGATGCGTACGTCGTCGCGCAGCGAGGCATCGGTTCCTCCCGTGGTGGTACTGCCGGTGGTCGATGTCGTGCTCGTACCCGCGGTAGACGTTGTGCCTGCGGTAGAGGTAGTGGTGGCAGCCGCGTTTCGACGGTCGGCATCGGTACGGTTCTCCGCACGGATGGCCGCGTTCTGGGTGCGGGCACTGTTGCGTTCTTCGTTCAGCCGGGTGGTGGCGCGGTCCAGCAGGCTCGTGCCGCCTACCCCAGCCGATGCGCCCAGCTGGCCCAGGTTGGGAGAACCCGTACCCGAGGCTGGATCGAACATCATTGAAGTAAGTTTGCTATAAGCTGTCTCCAGTGCCTTCTCGAGATCTTCATCCTCTCCATATTGTTCTACTTTGATAGCACCGCTTTTGCGCATGTCTTCAAAAGTAGAATTGATCTCACCCGATAACAGCACCGGGCCGTTGATCGCGGCGGCCGCCTGAAAGACTGTACTTTCATAGATTTGCTCGAAGTTGGCTTCGATCTTCACGCGCTTGGGCGAACGGTAGCCCTGCATCGTCATCTCGAACGAAACGCTCATGTCGGGCGTCGGTGTCTTGAAAGACTCCCACAGGATCTTGGCGCCTTGCTTGTTCAACAAAACGGAAATGGCTGCCTGGTGGCCGTCGAGGATAGGCGCTTTGCCGATGCCGAGTACCTGCTTGGTGAACTCGCCGTCTTTGTTTGCAATGGAGGAGATCAATGCGATCGTCCCATCCGTAAACAGAATGGGGCCTTTTAGTATAGCGCCAGGCTTGATGCGTTGCAGCTCGCGCTCGGCCAGCTTGCGATGCTCGTCGGTTACTTCGAGTACCACGACAGCGTGCACCAGACCACCCCCGTCGCCTTCCTTGTTCGCGGCATTATTGTCAACATATTTCAGGAACGAGAATTTGGGTTTACCGTTTGCGGCGGTGGCGATGCTTGGCTTATCCGTAACGTAGTAGTAAGCGTTTTTATCCGACACATCCGGGAATACTGTCAGCGGCCCGGCTTTGACGGGTTCGTCCAGCATCACCTTCTGGCTATAGGCGCTTTGGGCGCCCAGCACGGTGAGGATGGTTATACATACACAGAGGATCTTTTTCATATATACTTGGGTTTTGGGTGATGCACAGGCGCCGCCCGCAGCCAACGCCTGTTTATCCGATCAGTTCTTAACGGTATCAAATATTTCCTTGAAGCCGTCCAGCACTTTGTCAACTTTGTTTACTTCGCCGTCCTTGGGCGCAATGATAGTCTTGCCCAGCTCTACGGCTTGCTTGAATATTTCAGATTCTTTGTCACGGAGCTGGTCGGGAATCACGGCAAACACATAGTCGTCGTTGATCTTGGCTTCCCAGGGCAATACACATTTCTCGCCGGTCTTCGGCGTGAGGATCAGGCGGTATACATAGCCGCGGGTGTCCTTGTCGGTGTAGATTGTCTTTTCGATCAGTCCCTGTCCTTTGGAGACTGTCAGCGGAATGTTGGTTTCTACTTCTTTGCCGAACTTCTGGTAGCGCAGCTGCAGCGTCGCGCGGGGAATGCCCATCTCCTGCATTTGTGTCAGGTCGCCTTCGAATTGAATGGTGCGGGGTACTACCGGTGCGGTCAGGTTGATACCTTTCCAGTCGCCTTTCTCCCACTTCGGTTCGGGCGGATAGATGTTGCCTTTCAGGTTCCAGCTGGTACGGTATTCATACACGTCCGGGTTTTTATCTTCGCCGCGGGCATACGTCAGGCTGGCCAGTGTGCCTTTTGCCAGGGTGGTCTTGTCGATGGTGATCGCGTCCTGGAAGCTGTTGCCATTGCTGCGTTTCTTACGGATGTCGACCGATACGGCATTGACTTCGTCACCAAACATCTGCTCGGCCTGACCGTCGAGGATCAGGTGTATTTCGCGGTGCTGGAAGAAGGGGTCATTCAGATTTACCGACGTAACGCACTTCGCGTTGTGCTTCACACCATCGTACCACGAGGCCAGGTTTTCCGTCAGTGTTGATTCGTGGACCACGGGAATACGCAGCTTCAGGCTATAGGTTTCTATTCCAATCTTCGTTTTGCTTTCAATCCGCTTGGTGTTGAATGTATATTTATACAGGTCTTCTGACGGCTGATAACGTTCACCCGCCGCCGGACTCACCGGCTTGCCTTCTTCCGGCTCTGCAAAATCCTTTTCCGCTACAGACGACAGAAAGTATTCCATAAAAGCATCTGTTACTTCTTTAGCGATCGGGTTATCAGGCTTCAACTGGTCGAGCTTGATCACCACGGCTTTGCTCTTCATGAGGAAGCTGACGAGCGAATCTTTTTCTGTATCGGTAATCTCATCGTCCTTTAAGCTGTTGCTGAACGGCATGGTGTCGTCATCTTTATCGGTGTGCGAATACTCGCGGCTGTACTCCTGGTAGATCCGGCTGATCTCCGTCCAGTTCACGGTGATGAGGCCATCTACGGCAGGCGTTAGTACCTCGTATGCAAAGCGCAGGCTGAGCGACACGTCGGTGATCGAACGGGCCTTCTCAAACGTGGCGGCCAGCAACTGCGCACCGTTCTTTTCCAATATGGCGGCTACGGCCATCTTGGCGCCCGGCACCAGCGCGGCTTTACCCGAGGTGACCATATTGGGGGTAAACTTCTCGTTGGTCAGCGTGCCCGATATAATGCGAAAGGTCTCTCCTTCGATGTCCGACTTCAGCGTAACCGGGCCGACGATTTTGGGGTTCTTTACTTGCGAATATTTCGGGTTAACACTCTTCAGATCGCCAATCTTTTGGGCAATCTTTTGCTGTAGCTCTTTTTCCTGCGCGGGGGTTAAGCCCCACTCCATCAGGAAGTGCATCAGGGCGCCCTGTACGCCACCGGCCGCTACGGTCTCTTCTGTCGTATACTTTACGAAGATGAACTCCGGCGTGCCGTCTTCCTTTTTGGAGAGCCGCAGATTAGTAGGCAAGTAATAATACTCGTTAGAGAAAAAGTTGTAGGACGAGCTGGAGGCCGTGTTGGCACGGCCGTAGGCAATCACCTGGAGTCCGTCAGATAAGGTAATGCCTACCTTGTTCTCAGAGTCGAGAACCTGACAGAAGCCAGTCAGGCATGCCGACAGGAAAAATCCGATCAGCACGAAACAATTAATCATTGGTCTTTTCATGGTGTGTAGATTGATTAAATAATACAGAGTTGATGAGGCGTTCCTGGACGAAGGATTTTCCGACCTCGTCGCCGGCAGCCTTGATGATCTGCACCGGCAGTTGTGCGACGACGGTCTTGTAAAATTCGTTGGGGGTGGACGACCAGGTAAACGGTATATATTCTTTTGCTTCCAGGCTTGTATGCAGCAGGCGGTTCAGGCACAGTAGTACAAAGTCCGTACAGTTGTACTCGCGCGAGTTGAAGTACGGCCGTTCCTCCTGAATGCCGGCGGCGATCTCTTTCAGGCGCGCATCCATCATCGGACTGGTGTGCAGGCGGACGAGCGCATCGCAGGGATAGTCGTAGCTGTGCGGCAGGCCCCGGGTGAGGAGATAGTCCGCCGTGATGCGGGTCTCTGCCGACGAGCGTGGCAAGGTAAAGTAGCGTGATGCCAGGTTGTCGCCGTGTTCATCCCACCGGATCTCGGCAGGCCCCCACAGGTCGAAGTAGGTTAGCGACAACGTACGGATGGTATCATTGTACGTGGTCTTTACGCGGTTGATGATGGTGTCGCGCACCACAATCTTGTAGTTGTCGACGGCCAGGCCCACGTGGCCGGTGTGGCCATCGTGCGTGGTATAGATCACCAGGTAAATGTCCGTGGGCCTGGCCGCTACCTGGCTGATGGTTACGACAAACAGTATGCAGAGCAGAAGGCGCATCGTATTCATGGCGTTACGGTTAATTGTTTGAGAATGGTCTTAAAGGGCAGTTGCAGCGTTACCGGGCGATCGAGCACCGCCCCGCGTGCCGATCGCAGTCTATAGTAGTAGGTGACAGCCAGCGTAGCGGTAACGCCATCGGGCGCGCGCAGACAGCGTTTGAACTCTTGCACGCCATCGGCATCAAACCGGAACGACAAGGCCATACGCGCACCGGGCGTAGATGGCGGCACTTGTGTCCGTTGCAGACTGCGTGTCAGGATCGTAGTCAGGCTGTCTTTGCCGACAACGCGCACGCCTTCGTCTGCCGCGCGTACCACGGCCGGGCCAGACAATACGGCCAGCGAGTCGTACCGTGCGCGGAGCTTTGTCTGCACGCTGTCTTCGCCCTGGGCCGGTAAGCCCCAGTCGGTGAGTACGTGGAATATACCGCCCGCCGGCGAGCCCCCCTCCTGTTCCCAGGATATGAAGGAGGCTTCCAACACTTGCGTGTCCTGACGTTGTGAAACGTGCAGCGCCGGCGGCAGGTAGTAGTAGCAGTGCGCACAGTCGACCATGGCATATACCACCACCGTGGTTCCCTTTACCGGGATGGCCACGCGGGAGGATTCCTCCAACAGCTGACCAAACAGCGGCAAGGGCAAGAGCAGGAACAGTGCGAGGCCGGTCTTCATAGCGATTAGTTGTTTACAGGGATTTCGTCGATGAGAATAACACCGTATTCGTCCTCGCCACTGACGGCGACTTTCTTACCTTCCTTATAGATCCAGGTGACCTTGTAGTTTACTTTGTCCGTGCCCAGGGGCAGGATCGCTTCCAGGCTATAATCTTCGTCATCCTTACCGGGCTTACCCGGTTTGATGGTCACCCGATCTTTGCGCATGTTGCCGAAGAAAGGATATTCAATATCTACTGCCACGGCTACGATACCGGCTTTTTGCAGGGCGCCCATATCGCCCATCAGGTCTATGCGGCGATACTTATAGGGCGCATGGAGATTGATGACAGGCGTATTGGCCGATACCCATCCCGTGCTGTAACTGCCGTCGCGTTTGAAGTGCCACTGCGTGTTATAGTCATATTGCAACCAGTCGGTGCGGTTAGCGTCGTTCTTGTTGAGGTAAATCATTTTGGAATTGCCAGTATAATCTTTCAGCGATGCCTGGCTGAGGAACATCTCCCGCAGGGTCTCGTCGCCATTCTGATGGCGCTTGCGCAGCGTCACGCTTACACTGTTGATCATGTTCTCAAACTCGTCGCGGATGCTGCCGTCGAGATTCACCAGCACCTCGCGCTGTTGATAGGTGGGGTCGTCGATGGCCACTTTGCGGAAGATGCGTTGGTCGGCTCCATACCGCTTGTGCAGGTCGCCGATGTTGAATGTCAACAGGTGGTGGCGCGACACCAGCTTGCGGCTGTTGATCTGTACCACGGTCTTGCCACTGGTACGAACGGTATGTTTCTTATAGACATCCGATCCACCGACAAGGCTGCCCAACAGGCCGCGGTTACCAAAGATCTCGTCCAGCACACCGCGGGTCTTTTCCGGGGGAATCGAGTCCGGACGAACGGGGTCGAACATGAGCTTCAACAGCCGGTCATACGCAACGGTGAGCAGATCGGAAGCAATGCTGTCTTTGCCGTACGACTCCATGCGGATCGCGCCGTTCTGCACCAACGAGCCAAAGGTCTTTTCTACATCGCGGCTGTAAAAGATCGCGTCAACACTCTCGTGCGAATATTCACTCTGCTGCACCTGCGACCAGTCTACGACTAATTGGCCGTTATACGCACTGGTCAGCCCGGAGAACTCGAGGTCGAACGTTATGGAGATATCCGGTGTATTCATCTTAAAGCTCTCCAGCAGTAGCTGTGCTTTGAGCGGCTCTACGAGAAAGGAAAAGGCCACCTTAGAGTTTTGAAATACCGGGGCGATGCCCGTACCGATCAGCTCTTTTTGTTCTTTACCGTCTATGAGCAGACTCGACACCAGCATAAACTTGCCGGCAGTGATCTCTACCGGGCTCGTCAGCTTGAGGTCGCGACGTTTCAGCTTCCGGCGTAGCTCATTCTCGGCTTTGCGCACCTGTTCCTCCGGTGTATCATACAGCACCAGGAAATGGATCAGACCGCCGCCATTGGCCTCGGTAATCGCGCTGCTGCTCGCGGCGCCGTCTGTCTTAACCATCGCGTATTGCAGGAAAGAGAACTCGGGCAGGTCGTTGGCGCCGGTGGCCAGCCGCCCGCGTGAGGGCAGGTATTTGAACGTGAGGGTGTCGCCATATACCGGGAAGCAGATCAGCCCCGCGGCTTCGACATATTCCTCGATCAATACCGGCTGGGCCGCCAGTCGCAGGGATGTCATGCCTGCCAGTAAGAGTATAAAGCCAATCTTTTTCATGGTATTTATTTCATGTCGGGAGGTATCAGAAAGAGGTAGTCGTCGGCCAGGACTTTGAGGTCGTCCTCTACCTTTTTTTTGCCGGAATACCAGCTTACCTGGTATACAATCGGTTGCCCGGCGTCGTGGTATATCGTTGCTTTAGGCGGCTCGGTGTCGCTGTTCCGCAGCAACAGCATCTTTCCTTTATAGGGCCGTCCGAATAAGATGGATGCGAACCGGACACTAATTGTCTGAATCTTCCGGTCGTCCATGAGCTGCTTATCGACACCCAGCTCGATGGTTGTCTTTTTCATGGGCGGCTGTATAGACACCGATGGCAGATCGGTTGAAAGCCAGCCCGTGGCCGGTGTCGTTACCATGCTGTCGACGCCGATGAACTTCCACCCTACTTTGTATTTATAGTGCAGCCAGCCATTGGTACGGTCGCCGAGGCGCTGGTAGGTCAGGGATTTTACAATGTTGCCCGAGTCGATAGCCATCTTGTTGAACTGCACCACACCGCTGTAGCTATTGGCGCTTGTATCCGGATAGTCTTTCTGCACCAGTATGGAAGCCTGGTCGATAATGTCACCGAAGGCATGGGTAAAGGCGCCGTCGATCTGAAAGTGGATATCGCGTTGTTGGAAGTCGGGATCGTTCATGTCGACAATGCGGAAGTAACGTTTGTCGTCCTTAAAGGCATCGTAGAAGCCACGAATGTTCCCTGCGGAATATACCGGTACTTTAATGACCGTGGATTGGGTCATGTCCAGCGTGAAGTGAAAGCTGCGGATCTCCTTCCTGGACTTTAAGACCAGTTGGTCGTCCGGGATATATTGCTGTGTGCCGTCGCCGACGAAAAAGCGAACGAAGGCGCCGCGCTGGTACCGCTCCTTGAGGTCTGACGGTTGTGCCGCGGTAGTGGCCGCGGGCGCTTTTGCCCAGCCGGTATTGACATCGAACATGGTGTCGAGTACCCGCTCGGTGATAATATTGAGGATATTCTGGTATACTTCACTTTTGACGTCGAGGCCGGCGCTCATATCCGCCACGTCGATGGTAATGGCGCCTGTCTGGCATAAGCTGTCGAGCACGTGCGAGGCCTGTTGGCGGCTGAAGCCCGACTGTTTGTTTTTAAACGAACTGAAGTGATTGTATACCAGCTCCAGGTCGGCGTTCACCCGTGCCTTATACGCTTTGATCTTGGCGCGGAAGTAGCCTTCCACGACGACGGAGACATCCGAGGTAGCGCTGCTAAAGGATTCCCACAGCAATGTAGCCCCTTCGGGTGGCAAGTGTGCGGCGATGGCGGCCTTCGAGCCGGGTAAGAATGGTGCACTGCCAGAGGTAATGACCCGGGCGGTAAACGGATTGTCGCCGCTGGGATTGAGTATTGTCGATACAATACGGAAGCCCGGGGCTGTTTCACGATCGTCGTATTCCTGCATCGGCACCGCGCCCATTAGCGATGCCTTGGGGAATCTCTCCCGTAATTTTTTTTCCAGCAAACGCGCCTCGTTCGGAGAAAGGGAGAATTGTACCAGTACATGAAACAGCCCACCTGAGCTCTCGCGTGTTCCCCCGGTGTATTTGATACACGAAAACTCAAAGTCGCCGTTCTCGAGTACCGACACCCGTGGGTAAGGGGGTATGTAATAGTATGCGTTGCTATTCTCGCTGTCTTGCAACAGCTGGATGCCATTGACCTCGATCCTGCCTTCGTCGTACTTGACGATGGCCGATGCCGTGAGCACCGGAAGAAGACAATACACCGCGACACATACCAGTAACCTAATCATATACAAAGGGGGTTAAGGGAATTCCTTTTTATATTTCAAGGCTTTGTCCGGTGAGAAAGCAAGTGGTTACCAGAAACAGGAAATATTTTTTTTACTTCTTTCAACTATCTTTCCGGTCGACAGGCGACAGAAAATAAAAATGGTTTTTAGGAGAACCTTTTGTTATTTTGATGGACAAAGGAATAATTATAATGGACTTGCGGATTCGGTCTTTGATAAAGGATATAAAGGAAGACAATCACCTGGTTTTGAAAGCGCTGTATAACTATATGAGGCCTGAATTCCTGGCGTGGTTTAGCCGGCGCTATTACTGCCGGATAGAGGACGTGGAAGACGCCTACCAGCGGTCGTTCAACATCTTCTATTTCAACGTACGGGAAGACAAGGTTGCGATGCAGGAGATCAAAGCCAGCACTTACCTGTTCTCGATCGGCCGCAACATCATGCTGCAGGTGCTAAATAAAGAGCCTAAGAACAGGACGTCGCTGGAAGACGTACACGAGCGATCGATGGAGCACGTCAGTATTGATTATGACATGGAAGATGCCTACCGCAAGGAGGTGATCGTGCGATTGCTCAACCAGCTCGACGAGACCTGTCGAAATGTACTGGTACTCAGTTTCTACCGGGACTTTTCGATGGAATCCATCGCCACGGAACTGAACTTTAAGAGCGAATCGGTGGCGAAAAAGAAGAAACATCTTTGTATGAAGAAACTGAAGGAGCTTGTCGACAAACACAACATTGTGCGCGACAGCCTGGCATAAGAGGGGTATAAAATTTTGCGAGATGGACGAGGAACTGGAATTTGAATGGATTGAAAATTATCACAAGGGCCAGCTGAGCCCGGACGAGCGTCAGGCATTTCTGGATCGGCAACAGGCCGATGCCGCCTTTGCGGGAAAAGTACGCTCCTACCGCGAGATCATGGACGGCATTGCTTACTACGGTAAACAACAGCCGTTTGCCGAGACGATTCGTGGCTGGGAGCAAGAGATCAAAGTACAGGCCGGAACAGACACGCTTACAGCGAATCAGGCAAACACGGTCGATATTGCGCGGGATAAGAAAATCGTACCGCTGCATCGCTCGTATGCCTATTGGGCCGCTGCCGCGGTATTGATACTGATCGTAGGCTCGGTATTGTTGTTACGTCCCACGCCAACAGAGACATTGGCTTTGTACGAAACATACTATAAACCGTATCCCGACGTCTTTAACCCTTCGGTGCGCAGCGAGCCGAATACAACGACAACCTCAACACGGGAGAAGGCTTTTGCCGCGTACCGCGCGGGCCGCTTTGAGGAAGCACTGCAACTCTTTCACGCGTTGACGGGGGATAACCGCCAGGAACAAGACAACATCCGCCTATACCTCGGAAATTGTTACCTGGCCCTGGACTCGTTGGACGCCGCGGGCAAGGCCTTTTTGTCCATCGGTGCGGATAGCCACATCGCCAGCCAGGCAAAATGGTACCTGGCCATGACATACCTCAAGGCCGGAACCGCCGATCGCGCAAAGAGTGTACTGCACACGTTGGTGGACGAAGGCGGCAGCTATGCAGACCGGGCGCGCGAGATACTACAGAAAATAGAATAGTCTATTTTATATAAAAACCCTTACTCCCACTATTATGTCAAAAACAAAAACCCTCAACACAACCGACAGTACCCGTGACATTAATGACACGCGGCCGGCGATGAAAAAGCCGACAAAGAAAATAGCCGCGACGCTAAGCAACACCAAATCAACCATTACACGCCATGGCAGCACGAAACGAAAAGGATAGTACCAACGACATCAACGACAGCCGCCCGATGATGATGATCCGCACGGCGTCGGCAGCGACCGGCGCGCTATCATTGCTGTTATACGTTCTCTTTCAAATACTTCACTGCGGGTGCCGATAACCCCGGTATAGATACTCTGCTTCTCACCTTTTTCCAGGTGAGAAGCAGAGTTCCAGTTATAACCAGAAAGATCATACCGCTCACGACACTGTATAAAAACGGATCATCCTCTCCCGGCGTAATCCTGTGAGTATTTCCCCACGATACCATTCCCGCCCAATACGCGGGATGCGCCGTATACTGATCAGCTTCCTGTAGATATTCGCGCTGTGCCAGGGCCAGCGCCGTGCCAATCGTCTCCTGCCCCAGGCCTGCATAAAACTTTTGCATCAACGAAGCCGTCGTGCCGTCATCGATGCGCCACAGCGACATGACTACATTGCGTGCGCCGGCATGGAAAAAACCACGCGCTACACTATAGACACCTTCTGCCTGAAAGGACTTACCATAGCCGGTCTCGCAGGCGCTGAGTACGGTCAGGTCTGCCTGTAGCCGCAAGTTGTATAGTTCGTGGGCAAAGAGCTTGTCATCCTGGAATTGCAAATAACAGTTATAGATGTCCTGCGCGTCGGCTTTACCGTGCAGGGCGAGATGCAGAATGGCATAGTCCGGCGCGTGCTCCAGGAACGAGCGTTTACCGGCTGTTTTGCCTTCCATAAACGTGCCCCGCATGATGTCGGAAATTGCCTTTAGTTCCTGGTGTGCCCCGGGTAGGCTACCGGCAATTTGCTCGGTACCGTCAGACCACCCATAGGCCAGTAGGTTGAGGCGCTGCGAGCGTTCCTCCGGGTTGGCAAAGAGCGAAGCAGCGTCGTATGAATACGCCACCGACGTATGGCGCACCAGGTAGTCCAGTTGACGATAATCGACAACCCCTTCCTGACTGGGCGGCGTCAACAACAACGCCTGGAACGGTAACAGATTCAAAATACCATCCGGGACAATAAATACCGGAGGCAATGCCTTATTTGTTTTTAGATTACACGCACGGAAAACAGGAGCCAGCAGCGTTTCTCCCAATTGGCTAGCCAGGTGAGTATATACGGCATAGTCATCCTGAAGCAACTTCTCACGAATGCCTGCCGCGAACAGCTCGCCCAGGGTGCGCACATCCTCTTCGATCGTTCCGATTGGAAGGCGTAACAAGTGCTCCTTGCCGGCAAAAACAACCACAGCATAGATATACGCCTTTCCCGTAAAGTATTCGACAAAAACAGCATTATCGCTCAGTTTGCTCTTCAACAAGCTAAGCTCAAGGTGACCGGAAGGCTGATCGACCACCACGGCCCCGGGATATTTTGCGCCAATCCGTTCTTGCCACAGCCGGAGCTTTTCTTCCTCTGTCACCAGGGACGTGTTGATGACACGTTCAAGAGAGTCCGAAAGCCCATGTTGTGTGCTTAGTCGCTGTTGTAACGTGGTGATGGCGTGCCGGATGGTACGTTCCTGCTGCATCATGCTATCGGGGATCTGTCGTTGCAACTGCCGGCCTACTTCTTCCAATCGTACACGCAAAATGCGGCCCTTGCTTTTATCGATCAGGGTAAAGGCTTCGCCAATATACCGCGCATCGCCCGTGCGGCCATAGAGGTGATAAGCACATGCCAGCGCATTCTCATATATGGTGTAATTGACACCGACAAACCGCAAGCGTGAGCTCTCGCGGTCCTGTGCTTCCCAATGCAGATCCATCAGCCTGTCCGCGAGCTTAAAACAGTCCAGAGCCAAACGCCAGTAGGTATATGGCTGGCCGTGCTGGGCGGCCAGTTTCATCAGAAGGTCACCTTTTTGCGATAGTTCGCGATAGCACTGCGGAATATTCTTCAGACGCTCAAACGAAGGATTACGCATATCATCTGACGCCTGCATTTCTTCATCCACGGCAATACAAATACCTCGTTGTAGATAGAGCAACCCCTCCTTATATTTTCCTTCTTCTTCCAGCACCTCGCTGATGTGCCGGCAGACATTGGTCATGTCCAGTGGATTGGCATCGGCATAATCCTCCAGCATCGCGAGTGCCTGGCTGAATTGCTGCAGGGCCTGCCCGTATCGGCCGGCGGCGTGTAATGCTTTGCCACGGATGGTCAATACATTGGCGATCTCCACAGAGTCGTGTACATTGCGTGTCATCAATATATGACGTGCACTATCGATACAGATCAGCGCCGGTGAGATCCGTTTGGAGTCGGTGTAGGCAATCGATAAGTTCCGGTAGTCATTGGCCATTTCGGTTGTATACAAGGTTCCATTGGCACGACGCAGACCAATCGCCTTTCGGTAGTACACGATAGACTTATCATGCGCCCCCTGATTGTTGTAAATATTAGCCAACATGCCATAACAGCGGATCAGTGCAGGTGTGTCGACCGGACGCATACGCTCCAGCGCGCCAATGGCCTGGAAGGCATATCCACTTGCCTTTTCAAAATCGTTCTTGATCCGATTAGTCGTCGCCAGGTTGTAATAGCTGCGGTAGAGCTGCTTGAGGTCAAGCGTCGCAGATCTTGTCAGGATTTCAATCGCATGCTGGAAATTCTCTTCTGACGAAGCATAGTCGCGTAAGGTGTACCGGTATACTTCGCCCAGGCCGTTGTAACTTTCAGCTACAAGCACATGGTCATTGCCGAGCAACTCACGACGCATTGACAAGGCCTCCCGGTGAAATTGTATAGCGTTCTCCGGATGGTTCATGAGGTCATACAACACGCCCGACGCATAGAAAGCATCTGCTCCTTCCTTGGTGCCATTACCTGCATGGATGGCCATGGAACGAGCACTATCCAGGTATAACGTGGCGTGATCATAGTCCCGGCGCTTCATGAAGACGTTGCCAATACCCGTGCAGGCTGCCATGTGCTGTTGGATAGCATTGGCGAGCAACCCTCTTTGCGCGACAGTTTGATACAAAAACAACGCACTATCATATGCGCCGCGCTGGTATACTTGATTCGCGCGGATTAATAAATGCTGGATAGGCTCTTGTTGTGACGCGACGGCGTTGGCATTCGCGGAGAACAAGCACGATAGTATGATTACAGCCGGAAATACATTTCTACTGCGCATAGAGGGGTCCGGGTCAGGGAAGTGCATGCAAGGTACTATCCGCGGCGGCGATATGTACCCGCACCTTGCATTCTCCGGAAAAACACCCTAATTCAATACCTTATTTTACAGGTATACTTCGCGGGTAGCGTATCTACGCGTAAGATGGGGTCAGGAGATGAGCATCGCCGCTTTCGGATTGCAACGGCAGCACATTGATCTCCTGCCACCGCATGCGGTATGCATTCATGGCAAATTTACCGAGCTTGTTGGTAAGCCGATGGTTGACGTATGCACCGACTACCGCACCGATGCCAGGTATGAGTTGTAACAACTTTGCCAGGTCGATATAGTCGCGGTACTCCTGTTGAAAACTCCGCCAGTCGAACTGGTTAATGTCGTCGGGTAAGCTTTTTTTCTCTTCCGACCAGCGCGCCATGGTTGCGTATGTATTATTGCGGTGTTTTTGACTGGAGAAGGCGAGTTGAAAAATGTGCAGCAGGTAAACACGTTCTTTGTAATCACGGGTTTCGAATCCGTATGCGGCGGCAATCTCAAACAACATTTTCATTTTGATGCTAAGCCAAAGAGGAAAGTCGGCGAGTCCCAATAAAAAGCCGCCTGCACCGGTGATGGCGCCTTCTGTTGCGGCGGTGTTGGTGTAGACACGTATCCGCTCCATCACAACGCGTTCGCGTTCCTGGAGCGATCCTTCGCGCACCGCGGGGCGATTGGAGATCTTCGCACCAAAGATCATGGCCCGCGTCATTTGCTTGATGGCTGTGGTCAAGGCACTATGCACTTTCTCCGGTATGATGCGATTTACGCGTTGCTGCATGCCGCGGGATAGCATGTTGAGCAGCGACGGCCTGCGCTGCATGTCGCGTTGCCATTGCCGAAGCTCGTCGAGCGCCTGGCGGTCGTACGGTGTGGAAAGGTATGTGGTACGTTGCATGATCGTGTCTTTTAGGAGTGTATACGTGAAATGTTGTGCCACGTTTCCCTGATAGAGGCCATTCCTGTACGAGGAATTTTTTCTACATCCGTGTTTTTTAGCGAGTCATAATTTGTTCTCGCGATCAAATTTTTCTACTTTACTTCCCATCAAACAACCTGCCATGGAAGAAAAAGAGATCAGGATCAGGAAGGGTGACAACGATCTGACGAGCGAGGTAAAAGGTTTCGATCAGATCGTGTTTCTACGCTGGAATGCAAATGTTCCGTTGCTGTATAACGGCGCCATCATTAACAAGGGAGATACGATTCGCAAAGAAGATCCGTTTATCATCTCGCAACAAACGACTGAGCATGAATTTATGGCCACTATACAACTTCGATGACCGTAACGCTATTATACAAAAAGAGGCCGTCTCAATCACATGAGACGGCCTCTTTGCTTATGTTGATCTGTGTTTTTTATAGAGCAAGGTAGGCGTCGTTCTGCCCCAGGTTGGGATTGAGATCACGCTCTGCCTGCGGAATGGGAAATACAAAACGTCCGGCATCAGGATTCAACATCATTTCTGTCAGGGCGAGCCCCGTGCGGGTGTAATCGAACCATGCTTCGCCTTCAAACATCATCTCGAACCGCTTCTCATGCTGCACGTCCGTTACAAAGGCTTGCCAATCTGTAAAGGTGCTGACGTCTTCCGTTTCCAGGCCGGCGCGGTCGCGCACAGCTTTGTAGTAGGTGTATGCGTCGTCGGTAACGCTCTGGGCGTTGCGTGCTTCCGCTTCGGCGTAAATCAGGTATACCTCGGCCAGGCGGATGATCGGCAGGTTTTGTACCGCCGGTCCCGCGGGATATTTGCCGATGTAGTACTGCTCACCCACTTGCAGGATATTAAAGTCCCGGCGCACGTCCGATCCATCATACTCGTCATAGATGGCCTTGCTGGTAGAGAAGATCCCGCCGGTCTGGGCAACATTCTTCGCCAGCTCGTTTTGTACCTGCGCATCATACTGGATCTCAAAAATAGACTCTGTGCTGTTTTCCTTCGTCCACACGTCGCCATACGCTTCGGGCAGGGAGTAGCCGCCGTTCATGATTACATCGCCCGCGAGGTTTGCAGCCTGCAGGTATTCGCCGCGATACAGGTTTACTTTTGCCAGCAGCGCTTCCGCCGCCCATCGGGTGGCACGTCCCACGTCTGCCGCCGCCGTGTAACGGCTCGGCAATTCTTCGTAGCCACTGAGGTCGGAAACAATTTGATCGTATACTTCTGCGGCCGGTGTGCGTGTCACTTTCAAGTCGGTCGAGCTGGACGAAGTGGGTGTTGTAATCAACGGCACGTCACCAAAGCTTCGCACCAAGTTGAAGTACGTGAGCGCACGAATAAACTTGGCTTCACGCAGCAGCCCCGCACGGGTGGAGTCGTTTGCAAAGGTTACTTCGCCTGCGCGATCTTCCGATTCCAACGCCAGGATGTTGTTGGCCGCATTGATCGTAGCATACGAGTTTGCCCAGATGTTTAGTGTCCAGGGGTTGTCGATGTTCACGGTATTGCTGGTGAACACCATGTATTCCGGATACTGTTGAATACTCACCACCTGCCCTGCGGCGAACTCGGGGATGATGGTCATTGCCCGTCCATAGTAGTTCGCATTCACGAGGGAGTTGTAGAGCGCAACCATCGCCGAGTTAACACTCTTTTCGTCGGTGAAATATTGGTCGGCCGAGATTTGGTCAATGGGCTCTTTGTCCAGAAAGTCACTGCAGGAAACTGCTGCCAGCGATGCGATTCCTAAAAGGATATAGTAACTGAATTTTTTCATGGTAGCGTCAAATTAGAAAGTCATGGTAAAACCGCCGGTGAAGATGCGCGGCTGCGGATAGCTGCCATAGTCATATCCGTAGATCAGGCCGGGGTTGGAGGCACCGCCTTGCGAGGTACCCACTTCCGGGTCGTAACCACGGTAGTTGGTAAACACGTAGGCATTCTGCACCGTGGCGTATACACGCAGAGCTTTGATGTGCCACTTGTCGGTGATGGCCGTCGGCAATGTATAACCCAGTGTGATGTTGCGCAGGCGGAAGAACGATCCGTCTTCGATAAAACGGGTGGAGATGGTGGCGTTGTCAAAGCTGGCCGGCGCGGGGCGCGGCACATCTGTCACGTCACCCTCCTGGCGCCAGCGGCGTGTCCAGTCTACCAGACCGTTGGAGGTACCGCTGCCGGAAAGCACGCTGAACAGGTTGTAGTTAAAGATATCGTTGCCGTAAGAGAACTGGCCCATTACGCTCAGGTCGAAGTTTTTGTAGAAGAACGTGTTCGTGATGCCGCCAAAGAAATCGGGATTAGGATCGCCGATGATCTTGCGATCTTCCGGGAAGGTCGGCGGGCCGACCGACCCATCGTTGTGCTCGAAGTCGATCATACCTGTCGTGGTGTTGACACCCACCATTTTATAGCCAAAGAAGGAACCGAGCGGTTCGCCTTCGCGGGCAATATTCAGGTAGTTACCCAAACCACCAAGAATGTCTCCATCGGGCAGCGACACAACTTTGTTGCGGTTGAAGGTCATGTTGAGGGAGGTTGTCCACCGGAATGCACCCACCAGGTTGCGCGAGGTGATCTCAAACTCCAGGCCTTTGTTCTGGATCTCCCCGACGTTACGGAGGGCAGTAGCAAAACCGGAGGTACGCGGTATCTGTACGCCGATCAACAGATCCGACGTGTTCTTTATATAGTAATCGGCCAATAAGGTAATACGGTCATCGAGGAAACCTGCATCAACTCCGATGTCGATCTGCTCGGTGGTCTCCCACCCCAGGTTCGGATCACCCAGGGTTGATGGAATATAACCCGGCTGACCGAGGTAGTTACGACCGCCTGAGTACAGGGAATAGCTGGCGTAGTTGCCAATGTCCTGGTTGCCGGTAATACCCCAGCTGGCACGTAGCTTCAGGTTGCTGATGTTTTTATTGCCGGCCAGGAAAGGCTCCTGCGAGATCCGCCACGCGGCAGCTACTGCCGGGAAGAACCCGTAGCGATTGTCGGCGCCAAAGCGTGACGAGCCGTCTACACGGAAGTTGGCAGTCAACAGATAACGATCTTTGAACCCGTAGTTAGCACGCGCAAAGTAGGATGCGATCGCCCATTCCTGTGCACCGGCGGATGCGCCCGTGACAGTACCGCCTGCCGAAATCCACTCGATGTCGGTGCGGTTATAATTTGAACGACGAGCATCTACATAGGTCAGCTTCGATCCCTGAAAGGAAATACCGCCGAGTAAGTTGATGTGGTGCAGATCGTTCAGACGCTTATCAAAGGTAAGGGTGTTTTCATTTACCCACAGTTGATCGCGTGTGCTGCGGCTTGCGCCAAGGCCTTTGTCTACGACAAACGCGCGGATGCCTGTGCCCGGCATAAAGAAGCGCTCATCGATATAGCTCATGTCCGCGCCGAAGTTGGTCTTGATGCTGAGCCCTGGAACGATCTGATACTCCAGCGCCGTGTTGGCCAGAATTCGGAAGGTCTCGGCAATATTTACCGGCAGCTCCAGCATGGCCACGGGGTTCTCGCGTGATAATACGACCTGGTCAAGCCCCCACGATCCGTCTGCATTGTGCACCGGTATATTCGGCGGTGTCACAAACCCGTTCTTGGTAGCACCTTCTTTCGAGTTTTCCTCCTGTACGCGGTTGTTGATCGCGCGCGTGAGGTTGATATTCGAAGTGAGCTTAAAGCGTTTGCTGAACTGGTGGTCTACGTTCATGCGGCCGCTGATGCGCTCGAAGGATGAGTTTAACAAAATACCCTCTTGTTTGTAATAGCCGAGTGAAGTGTAATATTGGGTGGATTCAGATCCCCCCGAAGCAGCAAGCTCATAGTTTTGCATAGGGGCCGTGCGGAATATTTCGTCCTGCCAGTCGGTGTCTACGCCTGTAGACATGACCGCCGGATTCGGATCTGTACCCAGGTATTTATAGTAGTCGGCCATGTAATCGACATACTGGGCGGTGTTCATCATTTCATACTTCCGCTCTTTCGGCATCTGTGACACCCCGGCATAAGCGTTTAACATAATCTGATTGGTGCTGGGCTTGCCACGTTTGGTAGTGATGAGCACCACACCGTTGGCCGCGCGGGCACCATAGATAGACGATGACGCGGCGTCTTTCAACACCTCGACAGATTCGATATCGCTTGGGTTAATGGCGGATAGGATGTTGATACCCGAGGTACCGCCACCGAAGTTAAAGTCACTTCCACCTACGAAGTTCGTGGTGCTGTTGACCGGAATGCCGTCCACTACATAGAGCGGGTCAGAACCGGCGTTGATGGAAGTCGTTCCGCGGATACGAATGCTGACGCCACCGCCTGGTGAGCCACCCCGCTGTGTCACCTGCACGCCGCCAGCCTTACCTTGTATGGCCTGGCTCACGCTGGGCAGCAGGTCGTTTTCGATCTGCTCGCCGCCAATGGTGGATACGGAGCTTGTCAGCGTTGCGCGGTCCATCGTGCCGTAGCCCACGACGACAACTTCTTTCAGGACTTTCTGTTCTGGCTCTAATGATACATCGATATTCTTTTGCCCCTTGATGGGAATCTCTTTATCAGCAAGTCCGACGAATGATACTACCAGCGTCTCCTGACCGGTTTCGACCATAATGGTATATTTACCGGCTGCATCTGTCACAACGCCTTTGGTAGTACCCTTCACCATAACACTGGCGCCAGGAACAGCACCTTCTTCCGGCGAGGATACGATACCGGTTACGCGAAATGCGCCGGTCGATACGGTCGACGTATCCTGGGCGGCTACGCGCGTGCTATCGGTTGTGGTACTATCGGTACGGGTACTATCGACTGCGATCCTGGCCTTTGTCGAGTCGACTTGAATCAACGAATCGGTTTGTGCCATAAAGGCTTTGTCCTCTTCGGAGATTTTGGTGGTGTCTGTTACCGGAGGTTGTGTGTTTGTGGTGTCACCCGGTTGTCGGTCCTGCGCCCAGCCCGCGGTGGCGGAGAGAACGCAAAGACAACTAGCGTAAAAAAAAATCCTCATAATTAAAGTGTTTGTAAAGTCGCTTGGACGTAAGGTAAACTCATGCCACACCGCAAAAGGTGGGTAAAAGCCCTATTTAGTGGTCAAATGGCGTTGTGGCAGGTAACAAATGGGGAAAATCTTAGAAGGGCGGTTCCACACACCTGTTGCGAAATTCAACAATGTGTGGTATTCGATCTCATAAAAAACTCGGGTACACTTATTCCGAAATCGTTTGATATTCCCGTGCTTTGCAGAGACGACCCCAGATTTACAGGTCGCGACCCCGTACAGCAAAATTGATTTTCATCTCTTTTTACATTAAACTTATACACGAGTTTTACCTGAGCATACCTTGCGACCACTCCGCCACCATAGCGATGAAGAGCTTTTGAAGCTTATCCGGGAGTCCGATAAGGCGGCGTATGAGGAGATTTTTCACCGGTATTGGTACCGCTTGTACAGGATGGTGTTCAAGAGCACCGGCGAGCATGAAGAGGCGGAAGAGCTCGTACAAGAGCTGTTTTTGAAACTGTGGAAACGACGCGAGGAGCTCAAGGTCGTGAACCTCGCCCACTACCTGTTGGGTTCTGTCCGGAAACAACTGATCGATAAGATCCGCTCGAAGATCGTCCACCAAAAATACTGGGACCATTACCGCACTTTTATTCCCACCAGCGCTAATGAAACCGACAGCGCCGTGGCATTTGACGAGCTCAATGCTGAAATACAGCAAGCCATTAAACAGTTGCCCGAGAAGTCGCAGCAGGTGTTTCGCCTGAACCGGCTCGAAGGGCGCTCCGTATCGGAGATCGCGCAATTCCTGAAATTGTCCGAGCGCGCCATCGAATATCATCTTACAAAGTCTTTGAAGCAGCTTCGCGCGCATCTGAAAGACTATATCATTTCCCTCCTGCTTTGGGTTTTTCTTTTTTGAAGGACTGCTGCGGATACCCCTCAACAGCGGGGATGTCTCCGTGTTGAGCCCGTGTATTCTCCGAGTATAGCCCGACATAAGCCCGTGTAGAAGGACGGGGATATGTGGGGTTTTTCCCACGCTCCACTAACAGTCGTCTCCGCTTATTTCAGCCAATATGCTCACCAACACCTCAACCGATTGCGCTAAAACGAAGAAAATCAGCTAGATCCGACCTTGCAAAAAATATTCGTCCGTGGTTTACGGTAAATCCCGACTTATCCGACTTCTATTCCAGATAAGGCCAAATAAACCGAACCGACGCGATGGACGCTAAAGAATTTGATTCCCTACTGGAACGTTACAACACCAACACCTGCACGGCTGCGGAAAAACGGCTTGTCGAACATTGGATGAACAACCTCCAATCGCAAGACATCGATATCCCGGAACATGCCCGGGACGCCATAAAGAACAATCTTTGGGTTAAGATTGATAATCAGGTTTTGGCGGAGTCATCTGCCAAACCTGGTTTCAGTTACTGGAAAGTAGCGGCAGCGGTGGCGCTGCTGATCAGCTGCAGCTTCCTGCTATACCAGTACTTCACACCCGCAACCACCGGCGATGCGCCGATGCGCCTGGCAGATGGCAATCTCATACGCTTCATCAACACCACACGTGAACCGGTGCGGGTACCCCTCAAAGACGGGAGTGCCATTGTCGTACAACCGGGGGGCGAGCTGCGATATCCGGAGACCTTTGGCAGCCAACGCGAGGTATTCCTTTCGGGCGAAGCCTTCTTTGATATAGCACGCGACCCCGCGCACCCCTTCCTGGTCCATGCCAACGAACTCACTACACGGGTATTGGGTACGAGCTTCGTGATCAAGGCATATGCCGACCGGAAGGAGATTGTCGTGTCGGTACGCACGGGCAAAGTTTCCGTCTTCCCGAAAGCATTGCCAGGGAGCATCACATCGTCACAGGAAATTATTCTTACACCCAACCAGCAGGTGGTCTACAAACGTCAGGAAGGTATAGCAGAGAAGCAACTGGTAGAAAGCCCGGCCGTATTGGTGCCGGTGCCGAGCACCACGCTGGTCTATACGAACGAGCCCGTGGCGAAACTGTTCCGAACGCTGGAGACGATGTACGGCGTAACGATCGACTTTGACGAGCACGCTATCGAGCAGTGCCGCATTACGACCGAGCTGACTGACGAAGGTCTCTTTGAACGGATGGAAGTCATCTGCCACGTTATCGATGCCACATATTATGTAGAGGATGGACATATCCGGGTGGAGTCACGCGGATGTATTGCGAATTGAGCCTACTGAAATGATACGATCTAACCTAAACCCTAACCCCTTGCTGCCTATGCAAAAATAGCATTACACTCCCACATATTTTTTAAAAACAAAAAGAGGCAGGTGATGTCGTGACCATCCCCCACCTCCATCAAGCCCTGCTGAGAAGTCAGCCTGGCCGGTTTTTGCCATTTTCACAAACAAAAACATCTAAATCTATGAATAAATCCAGACCTGTTCAATATGGGCTGTTATTGTTTCTTATGCGAGTGACACTAATTAACCTATTGATCGTCTCATTCACCATGTCCATGGTGTATGCTACTGACGCCGAAGCCCAGGAAGTGCTGGACCGGCGGGTGACGCTTGATGTCGACGCCGTCGAAGTACAGGACGTGCTGACACTGCTCGGTAAACAAGCAAAAGTCAAATTCACCTACAACCCCAGTCAGATCCCGATTCACAACCGCATCACCATGCACGTGACAGACCAGAAGTTATCGGATGTGCTGGCGAATGTGTTGCATGAAAATATAGACTATAAAGTTATCGGTAAGCAGATTGCGTTGAAGCCCCAGCAACCTTCGCTGACAACTGCGGAGCAGCCCGTGGCCTCGACAACAGATGCCTTGTACGGTCCGATCATTACCGGAAAGATTACCGATGCTACCGGCGCACCCTTGCCCGGCGTAAACGTGATTGTGAAAGGAACGACTATCGGCACCACGGCAAATGCCAACGGCGAGTATTCGTTGGAAATACCGGGTGACGATGCGATACTGGTGTTCTCGTTCATTGGCTATGCTACGCAGGAAGTATTAACTTCTGGGCGCACTACGGTGGATGCTACCCTGGAAGAAGACATTCAGTCCCTCGGAGAAGTGATTGTAGTCGGCTACGGCACGCAGGAAAAGAAGGAAGTTACGAGTGCAATCTCGCAAGTGTCGGGTGACGACATTCGCAAGAGCTCGGCTATCTCGATCTCCAACTCCCTGGCCGGGCGCATGCCCGGCCTGATCGTCAACCAGCGCAACGCCGAGCCCGGACGCGACGATGCCAGCATCTTCATTCGCGGTATTGCCACGACGGGGAGCAGTCAAGCCCTGATCGTCATCGACGGCGTGGCCAACCGCGACGGTATTTCGCGTTTGGACCCCAATGATATTGAAACGCTGACGGTGTTGAAAGATGCCTCGGCCGCGATCTACGGGGCACAAGCTGCCAACGGCGTGGTGTTGATTACGACCAAGCGTGGTAAGACGGGTAAGCCGACACTGAACTATAGCTTTAACCAGGGTTTTGTTAGTCCCACCCGGTTTATGGAGATGTCGGACGCCGCCACCTTCGCGCGCAGCGTGAATGATATCTTACCAAACTCCTATACCGACGAGCAAATAGCGCAATATCAAAATGGCACACGTCCCAGTACCAACTGGATGAAGGAGTCGTTTGATGGCCACTACCTGCAAAACCGGCACAACGTGACGTTGAGCGGTGGCACGGAGGCAGTGAAGTATTTTATCTCCGGAGGTACCGCCTATCAAGGGCCGCTGCTGACGGGTGACGAGACTACCAAATACCGTCAGTACAACCTTCGTTCGAACATCGACGCGCAGATGTCGAAGATCCTGACCATCGGGCTCGACCTCGCGGGGCGTCGTGAGAACCGGAACTTCCTGCAGACCGATCCTAACATTACTTACCAAGCAGCACTGCTGACACCGCCCACGCTACCCGCTACTATACAAGGATTGCCTACGCGCGGACGCCTCGGACAAAATCCACTGGCAATTGCCGCCGGCAACGGATATGATAAGCTCGAACGCACGGTATTAAACAGCACCTTTAAGTTCGACCTGAAGCTTCCGTTTATCGAAGGGTTGTCCGTCGATGGCTTTGCCGCGCTTGACATCGTCAACGACTTCCGTAAGATCTGGCAGCAGCCCTATACATTCTATGACGTTGACGCGGATGGCAATCCGGTGCCGGTGCAGTCGCCTGAGACGCCTCAGCTTACGGAGAACTACCAACGACAAGAGTCGGTTACGCTTAACGCCAAGCTTAAATACGAACGCACCTTTGGCGCACATCACTTCACGGGCTTCATCGCGTACGAGCAGAACAAGAACCGCATGGACAGCCTTTCAGCCCGTCGCACGGGTTTTGAATCTGGCCAGATCGATCAGCTTTTTGCCGGCAACCAGTCCAACCAAACGGCTAACGGCACCGCGCGTAAAGGCGCACGCCAGAATTACTTCGGCCGTCTGACATACGACTTTGAAGACAGGTATTTTGTACAGGCGCACTTCCGCTATGACGGCTCTCAGATCTTCCCTCCGGGCAAGCGCTTTGGGTTTTTTCCCGGTGTATCGTTGGGCTGGCGTATTTCCGAAGAAGCATTTATGCAGAATCAAACGATCCTAAGCAACCTGAAGCTCCGCGGCTCGTGGGGCAAGCTGGGGAATGACCGCGTAAACCAGTTCCAGTACCTGGATGTCTTCACGTTCAACACACGGTCGGGTGGTAACTATGTGATCGGCGGAAACAACGTACAGGTATTGAATCCGAAAGTGATCGCGAACCCCAACATCACGTGGGAGAAGCAGACTACACTGGACATCGGTTTGGAAGCTGGCTTCCTGAATAATCACCTGACCTTCGAAGCTGATTTCTTCCTGAGCAAACGGAAAGACATCCTTGCACAGCGTAACGTTACCGTGCCGCAGTATACCGGCTTGCTCTTGCCATCGGAGAACATTGGAAAGGTTGATAACAAAGGTATCGATGGCCAAGTGACGTACCGTGGTAACGTAGGTGACCTGAACTTTACCGTAGGCGCCAACATGACCTTTGCCCGCAACAAGATCGTGTTCATCGATGACGGCAACATCTTTACAGAAGCCTATCAAAAGCGCGAAGGCAGGCCGATCGGCGAAGAGGGTATTAACGGAACGAAACTGGCGTATGAGGTGGTTGGTATATACCGGACCGAAGAAGATCTGACAAAGTATCCGAGCCCCGGCGCGCAGGTGGGCGACTTTATATACCGCGACGTGAACGGCGACGAGGTGATCGATACGGACGATCGCGTGCGGCAGAACAGGACCTCCACACCCCAGTTGCAGTACGGCCTCAACCTCGGTGCACAGTGGAACGGATTTGACTTCAGCCTGCTGTTCCAGGGCCAGGCCCGTGCCACGCAGGAGATCACGTATAACTTTGGTGCATCCAGCAATGCGGCGGCGTACTTCCTGGAAAACGCCTGGCGTGCAGACTTCACCGATGCTCCGATGGCACGTATCAACTCGACCTATAGCAAACAGACCAATGACGTATGGTTACGAAACATTAACTTCCTACGGTTAAAATCGGTCGAGCTTGGCTATACCCTGCCACACGCGCTGGTGTCGCGTGCCGGCATCCAGAACCTGCGCTTCTATGTCAACGGTTTTAACCTGCTGACGTTTGACTCGCTGAAAAAGGATGGCCTGCCGGACCCGGAAAGCACGAACATTCAGGGATGGGTATTTCCCCAGACCAAGAGCATCAACTTCGGTTTAAACTTAACTCTCTAACGGATGCCCTGTATGAAGATCAAGAAATTACTATACATATCCCTTGCGGCCCTCGTATGGATGGGCATCGCATCCTGCTCCGACGACATCCTGGACCAGAAACCGCTGGACTCGTTCAGCGAAGTAGACGTCTTTGTCGACAAGGCGCTGCTGACGGATTTTGTCAACGGCACTTACCGCGGCATTCGTCATCCATTTGCCGAAGAGAATACCTTCCTCCTGCTCGATGCCATGACCGACAACGCCTATTCGCAGCACGGTGGCCAACAAGCCCTCCGGAACTACACTCAGGGCCTTATGACCCGCGACAACGGTGAGAGCGCCAACCTCGGCACCTGGAATAACGCCTATACTTATATCCGCCGGGTAAATCTGTTCTTTGAGAAAACGGTGAACTCGCCGGTCGAGGCTGCAGCGCTTACGCAGCTGTCGGGCGAAATGCAGTTCGTCCGTGCGTATCTATACCTGGAGCTGTTAAGCTGGTACGGCGGTGTGCCGATCATCACCACGACGTTCGACCTGGGGCAAGCCGACTACGATGTCGCCCGTAATTCCGCGGAAGAAGTTGGCGCCTTCATCGTTAGCGAGTGTGATGCTGCTGTGGAGAAGTTGGGCGATGTTACTACAACACCTGTAGGCCGTGCAACCAAAGAAGCAGCCCTGGCACTGAAAGCCCGGACGTTGCTTTACATGGCAAGCCCGCTGTATAACCCCAACAACGAGCAGTCGCGGTGGACCGCGGCCCGTGACGCCAACAGGGTTGTGATGGACCTGCCGGGATTTCCCATCATTACCGAAGGCGATCAGTATGGAGAGATTTTTAACGGAAGAAGCAATGCGGAGATCATCTTCGCGCGTCGCTTTACCGTCAACAATCCGCATGGCGGCGGTTCGTGGGGCGTGAACCTCTGGCTATACTCCAACGGTCTGGGTGGATGGAGCAACATCACTCCGACACAAAACCTGGTGGATAGCTATGAAATGACCAATGGTGTGCTGCCGGCAGAGACTGGCTCCGGGTATGACCCACAGAATCCGTATGTGAACCGTGACCCACGCTTTGCCGAATCTATTCTATACAACGGTGCTGTCATTGCCGACCCCATCAACGGCGGCACGCGCGAGATGCAATTCTGGACCGCACCGGAAGGATCGCCGGAAGGAACATTGCAAGGCAAGGATTCGCCACAGGGGCCCTCTGGCCCCAATGCATCGCGTACAGGGTATAACTTCCGCAAGTTCCTGGACGAAGGGAAAAAGGCCGACGCCGGCGGCGCCGATGAGAACCTGAGCCCGTGGATTTACTTCCGCATTACCGAGTTCTACCTAAACTATGCGGAAGCCCAAATCGCACTGAACAACGATGGCGAAGCCCGCACAGCCATTAATGCCGTGCGCCACCGGGTAGGTATGCCGGACGTAAACGAAAGCGGCGATGCACTTTTGGAGCGCTATCGGAATGAACGCCGCGTGGAGCTGGCCCTCGAGAACCATCGCTTCTTTGACATTCGGCGCTGGAAGATCGGTCCTGATGCGTTAGATAAACCGGCCATGGGCGTAAAAGTTACCAAAGACGCGGGCGGCGACATTACCTATGATTACAGCTGGGTATCGGATGCTACCCGTAATTGGGAAGACAAGATGTATTTCTTCCCAATACCATACTCGGAAATTCAGCGGAGCCACGACATGCTTTCACAAAATCCCGGCTACGAAACAAATTAAGTAAATGTGACCTTATACAAGCAGCGGGGCGTGTTCCCGCTGCTTTCCTTTCGTCAGACATTCTTTACGCTTACCTGAACGACCATGCCTCAAAGGCCCTCTATTTGTATTGGCATCGTGCTCATACTGTTTCAGCAGTGCAGTCCGAAGAAACAGTTTACGGAGATGAGCGCATCCGAAACGGGCATCCGGTTCCGTAACCAGATCACGGAAACGGAGCACAACAACATCATGACCTACGAGTATATGTATAACGGGGCCGGCGTCGCAACAGGTGACCTGAACCAGGATGGCCTGCCCGATCTATACCTCGTGGGCAACTCCATGCCTAACAAGTTGTACGTGAACAAAGGCCAGTGGAAGTTCGAAGATATTACCGAGACCTCCGGCACCGGCGGCCGGCCCGACTGGAAGACCGGCATCACCATGGCGGATGTAAACGGCGACGGCTGGCTTGACCTCTACCTTTGCTACTCGGGCAATACCACCGGCGAGCGCCTGGACAAACCCGTTATTCGCGACCATCCCGGACGCGCTAACCAACTCTTTATCAACCGCGGCTGTGAGCCGGGCGGCATCCCCACGTTTACCGAATCGGCCAAAGCCTATGGTCTCGATGCCATCGGCACCTTTTCGACGCAATCGTATTTCTTTGACTACGATCGAGACGGCGATCTGGACATGTTTTTACTTAACCATGCCAACATGTTTTATGCGCCGTTTTACAATGTAAAAAAGCTACGTGCCTTACGGCATCCGTACTTTGGCAACAAATTATACCGGAATGAAGGTGAGCACTTTGTCGAGGTCAGCGAAGCCGCCGGTATCCACGGCAGTGGCCTCAACTTCGGGCTCAGCGCCGCCATCAGCGATCTGAACGGCGACCATTGGCCCGACCTGTATGTTACCAACGACTACGACGAGCAGGACTTTTGTTATGTCAACAACGGTGACGGCACCTTCCGTGAAGTGTCACATACCCTGTTTGGCCACTTATCCAAGTATGGCATGGGCTCGGACATTGCCGATATCAACAACGACGGCCTGCCCGATGTATACGTGGTGGATATGCTTCCCGAAGACAACCACCGGCAGAAATTGCTGAAGGGTGCGGATGAGTACGACAAGGTGATGCTGGCGGCCGACAGTGGTTATCATTTTCAATACATGCGCAATACGCTGCAGCTCAACCGTGGCCTGGCTCCCGACAGTCTACCCCGCTTTAGCGAGGTGGCGCAACTATCAGGCATTTCAAATACCGATTGGAGCTGGGCTCCCCTTCTTGCGGACTTTGACAACGACGGTCTGCGCGACTTGTTTACGACCAATGGTTATCTGCGCGACTATACCAACCAGGACTTTCTGAAATATAAAGTAAGCGACGCTCTTCAAAAGACTTCCAAAGACAAGCAGGCGATCAATGTGATGAACCTGATCCAGACCATGCCTGCGACGAAGTTAAAGAAGTATATCTTCCGGAACACAGACGGTCTTCATTTTCAAAACGTGACGGAGGCATGGGGTCTGACACAAGAGACCATTTCCAACGGCACGGCCTATGCGGATTTTGACAACGACGGCGACCTCGACCTGGTGGTAAACAACCTCAACGACGAAGTGACGCTGCTCCAAAATCACGCGGAGTCCATTCAGCAACATCATTATATCAAGCTGCGGTTGGATGGACGCAAGCCCAATAAACACGGCATAGGCGCGGCCATTACCATCACCCTATCCGACGGTCGGAGGTTATTCCAGGAGGCGCATTTCAGCCGTGGATATCAGTCCTCGGTTGAGCCTGTCATGACCATTGGCATTGGCAACGCGACGTTCGCACAACAGATCGATGTGCGTTGGCCAGACGGTACGCAATCTATCCAGGCGCTGGTCACTGCTGACCGGCTGGTAGTGATCGATCAGGCCACGTCGGCGCCAGTGGATGCCGACGTGGCTATGCCTCGCCCCGCCTTGTTAACAGACGTCACCGCCCGTGCAGGGCTTCGATTCAGACATCGTGAGAATACACACATCGATTTTAAATACCAACGCCTGTTGCTGGCCCAGCTGTCACGCCTCGGTGGGAAGCTGGCAATAGCCGATGTAAATGGCGATGGCAACGACGACGTTTTTTTTGCCGGAGCTTCCGGCCAGCCGCGCAAGTTGTATTTGGGGACAAACGACGGTCACCTGATCGATGCACCGCAGCAACCGTGGGATAAAGGGCCGGTGCTCCATGAAGACACCGGCATGACATTCTTTGATGCCGACGGTGACGGCGATGTCGATCTATACCTGGTCAGCGGCGGCAATGAATTTTCCAGTGGTGACCCTTTTTATCAGGATCGTCTATACCTGAACGACGGCAAGGGTGTGTTCCAGGCTGCATTTACGGCACTGCCTTCTGAACAAACCAGTGGAAGTTGCGTCATTGCCTCCGACTATGACCACGACGGTGACCTCGACTTGTTTGTGGGCGGCCGGTTGGCCGCGCAACAGTATCCGTTGTTTCCGAAAAGCTATCTGCTGCGAAACGATACACGCAACGGCCAGGTAAAATTTACCGATGTTACCGAAACCGCCGGACACGACTTGTCGCGTGTAGGCATGGTGACTGATGCACGCTGGGCCGATATCAACCGCGACGGCTGGGCCGATCTGATCGTGGTTGGCGAGTGGATGCCCGTAAGCATATTTATCAATCAACAAGGTTCCCTGGCTCCTTCCACGCAGATCCCCAATCCCAAGCAAAGCCGGGGCTGGTGGTGTGCCATCACCGATGCCGACGTGGACGGCGACGGTGATGTCGACTTTCTGCTGGGCAATGCGGGGCTGAATATGGCGCTGCACGCATCTACGGAAGAACCCATCGAGTGTTTTATGCAGGACATCAACGGCGACGGTGCCATTGACCCCATCGTGTGCAGTTACATTCAAGGCAAACGCTATCCGCATCCTTCGCGCGACGAGCTGTTAGACCAGGTCACCCCGCTGCGCAAGAGGTTTATACGCTATGCCGATTATGCCGATGCCACGATTGAAGATATTGTGGGGGCGGACAAGCTGCCTGCTTCGCGCGTATTGCAAGCAGAAACGCTGGCATCATCGTGGCTGGAAAATACCGGTAACGGCGAGCTGATTTTGAAGCCTTTACCCGCCATGGCCCAGCTCTCGTCGATCCAGGATTTCCACGTTGCCGATTTCGATGGTGACGGCGTTGCCGAAGTGCTGGCTGCTGGAAATTTCTATCCCTATCGTGCACAGTTTGGACGTTGCGACGCGTTTACGGGATGCTTGCTCAAGTTTGAGCACGGCGTGGCTTCGCTGTATGCAACAGGCCTGCCGTTGTGGCTTACCGGCGACATCCGCGACCTGGCCATGATGCATTTCCGGCAGGGCGGTCCGCGGCTGGTCGTATCGCGAAATGACGACTACGCTTCACTTTACGCGCTTACGCCACGCACGGACACACGCTAATAAAATAGTACACTGAATTTTAAGCTTTCCTTACGTTACTTACTTTTACCGCATGAACCGTATTCCCTGCCTTTTTTTCGTATTCCTTTTGGCTGCCTGCCAGAAACCCATGGCCACGCCACCGGCCCCGGTAGCAC
The DNA here is from genome assembly GCF_018598175.1 of Dawidia cretensis. Lineage (GTDB taxonomy): Bacteria > Bacteroidota > Bacteroidia > Cytophagales > Cyclobacteriaceae > Ohtaekwangia > Ohtaekwangia cretensis. The sequence goes on from NZ_JAHESE010000015.1 coordinate 55,170, forward strand.
CTGTTCCCACAGCCGCGCAGCTTGCCTGGCACGAAATGGAAACCAACGCCTTTATTCATTTTACCATCAATACCTTTACAGACAAGGAATGGGGATATGGCGATGAGCAGCCCGCCCGCTTTGCGCCGACAGCGGTCAATACCGGTCAATGGATCAGTACCTTAAAAGATGCCGGTTTTAAAGGCGTCATTCTTACATGTAAACATCACGACGGTTTTTGCCTGTGGCCGTCTGCCTATACCGAGCACTCCATCAAAAACAGCCCGTACAAAGACGGCAAGGGCGACCTCGTCAAAGAAGTATCCGACGCCTGTAAAGCGCACGGCTTGAAGTTCGGAGTCTATGCTTCACCATGGGACCGCAACCATGCGGGCTATGGTAAGCCTGAATACATTACGTATTACCGCGATCAGTTGAAAGAGCTATTCTCTCAATACGGTCCGGTGTTTGAAATGTGGTTTGATGGCGCCAACGGCGGCGACGGCTTCTATGGCGGTGCCAACGAAAAACGCCAGATAGACCGGCAGAAATATTACGACTGGCCGGGCACACTCAACATGGTTCGTGAGATGGAGCCCAACATATTGTTCTTTAGCGATGCAGGTCCGGACATTCGCTGGGTTGGTAACGAGCGCGGCGAAGCCGGTGAGACCAACTGGAATTCCATCACACCGGATACGTTGTACGCCGGCAAGGCTGATATTGAAACCTTACTGCAGACCGGCAATGCACAAGGCACACGGTGGATACCCGCCGAAGTGGATGTATCGATCCGGCCCGGATGGTTCTACCATACCAAAGAAGACTCGCTGGTGAAAACACCCGAGCGACTGTTTGAAATTTACCTCTCGTCTGTCGGCCGGGGCTCTACCCTGCTGTTGAATGTTCCGCCCGACGGTCGCGGCCTGATCCATGAAAATGACGTGAAGTCATTGCAAGGCTGGCGTCGCCTGATCGACAGTACCTTTGCGCATAACCTCGCGAGCGGCGCTACGGCTACCGCCAGTCATTATCGCGGCGAATCGGAGGCCTATGATGCAGCTAAGGCCATTGACGGCCAGAAAGACACGTACTGGGCGACAGATGACGACGTCACTGCAGCAGATCTGGAAATTACCTTAGACAAGCCGCAACGCGTGCAGTATATCTTGCTGCAAGAATATATTGCGCTGGGGCAGCGGGTAGAACAATTTGAGGTTGAAGTGTGGCAGGACAATGCGTGGAAGAAAGTAGCGTCGGCCACGACCATCGGCTACAAACGCATTGTAAAGCTGGAGCCTGTAGAGACTTCGAAGGTGCGCGTGAAGATCATCGCGGCAAAAGCCTGTCCGTTGATCTCGCAGATCGGTCTGTACTGATCCTATCTATTTTTATTTTGACTGAACGAACATTTTTCATGACACGCTTTTTTTGTTGTTTGGTAGCGCTGGTACTGGTGGTAACATCGTACGCCCAACGCAAGACAACTTCTTTTGAGATTAAAGACGGCAAATTCTTGTATAACGGCGAGAGTGTACAAATTCACTCAGGAGAAATACACTATGCCCGCATTCCGAAAGAATATTGGCAGCACCGTCTGCGCATGGTAAAGGCGATGGGCCTCAACACCATTGCCACATACGTCTTCTGGAACTATCACAACACCGCCCCCGGCGTATGGGACTTTCAATCTGAGAATCGAAACCTGACGGAGTTCATTAAGCTCGCACAGCAGGAAGGACTCTTTGTAATCCTGCGTCCGGGACCGTATGCTTGTGCTGAATGGGAATTTGGTGGCTACCCGTGGTGGCTCGTGAAAAACAAAGACCTCGTCATTCGCGCCAACAACAAAGCGTTTCTCGACTCCTGCCACCAGTATATTAACAAGCTTGCCGGCCAGGTAAAATCACTGCAGATCACGCAAGGCGGGCCGATCATCATGGTGCAGGTTGAAAATGAATTTGGCTCGTATGTATCGCAGCGCAAGGATATTCCCCTGGCGGAGCATCGCCAGTATAACCAAACCATTTATCAGTACCTGCAGCAGGCCGGATTTAACGTTCCCTTCTTTACTTCGGATGGCACCTGGCTGTTTGAAGGCGGCAGCTTGCCGGGTGTATTGCCAACAGCCAACGGCGAAGGCAGTATTGAGAACTTAAAGAAGGCTGTCAACCAATATCACCAGAATCAGGGACCGTACATGGTGGCTGAGTTTTACCCCGGCTGGCTCGACCATTGGGGAGAACCGTTTGTGCGTATTGGCACGGAGTCAATCGCGCAGCAAACGGAGAAGTATCTGCAAAATCAGGTTCACTTTAATCTTTACATGGTGCACGGCGGTACCAATTTTGGTTTTACATCCGGCGCGAACTACAACGACGAGCACGACATCCAACCCGACATTACCAGTTACGATTATGATGCCCCCATCAGCGAGGCAGGATGGGCTACGCCGAAGTATATGGCGTTACGCGACATGATGAAGAAGTACGTTTCCTACCCGGTGCCTGAAATTCCAGCACGTATGTCCGTGCTCAAAGCACAAGACATCGCGGTATCAAAAGCCGTGAGCTTCTTTGAATGGAAGAACAGCATTAAACCAGTCACCAGCAATGCACCGTTGTCGTTTGAGGATTTAAATCAAGGTAGTGGCTACGTGCTGTATAGCAAGAAGTTCAATCAACCCATCCAGGGCACGTTGCGTGTGGAAGGCCTTCGTGACTATGCGCTGGTGTATGTCAACGGACGCAAGGTGGGAGAATTGAACCGCCAGGCCAATGTTTATACACTCGACATCGACATTCCATTCAACGGTCGGCTTGACCTGCTTGTTGAGAATATGGGCCGCGTGAACTATGGCGCCAGGATCACCGAAAGCACCAAAGGCATTGTGGCGCCCGTGCGCATCAACGACTACGAAATTACCGGCGACTGGAAAATGTATTCATTCCCCTTTCAGCATGTGCCGGTAACCAACAGCGTACCGGCGAAGCCCACGGCGGGGCTGCCGGCCATCTACCGCGGCACATTGGAGACGAACCAGCCGGGTGATGTTTTCCTCGACATGCAGGGTTGGGGCAAAGGCATTGTCTTTGTCAACGGCCATCATGCCGGTCGCTATTGGAAAGTCGGACCACAACAAACGCTATACATCCCGGGATGCTGGCTTCAGAAAGGCAAAAACGAATTTGTCATCTTTGAACAACAGCACGACACGGAACACAACGTACTAAAGACGGTCGAAGCACCGATCCTGGAATCAATCCCCGCGGAGTAACATCATCCACCCTGTCTTAACGTGAACATGAGAATACAATTGTTTTTAATAGCCTGTGTCGTTTTGTTGGCGCAGTGCACCCCACGCGAAAAGGCAGCCTTACCAGGCCCCGTCGCGATTATACCCGAACCGGCCCAACTGCAGACCGGCAATGGCTATTTTGAGATCAATGCACAAACGGTCATTCAACTGGCGGCCGACACCGGCAACGTTGCGGGTGTAGCACATTACCTGAGCGAGCTGTTGCATGGCGCTTCGTCGTTTGAGATTCCCATAAAGAAGGTCGACACCTTTACCACGGGCCACGCCATTCACTTGCGGCTGATACAAGGACAGCCGGCCGAAAGCTATAGTGTTACGGTAAGTCCGGATGTTATCAACCTGGAAGCGTCGGATGCCGCAGGGCTCTTTTATGCCGTACAAAGCTTACGGCAACTACTGCCTGCGGCCATTGAAACCAAAGACCACCAGACCAGCGCGTGGACCGTGCCGGCTGTTACACTGCATGACGCACCGCGCTATGCGTGGCGTGGCATGCACCTGGATGTGTCTCGTCACTTCTTCTCACCCGACTTTATCCGGACGTTCATCGACCGCATGGCGCTGTATAAGTTCAATACCCTGCACTGGCACCTGACCGATGACCAGGGCTGGCGCCTTGAGATTAAGCGCTACCCGCGGCTCACACAAGCCGGTGCGTGGCGTGCGTTGAACAATCAGGACTCTGTCTGCCTGGAGAAGGCCAAAGCCGATCCTACCTATGCGTTGCCCGAGGAGTTCTTCCGCACGTCGGAAGGCCAGCGGCAGTACGGCGGATTTTATACCCAGGAGGAAGTACGCGACATCATTGCCTACGCACAACAACGTATGATTACGATCGTTCCCGAGATTGATATGCCGGGGCACATGCTGGCTGCGATCCAGGCGGTACCTACCCTGACGTGCACAGACGAAAGCAGCTGGGGCAAACTATTTACAACACCTTTGTGCCCATGCGAAGAGACTACTTATAAGTTTATCGAAGAGGTGTTGAGCGAAGTAGCCGGTCTTTTCCCGGGGCCTTACCTGCACATTGGCGCCGACGAAGTAGACGAAGCCACATGGATCACCTCGGGCACCTGCGCCGGTATGATGAAACGCGAAGGCATGAAGACTGCCCGCGACCTGCACGGTTATTTTGTCAACCGCGCCCGCCAGATTGTGGAGAAGCTTGGTAAAAAAGCGATTGGATGGGACGAAGTGTTAGACAGCAACGCCGACACGGCATTGACCGTGATGTACTGGCGTGGCTGGGTAAAGGATGCGCCGGTGAAGGCTGTTACCAGAGGCCATGAGCTCATCATGAGTCCCACCTCGCACTGTTACTTCGATTACCAGCCCGACCAAACTTCGTTGAAACATACCTACTTCTTCAACCCCGTACCCGAAGGCCTGACACCCGGATCTGAGAAAAGGCTCAAGGGTGTTCAAGCCAACATCTGGACGGAATATATCCCGACGGAGGATCGCCTCGACTTCATGACTATGCCACGCATGGTAGCCCTGGCGGAAGTAGCCTGGAGCCAGCAAAAGGATTGGGACAGCTTCCAGGAGCGCATGGGCATACACTACGGACGCCTGGATGCCCTCGGCGTGCACTACCGCCTGCCCGACATTCCGGACCTGCCGCAGCACGTTGTCTTTACCGACACGGCACACATTGCGTTGACCATCCCGAATGGCATCACCGCATTGCGGTATACAACCAATGGAACACTGCCCGACAGCACCGCTACCCTATACCACAAAGCCTTTACACTCGACACCACAGCCACCTTGAAGATGGTTAGCTATGGCGCACACGGACGTGCCGGCAACGCGTATACCATCCGGTATGAAAAGCAAACTTACCTGGTAGGCGTTACGCCGGCGAATACAAAGCCCGGCCTGGCCTGTGCGTATTACCCCAGTCATCGCTCCTATCGCTCGGTGGAGAAGTTTGTGCCCACCGATCTGAAGGCAACCGTGCCAGTACCTTCTGTCCTCATACCCGACATAGCGACGGCGACAGATGGGTTTGGATTGGCCTTTACAGGATATCTCAACGTAGCCGAAAAAGGCATCTATACTTTCTATCTTTCTTCTGACGATGGCAGTGTATTGAAGATAGGCGATCGCCTGGTGGTGAACAACGATGGCGAACATGGCGACCGGGAGATCGGCGGCCAGGTAGCGCTTGATAAAGGCTGGCATCCCATTAACCTACGGTACTTCGACGGCGGCGGCGGTAAGAGCCTGACGCTGTTATACGAAGGTCCAGGCATCACAAAACAAGCCATACCGGCAACGGCATTAGCATCCGAAAAACCGTAACATCGGTCTTCATGAGCAACGTGTGAGAGCGAAGAAAAAGAAATACCCGTATCCGCTCTCACACTCGCTCTGTTCCCATCGGGCATAGTTTTTACCCTGCTGCTCATAAAACCACTTTATGAACAGCATCAACCAACAACAAGCCGAAGATAACTATCAAGACCTACGCGGCACAGAGGCAGTCGATAAGCTCAAAGAGTTAAGCGACAAGGCCAAGAATTGTTTCTTCTGTACGAATATTAAGTCCGGGGCGCCGTTCGCAACGCGGCCGATGGCGATTCAACAGATTGATGACGATGGCACATGTTGGTTCCTAAGTGCTACCGATAGCCACACAAACACCCACATTGCGAAAGACCCGGCCGTGCAGCTCTTGCTGAAAGGATCCGAGTTCTCGGACTTTCTAACACTCTACGGCCATGCCACCATCAGCCGGGATAAGAAAAAAATACACGAGCTTTGGAACCCCATATTTAAGACCTGGTTTACAGAAGGGGAAGACGATCCACGTATTTCTGTAATCCAGGTGAAGCCTGTGGATGCATACTATTGGGATACAAAACACGGCCAAATCGTAGGCTTTGCAAAACAGATTATCGGCGCGGTGACCGGCAAGACATTAGATGATTCAATCGAGGGTAAATTACGATTGTAGTCTATTAAGCCTGAACAATTCAGGACCATAAGTGTCCATTACTGAAGACTCGTGCCTACCCTGGCGCCAGTCTTCAGACGTATCCATGTACCGACAATATTCACCCATTTAAAATCTTGCTCTTCTCAGCATCAAACTCCGCCTGAGTAAGTACCCCCGCATCCAACAAATCCTTCAAATCCAGTAAAGCCTGCTTTTTATTTATAGCCGGAGCACCATTCGTAACGGTTGGTGTGGCCGCAGCCGGCGCTGATTGTTTAGGCGCACCGTATTGCAGCAACAACGCTGTAATCTCGTTATATCCCTTGATATTCGAATAGTCAATCGCCTTCTGCTCCTTCACATTTACCACCGTAGGATCCGCACCTTGTTCGAGCAGGTATTTAACAGCATCCTTCTTACCATTCGCCGTTGCGTAGTGTAATGCTGTATTACCAGATTCGTCTTGTATATTGATCGTAGCCCCGCGTTCCAGCAACAGCTTAATCATGCTCATGTGGCCGCTTTTCACGGCCAGGTGGAGCAGGCTTTCGCCGCCATATTCGTACGTCGTGTTGAGCGTGAAGCTGCTTTGTACCGACAGGTTGCTGGCGGTCTCAACCCAATCGAGATAGGTGTTCATCGACGCAGTCGCGCCGGTCATAGGACGGCTGTGATTTACATCCAGGCCGTGGTCCAGGAAGAGCGCTACAATTTCTTTTTGATTATTCGCGCATGCATACCAGATCGGTGATACACCATTCTTAGACGACACAAACAGATTGGCTCCTTTCGAGACCAACAAGTTTACCAGCATGCGGTTCGTTTCGTAACACGCCATCAGCAACGCGTTTTCGCCTGTGTGGTTGATGTGATCGACATTGGCGCCGTTGGTCAGCAACAGCTCCACCATCGGCATGTGTTTCGACCGGACGGCAAACAACAGCGGCGAGTCGCCTTGTTTATTGGTGGTATTGACGTTCGCGCCATGCTGGAGCAGTAACGTGACGATCTCCGTGTTGCGCCAGGAGGCGGCGATGAGCAAGGGTGTCTCGGCCTGATTGTTCTCAGCGTCGACGGCCACTCCCCTTTCCAGCAATTGTTTGACAACTTCGGTTTGACCAGTCTGTGCTGTCAGGTGTAGCAGGCTGTTGCCATTCAGGTCGTTGATGTCGGTGCGCGCGCCTTGTTCCAGTAAGTATACCGCTGTTTGTTTCTGTTTTTGCAGAGTGGCAAAGAACAGCGGTGTCTCACCCTGGTGATCTTCGTAGTCGAGGTCTGCGCCGGCGGCAATCAGCAGCTTGACGATATCCAGGTATCCGCGGTGAGCAGCGTAGTGTAACGCCGTACGGCCCTTTTCGTCAGTATATTTTATATCCACTTCGTTGTTGGCCAGTAAAAGCTCGGCAATCTTACGTTTGCCTTCTTCACAGGCAATGATAAAGGATTGAGACATGTATGAATGGGGTTTTTATTATTTCTTTTCAGCTGCTAAAAGTATTTCTACTGTCTTAGCTTTCAGATTGTCGTTAGCCGCCAGATCGATAGGTTTCTTGTCTTGCGTGTTGGTAATCGTCGGATCGGCACCGGCGTCAAGCAACATCTTGGCTTTTTTGTAAATCTCACGTGCCTTGCTCTGCTCATAGTTTGGATTGATGGCACATACCTTGTGTAGCAGTGTATTGCCTTCATTATCCTGGTGATTGACGTCCTTCCCCGTTTTCAGAAGTGCCATCTGCATTACTTCGGCGGACTTTTCAATGATCCAGTCCCACCCTGACTTGGGCGTGCTGTAGTACGGTGTAGCATGATCGAGGTCTGCACCGTCTGCCAGCAGTTGCTCCAGCAATGCCGTGTCATTTGCACCACCTTGCATCATGCGCAGGAATTCCGAAAGTGGCGTCTGGCCGTTCTTGTTAAGCAGGGAAAAGTCCGCGGGCGTGTTGGCCGACAGTTTTTCGTATACCACACGATCGAACTTATGCGCCAGCGCATAAAAGTACGCCGAATTGCCGTCTTTGTCCTGGTCATTCGGCTGCGCTCCGTGCTGCAGCAGGATGTCCACCAGGTGCCTTTTATCGCGCTCTACCGCGATGTGTAACGCTGTCTGCTTCACAACATTGGTTTCGTTTACATCCACGCCTTCCTGGATCAGCATTTCAACATAGGCGAGCTGTTTCGGCTCGGGCATGAGGTTTATACGTACAACCTGGCTAATCAGGTTGTCTTCGGCATTATTCTTAAAGTCCGTGCGACAACCGGCGTCGATCAGGGCCTTGACGACGGCCGGTTCCGCCTGTGATTCGAATGCATAGGCCAATAGTGTCTTGCCGTCCACTTCGTCGTTGATGTTTTGTGCGCTGGCCACAAATTCGCGCAGGAAAGTGAGTGATTCTTCGTCCTGTGGCAGGCGCTTGATCAGCGGCTGGAAGACACTATGGTCGAACCTCTCGAGCTCATATACATCCATAGCAATCTGGCCGTTCGCTGCCAGGGCTTTCAGTATGGCAAAGCCTTTCTTGGCAATCAGGGTTTCGTATAGTTGCGTGAGGTTGTGCGATTGCAGTCCGTCGGGAATGCGCTCGCCGTTACGGATGAGCTCTTCGGCAGTAGAAAAGTTTACGCTGCTGATTGCCTCCAGCAAAGGTGTCTTTGTGAGCATGAGATGGGGGTTTTATGTATTCCGGCAATATTGGCGCTAACAACGACAATGTCAAGCCTATTTACGGCCGATGGAGCATAATATCGACAACTAACGCCTGGTGTATGCGTTTTGGAATGCCGGCGGGAAACAGAATGTCTGTTTGCAACCGATTTGTGACAATCCTGCTCCTATTATTAACTATCAAAAAAGCCCGGGCACGTGCCTCGGGCTTTTCGGTATTAGGATTCAGGTAATACAATTAATGGTAGCCTACATACCAGTCGTAGTCTGCGCGCAGTGATTCCAGCTGGTCGATGACTGCTTGTGATAAGTGATTATCTTCGTCATAGCCATAAAGGAAGCTGCCATTGCGAATATTCTTGTTTACAGCATTGGTATAAATTGTGTTCACCAGGCTGACATAGTCCGTGTCGTAGCTAGATATGTTGATCGTCTTCAGGTTATGATCCTCCGGCAGCAAAATGGTGCCACTACCTACGGCGATCCAAAGGCCTTCCAGCTTCGTTTGTGATAGATCAATCTGATTCACGCCTGGGTTATACGTAGCGAACCGTTTCAAATTTATCAGCGCGCTAATGTCGAGGGATGTTACGGCATACGACGTCTGGAATCCGATGACCTTGTCCAGGTCACCCCGCACGGTAATCGGCTGCTCATTGCCACCCTCATACCAATGGCGTTGTAAAAACGTACCCGGCGCGCCGACAAATTTCTCCGTTATGCCATCACCCCATTCAACATAGAAGGTTGCCGCTTCCTCCAGGTCAAACATGATCTGATATCCACCGCCATTGAGGTAACTCGATCCACCAAAGAAAATGGAGTCGCTATTCTCCAACGCTACGGGATGTAACACGATTGTGAGAGGTTCATTCGCATGCTCCGCTATCGTCTGGGCGGAAATGTCTTGTATAAATGAGAGATACCCGGGTTTGTTGACGAACAGACGGAACCCGGATTCAAAGCCGGTGCCTGTCAGGTTAATGGCATTGACGCCTGGTGTTAATGTGTAATGATTAAACAGGGTATCCCATTCCCGTGTCACGATGGCTGCCGCGCTGGTCAGTTCCAATCCGCCACCTCCGTTTTCCATGAAGACGGTGAGTCGGAAGCTGGCAGTATCGCCCGGTACATCGATTGGGGTGATCTGGAACGACGCATACCCAAAATCTTCCGGTATGTGATTGCCAGCACCCACTACCTCGATTGGCACGTTCGTCGCAGCGTCGTAGGCGACAGAAAAGTCAAGCGGCAGTGGATGTGACACATACTCAGCCATCGGTGAGCCGGCCTTCGGCGTCAGAAATAACACCGCCGAAGAATCTTGTACAATCCAGAAGTCGGTCAGAGTATAGTCACCCGGTTCGAGACTTAGCGGGGCTGTGACATAGCCATTGCCCAGGGTCAGAATGCTGACCGGTTCACGCGTCAGCACCGGCGTGCCATCGGGTTTGGTCAGCGTAATCAGGACGGAGGAACCGTCGGGTATCACGCCCGCTATGCGTCCCGAGGCATCGCCGCCGCGCGCCAACCCCAGGGAAAAACTGACAGCCCGAGGGCCCTTGACGTGATCCGGCTCGTCATTACACGATTGATTGAGACATAGCAATGCCAGGAGCATTGCCAAAAGCAAACATTGTTTTTTCATAGACAGTAATATTTAAGAGTAAAAAAAAGATTAAAGCATAGCCATCAGGATTAGTTAAAACGTCCCGTTAAACACACTCACTAAATGATAGTATCAATCTCGCCCCGGTGTATATCGCCTTTAACGTAGCGCTGGTAGAAAATAAAAAGACTTTATACAACTCACACTAACTCGTCAACATTTATACTGAACGAAAGTTAAGCTATAATTGTATTCGATCGCACGAACCTCGTCAACAAAATTTTTATAGCACCCTCAAAAAGATGGTGTGGGGTTTTACCCACACAACTACCGTATAAAAAAAGGAAGCGGCACACGCTCAGGCTTCCGAAATTTACAATTCCAACCCTACCCTGTCACCCGCGGACGACCATGCTCACACTCAGAATCAAATGTCGTCAGCAATCACAAGGCATGCCATATTTCTTTTTACATTGTGCAAAAAAGTAAAAATATCGTCATGATGGAATCCGGCACGGACAACCACTTTAATGCTATACTGCAACATATTGAACGCCGGATCAGTCTTAATGAAGAAGAACAGCGCTGTATTCATTCCGCATTTAGTATTCGGAGCCTGCTTCCTCGTCAATATCTATTGGTTCAGGGTGAGGTATGCCGACACGAAAGTTATGTATGCCATGGCTTCTTGCGTTCCTTTCATGTCGATAGCCGTGGTGATGAGCATACGTTACATTTCGCCCAGGAAGACTGGTGGATATCAGACCTGAATAGTTTCATACGCCAGGTGCCCGCCAGCCGCAACATTATCGCGCTTGAAAAAACGGTGGTCCTCCAGATCGACATGGAAAAGCGGGAGGAGCTGTTGCTCCGTGTTCCTAAAATGGAACGCTTCTGGCGCATCCTCAACGAGCATGCGAGCATGGCGCAAGACCAACGGATATTGAACAATATCAGCCTGTCGGGAGTACAACGTTACCAGGCTTTATTAAAAAAGTATCCTGACATTGAACAACGCCTGCCGCAAAAACACATCGCTTCATTCTTAGGAATGACACCTGTCTTTCTCAGCCAAATAAGAAAAGAGCTCGCGAAAAAGTAACGGGAGGCAAGCACGACCTCCCACTATTGATTCACTACTTTTTCCAGTCCGCCGCATGGTCCGCGACGGCGATGGCCTCGATTTCGATAAGCGCATTCGGGGAGAACAAAGAAGACACTTCGAGAATGGTATCAGCAGGATATGGAGCTGTAAAGTATTTCTCTCTAAGCGTCACGATTTTTCCAAAGTTTGCCATGTCCCGCAATAGTATTGTTACTTTAACGACATTCTTCAAACTGGATCCACCGGCTATCAGCACCTTCTGCAAATTTTCAAAAGTTTTCTGTGCCTGTATATCGAAATCGCCAATACCAACCAATTGACCATTGTCATCGAGAGCCGTTTGTCCCGAAATAAACAGGAGATGCCCTACACGGTAGCCCTGGGCCAGGCGAAAAGGGGCATACGTATCCGGTGTTACTTTTATCTGTGAAATCTCCATTTTTCCAGCATGTTCTAATTCCATGGTTAGGTTATATGATTTTAATAGAACAAAGGTAGCGCGCGCCCTCCCGTTCAATAGTTCAATTATTTTAAGAAAGACGATTAAACTATTTTAATCCTTCGCCCCATGGCGTAGTATATTCACCAGAGAACGTGCTGGATTATCGAGTAGGTGTGCCATACTGTATTGCTTACGACAGGGTAAACCAGTAATTATTTAATTTAGCCTGAAAGTTAAGGCACGATGAGCAATACACAATTTTTCCAGCAGGTCCGCACGTACCACCCAATCACGGCAGCATCAGAGCAAGCCTGGGCCGGTTTGCTAAGGGAAAAACTGTACCGTAAGGGCGAGCTGCTGGTGACAGAAGGCCAGGTGCCACGTAAGTTTGCCTTTATCTGCCGCGGGCTGGCTTATCAGTCCTATTTCCCACCGGAAGGCGAAATGATCATTAAATACTTTTTTTCCGAAAACCGCTTCGCGGCATCTGTCACGGCGACGATGACCGGAAACCCGAGCAAATTCGCCATCACGGCCATAGAGGATACGTTGGTGCTGGAATATGATTTCAGCGCGTTTAGGCAACTCGTGGATACACACCAGGATATTGCCTTGTTTTACATCAACTACCTGGAAAAGCATTGGGTTGTTGAAAAAGAACCGCTGGAAATTGCGTTTCGCTCCGATACGGCCGCCACACGTTATCAGCAGTTTCTGCTGTCACACCGTCACATTCTTCCCCGCCTGAAAAAATACCATATTGCCTCCTACCTTGGAATTACGCCCACCCAACTGAGCCGCATCACCAGCGATAGATAATTTTCCCCTTTCTCAACATTTGTAATTTTTCCTTAAGGCTGGGGGTACGAATTTAGCGTCATCAAAGTCGGTATGATGCCGTGCGACCAATAGGTTGCTCTCCGGTTTATGTCTGCAATGACCGGCCATTGCGAATACTAAAAAGAAAAAAATGAGTTCAAAAAAAGTAGATGAGTTCCTGGCAAAATTAGATCATCCGTTAAAAAAAGAACTGGCAGTACTGCGGGACTCGATTATGAAAGTACACCCTGAAATTACCGAAGATGTGAAATGGGGTGGCCCGAGTTTTTATTACAAGGGCGACATTGCCACTTTCAGCCCCCGTGTCAAAGACACCGTAACGCTGGTCTTCCACCAGGCGGACGACCTGGCACCCGGCGCGGTGCTGGAACCGGCCCCAAAAGGTAAAGCCTATGCCAAGTTCAAAAGCATGGCCGAAGTAAAGGCAAAAAGCAAAGGCCTCCAGGACGTCATTAAGCAATGGATTAAACTGAAGGACAAATCATAGCGGCATCGGTACCATCTTTAACTAAGCCGTAGACTGGCGAGCCACCAGTACCGAGGGAATAATGATCTTCTCGCTGCGCACGTCCATCTTTTTTTCGAGGCTGCGAAAGAGCAGCGTAGCGGCCGCCTTGCCCATGTCGAACGCCGGCTGAGTAATGGTGGTCAACGACGGATTGAGCAAGCCTGCGATTTGCAGGTGTGAGAATCCCACCACGCGTACTTGTGTCGGTATAGAAAGATTCAATTCGTGGCATACGGTGTACGTTTGTGTAGCAACCTTTTCAACAGATCCCACAACGCCGTCGGGGCGGTGCTGCCCCTGCAGCAGCTTCCGGATCAGCGACAGGTTGTCAACCTCGGCATGCGTGCAGTACACCACGGGGTTGCGTCGCTCGTCCAGTCCGTTGTCGCGCAACGCCTGCAGGTAGCCTTCCTGCCGCAGACGGATGATGGCCAGATCGCCGGCCAGTGATAAAAATGCCAGGCGCTTACTGCCGCGGTCTATGAGGTGCTGTGTGGCTTTGCGCCCGGACTCAAAATCGTCGGTAACCACCTGGGCGGAATGGATCCCTTCACACACCCGGTCGAAGAATACCAGGGGCATATCGCGGCCACCGAGCTCGACCAGGTGATCGTACGTGGCCTCGTTGGCTACTACGGACATCAGCACACCGTCAACCCTGCCATTGCGAAACTCGTGAACAATGGATTGCTCACGGTCCACGTCTTCATGCGTGAGGTATACCATGACGTGATAACCCCGGGCCTGCGCTACTTCTTCGATACCATCTATCGCGCTGGAGAAAAAGCTATCGGCCACCTCGGGAAGCACCACCGCTATATTGCCGCTGCGGTGCCGCTTAAGGCTGCTCGCATACAAGTTGGGCACGTAGTTGAGCCGCGACGCATATTCAAAAACACGCGCCTTGGTTTCCGGGCTGATCTCATAGCTGTCGCGCAGTGCCTTCGACACCGTAGACACGGCCAGGTTGAGATCGGCGGCTATTTTTTTAATGGTTACGCCCATAGTACCCACAATATGGCGTTTTTCAGCTTTACCACGAAAACGGTTTCGTAAATAAGCCTGTTCAAATGGTTGATCCCGGCGGTATTATTTACCAAGTTGAATATGGTTACGCAATTCCATTAAACTTTGCAACACATGAAACCTCAAGCCGAAATCAATCCCCTCGCAAACCTGGATGAATGGGAAGATGACCTGCTTCGCCGATACCCGGATCCCGAAACCATCGCCAACGAAAAATCCGTAGAGGAGTACCGCAATTACGACAACCCCCAACGCGACACGGTGAAGGAATTCTACCGGCTCAACCATACGTATCAGACCTACGACTTCGTCAAGCAAAAGCAAGGGGACTACCTGGCGTTCAACAGAAAGGAAATGCCCATCTGGGACGCCTTTACCTTTCTCAACCAGTTGGTCGATGATTCAGACCCCGATACCGACCTGGACCAGCTCCAGCACCTGCTACAAACCTCGGAAGCCATCCGTCGCGACGGGCATCCCGATTGGTTTGTGCTTGTGGGCCTGGTGCACGACATGGGCAAAGTGCTTTGCCTCTTTGGCGAGCCCCAGTGGGCCGTCGTAGGCGATACCTTTCCGGTAGGCTGCGCACATTCCGACAAGATCGTGTTCCCCGAGTTCTTCTCGGCCAACCCCGATCACACCAACCCACAATACAACACCAAACACGGCATCTATAAGCCCAACTGCGGCCTGCGCAACGTGGACATGTCATGGGGCCACGATGAATATGTCTACCAGATGATGAAAGACTACATTCCCGAACCCGGCCTCTATATGCTGCGTTACCATTCTTTCTATGCACAGCATCGTGAACACGCCTATGAGCACCTGCTCGACGACCACGACCGGGAAATGTTCAAATGGGTGGACCTCTTTAACCCTTACGACCTGTATTCCAAAAACCCCAACCCGCCCGACTGGAAGGAGCTCAAACCGTACTATGAAGATCTCGTTGCCAAATATCTGCCGGCTACGTTGAAATTTTGAGTCCAACGTTTAAAGTTTGGCTCAAAGGTTAAAGCTAGGAATGGTAAATTTCAGCTCCAGGTGCTGATGACCTCTTGCTGGAATTTACCATCTTTATTTCTTTTATTTCAAGTTTTAAACTTTGAGCTTTTAGCGTTGAGCCTTGCGCCCCCTTACCCAACCCTATGAACCGGCTACACCCAGCGGACTATATTGTCTTTTTAATCTATTTTGTTCTCGTATCGGCCTACGGCTACTACGTATACAAACGTAAAACCCGCAACACTACAGGCGATTCCAAGGATTTTTTCCTGGCAGAAGGGTCGCTCACCTGGTGGGCCATCGGCGCATCGCTGATCGCTTCCAACATTTCGGCAGAGCATTTTATCGGCATGTCTGGCTCCGGATTTGCGCTCGGCCTCGCCATCTCCACGTACGAATGGATGGCTGCCGCCACGCTGATTATCGTGGCCGTGTTCTTCATTCCGATCTATCTTAAGAATAAGATCTATACCATGCCGCAGTTCCTGGCGCGGCGGTATAACGACACGGTCAGCACCATTATGGCAGTGTTCTGGATACTCGTGTACGTATTTGTGAACCTCACGTCCATTCTCTACCTGGGTGCCATTGCTATTACGTCCATCTCCACGATCGGTTTCAACTGGTGTATCGCCGGTCTTATCGTCTTCTCGGTTGTCGTTACACTCGGCGGCATGAAGGTGATCGGTTATACCGATGTCGTACAGGTAGCCGTGCTGCTCATCGGCGGCCTCGTGACCACCTACCTTGCACTGACGCTCCTGGCGGAAAAATCAGGCTATGCCGCCAACGTATTCACCGGACTCTCCCTGCTACGCGAAAAGGCAGCGACGCATTTTCACATGATCTTCGCCGAGGATCACCCCTATCACAAGGAGCTGCCCGGCTTGTCTGTGCTCATCGGCGGCATGTGGATCAACAACCTCGCCTATTGGGGATGCAATCAATATATCACCCAACGCGCACTCGGCGCCGACCTCAAAACAGCGCGCAACGGCATTCTCTTTGCCGCCTTCATCAAGCTCCTCATTCCGGTCATCGCCGTATTACCCGGCATCGCTATGTATGTGCTGCACCAGCAAGGATTGTTCCATGAGGACATGACCGACAAGCTTGGCGTCCTCAAACCCGACCATGCCTACCCAACGCTCATGAACCTGCTGCCACCAGGCCTCAAAGGTGTGGCGTTCGCCGCGCTTACGGCCGCAATAGTAGCGTCTCTCGCCGGCAAAGCCAACAGCATCGCTACCATCTTCTCGCTGGATATCTATAAAAAGTTTTTCAACAGGAACGCCAGCGAAAAGACGGTGGTCAGTACCGGCAGGTGGGCTGTGGTCCTGTCGCTGGTCATTGCCGGCATCGTCGCGCCGTCACTGCGCTCGCTCGACCAGGCGTATCAATTTATACAGGAATATGTAGGGTTCATCTCCCCCGGCGTGCTCGCCATCTTCCTGATGGGCTTGTTCTGGAGAAGAACCACGGTAGCCGCGGCGCTGACCGGCACGCTACTCACCATACCCGTATCTACAGTATTAAAATTCCTGCCACAGTGGACCAACGGCGCGTTCCCCGATTACCCCTTCCTCGATCGCATGACGATCACCTTCTGCTTCATCGTAGCGGTAATGATCGTCATCAGCCTTCTGAAACCGCAGCACGAAAACAAAAGCATACCGGTAGAGATCGATCGCCAAATGTTCAAAGTATCACCCGCGTTTATCGTGGGAGCTATTATTATTGTTGGGATTTTAACAGGGCTTTATTCTACATTCTGGTAACAGCGCCTCAACAATGCTGATCTTCCACCAGGCAGAAGCGTCGACAGCCCACTCGTTATTATTATTGATGTCGAGAATATAATTGTCAAAGGGACGTATTTTCCTTCCAGCAAGGTTGCGAAACTTTTTTCATCGATCTTTCAAAAGGCGACGCTCGGAATACCATATTAAAACATTATATTAGCTAGGAAGCCCAAGGTACTGTCGTGAATAGTGCATTAGGCTTTTCGTGTTTTTTGACCTTTTCGAACAATACAACCTGTAAGCTAGGCGACGGATGGTATTCAGAAATTTCCCTATCAAAAAAAAAATCCGTTGGGTCATTATGCTCACCAGCGCCGCGGTGCTCCTGTTCACATTTTTATCCTACCTCGTTTATGAAGTCGTTACTTTCCGCCAAACCTATGTGCGACAATTATATACCCTGGGCAGGATCATCTCAACCAATTGTACCGCCGCGCTGGCCTTTGACAATCCGGACGATGCCGGCGAGGTGCTAATGGCTTTGAAGGCAGAAAAGCACATCGTGGTTGCTGTGCTTTACGACAAGCAGGGCAATCTGTTCTCAAAATATCCCCAGGACTACCCGCTGCAGACCATCCCCAGGGACCAGGTCCAATTCCAGGAAGATCACCGGTTCGAAGAATCCCATTTGATCATATTCGAGCCTGTCGTTCAAAACAACAAAACCCTGGGCGTGCTCTATCTGAAATCAGATATGGACGCCATGTATGACCGGATCGGTCTGTATGCCTCTATTGCCGCAGCGGTGATCGCCATATCGTTTGTCGTGGCTTATTTTTTATCCAACAAGCTCCAGCAAAGCATCTCCGAGCCGGTACACGCCCTGACGCGCACGGCGAAGACCGTTTCGGAGAAAAAAGACTATTCAGTAAGGGCCACCAAAACAGGTAATGACGAGATTGGGTATCTGACCGACGCCTTCAATCAAATGCTGTCCGAGATTCAGACGCAAAACGCCCAGATCCAGCTATTCAATCAAAAGCTCGAGCTCACCATCGAGCGGAGAACACACGACCTGGAGATCGCCAACAAAGAGTTGGAGGCATTCTCTTACTCGGTCTCACACGATCTGCGCGCGCCACTTAGGTCCATCAACGGTTTCTCCGGTATCCTGATGGAAGACTACGGTCATCTCCTCGGTGAAGAAGGGATCAAGACGCTGAAATCCATTATGCGAAATGGCACCCGCATGGGTCAGCTGATCGACGACCTGCTTGCTTTCTCCAGGCTGGGCAAACAGCACGTGGCCAAGCTCAACCTCAATATGACGGCCCTGGCAAGGACCGTATATGACGACCTCAAAGAACAATATGGAAATAAAAGCGAGATCGTGATCAACCCCCTGCCTGAGATCAAAGGAGACCGCAGCATGCTGCGACAGGTCATGCAAAACCTTATCTCCAACGCGCTGAAGTACTCCATGAAAAGAGACAAACCCCTTGTCGAGATAGGAGCCTACAGAGAAAATGGCGAGAACGTCTATTATGTAAAAGACAACGGCGCCGGGTTCAATATGCAGTACTACGACAAGCTCTTCGGGGTCTTTCAGCGACTGCACAGCGCCACCGATTTTGAAGGTACAGGCGTGGGGCTGGCCCTTGTGCACCGCATCATTGCCAAACACGACGGAAGGATCTGGGCAGAGGGAAAGGAAAACGAAGGCGCAACCTTCTACTTCTCCCTGCCGGTAACTTAAAAACATACCCAATAACATATGCATGACTCCATTCATGATGTAGACATTCTCCTGGTCGAAGACAATCCCGACGATGCCGCGCTGGTGATTCGCGCATTAAAAAAATGCAACCTCGGCAACAAGCTTATCCATTTGTCCGACGGCGAGCAAGCCCTGAATTTCCTGTTCGGCAAAGGTGAGTTCTCGGAACGCGAGGTCGAAGAAGATAAACCGCGCGTAATCCTGCTTGATCTGAAGATGCCGAAAGTAGACGGACTTCAGGTGTTGAAGGCAGTCCGCGAAGACCCCAGGACCAGGGTCATACCCGTGGTCATCATGACCTCTTCCGCGGAGGAAAAAGATATTGTGAATACGTACAACTCCGGGGTAAACGCCTATGTCGTCAAACCAGTCGGCTTCGACAATTTTTCGAAAGCCGTGGCCGAGCTGGGTATGTTTTGGCTATTGGTCAACCAGTCCTCGAGATAAGACATGAAACGACAACCCCATACGCGCAGTGTCAAATGGGTCAGGACCGCCACGCCGATCCTGATGTGCATTTTCTGCATCAATGTCCATCCCGTTAAAAGCCAGGATCTGGAGGTGAAAAAGCTCAAGGCATTGAGCATGGAAGAGTTGATGGAAATAGAGGTGATCTCTGTTTCAAAACGCAAAGAAAAGATCCTCGAGGCCGCCTCTGCCGTTCAGGTGATCACCTACGAGGATATTCGCAATTCCGGCGTAACGAGTTTGCCCGAAGCGCTGACGTTAGCCACAAACCTGCAGGTAGCCCAGGTCAATGCCAGCCAGTGGGCCATCAGCGCGCGTGGTTTTAACAATGTGTTGGCCAACAAGCTACTGGTACTGATCGATGGCCGGGTGGTGTATACACCGATGTATGCCGGCGTGTTCTGGGATGTGCAAAACCTCGTGCTCGAGGACATCGAACGGATTGAAGTGATCAGCGGGCCCGGGGGTACGATGTGGGGTGCCAATGCCGTCAATGGTGTGATCAACATCATCACCAAAAACACCCGCGAAACCCAGGGCCTCTATGCAGAAGCAGCCGCAGGAACGGAGCTTCGCGGCCTGGGCAGCCTGCGCTATGGTGGAAAGTTTTCAGATAAACTGTCGTACCGTATATATGGCACAACATTCAGACGCGACAACACCATGTTCCGCGATAGCATAGAAGCCACCGACGACTGGCAGGTAGCGCAGACCGGGCTGCGGCTGGATTGGGAACCTACGGCCAATGACGCGGTAACTTTTCAGTCCAATTTCTATGACGATCGCCCCGATCCGGACGGCGATCATCCCGTGGTGGCCAGTGGATCCAATGCTCTCGCACGATGGAACCACTCCGTTTCAGAACGCTCGGATGTCCAATTGCAAATGTTCTATGACAAAACGTGGCGCGACTTCCGGAATGGTTTTGCCGAGAAACTCCATACATATGATATCGAAGGTGTATCACGGCTTGCCCTCGGAAAAAGACACATCCTGCTGTACGGACTTGGCTTCCGGATGATGGATTACAATGTGAGAAACCTGGAGCTATTCGCTTTTAAACCGGCACAAAAATCACTGTATCTTTATAACGCTTTTGTTCAGGACGAAATCTCCCTGGCCAAAGAAAAGCTCCGTCTTACCCTGGGATTGAAAGTAGAGCGAAATACCTATACCGGCTTCCAGTATCAGCCCAATGTGCGGCTCACCTGGATGGCATCACCAAGCCAAACCGTCTGGTTCGCGGTGTCCAGGGCCGTGAGAAATCCCGCACGCATAGACCGCGAGTTTTTTCTCTACCTCACTCCTGAGCTTCCCTTCATTGCCGGCAGCAATTTTCAATCCGAGAAGCTGATCGCCTATGAGCTGGGGTGGAAAGCAAAAACTCATTACAATCTTACCGTGTCCGTGTCGGCTTTTTACAACCGGTATGACGACATTCGCAGTGTCGAACCCGGGCCGCCACCGTTTGGCATTCCTGTTACGTTCGGCAATGGGGTGAAAGGCGATACGCATGGTGTCGAGTTATTTCTGACGTATCCTGTTACGTCGTCATGGAAACTTCGGTTCGGCTATACGTACCTGAACAAAGATCTCACGCTCAAACCCGGCAGCGCCGATATGAATAACGGTACGGCCGAAAGCAATGATCCCAACGACCAGGCATTGCTTCAATCCACCGTTCAATTGTTTAAAGGACTGCGGTTAGGCACCGTGCTGCGCTATGTCGGCAGGTTACCCGAGCCCTATGTATCCGAGTATGCCGACCTCGATGTGAGCATCGCCTTGAAAGTAACCCGCAGGATCGAACTAAACGTAACCGGGCAGAACCTCCTGCAAGATCATCATACGGAGTTCATCCCGGACAACCCCGCGCCGAAAGACATCGAGCGGGGTGTATATGGAAAATTGATATGCAGATTCTGAAAAAACTTTTTATCAGCCGGCCTACAAGCCCCGGCTCCGCAGCAATACTGTGCATGGCCATTGTGACCCTTATGGTCCTGCCCGGTATGCGTACCCCTTTTCAGGAGACATCAGAAAGCAAGGCCAACCAGGTAAAAGCAGTCTTTCTCTATAACTTCACACAATTCGTGGTATGGCCGCAGCGCATATTCAACAACGAAACCTCGCCTTTCGTCATCGGCGTGCTCGGAGAAAACACTTTTGGACCCTACCTGAATGAGGTCATTGAAAGCGAAGGAGTTGACGGGCATCCCATTGTTGTCAGGCACTACAAGAGCATCACGCCCGATATCGACGAATGCCAGATCCTGTTTATTGACAAATCCTTCCCAGCCGTCAAGCAAGCCATCGAAAGCCTCAAAGGCAAACCCGTGCTGACCGTGAGTGATAGCGAAAACTTCATGCGTCACGCCGGCATGCTACGATTCTACATCGAAGGCGGCAAGCTCAGGATCGAGATCAACCAGGAAGCCTCCCATAAATCCGGTCTCGAGGTCAGCTCCAAGCTACTGCGGATAGCCACGTTGTACAAAGAGTAATGTTCGTGTAACACGTCACTTCGCAGCCAGCCTGTCTTTATACTTTGCATAGAGTGCTTTTGCCACAGCAGCGGAATTGCCCACCGGCACGGCCGGATATTTTTGGGAAGTAGCATTGGCCTATTGTCGGTTGAGTATTCATGAAGCTTGCTTTCCTTGTCACCCCAGAGCGTTATCAGGTCCCTGGCGTTGAATTCATAGAGGTCCTGCTCGTGGTCGACGAAGATCGCCCAGGCCCTGAAGAGCTCGCGCGGATCGTAATCCAGCTTGGTCAGCACCGTGCCCCTCGCTCCGACAAAGTGGGGCGGACCACGATGATTGACTCCGGTGTGCCTTCGCTAAGCCCACCGTTATACACCGTCCGCTCCAGGATCTGCCCTGTGCACTGTTGTTGCCGAATTCTGTGTATTCCTATTTACCGAAATTTGTGCATTGCTAATTGCCAATTACACCACGGGATGTTGACATAATCTCTCAGCTAAATCCACCTTACAGTCTACCGAAAACAATTTCATTGGTTAGGCTACGTAATCCACTATTTAGGCTACTTTTTAAAAACGGCTGTTAATGATATTTGCTCCACCTAACAGGAATTACCAAATAAAATAGATGTCTACTGACGAAACACCTCCACACAAAAGGCGGACGTTCTTGAAAAATGTTGCCACGATCGCGGGGATCAGCATGATCGCACCACTTGCCAACTCAGCATCAACGTTTAATCATGAAAACGCCATTGAACAAAACCCAGAAAACAACAAACAAAAAAACGAATCAAACCCTATGAAGCATGTTAAAAAAGATGTTCCGTTCATTACCTACACACCGGTAGTCATTCCCGTTCCAGGCCGTCAGGTAGATCTCGAAATGAAAATATCTGCGCCTGCTACAGGCAACAATCTGCCGATCTTGGTTTTCTCACACGGTCATGGTCCCTCAACCTTCCTATCTTCACTGAAGGGCTATAATCCACTGATTGAGTTTTATGCCGCCCAAGGATTTGTTGTCATTCAGCCTACACACCAAAACTCAAAAACGTTGAATCTTAATCTGAATGGACCTGAAGGGCCATTGTTCTGGAAATCACGCGCACAGGATATGCACTTCATTGTCGATCATCTTGATCACATCGCCGCTGCGGTTCCCGGATTGAGCAGTCGCATCGACAAGACACGAATCGCAGCCATGGGACATTCAATGGGAGGTCATACATTGTGTATGCTCTCTGGCATGACAGTAACAGATCCATTAAGTGGTGAGAAAGTGCATCTACCTGAACCAAGATTCAAGGCTAGAGTAATATTAGCCGCTCCAGGTAAGGGGTCAGACCTGGCTGCATTCGCATCAGAACACTATCCTGTGCTTAAGAATAATGACCTTGCAACGATGACATTGCCAGCGTTGGTGGTTGCCGGTGATAAGGACAAGAATCCAAATTTCTCAGATCGTGATGATTGGCGCGCTGATCCATACACGTTCAGCAAAGGTCCTAAATGTATGTTTACCATCTTTGGCGCAGAGCACATGCTTGGTGGAATTTCGGGCTACGACGTAGCGGAAACTTCCGATGAAAATCCAGAACGTGTTGCCTTCGTTAGAGAATCCATTCTTGCGTATCTTCGTAGTACGCTCTATTCAAACGATTCGAGCTGGGAAGATCTGAAGAAAGAAGTAAACGGCGGAACGAAAGGGCGGATTGACTGCAAGTAATATAGTTTAATTGGGATGCAATGAGTAAAATGGAGATCATGACACACAAATTTGGTTCACTGTCCGACCTGCATGAGGTGTTAGGCCTGCCTGCACCATTGCATCCCTTGATAACCTTGATAAATAATGTTGATGCTCACGTTCCGCTTGAGAACTTGCCCAATCCGCATGTGCTTAATTTTTATAAAATCTCTTATAAAGTGAATTTTCGTGGGAGCTTTAAATACGGTCAACATTTCTATGATTTCAATGATGGAGGCATGTTCTTTGTTTCTCCAAACCAATTCGTAGGCGATCATGACAGGACAAAAGATCATTCTTGCTTCTCCTTGCTCATTCACTCCGATTTCCTGCTGCCTTATCCATTATCAAAAAAAATCAAGCTTTATGGGTTCTTCTCATATTCCGCTAATGAAGCGTTATACCTCTCGGCAAGCGAAAGGAATGTTATTATGTCAGTATATAAAATTATTGAGCATGAACTCAACAATAACAAAGACGACTTCAGTCAGGATGTAATTATTTCCCAAATCGAGTTGTTGCTCAATTATTCAAACCGGTTTTATAAACGCCAATTTACAACCCGGCAAGAGGTAGGTAATGACCTATTGCGAAAACTCGAAGAAATTCTTAATTCTTACTTTAATACCGAGCAGACAATTAAGTCAGGCGGCATTCCGACTGTAGCCTTCCTTGCCGAGCAACTCAAGCTTACGCCAAGCTATCTGAGTGATATGTTGCGTTCTTTAACAGGACTGAACGCACAACAACATATCCATCAAAAACTCATAGAAAGAGCCAAATATAAATTGTCAACTAGTCAGTTGACCGTAGCCGAAATTGCCTACCAGCTAGGCTTTGAACACCCGCAATCGTTCAGCAAGTTTTTCAAGCTTAAGACAAAACTTTCTCCCCTGAAATTCCGGCGAACTTCAAACTGAGATAATTTCGTCGCCGAGTTTTTCAACGTTGCCTATCGAGTGAACTGTGACCTCCAATCCCTGAAACTTGCCTGCCGTGCCCACTTGAAAGTCGGGTAGCCTTTCCAAACAACTCACCGATTTCACTCAAACAGGGTTGAGTTTAGATGAATTACCTGAACGTAGTAAAACAAAAAGCCTGCAATTCATTACGATTTGCAGGCCATTGAATAATTTGATAATGAAGATGCGGACCGGACGGGACTCGAACCCGCGACCTCCGCCGTGACAGGGCGGCATTCTAACCAGCTGAACTACCGGTCCGTTTCACCCTTTTCGAACGATATTCCGTCGAAAGGGAGTGCAAATATAGCGCGGACGTTATGTTCTCCAAATATTCAGAAAACATTTTTTTGCGATGCCCGACGCCGCTGCGGCTAGTTGAATTTGAAATAGAACTCGCCAACGATGTTCGAGCTGTCCCAGGTGTTCTGTTTGTTGGCCGAAAGTTTCAGTACGTTGGCCCGTACCTCTTTGAATACCTGCTCGATGGTCAGCCCCGGCTTGCGCATGGCTTTGAGTAACTCCTGCGTGTAGAGACCGTTACGACCTCCGCCGTCGGCTGCTACGGAGCCGGGGGCAGTGGCATAGGCAATGAAAGAGCCGCGCGCCCGGCGCATCTCCCCTAGCCCGCCCGATAGGGATCGGTTCACGGCCGGGAACGGGTTGTTCCGACAGGCGTCGAGTATGACGATGTTCATGCGAGCGTTCGAGCGCTCCATGTTGCCCAGGACCATGCGCTGTGTCGGAAAGCAATACCGGGCAATGTCATCTTCAAACTCCACACTGGCATCGACGGGCACCAGATAATTTTCCTCTTCGTGGCGCACGCCGTGGCCGGCGAAGTAAAACAAGGCAACGGTATTGTCTTTGTCCCCCGCATCAATCTTGTCTTTGAATCGAAGCAACGCCGCCCGAATCTGGCCATAGGTGGCGTTGGTTAGCAAGGTTACATCGAAGTTGGATGCCTGGAGCTCCTTCGCCATGTCACTGGCGTCGTTCACTGGATTCTTTAACACCCCCACAGTCTTGGGATATGCACTGTTGCCAATGACAAGCGCATACCGCCTCTCGTTCCTGTACTCATCCGCCAGGCTGGGCTGTGCAGGTACAACGGGTTGCGTGGTGGCTGCCACGGGCGTTGTCTCCGGTTCCTTTTTCGCGGGGGCAGTGTCCTTGCGTATAGCCGGTGTGTTTGCCTCCGTGCGATGCTGCGGCTGTTTGCTTGTGGGCTTGGTATTCTTGGTTATGGCTGTTGTAGCATTGTTGGTCGTGGTAGCCGTATTGGCTTCTGGTGTATTGCTGCTGCCACGCGAGGCCACTCCTTGCTTCTCCAGCTTGTCGAGCTCGCGCCGAATGTCGGTATTGCCCGGTGCCACCAGGCTGCCTTCTTTCAGGTCTACATACGCCTTGGGCAACTGCCCGGCGCGCACATACAGCTGGCTGCGCTCATAGAGCAGCTTAGCTTTGGCATCCGGCTGCTCGCCGAGCAAACGCAACGCGGCGCTATACGCGTCTATAGCGTCTGATGTGGCGCCCAGCTTGTCATGGGCCTTGGCTTTAAACCAATAGATGTTGCCTTTGTTGGCGTGGTCGCGCAGGATGGTCTCTTCAAAGTCGGGGATGGCGTGCGCGAAGTCGTTCGTTTTGTAATAAGCCAATGCGCGAAGGTAAAACACCTCCGGGTCGAGGGCTTTGTCGCGGGTGTTCTTGGTGAGGTACAACGAAAAGCTTTCGATGGCTGCGGAGTACTTGCCCGCCGCGTATTGGTCGTAGCCTTTCTCATAGTACTTAAACTGTGCGCTGACGCCGAGAGGCAACAGGCATATGAACCATACAACACGAAAAAAGTATTTAGACATGCTCATGACACTGTACGTTCTTCGAAGTCAGGCGTGGGTGCTAGAAATTAAACGAAACGCCGAACTGAAGGTTTACCGACGGGAAGCCTTCTTTCGTGATCGGGTACTTTTGCATTTTTTCCATAAAGCCGTTAAAGTCGTTGCCGAAGTATTGATCATCACTATACGATTCGGTGCTGACAAACGAGACGGGGAACGTGTAGCCGATCGACACTTGTACAAACCCGGTAAACTTGCGTGCAGGAAAGAACTCCAGCCCGGGTCCTATAAAGATCCCGCCGGTGACCTGGTCCTGTTCCTTCAGCTCATCCGAGACCGTGTAATCGTCGAAGGGCTCGTCGAGGGGCTCGCCGGCCACTCGGTCGAAGGTTCCATCATCCTGCCATTGCGTTTCATCTTCCAGGTCTCCGTAGTTGAACAGAAGGTTCATCGTGCCGGTAACTTCGGTTCGTGTGACGTACGAAATAAACGGTTTGGCAAAGACATACGCCGACACCACCGAATTATCGCGCACGGGTATTAGGTTGAGCTTTATGTTCATAGACAGTGATACCAGGCTCAAATCTCCACCTTCCAGCTCGTAATAGATCCCTTCATAGAATGGACCATTGCCATTATTGAATGGCCCGCCGATAAAGGCATTGTTTATACCGGTCTCGCCCGGATCATAGTCAAACTGCAGAAACGACAACGACGGCCCGATAGATAACACACGATTCAACCGTTTCTGATAGCCGATTTCAAAGTTCGCCCCGGCTTTATAGTCGCCGATGTTCTTGCCGAGCGTCCACGATGGACCGATATCAATAAAGATGCCCTTACTGCGTCCGATGCGTTCTTTCTTGGTAATGACGCCTTCGTCCTGCGCCGCTGCCTGAAATACGACACCTGCAATAAAAATAAGGGAGACTGCCAGACGTATAGATGTTTTCATATAGAGGGGAATACAGCACTGGAAATATAATATATCCCGGGTGACGACCGAGCCGTCCCCCATGTTCATGGAGCCGGGTAATGTTATTGCGGGATCTTGAAGTAGAACTCTCCGATGATGTTCGAGCTATCCCAGGTGAATTGCCGGTCGCCCGACAGGCGCAGCACGTTCATCCGCACTTCCTTGAATACCTGCTCGATGGTGAGGCCCTGTTTGCGTATTGCTTTCAGTAGCTCCTGCGTGTAGAGCCCGTTGCGGCCACCACCGTCGGCGGCGACGGAGCCGGGGGCTGTGGCGTAGGCAATGAATGACCCGCGGGCACGTTTCATCTCGCCCAGACCACCGCCGATGGACCGGGTCGTGGCCGGGAAGGGGTTGTTGCGGCAAGCATCGAGAATCACAATGTTCATGCGTGAATTGGTCTGCTCCATGTTGGCCAGCACCATTTTTTGCACCGGAAAACACATGCGCACGATGTCGTCATCAAACTCCACGTTGGCGTCGATCGGCACCAGGTAATTTTCGTCCTGGAACTGCACGCCGTGGCCCGCGTAATAAAATAGCCCCACCGTTTGGTCTTTTGGACCGTTCGCCAGGTTCTGCTGAAACTTGCGCATCGCCTCCCGCATCTGCACATAGGTGGCATTGGTCAGCAGCTGCACTTCGAAATTGGATTTGCGAAGCTCGGTTGTTACATCCGTCGCATCGTTCACCGGGTTTTTCAACGTACCTATGGTTTTGGGATATGTGCCGTTGCCGATCACCAGGGCATAACGTTTTTCATCCTTGTACGCCGCCGCCAGCGAAGCCACCAGGCTGGCGCTGGACGATGTTTCCTCAGCCGGCTGCGATGCAGGCTCTACCGGGGGCGTTGTAACAACTTGGGTATTTGCCACTTGAGTGGTGGCCGGTTGCTTCCTGGCAGGTGTCTGGGTAGACGCGTTTGTATTCTTTTTGACGATTACCTGAGTCGTCTTTTTCTCGGTCATGTTGCCGGCAGGCTCGTTGCGAACCACGGCGGTTTGCGATGGGTCGAGCTCTTTGGCGGTGGCCAGGTCTTTGTTCGCAGCCTCGCGGTTGCCGTGACGGCTGTAGTACTGTGCGCGGTCGGCCAGAATCTGGGCGGTAAGCTTTCTGTTGCGCTCGGCGCTGGTGAGGGCCTCCTGATATTCGGCTTCGGCAGGTTTGCCCTGCTTGTCGTAACAACGGGCTTTAAACCAATGGACCTGCCCTTTGTTGTAGTGATTCAGTTCCAGACACTTATCCAGGTCGGCCAGGGCCTTGTCGGGTTCGTTGGTGAAATAATAGGATTGACCACGGTAGAAATACAAGTCTTCGTCGTAGCGCTTGTTCCGTTCGGGGTTCGCAATAGCGCCGGAGAAGAGGTCGATTACGCCGGCATAGTTGGCGGACCTGAATTTTGCGATACCTTCGTCGTATGTGGCAGCATCTTGCGCAAACGCCAGGGGCCACAGCAATAGCCAGGCGGCGAGAACCGATAGGGACTTTTTCATAGGGAGGGCGAAATATCCTTAAAGGTACGTATACGGGAAAAATTATGGAACCGTTTTACCCTAGAACAATCTTGAAAACAAAAAATGTTAATTTTAGGGCCTCTGCCGCATGAGAAGACCACTGTTTTATTTGATTCTGATTGCCTTGCTCCTTCCCGCCTGCAGCAAAAAAGGCACAACCATCACCACTGTGAAACCGAAATACCACCACCGCTGGTACGATCGTAAGAAAGACCGCCATACACCGCGCATAAAGAAATTGCGGGTGCGAAACTGACGTCATCGCCCGCTTATCCCAATCCCTTGACGACAAGGTCGATGTTCTTCCGGAAATAGTTCTTCGGAGGATTCAGTTGATTTACATGCGCCGTCACCACGCCGCCGACAAATACGGCGTTGATCAGGTTGGTAATATCACGGGTCGAGATCGTCTTGGTAATCTCCTTACGGAAGATCGCTTCCAGTATGCACTTCTCGAGCATCTGATCGATCGACATGATCTCGATATTGATTATACCATCAATCGATGGATGAAACATGCGCTTCTCTTCCGGCTTGATAGGAAATGGTTTGGGCGAACGATTTAAGTCGGCCAGATAACCGGCCAGGCTTAACAACAACCCGGGGTGCTCTTCGAACTCGTCGCTGAGACGATCGAATAAATAGTATATTCCTTGCAGGCCTTCGCGGGGCTTGAGTGCAAATTCGACTGAACGTGCCAGGCACCACGCGCGAAAATAGTATAGCAGGATATCTTCCTTCTGTGGGAAGTACTTGAACAATGTGACCTTGGAGATCTTTACTTTGTCACAGATGTCGTCGACATATAAATCTTCGAACGACTTTCTCCCAATTAACTTGAGGGTAGTTTCCAGCACTTGCACTTTCAGGCGCGCGGCCTTTTCTTTTCTCAGGCTCATGGTTTTGGTCTTGTCACTTTCTAAACAGCGTGGGAAGTAATACTTTTAACCTGACTTAACCAATGTCCGCATGCCGAAACGCCTTTATCTGCTTTTACTTGCCATAAGTACAGTTGCCTGTCAGCAACACAGCGTACGAGAGCGCGTTACCGGCGTCCTGGCGGACTCGGCCATGGTCGTGTCGGCGCACCCGTTAGCGTCGCAGATCGGTGTCGCCATCCTGCGGCGTGGGGGCAACGCGGTCGATGCTGCGGTAGCAACACAACTGGCCCTGGCCGTAGTATATCCCAACGCAGGCAATATTGGCGGCGGTGGCTTTATGGTATTACGCCAGGCAAACGGCAACCTCGCCACCCTGGACTACCGCGAAAAAGCGCCCCTCGCCGCGACACGCGATATGTACCTGGACAGCGTCGGCAATGCGGTCGACACCCTGAGTTCCGAAGGCCATTTATCGAGCGGTGTACCGGGATCGGTTGCCGGCCTCGTAGAAGCACATGCTAAATACGGACGTCTGCCGTGGAAGGACCTCGTACAGCCCGCCATCGACCTGGCGCTAAACGGCTTTGTCATGACGAAGCGCGAGGCCCGGGGGCTGAACGCCTTGCAAGAGCAGCTCATCCTGCTGAATTCAGTGCCTCCCTCCTTCCTGATACGCGAGGCTTGGCAAGCCGGCGATACTATCCGCTGGGAAGACCTGGGCCACACCCTGGAGCGCATACGCGATCACGGGCAGGCTGGCTTCTACGAAGGCAAAACAGCCGATGACATCGTCGCCGAAATGAAACGCGGTCACGGACTCATTACCCACGACGACCTGAAGGCTTACAAAGCCATCTGGCGCGACCCGATCATCGGCCAGTATAAAGGCTACAAGGTCATCTCGATGGCGCCGCCTTCCAGTGGCGGCATTGCGTTGCTTCAACTACTGCGCTCGGTAGAGTCTTACCCCATCGGCGACTGGGGCTGGAACTCGGCCAAAGCCATTCACCTCATGACAGAAGCGGAGCGCCGCGTATATGCCGACCGCGCAGCCTACCTGGGCGACCCCGATTTCTACCGCGTGCCCGTACGCGCATTGACGAGCGCACTCTATACCGACGAGCGCATGAAGACCTTTGACCCGCGCAAAGCCACCCCGAGTAACACGATCAAAGAAGGTGCTCTGGCAATGCACGAGTCATCGCAGACGACGCACCTGTCGATCGTAGATCCCGAAGGCAACGCCGTAGCGGTTACGACAACGCTCAACGACTCCTACGGATCGAAAGTGATCGTAGCCGGCTCGGGCTTTTTCCTGAACGACGAGATGGACGACTTCAGCGCCAAGCCCGGTTCACCCAACATGTATGGCGTGGTTGGCGGCGAAGCCAACAAGATCGAACCCGGCAAACGCATGTTGAGCTCGATGACACCCACCATCATTGAAAAGAACGGCCGGCTGGTGATGGTCGTCGGCACGCCCGGAGGCTCAATGATCATCACCGCCGTGTTCCAAACGATCGTGAATGTATTGGATCATCACATGACCATGCAGGAAGCCGTCGCCGCCAAACGTGTGCATCACCAGTGGCTGCCCGACACTATCGCGTTTGAATGCGGGGCCTTCTCGCGCGACGACAGCCTGACACTGACGGAAATGGGCCATGCTTTTGAAGGCTACCGCGCGTTCTGCCGCGTCGACGCCATTTTGGTGCGGCCAGACAGCACACTGGAAGGCGGCGCCGACCCGCGCGGCGACGATGCCGCGGTGGGCTTCTAACACACCGTTATTTCAGGGGGCGGTATGGGTTTTCGGATGGGTGCAGCAAGCCTGCCACCGACGGCCCGTGCATTTCATCGGCGCCCGTGTTACCTTTACTGGATTAACTTCTGAAGAACGTTGAAAAACCGCGTACCAGGTATCTTTAAAAACAGGGCCTTCCAGCATGTCGTATTCTGGCTCGTACATCTTGTCTTTTATGGCACACTGTACGGCAGCTTCGAAGACAAGTATCGCCAGACGTTCTCGGAAGAGCTCATGTATCTGCCCGGCAAGCTCGTCTTCACATACTTTACGCTCTACTTCCTCCTGCCCCGCTTCCTGCTGACCGGCCGCTACGGCATGTTCATCCTGTGGTTCGTGACATCCTCCTTACTGGTCGGGCTATGGCAGCGCTATATCGCGTACGAACTACATTATCCCATGTACTACCCCCAGGGGCTGAACGATCCCTTTGTCCATTTCGGGAAGATCATTAAGATGGTCGTCGGCATCTACCCGATTACATTCACTGCGGTCACCATCAAGCTGCTGAAGCATTGGTACACCAACCAAAAGGCACAGCAGATATTGAAAGAGGAAAAGCTGCAAGCCGAGTTGAAGTTCCTGAAGACACAGATCCATCCGCACTTCCTGTTCAATACGCTCAACAATCTCTATGCGCTCACGCTGAAGAAATCGGAACGCGCCCCCGACATGGTACTCAAGCTTTCCGAGCTAATCGACTATATGCTTTACGAATGCTCGGGCGATGCCGTCTCATTGGAGAAAGAGATTAAGTTTATTCAAAACTATATCGACATCGAAAAGATGCGCTACGGCGACAAGCTCGACGTGGACTTGCAGGTGACGGGCGACATCCAGGAGCGTGCCATTGCACCGCTGATCATACTACCGTTTGTAGAGAACTGCTTCAAGCACGGCGCAAGCGAATCGCTGGTACAGTCGTGGGTAAAGATCCGCATTGACGTGCAGCCCGCAACGATCATTGTAAAGGTCGAGAACAGCAAGGCCGAAAACGGTCATGGCCGTAAGGAAGGCATCGGCATACAAAACGTAACCCGACGCCTGGACTTGTTGTTCCCCGACCGCTATACCTTGAAGATTGCCAACGAGGCGGCTACATTCCTGGTGGTGCTAACGGTACACGACACGGCGTCTCTTCGGGAGAAAATAAATTTTGCGGCTTAGCTATACCTGTTATGAAATGCATCATCGTTGACGACGAACCCCTGGCGATCGAGATCCTTGAATCGTACGCCGCCAAGCTCGACAACTTAGAGATTGCCGGCACCTTTCGCAACGCCCTGGCTGCGTTCACCTTTTTACAGGAGAACACGGTCGATGTCATCTTCCTGGACATCCAAATGCCCCGCCTGTCGGGCATTGACTTCCTGAAGACCTTAAAGAATCCACCGAAGGTCATCTTCACAACCGCATTTCGCGAATATGCCCTGGAAGGATTTGACCTGGAAGTAACCGACTATTTATTGAAGCCGATCTCGTTTGAGCGTTTTCTAAAGGCCGTAGGCAAGGTGCAGTCACCGCAGGTGACATCGCCACCTCCCCCCGCCGAACCACGCGACAGCTATGTCTATTTTAAAGTGGACAAGAAGATGATCAAGACGCGCATTGCCGATATACTCTATATCGAGAGTATCAAAGACTATGTAAAGGTGCGCACACCCGACAAGGAGATCATTACCCAGCAAAAGATCAGTTACCTGGAAGAAAGCCTGCCCCGCGAAACATTCCTGCGTATACACCGGTCGTTTATCATCAACGTCGATCGCGTCGACGCGTACTCGGCTACCGAGATCGAGATAGGCAAACACAGTCTTCCGATCGGGCGGAACTACAAACAGGACGTTTTAGACGCCCTGTCGAAGAATGTATTCTAACGATCAGGACGCTTGTTGCTGCGTCGTAATCAACGGCACGATCTCTTGCTTATTGGGAAGCCTGATCTCGAAGGTTGTTCCCTCACCAAAATTCGATCGTACCTGGATCGCGCCGCCGAGCTTGTCGATAGCCTCCTTTACGATGTAAAGCCCGAGCCCCGCCCCTTCACTTTTGGCGGTGGCGCGGAAGAACATGTCGAATATTTTGGTAATCAGCTCGGGAGAAATACCGATGCCGTTGTCTTCAAAATGAATAAAGGCATCGGTGCGCGTAACCCGCACGTTTATGCGGATAAACTGCCGCTCTTTGGTTGCCGCGCGGTATTTAATGGAGTTTGATATCAGGTTGTTAAAAATCACAATCAGCCGGTGCGCGTCCGAAAACAGTGGCACGTCTTCTTCTACCTGGATCTCTTTGTCCATGCCTTCTGAGCCCGACAGGTAACGCATACGGTCGAAGGTCTCTTCAATCAGGCCGCGCAGGTTGACACGTTCGATGCATACCTCGCTGCGGGCATTGCGCGAATAATCCAGGATCTCTTTGAGCGTCTCGTCCAGCTTGTAAATGCTGTGCTCGATACGGTTGAAGTATTCGTGAAAGAGCTTTTGATGGTTGTCGTCGTCCATCTTGGCCAACTGTACGAGGCCCAATACCGACATCAATGGCGCGCGCAGGTTGTGCGACACGCTGTAGACAAAGCTATCGAGCTCCTTGTTAATCTTGGTCAGCTCTTCATTCTGCTTACGCAGGGCTGTTTCGGCCTGGCGACGACGGGTCTCCACCTGCCGTTGGCGCATGGAGTTGGCGATAGCCGACGACAGGCGCGCGAGATTTGACTTGAGCACATAGTCGTCAGCCCCCTGCTTCAAACAGCTCACGGCAAACTCTTCCGACACGGTGCCGGTCACGAGTATAAACGGTACGTTGTAGCCGTGCTCCTTACAGATCTTGAGCGCTTCGATGGAGTTGAACTGAGGCAATGAATGATCGGACAGGATCACATCAGGCAAAAATGCCTGCAAGGCCTGTACAAACTCGTCGCGCGAATCGACTTGTATGGACGTAAAGTGCACACCGTCGCGCGAAAGCGCGTGCTCGATCAATCCCACGTCGTCCTGGAGGTCTTCTAGCATTAAAATCTTCAGTTCCCTTTTAAAAGCGGATTTCATACAGCGGTTTTTTAAATCTCTATATTTGGTGCCTGGTTGAGAATCATCCAGAAAAAACCAATCTCGGAAACAGCGTGTACGAATTTGTCGAATTCGACAGGCTTCACGATGTAGGCGTTGATTCCCAATTTATAGGTTTCCAGTATATCACGTTCTTCTTTGGAAGATGTCAGCATGACCACGGGTATGATCCGTTTGGCTTGGTCTGCTTTGATCTTTCGCAATACCTCGAGGCCGTCTACCTTGGGCATCTTGAGGTCGAGCAGAATAAGCTTCGGCATGTTGCTTTGCTTTTCTGAGAACAGAAAATTCAAAGCCTCTTGGCCATCCTGCAAATGGAGCAGGTTGTTGGCCAGGTGGTGTTTACGCAGCGCACGAATGGTGAGCTCCGCGTCGTCGGCGTTGTCTTCTACAAGCAGTATTTCTACAGCGGTTGATTCCATATACGTTATCGGTCATTTGGGTTTACCGTACGCGGCAGAGCGAAAAAGAAAGTAGCCCCTTGATCCGGTACCGCTTCGGCCCAGGCCCTCCCGCCATGACGGGCTACAATGCGATATACCAATGCCAACCCCACGCCTGTCCCCTCAAATTCATCATCCCTGTGCAGCCGTTGGAATACACCGAATAGCTTGTGTACATACTGCATATCAAATCCTACGCCATTATCACGGACTGAATATACGATCTCTGTGCCTGTCTCAAAAGCATTAATCCATACTTGGGGAAATTCTTTCTTACTGCTGTATTTAACAGCATTAGAAATCAGGTTCGTCCACACCTGCCGGATGAGGCCTATATCCGCCACCACCGGCGGCAGTGTGTGTACGTGAACTCGCAGCGTTTCGTGCGTTTTTCGATCGATGTTGTCGGCCAGTAAAGCATTGACAAGATCAGCCATATTTACCTTTCCAGGGTGCAGTGTGCTTCGGCCCACATGCGAAAAGTCGAGCAGATCGTCAATGAGTCGCCCCATTTTCTGCGCATTTTTCATGACCGTATTGGCTATACGCCGGCCGTTGGCGTCAAGCTTTTCGCCATATTCGTCCTGTAAAATCTGTGAATAACCGTGAATCGACCGCAATGGTGCACGTAGATCGTGTGACACCGAATACGTGAATGCTTCCAGCTCGCGGTGCAGGTGCCCGGCATTTTCTTCGGCACGGGTTCGTCCGGCCAGGTGCACCTGGAGTGTCCCGAACACTGCCGCCAATATGAGGACCGTGGTACCCAGGAGGGAAATAAATGCCACATCGGTGTGCCATATGCGCCGGCTCATTTCAGCTTCGTGCTGATGGAGCTGTTGTGTCTGTTGATATTGCATAGAAGCTACTACTTGCCGGATGCTATCCATAGTGACCTTATCCCCGGTCTCCCTATCCGCCGCCCGTACCAGGGTGCGCTCGAGGTGATACAGCACATCATCCAGGTGTGACACCTTCCGGCTCGCCGAAAGCAGCGCGCGGTTGTTGATGTGGGCATAAACACCAAGGCTTATCAGAATCGATACCGTAATGATAAATCCGCCAATCACTTTTTTTTCGACATAAAGCTTCATCCTGGTCGCTAAACAATCCAAGTCCAAATACCACACTGTCAGTCGTTCTCAGTGCACAGGACGAACACGTCTGTGCTTCCGAAACCTCTTGGCCGCCGTCTGCGAATGTACGCGTATTGAAACAGGATAGACCACCCGGATGGGCTCCTGAGATCCCGGAACGGACCTCTTCACTATATTACTGGCATAATATGCGCGATGATATACCTGTCCTACGAATCGTTATAACGCTGTGCGTCATTCGATACAATAGCTGCAACACAGTAAGTTATACTTCTTTAACAACGGAGGTATCTATGGTTTTATTCGCCTAACGGTATACCTAATCAAGTTAAATTTTGAGAAAAAAGCAAACGGAGCGTTTACATTTTTTTAATAGTGAATTCCACACGTCTGTTCAACTGCCGTGTTTCCTCCGAATCATTGCTCGCAATGGGCATGGCGCCGCCATATCCTTTTCCGGTAATGCGGTTTTTACTAATACCATGCTCTATTAAATAATCACGCACTTTGTCGACACGGGCCTGCGAAAGCTTCACGTTTTGTGCGGGTATCCCGCGATTATCGGTGTGTCCGGCCAATTCGATCTTAACGCTTGGGTTAGCGTTCAGAAAGCCTACTATAATGTCAAGTTCCGACGACGAGCCCGACAACAGATTGGTTCGGCCTTGCTCAAACAACACACTACGCAACGCTACGGTCGCTCCTACTTCCAGCGGCTGCAGTTTAAAGTTCATCTCCAACGCCGACATTTCGTACGTGCGAATGTTCAGCTTTTCCAGTGTGCTGATGTATCCGACGGCTTCAATGCGCACTTGATATTCCTGCGCGGCGTCTACCTGCACCGTATAACCTGCAGCTTCAGATGCTTTTGCTTCTTTTGTAGCCGTACTGACCGTAAAGGTAATGTTTGCCGGGATCGACTCGCCTGTTTTGGAATTCGTTACACGGCCGTAAACGCGCACATGGTTGTCATCGATCCCCCCGACCAGTGTCGGGACCGTCGCAGTGTCGATCTTCACGATGACAGGCTGCTGCAGTGGTTCGTTGCGTCCCTGGAATTTAATGTCACCATAACCATCGCTGTTTTTGGTGCTGGTGAACAGCGCCAGATCCTGTACGGCATATGGACGATAGAAAAGGTCGCGGCCTTCGGTGTTGATGTCGCCGAGATTTTCGGGCTCGGTCCAGTTCGTCCAGGTGTCGTCCAGGCGTGTGGCCTTGTAGATATCGAAGCTGCCGCGGCCTTTACGACCGTTGGCTGAGAAGTACAAGGTGCGGCCGTCGCTGCTCAACGCGGGGCATAGCTCTTGAAACTGCGTGTTAATAACGGAACCGAGGTTGCGCGGCTCCGTCCAGTTACCGGACATGTCTTTGCGGGTCACGTACAGGTCTTCCACGCCACGGGTGCCATAGGTCTCCGCGGAAAAGACAAACACGTCGCCGGCAGGCATCATCGTGCCGTACAGGGCACCGGCTTTATTCTGAAAATACGGAATCGTAATGTTGACAGGCTCCCCCCAGCCGGCCCCTGTGCGCTGCGCCCGGGCAATGCCCTGGGTGCGCGGTGAGGCACCGCCAGCAGCATAATGGCTCAACAGGTACACGCTGTTGCCGTCTTCCGCGAATCCGGCTACACCGTTAAAGGCGCGGTTGTTCAGCAGCGGACCCGCGTGTATAGGTTCTGACCAGGCGTGGTCTTTCAAAACAGCGTACCAGATATCACCGGGGTCTTTCAGGCCGCCGGTGTTGTTGGGGTGGTTGGCAATGGTAAAATAGAGGGTCTTCCCATCCGGACCGAGTACCGGATTCAATTCGTCGTAGGGCGAATTGAGAAATTCAAGTGTTCCGCTTTCCAACGGCTGCGCTGTGGAAAGAACTGCGATGCTAAGGAGGGTAAAAAATACAAAGACTCTCATGCCGAACAAACTAACTAATTTCAAAGATATAAATTTCGCGGCTCACTTGCTCACCCAGCGATTGCCTTTGATAGTAAATCGCCAGGGGAGCCTGGCATCTTCGCCGGCATAGTCGATCCCGATACGGGGACTGACCTCGATCCGGGCCGGCGTGATCCTTTCGCCACTATCCTCCAACCAAACTTCGTGCTCAAGCAACGATTTTCCATTTAACTTTCTATCAATGCCCATGGCTCTGGTTAATTTGCCGGGGCCGGAGGTCAGGTGAAAAAGATTCTTCAGCGCCCCCCGGCGAATTTGCATCTCGGGCAAGCCGACGGTAGGCTCTAAAGCCCGCACCAAAACCGCCTCGGCTGTGCCTGCTTGGTTGGTGGTCACATTAAAGAGATGGTGCATGCCATAGCACAAATAGACATACGCACTTCCACCGGTTTCAAACATAATGGCATTGCGGGCAGTCTTTCTCCCCTCATATGCATGGCAACCTCGCTCTTTCCACGAATAGGCCTCGGTCTCGACAATCATCCCGGCGGTGGGAATACCGTTCTGTTGGGTGTACAATACTTTCCCCAGCAGCTCGCGCGCAATCTTGACGACGTTGTCGCGCTCATAAAACTCTTGTGTCAATCGCATACGGCTGTCGGCCCTTTGCAGGGCACGTTCAACATTTAACAGGTTATTTAACAAATATTGAAAGATAACCATTCAAAACCTTGTTTAACTTGCGCGCTTTAAAACCACCAAAATATTTAACCACCATGAAAAGAACGATTTGGATCGCACTGCTTTTTGCCGCCGGCCTGTCGGCCAGCGCGCAAGTAAAGACGCCGGCCCCCAGCACGGCAGGATCCGTATCCACCACCGTCGGCCTGACGGATGTTAAAGTAAGCTACTCCCGTCCCAGCATCAAAGGCCGCAAGATTTTCAGCACCGACGCTGCGGCCCTTGTTCCCTATGGAAAGATTTGGCGCACAGGCGCTAACCAGGGTACCGTCATATCGTTCTCCGACGATGTGAAGGTAGAAGGTGTATCCGTACCGAAAGGCGACTACCTGCTGCTGACCTGGCCCGGCGAAACCGAGTGGACCGTATCCCTGTATAAAGACGTAGCCATGGGCGGCAACACCGGTGCCTATGATAAGTCAAAAGATGCCGCGAACTTCAAAGTGAAAGCTTCAACGCTCGCCGAAAAAATCGAAACACTGACCATCAACATCGGCGACATCGCCGCCGACAACAAGAGCGCCAAGGTTCAGGTAGCCTGGGAAAACACCTCGGTGAAATTCACCGTTGCCGTGGACTACGACGCACAAGTGATGAAGTCGATCGAGCAGAACACCAAGGTGAGCCCGAATAACTAC
The DNA here is from genome assembly GCF_018598175.1 of Dawidia cretensis. Classification (GTDB taxonomy): domain Bacteria; phylum Bacteroidota; class Bacteroidia; order Cytophagales; family Cyclobacteriaceae; genus Ohtaekwangia; species Ohtaekwangia cretensis. The sequence goes on from NZ_JAHESE010000015.1 coordinate 94,697, forward strand.
TTCCAGGCCGCCGTATATTATCTGGAAACTGGTCGCGACCTGAACCAAGCCCTGACCTGGATCAACGAAGCCTCCAAATCAAACCCTGACGCCTTCTGGATCCTGCACCAAAAAGCAAAAATCCAAAAAGCATTAGGTGACAAGAAAGGTGCTACAGAAACTGCAAATGCTTCCATGGCCAAAGCGAAGACCGCTGGCAACCGTGACTATCAAATGATGAACGAAGACTTGATCAAGTCGATGAAATAATCGCTTCGCGCGAACTGGCAACAGCTTTTTTTCAAATGAGCACCCCGTCCTCTATTACCAGTAGACGGGGTGTTTTTTTATCCTCGCTCTCACTCCCACGCTCACTCCGTTTTTCGACCTCTTATCCGGATTTCTGCCACCTGCCTCAAACATTTTCCTAACTTGTTTTCATAACCCCTTACATCCAGATGAAAACCTTTATCGCTTTCCTGCTGCTTCTCCCATTTGGGCTGTGGGCGCAAACACCGGTAGATTCACGTCAACAGCCCCTGGTCATTACACACGTCAATGTAATTCCCATGGATGCGGAACGGGTACTGGCCGACCAGACCGTCGTCATCGAACAAGGCAAAATCAAAGCGATGGGTACGAAGGTGAGCTATGGCAAGAACGCCCTGGTGATTGACGGAAAGGGAAAGTATTTGATTCCCGGCCTCGCGGAGATGCATGCGCACGTGCCGCCGGTCGACGACCTTGAACCCGCCAAAGAAGTGATCACACTCTTCGCCGCGAACGGCATTACCACCATCCGTGGCATGCTGGGCCACCCGCGCCACCTCGCGCTACGCGGCATGCTGCAGCGCCACGAGATCATCGGCCCCGACCTTTACACCTCCGGCCCTTCGTTCAACGGCATGAGCATTACCTCTCCTGCGGCGGGCGCCGACCTCGTGCGCAAGCAAAAATCGGCGGGCTATGATTTTCTAAAGCTCCATCCCGGCCTGACACGCGAAAAGTTTGATACCATCGCCTTCACCGCAAAGCAGGTAGGCATCCCGTTTATCGGCCACGTATCGTCGGGAGTCGGCATCTGGCATGCCATCAAGTCGGGCTACTCTTCTATCGATCACCTCGATGGTTTTGTCGAAGGATTGGTGCCCGGTATCGAGCGTATGAGCGACCAGCAGATCGGTCTCTTTGGTGTTTTCGTAGCCGACCAGGCCGATACCAACAAGATTCCTGCCTTGATCCAGGGATTGAAAACCGGCAACACCTGGGTCGTTCCGACACAAGCACTGGCCGAGCGTTGGATCGCCCCCGGCATGACACCCGAAGCCTTCCGCGCCGAAGCGCCCTCCCGCTACATGAAAAAAGAAACGGTCACCCAGTGGTGCGAAGCCAAAACAAACCTGGCCTCAAACCCGCTCTATAATCCCGAGGCGGTGTTACGCTACGTCAAGCTGCGCCGCCGGCTCATCCTGGCGTGTCAGCAGCAAGGTGTTGGGTTGTTGTTGGGATCCGACGCGCCCCAGGTGTTTAATGTGCCAGGCTTCTCCGCCCACCAGGAGCTGGAGTATCTCGTGCGTTCAGGTCTTACCCCGTACCAGGCCCTGCGGACGGGTACCGTTAACGTTGCTACCTACCTGCATCACGCCGATGCCGGCGTAGTAAAGACCGGTAATGTAGCAGACCTGGTACTATTAAATGGCAACCCGCTAACCGACATCACACAGACGCGGAAGATCGATGGTGTGATGATGCACGGCTACTGGCTGTCGCGTGCCTACCTGGATCAAGAGCTCAAGAAATTGGAGAAGTAAGAACCACTATGAACTATCGCCCGCTCTCTAAAACATCGCTTCGCATCAGCGAGATCAGCTTCGGCTGCATGTCGCTCGGCGACGATCACGCTGCTAACAAAGCGTTGCTACACCAGGCCTTCGATCGCGGCATCAACTATTTTGATACCGCCGATCTGTACCAGGGGGGCTTTAATGAAGAAACAGTCGGTCGTGCATTCGCCGGCATGCGCGACAAGGTCATTATAGCGACAAAGGTGGGTAATCAACTACGGGCCGATGGCAGTGGCTGGGATTGGAATCCGCGCAAAGAATATATTTTGCAAGCCGTCGAGGCGAGCTTACGGCGACTACAAACCGATCATATCGATCTATACCAGTTGCACGGTGGTACAATCGATGATCCCATCGACGAAACAATCGAAGCATTTGAATTGTTACAAAAACAAGGAAAGATCCGGCATTATGGCATCTCGTCCATTCGGCCGAACGTGATTCGTGAATATTGCCGCCGATCGCATATAGTGAGTGTAATGATGCAATACAGTGTACTGGATCGCCGTCCCGAGGAATCGTGTTTGGAGTTACTGCAGAGGCATCAGATCGGTGTGCTGGTGCGGGGCGGTCTGGCGAGTGGATTATTGATCAACAAACCGGCGAAGACTTACCTGGCGCACAGCGCGGAGGCAGTGGAAAAAGCATCGGCCGCAGTACAACGAGCGGTAACCGGCGATGCATCGAAAACTTCTGTGGCGTTGGGCTATGTGCTTCACCACCCTGCGGTAACCAGTGCGGTCGTAGGCATTCGCACGGATGCACAGTTAACCGATATCGTCGAAGCCGCACGTCATACTACCGTAAGCGAGTCGTCGTGGCAAGAATTACAGCAGTCCGTTCCGCAGTTGGTCTACGACCAGCACCGATAGTATAAATGTTCTATGATCCCGTTTTTTCTATCTGTATATTCCTGCTATGGCACGCACCCGAAACCTACTCCTGATCCTGACCGGTATACTTGTTACCACCGGCGTTTATAGTCAAACTTTTAACGCCCGTATTCAAGGCACACAAAAACCACCCTTGCATGGCCGCCACTGGATGGCCGTTACCGGTAAGCCGCTCGCCGCAACAGCCGGTGCCATGGTCTTTCAGCGTGGCGGCAATGCCGTGGATGCTGCGTGCGCCATGCTGGCGGCAACCTGCACCATGTGGGACGTGCTGAGCTGGGGCGGTGAAACACAAGCGCTGATATACAATCCCAAGACGGACAAGGTCATTGCCCTCAATGCCCTCGGTGTTGCTCCTACCGGCGCCACACCGGCCTTCTATAAAGGCAAAGGCATGGACTTTCCGCCGGAGTACGGTCCGTTGGCGGCCGTTACGCCCGGCACGCCCGGTGGGCTTTGCACCATGCTTGCCGAGTGGGGCACGCTTAGTTTGCGCGATGTATTGGCTCCGGCCATGCAGATGGCCGAAGGATATCCCATCGAAGCCCAGGCGGCCAACAGCATCGAGCGCAATAAAGAGACGATCAAACAGTGGCCGTATTCCAGAGCCGTTTTTTTACCGCACGCCGGTCAGGAACGCGAAGCTCCCGCTGCCGGTGAAATATTCAAACAAGACGACTTACTCCAAACGTTGCGTAAATTGGTTGAAGCAGAGCAACAGGCCCTGAAGAAAGGTAAGAGCCGCAAAGAAGCTATCTACGCCGCCTACGATCGTTTCTACAAAGGCGACATTGCCGCCGAGTTTGCCCGCGGCAGCCAGGAACAAGGCGGCCTTATCACCCAGTCAGATCTGGCCAACTGGAAGGTAAAGATCGAAGAGCCTGTATCCGTACGCTATAAAGGCATCGACGTCTACAAGCTCTCTTCCTGGACCCAGGGCCCGGCCATGTTGCAGACCCTGAACATCCTCGAAAATTTCGACCTGAAAGCCATGGGCTACAACTCCGCCCGCTACATGCACACGCTCTACCAGGCGATGAACCTCGCCTTCGCCGATCGCGACTTCTACTATGGCGATCCGGCGGTTGCTCCAGACGAACCGTTGAAAGGCCTACTCTCGAAAGAATATGCCAAAATGCGCGCCAAAGAAATCAACCCTGACCGCAATCACGCCACGGCTGGTCCGGGCGACCCCTACCCCTTCGAACAAAAAATCAATCCCTACCAGACACTCCTGCGCCAATGGAACCAGGCCAGCAGCACACCGGTACCATCACCGTTAGACGAGACTTACCTGGCCGACTTCCACCGAGGCACTACCTCCATCGAAGCGTCCGACGAATCCGGCTGGGTTGTATCCGTCACTCCCAGTGGCGGCTGGATCCCCGCCTGCATCGCCGGCAAAACGGGCGTCGGCATGAGCCAACGCATGCAGTCCTTTGTATTAGACGAACGCCAAAACCCCTTCAACGTATTAGAACCCGGCAAGCGCCCACGCGTAACACTCACGCCCGGCCTGGCCATGAAAGACGGCAAACCGTTCCTGTCGTTTGCTGTACAAGGCGGCGACAGCCAGGACCAGGACCTGCTGCAGTGTTTTTTGAACGTAGTGGAGTTTGGCATGACAATTCAAGAAGCCGTAGAAGCACCGAACATTGTGAGCTATCAGATGCGGTCTTCGTTTGGTAACCATGATCGTAAGCCAGGTGCTATTACTGTAAACACCCAGACGCCGGACTATGTCTTGAGAGAACTCAAGAAGATGGGGTATAGTATCGGCGTGGACGAACGTACCGCTGGGCCGATCAATGCTATCTATTTCGATCGCGAGCATGGCACGTTCTGGGGCGGATCGGGAAATCATGGTGAGGACTATGGAATTGGCTGGTAGCTGATTTGGTTCGGTGTCCGCGGGATGGCATCCTGATGCCAATTTAATCCGGGCTCCCGCCTCCCTGGATTCAGGCCTAACCCAGGCATGTCTTACTCCTATATAGCGTAGATCATCCGTGGTTCAACCGTGGAACATCTATGGAGGAACCCTGTGGCAGACTCGAAGGACCCCCGACGAAGAATGCCTTTTTTTCGTCCCGGCTCCGATTCTCCACGCAACTCCTTCCCCCCTCCTTGGAACCCTAAATTCTATTTTTTCAAACCAACGAAAATTATTTCAAAACAGCTCGTCAAAACTGATCCAACAGGTGATCAACACGTGATCACCTACTGTACAGCTGGCGCAAAGTTTGAGCACAGTCTTAGGCTGTCGCGTTTATTCCAACCGCACACTCTCGATCACCAGCTCGTGCGCGCTGTCCAACGCGGCACCCGTTAAGCCCGGTCCGATAGAGATCTGCAATGTTTCAACTTGGTCCAAGGCGAAACCAGACACAGCCGAAGGCACGAAGTAATATGGTAAGAACGATGGATACGGTCGTGGCAATGTTACAACCGATACGGGCTTTACGTCCGCGAGCGCCAAGCTATAGTCGCTGGTGCGGACGTCCACGGTCACTGTGCCTCCATAGGCCGAGCCGTCACGCATGATCAGCGCCAGTTGTACTGGCAGTGGTGTCCCGTCCTTCGTGCGACCATGGAAGACGATACGTGTAGCCTTCGCTATGTCGCCATGTCTCCCCGCTACCTGGCGGCCAAAGAAATACCGCATAGAGTAGTCGTGTACCTGTTTACCCTGGCGGTTCTCGGGATCCAACTCAAACAGCTTCTTCACCGGCACCGCCAATTCAACACGTCCCGGTTCCGCCAGCGGCATCAAGCTGGTACCGGGTGTCCAATTACGCGAAAGCTTCGCTTCGTCTGCAGCTGCGAACAGGTATACTGCACTCTTTGCAGGTAATACGGGTACGGTATAGGGGTTGCCATAGAAATCCCAATCGTTCGCACCGCTCGGAATCCCGCCGGGATACGTTGTTGCTTTACCTCCTGCGCGTACAGTTATATAGTATCGAAGGGTGCCCGATTGCAGGAATGAGGGCGAAATCGTCGCGCGATATGTAAAGCCGCTACCGGCGTCCATCTGGATCACTTCGGGCTTCCAATGCTTTCCGTATACATAAAGCTCAACAGCGTCCGGTACTGTTGCGGTAATAATGTTTGCCTCTACGGTGTAAGCATCGCCTTCCGTGGCTGCTGTGAGCGGCTTGTGTAGCACGTACGTTTCCGTTACGCTTGAGCCCGGCGCGAAAAACTCCCGCAGGCCGATGTTGTTGTGAAGACGAACGTTCAAATCCCCGACCGTGGCGCCCTTTCGCGTTAGCAAATACGTTCCCGGCGTAACGGTAAACGAAGTTCCATCCGCGGTGGCCGAGAAAGCATTGCCCGCATTCATACCCTGCACGGCATATCCATCTTTCAAATCTGGTAGTTGGATATTGATCAACCGCGCACGCGACTGCACAACCGCCATCTTTTTAGAAGGGCTGGCCTTGCTAAACGGATCGTCCACCCACACCGCATCGGGCATAACTTCCAATCGCCATATGCCGGGTGTTACGCGATCGATGAAATAAGCACCCGTACCGCTGTACTGCACCACGGGCGAGTTGCCCCAGCCGGCGATCTCTTCCAGCTTCTCAGCAGCAGGAGGCACTGTGCGGGTGTTGTTCGTATAAAAGAACTTCTGCGCCGTCACCATTTGCGCGAGGTCCTGTTCATAGCTTACGCTAAAGTCCTCAAAGGTTGCATTAGCTGGATAGCGGCCATAGCTTTTGTACAGCGGCACCGTTCGGAATACTTCACCGGCAATCTTGAGGCTAAGGGCTTTCTGCGGTGCATACACCAGGTTCATATAGTGTGTGCCGTATTCGGTGTTGACGTCGGCCATGTAGGTCGGGTCGTAGGCAAACTGCGTGGCGATCTGCATGCCCGCCGTGCGGAAGCTGCGTGCCATCGCAGGATATATATACGACCGGCCTACGTCGGCGGCATCGAACTCGTATACCAGCTTGGCGATCTTCTTAAAGCCGGGATTTGCCGCAAAGGGTACGACGTAATTATCCACGTTGGGCAGCAGGTTGCCGCCCAGCTCATGATTGGAACCCAGTCCCGTGGGATACCATTGGAATGTTCCGCCCTGAATACCGGCATTGAAATACGCGTCGGCCAGATGAATGCTATGGCTGATGTTATAAAACACGGGCTTCTTGCTCCCGGTCTTTTTCATGGCCGTTACCATGCGTTTGATGAACGCAGTCACCTTGGCCGCCGGCTCTCCGTGGTGCGGCTCGTTCGATACCTCGAAGGCAATAATATCCGGATCGTTCTTATATGCCAAACCGGTATGTGGGTTGACGTGATTCAGGAACTGGTACAGGTAATTTTCCTGCGCGCGAATGGCGCCTTCGTTGGTCAGGCAATCGCCCTTGCCATACTTCGACGAGAAGCCGGGCGTTTTTTCATCGGGTGCGGGCCATCCGTTCTGCCAGTAGGCAATGGGGGTGATCATGAACTTCATACCGCGATCTTTCATCTTCTTGAGCATGTAGTCGAAGAGCTCCAGGTGTACGTTGTTTAACAGGTTTCCAACGCTATCGCTGATCTCGCAATCCCACACGTGTACGCGGTACAAATCAAAGCCCAGGCGGGCAAAGTGGTATACATCATCGTCGATGGCTTTCTTCAAATCAACACCTTGTTGTTTCGCTGTGCGGTAGGCAAACGCAAACGGCGCAGTGTAGTTCACACCAAAGGCACGTACCTCTTCGTTGGTTTTTCCCCACCGCATAATGCCGTCCTTGTCCACATACACATCGGTTCCTTTTTGCGCCCAGCTGGTGGCGCTGATAATACACGTTACGATCAACAATAATACTCTTGCCTTCATGCTTCTATATTTTTCCGTTCTCGATTTTATTTTGTGGCAGTCGCCTGTATTGTTGCCACTGCCGGCCGAAGCCCGTCACTGGTGGCATCCAATCGAATCGCACCCGCCGTCTTACCAGACTGTATAATCACCTGGCATTTACCATTAAACAACGATCGCTGCCAGGCACCGGGGGCACATTGATCTGCTTCGTGGCTACTGGGATCACCGTTACCCACACCGATGATCCGGGCGTCACCTTGCACACGAAAGCGCACAAGGTTGCCTGCATCCGGCACTTCCCTTCCGCGCTTATCTTTCACGGTCACGTTTATCACCGCAGCGTCACGTCCATCCGCTAATACAATTGTCCGCTCGGTCGAAAGCTCAATCACATCTGGTGCGTCCGTTGTCTGCACCTGTGTACGGATCGTACGCCCATGCTTTGTACCCACGGCTGATAATGTACCGGCACGGTATGGCACACTCCATTGCAAGTGCCGGTTACGCGGCATAGCCTTTTTACCCAGACTCTTGCCATTGAGGAATAGCTCGACCTGGTCGGCGTTGGAGTTCACCCACACGTCGATGTTCTTGCCTTCCTGCCCTTTCCAGTTCCAATGCGGCGAGATGTGGAGCACGTCTTTATCAGTCCACCACGATTGATAGTAGTAATAAATATTCTTGGGAAACCCGCACACATCCATGATACCGAAATGTGAGCTGATATTCGGCCATTGAAACGGTGTCGGCTCGCCACGATAGTCAAACCCCGTCCAGACGAAGCCGCCCATAAACCAGTCGTTCTCCGCGGCCAACGGCCACCACGCTTCAGCCGTGGAAGCCCACCAGGGTGCTGTAATATCCTGATCGGGCACATAGCCCTTGACCGAGTCCACCGCATAGATGCCCCGCGTCGTCACGGTACTTCCCATTTCAGTGCCTACGATCGGCTGCTCCGGATGATCCTGATGATAGGCCACAACATGCTTTTCGCGATAATTGAATCCACGAATGGGAATGACTTCATTTACACCCGGAAACACATTGCCGAGATCGGCCGCGTACGTGCTGGTACGCGTTGGATCGAGCTGGTGCTGCAAGGCCAGCATCGACAATGCGATGCGTTTGCCAAAGCTGTTGGTTTGCGCATAGCCTTCTTCGTTACCAATAGACCATAGAAATACGGACGGATGATTCCGGTCGCGTTCGATCAGGCGGCGGAATTGATCCTGGTACTCGGCCGAGCTGCTTAACAACCGGGCTTCGTCCAGCACCAACATGCCCAACGAGTCGCAGGCATCGAGCAGCTCCGGCGTCGGTGCGTGGTGGCTTGTACGATATGCATTGACGCCAAGCTCCTGCAAGCGTCGAATGCGGTAATAGTGCAGGTAGTCCGGCTGTGCCGATCCAACGCCCGCATGATCCTGGTGGCAGTTTACACCTTGAATCTTTATTCGTTTACCGTTCAGCGATAACCCGGTAGCCGCTTCGATCGTCACCGTACGAACGCCTAAACGCCGACGAACCTGATCGACTATATGACCGTCCTGCTTAACAACACTCACTACCTTATACAGGTACGGATCTTCCAACGACCATAACCGCGCATCTTTGATCGTCAGTTCCTGTTGCACGACCGCTGTGCTCCGGCCTGCCAATGCAACCGGCTTTTCAGCAGCCTGTACCAATACCTTACCGTTGCGATCGGTGATATAGGTCAGGACACTGCCCTGCCCGGCGGCCAATCCATCATTCATCACGGAAGTCTGCACAGCAATCGTGGCATCACGCCCCGCGACCGTGCTCTGAAAAAATACACCGTTCGACGCGACGTGCAGGTTCTCATACTGATTCAGCCACACATGGCGGTAGATTCCTGCCCCCTCATAGAACCATCCTTCATACTGCGAAGCGTCCACGCGCACGACCAGCACATTCTCCTGCCTGAACTGGATATAGTCGGTAATATCATATTCAAACCCCACATAACCACTTTCATTGCGACCCAGGTAAAAGCCATTCAACCACACCTGGCAATCGCGAAAGACACCGTCAAATTGAATGGAGACCCGCTTGCCTGAATCCGCTGGCATGATAACAAACGTCTTACGATACCAGCCGATGCTATTCTGCGGATACAACCCTCCCACCGGCTTGTACCCATGCCCCATGACATCGGCATTGTCCGAATTTTCAAACGGCAGAGCGATAGCCCAATCGTGCGGCAGGGTTATACCCGTCCACGCCTGATCGTCAAACTTCGGGCCAACGGCCGTGCCGCCGGCTTTGCCCGCCTTCGAAAACAGGTTAGCGATGGTGAAATTAAAATCCTTCGTAGCATCGGCTGCGTGGCCCAGGTGGAACTTCCACCCTTCATCCAGCAATAGATGCTTTCGAGGTGTTTGAGCAGACAGCGTGGCCGTAGTGAGCACGGCTGCCAGTATCAATAAGGCAGTTCGTTTCAAAAGCATATCCCGTTAAAAAGTAGAGAGACTATTCTTCCATGTAGTGGATCGCCGGGATCGCATTACCCGAAAAGTCGAAGAGCGCGCAGTTCTCCCACGACGATCCCGCGCCCCAGGTATCCTTCATGTTGGAGCTGATATAGGCCGGTTCCCAGTAGATCATACCAAGGCCGCCACCATCGTGCACTTCCTGCGCCATATCGCGCAGCAGTTTTTCGAGTCCCTGACGGGTGTACGAATAGCCAGGCAATATGGGATCGCTTCCAAACAGGTTTGTGTAGCTATCCTGCGCTTCCATCGTCCACGGATAAGCCGTTTCCAGGATCATCACGTCCTTGTTATACGCGCTCTTAAACCCGGCAATGGTCTCGGAAAGCTTGTCGGGCGCAACGGTTGTATGCCAGAGCGGATAGTATGAAAATCCGACAATGTCAAAATCGGTTACACTGCCGGTAGTGGTCAGGTTATCAAAGAACCATTTGACGTTCTTTGGATCGGCAATGTGTAGAATCACTTTGGTCTTGATCGTCGACTCGTCGGCTACATCGCGCACGGCGTCGATGGCACGATTGATCACCGCACCGGTCTCTGCCCATTTCCCCTCGCAGACGTTGCACGTCGGAAAACCCTCGGGCGCATCCGTAAACAGCAGGCCACAGTTTGTCTCGTTACCAATCTGTACCAGCTCGGGCATAAGTCCCTTGCCGTTCAGGTAACGCAGCGTCTCGAACGTATAATTGTAAATGGAATCTTTCAGTACGTCGGGCTCCGTAATGTTGGCCCATGCCGCAGGAACGTCCTGAGCGGCAGGATCAGCCCACGTGTCGGAATAATGGAAGTCAAGCAGTACTTCCATGCCTTCCTCCCTCGCACGACGGATAGACACCTCTACGTCCTTCAAATCACTATACATTTTCTTACCGTCGGCACCGTATACCTCCTTCGTCCAGGAAGGGTTGTGCCACAGCCGCAGCCGCACCAGGTTTGTACCGTGATTCTTAAAGATCACATACGGCGACTGTTGCTGGCCATCGTCTTTATAGACGCCACCGTGCTCTTCGATCTGATTGACGTAGGAAAGATCTGCACCGTAATATGCCAGCTTTTGTTCTGTCTGGGCTGTGGCCCCGTCGTCGTCCTGACAGGCCACCAGCGCTACCGAGGTCAGCACAATGGCCACGTATATTCGTATATAATGAAAGCTCATGGTTTTGTTGTAAAACATCCTCACCCCGCCAGGCAACGAAACCGAAGGCGTATGCCGGTTCCGTGCCTGTGGGGTTCGGGACGTTATTCTTGAGGAATCAGCAGAAACTGCCTGGTAAGGTCGTTGAAGAGGATGGTATAGCTGCCCGCGACAATTTCAATTTTGTCGTCGTTACCTGCGGGCACAGCCGTGCCGTAGAGCTTGTCGCCTACACCGACGGTACCCCACTGGGCCGTCCAGCCATCCGTTGCCAGTTTAATGGCGACATCGGCATCAAACGTATAGTCAAGCGTCCACACGTGCGGATTCGCCGCGGTATTGGCCATGGGGATCAATGCCCAGCCACTAAAGTCACCGGTGATATTAACACCTGTGTAGTCCGGCGCGCTCGCCTCATCATAACTTTCCAGGGTATATTTCATTTTCAGAATGTCCAGCGAAAAGGTATAATAACCGGCACTGCCGACCATGAAGGCGCCCGGGTCGGGATCTGCATCTGTTGCGCGGAAGAACACGTCCGAGCCATTCACGCCCCACATCGGCGCCCAGAGGCCCTGGTACGCCAGGATCTTGAGCTGGCCGGCATTTAAGTGCCCGGTGAACGTATAGGTGAAGTTGTCTGCCTCGCTGCGGAACATCGGGCTGGCCACGTTGGCATCCCATCCAAATTCGGCGGCGTCACCTACCTGGAATATGGTTAAATACGGAGGCTCGGCAATATAGGGCGTCACCTTCAGCTCGACTGTATTGGAATAGCGCGAGTCGACAGACGTCGACACATCCGAACGAATGCGCACGACCACGTCTGCCACCTCTTCGCCCGGCAGCTCTTCCGCCAGCATCATGTCGTTCAGTTGTGTCACTGTCAACGCCACCTCCGGCGTTGCCCCCAGGATTACCATACGGGGCGACTCAAAGTTATCGCTCTTCTTATCAAGCTCCAATGTGTAGGTTACCGCCGCAGAAAAACCATATTCCGTATCGGTACGCTCAAACACTACCGCCGTTTCGGCAGCCGTTTCCATCGTCAGCACAATCTCAGCCTTCGAGGCCGTGAGTTGCGAATCTTCACCCGGCGACAGCACCGTATTGGTGCCGTCTTCATCACAGGCGGCCAGGACCAGCAGGCATACGCCTATCGTATAGCTTAGTAATTTCTTCATAGTTGTCTGTTTTAAAAACATCCGCGACATGATTAATAGCCGTTTACCTTCGGATCAAGATTCGGATTGGCAATCAGATCCGACTGCGGAATCGGATATAGTTTGCGGTAAGACTCTACCCCGCGGCCATTCTCTACTCCACCTTTCCAGGGCCACAGATAGGTGTCCTCGGTAAAGCGACCAAAGCGGATCAGGTCCGTACGCCGCACGGCTTCGCTCGCCAGCTCGCGTCCACGTTCGTCGATGAGAAAATCCAGTGTAAGCTGTCCGTCGGTAATGTTACCGCTGGTATTGTTGTAAGCACGCTCGCGCAAGTCGTTTACATACCCCAACGCCTCGCCGCGGCTTCCACCCTGTCCATTGCGCAGGACGGCCTCGGCATACAGGAGGTATATGTCTGCCAACCGGAACATCGGGAAGTCGGTATCCACAAAGATGACGTGTGATCCGGGCTGGCCCGTAGAGGTGATGTTTTTAAATTTGATGATCGGATAACCGTCTGTCTCCGAAGCAACACTTCCGATCTCCAGCGTGTAACCCTCGGTAAAGAACATCTCACGCTCATCGATACCGCTGCCAATCGGCGGAAACAAGTCCACTATGTTTTTCGTAGCGCGCGGACCAGACCAGCCTGCGTCGATACCGTATTCCACATTTTTACCTCTCGGAATGGGGCCTTTCAAAATATAGTTCATGCCGCCATAGCTTTGAATACGCAGGCCGTCAGACGCCACAGGAAAAATAACTTCGGTAGACTGATCATTATCGGCCAGGAAGTTGTGCTCAAAATTTTCTTCCAGCGTGTAGCCGGCATCGATCACCTTCCTGGCATAGGTAATGGCGTCTGTATAGCGCCCCTGACCGGTGTACACTTCGGCATTCATGTACAATCGGGTCAGCAACGCCCAGGCTGCAGCCTGATCGGCACGGGCGTATTCATTCTGACGGGCGGGTACCAACTCTGATTCGATGGCCGTCAGCTCACTTTCGAGGTAGGCAAACAGGTCTGCACGTGAGATCTGTTTCGGAAAGAAAGAGCCTACTTCGTCAGTTTCGGTGACGAACGGCACGCTGCCGTACAGGTCGATCGCATGCCAGTAGCTCAATGCACGCAGAAAGCGCACCTCTGCCCGGTAATGTTTGGCTTCTTCGAAATCCGCACCGGTAATGCCGCGCTCACTCAGTTTGCCATCGGTCGTTTCGCGAATAAACTCGTTGCAGATCGCTACCTGATAGAATATACGGTAGTACAGCGCTTCTATAAACTGGTTGGTGCTCGTCCAATCCATGGAATGCAGGTTCGGCAGGCCTGCATCGGTCCAGCTGATCACGGCCTCATCCGTAGACAGTTCCTGTAATTGCCAGTATTGGCGCAGGTACGACGAGAACCCTTCGTTTCCACCTTTGATGTCCGGATTGCCTTCGGGACCTTGTGAACCTGTCAATGCCAGGCCGGAATATGCCTTGGCCAGGATGGACTTATAGTTGGCAAAGTCTTTATAGATATTGGCCGATGTATCTTCGTATTTAGGAACCTGGTCCAGGTCGTCGGTACAGCCGAGCACGCCCAACGCCAGCGTGGCGGTGAAGGCTATATTTTTGATGAATGTTGTCTTCATGTGTTTCGCTCCGTTAAGATTAAAAATCAAGTGTCAGACCGAGTGTAAATACGCGCGGACGCGGATAGAACGAGTTGGTCAGACCGGTAGAAGTCTCCGGATCGAGACCGCTGTAGTTCGTGATCACAAACACGTTCTGACAGGTAGCCGACACGTTCACGTCGAGCTTCTCTTTGACCACCTTTCCCACGTGGTAGCTCAGGTTGATGTTATCCATGCGCAGAAACGATGCGTTCTCGACGAAATGATCCGAGTATTGACGATTGGCGTCGTTCGGCCCCACGAACCGGGTATCATATACCGCTGCGGATATATTGACCAGGTAACCGCTTTGCGACACGTTGGAGAAATATGCATTGGCGGCACTATTGTTATACACGTAGTTCCTGAAGGAAGCCCGCGCCACCATGGACAGGGTAAAGCGATCGTACGAAAGCCGGGTATTGAAGCCCAGAAACACATTCGGCGCGGGGTTGTGATAGCGGTATTTGTCGTCGGCCGTGATCTCGCCATCGCCAGTCAAATCCTCGTACACACCCTCCAGCGGAGCACCCTGTTCATTGTATACCTGCTTGTATACATAAAACGAGTATGGCGCATACCCTACCGTGTGGATCTGGATGCGGTTGCCCACGCCCCCACCGATGTCTCCTACTTCAATACCCGCTGAGCTTTCATTGGCGGTTTTACTGAGGCGCAATACTTCGTTTTTGTTATAGGTAGCATTGACGCCGATATCCCAGGCAAACTTGCCGCGCTCCACGGCCTTCACATTCACCGATGCTTCCACGCCGCGGTTTTCCACTTCGCCTACGTTGGTAAACAGGCGGTTTGTCAGGTTCGAGCCAGCCGGCAGCGGAATCTCGGCCAATAGATCTTTTGTCTTCTTTTGATAATAATCTACACTACCATAGACCTTCCCGGCCAGGAACTCGTAGTCAATCCCTACATTGTACGATTGCGTCTCTTCCCACTTGATGTTAAAATCATATCCTTGCGCGCGCAGCGTGCGGATGTAGGTATCGCCAAACAGGTAGCTGGCCTCTGCGTTGCTACGTACATAGCGCGCCAGGTACGGATAGTATCCTTGCGATGTCGCACCCAGGTCCTGTTGACCCGTTACGCCATAGCCTGCCCGAAGCTTTAGATCGGTAAGGCCTTTCACATCCTGCATAAAAGGTTCGTCCATGATACGCCACGCCAGGGCCACCGAGGGGAAAGTACCCCAGCGGCTGTCGGGACTAAACCGCGACGATCCATCGCGACGCAGCGTTGCCGTCAACAGGTAACGGTCTTTAAAGCTATAGTTCAAACGACCAAAGAAAGATACCAATACATTTTTCAGCTCTACCGGCTCGACACGGTTTAGCGTGTCTCCCTCGTTCTGAATGCTGAGGGTATAGCTGGCAGGGTTCTTAGTGGTGAAGCTTTGATATGAATAACCTGCGGTAACATCCACCTTACTGTGTAGGCCGGGCAGCTCTTTTACATAATTCAGGTAAAAATCCAGCAGGTTGTTCTGCTTCTTTTGTGTATAGACATTGTGCGTGCCGCCCTGGAGCATCACCGAAGCCATCGTCGCCGGTAATGTGGTCGTACCATCGCTTTCCGAAATGTCATAGCCCATGTTGAGATTGGCGCGTAGCGCGGGCAGGAAGTGCAGCTTGTAATCCAGCTGCAGATTGCCAATGCTCCGTTTAACATCGGCTCGACCGTCTTGCTGGCTCAGGATACTTACGGGGTTGCGTGGAGCAAGACCAGTAGGATTACCGTTTCCCTGGATCCATTCGAAGTAGCCATCGTAAGCCGGGTAGTCGGCACGGATGGGTTGCGTCGGGTCGAAGGATGCTGCTGTACCGATTGCTGCCTCGTCGGCGAACTGGCTTTCGGTCATTAAGCCTTTCAGGCTCATGTTCACTTTCAGGTGATCGTCCAGGAACGTAGGATTGAGGTTCAACGCAGCCGACGTTCTTTCGAGCTTCGACGACAACAGGATCCCTTCCTGGCTCAACCGGCCAACCGATAGCCGGTAGGGTATTTTTTTAAAGGCGCCGCTCAGGCTCAGATTATTGTCATAAGTATAGGCATCACGGAAGATGGCATCCTGCCAGTCGGTATTGGCGGTACCGAGACGGGTTTTGTCGCCAGCGTTCGCATATTGGCCTACTACCGCACGAAACTCGTCAGCGCTTAACACGTCGAGTGTTTTTACTACTTTAGAGACCGACCCCTGCGAGCTGAAGTGCACCTGCATCTTGTCGCCCGCCTTACCTTTCTTGGTCGTGATAATGATGACACCGTTGGATGCACGCGATCCGTAGATTGCGGTAGCGGATGCATCTTTTAGAATGTTAAAGCTCTCGATGTCGTCGGGGTTGATAAGCGACAGTGGGTTGGGTGAACCGGCCGTGCGGTCGTTGTCCAGGGGTACACCGTCGATCACAATGAGTGGGTCGTTGCTCGCATTGAGCGATGACCCACCGCGGATGCGGATCTGGCTGCCGGAGCCGGGAGCGCCACCGTTGGAGGTAATTTGTACGCCCGCGACCTTGCCCATGATGAGTTGGTCGGCCGTTACATTCTGTCCTTTGTTAAACTCTTTGTTTGTTACGGCCACCATGGCGCCGGTCACATCTTTCTTGGTCTGCGTACCATAACCGACCACGACCACCTCACCCAGCGTGAGAATATCCGGGATCATCCGCATATCCACCGTGGTCTGGCCGTTGATGGCCACTTCTTCTGAAAGGTACCCGATAAACGAAAAGACAATCACGCCTCCTGTCGCCTGATCCGCCGGCACTGTCAACGAGTATATGCCTTCAGCATCCGTTGCGGTGCCGACGGCGGTTCCTTTAATAAGGACATTTACACCCGGCAGTTCCGCCCCGTTCTCATCTGTCACCTTTCCCTTCACGATCTGCTGTGCCAGCAGGCTGCAGCACCCCGTTATCAGGAATGAAAAAATGAAGAGTAATTTTTTGCTCATACGAACTGGTTATGTTTATTCAACCGTTTGCAAGTTATTATGCAACCCGTTGCGGAGACTGCCACAAATCCTACAGGAAGCAACAAAATCCAACCATTTTAGAGAATAATCCTACCTTTCGAAGTACTTTTCGACAAGGTTTCCCAAAGGACCGAAAACGGTTTCCGGAAATCGATTCCTGACGTGCTAAAAAGCGTCTCTATTTTACCTGTGCAAGCTGGTGCCGTATGGCGAGACATGTGTTGCGATCATTCCTGAACCTATTCCCACGGCGTAATGACTGCCGGCGGGTGGCAATGATCACCTGCTGCCTGTGGGCGGGCACGCTTCACGTCGCTGCGCAAGATTCGCCGTTGTTCTCGACGTTGTCCATGCACGACGGCCTGCCGTCCAACATCATCAGCGCCGTCGCCCAGGATACGCGCAACTTCATCTGGGTGGGCACCGCCAACGGCCTGTGCCGCTACGACGGCCACCGGTTCCTTACCTTTAAGCAAACGGAGTCAGAACATTCCCTCACCACCAACGAGATCAGCTCGCTCGTGGCCATCGGCGACTACCTCTGGATCGGCACATGGAAGGGCCTCTGCCGCATCCACACCGGCACGTTTGAAGTAACACGCATCCCCCTTGGCGAAGACCGCATTGTGCGCACGCTCGCCCCCGGCCGCCGGGGTATACTCTGGGTCGGAACGGCTACCGGTTTGATTCGCTATGATACATACACCGGCACGCACAGCGTACTGACGGCCGAGGCCAATCACCTGAGCCATAACACGGTCCGCGCCATTTATGAGGACACTGCCGGCACTGTATGGGTGGGTACGTACGATGGTTTAAATAAACTGCCGTCCGGGCAAAGTACGTTCACGCGCTTCGATCTGAAAAAGCCCTATAAGCCGGCGCTCAGGAATAACCTGATCTGCGGCGATATCCGTCCGTATTCATCCACTTCCGACTCGCTGCTTTGGGTGGGCACCGAAACGGGCCTCTGCCTGTTTAATACGTATACCGGCCGCTACCAACAGTATACCGAGCGCAACACCCGCTTCAGCAACGAGGTGATCAAATGTATATACCCCGATGCCCACGGCAACCTGTGGCTGGGCACGGACTTTGGATTGAATGTATTCGACCCGAAGACCAGCGAGGCCCACGCCTATTTTCACAACCCACGCCTGCCCTATTCCATTGCCAACAACGTTATCTGGCAGATCTTTGAAGACAATGCCGGCATCACCTGGTTTGTAACGTCTAACGGCTTGAGCCGCATGAACGGCTTCCAACCGTTTTACCGCTACCAGGAAGTATCCTACCCGCTGGCAGACCAGACGGTGGGCAACCAGGTAAAGGCCGTATTGGTAACGCGCAACAATGTGCTGTGGCTGGCCACGCTGCACGGTGTAATTCGCATCGACCCCGAGAAAAACACGCGGCGTGTATTTGAAGCCGGCTCGCCGGAGAACAACCGCATTCAGCTCAACAATACGTACGCCCTGGAAGAAGATGACTATGGCCGCATCTGGATCGGCACCGCGGGGGGTATCAATGTATGGGATGAGGCGCAGCAAAAGATGTATGCCATACCCGCCAATGCTACAAATGGTCTCACGTCGAATTACATCGCCCGCTTCACAAAGGGTACGGACGGCTCGTTTTGGGTTAGCGCGTGGGAAGGCGGTTTGTTTAAAGTCGTCGGCAATTTCCGCGAGCTGCAAGCGCTGCGGTTCGAGCGCGCCGGAGAATTTGGTTCACCCAAAACCGTCAGCGGCGCCAACGCCATCTGGACAACACCGTACACGGGGCTGCTGCGCATCGACCTGCAAACACACAAAAGCACGTCCGTGCCCTCCTTCAACCGGGTGGCCGGACGCCAGGACATCAACTGTTTTTATTTCTCGCGCAACGGCCGCCTTTGGGCCGGTACGACCAATGCACTGATCGAGTACAATCCGCAGACCGATTCGGCAATACGCCATCCGTTGGTCATGGGCAAAGACATTCTTCCCGCCAGCATTACCGAAGACGCCACCGGTAACATCTGGTGCGCCGCCGGCAACCTCTTGCTCAAGCTCTCCGCGCAAAACGCGCAGGTCGAGCTATTACCCCTGGATGATGAGATTCCCCTCAAGAGCTTTTTCGAAGGCTGCGTCACCCACACGCCGGCCGGCGAGATCATCTTTGGCGGTGACAACGGCTACGTCACCGTATCGCCCCAGGTAAAACCCAACAGCTTTGCACCACAGGTATACATCACCTCGCTGGAAGTGAACCACCACCCTCTCCTGCCCGGCCAGACCCTCGACGGCGAAACCTTGCTCACACAGGATATTGCCGTAACCCCTTCGCTGGAATTGGAGTACGCCCATCGTTCGATCGCTTTTGAGTTCTCGGCATTGCATTATTGGAAACCCGCGGCCAGTGTCTATGCCTACAGGCTGGACGGCTTTGACAACGATTGGAATTATGTATCGGGTGAAAAGAACTTTGCCGTCTATTCCAATCTGACGCCCGGCACGTATACCTTCCAGGTAAAAGGCACCAACAACTACGGCCTCTGGAGTCCGCATGTTGCCACGGTGCAGATACGCGTACATCCGCCCCTGTTGCTCAGCCCGCTCTTCCTGGTATTTTATGCGGTCCTGATCGTCGCGCTGATCCTCCTCGCCCTGCGCACGTATACCTCGCGCTTAAACCTGCGCAATGAGCTGCGTATTACCCGGCTGGAAAAAGAACACGCCGAAGAGATCGTACAAACCAAGCAGCAGTTCTTCACGAATATCTCGCACGAGCTGCGCACACCCATCAGCCTCATTCTACCGCCCTTGCAACAGTTGCTCAAACGCGGTGATTTGCCCGGCGAAGGTCAGTTGCTGATCGGACTGGCCGAGAAGAATGCCCAACGCCTGCTGCGGCTGGTAAACCAGATCTTAGACTTCCGCAAGCTGGAAGACGAAGCCCTCAGCCTGCGCATGACAGCGTTTGACCTCGTACCGTTCTGCCGTGAGCTGTGTGCGCTGTTCTCGGACAAAGCCGGCCGTCACGACATCCGCTTTAGTTTTGCATCGTCGACAGAAAGCTGTCGCATCTGGGCTGACCAGGAGAAAGTAGAAACCATTCTATTCAACTTGCTCTCCAACGCATTCAAGTTTACACCGCGTGGCGGTAGCATTACCGCGACGTTGACATTAGCCACGGAGCTGCCCGGCTACCGCGATGGCGCGGTGCAGCTTGTTGTAGCCGACACGGGCATCGGCATCGCCACCGAAGAGCTGCCGCGCATCTTTGATCGCTTCTACCAGACCGACGCCGCGCAGAAGATGGAGATTGGCTCGGGCATCGGCCTGACGCTCGTGGCCGAGTACGCACGTCTCCACCAGGGCGATATCCAGGTGACCAGCATACCCGGCCAGGGTGCCACCTTTACACTCACACTGCCGTTGGGCAGTGGGCACTTGCCCATCGACTCACCGGCACAGCAAGAGATCGACCTGGTCGCTGTGAAAGCAGACCATGCCGGCGCAGAAGAGAATACATACCATTTAGGACTTGCATCAGACAAACCCCTGATCCTGATCATCGAAGACAACGCCGACATTATTACCTTCATACAGGCCAGCCTGCACGACAAGTATAATTTCATCACGGCATCCAACGGCGAAGAAGGACTGGACAAAACTACCAGCTTCCTGCCCGAGCTGATCATCAGCGACATCATGATGCCGGTCATGGATGGCCTTACCATGTGCCGTCAGATTAAGAGCAACCCCAAGACCAGTCACATTGCTGTCATCATGCTGACGGCGCGTACGCTTACATCTCAGCAGGTAGAAGGACTTCGCACGGGGGCTGATAGTTACCTTACGAAACCCTTTGACATTGATCTGCTGGAAGCGCACATGGATCACTTGTTACAGCGAAAACAGGAATTGGCCGATTACTTCCGGCACGAATTGATATTACAGCCTGAAGAAGGCTCGGGTGAGAATGTGGATGATAAGTTCATCAAGAAGGTCATGAGCATTATCGAAGCGAACATTGCGAATCCCGAATTCAGTGTGGAGATGCTGAGTGATGAAGTGGGAATGAGCTCGACGCATTTATACCGGAAGCTGAAGTCCACCACCAGGCTATCGCCAAACGATATTATTCGGAAGTATCGGATTAAGAAGGCCTCGTTGCTGTTGGCGAATAAGGAAGGTAATATCTCGGAGATTATGTACGCGGTGGGTTTTTCAAACCTATCGTATTTCTCAAAATGTTTTAAAGGGGAGTTCGGAATTACCCCGAAAGAATATCAACAGAAAGCCGGGACGCGAAGACCCTGAGGCCTCTATAAAACACCACCGGCCTGTCATCTATCAGACAACAGGCCGGCAGCCACACTATATACTTTACTTAACTTTAGACTAAGTTGCCCAGGTCTTACCATTACCCGCTTCTGACACCGGGATACAACCCTTATACGCGCCAGGAACAGCCACATACTGCAGTATCTCCGAAGCACCCACTTTCGAAGTGAAGAATCCCAGCAACGTGAGTTCCTTCGTCTTCATCAAAAAGTCGCGGTATGCCGGTGCATTCTCGGTAGTATCGTTTAACACAGCGCTGTGGATTTTATTCACGAACGCAGTTTGTTTCTCGGGGTCCAGGTCGATGAAGGCGTCGCCGTGCTCTTTTTGAGCTTCTTCGTCAAAAGCTTTCAGGCTGGCCAGGTACTTGTCCTGATCTTCTTTGGTGTATACCTCCTTCAGCATCTGGTCGATGAATCCCGGTACGCCGATTTCTTTGGCGCCGGGGGTATCGGTCTTCGGGATGATGATCTCGGCCACCTGTGTTACCAGGATGCCTTGCTGGTCGTTAAAGAACGACGGTTTCCAGTCGATTGTCGGTTTGGCGGCACAGCCTTTCAGCAGGCCTGCCAGTGCCGGCGCGGATATAACGCCCCCCATGATCCAGGCAGTGCGTCGTAATGCTTCTCTGCGATCCATATCGTAATGATTACAGGTTTTGTTTCTTCAATTCGTTTACTGCGAAATCTACTGCGCGGGCCGTCAGTGCCATGTAGGTCAGCGACGGGTTCTGGCAGGCAGACGAGGCCATGGCCGAGCCGTCTGTTACGAACACGTTCTTGCAGGCGTGTACCTGGTTGAATTTGTTCAGTACCGATGTCTTGGGGTCTTTGCCCATACGGGCAGTACCCATTTCGTGAATGCCCAGGCCGACACCGATCTTGTTGTCGAACGTGTGTACATTCTTATAGCCGGCAGCCTCGAGCATTTCGGCAGCATCGGCGGCCATGTCCTTACGCATTTTGTATTCGTTGTCGTGCAGGTCGGCATCGAATGTGAGTGTAGGCAGGCCGTATTTGTCTTTCTTGTCTTTGTTGATGTATACCTTGTTGTCGTGGTACGGCAGGATCTCGCCAAAGCCACCCATACCGATGGTCCATCCACCCGGCTTGGCAGCCGCTTCTTTCAGGCCCGCGCCGAGGCTGAGCTCAGACACCAGGCTTGACCATCCCTGACGGCTGGCACCACCCTGGTAGCCAAAGCCGCGCAGGTAGTCGCGCTTGTCGCCGCCGATGTTCCGGTAACGCGGGATATAGAAGCCGTTGGCTCTGCGGCCAAAGTAATATTTGTCTTCATAGCCTTCTACAGACGCACCGGCACCCACGCTCAGGTGGTGGTCCATAATGTTGTGACCCAGCTCGCCGCTGTCGTTTCCAAAGCCGTTGGGGAAACGGTTGGAGATCGAGTTCTGCATAATGAAGGTTGAACCGAAAGTAGACGCACACAGGAAGATCACTTTTGCAAAGAATTCCGTCTGCTCTCCGCTCTCCGCGTCAAGTACTTTCACGCCGGTGGCTTTTTTCTTCTGTTCGTCGTAGACCAGCTCATATACAATGGAATTCGGACGCAGCGTCATGTTGCCCGTCTTCTCGGCGGCCGGCAACGTAGAGGACACACTGCTGAAATAGCCACCATACGGGCAACCGCGGCTACACAGGTTCCTGTACTGACAGGTGCCCCGTTGCGGGCTGTGCGGCACGGGCGCGGTAGCGTGCGCTACACGGCCAATGGTCAGCGCCCGATCAAATTTCGTTTTAACTTTATCTTTTAAGTCGATCTCGACGCAGTTCAGCTCCATGGCCGGCAGGAACTGGCCGTCAGGGAGTTGTGCGAGACCATCGACACTGCCGCTGACACCGATGTATTTTTCAACATAGTCGTACCAGGGAGCCAGGTCGTTGTAACGGACCGGCCAGTCAACGCCGATCCCGTCTTTTGCGTTGGCTTCGAAGTCCATCGGGCTCCAACGGTAGCTTTGGCGGCCCCACATGATGGAGCGGCCACCTACGTGGTAACCACGCATCCAGTCAAAGCGGCGTACTTCGGTGTAAGGGTTTTCAAGGTCGTTTACAAACCAATGCTTGGTGGCTTGCTGAACGGTGTATCCGGTGCGGGCCTGTACGCCCTGTTGTTTCAAATCTTCCTGTGTGGGTCTGCCCGCGTTGGGGAAATCCCACGGGTCTTTCGTCGCTGTCGGGTAATCGGGGTGCTTCACCATCCGGCCACGCTCCAGCACGAGCGTCTTTAGTCCTTTTTCGGTGAGCTCTTTAGCTGCCCATCCACCGCTGATACCTGTCCCCACGACAATAGCATCATAGGTGTTCTTCTTCTCCGCGTCTGTGTTTAGGTTCATGTTCGAAATAAAGTTTGCTTAAAGTTATATCATTCGATTGAACTAAGCTGAATTTTATTCCAACGGTAGAATATTATTACGCGTGTTTAGAATGTTTTTAAATAATGCACAGGTTCGCGGATTCGTTTACATAAGCTCGGCTAATTCCAGCCAGCGCAGCGTTTTTTCGTCAATAGACTTTGTGATTACCTGAATCCGCGCCGACCACTCCTGCAACTGTTTGTGATCAATGGCACCCGAATTCATTTTGCCGGCGATCTCGTTTTTCTCTTGTTCAAGCTTGTCGATCTCGGCTTGTAGTTTCTCGTATTCCTGCTTCTCCTTAAACGAAGCTTTCTTTTTCTCTTTGGTGTCGGGCGTCTTGACGGGTTCAGGCGTTGCAGCCTTCTTCGGCTCGGGTGCAGCACCAAGCGCTTCCTGCTCTTCTACCCAGTCGCGGTAGTCGGAATAGTTGCCGTTAAAGAGCCGTATTACTCCGTTGCCTTCAAACACAAACAGCTGGTTTACAAGATGGTCCATGAAATAGCGATCGTGTGATACCAGCAACAGGCATCCCGAGAACTTGTCCAGGAAGTCTTCCAACACATTTAGTGTGTCAATATCAAAGTCGTTGGTAGGTTCGTCGAGGATGAGGAAGTTGGGATTGGTCACCAACAACTTGAGCAGCTGCAGACGCTTCCGCTCACCACCGCTCAGCTTGTTGATATAGTTGTATTGTTTGTCGGGGGGAAACAGAAAGGAATCCAGAAACTTGGAAGCCGATACCTGCGAACCGTCCGACAGTGTAATGAACTCGGCAATCTCTTTCACCTCTTCAATCAGTCGGTTTTCGAGATTCAGCGTAATGGACTCCTGGGTGAAGTATCCATACTTCGTCGTGACACCCGGATTGATCTCACCGCTATCGGGCTTCAGTTTGCCCGTGAGCATGTCGAGAAAGGTCGACTTGCCGATGCCGTTCTTGCCGACGATGCCGATGCGGTCGTTCTTTTTAAATACAAAGGAGAAGTCGGTCACGATGGGCAGCGATCCGAAATTCTTGTTGATATGTTCTACTTCCAGGATCTTGCCGCCTTGACGGGACGAATTGATGTCCAGCTCCATCTTGTCTTTGCGCAGGTCCTGTGAAGCCTTTTCCTGCAGGTCATAAAATGCCTCAACGCGATACTTCGCTTTGGTACCGCGCGCTTTCGGTTGACGGCGCATCCAGTCGAGTTCTTTCTTGAGCAGGTTGCGCGCCTTGGAGACTTCCGCCTTTAAGATCTCTTCACGCTGTTCTTTCTTTTCCAGAAAGTATGCGTAGTTGCCTTTATAACGGAACAGCTGCCCCCGGTCGATCTCGATGATCTCGTTCGCCACGTTGTCGAGGAAGTAGCGGTCGTGGGTCACCATGATCAGGGTGATGTTGGCACCCGCCAGGTAGTTCTCCAGCCACTCAATGGCCGATAGGTCCAGGTGGTTGGTGGGTTCATCCATGATGATGAGGTCGGGCTCTTGCAACAGCAACTGCGCCAGGAAGATACGTTTCTTCTGACCACCCGAGAGCTCGCTGAATTTCTTATCGAAGTCGGGCACGCCCAGTTTCTCGATCACCTCGTGCACCTTGGCTTCATAGTCCCAGGCTTTCAGCTCTTCCATCCGCTCCAGCACAGCCTGCATTTTTTCCGGCGAGGTATCAGGATGGTGAATACAGTCTTCATATTCTTTTACGACTTTGGCGATCTCGTTGTCGTCGTTAAACAGCACATCTTTCACGGTCAGGCCATTGGCCACGACGGGTTGCTGCGTAAGATACCCCAACCGTTTGCCCTGCCGAACACTGACTTTTCCGGCATCGGGCGCAAGCTCGCCTGTAAGAATCTTTAACAAGGTTGATTTTCCGACACCATTATTGCCAACCAGGGCCAATTTCTCGCCCTGTGAAATGCCCAATGTAATGTCTTTGAAAAGCCAGCGATCGGAGAACGTCTTGCCGACGCTTTCAGCGGATAAGTAATTCAAGATCTGAAAAATTAAGGATCAAAAGTACGCAAATCCCGGCAGCGTATCCGGGTGGGCGAGTAATTAATGTTTTCGACAACCGCCCTGCACGTGTAATATTTCCAGGACGATTCAAAAAAATACACTCTTCCGAACCGCTATCCTTGCATCGTAACAACGCCTGAATTACTGTGCTGCGCATGCGCAATCCATATCTACCTGTTGCCTGGCTGACGGCCTCGACCATAACGCTTGGGTCGTGCACGTTCGACGACGCATCGCGATTCAACAATCAGTTTATCGTGGACGGAAAATCGTATGCGCTGGTATCGGGCATTGCGATCGCGCAGCCGGATCCGCCGGCGGAAGAGAGTACGGTACAAGTGTGGTCGGTGACCCTGGACTCGCCCGGCAAGGCGCGTAAAATACACAGCGTGTCGTTCGACCTGTATACCGACGCGGCCGAAATGCTTCCGGAAGGAACCTACACGTTTGACGCCGAACACGTGCAAACCGGGCAGACCTTTTACCACGCGGATGCGACAGTGAATTATGACCGGGAACGACAAGAAGGCGGCCAGGTGTACAAAGAGCTTGACGGTGGCACCGTGACCATCCGCCTGCTGGACGAAGCCCGTCGCGACTACGCCATCTCGTTTGATCTGTCGCTGAACCAGCGGCGGGTGAAAGGATACTACCGCGGCGTGGTAGAAGTAGCGCGCTGATCAGTCCGACAAAAAGTTAAACAATTATTTTTAATTGTGCTATGCAGAAGAGCTCCGGCCAAACCACCGGGGCTTTTTCATTTTTATACACACACAGCACAACCCCGGCCTCACCCGGTCAAATATCCGCTCATACGAAAAATCATCCAGCGATCACAGCAATCTGCGACCTTGTCATCTTCAACCCAAGCATTCATGACAATTTTTCGCACGCTCTTAGTTGTGCTGGCACTCATGGTCAGTGCCAGTCTTCACGCTCAAAAAGCTTCTACCCCATTTTCTGTAATTGCCTATTACTCTGCCGGCCCGGAAAAGGTCGATAGCATTCCGGCCAAAAAGCTCACCCACATCATTTACAGCTTTTGCCACTTAAAGGGCAACCGGCTCAACGTCGACAACGCCCGCGACTCGGCGACGATCCGCGCGCTGGTGGGGTTAAAGAAACAGAACCCTGACCTCAAGATCATTCTTTCGCTTGGCGGATGGGAAGGCTGCCCCACCTGCTCCGATATATTTTCCACGGACGCCGGTCGCACCGAGTTTGCACAGTCTGTACATCAGCTGAGCCAATACTTTCACGCCGACGGCCTCGACCTCGACTGGGAATATCCTTCTATCCAGGGCCCTCCCGGCCATGCGTATGCCGCCTCCGATAAGGAAAACTTTACCGAGCTCCTGCGCGTGCTGCGCAAGACCACGGGGCCCGCGTATGAATTGAGCTTTGCCGCCGGCGGTTTTCAAAAATACCTGGACGAGTCGGTGGATTGGAAAGCCGTCATGGCGATCGCCAATCGTGTCAACCTCATGACCTACGACCTCGTGCACGGTTACTCTACGCGCACGGGCCATCACACACCACTATACTCACATCCCGATCAACATGAATCGACCGACAATGCCGTGCAGTATCTTATCAAGCTCGGTATACCCCGGAACAAACTGGTGATCGGCGCCGCGTTCTACGGCCGCATGTGGGAGAATGTCGCCGATGTTAACAACGGGCTGTTTCAATCGGGCAAGTTCAAGTCCTTTATCGACCATCGCCGGTTTGCAAGCGAGCTAACGCCTGCAAAAGGTTTTCAACAGTATTGGGATGCTACCGCAAAAGCACCTTATCTCTACAACGCCAAAGACAAGCGCTTTGTCACGTTTGACGACAAACAGTCGATGAAGCTCAAGACCGAATACGCCATCGATCAAAAGCTTGATGGTATCATGTTCTGGGAATGGACGTGTGATGCACCGAAAGACGGACTGCTCGATGTTATCGACAGCGTGAAACGCGCGCGCTTTTCCGAGAAAGCAAAAAAATAATACATAGAAATAATACGCGGTGGCATGATCTGTTACGGACAGATCATGCCGCTGTTGCGGAATGATTTTTTACCGTCTGTAGGTCTTACTAAAACCCCTTTATTATGTTAACCTTAAAAGACGCGAAAGCCTTTAGCGGCTTTTCTGTAAAAGACCTCCCACAAGCCAGGAAGTTTTATCAGCAGACGCTGGGACTGAATGTATCCGAAGAGGATGGCATGCTGCTCTTACACCTGGCCGACCGGAGCGATGTGCTCCTTTATCCCAAAGACAATCATCAGCCGGCTACCTATACAGTGCTCAATTTCCCGGTAGACGATGTTGAAAAGACCGTGGATGCGCTCACCCAAAGCGGCGTGCAGTTTGAACGTTACGACGACCCGTCGTATAAGACCGATGCCAAAGGCATATCGCGCGATAACGGAGGCCCGGTCATTGCCTGGTTCAAAGATCCTTCCGGCAATATTCTTTCAGTCCTCGAAAAAATGTGAGGTGCGCAAAGACAAACGTGCTCCGTGGTTGTTACCACAGAGCACGTTTGTTATACGTGCTACGCTAGCCGGGCGTATTATGAAACGACCTCCAGCTCCTTCGCTGCCAGGAAGCGTTCCGCCTCCAGTGCCGCCATACAGCCGGTGCCCGCTGCCGTGATGGCCTGGCGGTAGTTCTTATCCTGTACGTCGCCACAGGCAAATACACCCTCGACGTTTGTTTTAGCCGTTCCGGGAACGGTGACAATATATCCCTGATCGTCCAGTGTGATATAGTCTTTAAAGATGTCAGCGTTAGGTTTGTGGCCGATGGCCACAAAGAAACCTTCGATGGGAATCTCTCTTACTTCACCTGTGGCAGTGTTCTTAATCCGCACGCCGGTTACTACGGCGTCACCCAGTACTTCATCCGTTTCTGAATTATAGTATACGTGGATGTTCGGCGTTTTCAACACGCGGTCTTGCATGATCTTCGACGCGCGCATGCGGTCTTTGCGTACGATCATGTGCACCTGTGTCGCCAGCTTGGAAAGATAAAGTGCTTCTTCGCATGCCGTGTCGCCGGCGCCTACGATGGCTACCTCACGACCGCGGTAAAAGAATCCGTCGCATACGGCGCAGGCCGATACACCACCGCCGTTCAGGCGTTTCTCGGAGGGAATACCCAGCCACTTGGCCGTAGCCCCTGTAGAAATAATCACGCTCTCGGCCAGCAGCTCGGTTTGCTCATCGATGGTGACTTTAAACGGATAGCCCGAAAAGTCGACACTGGTGGCCATACCCATACGAATGTCCGTACCAAAACGCTCGGCCTGCTTCTTCAGGTCTTCCATCATATGCGGACCCATAATACCCTGGGGATACCCCGGGAAGTTCTCGACATCGTTTGTCGTCATCAGCTGACCGCCAGGTTCCATACCCTGGTACATTACGGGCTTCAGGTTGGCGCGGGCGGCATAGATGGCAGCCGTATACCCGGCGGGGCCTGAGCCAATGATCAGCGTCTTAATCGTTTCCATACTGTCTTATTGTAATATTTCGTTAGGTTATATACAAAGAAAAATTAGTCACATAAATTGGGCGTTACCGGCTTGGAGAACATATTCACAAACATGTCGCGTGCTTCTTCCCATACGGTCACGTCGATGCAATAATTCACCTTCGGGCCTTCAATTTCGCCCTTGATAATGCCGATCTGCTTCAACTCTTTTAAGTGCTGATTGATGGTCGACTGCGACAACGGCAACTCTATTACCAGGTCGCTGCAGATACACGTCTGGTTATTCAGCAGGTATTCCATGATCGCTACGCGGGCCGGATGGTCAAAAGCCTTTGCCAACAGGGCCATGCGATTCTGGCGTTTTTCGAAGAGTTCTGATTTTGTAATGCCCATACTGCTCTTATAACGTAATATTACGGTAAATAGATTCACCAGGCAAAACAGAATAAAAATCTGTGAGCAAAAAATATAAATAGCTGAATATCAAACAAAAAGAAAACATCAACTTTCGTAGCTTTGGCCCCACCCTATTATAAAAGACCTTAAAAAATTATGCTATACCACCGTGTATTTGTTGTGGCCATCGGCTTACTCCTGACTTTTCCGACCTTTAGCCAGCGAACCGAATCCGTTGCCACGGCCCCCGCCGCCAAACACTCCGCCATCGACGTACGCGACTCTCTTGCGCAGACACTCCTTACCGAGGCTTTCGGCACGCTTCAACCCGGCATCATGACACTGCTGGCCGACAGTGGCGCCAGCAAGAACCGGCAGAAGACGGGGCGCTGGAATCACTATCACTGTCAACCGTGCAGCACATGTCCCGCCACGCCGTTGCGTTATGACTCGCTTGTCCAATGGAGCACGCATGATCCTGGTAGCGTGCTCTTGCTAAAAGAAACAGGCTTATATCAAGAGGGTAAGCGCGAAGGCGTTTGGCACCAATATGAATCCTACCGGATAAGCCCACCGTTCGGCTGGTCGCTGGTCCGGGAGGTTATGTACAGGGACGACAAACAAAACGGATGGCAAATAACGTACGGCTATGTACCGCCCGACTCCGTGTTGGGGCTTCTCACGCCCCGGCAGTATATATCCGGCAAACGATACCTGGAAAACGACATCGCGCGTGGGCCGATGTTTGAGTTCAACGAATCCGGCGACACGGTGGTCCTGGGACAACTGGTCAATGGCCATGAGCAGGGCATGTTCCACTATCGGTATGACACGATGGCGACCGGCCGCTTTGATCGGGTCTATGAGAATGGGCGGCAAATAGAAACAATCTATTATCACCGGAACGGCAACGTCGCCTCGCGCGGCCTGTTTATCGATCATAATCCGCATGGTA
Organism: Dawidia cretensis; assembly: GCF_018598175.1. GTDB lineage: Bacteria > Bacteroidota > Bacteroidia > Cytophagales > Cyclobacteriaceae > Ohtaekwangia > Ohtaekwangia cretensis. The sequence continues at coordinate 125,244 of NZ_JAHESE010000015.1, forward strand.
TTTTCCGGTCCTATAACGAAGGTGGCATGCTCGTGCTGGAACAGACTTACAAGGCAGGTATACTCGATGGCCCCTCCCACTACTTTTATGAAGATGGAAAACGGATGATGTCCGAGACCTTTGTGAATGGTGAGTCCAACGGTCGGCGTGTACGCTACCATCGCAACGGTCAAATTTCCGACGAGGTCGCCATGCACGACAATAAACCCTGGACGGCGTTGTCTTGCTTTGATCCACAGGGCAAGGAAAAGAGAAAGGGCACACTTAAGAACGGCACCGGTTCCCTGAAACTCTATAACGATGCCGGGCAGCTGGTCGCCATCGAATTTTATCAGGAGGGCGACCTGCTCGAAACCCAGCAGCGTTAAGGAGTGACGACTACTCGGTGGCTGGCAGGAACGCCTTCTTGCGCAACAATACGGCACTGAGCAACGTCAGTACAACCCCTACGGGCAGAATCTCCATAACGGTCATGCCAAATCGTATAAACGGATTCTGATACATCACCATCATGTCGTTCATCTCCCGGCTGTACTGTTCCAGTTCGGCTGCGGTGGCACCCTCCTCGCGTTTCTCACGCAGATAATAATCCGCCATTCCATCCATAAAACCGGAGGCCACGGTATGGTAACAGACCTCCCAAACCAACGCATACACGCACGATGCTACCACGGTGATAAGGGCTCCCACGGCCAGAGCTTTTCCAAAGGTAATGGTGCCACCCAGGTGTTGGTCCCGGTACGACTTTATGCCAAAGAATACCATAGACAGGGCAACGACCATTGTCGTATAGCCCACCAGTGTACCCGAGTCGAAGCTCAGCATTCCATCCCGCACGAGCGGTGTCGAGATAAAAAGCATACCCCCGGCAATGGCTCCGGCGATGACGCCGTTAATCAGTACGATCTTTTTCATAGATTTTGTTTTTCCGCGAAAACACGACAGAAAGCCGGTTTTTTTCTTCACCCGAAAGGATGATCCTGAGTAAAATTACGGAAATCACCCGAAAATACGAGGCTCGCAGCCGGCCTACGGAATGAGTCCAAGCGTTTTACCCCGCTCGATCGCCTGGGTGCGACGCCGTACGTCCAGTTTCACAAACAGGTTGGCAGCATGGGTCTTGACGGTATTCAGAGATACAAACAACGCATCGGCAATCTCCTGGTTGGACAGGCCGCGTGCCATAAGCTCCAGCACTTCGAGCTCCCGTTTGCTCAGGCTATTCGTTTCAAAGGCCTTGGCGTTGCGTTGGAATATCGCCGACGGCGGCCCCGCCGTTGCCTTACGTTGGCGGGTCAGGCGTATACCGGCCCAGACACCCAACGTCGTGCACAGCACCGCAATAACAGCCAGGTAAAATTCCAGCGATAGCACATGGACGAATAGCTGGTATTCCAGCAACTTGAGCAACAGAATAAACACAGCGGCCGCCAGGCTATACCACAGGATGGTCTTTTTCATATCTGTAAATCACGCAAAATTTAACCATCCCGGACGGCATAAAAAAGGCCTGCCCCGACGCATCGGAACAGGCCTTTATCAAGAGCATACCAGCCGTCGGCTTACAGATCCTTGTTGGCAACCAGAATATCCACCAGTGCGCTTTCAGCATTACCCAGCGCCGCCACCTTTACACTTTGCGCTTTTCCTTTCGCGTTTACGTACAGCTTCGGGAAGCTATTGAGCGTAGCCGTGGCGATGGTAATGTTGTAAAACTTCTTATCGCCTACGTGGAACGGCTCCACCAGTTCTTTGGAGAAGGTATAGATCCATTCCTCGCTCATGGAGTTGGCCTTCTGTTCTTTTTTAATGGTGATCAGTTTGGTACCGTCCTGGTATACATTTGTTACACCGTCTTCGTACTTATAGCTTAGCGGCATGTTCAGGTCGCGCTTGACCGGGTAGAGAGTCTTGATCACTTCTTTTTCTTTGGCCTGGTATTCGTCGGCGTTTTTTATTTCAGCTTCACCGTTGTACAGTGCAATATACTCGTCCACTACCGCTTCGTCGAGGGCGTTGCCTGCGATCAGGTCCTTTTTGAATTCACTGTCGCGCCGGGAGGAGCTGAAGCTGCGGTTCTGCAAAACAAAGTCGATTACATGGTTCTTGGAAATGAGCGATACGTTGGGCAGCAGCTTGATCAAAGACTTGCCCGACGGTTTAAACACTACTTTGTAGCCGTGCATCAGCGAGAACTGCGGGTTTTCCGAGTTATAGTCCCATCCTTTGATCGAGATGAGCGTGTCGCCACTGAGCGACAGCACGGCGCAATCGGTTTTAGACATACCAACCTTGCCGGCGAACTTGGCGTACGGAGCTTTGTCTCTTACAATGACATCTTTTTTCACGTCGATGTCATGATACTCCTTCGCCTCTTGTGCGAAGACTTGTGCCGACGCCAGGGTTATGGCGGCGACGAAATACAATGTGTTCTTTTTCATGTTTTGCCGTGGGCTTTTACGGCCGTAAAAGTACGATTATACGTGCGGCCTGCGTCGACTAAACCGTGCGCAACATAACCGATGTACTATATCGCGTATTTTCCGCATGGACAGTACGAGAATACTATTCCGATTTATACAACTACCACTATAATTCCGTCGTTAAATTTCTATACCTTCGCAGGTAACCTGCTATGAAACGATTTCTTTTTGTACTCCTGACGCTCAGCGGCACAAGCTCGTACGTGTTTGGCCAATATACCAACCTGGTGTTCGAAGGCGCCGGCATCCGCGGCGTAGCGTATGCCGGTGTGATCCAGGAATTGGAGCACCGTAACCTGCTCGTAAACGTGCAACGTGTAGGCGGCACGTCGGCGGGTGCGATTGCGGCGATGACCTTATCGTTGGGCTATACGGGCAAAGAGATCGAAGACATTATCTACAACCTCAAACTACAACGCTTTAACGACGGCAAATTCTTCTTTATAGGCGGCATGTCCCGCCTCAGTCACCGGTACGGCTGGTACCGGGGCAAAGCATTCACCCGATGGCTGGAAGAAATCATCGCGGCTAAAACCGGCGACGCCAACATCACTTTCGGGCAGCTGCACGACCGTCGTTTCCGCGACCTGTATGTAACCGGCACAAGCCTCAATCATCAAAAGCTGCTGGTGTTCTCGCACGAGCATTATCCCGATATGAAGGTCAAGGATGCCGTGCGCATCAGCATGTCCATTCCGTTGTACTTTGAAGCAGTATGTATCGATTCTGTGGGACGTGTTGTCGACCACCGACAGGCTACTACGCGCGACGACATTATGGTAGACGGCGGCTTCATGGGCAACTACCCCATCTTCCTGTTTGATTCTATACCTGTCCCGGGCACACGCATCGCCGCGTCCCACACGCTTGGCTTCCGCATCGACACCCCCGAACAAATTCGATACGACACCAGCCGCAACGGACTGGCCCCTATAGATATCGACCGGTTTAATCAATACCTGGGCGCCTTCTATAGTTACGTGCTGGAGAACCTAAATCGCTCGGGACTGACAGACGCTGACTGGAAACGTACGGTGTCCATCAGCAGCGGCACCATCGGCCCCAAGATCCGGAAGCTTTCCGTCAATGAAAAAGACACGCTGATGAGCAACGGCCGGGTAGCCTTGCAGCACTACCTCGACTCGCTGCCGTAATCCGGCGGAAGGTTGCCAACAATTCGACGATTTTTTGCAGATTCAAGAGCCGCCAATAAATAAACTGGTTAACAACCAGTTAGCAACGCACGTCCAAAACAGATCGGCATCCTTAACCTGCGCACTGTCAGCCGATCACATCGTATTTTCTGAAGTTTCGCGACCGGCGTAAAGTCATCGACGGGGGGCTTTGAGATAACAATTTTGCATGTATTTTAGCGACCCGATTTTTCCAGATGCCGGCAAGCCTTGTTGCCCGGGACTGGAAAGATCCTTACAGTTAAACAAAATCAATCTATGGCCAAGGAAATTGCAGCAAAAGAAAACCCAGTGGTAGACGCATTAAAAAAACTCAAAGAAGAGGAAGCAGAATTGGTTGCCAAACTGAAGCCTTTACAAGAGGCAATCGGTGCGCTGGAAAAGATCATCGACAAATCTGTTAAGAAGATTAAACCCGCAAAAGATAACGGAGGCGATGCTTCGTCTGTCGAGGAAGTTGTAGCCGAATCTGTAGAAGAGGTACAATAGTCCGCCCGTATCAAGGCATTAAAAAAGTTGCAGGGACATAGTCTCTGCAACTTTTTTTATTTCGTATTTTCTCCTTTAAAAGTTGGTATCCGCTTTCTTCAGATCCAGCTCTTTAATCCAGATATTTCTATAGAGCACGTCGTGGCCTTCTGCCTGAAGCTTCAATCCTCCCGGCACGTCCGTTATTCCTTTGCCTCCATCATTTCCTCCGTCGATCCCCGAGTTGGGTCCGCCCCATACCTGGGTAATGGCGTGATTGGTGTGGATCTTCTTGCCATTGAAGTAGATGGTCACCAGCGGTTGCTCGGTGCGCTTGCCGTTGACGAAACGGGCCGCGCGGAAAGTAATGTCATAGGCGTTCCATTTGCCGGTGCCGTTATACGCGCTATAAGGGGCTGCCGCTTCGTTGATTATCGCGGCCAGGCCGTGGGTAGTGGAGTCGCCGTCGAGCACCTGGATCTCGTAGCGGTTTTGAAGATATACGCCGCTGTTGCCGCCGGGCTTCTCGATCAGAAACTCGATGTGCAGGCGGAAGTCGCGGTATTCTTTTTTGGTCACGATATCCGCGGCGCCGTATTTACCACCGGCGCTGGCAGGGTCGTTGGTGTTCACGACAGTACCCTGGTCCACAGGATCTTTCACGACCTGCCACTTGATGGGCAGTGTAGCAGCGAGGCGGGGGCCTTTCCAATAGGTCCACTTGGCGTCGAGCATGGCGCGTGAGCCGTCGAAAAGCACTTCGGCCTTTTCAACAGGCTTGGTACCTACACCTACCTGTGCGTGGGCCACGGTAGCGGTCAGCACGATCAGAAATAACAGCGTAAAGATTCTGGTTGTTTTCATAACATACGTTTTAGATGCATTCAAGTAAACGAAAATGCGCTCCATCTCCAATGCCTATTCCACATTCGGTATTTGTATTTTCTCTCAATTATCCACTACTTTCCACAGGCCTGATCTCAGGCTAACCTTAACCATGATCACCATGAACGATGTATTCTCCGCATCCGTCACAATCCATGCTACTCCCGCTGTTGTTTGGGACGCGCTCACCCTTCCCGCGCACATGGCGCAGTGGATGGGTGAGCCGGAAATGGAGATTCGTGTTGTCACGGATTGGCAGGTAGCGTCACCGATCGCCATGCAGGGTATTCATCATGTGCCTTTTGAGAACAACGGTGTTGTGCTTCGGTATGAACAGGAAAAACTGCTATGCTATACGCATCGCAGCTCGCTGTCGCGGTTGGCAGATTTGCCGAAGAATTATTCCATCCTTACATTTTCTTTAGCGCCTGACAACGGACATACGCAGCTTTGGCTGGAGATCCGGAATTTTCCGACGGAGAGTATTCAGCAGCATTTGGAGTTCTATTGGCGAACTACGTTGACAATGCTGAAGGAGTGGATTGAAAAACGTTAGGGAACAGGGCGGCGATCGGTAAATACCAGGACCAGCGTAACAACGCCGATGGCAAAAAAGCTTATGACCAACGGGAACACGCCGTGTATCATGAAGTGGCTGATAAGGGCGCCGAGGGAAGAGCCCACAAAGAAGAATAACGTACCATAGACAGACGCCGCCATGCCGGCCATCTCTCCCATGGGCTCCAACGCCAACGCGCTGCTGTTGGGTTCTACGGCAAGGTTGATGGCCAACATAATCGCCAGGGCGACAAAGAATACCAGCATATCCGGCGGATCGCCGGCCACCACCGTGACGATCAACAGCAACGAGCCGACGATAGTATAGACGACAAGCAGTCCCTTTACCGTACGCCGGGCGCCATAGCGTGACGAGAGACGTGAGTTTGTAAAGGCACAAAGCGACATCAGCAATCCGATGCCGGCAAAGATCCAGGCAAACAATTCGGGCTTGCCGTAGATCTCTGCGATGATACGCTCTGAGCTCGCAACATACGAGCTGAGCGCAGCAAAGAGGATGGTCGTCGTGGTCATGTACCGAAGAAAGACGCGGTTGCCGATCACCGCCCAGACGTTTTTACGAATTGTTGCCCACGCCAGGGGTGTCCGACGTTCGGGAGGCAAAGACTCGTGTAGCCGGAATGACCACAGAAACACCACCACGGCAAACAACGGCGGCGTCAGGAACACCATTTGCCACGACGCGACCGACATAATGGCTATGCCTAAGAACGGGGCGAAGATCGGCGTAAACAAAAAGATTGTTAAGATCAGCGACATGGTGTGCGCCATCCGGTCGCCTACAAAACGGTCGCGGACGCCCGCAATGGTCGTCATAAAGACTGCCGATGCTCCCATACCTGCCAGAAACCGCGCCACGTACATCAGCGTCAGCGTTGGCGCAAAGGCCGCTGCCAGGCCGCCGGCGATGTATAGCGGGAAGCCAATGCGCAGGATGGCCAGCCGGCCAAAACGGTCTGACAATACGCCGAATATAATCTGGGCAACCTGGCCCATAAAAAAGAAGACAATGATCTGTGCCGTGGCCGTGGATTCCGGGGCCAGGCCGAAATGTTCGCGCAGCTCGCCAAAGGCCGGTAACATAATATCAATCCCCAGGGCTGTCAGCATCATGGTGCATGCTGACAAGGCGATAAACTCCGCTGTTTTCATTCATTAAATTATTGTACGTTCCCTTGGCACACAATATTTTTCTCCACAGGATAATCGTCGACTACCACGCCAAAGGGGGTAATTGTCACGGGGTAAGGAATGTTGTCAGTAATATCGGTCTGATCGAATACGCTACCGTCAACGTCTTCCATCAAAATCGGGCTGTCATCTGTCTGCTCGATTGCGCACCCGATGGTCAGATCGGCTTTTTGTAGCTGCACGAAGTTCGCTCCCTTCTGACCAACGGTGGGGTCATTGCCCATCGGCTGTATCAGATAGGCGATGTGTGATTCCCCCGTACTCATGACACCTTTGAAACTCCCACCAAAGAACCTGGCAATGTATTTTTGATCGGTTATTTCCAGGTCGGAATTTAGCCGAAGTATGGCGTTGTCATAATTTGTATCCAGTGCCAATAAATACTCTTCGCCATCGGCCGTCAGATCACAGAAATCTCTATTTATAGATTTGAAAGCAAGCATCTGTCCATTCCAATCCAGACTCAATAAAAACGTCCTGTAATCGTGTTGATATTTCAGGACGACAACGATGCGTGAAGCTCCGGGTAAAACTTTTGATACATACATTCCTGCACCTGCAGTTGCACTTGTTTCTCCCAAACCCTCGCGCCATCGTCGCGAGTTTTCCGTATGATAACCTTGAACCCGTTCGTAAAAACATGAGCAACCTGCTGACCAAAGGCGGCTGAACGTGTCGAAAATCCAAACATATCGGGTCGGTGCGACCATTTTACGGTTCGCTGAACATCGGAATGAATTACGACAGGATAACCAATACTATAGCCCGATAATATCACGGATGCATCCGAAAGCACAGTAAGGTACGGCATGACCATAACCTCCTGGAGATCATAATCATATGCGTCTGCCCCAAGAACATCGCCGGAAGCGGATATCCGGATCACCACCGGATGACTGTAGTGAGCAAACTGATTTTCTCCGGACCTCGCCAGGATGAGAAACTCTGAATCAGATGATTTTGCGACGTCATAGCCGAAAAGCGTCTCCTCCTCCGTGGCATGGATGATTTTCGACCATTTGACCGCGCCGGTGGGTCCCACCATGAATACACCCAATTTGTAATTTGTCAAATCGTCATTGCCGAGACGGACATTTGTTACGACCACATGATCACTGCCAAACGACACCACACCGGGTGTTCTCGAATCCAAATCATGCGTTGTTCCATAAGCGATTTGAAACAGGCCGGCAGCGTCAACAGAGTCGTCGTCATTGTCGGAGCAGGAAACAGCCAGAGATAATAATAGAAAAAGAATGAGAATTCGTTCTAATCGCATGCTAATAGGATCGTGAGGAAATATGCACACCTGGGGCGTCCAGGAAGCAAATATACGTATCAATTAAATTATAATAGCGTTATTTATTTGTAGTTTGGTCGACAAGCTAAACCATGCGTACCATCCGACTAACAACGCTCCTCCTACTCTGCCATTTCATTACTGTTGCCCAACTTGCAGATGACCGTTTTGTCAGTTACGCCAACGCACCCGGCGCGATTTCATTATACTGGAAAGACGCCAAAGGCCAGCCACTCAAAAGCCTGCAAGGCTTAAAGCAATACATAGAGAAGCGGGGAAAAACACTGGCTTTTGGTATGAACGCCGGCATGTACCGGCCAGATAACTCGCCCCAGGGCCTATTCATCGACAACGGCACGATCCGACAGCCCCTGGACACCCTTTCCGGAGGGGGTAACTTCTACATGAAACCCAACGGCGTATTCTACATTACCACACACCACCACGCGGGCATACGCACAACACCGCGCTTCACGTCACACGACACGATTACGTTTGCCACCCAGTCAGGGCCCATGTTGCTGATTGATGGCGCCGTACATCCGGCCTTTAAGAAAGGCTCGGCGAATCTCAACATCCGAAACGGCGTAGGAATACTTCCTGACGGACAGGTACTCTTCGCCATGTCGAAAGAACCCGTTAACTTCTATGACTTCGCGCAGTTCTTTCTTAGTAAGGGTTGTAGCAATGCCTTGTACCTCGACGGCTTTGTGTCACGCACCTATCTACCCGCGCAGGACTGGAAACAGTTAGACGGCAACTTTGGTGTGATGATTGGCGTAACCGAATAGACTTACCGTTCGACGTATTGAGCCAGGTTCGCCAGTGTTGATTGAATGCCCTGTTGATGGTCCTCGGCCTTGATGCCCAGGGGTACATTCTCACAGACTACGTTGACATTCGTCCCGTGGCGCTCCCGCACCAAAGTAGTCGTAATTTTCATTTCACCGGCAAAGGCAGGATCGTCCGATTCAAACTCCACTAACTCGACAATACGCTGATGTGGAATCAGTTCCGCGAAATGCCCATGAAAAACATCGGCATGCTCCGAAGTCTTGCCGGTTACAGAGTGATCCGATTCGTCATAGCCGAACGACATCCGGAAGGTTCCGCCCGGCCGTGGATTAAACTCATAAATCTCAGCGTGCATGCCCTGTGGCGGACGCCAGGCTGCAATTGCCTTCGCATCCAGGTATGCCGCATAAATTACCTCGGGCGTTGCGTGAATGACGCGGGCAGCAGAATCGGTTCGTTTGGAAGTTGTTGTATTCATAACACGGAATTGTTATGAGGAAATCCGACAATAATGATGCCTGACGCTATCACCACCAGGTCGCCCTATACCAAAATGCCCCATAATCCAAATTGGTTATGGGGCATTTTTTCAAGAGAGGAATTTTGAGACAGCTCCTGCTGCGCTATATACTACATTAAAATAACTGCCCCAGCCGGAAGGTATAATTGATGTTGATCGAATAATCGGCGAAAGCCGCATCGCCCTGGACCGACACCTTTTCAGACTCATTTGTAATCACAGAATTTTCCAGGTTCTGCCGGGCGATGTCGGCAGCGCTCTTGATGCGGTTCCTGATAAAATTGTAGGGCACAAACAAGGCGATGCTGTGTTTACCCGCGCGATACGAAACGCCCGACTCAACGGCTACCACATAACCCGGACGCCGGTATGCCACCTGACCGCCAAACGCATCGTAGGCCGGAATACCCTCCCAGCGACCCGCCAGCGACAGGGTAACATTTCTCGTCTTACCGACAGAGGCCATAAAGCCCGCACGGGCAAAATACTGATCGGGTGAAGCATATTCGTTATAGCCATGGAGCGTGCCCAATGTATTGCCGTTAGCATCTTTCACCACCGTCGGGGCCGACTTGAACGAACCATTTGTTTCACGTGGGTTGAACAGATAATATCCATTCGCAAAGCCGTAAATTCTTCCATACAGATGGCGGAATCCCTGCACCTCGACCGAAATACCAACGCCGCCGTCACCAGGCTGTAAGGCCTGGTCCATGACAACACACTGCGTGGTACCGTCTGCCTGTGGCGCATCATCCTTTACCGAGTGGCTGCCGGTGTTCAGCTTCACGCCCAGTCCTATGGACAGGTTTCCTTTGTCGGCGTGCATGGGATCCAGCACCCAATAGCTGGCGCTCAGCCGGATATCACCCAGACCTTTTGCGTAAACACTATACCGCGAAGTATCGCCCGCAGTTGTTCTCAATACCTGGGAGCGTTCGTTATGCACATAGGGAATCGCCAGGTTCAACTGGATGCGGTCGGAAAGACCATACGATACATTGATATCGACGGCATGCGAGTAAATATTGACAGCGTTGCCGCGTTCTTTGCCGTCGGCTCCATGGCCGCCACCGGTAGTCTGCCGTTCCTTTTGTTCCTCCGTGCCGACAAAGTGGCGCCACGAATGAAAGTAACGATAATTCAACCCAACCTGAAACTCATTCCTGGGCAGCGTATACCCATTCGACGACAGTGGATTAAGTCCCCCCATCTGGCGAACAGCCACACAACCTTGTGCCCGGGCGTCCATACAAGCAAGCGACGCCAATACGATCAATATCGAAATGTAAAATTTGTAGTTCATAGAAAAGCTATTAATTGTGAATGAATAAAATAGCCAGCATGATTCATGCAGGTCATAGCGACCTACAGGCACGCTGGAATAAAACAGATCACGATAGCTTTTCCGGGGGTGGAGAAATGACCGGGTATTCGACATCCGGCAACGCCAGGCAAACCCGGCATGGTGGATGCTCTACATATAGGCTCGTCATGGTATCAGAAATGACGAGACCGGCGGTGGGTTGAAAGTCTTTAAAGAATTTAGCAATGACTTGCAGGGCTCGTCCACTGGGCAGGTTGTTGACGATCTTCGAATAGTCGGTCATCGCCAGGACAAGCTTGCTTTGCCGGACGTTTCGCAAACACACCAATTGCACCAGGTCTCCGTCCACCTTTTGCCGCACAACCGTATACTGTTCACCCTGGTATTCAAAGGACCTGGGTGAAGACGGTTTATATTCGCCCGCGTGCACGGGATACGGAAGGGAAAAGGACAATGACAGGATCAGTTCGTCGGCGGCTGTATAATGACCGGCATTCGCCCGCTGGGCCAGCACTTTTTCTGCCTGATAAAAGGACACCAGGAAAACAGCATAGTAACCCCCTGCATGAAACAGGAATATTAGCAAGAAGAATATCGCTAATGATCTTTTCAGGGTCAAGGTTGATTAAGGCATATACTAGTTACAGAGAATTATCCAGAAAAACAACGGGGCACACGACTAACGCCTGTTTGCTTCAGACCGCTGATATGCCGTTAAAGATAATGCTAGCCCAGGAACGCCCGGGCTAGCATTTCTACATCAATTATTGACCTTCACGCGTTGGGTCTCCATACCCGCCGGCGTTCTTAATTTTACTACATAATAGCCTTGCAACGCATGAACATCCACCGTGGCCTCGTGAGCACCTGCATCCTGAACCCCGAGGTCAACGGTACGAACCTTCTGGCCTAACACGTTGATCAGCTCCAGCGACACTGTACCCTTACCAGCAAGTTTATATTGTACATGCAAAGTAGACTTTGCCGGATTGGGATATACCACGAGCGATGTCGATTGCTCGTCTTGCGCGTCGGCGATTGCACGCTCCGGTGCACCCGTCCGGGCAGCAGGCGCCCCGCCTACTATATACGGTGCACCGGCACTCCCCGATGCGGGCACATAGCCAACCGTTGTCCAGCTGGCGTTTATCGAACCGACAGCCACCCGTATGGTCGCCGCCAGCGTACCCAGCGATGCGCGCGGGACGGAGGCTTCTAATACCGTTGTATTCTTCACCGCGGTGACGGCGCCCAGCGAGCTCCACGTCCAGCCGGTGCCCGTGCCGGTATATTGATACAGCGTTCCGTTTTCAACCATGAAGTTAAACCCGGTAGAAGACCAGCTGCTGCCGGTATATTCATTGGTTCCCGAAGTATTGTTATCGGTATCGATGAAAAGCTGATAGTTTGCGCCGATCGAAGTGCCCTGTGCCAGAATGTAGACGTTGTTTGCGCTATTCGCCGCTTTCAGGCTTGTCAGCCCTCCGGTGCCATTGGTGGCAATAGTGGGAACTGAACTCCACTCGCCGGCATTGCCGTCTACCACAATCGTTGTGGCTCCACCACCGGAAGTAGTAGTGGTGGCGCTGGCCTGGTTGGAGTTCGGCGAAGTGCCTACGGCGTTCGTTGCCTTCACGATATAATAGTACGTGGTGCTTGCCGACAGTCCGGTATTGCTATAGGTCGTCGCGGTTAGCCCGCTGGTCACCTGTGTATACGGCCCGCCGTTCACCGTCGCGCGGTGTACACTGTAGCTCGTCGCGCCAGCCGACGCGGTCCACGACAAATTGATCTGCGAAGCCGACGCCGCACTGGCTGTCAGATTAGTTGGTGCTGCCGGAACGCTTGCCGTGGCACTGACTGTCAGCGTTGCGTTCAACTTGTTAAAGCCGGTGGCAGACTCCCATGTGCCGGTGTTGGCAAACTGGACGCTGTATTCCGGTCGGGTGGCAACGGCCCCGTTATTACTCATATCGCTGAGGTGTAGCAACAGCTCATACGTGCCCGCGGGAACATTGGACGGCAGCGTCAGCGTCTTGTTCAAAGCAACGTTCTGGCCTGACAGCCAGAAGCGGGTATCGGCATTGGTACCCGTTATGTCGACTTTGTAGACCGTCGACGTACTCGTATTGCGAAGCACGAGCTTGAGTGTTCTCGCATTAAAGGGAGCCGCAAACCCAACGTTCTTTGCATTCAACGCAAAGCTGATCGTACCGCCTACCGTGGCCGACGTCGAATAGGTACCATTGAGCATCACAAATCGGTATCCAAACCGGCGCTTGATCTCGGCCATACAGCCGCCATCCTGCCAGTCACTATTCACTTCATTGTTGTAATCCGAATTCAGATACGAGTAGTTAAGCAAGTCCAGGTCTGCAACCGCCTGCCCGCTGCAGTCGTTTTGCGGGCTGAACGCATCGCTGCACGTCTCTCCGCCGACGGCGCCATACTTGCTGTCGTTGGCGGCATAGGCTTTCAGGATGGTAGTCTGATCGGATGCCGAAGTGGCCGATGTGCCATAGTCCCAATAAGTGCCCTGATCATCCGTCGCAGAAAGAAAACAATCGTTGTGAAACCCGATCCGCGAAATGTTGGTACCGTTGTACGCTTGCCCCGCGGTGATGGCGGCGGATGTCACCGGTGCATTGATACCATATATAAATTTCTGTTTGATCTGCGGATACCGCACCTGCACCGTTCTGTTCGCCGGAACAGCATCGAGCAATGCCGTGATCACATCCAGCCGGTCCTGCCAGTTTTGATCGGTCAGCTTACCTTGCACCGAAGCATCGCCAAAGTAGTCGGTATAATACTGCTCACCCCACACGCCGATAAAACCACTCTGCACGGCCAGGATGACGTCGCTGTTGTTTTGAAAATACGGTTTCAACTGGGCAATGTGCCCCAGCACCACAGACTTCGGCGCATCGCCGTACGGCGGACAGATCCAGCTTCCGCAGGACCCCGACGGCGCCGTGATGGTATACGAGAACCGGCTCATCAACCGCACCCCCGCCGTT
>NZ_JAHESE010000160.1 GCF_018598175.1 Dawidia cretensis
CTATAGCGTGGTGGACGCCCTGCATCCCACCGCCGAGCAAGTCGTCGCATTCCGCGGTGGCGACCGCTATGTACCGCGGCTTCGCCAGCCTGTCATCAGTCCACCGCCCATTGCCGAAACCGTATTCCGCGAGACGGCCACGTATCTGGTCACCGGTTTCCGCGGCATCGCGTTCCCGTTTGTAGAATGGATGGTGCGGCGCGGTGCGCGAAACATCGCGCTGGTCAGCCGTAGCGCCGATGTGCCTTCCTCCGTGGAAGCCCGGTTCGCCGCGCTCGAAGCACACGGCTGCCGCCTGCGGTTGTTTGCGGCCGACAC
>NZ_JAHESE010000161.1 GCF_018598175.1 Dawidia cretensis
TACTGCTGGTGAACCGGTGGCAGAACGAGTCGATCGTGCGACCATTGATCGAGAAGCGACGAAACGCCGGCATTGTCGTTCTTACAATCCCCACCGTATGTGAAGACCGTGCGTTGCGCGATCTTTTTGCCGTGACAACGGTGCCACACATTGTGTGGGTAGATGCCGCCGGGGTGATCCGGTCGATTTCGAGCGGTAGCGAGCTCAACGCGACCAACATCGAGGCCATGCTGGCCGGTAACGTGAACATGCCTCAGAAAGATGTACGTGAGCGCGCAGCGGATCTCATGCTGGAGGCGCCGGATGATCGGATAC
>NZ_JAHESE010000162.1 GCF_018598175.1 Dawidia cretensis
GGTGAAATACGAGCTGTCATACATAAACTTGTTAGCTTCCCATTGACCTATGTGCCCGCGGAACAGCGCGGGAGCGATGCCATCCATCAAATAAAAATAAGGAGAGTCGATGGAGACCGTGAGCCGTTTGAGTCCGTCGAGTGGATAGCGCAGGCGGATGCGCACGTGCTGGGTGTCGGCCAGGTCCTGGCGCACGGCCACCAGGTGGAACGGGGCCGTGATGTTGCCCAGGTACATTGTTTCGCCGGCTTGTCCAGCCAGGTAATACGAATTATACTGCAATTGGGCTACATGCGTGGTAGGTAAAACCGGGTG
>NZ_JAHESE010000163.1 GCF_018598175.1 Dawidia cretensis
CGCTGCCGTGCCGCGTGTATTTTTAAGCTGCTCATTAACCCAAAAAACTGGCTATGATCTATTTGGATAATGCGGCCACCACGCCGCTCGACCCCGAGGTATTCGAGGCCATGAAGCCGTATATGTTGAATGACTTTGGCAACCCGTCGTCTACGCCTAGCCACGGCCGCAAAACACGCGCAGCGTTGGAGTCCGCGCGTCAGCAGATTGCATCCATGCTCAACGCAGAGCCCGGCGAGATCGTCTTCACCTCCGGCGGTACCGAGGCCGACAATGCTTTGCTGCGCGGTGCGATCCAGGTGCACGGTGTGCAGC
>NZ_JAHESE010000164.1 GCF_018598175.1 Dawidia cretensis
GTGGGCTCGGCGTTGTGTATACGAGACAGGTCGGGATAATGCCCCAGTAACACGACCGTAGCCTGCACGCTGTGTTTGGGATGGAGGGTATACCGTGCATGCAAGGACTCGTTCAGAATGTAACCCTGCTCGCCGTTGCGGTCACTGAGTATATACCCCGTGGAACCGGTCAGGACCACCTTGCCCGCGGCAAAGGGCTTTGATGCGCCGAGGGTGAGCCCGCTGTTTCGGTCTTGTAGGTGGTCGTTGCCGAGGCGGGCATAGTTGGCGGTTAGAAAGACCGATGTCCGCGAGGCCGTGAACCCCAGCTGATA
>NZ_JAHESE010000165.1 GCF_018598175.1 Dawidia cretensis
ATTGGAGAATATGTTTACGGCCGCCTTTGACGTCATGCGCGGCGTGGCATACCCCTGATGGTCAAACGTCGGGTTAAGCGCCCAAATCAACTCGGGATTGAGAACCCAGCGCTCAGTCACGGCATTCTGAATGGTGAGCACCTGGCGGAGGGATTCCGGCAGGTTGGAAATGTTGGCCGGCTGAATATAGGTATATAACCGCAGGCCTTGCTCTTCACATGTCTGGATCGCTTCTCTACAGGCGTCTACCGCCTGCGCCCATTTGTCGGCCTCGTAGGCTTCGGGAAACAACCCCCTGTCTCTTAAACACAA
>NZ_JAHESE010000166.1 GCF_018598175.1 Dawidia cretensis
CAGAAGACCAGTGGGACATCGTTATCACCCGGTTCTCGCCCGACGGAACCCAGTTGATCGGGTCGACCTACCTGGGCGGCACCGGCAACGACGGACTGAACATCTCCAAAGCCCGTGGTGGCCCATTGGTGGTAAACTATGGCGACGAAATGCGCGGCGACATCATGACCGATGAGACCGGAAATGTATACATCGCCTCCGTGACGAGCTCCAGCGACTTTCCCGTCCCCGGCGGCTTTGACCAATCGTACAACGGCGGCCTCAGCGACGGCGTGGTGACCAAACTCGCGCCCGACCTGTCGTCTATCGTC
>NZ_JAHESE010000167.1 GCF_018598175.1 Dawidia cretensis
GTGTATAACTCGTACGCGGTGAACCGTCGTCAGCGTTGCGTCTTCACGCCGACAAACACCGCCGCCCCCGGCGCCGGTGGCGTGGCCTTCGTCGGTGGCTTCGGCTACCAGGACTGGCCGTGCTGGGTATTTGTGCTCAGCGGCAAAGGTGGCGGTGAAGCCGGTGCCCACGAGATCGGCCCCACCGTAGGACTCGGCCACCCCGGCCGCACCACCCCCAACGAAGGCTACTTCGCCGGTCACGGCGACTGGGCCCCGATCATGGGTGTAGGCTACTACGAGCCGATCACACAGTGGAGCAAAGGCGAAT
>NZ_JAHESE010000168.1 GCF_018598175.1 Dawidia cretensis
AGATGTGTATAATAGACATTGCTGGTGTTTGCGGTAATGCTCGAAGTCGCTCCAGATGTTGCCTACGTAGACGCCGGTATGTGTGCCCTGTACCTGCCGGTGGGGCATGGCCGAGCGTTCGACCGCTTCCCATACCAGCTCGAGTGCAAGCTTTTGCGATGGGTTCATTTCGGCTGCCTCGGCCGGTGATATGGAAAAGAATAGCGGATCGAATGCGTGGATGGCGTCAAGCAACGCGGCGTGGCGCTGATGCGTCT
>NZ_JAHESE010000169.1 GCF_018598175.1 Dawidia cretensis
ATACCCTTGCGTAAAGTTTGAGCTGTAGCACAGACGGCTTTGATTGTTGAGGGTGACGGCGCTGTGGTCGGGCAATCGCAAAAACTGTTTGTCTTCAAAGACTTCTGCGCCGGCATCGCATTGCCGGATGACCGGGGCGTGTGCAGTGCCCAAGGGCCAAAGGTTGAAGAGCCAACCGGCCAACACCAATATGCCGGCCACCGCCGCAGCGAGCATAAGACCCTGCGAGCGGTTGATCGGCAATGGTTGGGGCTCCATAATATTATTCCACACCCGCGCGCGGCGTTTGGCCGCACGGCGTGCTTCCAGG
>NZ_JAHESE010000016.1 GCF_018598175.1 Dawidia cretensis
AACAAAGTAGCCGCTACTTAGTAGCGGCTACACTAGATGAACGCCTGGAAAACCAGAGGTCCTCTTTAAGACGATAAGATTAGTAAAAAATCTTAACCTGACACTTGGTCCTTATGACAGTACCTTGCGCCACATTCTTTAATAATTTATACCGTTATGCGAGCTTCTTTTGGTTGTGAGATTAGAAGCAGGCCCAGGAAAGTCAGCGTTCCATTCAGTAGAATTACTTCTAATCCGAATTTATAGCCGCCGAGCCAGGTCTCTGACGTTGTGGCTATGGCGTATGTTACGGCGGGTGACAGTATGCATACTATCGGGACTAGTTTGCCGCGGACTTGTAGCTTGGTGAGCAAGCCGAAGGAGAACAATCCCAATAAGGGACCATAGGTGTAGCCGGCGATCTTCAGCACGGCGTCGATTACGGATTGTTTATTGATTTCGTTGAATACGATGATGATCAGTAGGAACAATAACGAGAAGCCTAAGTGTACGATGAACTTCTGTTGGCGCTTTTGTTTTTCGTCTTTGTTCTTGAAATTCAGAAAGTCGATGCAGAACGATGTTGTGAGTCCCGCGAGCGCGGAGTCGGCGCTGGCGTATGATGATGCCGTTATGCCTAAGAGGAAAAATACGCTTACGGCCAGACCCAGCTTGTCGAGGGCGAGCATGGGGAAGAGGTGGTCGCTCGAGGTGGGCATCGCGATGTCCGGGTTGGCGGCCATGTAGAGGTATAGCAAGGCACCCAACGTCAGGAAGAGCAGGTTCATGGCGACGGACATGAGGCTGAACCAGAACATATTTTTCTGTGCGCCGCCCAGTGTCTTTACTGTCAGGTTTTTTTGCATCAGTTCCTGGTCCATGCCGGTCATGGTGAGGGTGATGAAGACGCCGCCCAAAAATTCTTTGAAGAAAAAGCTGGGTGCACTGGGGTCGTCGAGGTAAAACATTTTGGAGTAGTTGCTGTTCCTGATCGTTTCGATCAGGCTGCCGGGTGAGAGGCCAAGTTGGGAGGCAATTTGCCACACAGCGATGCATACGGCCGAGACGAGGAACAGTGTTTGAAAGCTGTCCGTCCACACAATGGTCTTTACGCCACCCTTGAAAGTATATACCCATATGAGCAGGATGGTGATGGCTACCGTGACGTAGAACGGCACCTGCCACTCGTCGAACAGGAAGAGCTGTAGCACGGTGGCGGCCAGGTAGAGGCGTAGCGACGAGCCGATGGTGCGTGATACGACAAAGAAGAACGCACCGGTTTTGTACGCGGCGGTGCCGAGGCGTTGCTCCAGGTAGGTGTAGATCGAAACGAGGTTGAGGCGATAGTAGAGCGGCATGAGTACGCCGAGAATGAGCCAATAGCCGACAAGGTTGCCCATGATGACCTGGAAATAGCCGTATCCGTAAACACCCACCTTGCCCGGCACGGAAATGAAGGTAAGACCGGAGAGGGATGAGCCGATCATGCCGAAGGCCACCAGGTACCACGGACTTTGGCGGTTGCCCGTGAAGAAGGTGTTGGTGTCGGCTCCGCGTGACGTGAGGTAGGCGATCAGGATCAGCATGCCAAAATAGACGGCCATGATGGTGGCAACCAGGGTGGGGGTCATAGATTTTCGGTGAATTCGGGAACAAAATCAGCAAATTCCTGTTAAAACCAAATCGGCAGAGTGCTGCTCGCACTTCCGCCGGGAAATCATTACCTTTGTAATAAAATTTCAGCGTCATACATGATCCCCGAATACCAGGAAGAAACGTTAACCGATGTATTGGAAGCCGTCGAGACGACCGACCTTATGGACCTGGTCGTGTTCAATGACGATTTCAATACGTTTGAGCACGTGATCCAAACGCTGATCCGTGTGTGTAAGCATACTAACGAGCAGGCGGAGCAGTGCACGTATCTTATTCATTATAAGGGCAAGTGCACCGTGAAGCACGGGACCTTCGATTTTCTGCGCCCCATGCGTGAGGCGATCTGTGAAGAGGGCATTGACGCCCGCATTATGTAAGCAGCACCGTCCTGCCTGTAGACCAACTTGTTTAAACTGTTCCGTAAGCGCCGTGGAGTACCCGTCGAGATTGATAGAAGAGGCTGTTAACCAAATCGCGAAACTACCCGGGATAGGCAAAAAAACGGCCCTGCGCCTCGTACTGCATCTTATTAAAGGCAAGGAAATCCAAACCTATGCCCTGACCGACTCCCTCAATAACCTGCGTGCCAATATTAAATTCTGCAGCCGCTGCCACACCATCTGCGACGGCGACACCTGCTCCATTTGCGCCAGCCACCGCCGCGACCGCGGCATGATCTGCGTCGTAGAAGACGTGAAGGATGTGATGGCGATTGAAAATACCGCCCAATACACCGGCTTGTACCATGTGCTGGGGGGCATTATTTCTCCCGTAAGCGGCATTGGTCCTGCGGATCTTAAAATCGAATCACTGGTGCAGCGGTTGAGCCCCGGACAGGGCTCCGAGCCGGTGCGGGAAGTGATCCTGGCCCTGAGCCCGACGATGGAAGGCGATACCACGGCTTTTTATATCAACCGTCGGATCAAAGACCTTGATCTGCGCATTAGCGTCATTGCGCGTGGGGTGCCTGTCGGCGGAGATCTGGAATACGCCGATGAAATCACCCTCGGACGGAGCATCACCGGCCGCACCCTCTTCAACTAGCCAACCTTAGGGCATACTTACCACCATCGCTATGGCATACCTATACCATCGCTATGGTTGACATATTGTAAGCTTATAGTGAGTCTATTGTAATCCGTTTACGGCACAGCAGTACCTGTGCTACCTGTCAAAATTGCAGCCATCCATCAGGGTCCCACGTTGTTCTTGTCATAGGGCTTTGATACGGCTTTAGTAGGGCTTAAGTACGGCTTTAGTAGGGAGTAACCCGCCTTGTAAATTTCCATACGCGCCGGACTTTTTGGCATTGGCCTTGCACATTTAGGGGCAACATAACTTTCTCCCTATGAAACCCTGGATACTCATACCCTGCCTCTGGCTTGCCGGCTTTGCAGCCGCAGCGCAACAACCCATCACAACGTACGGTCACTTTACGCTGGACGGCCAGGAGCTGATCTGGCAGCACGTCGCTGATACGACGCTCCGCCTGGAAGATATTCGTACTTTTTACAGTCACCTTTCGCGCGTGTCGGATGTGATGTTGGAGGAAAACACGCTGCTGGCGTCATTCGACATGCTCACATTCGACGGCAACCGGTATGGTGGCATTAACTTTGGCCATTGGGCGCTGGTGGGGTCTACGCCGGTCCTCTCGGGCAGGCTGAAAGTAGATCTGAAAAGTGACCGCTACCGCATTACGCTGTACGACCTGCGCTTTGTGGACGACAACGACGAAAAGCAGTGTGACCGCCAATATCAGCCTGCTACCCAATTTTTCCTGATGCGTGAGGGGCGGACCATAAAGCCGACGGCGGCAGTACCCGATGTGCTGGGGGTATACGACCACTTCTTCCGGGAGTAATTTTCCGGTGCATGCCTCTGCGAAGGATTCCGATTTTTAATCGGTCATAGCCGGTGCACCGGCTGATTTTTGCACGAAAAACAACGTCCAACCCCCTCCAATACGAATTTTTCAATTCTGCGGCCTGCGGTTCCATGTTCGGGCATTAATGCTTTTCTTTGCTCGCTTTTTTGAAAACTGCGTAACCATGAACAAACTTTCCAATCGCATTGAAGCCATTCAGGAATCCGCCACACTGGCGATGGCTGCCAAGGCTCGTGAGCTGAAGACAAAAGGATTCGACGTTATCGGCTTGAGCCTCGGCGAACCCGATTTCAAAACCCCTGAGCACATCTGTGATGCTGCCAAGAAAGCGATTGATGACGGTAAGTACTTTGCATACCCTCCGGTAGCCGGCTACCAGGACCTGCGCGAAGCACTGGCCGCCAAATACCAGAAAGAAAACAACGTGCCCTACAAGGCCGAACATATTGTCGTATCCAACGGCGCCAAGCAGTCTATTGCCAACGCCATGCTGGCCCTGCTGAACCCTGAGGACGAAGCCGTCATCTTCTCGCCTTACTGGGTGAGCTACGACGCCCTCGTACGCCTGACCGAAGCCACACCGGTAGTCGTTAAAGGCGGTATCGAAAACGACTTTAAAGTGACCGCCGCGCAATTAGAAGCTGCCATCACACCCAAGACCCGGATCGTGATCTTCTCGTCGCCTTGCAACCCGACTGGTTCGGTGTTTTCGCGCAAGGAGCTTGAGGCTATTGCACAAGTAGTGCTGAAGCACGAGCGCATCATCGTCATCGCCGACGAAATTTACGAGCACATCAACTATACCGGCGAGCAGGTGAGCATCGCATCACTGCCCGGCATGTTTGACAAAACCATTACCGTAAACGGCTTTGCAAAAGGTTATGCCATGACGGGCTGGCGCGTGGGCTACATTGCCGCTCCCAAGTGGATTGCCGACGGCTGTAACAAAGTACAAGGCCAGATCACTTCGGCTAACTGCTCGATCGCGCAACGCGCTGCGCTTGCAGCCGTGACCGGCGATATCACGCCTACCAACAAAATGGTGGAGGAATACCGCCGCCGTCGCGATGTGGTATATGAGCTGTTGAAAGAAATTCCAGGCATCAAAGCGAACTACCCCGAGGGTGCATTCTATTTCTTTCCCGACGTAAGCTACTACTACGGCAAGAGCGACGGCACGCGTACCATTCAGACCGGTGATGACTTCTGCATGTATATGCTGGAGAAAGCGCACGTATCGCTGGTAACAGGCGACGCCTTTGGTGAGCCGAACTGCATTCGTCTGTCGTATGCAGCATCGGAAAAAGACCTGCGGGAGGCGCTGAAGCGTATCAAAGAAGCGCTGGCGCAACTAAAATAGGATAAGATCAACGTCAGAAATAACGGAGAGGCCGCCTAATGGGCGGCCTTTCTTAGTCATAGGGCACCGCTTTTTTCGGTAACCTTCTGTCTGTCCAGCGTATTTACAGGACATTTAGAGTTATGTTATGCGTTTAAAATTTCTGCTGTTCGTCACGGTTGCGGCGAGCCTTTTCTATGCTTACGAAGCGTCATGCCAAACCGAGGGTCGTTACGAACAAGCGTGGATACTCGAACTGGAAAAAGAAATTCCCCTGCTGACCTGGCCCAACTGGGCAACCTTTGTGGGCGTTGCGTCACCGAATGATACGCTGTTGGTTGTAAATACCCGTCTTAAAACAGAATCGTACCTCGTAGAGATTAATAGTGATGGCGGCAACGTGCAGCATATCGTGGCGTCGAAAGGCGATGGCCGTATGGTAAGCGGAATGAAACACCGGACATCAAAGGGTCCACTGGTATGGGCCGAGACAAAAGAATCTCATATACCAGGTTACTACGATTTGGCGGAACATCAGGTGAAATACTATTCGTCGCTCGACAAAGATAAATTGGGACAACGGGCTATCGGGAGCAATGAAGTAGAAGATGAGTCTATCTATCGGTTTGGTCAGTCACAGACCAGTCAAGGGACCTGGGAGCTCTCGCGGTGGTCCGCCACTGGCAATAAAAAATACTGGACGGTACATGTAAATGTCTTGAAAGAATGGTATGCGCTCTACCAGGACATATACGGCCCGGTAGACTTCAGCCTGCAAGCATGTACAGATGGCGTATGGCTGGTGATCAATCTTCCGAACGCTGATACCGAGGTAGTGTTGATGAAATTTTCCAGCCAAAATGGTAAGCGCGTATATTTTTCAAAAACCAAAGGACGCTTCACGAATTACAGCGCTGTGCATGTAACACAACGTTATAAAGAAGCATGGTTTCTATCCAACCATGAACGTATCACTAAATTTTATTCTTCGGGGCAGCAAGCCTGGGGTGTTACACTTACGTTGCCAAAAGGCATAGAGCCTTATTTGATCAACACGTTGCCCACACACGACGGCGGTGCCATCTGCTGGTTTACGCTAAACGAGAAGATATACCTGTACAAGATCAGCAACATGGGCAACGTTACCTGGAAACATATACACAGCGAGCGTCAGAAGCTTTTCGTTGATGCCAGTAGCATTCATGAGCTGCCCAGTGGGGATTTGATTGTGGCGTCCTACTGGGGCGTGATTACGAAGTATGCGTTGAAGTAGTGACCCTTTACCGTCGCACCAGCTGCAGGAAATTATCCATCATTTTCTGGTATCCCTCTTCCGTTATAGGCTTTACCGCGACCATCCCTGCACCCAGCTTTTTGCACTCGATGATCAGGTTGCTGTCGGCATAGGTGGAATAAATTACCGCGACGATGCCGGCAAACCGCTCATTTGCTTTTAAAAAGGCCAGTGTCTGCCGTCCGTTCATCATCGGCATGTTCTGGTCAAGTATGATGAGGTCAGGCAGTGCCTCGTCGGCACGGAGGTTTTGCAGGTACTCCACCAGTTCCACGCCGTTTGCCATGGCGGGCAGTAGCTCCAGGTCTTTGCGGGAGGAAAAAAAGGAATAGAACATATCCTTATCGTCAGGATCGTCCTCCACCAATACTACACGCGTGATGGTCATCTCAGGTTGGTCTGCTTCAGCGGTAAAATGATACTAAACTCCGATCCCTTGCCCGGTGCACTTTTGGCAATGATCAGTCCGTGGTGTTTGTCGATGATCTTTTTGGCAATGGCCAGGCCGATGCCCGACCCTTCAAAGGTAGACTTATGGTGCAGCTTTTCAAACAGGCTGAAAATGGCATACGCAAATTTTTCATCGAAGCCGATGCCATTGTCGCGTAGGCTGATGTGACAATATTCTTCTTCGTTCAATAAGGCAACGCCCAGCTCTACGGCCTTCACAGGCTTGGCCGTTACAGAAATATAGGGGTTGCTGCCGGGGGTAGAAAATTTGAGTGCATTGCTCAGCAGGTTATAAAACACTTGCCGAAGTTGACCCCGGTTTCCTTCGACCACGGGCAGCTCGCCCACCTCGATGACAGCATGCTGTTCAACGATCTTCAGGTCAAAATCTTCCAGCACCTCTTCCACCAGCATCCGAAGGTTTACCGCTTCGGGCTGCGCGTCGTTCGCCGACAGCCGGGAGTAGGTGAGGATGTCGACGATAAGCGTCTTCATCCGATTTGAGGCCGAAATGATTTTGTTGATGTATTGCCTGGAGGAGTCCGGCAACAGGTGATAGCTACGCTCCATCAGAAAATTTGAGAATACCTGGATCTTTCGCAGCGGCTCCTGCAGGTCGTGCGAAGCGACTGAGGCAAATTGCTGCAGGTCATGGTTGCTGCTCAGCAAGGCATTGTTTAACGCTTCGAGCTGCTCATTTTTATACTTCAGCTCTTCCTCTGTTTTTTTCTGTTGCGTCAGGTCGGTGATGATTATGCTCAGCGTTTTGTCCCTGTCAAAATTCAACACTTTCAACGACAGTTGTACGGGTAGTGGATCCGTGTCGCACAATAAAACCTCTTCGCGTTTGGCGGAGTCCTTCCAGGCCGCCGATAGCGCATGCTCAAATAATGGCCGGTCGGCCGCGGCAACAAAGTGTATAAAGGGGCAGCCCAGCACCTTCGACAATGGTTGCCGTACCATGGCGGCAAACTGCGCGTTGCTAAACAGAATGATCCCGGCGGCATTGAGCGTCACTGCGCCTTCGGTCATTTCCTCGACAAAGATCCGGTACGTGTGATCTGCCGATCGCAGTGTATACAGTGCATGTCCATCGTCGCCCTTCACGACCAGTGCATCGATCTGACCGGTGCGAATTGCGTCGAGCGTGTCGTTGGCTTCTTCCAGTTGTTGCTTCAGTGCATCGATTTCGGCCTGCAGTGTATCTACGGAGGATTTTGATTCCATGATCTTAACCGTTAATGCCTAAGCCGTTTAGAACTTTACGCAGGTCAGACATGTCTCCGATGAGTCTGCGCTCCGGCAGGGGACTGGCTTTGATCAGCATGGGGAGCGCGATGATCTGTTGCTGCTCCGCCACGGCTGCATCCTGACGCACATCGATGATCGTGAGCTGATACTTGCCGGCGAGGTGCGTTTCCAGTATATGTTGGAGGTTATCGATCGCACGCAGGGAATTGGGCGACGCTCCTGAAACGTATAATTTCAGAATGTAGTCATCAGCAGAATGTGGATGTTTTCCCATAGGCGCGTTCGTGCGTTAACGTATGACTAGCGGGCGGGACGTATGTCAAGTCCTACCAGTACCTTCTCTTCGTCGGAAAGGTCGCCAATGATCTTGCGTACGGGTTCCGGTACTTTTTTTACCAGCGTGGGAATGGCCAGGATCTGATCGCCCTCGGCCAGCGTTGGGTTCACCAGCAGGTCGATCACTTCGATCTCATAAATTCCCTTGAGATGCTCCTCACAATACCGTTTGAGGTTATTCAGCGCAGCAACCGAACGCGGGGTATTGCCGGCAATGTATAGCCGAAGCTCGTATTTCTTACTTGCTTTTGCCATGGCTTTTACCTTTACCTTTTTCGGTTTTCGATGGATTTTCGTTTAGATACCGCTTTTTGAGCAGCTCTATCCGGTTCTTGTCGCGGATTTCCTGCCGCAGCTGTTCTTCCTGCTGTGCACGGTATAGCTCATCTTTCACGGACTCGAATTCTTCCTGGAGGCTGGCGATCTTGGCTTCCAACACAGTCTTTTTGCGCTCGATCTCGCGGTCGCGCCGGCTGAGGCCATGTGTTTTCAGTGCCAGGCCCGTTACTTCTTCCAGCTCCTGCGCCTCGCGCGCAGAGCCGATCAATATACCGCCCGGGCCCAGGTAAACATCCACTAGCTCCAGGCCTTCGCTTGTGATCACGAACTCGCGCACCTGGTTGGAGTGCTTCATGCCACGGGATTTCATGATATACAGGCCGCGGTTGCGCTCGCCGTTCGACTCGAGATCCCGTACCGTAATCCAGGTATCTACCAGTGACGACACACCTTCGTCGGTTTGTTCCGTTATCACATTGTTATAGTTCAGCGCGGTGAACAATACCGATATCTGCCTGTTCTGCAGAAAGTCGATCAGGCGGATCAACATCGATTTGACCTCACTCACCGTTCCGATGGTGACCAGGTTGGTAATGGGGTCGAGTATAATAACGCGCGGATTGAACTGTTGTATCTTCTTATGGATTTCCACCAGGTGCATTTCCAACCCGTGTACCGTAGGGCGTGACGAATGGAATTCTAACAGACCACTTTTGATATGTGTCTCCAAATTCATACCGATGGAGCTCATGTTACGCACAATCTGCTGGGGCGATTCCTCGAAGGCGAAGAACAGGCACCGCTCTTTGCGCAGGCACGCGGCATTGGCAAACGATGCTGCAATACTAGTCTTGCCGGTACCGGCCGTACCCGAGATCAGCACACTGGATCCGCGGAAAAAACCCTTGCCTTCGTCCAGCATCTGGTCGAGTGACGGTACTCCCGAAGAGATTTTTTCCCGTGACACTGGATATTTGAGCTCCAGCGAAGTGATTGGCAACACCGAAATGCCATCTTTATCGATCAGGAACGGATATTCATTGGTGCCGTGCACCGTGCCACGATATTTTATGACCCGTAGCAGACGGGTTGACACCTGGTTCTGCACGCGGTGCTCCAACAAGATCACACAGTCGGAAACATATTCCTCCAGTCCCTGCCGTGTCAGGGTATTGACGCCGCGTTCGCCGGTAATGATCGTGGTAACACCTTTGTCTTTCAGCCATTGAAACAACCGCCGTATTTCCGAGCGCAGGATGCCTTCGTTCGACAGGCCGGCAAATAAATTCTCGATCGTATCCAGCACGACACGTTTGGCGCCAATGCTTGTAATTGCATGGTCCAGGCGGATGAACAAGCCCGAAAGATCATATTCGCCTGTTTCCTCGATCTCAGCTTTATCGACGTGTACGTAGTCGATCTTGATCTTTTTATCCCGTTGCAGCTTGCTGAGGTCAAACCCGAGCGAAGCTACGTTGGTAGCAAGCTCGTCGCTCTTTTCCTCGAAAGCTATGATCACACCGGGTTCTTTGAACCTCAGCGCACCGTTCACGACGAACTCGATACCCAACAAGGTTTTGCCAGCGCCGGGCCCGCCACAAATAAGTGTCGGCCGCCCCTGGGGCAATCCACCATGGGTGATTTCGTCCAAGCCGGTTATGCCAGTGGGGGATTTCTTTAGTTGTTTGTCTGACAACGCGGGTTGCAGACTCCTTTTGCTTTTAGCCATGCGCAATGAATTGAAACGACAATGACGTATCAGCGCGTTGTAAACAAGACAGGCTGACGCGTACCGCGGAAGGAAGATTTCTGATAGAATGCTAAAAGTAGTGAAACTCCCGAAAATAACTAAAGGCTAATTCCGCGATCGGGAAATTATAGTAATAAAGACACCGCGCACATGGAAGGCGCCGGTCTGTTTATCCGGGTTTATCCTGGAATGTTATTCATCTGCGAACTGCTGCTCCAACGGCGCAACCTTCTCCAGGTCTTTCCGGATTTTTGCGTCCAGCGTTGTTTCCTTCAGCACGTTATAGCTCGCCCAAAACTCTTTGTTATAAGGATAATCCTGGTACTGCAGCCCATAGCTGCGCATCTTTTCGGTAGGACCAATACGGCTTTTGGCATTGGCGTGAATCTCGTTGATCACCAGGTGCTGGATCAACTCTGTTTCAAACTTCAGCGCGCCGGTGTGCTCGTCGTGCCAGCGTTCGTGCGAGGTGACCGTGATGTAGTTTAAGTACATCTTGCCCTGGTAGCGGCGGAAGTCGATGGCTTTGTTATACTTAAGGTATTTGCTGGCCATACCCTTCCGGATGGCCAGGTTGTCGCCGGCAGTCTCCATTTCGAATTCCAGGTGCACAATGGAATAATCGGTTTTGTCGATATATACTTTCAGGAAGAACTGGTCGGTGGTGCTGACGACGAAGATGTCGTGTCCATTATAATGCGAGTCGGGCTCGCGGGTCATGCTGGCAAAGAACTCTTCGTCGGCTTCGATCTGGCGGTAACGGATGTTGTTGTGCAGTAGTAAATCCTCGAGGAGGTTGGTCTGCCCAAAGTAGGAGGTAAATTTGTTGTCGTAGCCAATGCTCTTGCGTACTTCTACCAGCTTTACACGTTCGCGCAATTTGTTCCGGTTACGGGGCTCGGCATAGTTGTCGTCGTATATTTTGACGGCTGCTTCCAGCAGGGCGATGCTGGTGCCGGCGACCTTTTTTACGTCGCGGTAAAAGCCGTCCATCAGGAACGGCTGCATGGGGTAATTCTGGTCGATGCGCGACAGGGCTATACGAAAGATTTCGCCGCCTTGATCCAGCGAGTCGGTGACGACCACTTCTTCGAGCATGGTGATCGACTTGGTGAGCCGGATCTGAAGGGGCTGTTCGGCCAGGAGTGACCAGATGGGTGCTTCATAGTTGAGGTAGCCCAGCATACTAATGACCAGGATGTCATTGCGATAGGCAGCCTCAAAATAGAAGTCAAATTCGCCTTGCAGGTTGGCAATGGTGCCCACGGGCTTGCCTTTGATCGCCATAGATGCATAGGGCAGGGGTTCACCGGTGTCGGTATCGGAAACCTGGCCGGTTAAGGCTATTTTCTGCGTCCAACCCGGTAAAACGATGCAGAAGAGGCCAAAAATCAGGATAAACCGCATGCAAAGAGTAGCAATAAGCGGTCAAGTTGACCATTAAACCCCTTCTTTCAAATACTTTGTAGGATAATCCCTCATTTTGCAGATTTAACGCTAATAATCCAGCCTAATCGTATTTGCGTTTCATTGCTTACTTTTAATCATGAATTTTCCGGGCTTGAAGTCATTAGAAGAAATACCTCGGATTTGGAAAAGGGCCTACCTGCTGCTCTGCTTCTGGTATGCCGCCAATTATGCTGTAGGCACGTTTATCGAATGGAAACTCGAAAATCCCAATACCTATATCTTCTGGAATGCTTTACAGCAGTTCGAAGCGTTATGTATTCTCATTATCGCCATCTTTTTTTATACCAATTGGCTGTTCCGGTTTAATGTCTACGTGCAGATTGCCTGTCATACGGCCGGGGCCATGCTCCACTTCCTGGTCATGGGTACGTTGTCCTATTACCTGGAGGACTATGTCGAGGGTTATATCGGCTGGGATTTCTGGAAAGCCCACATTGTAGGACTTTTAAAATGGGAAGGGCTGCACTTCCACGACCAGTATATTATTACCATCGGCGTGTACTACGTCATTCGCTACTTCCAGGGCGTGCAGCACCAGGAGCAAGAGAAGAGCGAGCTGGCCCTAAAGAACCGCGAAATGCAGATTTCGCTGCTGAAGTCGCAGATCAACCCGCACTTTCTGTTCAATACGCTCAACTCCATCAATACGTTGATCGGTTCCAGCAAGGAGCAGGCCCGTAAGGTAATCACGCAGCTGTCGGACATCTTCCGCTATGCGCTTGATTCGCATGGCGACCAGATGGTAAAACTCATTCACGAGCTCGATTTTATCGATAACTATATCCGCATCCAGCAGGTGCGTTTCGGCGACCGCCTCAAGTTTGTGAAGCAGGTAGACTTCTCGTGTCTGAGTGTGGAGATCCCGCCGATGATCCTGCAGCCGCTGGTGGAGAATTCGGTGAAGTACGGGATCGCACCGAAGGACGATGGCGGCACGATTATTTTAACCGTGAAGCGTTTTAACAACATGATATTTTTTGAGGTCAAAGA
The DNA here is from genome assembly GCF_018598175.1 of Dawidia cretensis. Taxonomy (GTDB): domain Bacteria; phylum Bacteroidota; class Bacteroidia; order Cytophagales; family Cyclobacteriaceae; genus Ohtaekwangia; species Ohtaekwangia cretensis. The sequence continues at coordinate 12,683 of NZ_JAHESE010000016.1, forward strand.
CGACGGTCTTGGCTCAAATGCCAAGAAAGTAATGGACGGCAGCTCAAGCGGGGTAGGGATGAAGAACACGGATGAGCGTCTAAAAAGTATCTTTGGCCCCGGTTCGGGCTTGCGGATACACTCCAATGAATGGGGGTATTCTGTCAGCTTCTTCATACCGTTTGAGGAGCCCGCCGTTGAAGCGCTCAACAGTAAAGCTATGTAGACCCTCTATGAAAACAGAATATATCAACCTCACCATAACTAAATTGTAGTTTCATGAATATAACCTGTGTTATCGTAGACGATGAAAAACTGGCCCGTGACCTGCTCCAGGAATATATACAGCAGATCCCGAACATCCAGATCATCGGGGAGGCCTCCAAAGGGAAGGATGCCGTTGAGTTGATCGACAAAGAAAAACCCGACCTGGTTTTTCTCGACGTACAGATGCCCGGCATGACCGGCTTTGACGTGCTAGACGAGATCACCCACGACCCCTATGTTATATTCTGTACGGCCTACGACCAGTATGCCATCAAGGCCTTTGAGAAAAACGCCGTAGACTATATTCTCAAGCCGCTGGACCAGGAACGGTTCAAGCAGGGCGTTGAGCGCGCCATTGCTCGTATGAAGATGGAGCAAAACAACGTGGGCGAGCTACTGCGCAACATGAAGACGGAAAACAAGACTTCGTACGACTCACACATTTTCGTACAAAAGTCTGAGAAGCTGCTCAACCTGCCGGTAGACGAAATTGTATACCTCGAAGCCTCCGGCGATTATACCATCCTCACGACAAAAAACGATCAATTCGTAAGCTCGTCGGGTATTGGTAAGCTGGAAGAAATTCTGAACCCGGAGATCTTCATCCGAGTGCACCGCAGTACCATCATCAACATCAACAGCCTGAAAGAAATCGAAAAGCATTTCAATGGCGGCATGGTGGTAAAGATGCAGAACGGCAAAAGCTTCCCGGTAAGCCGCACGTATGCGAAGCTGATCCGGAAAAAGGTTGTTTAAACTGTCCTGTAATAACCAGACGGGATGTAAGCCACTCTACGGAGTGGCTTTTTTTATGTCAGCGCCGCTCGATCGTTTCGGTGGATGTATAACGGATCACGGCATGCTTGCCATGTTGTTTCAGGATTTCGCGTATGCGGACTTCAAACGCCTTCTGCGCGTCGGCGACAAAGGGCGCCTGTTCGGCATACCGCCGGGCATCAGCCGTATAAGCATTCATGGCCGTGGAGCGGTCGGCTGCATCGACCCAGTTCCAGATGCCGTTTTCATCGTGGAAGGTGACGTCGGGTTGTGACTCGAGCGATAGAAGCTGCGGTGCGGGCAGGGTTACCGTGGCAACGGTGTCATCTATGGAGATGGTGAATTTTTTCTGCAGATCAAATCCGGCCTTGGCTTCGAATGTACCGGTGATCTCAATCTTTTTTGTGCTCTTCATCCACGTATTGCGCCACTCGTACCGGTGTTGAAACTTTTGCGACAGCGTGGCCAGCTCCATAATGGGGATTTGTTGCTGCAGTACCACGGTGTTGTTGACCGTCACCTCGGGTGTAAAATGAAACGCCTCGCGAAAGTCTTGTCCCAGTTGTCGCGCGCCGGCATACGCCTTCTCGGCGAGGCGTGCCGGTATAACAACGATCAGCACATAGGCTGTAATGCTGAGCGTGATCAACAGGATAATGACGAGGACGATCTTGCGATTTGAAAACATGTCTTATGCCGGATAGGTTACTTGTTCCACCAGTTCCAACCGGCGTACGATGCTGCGCGGTGTAAGAATGGTGCCCGGCGAAAGTACGGCGTTGGCGCCGATCCTGGTATCGTCGCCCACCAGCGCACCGAACTTGGTAATGCCGGTAGCGTAGCGATGGCCCCGGAGCATGACGTCAATGAGCTTGTCGGTGCGTTCGTTGTAGTGGTTGGCAATGATGGAGCCTGCCTCCATGTTCACACCCGAGCCGATGATGGAGTCGCCGGCAAAGTTGAAGTGCGCCAGCGCAGCGCCCGGCATGATAAAGCTGGACTTCACTTCGCAGCCCGGGCCGATGCTGGTCTTCTCGCCAATGTACACCCCGTTGCGTATATAGGCATGGGCGCCGATAAAACACCCCGCGCAGATAATGACGGGGCCTTTGAGAATAACATGCTCTTCTACACGGGCATCTTTATGAATAGCGACCAGTCCCTGCACGGCATAGTCGTGGGGTAGCATTTTGATCTTGTCGCTCAGGATTTCCGACGCTGCAGCGACGACCTGCCACGGCAGGAGGTGCGACAGATCGGGAAACAACGTATTGAACCGGGCGACGTAATCGCTGAGGCGAAGCATGTCAGGACTCATAAAGCTCCAGGGGTAAATTGTCAGGATCGCGAAAGAACGTAAACCGCTTGCCGGTATATTCATCGATGCGTACAGGCTCGGGCGTTATGCCATTCTTCTGCAGTGTGGCTACGGCGTCGTCGATGTCGGCTACGGCAAAGGCCAGGTGGCGCAGGCCGCAGGCCTCGGGGCCGGATACCCTTGCGGGCGGATCCGGAAACGAAAACAACTCCAGCGTATAGGTGTCGTTCAGCGCCAGGTCGAGTTTATACGAGTTGCGCTCGGCGCGGTAATACTCCCCCACGACGGTAAAGCCGAGGATTTCTGTATAAAACCGTTTGGAGACTTCGTACGATGAGCAGATGATGGCGATATGGTGAACGTGACGTAACGAAAGCATACACGAGCGAAGGTTTACCTGCTAAAGTTCTATAAAATTATGTTCCCAAAATAGTACCTTGACCACTGTTAACGTCGATACAACCCATGGAAAAATTCGTTCTGCCCATACAGATCCGCTGGTCTGACATAGACCAGAATCGCCACATGCGCCACTCGGTGTACTACGACTACGGCGCCATGATGCGTATGGCCTTGCTGTCGTCGGAAGGCCTGACCACCGCCAAGCTCGAAGAATTAAAGATCGGCCCCATTCTTTTCCGCGAGGAGGCCGTCTTTCGCCGTGAGATCAAGCTGGAAGATAAGATCACGATAGACGCCGAAGTAATCAAGGCTACACGCGACTACGGCCGTTGGAGCCTGCGTCATAACATTACACGCGAGGATGGAACGGTGTGCGCGATCCTCACCGTAGATGGCGCCTGGATCGACATGGAAAAACGCAAGCTGACGATTCCGAGCGAGTTTGTTCACGGGGCCTTTGCCAAGTTTCCGCAGGCGCCCGACTTTCAATGGGTAGAACCCAAACCGCTGCAGTAGACCGACTTATCCGTTTGCCATACTCTGGCGTATAGCCAGGTCGCTTTCCGGCAGCGAGAAGAAGAATGTCGTGCCTTTGCCTTCCGTGGTCTCAAACCAAATGCGGCCGCCGTTCTTTTCCACGAACTCGCGGCACAGCAGCAGGCCGAGGCCGGTACCTTTTTCTTTGCTGGTGCCCGGCGTAGTAATGCTGTTGAGCGTAAACAGCCGGTTGCGATGTGACGCCGGTATCCCTACACCCGTGTCGGCCACCGAGACAATCACCTGGCGGTCGGTGCGGAGGAAAGAGAGTGTAATCATGCCATCCTCGCCGGTAAACTTAATGGCGTTGGTAAACAGGTTGCGCAGCACCGACCGGACCATGTTCAGGTCGGCATACGCCTGGAGCTTATAGCTGTGGAGATTGTTGCGTACCGTGATATTCTTGCGCTTGATCTCGGTACTCAGCAGGGACACGGTTTCGTCGGCAATGTCGGACAGGTTGATTTGTGACGGTTCGTACGACTCGCCTTTCAGCTGGAGCGTAGCCCACTGCAATAAGTTTTCGATAAACTCCGTGGTGTGGCTGAAGCGCTCTTCCAGGGAGTTGGAAAGCTGTTGGAATTCTTTGGCGCTTACGTCGCCGGCACGCAGCAACGAGAGCGCCAGTTGCAATGAGCTAAGCGGTCCCTTGATGTCGTGTGATACAACCGAGAACAACTTGTCTTTTACCCGGTTTACTTCTTCGAGGCGCTCGCTCTTGTTTTGGATCTCTTCGGTGCGCAACAAGACTTCTTTTTCCAGACGCTCGTTCTCGTCCTGATTGCGTTTTAATTCCAGCTCTTTGGCACGGCGATTTTCCTTCTCCAGAATATTCCAGCGGTCGCCGAGCGCAAAGGAGATGAACAACATCTGCAAGATGCAGCCGATCATCAGGCCGCTGTAGTTCGTGCTCATATACCCCGGCACAAATCCCAGGTTGCTCATGGTAAAGACGGAAGTCGCGGTGAGGATGGTGATCCAGGCCATGAGGTAATAGCGGGCCGACCGGTATTTTTTATAGAAGCAGTACCCCGCGCTGACCAGGGACAGCATGCAGTGTATCAGGATAAAGTAATGATGGTATTGGTACGAGATCTTGCGGAAGAAAATAAACATCAGAATGCCCGCCAGAATGTTCAGCGACATATTCAGCAACATGAGACGGTCCAGTAAGCGGCTGAATTTGGGCAGGTTCAGGAACGACCGTGTCAGCATCGTGGAGGCTGTGACAAATGCCGGCCCCGAGAACATGGCAAAGACGTCGTTTAAAACAGGTGTCTGTGGAAAGATGTACAGGAAGGTATATCCTTGAAAGTACGCGACGATGTTGATCATCGTCAGCAGCGTGCAGACATAGTAGAATGTGATCTTATCCCGTACGGAAAAGAACAGGAACAGCTGGTAAAGCATCATCAGGATCATGCCTCCATAGAAGAGGCCGTTTATCAACTGGATGTTATAAATACCGTTGAGGAATGCCCGGCGATGCCAGAATGTTACCGGCAACTGCACCGATGACACGGTATGCACACGCAAATAAATGGATTTCGATTCGCCTGGCTGCAGGCTGAACGTAAACACGGGGTGGCGATGGCGTAGGGTGCGGGCGGAGATCGGCAGGGTATCACCACAAATCTTGTGCACCCATGTCAGCGATGAGTCGGAGGCCATGTAAAAGTCGATGTGGTCGAGCGGTGCGTAGTTCACCTCCATCATCCAGTCCTTTTCGTGCGAGTCGTTTGTGACATCAAACCGGAACCAATGCACGGCCCGGTCGAACCCAAAGTTAGGCGCATCTGCCGGCGGCAGCGAGTCAAGCTGCATCTCCCGGATACGGTCGATGGTCAGTTCGCCGGTGGCATCGCGCCAGTGCATCATGTTTCCTTTCACCACCAGCCAGCCGCTGTCAGACAGCCGCAATCCCTGCGGCCACGCCGTCAGTGACAGGAGGAGAAGAAGCAAAACAAGAAGAGAGGTCTTGCGGTGCATAAAAAGGGGATAGGGACTATTGACGTTTCACGGCCTGCGCAAACTCTTTAGCAAAATAGGTCAGAATTATATCTGCCCCTGCACGCTTCATGCTCAGCAGCATTTCCTTCGCCACACGCTCGCCCTCGAGCCATCCCTTCTGTGCCGCCGCCTTCACCATCGAATATTCACCGCTGACGTTGTAGGCAGCGATGGGTAAGTCGGAATTGTCTTTCAATAATTTAATAATGTCCAGGTATGCCAGCGCCGGTTTCACCATCAGGAAGTCGGCTCCCTCTTCGGTGTCCAACGCTGCCTCGATCATCGCCTCGCGGCTATTGGCCGGGTTCATCTGGTACGTTTTTTTGTCGCCGAACTTCGGCGCCGAATCCAGGGCATCGCGGAAGGGGTTATAAAAGCCGCTGGCATACTTGGCGGTATAGCTCATGATCGACACGTCTGTAAACCCGTTGCTGTCGAGCACTTCGCGCAGGTAGCCTACACGTCCGTCCATCATATCGGACGGGCCAAGTATATCGATGCCGGTTTCGGCTTGTGCCAGGGCCATCTTGCCCAGAATCTCCAGCGTCTCGTCGTTCAGGATATGACCGTCCTCTACCAGGCCGTCGTGGCCGTCGGAGCTGTATGGGTCCATGGCCACGTCGGTCATGATACAAGCTTCGGGAAACTGTTTCTTCACCTCGCGCAATGCCCGCAGGTAAAAGAAGCTTGAATCATAGCTTTTGGTGGCCATTTTATCTTTCAGCGACTCTTCCACTACCGGGAAGATGTCGAACGCCCGGATGCCTAAGTTCAGGCATTCTTCGACTTCTTTCAATACCAAGTCGGTCGACAGCCGGAAAATGCCGGGCATTGACGCCACCTCCACCTTTTGGTTCTTCCCGTCGAGCAGGAAGATCGGGAAGATCAGGTCGTCAGTCGTTACTTTGGTCTCTTCCACCAGGGCCCGTATAGCTGCACTTTTTCGGTTCCGTCGGGGTCTGTGTGATAGTTGTATCATGGGGTGCGAACAATATGTATCTCTATAAAATTCCTCGGATGACGATGTAGCCCGTAAATATGACCGCGGTGATAAACAGGCATAGTGCCACGGCCAACGCGGCTTTCAGAATACTCTTCCACCAGGATTGTTTATGCACCTGCCGCAGCGACATCGCCACGTATACCCATACAACGCCTATGAGCGGCCCGCCGGTATATCCGCGCCACCCCGGTGCCACCCACAGCAGGAGGACCAGCAGCAGCGAGATCAGGATGTACACAAACGATTGAAGATGCATGGTATAAATCAGGTGATCAACATAATACGTCTTGCGGCGTACGTAGAACAGCTTAAAGATCAATGCATAAACAGGGAGCAGGAAGAACGAAATGTACTTGATGTTGTGGAAGAACTCTGCAAGGCCCGCCCGCGCGTCCTGCATCATTTGCTCGGGTGTTTTTTCGCCGTCTTTACCATCGTCCCGGGTGGTAATGCGGACGCCGAACTGTTTTTTTCGGGGTAAAGCCTGCGTCGAGTCGGTCGTGGAGACCTTTTCCTGTGTGATGATCTCCTGACGAATCGAATCCTCGAACTTATGATAATAGAGGTTGGAGACCAACACCATGAAGATGGTACAGAAAAAGAACAGGCGCAGGGGGTGTATGTTGCTGGCGCGCTTGCCTTCCAGGTATTGGCGGGTGAGGTACCCCGGCTTGGTGAACAGCGGCAGCAGTCCTTTAAAGAACTTCGAGTCGTAGTGTAAGTAGTCGGAAATGAAGTGGCCCACGACATGCACAAATGAATCGCGCAGCTCGATATTCTCCTGACCGCATTCGGGGCAGAATTTACGTGTTACTTCGGCACCGCAGTTCAGACAGTTAGTTTCAACGCGGTATTTCTTGTGGCTCATGGGCGGGGTAAGCGAAAGGTAAAGGTAACGGCTTCCGGCAGATCAAAAAACAGCCACCCGGTAAAAATGCACCCCAAAAGGTTGACACTTGTATATATTTTCGCCAGGTCCGGTGTGATGTTTTTGTTAAGAAGCCTCATGACGGCTACGGGGTGGCGGAACCAGGCTCGAAACGATCCGTGAGGTTTGCACGTTAAAAGACCTTTCCATGAGTGCTTAACATGAAGAATAGAGCAAAGCTCATCCTTATTATTATGGTCGCCCTCGTGGCGATTAATGCCGTGGCCTTTTTACACGCCTATACGTTCACGCATTTTTCTTCCCCGGATGTCGTTCGCACCAAAGACCCCGAAGAGCTTTCCGTCTTTGCCAAAGCGGGGTTACTCTTTACCGGCATCGACAATCCGCGCCCGCAGGCGAAAGAGCAGCCTGCCGATGCTTTTGAAACGATATATGTACAAAGCTCGGGCAAGTTGCAATGCTGGCGCATCGCGCAACCTGGCGCTAAGGGTACCGTGATACTGTTTCACGGCTATGCCGGCGAAAGGTCGTCGTTGTTAAGTCGAGCCGCGGAATTTCGCAAGATGGGCTATCACACCCTGCTGGTTGACTTTTACGGTTCGGGTGGTTCGGAGGGCAACAGCACGTCGGTGGGATATACCGAGGCGACGCAGGTAAAGGACTGTTTTGATCACCTCGCCACTACGGGGGAACAGAACATTATCCTCTTTGGCACGTCGATGGGTGCCGTGGCTGTACTGAAGGCCATGAGCGACTATGGTATCAAACCGACCGCTACGGTATTGGAGTGCCCCTTCGGCTCGTTGTATAACACGGTCTGCGCCCGCTTCAACCTGATGCACGTGCCCAGCTTCCCCATGGCGGGATTGCTGACTTTTTGGGGTGGCGTGCAGCATGGCTATTGGGCCTTTGCGCACAACCCTGCCGACTATGCCGGGCGGGCTACCGGCCCGACGTTGTTACTGTTTGGCGCGCAAGACGAACGGGTGACGGTGGCAGAGACAGAACGCATCTTTGCCAACCTGCCCCAGCCCAAAACATTAAAGATATATCCTGACGCGGGCCACAATGTTTTCAGTCCGGGGAATCAATCCGCCTGGGTTCACGACGTGGAGGCCTTTGTGGGCACCCTCACACCTTCCTCTTAGCGCGCTCCCAATACACGTCCATTTCGGCGAGCGTCATTTCGCCCATCTGCTTGCCGTCGCGGGCAGATTCGGTTTCGAGGTATTGAAAGCGTTTGATGAATTTTTTGTTCGTGCGCTCAAGGGCTTCTTCCGGGTCGATGCCGACAAAACGGGCATAGTTCACGAGGGAGAATAGCAGGTCGCCAAACTCGGCCGTAGCCTTTTCTTTGTCGATGGCTTTATTGGACTCCGTATTAAACTCGGTCTTAAATTCCTGCATTTCTTCTTCCACTTTTTCCCACACCTGCTCTTTGCGCTCCCAGTCAAAGCCTACACCGCGCGCCTTGTCCTGGATACGCATGGCTTTTACCAGGGCCGGCAACGAAGTGGGTACACCTTCCAGTACGGATTTATTACCGGTCTTGAGCTTGATCTTTTCCCAGTTGGCTTTTACGGCATCTTCATCATCCGCTACCGCGTCGCCGTAAATGTGCGGGTGACGTTCGATCAGCTTTTCGCAGATGGCGTTGAGCACGTCGGCTACATCAAAGGCTTTTTGCTCGGAGGCAATGCGTGCATAGAATACGTTGTGCAGCATGAGGTCGCCCAGCTCTTTCTTGACTTCCGTCAGGTCTCCTTCGAGAATGGCGTCGGAAAGCTCGTAGGTCTCTTCGATGGTGAGGTGGCGCAGGCTTTCCAGTGTCTGCTTTTTATCCCACGGGCAGTTCTCGCGGAGCTCATCCATGATGGTGAGCAGGCGGTCGAAAGCTTTTACCTTGTCGGCACGACGCAGGTCGGGTTGTGATACGTTCTTTTTCATATAGTGTATTCAGGCCATATACCCCTCAAATTTTACGGCGTGTCCCCCAACAGGCACAGAAGATCATACGGCTGGCAGCGAAGGTACCACGTGGGGGTGGGTTGACGAAATTTTCTACTATTTTTGCCGTCCGCTTTAAAACCAATCCAACACGTGACGCTCATAAAATCAATTTCAGGTATCCGGGGTACCATCGGTGGCAAAACTGGTGATAACCTCACACCGGTAGATGTTGTTAAGTTCGCGGCTGCCTATGGCACCGTATTGAAGAAAAAAACGGCCACTCCCAAGGTTGTGATCGGCCGCGACGCACGCCCTTCGGGCGAAATGGTAAGCTCGCTGGTAACGGCCACCTTGCAGGGACTGGGTATAGACGTGGTAGACCTGGGACTTTCTACTACCCCTACCGTCGAGATGGCGGTGCCATGGGAGAATGCGGCCGGGGGTATTATCCTTACTGCCAGCCACAACCCGGTGCAGTGGAATGCCCTGAAGCTGCTCAATGAGAAAGGTGAGTTTATCTCGGCTCAGGACGGCGAGGAGCTTTTGAAGATCGCCGAAGCCGAAGGCTTTGACTTTGCCGCCGTGACCAAGCTCGGCAGCTACGTGAAGAAAGACGAATATTTGAAAAAACATATCGACGCCATCCTGGCCCTGCCATTGATAGACGTCGACGCCGTTGCCGGCAAAGGGTATCGCGTGGTAGTCGACGCGGTGTGCTCGACGGGCGGTACGGCGGTGCCCATGCTGCTCAAAGCCATGGGCGTGGAGGTAAAAGAATTGCATTGCGAGCCGACGGGCCATTTCCCGCATAATCCCGAGCCGCTGCCCGAGCATTTGACGGACATCATCCGGGAGATTCAAAAAGGCAAGTACGACCTGGGCATTGTCGTGGACCCGGATGTAGACCGCCTGGCCCTGGTGGGTGAAGACGGTACGCCGTTTGGCGAAGAGTATACACTGGTGGCCGTGGCCGATTATGTGTTGAGCAAGAAAAAAGGCAACACGGTATCCAACTTGTCGTCCACCCGCGCGCTGCGTGATGTGACGGAAAAGGCGGGGGGGCAATACTCGGCTGCCGCGGTTGGCGAAGTGAACGTGGTGACGATGATGAAAGACGTGCACGCCGTGATCGGTGGCGAGGGTAACGGTGGGGTGATCTACCCCGACCTGCACTACGGCCGCGACGCGCTGGTGGGCATCGCGCTGTTCCTGACGCACCTGGCCAAGTCCGACACGACGGTGTCGCGCCTGCGCGCTAAGTACCCGGCGTACATCATCTCTAAAAATAAAATTGAGCTGACCCCGGGTATTAACGTTGACAAGGTGTTGGAAGAAGTGCAGAAGAAGTACAAAAATCAGCCGATTAATACGATAGACGGAGTCAAGATTGAGTTCGACAAGGAGTGGGTACACCTACGGAAATCGAATACGGAGCCCATTATCCGCATTTATGCCGAATCTGATCTGGAAGCGAAAGCTGACAATCTGGCGCGTAAGATCATTTCCGATATAAAGGAGATCATCAGCTAAAAAATACTACGGCATTTCCCCAATGCACCGTACCTTTGGGGTCGACTCATTAACATTTAGCCAGCCATGCGCATTTACCTGGACAATGCTGCCACCACCCCGCTCGACCCAACGGTTTTCGAGGCTATGAAGCCTTTTATGTTGGAAGATTTCGGAAATCCGTCATCGACCCACGCCCACGGGCGCAAGGTGCGGGCAGCCATTGAATCTGCCCGGAAAAAAATTGCAGAATTGTTAAACTGTACGCCCGGTGAGATCATCTTTACTTCGGGTGGTACGGAAGCCGACAATTCCATTCTCGCCAGCGGCCTGCAGACGTACGGTGTGCAGACCCTCATTTCGTCGCCGATCGAGCACCACGCGGTAGAGCACACGCTGCAAGTTCTGGCCGCACAGCGCAAGATCGCGTTACGCATGGTGAGCCTGGATGAAAGGGGCCATGTCGACATCAGCCACCTGGAGGCCCTGTTACAGGAAAATCCGCGGGCATTGGTGTCGCTCATGCACGCCAACAACGAAGTGGGCAACCTGCTGGACATCGACCGGGTAGGACAGTTGTGCGACCAGTATGGCGCTTACTTCCACTCCGACACGGTGCAGACGGTGGGCCACTACCGGCACAACCTCAGCGCCCTGAAAGTGCATGGCATCGCGGCAGCGGCGCACAAATTCCACGGCCCCAAAGGCGTGGGCTTTATGTTTATCCGTAAGGACAAAAAGATCCAGCCGTTTATGCACGGCGGTGCCCAGGAGCGCAACATGCGCGGGGGTACGGAGAACGTTTATGGCATTGTGGGCCTGGCAAAAGCATTGGAAATCGCTTACCGCGACATGGACGACCATAAAAAACACATCGAGCAACTGAAAGCCAGCATGATCGGCCAGTTAAAGGAGCAGGTACCCGGCGTGACCTTCCACGGCGACTCCGACAACCTGAACCGCAGCTTGTACACCGTGCTGAACGTCAGCCTGCCCGAGTCGGAAGAGAACGACATGATGTTGTTCAATCTCGACCTGCAGGGCATTTCCGCTTCGGGCGGCAGCGCCTGCTCGAGCGGTGCCACGACGGGCTCGCATGTGCTCGGTGCGTTGTATCCCGATTCCAAACGCGGTGCGATACGTTTTTCCTTCAGCAAATACAACACGCAGGCGGATGTAGACGTTGCCGTTAAGAAACTGGCCGAACTGGTAAAAGTACCGGCATAACTGCCACACACCCATAACCCGAATATTCCCTTGTTGAACTTCATGAACTTTACCCGATCGTTTTCTTCTGTTGTTGTTTTGCCGCTGCTCGTATTGCTGGCGTCTTGCGCCGATACTAATACGGACCCGACATATCCCAAGGCCACACACCTTTACTTCACCGACTACTCCGGTCGGCAAGTGGGCGTGGTAGACCTGAACAACATCGGCACGTACACCTCGTTGTTTGATGCCAACGACGGCCTCGACACGCTGGCAGGCTTAACGATCGACTTTACCAACGATCACATTTACACGGTAGAAGAGACCAACAACCGCGTGTTGCGTCTGAACCTTGACGGTTCCGATAGCCCCACCGTACTTTACGACGAGGCAGACAGCGTAAGCATGCCGACGGCCATTGCCATCGATGTGCAAAACAAACTGTTGTACTGGGCCAACTCGGGAACGGGTCAGTTAAAAAGCGGCCCCCTTGCCGGTGGCGACGCTTCGGGCTCTATGTTCAGCTACCGCGAGTACATAGACTACTGCTACGGTCTGGTGATCGACAACAGAAACCACTTGTTGTATTTCTCCGACCTGGGCGACCAGGCTTCTATCTGGGCTGCCCGTACCGACGGAACCGGTTCCCGTGGCGTTCTTTTCGGCAGCAGCATTCTGAGCCTTCAGAATCCGTCAGCATTGTATTATGACGAGCCATCGACTTCACTGTTCTGGGCGGACGAAGGGTTGCAAAAAATTGTTCAGGGAACGATCAACGGCGGTACGCTCGTACTGTACGACCGCGAAGACGGCGTCACCCGCCCCGACGCAATTGCTGTAGATCGTGGAAACAGCATGATTTACTGGTCAGAGACCGCCACCGATCCTGATACCGGTGCAAAAACGCATCAGATCAAACGGGCAGCGCTGGATGGCAGCGGCACCCCGGAAGTGGTCGTGGACGGCGTCGAGTCGTACGGCATGGTGCTGCGTTTTGCAAACCAGTAGTTGTCGGAACGGTATGAGCTAATCGCGAAGACCGGAAGCCCCTGATTTTTACAGTATTTTCAGACGATTGCGAAGGGACGGCTAAAATTAAAATAGTCGTAACAACGACTATTGCCGTGCAATCCGCTCCAGGAATTGTATCTTTACAGACGACTTCGTACGCCTAATCCAGCTTCAGTGCGCTTTATCGGTTTGATGGCGCAACTTTCCCTAGAAAAACGTTGTTGGCGTATTTGAACAATAAAATATTAACCCTAATAATAGCCTATGGCAGAAACATTCAGTAAAAGAGAGAACGAAAAAAAGAAAGACCAAAAGAAAAAGGAAAAGGAACAGCGCAAAGCTGACCGTAAAGCAAACTCCAAATCCGGCGCATCGTTGGATGACATGATGGCGTACGTGGATGAAAATGGTAACATCACTACGGTACCGCCCGATCCGACCCGGAAAAAAGCCGTCATTAACGAAAATGATATTGTCATCGGCTCCCGGAATATCGGTGGTCAGGAGGCAGCTCCACTTCGTAAAGGACGCGTTTCTTATTTCAACACGTCCAAAGGATACGGATTTATTAAAGACCTGATGACCCAGGAAAGTATTTTCGTACACGCCAATGCGCTAAGCGCGCCGATCAAAGAAGGCGATATGGTGACATTCGAAACCGAGCACAGTGCAAAGGGCCTGAATGCTATTCAGGTTAAAAAGAACTAATCGGTCAGACGGGGATTATCCCCATCTTCTTCATTAAGAACGTGGCATTCATTTTCTGCGCGAGTCCCGGCTTGAGTTTGTAATCAAACGAAAGCTGGTCATTCTCAATTGTGGCCTCAAAGCAATAGCTTTTTACCTGCTCAGGATACTCCTGCTCAAGCTCGCCCAGCGCCAGGTCGTGTGTAGCGATCAGCGCCAGGCAGGGGTGGGGCAGCAGTTGTTTTACCAGGGCGATCGAGCCCGCTTGCTTGTCGGTCGAGTTTGTTCCTTTTAAAATCTCATCCAGCAAAATCAACAGCGGCCGGTCCTGACGCAATTCGTCCATGATGGTCTTCAGCCGGTTCAGCTCGGCATAAAAATACGATTGATGATCTTTTAATGAGTCGGCTGTACGCATACCCGTGCGCAGGCCGATCACGGGGCAACGAAATTCTTCGGCACACACCGGTGCGCCGTTCAACGCCAGCACCAGGTTGATGCCGATCGTGCGCAGAAACGTACTTTTTCCCGCCATGTTTGCCCCGGTAATGATCAATACCGATTGTTGCGCGCCCACCGACAGGTCGTTGTCGACGCGTTCTTCAGTGCTGATCAACGGATGCCCCAGGGCCTTCACTTCAATGGCGAGCTTCTCCTGAAGGGTGGCGTACCGGAACGCCGGATGATTAAAGGCAAAGGTGCCGAGGCTGCAGAGCACTTCGGTTTCGCTGATGGCTTCCAACCAGGGAATGAGCTGGTCGGCATGCCGGGCTTTCCATTGCTCCAGTTTGTATACACACCGCAGGTCGTACAGAAACAAACTGTTCATCACAAGGGAGGTCATGGCATTGAGCCGGGCGTCGAGTGCGCTGACGCGTGCTGCCAGGGTGCGTACGCGTACATCGGCTTCGTGTGCCTGGTGGGTGAGCCGTTGTAGCAACGGCGCTTCGAACCGCTCGCGCTGCATCTCGTGTAACAACCGCGCGTATTTACGGAGTATATTTTTTTTGCGACTGATATAGTCGTGAAAGGCATTGATCTTTCGGAGGTGAAAACCGAGAAAGGCCCATTGTGACAAGGCAAACAAAATAGCCCACGGCTTTGCCTGTGCGACAAAGAATGAAGCGATCACCAGCAGCACGGTAACGGCGGGCATGATCATAAGCCCGTAGCGATAAAACGCTTTGCCATATAAAAACGCCGGCTGCTTTAGCCAGGTTTCCAGCTGCTCGCGATCGCCGGCCTTTTCGTCGGCACTCATGCCGGCCGCCTGGAAGTGCTGGCGGAAATCGGTGGCGCCGGCCAGCGCCTGCACCGCCTGCTGGTAGGCTACGATATCTGGTGCGGTGGGTAATGGATGCGCTAACCGGTATGCAAATTTTTTCTTGCCACTCAACGTATTGCAGCGATTGACGGCCTGGAACAACGAGCCTTCGCCAAAGATGTCGAGGTCGTGTGTATAGGGATGATGCGGGTCTGTGAACTCGATGCCCGACGGAAAAGCATCGTGATCGCCGGTCAGCGACTTGCGTTCGCCTTCGTTTAAGCGGACCAGGTTTTC
This sequence comes from Dawidia cretensis, assembly GCF_018598175.1. GTDB lineage: Bacteria > Bacteroidota > Bacteroidia > Cytophagales > Cyclobacteriaceae > Ohtaekwangia > Ohtaekwangia cretensis. The sequence goes on from NZ_JAHESE010000016.1 coordinate 27,792, forward strand.
CAGGTGCACGCGCTGGTCGAACAGCTGCGCGTGATATTTCACGAGCGCGATGAACGCCGCCAACAATGCCAACGCACCATAGAGGTATAGATTGTCTTTTGCCAGACCAACATACAGCACGATCAGAAACACCACGGCGGTGGCCAGGCGTATATTCGAAACGTTGTTGATCTTCTTTCGAAGGGTTGCCAGCGTCGCCGCAAAGGCAGCGTGTCGTTGGGTATAAAAGGTGTCGAGCTCAGCAGATGTCATACAGGCACAGATTACAGAAGACCCTCGATGATACGCATGATCTTTTCCAGGTATTGCTGGTCAACGGCATCGAAGTCGGCCAGCTTGTCGCTGTCTACATCCAGCACGAGGGCTACTTCGTTGTTGTTAAAAGCAGGTAGTACAATCTCCGATCGCGAGGCTGAGCTGCACGCGATGTGCCCCGGGAAGGCCTCTACGTCGGGTACAAGAATAGTCTTTTGTTCTTTCCAGGAAGCTCCGCACACACCCTTGCCAAAGTCGATGCGGGTACAGGCGATCGGACCCTGGAAGGGGCCCAGCACCAATTGATTTTGTTTGACGAGGTAAAAGCCCACCCAAAAGAACTCCATCGATTGCCGTAGCGCCGCGGCGATGTTGGAAAGATTGGCGACCAGGTCGGGCTCGCCCGTTACGAGCGCTTCGATTTGGGGAGCCAGTGTTTTATACCGTTCTTCTTTGTCGGTAGAGGTGGAAATGATAAGCTCTTCTGCCATGCCTGCTAAACTGTTATTTTGATGGAATGTTCCAGGGTGCAAGGTTAACGTTTTCCGGGCACCCAGCGTTTACGCCTGTAGCAGGAAACATTATTTTTATCCAAAACATCCCCATGAAACCCATCCACATCGCCCTGATCGGTGACTTCAATGAAAAGAAGCATACCCACCTGGCTCTAAATACATGTGTCGGACATTGCCGTGAAAAATTACAGTTTCCCGTAAAAACTACCTGGATCCCCACAACAGCCATTCCCGACTCAACCGTGTTGTCACGAGACTACGATGGTCTGTGGATTACGCCCGGCTCACCCTATGCAAACGACGAAGCGGTCTACGAAGTCATTCGCTGGGCGCGGGAGCAAAACGTTCCGTTGCTGGGCACCTGCGGTGGTTTTCAATATATGGTGGTTGAGTATGCCCGAAACGTGCTCGGCATGCTGGACGCAGCGCATGAAGAAAGCGACCCCACCCTGCCGCAGCTTGTTGTTGCTAAGCTGAGCTGCTCGCTGAAAGGTCAACAAGAGGAGGTTCGGATTACAGACAGACAGTCCTGGTTATACCGCGTATTACAACGCGATGTGATTACAGGCTTCTTTAACTGTGCGTATGGGGTAAACCCTGCCTATACCGATAGGCTCAATCAATATCCTTTTGTGTTTACGGCATTTTCGGAAAGCGGTGCAGTACGCGGTGTGGAGTTAAAAGGTCACCGCTTCTTTGAAGGCACCTTGTTTCAACCGCCGCTGGAGTCTACACCGGAGGTGCCCAATCCTTTAATCATGAATTTCTTTGAGCACTGCGCTACACCGGTAGCGGCCGGAACCGTTGCAACAGATCGGTAGCAACGGGTACCTGTTCCGTTAGCGTAGCGTTCAACACGGGCGCGCTGACGCCTTTGCCAAAACGTTGGGGGGAAGTAAAGACACGTGCCTCGTCCCACAGTCCGCGTTCGATAAACAGTTGAAGAATGGTGGTACCACCTTCTACTACCACCGACTGGATCTTTTGCCGGTGCAGGTCGTGCAGCAGGTTTAACAGAAAGTCGTTTTCATCCAGCCGGACAAACGAGATGTTCGGACGCTCTTCGTGTTTCAGTACATTGTAACACAGCGTGCGTTGTGCGCCGTCAAACAGATGCAAGTTGTTGGGTAAGCGCAAATACCGGTCAATGACGACACGCACGGGATTGCGTCCGGTCCAGTCGCGTACGTTCAACTGTGGGTTGTCGTGTGCGGCGGTGCGGCCGCCGATCATAAAAGCATCTTCTTCGGTGCGCCAGCGGTGTACCAGCTGCCGCGCGTATACATTGCTGATCCACTTGGAGTCGTGGTTCTGCCGGGCAATAAACCCGTCGGCGGTCTGGGCCCACTTGAGTATGATATACGGCCGTCCCTTCTCCATCGCGGTAAAGAAACGTTGGTTCAGTAGCCGCCCTTCTTTTTCAAGTATACCGGTGATGACTTCAATGCCGGCCGCGCGCAATTTTTTGATGCCATTGCCCGCCACCAGGGGATTCGAGTCCAGGTTGGCCACAACGACCTTCGCCGGGCGATGTGCGATCAGCATGTCGGCGCAGGGTGGAGTCTTGCCAACGTGCGAGCAGGGCTCGAGGTTGACATATACCGTGCTGCCGGCGACCAGGCTTTTGTCCGCCAGGTTTTGTACGGCATCTACTTCGGCGTGAGGGCCGCCATATTGATGGTGCCATCCTTCGCTGATGATCTGGTTGTCGCGTACGATCACACACCCTACCAGGGGGTTGGGGCTTACGTGACCGCGACCCAGTGTGGCGAGCTCCTGCGCGCGCCGCATAAAAAACTCATCGTGCGAGTGATCGTGCTTTTCCATTGATTATACTTGCAAAGATTGCCAGCCCATGATGAATTCCAAAACAATGCTTCACGATTTCGTACGCCGCCTCACCTTGCGCGACGATCCGGACGAGATCCAGGGCATTGCATACCAGGTGTTTGAACACCTGTTCCACCTCTCGCGCACCGAAATGCTCATGGGCAAAGAAATTATCCCGACGGCGGCGGAAGAAGACCGGTTGGCAGAAATCGTAACGCGCCTCAACCGCCACGAGCCGATACAATATGTGTTGGGAGAAGCCTATTTCTTCGGGCGCAAGTTCGCGGTGAGCAGTGCGGTGCTGATTCCGCGCCCCGAGACCGAAGAGCTGGTACAAGCGATATTGCATCACTCCCTGCCGGGTGAACCAGACTCTTTATCCATCCTGGACATCGGCACCGGCAGCGGCTGTATCGCTACTACCCTGGCCCTGGAGCTGCGCCCGGCAAAGGTATATGCTACCGACGTAAGCCCGGCGGCGCTTCAGGTTGCCACGCAAAACGCGAATACTCTACAGGCATCTGTATCCTTCCTGCCACACAATATTTTAACAGAGCCACTGCCTTTTACGAATCTGAGCGCCGTTGTCAGTAATCCGCCCTATATTACAACGCGTGAGCAAGCAGCCATGCATGCCAACGTACTGGACTACGAACCTCACCTGGCGTTGTTTGTGCCAGACGACGACCCGCTGTTGTTTTACCGTGCCATTGCCGCCCGTGCTTTCCCGGCATTAGTATCAAAAGGTCTTCTGGCTGTTGAGATTAACGAACAGTATGCCGCTGCTGTGGAGGAGGCTTTTCGTGCGGCGGGGTTTAGTAACATGAAGACGGTGCGGGACATACCGGGCAAAGACCGGATTGTGATGGCCGTGAAGCCCTGAGCAGGAGGAATATCAATATAGCCCGGGTTCTTCGTCCTGCATAATTTCTACCCGCAGTCCGTGGAGGCGTTCGTCGATCGGTATATGACATGACAACCGGCTGGTAGGTAATACGCCCGTTATTTTACCCAAGGTATTGGGCTCATTGCCCGAGCGCACCAGTAATGTCTCTTCGGCATATTCCGGTAAGCGTACGTGGCAGGTGCCGCAACGACCAATGCCTTTGCAGTCGCCGAAGTTTACCATGTAGAGTTTGTCGTAGATCAACGCCATCAAGCTGCGGTATTCATGTGTATAGGTACGAAGAACGTGTTCACGTTCTTCGTACACTACGGTTACGGCTATATCGGTTTGACGTGTTGGCATCGTGGTGAATCAGGCAGCGCCTGGCTCGTTCAGGGCTTCTTCAAGTTGAACGGCTTTCGCGAACAGAATGTTGTTTTCCAAGTGAATGTGCAAGTGCATGTCCTTTTCGTAGTCCTTTAGCATTTTATACGTAACGGTATAGGTAGAGCAGGCATCGGCGGGCGGCGTGTAGTCGTTGCTGAGCGCGGCCATTTTCTGAAGTTGTTGTCCTTCGTCGAGGTGGTCGTCCTTCATAGCATGGATGGGATTGCTGATGCTGCCAAAGATCGGCGAACTGACAGGCTCGTGGCTTTCGCGGGCTTTGGCCAGGCGCTTGATATAGGGGAACAACATCAGCTCCTCTTTTTTCATGTGCACGGCCAGTGCGCCGGATGTTTCTTGAAAGATGCGACGAATCTCGTGCAGCTCGGGATGACGGTTGCCGTGTACGGCGCAGATCTTGTCGAGGTAGCCCTGAATGATGGGTGTTTTCTCTTCTACATAGTGGTGGTGACGTTGGTAAATATAGTCGGCGAGCAGGTCGAGGGGCCAGGTGTCGAAGTTTACGCCGTCGCTGCCTTCGGCTTCCAGCGCCTGCAGGGCTGCGGTCACTTCGGCGGGGTCGCGTTGGCTGGCGCTGCAGGCCTCTGCCAGCGTTTGGCTGCCCATGCAGCAAAAGTCCAATCCGAATTTTTCAAATACTTCGGCAGCGCGGTATTGTTTTTTGACGATCTCACCCAGGGTGAGGGTTGTTAGAGTTTCCATGTAGCTAATAATTTAAATCCGTATAATAAAAGTGAAATGAGCTTGACGGCCTCCAGCACAACAAAGTTGATATGCGCGTTGGAAGGCGGCGGTAGTTTACCCGCGAGGTATATGTCAATGTGCGATGATAACAACGGTAGGAGCCAAACGCTCTGTACTATCAGGATGGCCAGCACCACGAGGTAAAACACCTCGGTGCCCCAGTCTACCTTTCGTTTAAAAAGCCAGGTAAAGGCGAGCAGCACGGCAAACGTCAACTCTACTTTATTTAACGCGGCAAATACTACTTTGCCAATGCTGAGTCCGGTCGTCAGCGTGACGCCGGGCGCTGTGAATTTAAGCCAGGCTTCCAGGAAGCTAATGGCCCCGACACAGCCCGCCCAGATAAATGGAATGGCAATCTTACCGTATGCTATTTCTTTTCTCATGGTGCTTTGCGGATGGCGGGCAGATCGTGCAGGGCTTTCTCTTTGCCGGCATGGATGCGGCCATAAAAGGTATGTGCCATGATCATGGCGCGGCGTTTGGCTTCATCGGCAATCAGTCCTTCGAACCGGTCGTCGATGGTGGCGTAGAATAAGTTAATCCATTGTTCGAAGTGTTCGGCCTCTAAAGGAAGTGCAGCGTGCCTGGCAAAAGGATTTCCTACATACCCACGCACGCCAAACAGCGCTGCATTCCAAAAGCGGTACATGATCTCGAGGTGTGGTTGCCAGTCGTGTATACGCGCAAGGAAAACTGGTCCCAACAACGAGTCAACCCGTACTTTATCATAAAAGGTGTCGACGAGATATTTGATGTCGTCGATATTCTCAATGTCTTTCTTTCTGGTGGTTGTCATAACGCAACTTGTAGTGATGTGATAAAATAATAGGCGGCCCAGCCGGCAAATAGTATAATGGCAGCCCAGATCCACGCCGGCGCACTGCGGGGTGTTTCGCTTCCTTCGATAAGGAACTTGTGCTGGTCGCCTTTGCCGTAGGCATTGATCATGAGGGGCAGCACACCATCTACAACGTCGTGTGGCTTCAGACCCTCGATGCTAATGGCCGGGCCGTTGCGAACGGTGAATGGTATGGTACGGAGACCTTCCTTGCCGGACGGATCCTGCCCTACAATCTTGAGCACGTGTTCGCCGTCTATGAGTCGGCGCGTATCGAGCTCAAAGTGGATGGGCGTATAAAAGTCGCCCAGGGGAACCGTCTCGTCGTCCAGGAAGAGGCGCACTTTGCTTTTTTCGCTCATACAGATTCCTGTGTAAAAATGCTATGCTTGATATGGTCTGCCCGTTTCTCGCCGGGTCTGATCAGCCACTTGATGGAGTAAAAGAGTGTAATCAGTACCACGATGGCGATCGTGATGACAATGACGTAGTCCCAGTTGCTTTGCGGACCCGCGCCATGCGTAATGCCGCGCAGCACTTTGGGTTGTTGTTTCTTACACACATCGCAGGCGAAAGAGGCACGATACAGTGCTACTGCCAGCAAGGTTATGATGATTCTCTTCATGTTCTTATGGATTATTCTTTTTTGATTCCAGCATCGCGATGATGTCTTTGACTTCGGCCACCGACACTTCGCGTGCCTTGTTACCCCAGCTGGTGCGCTCGTGGTTGATGATGGCCGTGATCTCTTCGGGCCCGAGATGGTTGATCGTGCCGATGGCCGGCATCTCACCGTATTCTTCGCGGGCGTTATACCCATGCAGGATAATGTCGATCAATATTTCCGGATTGTCGTTTTGGACAATGGCGCTTCCCTTCAGCGGCGGGAATGCACCTTTGAGTCCGGTGCCGCTGGCCTGATGGCAGGCCTGGCAGTTGGCGGCATAGATCGCGGCACCATCCAATGCCGCCTCGGTTGGCGCGATCTCGGTGGATGTATTGGCCGCGGCTTGCGCCGGTGCTTGTGATTTATACAGGAAAGCCGGTGTTGCGGTGCCATCGGGCAGCGGCGCTTGTTGCAGCGCTTGCAAGTAGGCAACCAGTTGCAGGGCTTCGCGTGTGGCCACTACCGTGCCTTGCTGGCCGCGCAGAAATTCAGTCGGTACGTTTACCACCTTGTCGCCTTCTTCTACATGTTCTTTGATTTCGAACATCCACGCGTAAGCGGGCATGACAGATTCTTCTACCACCGCGCGCGGATTGTACAGGTGCAACAAGTGCCAGTCAATACTGGGCAGCCGGGCGCCGATGTTGGTCAGGTCGGGGCCGGTGCGCTCGGTGCCCATGAGGGTAGCGGTGTTCATCCACCAGTGCATGCGCGTGTTGTGGGCATAGTCGGCGGCCACGTTCGGACGTGGGCCCCAGACGTTGTCCATGGCGACGTTGCGCACTTGTTGCGAGTGACAGGCCACACAGCCGTTGGCAATAAAGACATGCTTGCCGGCGAGCGCGTCTTCGCTCAATGGCTCGGTGCCGGGCAGCGGCGCGTTGTTCTCCTGGTTATACAGCGCCGGGAGTATGGCGATGACAAGCGACAAGCCTACAAAGAACAGGAAGGCGGTGGTATATAAGTATGTATGATTACGAAAGAGATTCATATCGGTCAGAAGATTAAGCCAGGACTTCGCGTACAGGCGCTGCCGCCCGGTGGGCCACGCGGGCACCCACCACCATGCGATAAAAATTATAGGCAAAGAGCAAGTGCGACAGCCACATCAGCGAGCCGCCGATGGCGCGCCACAGCCAGTAAGGAGCCATGAGCACGACACTTTCGATGAAGGGTTTACCGTCCATCCACATCAGGCCGCGCAGCGTACCGCCGATCATGAGCGGAATGGTATAAAACATCAGCCCCAGGAACGCCAGCCAGAAGTGAGCGCCCACCAGCCACTGCGGCGGCTCGTGGCCTGTGAGACGCGGCACCAGGGCATAGATGCTGGCCCACAGCAAGAAGGCGATGATGCCATACATGGTCAAGTGCGAGTGTGCCACGGTGAAATCTGTAAAGTGCCACAGCAAGTTGGTAAACCGGAAGGCCTCGGCTGTTCCCTGAAAGGAGCCGGTGAAGTAAAAGATGATGCCCGTTACATAGAACGGTAGCGTATAGCTGCTGCCAATCTTGTTCCAGCCGCCTTTTAAGGTCATGAAGAAGTTGGTCGTGCCGGCAATGACTGGTATCAACATGCCCATGCTTCCCACAATAGCCACCGTTTGCAACCACCAGGGTATGGAGCTGAACACAAAATGGTGCGTGCCGATAAGGGTATAGAAGAGGATCTGTGCCCAGAAAGCCAGGATGCCGAGACTATAGGAATATATCGGCTTGTTCAGCTGTTGCGGCAGGAAGTAATACACGAGGCCCAGGTTGAAGAGCATGAACCACATGCCTACCCCCTGGTGCATATAGTACCCTTGCACGATTGTCTCGCCCAGGCCGTTTTGCCACGTAGGCCAATAGGCAATGACGGTGATCACCAATACAAAGATGATGGACGAGATGATGTACCAGTTAGAAATATATATTTCGGTGGTGGTACGCCGTGCTACGGTACGCAGGAAGTTGATGAGGGTAATGATTAGTCCCACGCCGAAGAGCGCCATCACCGGCCAGACATATTCGCGGTATTCGCCACCGGCGTTGTTGATGCCGCTCATCAGGCAAAGACTGCCGAGCACGACCGCGGCATTGATGAGAATCAGGGTCTGCCAGCCCTGGCGTAAGCTTGCGATCGTTGTATTACTAACCTTGGGCACGACATAGTATCCCAGACCGAGCATCGCGAGGGATGACCAACCCCAGAACACGGCGTTGGTATGTACAGGGCGCAGACGCCCGAAGCTCAGCCACGACGTGGTATCCACATCAGGCGATACGAATTTGATCCCCAGGTATTCGCCCACGGTGGTCCCTACCACCAGCCAGAACGTAGCCGTGCCCAGATACCACAAAATGAGACGCGTCAGCATCGGGTCAACAGCCGGCCTTGCCTGTGCTTTTTTCTTTTCGGCTACAAAGGGTATAGCGTGGTTATTGCTGGCCTGTTGAATGACACCGCGGCTGTCGTCCGGGGCGTAGGTGCCTGCCAGCTCGCGGCCGCTCAGGTGATATGCCGCGGCGGGTTTGTACTGTAAGCGAGTGGCATCGATGGCCTCACCTTCGAGGTATTCAAGCTGATCGGCTTGCGTGGTGGGTTGCTTTTGCCACTGCAGACGGAGCAACGTTCTGCGTACCTGCAACACCATAAAGATGAATGCAGCCAACAAGGGAATAAGAATCAGCACCAGCGTAATGAGAATACCGGGCTGCGCTAACAAAGGGGCACTTTGTTCTGCCACAGGCTGTGCGTAGCCTGCCCGTGGCAACGCGGGAGCCGTGAGCAAGAGAGTGTAGGTAAGAAGCGATCGAGCAGGTTTCATAACCGTATATATTAAGACATTTTTGTCCTTTATTAGAGTAAATTTTTTTAGACGCGCTTCAGGTGTAAAACTCCTTTTTCCAGGAGCTCATTGAACTCGCCCACCTGGGTAGTTTCTAAAAGTGATCTGATCTTATTGCGGATGAGCTTAAACTCATCGTGTATGGGGCAGGGCTTTTTCTCATTACACTCCGGCAGGCCGAGGCCACAACCATTAAAAAGTTGATCACCGTCGATTGCCAGTACAACTTCGGCCAGCGTTACTTTCAGGCCCCGGGCGTCCATATAAAAGCCGCCATTGGGACCTTTGACTGATTGCACCAAACCTTGCCGGCTTAGCGCTTGTAATATTTTGGCCATAAACGCCTCGGGCGAATCAATGCCTTGCGCGATGTCTTTCAACCCGACACGCTCACCCTGCCGCGATTGCTGGGCGATGTAGATCATCGCGCGTATGCCGTATTCACAAGCCTTTGAGAACATGCCGTTTGGTGGTTGGTATGACGTTGAACGGGACAAAGATACAACGGGTTGAGGAATAAAGGATAATTTTGTCTTTTTATTTACCCGCCGATGGTTCTGGTAATCGGATGCGGTTTTTCCCGGAAAAAGGGCATTTTTACAATCGAAACGTAACAAGTATGCAGGTATCGATCATCGGTTCGGGCAACCTGGCGTGGCATCTGGCGCCGGCCCTGGACAACACGGACTTTGCCGTCCGCGAGGTATATAGCCGGAACCCGGCCCACGCCGCCGCCCTGGTGGAAAAGCTATACGAGGGCCAGGTGAAGGCGTCGCTGGACTTTTCTACCAGCACATCGCGCATCTTTATCCTGGCGGTGACCGACGATGTTATAGAAGACGTTGTGCAAGAGATTATCCTGCCGGCCGATGCTATCCTGGTGCATACGTCCGGCAGCAGGCCCTTGAGCGTGTTGGGCTTTGCGGCCACGCCAAATATCGGTGTGTTTTATCCCCTGCAGACTTTCTCCAAATCCAAGAAGGTAGATTTTGCCGACATACCGCTCTTTATAGAAAGCGATAACAAGGAGACCGAAAAGGTATTGCAAAAGATGGCCAGGGCGCTGGGTCGCGATGGGGTGAAGATTACGTCTCATGACCGGAAGGCTTTGCATGTGGCGGCAGTGTTTGCGTCGAACTTCACCAACCATATGCTGCTGCTGGCGCAGGAGGTTATGAAAGATAATAGTCTCAGCTTTGATTGGCTGAAGCCGCTCATTGCCGAGACTATCAATAAGAGCTTAAGCATCGGTCCCGAGAATGCGCAGACGGGGCCGGCTAAGCGCGGTGACTTTGAGATCTTAGACAACCATATGATCTTTTTACAGACCGACCCGTCGTTGGCGGAGGTGTATAAGATCGTGAGTCAGCATATCGTCGATCGGTATCATACTTAGTCGGCTATAGTTGCTCGGGCAACGTATACTTTCGCCCCTGGTTTTCGGTCTTGAGCCATTGCATGAGCGGCTCGAAGTAGCGTACCATGGCCGTTGCGTTCATGTCTTCGCCGGTGGCTTCTTTCAGTACGTCGCGCCAGTTTTTAGAGGCGCCGGAAGCCATGATCTTCTTTAAGAACTCACCGGTCGATTGGTTGCCAAAGTAATTGGTGGCGCGGGCATCCTGGTGCAGGATCTTTTCGGCAATGTGTTGGTGCAGCTGGAACAAGATGACATACGACAACGCATAGTCATAATATTGTGCGGCATCGTCGTTGATGTGTGTCTTGGTGGCGGCGTCGCAGTATGTTTCTTCGCGTTCGGAAGGTGGTACAATGCCTTGATATTGTTTTGTCAGCTCCCACCACTTTTTGTTGAACTCGCTTTCGGGTAGGTTGTCGGCGTACAGCGCCTTTTCAAATTCACTCATGGTGCCAGCGGCAAATGGAATGAAGACGGCAAAGTTGAGTGCCTCTTTTAACAGGATCTGAATGGAGTCGGTCCTGGTGCCCGGAGCGATCAATCCGCGGCCGATGAGGTAAGGCTTTTGCATGGCGGCCATGCCCATCATGCTGCCGATGGCTTCGTGAAAAGCGCGGTTAGCACCTTCGCGCAATAGCGGCGGTATTTCGGGAGTAGTATAACTTTGATAATAATAGATGTGGCCCAGCTCGTGGTTGGATGTTTCAAACCACTCGGCGTTGGTCTCGATGCTCATGAGGCTGCGCAGGTCGTTGTTCAGATCGATGTGCCAGGCAGATGCGTGGTTATTTTTCTTTACCACCGAGTCGGATGGATAGGGGTATAAGCTGGACTTTTCCCAGAACGACGCCGGTAAGGCATCGAAGCCCAGGCTCTTATAGAATGCTTCGCCTTCCTGGACAATCCACTGCGGTGTTTTTGTCGCCAGCACGCTGTCGACGTTCAGCCCTTTAACATCGAGCATGGCGCTCCAGTCCTGGCCCCAGCGGTTGGGTAGCCAGTGTGCCGGCAGGTAGTCGGGTATTTCTGTGGCGCCGTACTTTTTGGCCAGGGTATAGCGGGCGTAGGTATGCAGTTCGCGGAACAGCGGGCGCAGTTCCTGGTTGAGGCGCTTCATGAGCTCCATCATGTCGGGTGTGGAAAGGCCATAGTCCGATACCTGGTACGAAAAGAAGTCGGGATACTTCAGGGCCTGCACGGTTTCGTTGCGCAGCCGGCGCAGGTTTACCAGGCCGGGCTTTAATACTTTGCCCACTTCTTTGCTGGCGTTCCAGGCGGCCAGGCGTTTTTGTTCGTTGCTTTCGGTCTTGAGAATGTTGTCGATGTCGTTGGTCGACACGGATTTACCGTCCAGGGTATACGCAAATCCAAAGAGCTTTTCAGTTTGGGCTACCGAGGCGCGGATTTTTTCTTTCACCACGCCGCTTACGGTTTGCGGGTCGCTGCCGGCTTTATACAGTATTATCTCCAGCTGGCGGATTTGCAGGGGGGTGAGCTTGTCTTTCTGCGCCAGGAATTTCTGCGCCTGCCCGATGTTTTCTACGCTGCCGGTGAAGGAGGCAAGGGCTTCATCGGCTACGCGCGAGTTATAGGCATTGACCGTATCGCCTTCTTTAATCTCGATATTGGTTTGCCAGGCTGCCTGGGAGGACGCGGTATACCGTTCCACATAGGTCTTGGTATACTGATCGATGAACTTTTGGACGTCTTGTTGCGGATTGGAACAGGCGCCCCATAAAATGATGGCCAGTAGAGGTAAATACCGTCTCATACACGTAAATAGGTTTGGTAATCGGTGAAGGTATATAAAAAGTAGGCGCTTGGGCAAGGGGACGTGGGTAGCGGGTTAACAAATGATATCTCTTCGGGGGCTGGGAGGGTTTCATAACGACACGGGACCACGCAATCTTCGCAACCATCGTATAGGGTTGTGCATTTTTATTGAAATAGTGCTTTTGATACCAGGAAACGAGCTATATGCCGGTAGAAAGTACGGTCGGTGTGCAACCCGTGTGTGGTGGGCTGCCTCAGGGTCATCCTCCAGTCGACCGGATAAGCGCCCGCATTATCCCTGAATAACTATAGGTTGTCCATTTTATCTTGATTGCTTTGTTGAGGTGCAATTTTCCCAAACTGTGAATTTCCACTAAAAAACTTGCATGGCTACCAGCCACCCGAGAAATCTAAAATCTACCCCGCGCCATCCGCCTACTTTTGCCCAGAGGCAAATATTACTGTGGGTATGTCGCTGAAGAAGAGAGTACGGAACATCATCATTGGGGAAGACCGATACATTGAGTCGTGGGGGGAGTACAAACAGGTCATGCTGTCGGGGCACTTCGCGTTGATCGGTATCTTGTTATGCCTGGTGTATATGTTGTTCGACTTTTCGTCGGGTAATTACGTATCGATCCCGGTGTTTGCCACGGCAATTTTTTTCCTCGCACTCTCCGTCTTTATACATCGCCAGGGCGACCATGGGCTGGCAAACTACTTCATGCTGCCCACCATCAATATTACGGTATACCTATTTGCCGCCAGCGAATCGCCCAATACCGGGGCGTTTATGTTTTTTATTGTAGTGGCCGTCGCCGCTTTTGCGGTGTTTAACTACAAGGAGCGCCTGGTGTCGATTTTATTTGCGGTGTTCACCTATATACTTTTTGCGCTGGCGTATTTCATCGATTTCAGCATTATGCCGAAGCGTGACTACACCGAAGAAATGCTGCTCTTTCATGTGGTGGTGAATTTTACTGTCGCCTTGCCCGCCACGACCATGGGTGTCTACCTGCTGATCAGCCTGAATCATTATAACGCCATTCAGTTGGTGCAAAGCAACGAGATGCTGACCAAGACCAACTCCGAGCTGGACCGCTTTGTATACAGCACCTCGCACGACCTGCGTGCGCCGCTCAGCTCCGTGCTGGGGTTGATCAACATTGCCGACCGCACGGAAAACCTACAGGATGTCAAACGGTACCTGTCCATGATGAAGGAACGGGTCCATTCGCTGGATAAATTTATTCGGGATATTACCGATTACTCCCGCAACAACCGCCTGGAGATTGTGCGCGAGAAGATTAACCTGTCGGAGATGGCCCACGAGATCTGGGACAGCCTGAAGTTCGCGCCCGAGGCGGAGCGCATTAACTTCCACGTGGAGATTCCCCAGGATGCCTTCGTGGAGTCGGACAAGAACCGCTTGCGTGTGATCATGGGCAACCTGATTTCCAATGCTATACGGTACCACGACCTGGCCAAGGCCGAGCGGTTTATCAGGCTGCAGCACCAGATGAACGGCAAGGTGTTTTACCTGCGCGTGGAAGATAACGGGCAGGGCATCGCACCGGAGTATCACAGCCGTATTTACGACATGTTCTATCGTGGCAACGAGCAATCCAAAGGCTCGGGCCTCGGCTTGTATATTGTAAAGGAGGCGCTTGTCAAACTGTCGGGTTCCATACATCTGGAATCGGCACCGGGCAAGGGGTCGATCTTTACCGTAAAGTTGCCGAAGCGTTAACCGCCGCTTACCTTTTTCGGGAAAACCGGCTCCTAACGACCGAAAGGATTCCTTTTTCAGACCGGGCGTTTAACAAATTCCCACAGCCTGTACGCCGCAGACTGTGGACTAATATTATCTTTGCCCGCTATGGCGAATGAAGACAACCTTTTCAAGAATGTGATTGCCCATGCCAAGGAGTATGGGTTTGTTTTTCCATCCAGTGAAATTTATGACGGGCTTAGCGCCGTATACGACTATGGTCAAAATGGTGCCGAGCTGAAAAACAATATCAAGGAATATTGGTGGAAGTTCATGACGCTACTGCACGACAACATCGTGGGCATTGACGCCGCCATCTTTATGCATCCCACCACCTGGAAGGCGTCTGGCCACGTAGATGCCTTTAACGACCCGATGGTAGACAACCGCGACTCGAAGAAACGTTACCGCGCGGACCAACTGATTGAAGGTGTGATCGAGAAGCTGGAGGAGAAGATTGAGAAGGAAGTTGAAAAGGCCGCCAAACGCTTTGAGAATTTTGACCGGGCCATGTTTGTGACCACAAACGCCCGCGTGGTAGAATATCAGAAAAAAATTGATGACATCAACGCCCGGCTGAAAGACGCCATGGGCAATGGCGACATGGCTGCCATGAAGCAACTGATCGACGACCTGGAAATTGCCGACCCTATCTCCGGCACAAAGAACTGGACGGACGTGCGCCAGTTTAACCTGATGTTCTCGACTGAGATCGGCTCGCTGGCCGATGATGCCAATAAGATTTACCTGCGTCCTGAAACGGCCCAGGGCATCTTTGTGAACTTTCTGAACGTGCAGAAGACCGGCCGGATGAAGATCCCCTTTGGTATTGCGCAGATCGGTAAAGCCTTCCGCAACGAGATCGTCGCGCGCCAATTCATTTTCCGTATGCGCGAGTTTGAGCAAATGGAGATGCAATTCTTTGTGAAGCCGGGCGAAGAGATGAAGTGGTACGAGTACTGGAAAGACAAGCGGATGAAGTGGCACCAGACCCTGGGCCTGGGCAGCGAGAACTATCGCTACCACGACCATCTCAACCTGGCGCACTATGCCAACGCGGCGTGCGACATTCAGTTCAACTTCCCGATGGGCTTTCGCGAGCTGGAAGGTATACACTCGCGTACCGACTTCGATCTGAAAGCACACGAAAAGCATTCCGGTAAGAAGCTGCAATACTTCGATACCGAAGATAACCAAAACTATATCCCCTACGTGGTAGAGACGTCGGTGGGGCTTGACCGGATGTTCCTGTCGGTACTCTCCAAATCGTATGTGGAGGAGAAGCTGGAAGACGGCAGCGAGCGTGTTGTGCTGCGTATACCCGCACCGCTGGCGCCGCACAAGGTGGCTATTCTGCCGCTGATGAAGAAAGACGGCCTGCCCGAAAAGGCAGAGGCAATCATGAACGACCTGAAATACGACCTGCGCTGCTTTTACGAAGAAAAAGACGCCATTGGTAAACGTTACAGAAGACAGGATGCGATCGGCACACCGTATTGTGTTACGGTCGATCACCAAACGTTGGAAGACGACACCGTCACCATCCGTGATCGCGACACGATGAAACAAGAGCGTGTGAAGATTGCCGAATTGAAGGCGAAGCTGGTCGACGCCTGCTCGATCAACAACTTGCTGCGGAAGATCTAATCACGTTTAACAGGAAGATAATCAACAGGCGCCTGGGCACTCTCCCGGGCGCTTTTTTTGTGCTCCGGGGTACTTTTTGCGCCAGAGAGCAGCGTCTAAAGCCAGCTGGATTTTGTGCTGACGGCAGAAAACGATTAATCTTGCAGCAAATTTTACCCAGATCTATGGAGTGGAAGCAGCTTTTTTCGCCGCAACGAGCCGGGCAAACCCGGGTGGTGGCGTCGGAACAATCGCGCAGCGCCTTTGAGCAAGATTACGACCGGATTATTTTCTCGCAACCCTTCCGGCGGCTGCAAGACAAAACCCAGGTGCATCCGCTGCCTGAATACGACTTTGTACACACTCGCCTGACGCACTCGCTGGAAGTGTCGAGCGTGGGGCGCTCACTCGGTAAGCGTGTGGGAGAGGAGCTGTTAAAGCGCCACCCCGAGCTCGCCCCAGAATTTTCACTCTTTGACCTCGGCAGCATTGTGGCGGCAGCATCGCTGGCCCACGACTTGGGCAATCCGCCTTTTGGCCACGCCGGCGAAGATGCCATCTCTGACTTTTTCCTTTGCCACGAACAGGGCCAGCAATTTAAAGTGCATGTGTCGGAAGCGGAGTGGTGCGACCTCATCAAGTTCGAAGGCAATGCGCAGGGCTTTCGCATCCTCAATAAAAATCAATATGGGCTGAAGCTGACCTACGCCACGCTGGGTGCCTTTACGAAATACCCTTGCCCCGCGCTTTTTCCCAACCGCGACAAGAACCAACGGAGCCAGAAGAAATTCGGGTTCTTCCAATCGGAGAAAGACATCTTTACGGACGTAGCCGGGCAGCTGGGGCTTGCGACGACGAGCGACATCAGCTGGAATCGCCACCCACTGGCTTTCCTGGTGGAGGCTGCGGACGATATTTGTTATAGTATAATAGACCTGGAAGACGGGTGCAGCCTGGGGCTGGTAGGCTACGAAGAAGCACGCCAGCTTTTTGAAAACGTGTTGACAAAGGGTAAATCCAAGATTGGCAAGCTCGACGAGATCAATGGCCAACAGGAAAAGATCGGCTATCTGCGCGCCCTGGCGATTGGCGACCTGATGGGCGAATGCGCCACGCTGTTCCTGGATCATGAGCAGGAAATTTTGCAAGGCAACTTTGATGTGGCCCTGGCCGATAAATGCCCCTCGTGGCAGGCGCTTGAGCAAATTATTAAAGTATCACAAGAAAAGATCTACCGCGCGCGCAAGGTGGTGGAGATCGAAGCGGCCGGGCACGAAGTGTTGCCGGGGCTGCTGGAAGAGTTCACGAAAGCCGGAATGTACCTGATGGAACGGCGGAAGTCGCGCAAATATGAGAATTTGCAGAAGCTATTTCCGGCGGAGATCGAGGCGGCTATACGCACGGAGAAAAATGTGTACAATATGCTGCGGCTGGTCATCGACTTTGTGTCGGGGTTGACGGATCGGCATGCGTTGTCGCTCTACCGTCGCATCAAGGGCATCTCCTTCTAATCCGTGCAACAAAAAAGGCTTCAGCGTTCCCTGAACGCTGAAGCCTTTTGAAGATTGGAAAGCCGTTTATTACTTAGACTTCTTGTCGCGCTTTTCAGCACGTTTTTCCTTCAGGGTCTTAACCGGTTTTTTCTTCTCTTCTTTCCGAGCATCTTGTGATTTCGCCATAGCTTGTAAAAGTTATTTGGTCTTCAAAAATAGTAAAAAAAAGTCCACAGTTGTACGGCTGGGGGGCTGGTAAATAGCACGTTATGAGCGGCGCGAACGGACGTACGGGGGGTGTGCCGACTTCCGGCCAAAATTCTTAGCTTTGGCCCCTCGGATTACTGATATAAACAGCTATGTGGAATAGGATCGCCCGGTTTATCATTCAATACAGGTTGCCCTTGATTATCGTCATCGGTTTGCTAACCGTGGTCATGGGGTATTACGCATCACGCGTGCAAATGAGCTACGACTTTGCCCGCACGGTGCCACTGTCGGACCCCGACATGATCTACCTTAACAAATTCAAGGAGCAGTTCGGTGAGGACGGCAACATGATTGCCGTAGGCGTAAAAGACAGCAACGTCTACAAGCTGAAAAACTTTGAGGCCTTCCGCACGCTTTCCGCCGACATCAAAAAGATTGAAGGTGTGAACGAGGTGTTGAGCCTGCCGGTCATGAAAATGATCGTGAAAGATACGGCGGCGCAACGGTTTACCCTGCTGCCGGTATTTCCCGAAAAACTTTCCAGCCAGGCCGACCTTGACACCGCCCTGGCGGTAGCCTACAATCAAAAGGTGTACATGGACCGCATTGTCAATACAAGCAATGGTGCCGCGATGATGTTGGTGTGGGTACAGAAAGAAGTGATGAACTCTTCCAGGCGGGAGGCCCTGGCACAGTCACTGCAAGATGCTGGCAAACGCTTTGTTGATAACACCGGCATTGAACTGCATTATGCCGGCTTGCCCTTTATCCGCACGCTGGTAGCCAACGAGGTGAAGCGCGAAATGGCCTTCTTTCTCTACGCCTCAGCCATTGTTACCGGCCTGATTATGTTCCTGTTCTTCCGTTCGTTCCGCGCTGTACTCTTCTCGATGATCATTATTGGTATCGTCGTGGTGTGGACACTGGGTACACTGTCGTTGTTCGGCTTTAAGATCACGCTGCTGAGTGGCCTTATTCCGCCGGTGATTGTGACGATCGGGATTACCAATGCAATCTATTTATTGAATAAATACCATCTGGAGTTCGTCAAGACCAACAACAAGCTCGAGGCGATTGCCACCGTGGTACAGAAGATGGGCCTGGCTACGTTCCTCACCAACCTTACCGTAGCGATTGGCTTCCTGACGCTGCTGTCGACGGATATCCTTATCCTGCGCGAGTTCGGTATTGTGGCGGGGATCAACATCATGGTATTGTTTCTGGTCAGCCTCGTGATGATTCCCAGTGTGTTTTCGTGGCTGCCGACGCCGTCGGAGAAACACTTGCGCCACCTCAACTTCCGCATCATGGGCGACTTCCTGAAAGGTGTCGACGCGGTGGTACATCGTCGTCGTCCGCTGGTTTATATGGTGTCGATGGCGCTGGCCATCTTCTCGGCGTATGGCATGATGCAGCTGCGCTCGGTGTCGTACATGGTAGACGACATTCCGGAAGAAAGCCAGATAAAAAAAGATCTGCACTTCTTTGAAGCCAACTTCACCGGCGTCATGCCGCTGGAGATCGTCGTGGAATTTAAGACGAAGAAACGCCGCCCGGTGCTGGATGTGAAGAACCTGCAGAAACTGGAAGAGTTTGAAAATTTCCTCGACTCGCTGCCGGAAGTGTCGCGGCCGGTGTCGGTATTAAGCCTGATCAAAGCTTCCAAACAAGCCTTCTACAATGGCAACCCCGATCGCTACGCGCTGCCGTCGAAGAGCGAGGGCGCATTTATTCTGCGCTATATGAAGGGCCAGGTCGACCCGAGCGCGGGCGGGGAAGGTAGTGGCGAGGGCAAGGGTCTATTCAAATCGTTCGTAGACTCTACCTTTACCAGGGTGCGGATGTCGAGTCAAATTGCCGACGTGGGGTCCATTCGCATGGACTCGCTGGTGCACGATGTGATCGAACCGCGCATGCGCTCGATCTTTGTCTCGACAGAAAAAGACTCGGTGGTCGCAACAGTCACCGGCTCGACCAAGATCTTTATAAAAGGCAACAAATTCCTTGTCGACAACCTGCGCGAGAGCTTGTTGCTGGCGTTTATTCTCATCACGCTGTCGATGGCAATTATGTTTGCCAATGTGCGGATGATTGTGATTTCGCTGGTGCCCAACTTGCTGGCGTTGATGATCACGGCGGGGTTGATGGGTTATTTCAATATTCCGCTCAAGGCCAGCACGGCGCTGATCTTCAGCATTACGTTTGGTATCTCCGTCGATAACTCCATTCGTTTCCTGGCGAAGTACCGGCAGGAGATCCTGGCCAACAACTTCTTTATTCCGGTGGCCGTGACAGATGCTATTCTCGAGACCGGTAAGAGCATCATGTATACTTCTATCGTGCTGTTTGCGGGCTTTATCATTTTCACATTCTCGTCCTTTGGCGGTACGATTGCGCTGGGCCTGTTAACATCCGTGACGCTGATTATCTCGATGTTCACGAACCTGATTCTGCTACCGGCGTTGATCCTGACGTTCGACAGACCCAAAAAGAAGAAAGGCGAGCACCTGCCGATCGACGATTTTGATGCAAGTTTTTATGGTGAGTCGGAGGATGAAGAGATCGACCTGGATAAGATTCAGATTCACAACCGGCACTCGGCTGCCGAGTGAGCAAAAGAAGATGCTGACAGCGGGGTGCTGAACCCATAGGAAATTTGGTGAGGTGCGCTGTTCCATGTCTCGGAAATCGTAAATAACAAATATCTTTGCGGTCTTAATCGAAGTAGTACCCATTAACGCGTAAGATCGTACCTCGAAATGGCCGCCAGATATAATGACCTAAAAGAATTGAATTTTGCACAGATCGCTGCTGAAACCCTTGAATTTTGGAAAAAGGAAGGGATTTTCGAGAAATCTGTGACTAATCGTGAAGGGGCACCGTCGTTTACCTTCTACGAAGGCCCGCCTTCTGCAAACGGCACTCCCGGCATTCACCACGTCATGGCTCGCACGGTGAAAGACATCTTCTGCCGTTACAAAACCCTTCAGGGTTTCCAGGTAAAACGCAAGGGCGGCTGGGACACACACGGCCTGCCGGTAGAGCTGCAGGTGGAGAAACAGCTGGGCATTACCAAAGACGACATCGGCCGGAAGATCTCGATCGAAGAGTACAACCGCAAGTGCCGCGAGACGGTCATGATGTACAAAGACCAGTGGGACGACCTGACCCTGAAAATGGGTTACTGGGTCGACCTCGAGAATCCCTACATCACGTACGAGAAAGAATACATCGAGTCGCTGTGGTGGTTGCTCAAGCAGTTCTACAACAAGAAACTGCTTTACAAGGGCTACACCATTCAGCCCTATTCACCCGCCGCCGGTACCGGCCTTAGCTCGCACGAGCTGAACCTGCCCGGCTGCTATAAAGATGTAAAAGATACATCCATCGTGGCGCAGTTCACGGTGAAGCGTGACGCGAAGTCGGAGTTTCTCTTCCCCGATGCGTTTGGCGACAAAGTATATATCATGGCCTGGACGACCACGCCGTGGACGCTGCCCTCTAACACGTCGCTGGTGGTGGGGGAGAAGATCAACTATGTACAGGTAAACACCTATAACCCCTATACTCACAAACCGGTTAGTGTAGTGGTGGCAAAAGACCTGCTGGGTAAATACTTCTCTGAAAAGAATAAGGACCTGGCGTTGGATGCCTATAAAGCCGGCGACAAAGCAATACCCTATCAGGTTGTGCGGGCGTTTACCGGCAAAGACCTTGTGGGCATTGCCTATGAGCAATTGCTGCCCTACGTGCAGCCGCTGTACGATGCTGACAAAGCCTTTAAAGTAATTGCGGGCGACTTTGTGACAACCGAAGACGGTACGGGTGTGGTACACGCGTCGCCTACGTTCGGTGCGGACGACTTCCGGGTATCCAAACAACAAGGTATTCCGCCCATTACAGTAAAAGACGAAGCGGGCAACGAAGTGCCGACGGTAGATCGCAAGGGTAAGTTTATCGACGCGATCGGTCAGCAACTGCAGGCCGGTGTCGCGCGCTATAGCATCAAGACCCATAAGCCGATGGGCCCTGCTGACTTTTACGTTAAGAACTATACCAACGAAGACGAGTCGAACCCGGACTACAAGAATACGGATGTGATCATCTCCATCATTTTGAAGGAAGAGAACAAAGCCTTCAAGGTGGAGAAATATGAGCACACCTATCCGCACTGCTGGCGCACGGACAAGCCCGTATTGTATTATCCGCTGGACTCGTGGTTTATCCGCACCACGGCCCTGAAAGACAAAATGGTGGCGCTGAACAAAACCATCAACTGGAAACCGGAGTCGACTGGTACGGGCCGCTTTGGCAACTGGTTGGAGAACCTGGTAGACTGGAACCTGTCGCGTTCGCGCTATTGGGGCACGCCGCTGCCGATCTGGCGCAGCAAAGATGGTAAGGAAGAGATTTGTATCGGTTCGTTGGAAGAGCTGAATAATGAAGTAGCCAGGGCTGTTACAGCCGGGCACATGGCGGCGCCGTTGTCGCCGGACTTCGACCTGCACCGTCCCTATGTAGACGATGTGGTGTTGGTTAGCGCCAGCGGCCAACCGATGTACCGCGAGCCCGACCTGATCGATGTGTGGTTTGACTCGGGCGCCATGCCCTATGCGCAATGGCATTATCCCTTCGAGAACAAGGAGATCTTTGAAAAGAACTATCCCGCCGATTTCATTGCCGAAGGTGTGGACCAGACGCGTGGTTGGTTCTTCACCTTGCACGCTATTGCGGCGATGATCCAGGATAGTAGTCCGGAAGTGCAGGCGGTCAATAAAAAGACCGGTAATGGAGGCGTGGCATTTAAGAACGTTATCTCCAACGGCCTGGTACTCGACAAGAATGGCAACAAAATGTCGAAGAGCAAGGGTAACGTGGTGAACCCGTTCGAGACGTTGAGCAAGTACGGCGCCGACATTGTGCGCTGGTATATGATCGAGAACGCACCGCCGTGGGACAACCTCAAATTTGACTTCGAAGGCATTGGAGAAGTACAGCGCCGTTTCTTCGGTACGCTGCAAAACACATATTCGTTCTTTGCTTTGTATGCCAACATCGACGGCTTTGTAAAAGACGAGTCGAATGTGGTACCATACGAAAAACTGACGTCACTGGACCGCTGGATCATCTCCAAACTGCAGTCGCTGATCATCGAAGTGACAAAGGCCTACGAAGAGTACGAGCCTACGCGCGCCGCGCGCGCCATTCA
Source organism: Dawidia cretensis (assembly GCF_018598175.1). Lineage (GTDB taxonomy): Bacteria > Bacteroidota > Bacteroidia > Cytophagales > Cyclobacteriaceae > Ohtaekwangia > Ohtaekwangia cretensis. Next base: position 50,265 of record NZ_JAHESE010000016.1, read on the forward strand.
GGATTTTGTAAACGATCATCTCTCTAACTGGTACGTGCGGTTGAACCGCAAGCGTTTCTGGAAAGGCGAGATGAGCGAAGATAAAAAGGCGGCGTATGAAACGTTGTACGAATGCTTGCTGGTAACGGCACAGCTGATGTCGCCGATCGCGCCGTTCTTTAGCGAATGGTTATACCGCAACCTGACGGACAACATCCGCGAGGTAGCTGTTACCAACGGTACACCGCTGCGTCACCTGTCCGTACACCTGACAGACCTGGTACAAGCCGAAGCCCATCGCACCGACGCCGAGCTGGAGAAGTCGATGGCGTATGCGCAGCAGATCTGCTCGTTAGTACACTCCATCCGTAAGAACGCACGCATCAAGGTACGAACCCCGTTGCAGCGCATTCTGTTGCCCGTGCTTGATACCGCTTTCGCTACACGCATCAAAACGGTGGAGGAGATCATCCTGGCCGAGGTGAACGTGAAGAGCATCGACTATATGGACGATACCTCGGGCGTGTTGGTGAAGAAGGTGAAGCCTAATTTGCCTAAGCTTGGTAAGCAGTATGGACCGAAGATGAAGGAAGTAGCGGCGGTGATCGCGACACTTACCGCGGACGATATTCGTACCCTGGAGAAACAAGGTGCGCTTGCGAAAGGTGGATTTGATCTGGCGTTGGATGATGTATTGATCTCATCCGAAGATATACCGGGCTGGTCGGTCGCGACCGAAGGGGCCGTGACGGTAGCGTTGGATATTACGTTGACGGAGCCACTACGCCGCGAGGGCATTGCCCGCGACTTTGTAAACCGCGTGCAGAACCTGCGTAAAGATATGGGTCTGGAAGTGCTGGATAAGATTGCGATTGAAGTCGGCAAGCCCGACGACGCTGTTACGGCGGCGCTGACGGACTTCAAAGAGTATATCAGCACGGAAACACAAGCCCTCACGTTGGATTTCCGCGAGGCATTGGTGGAAGCCACCGAGGTGGATATGGACGACTTTACTCTTACTGTCAAAATCAGCTTAAAGAAGTAACCTGGAAAAAGGCTTGAAGCCCATGAAAATATATAAATACTTTATTCTCGCCGTCGTTGTCATCCTGATCGACCAGGCTTCTAAATTGCTCGTGCATCATCACATGGATCTGCACGAAGAGATCACCATACTGGGTGGCGAGCGTTTTGGCTTTAAGCTACATTACTTATTGAACCCGGGTATGGCATTTGGTATACGCTGGAACAATGAGTTTGGCAAGCTGGCGTTGACGGTGTTTCGTATCCTGGCTATGGGCGGTATAGCGTATTATTTGTGGAAGATGGCGCAACGACATGCCCACACTGGTTTTCTGTGGTGTATGGCATTGATCCTGGGGGGCGCTGTGGGCAATGTTATCGACAGCACCTTTTACGGTGTGTGGTTTAATAACCATCCGGTCGATTCGCCTACACCGTGGTTTCACGGGCAGGTAATCGACATGCTGTTCTTCCCCTTGTTTGATTTGACGTGGCCGAAGTGGGTGCCGGTCGTCGGCGGGGAGTATTTCTTATTCTTTAGCCCCGTATTTAATATCGCCGATTCTTCCATTTTTGTCGGCGTAGTTGTCATCCTGCTCTTTCAGCGCCGTTTCTTTGGCGAGCACATCGGCGACACCGTGCCGCCGGAATTGCATACAACACACACCGATACGCAGGAGCCTTCATCGAAAGAAACGATTGAAAAGCCTGCGGACTCCACGTCTTCTTCGCGTTAACAGTAACGCGGACACCTCTACCGGGCCTGTAGATTTAATACAGGCCCCGCATACCGTCGGTCATTAATTTTGTCGATCGATGCTACTGCTCGTTAGCCAAGTTCATTATTATTATTACTTTTAAGGCTGATAAGTATTTAACGGATAACGTATAGTTAATTATCCCCTAACCTTAAACCTATAACACTATAATGAGTTTGTTTATTAAGAAGCCGTTGGAGCAGCTGCTTTCACAGGCCGACGAGGGAGAGAAAGGATTAAAGCGAACGTTGGGCGCTGGAAATCTTGTTGCGTTGGGCATTGGCGCTATTATCGGCGCGGGTCTTTTTGTGCGTACAGCGGCTGCTGCCGGTCAGGCTGCTGGTCCGGCCGTTACTCTTTCGTTTATCGTTGCCGCGGTGGGTTGTGCCTTTGCAGGATTATGCTACGCCGAATTTGCCTCGATGATCCCGGTTGCCGGGAGCGCCTATGCCTATAGTTATGTGACGATGGGCGAGCTTACTGCCTGGATCATTGGATGGGCCCTGATCATGGAATATGCCCTGGGGGCGGCTACCGTTAGTATTGCCTGGAGTGAATACCTCAATAAGCTTTTGGGGGGAGGCATACCGTATGAATGGTGCCACTCACCATTTGAAAGCTATACCGATTCGGCCGGTGTGTTACACCAGGGCCTCGTCAATTTTCCGGCCCTTATTATTTTGGTGGCGTTGACCATGCTGCTGATCAAAGGCACGCAAGAGTCTGCTATATTTAACGCCATTATCGTATTTATCAAGGTTGCTATTGTATTGCTGTTCATCGCTATCGGATGGCAGTTCATCAATCCTGCAAACCATACGCCTTATCTTATTCCCGAAGGTACTCCCCCCGTGGTAGACCAGGCTGGTAAAGTTATTGCCGACTACTCCGGTGTATTTAAGCACGGCTGGGGCGGTGTACTGGGCGGTGCGGCCATTGTATTCTTTGCGTTCATTGGTTTTGATGCTGTGTCTACCGCTGCTCAAGAGGCAAAGAATCCGAAGCGCGACATGCCGATCGGTATTCTCGGCTCGCTGCTGGTATGTACAATACTCTATATATTGTTTGGTCACGTATTGACCGGTGTGGCGAACTGGCAGGACTTTGTCGATCCGGAGAAAGGCCGTGAAGCGTCTGTTGCCTATGCGATCAGTACCTATATGGCCGGTTATGGCTGGTTGGCTACTGCCGTGACGGTCGCCATCCTGGCGGGTTTCTCATCGGTTATTCTTGTGATGTTAATGGGCCAGAGCCGGGTATTTTATACCATGAGCAAAGATGGTCTTATTCCTCCCATCTTCAGCGACCTGCATCCTAAATTCAAAACTCCTTATAAAGCCAACTGGATTCTTTTTGTGTTCGTTGGTTTGTTCTCAGGTTTTGTGCCTGGGCACGTAGCGGGTGACCTGACCAGCTTCGGTACCCTGTTTGCGTTTGTGCTGGTGAGCATCGGCGTATGGATTCTGCGGTTTAAATCGCCTAACGTCGAGCGGCCGTTTAAGTCGCCGTTGTCGAATCCTTACTTCCCGCTGGTGCCGATCCTGGGCGCGCTCATCTGTCTGGGCATGATCGTAGCACTAGACAGCCAGACGCTGACGGTAGCGTTTGCGTGGATGGTTGTTGGGTTGGTGGTATACTTTGGCTACAGCAAGCACCACAGCAAGCTGCGGCAAAAGAAATAGGCTGTCGCACTGGCACAGCAATAAAAAAGGCTCCCGCAAGGAGCCTTTTTTATTGCTGTGTATCTTCTAAGAATTAGAATTGCTCGAATGCCGAGAAGAAAAAGTTTCCTTCGTTGGCTGCATTTTCGTCGCTGTCAGAGCCGTGGATGGCGTTCGCCTCGATAGACTTGGCGAAGTCGGCACGGATGGTGCCGGGAGCTGCTTTCTTCGGGTCGGTTGCGCCGATCAGATTGCGGAAGTCTTCTACGGCGTTGTCTTTCTCGAGGATCATCGGCACGATGGTGCCAGACGACATATACGCGCAAAGCTCGTTGTAGAAAGAGCGTTCTTTGTGGATGGCATAGAACTGGCCCGCCAACGCAGCAGAAAGTTGAGTTTTCTTCAGTGCGATGATCTTAAAGCCTGCTTCTTCGATCCGTTTAATGATCGCTCCGGTATTGCCCGCACCGACGGCATCGGGCTTCAGCATTGTAAAAGTTCTGTTTGTAGCCATTTTTGTTATTGTTATTTCGTTTGGTTTATGGATCGCGGCCGGATAATGTTTTAAACGGCGTCCGGCAAGCGGCGGCAAAAATAGAAAAAAAGGTGGTCTGTGCACTGTTAAAAAAAATACTCATTTTTGCGCCCTGCTATAACCCTGACCATGCAAAACATCCAGGCCTTTAAGGATTATATGGATCAGCCACGGAAAGTGGTTATTCTCACGCATTTTAAGCCCGATGCCGACGCGCTTGGCTCGTCGTTGGGGTTGGCCGGCTATCTGAAGAAAAAAGGCCACACCGTGCAGGTGATCACGCCCAGCGATTATCCCGATTTTATCGCCTGGATGCCGGGAAACAGCGAGGTGCTCGTTTTCCAGAAGGACCGGCCGCAGAAGGCGCGCCAGGTGATAGAGGCTGCCGACATCATCTTCTGCCTCGATTTCTCCAGCCTCAACCGCATTCACGACCTGGGCGAAATGGTGAAAGTTTCGACGGCCCGCAAGGTGCTGATCGATCACCACCTCGAGCCCGAAAAGTTTGCCGACTTCGAGCAGTGGGACGAAACCGCGGCATCGACTGCCGAGCTGGTGTATCAGCTGATCGAGCAGCTGGGGGACAAATCGCTGATCGACCCCAATATTGCGAGCTGCCTGTACGCCGGCATTATGACCGACACCGGGGGATTTCGCCATCCGAATACCACGCATAAAGTATTTCAGATCGCGGGCGAGCTGGTGGGCCTGGGGGCAGAACCGGCCAAGGTCTCCAAGCAGATCTACGACACCAACTCGTTGGAGCGCCTCCGGCTGATGGGCTACGTGCTGAGTGAAAAGCTGCAAGTGCTGCCCGAATACAGAACGGCCTACATGGCCCTGTCGGCCGAAGACCTGAAGAAATTCGCCTCGCAGACCGGCGACACGGAAGGCCTGGTGAATTATGGGTTGTCCATTAAAGGCGTCCGGCTTTCCGTGATGATCTCGGACCGGCGGGATAATATTAAGCTGTCGTTCCGGTCGCTCGGAAGTTTTTCCGTAAACGACCTGGCGCGTAAACATTTTGAAGGGGGAGGTCACCGCAATGCCGCCGGCGGCCAGACCAATCTGACACTGGACCAGACGTTGCAGAAATTCCTGGAACTGCTGCCCACCTACAAAGACGAGCTCACGGCGGATGAGCCTTAACCCTAAAAAAGTGTTACCTAATTCCAACTTTATACTCTAAACTCTTGTCTAATCATGAAGATGACCAAACTCGCGAACGTGCTGATGGGATTGCTGTTACTCGGTGTAGCGGCATGCAAAAACGCTGAAACAAAAGAAACTCCCAATGGCTTTAAGTACCAAGTAGTAGAAGCTGGCGACGGCATTGTGCCGAAGCAGGACCAGTTGCTGGTATTTGAATACGTTATGAAAGATTCCAAAGATTCCGTTTGGATCGATACCTATGAAAATGGCTTCCCCGGCGTGATCCGTATTCAGGACACTTCGGCGCTGAAGACCGAAATCGGCATGATGCAAATGTTCCGCCAGCTGTCGGACAATGACAGCATCACGATCAGCAAGCCGGCCAAAGAATTCTTCAAGGACGTACTGGGTCGGCCCCTCACACCGGAAGTTGACTCTACCGTCACCATTACGTGCAACCTGCGCGTGATTGAAATTCTCGACATGCAGAAGTTCAACGAATTCCAGGCCAAGCTGTATGAGAAGCGCAAAGGCAAGCAAAAAAGCAAAGACGAAAGCGCGATTGACAAATACATCGCCGAGAAAAAGATCGCCGACGTGAAGACTGATACCAGCGGTATTCGCTACGTGATCCACAACAACGCCGGTGGTAAAAAACCTACGGCTGCCAGCTGCGTGGAAGTGAAATACGAAGGTAAATTCCTGAAGGATGAGCATATTTTCGATAAGAATGAAAAGATCGCCTTCTCGCTTGGCCAGGTTATTCCGGGTTGGAGAATCAGCATTCCGATGCTGGGCATTGGCGATTCGGCAACATTCTACATCCCCTCTGCGCTGGCCTACGGACCACAAGGCTACCCGGGCGCTATCCCGCCGGATGCCATTTTGATTTTTGACGTGGCGCTGCTGGGTGTAGGCGATACCTACGACCAGGAAGCACACAGCTGTAAGTAGAAAACATCCATACCATCATGAAGAGAAGTGTTCATAGATTTTTCGGAGTTGCCCTGGTAGCCGCGGCGCTGCTTGGCGTGAGTAGCTGCCTGGATACACCGGACGACATTGCAGACCCGAATATCCAGCTGCAAAAAGATATAGCGACCATCGACAATTACATGTTGACCGAGGGCATATACGCCTACCAGGAAGACGAGTATACCAAGATCCGTTTCGTCATTAAAAAACTGGGAACGAAGCTGCCGGCGCGTACGACGGCGACAAAGATCACAGCGGACTATAAACTCTTTACGATTCCCCCCGCCAGTACCACCCCCGTTGATCAGGGACAAATCTCTGGTGACCAACTCGGCACGCTAATCACAGCCTGGCAAACCATGGCCATGAAGCTACCCGTGGGTACGGAAGCCGAGCTCTATGTTCCTTCCCTGTGGGCTTATGGTACTCAAGGAAATGCCAAAATTGCGCCAAACACGCCCCTGCTGTTCCACTTCGATTTAATAAATGCTGAGATCAGCAGCGCAGAGCAAAACCAGTTTAAGTCAGATACAACGGCTATCCGCACGTACCTGGAAGGAAAGGATTATACCGATGTGGTCTACGACAGCACGGGCATTGCTTACCGGATCACGACACAGGGTGGTGGTTTGCAGCCGGGCTGGTTCCACAAGGTGACGTTCAAAGCGCAGTACAAGCTGCTCACGGACGATACCCGCGCGGTGACCGACGTGCTGGAACTGAAGCCGCAGGAAGACGTAACAGATAGCCGCCCCGTGGATTATATCCAGGGCCTCATGATCGGGTTGCAACAGCTGCGCGAAGGCTCGAAAGCCACGTTCTACATTCCGTCGGGATTGGGCTTTGGCGTGCAGGGTGCTTCCAACAACGCTGGTACGACCGTCATTCCGGCCAATTCCAACATTATTGTCGACATCGAAGTGATTGCCGTTAGTCAATGATTAAACTTTGTTTTGCCTCCAATAACAAACACAAGCTTGAGGAAATCAGCCAGGTGGTGGGAGGTTACGTTGATCTGTTAAGTCTGAACGATATTAAATGCTTTGAAGAGTTGCCCGAAACCCGTGATACGATGGAGGGCAACTCTTTACAAAAAGCAGTCTACGTGCTCGATCATTATCACGTTCCTTGTTTTGCCGACGATTCAGGCCTGGAGGTAGAAGCCTTAAAAGGCGCCCCCGGCGTATACTCGGCGCGTTATGCGGGCGACCATCGCAGCAACGAGGACAACATCGACCTGTTACTCAAAAACCTGTACGGCGACACCAACCGGCGGGCGCGCTTTCGCTCCGTCATTACGTTGGTAGGCCTGGATGAAAAGCCTGTATACTTTGAGGGTATCATACCAGGCACTATCATTGCCGGGCGGCGCGGCACCGGGGGATTTGGCTACGACCCGGTTTTTGTTCCCGAGGGCCACAGTCGTACCTTTGCTGAAATGAGCCTGGAAGAGAAAAATGCCATGAGCCACCGCGCCATCGCGGTGCGCAAGCTGGCCGACTATCTCAAAGGCCGATAACGCACGGCAGCGACCATGAAACCTGTTTACACCATCGGCATTACCGGCGGCAGTGGCTCCGGTAAAACGCACTTTATAAAACAGCTGGCCGGCCGGTTTCAGCCGAACGAGATTTGCCTCATCTCGCAGGATCATTACTACAAACCCATTCATCTGCAGGTGCGCGACACCGAGGGCATCGAAAACTTCGACCTGCCCGAGGCCATCGACCGGGAGGCCTTTCACGAGGACCTGCTGAAGCTTAAGCGCGGCGAGACGTTGTTGAAGCAGGAATATGTGTTTAACAATGTCGATGCCAATCCCACTATATTGAAGTTTACCCCGGCGCCTCTCCTGATCATCGAGGGGCTATTTGTACAATATTTTCCGGAGATTGAGCAAGAGCTCGACCTGAAGCTCTTTATAGAAGCCAAGGACCACCTGAAGCTCAGCCGACGCATCCGGCGCGACAGCGAGGAGCGGGGCTACCCGCTGGACGACGTGCTGTATCGCTACCAGCACCACGTCATGCCGATATACGAAGCCTACATCAAGCCGCTGATGCACAAAGCCGACCTGGTCATTCCCAACAATCACCATTTCGAGCGTGCGCTGGACCTGCTCACCCTGGCCCTGAAGCACCGCATTTCCCAGTTGGAATCGTAGATCCAGCTATCAAAAATGTCTGCCTGACCGGCAAAAACGCTGTTTTCAGGCGTCCTCAAACGAAATCTTGCACATTGCCGGCAAATGTCTACTTTTGTACCCCTTGTATAGACATGGCAGGAAAAGCTGACATACGATTTGGAACCTTGGCGGCGGGCGTTTTAACGGCCCTGATCGTCATTGTTTCGCAGCTTTTTTACTTTCAGACGGCTGCCCATCATTCCAAAAAAGAAGTAAAGACCGAACAGCAGGATTCGTCTACGCCCGATGGTACTTATATCACCTTGCCGTCGAGCACCTTGCCGTCATCCTCCCACGTCGTTTTTCAGCAACAGGTTTTCTGTCTTTTCACTGTACTGGTGAAAACGGTAGAGACATCCGCACCTGATCGCAGCGTTTCGCCGACACCCAGCCGGTTTTTTAGAACGCTTTTCAGGACCATCATTTCTCCGAACGCACCCTAAGGCTTCAGCTTCCTGGTACTTGCCTGAACTGACCGGTTTGAGCCGGCAGGACTTCAGCTATTCTTTTCTCCTGTATTTTACTTTTTACCAAACCATATGCAAAACAAAGGATTAGTAATTTCTCTCGCGGTAGTGATCACACTACTGTGTTTTTACTACCTGTCGTTTACGTTCGTCTCCTACAACGTACAACGCAAGGCAGTAGCCGCCGCCACCGATGCGAGCGGTAACATCGACATTAATAAAAAGCAGGCTTACCTGGACTCCGTGTGGACTACACCGGTGTACAACTTGCTGGGTGCAGAATTTACCTTTAAAGAGGTAAAAGACTCTGAGCTTAGCCTTGGCCTTGACCTGCAAGGCGGTATGCACGTTACCCTGGAGGTATCGCCAGCCGACATCATCAAAAGCTTGAGCGGCAACAGCCAGGACTCTGCTTTCCTGAGTGCCCTGCGCGTAGCCTCTAAAGAACAAAAGACCAGCCGCGACAACTACAGCACATTGTTCTTCCGCGCGTTTCGTAAAGCTAACCCCGACAAACGCCTGGCTTCTATTTTCGCAAACTCCTCTACGCGTGATAAGATCGCTACCAACGACGACGACAAGAAAGTGATCGACGTGGTCGATAGCGAAATAGAGAGCGCCATCGATCGTTCCTTTACGATCCTCAGCAACCGTCTCGATCAGTTTGGTACGTCGCAGCCTAACATTCAGCGTCTGCCGGGCACCGGCCGTATTCAGGTAGAAATTCCGGGTGCTGACAACCCGGCGCGTGTACGCAAGCTGTTGCAAGGTGTGGCACGTCTCGAATTCTGGGATGTGATTGAACCCAACACCCTGAACACGCAACTGCTCGCCATCAACGACGTATTGGTAAAAGAACAAAAAGCTGCAGCCAAGCCGGCGGTAGCTGCCGGTGCAACGACGAGCGCCGATACTACTGCTGCTGACAGCGATGATCTTTCTTCCCTGCTCGGCGATAGCACCAAAACTGCTTCGGCTGATTCTGCTGCTGCCCAAAAAGGCCTGGACTCGCTGCAGAACATGGCAAATGTGTCGGCTCTTTTTTCCTTGAGCAATCCTCCGAGCGCATTCCGCTATGCGCTGAAAGACACTGCTAAAATCAACGACATCTTCCGTCGTCACGACATTCGTAACCTGCTGCCCCGCACGGTAGGTGTTTTCTGGGCGAACAAGCCTGACCAGGTGGGCAACCAGGAGTCGCTCGAGCTTTTCTTCCTCGATATCGGCCGCGACGGTAAGTCTCGCCTGACGGGTGAAGTCATCACCGATGCACACAGCGACCTGGACGAGTATGCCCGCCACGCGGTGAGCATGAAAATGAACGCGAAGGGTACACGCACGTGGGCAAAATGGACAGCAGAAGCTGCCAGCAAATCACCGAAAGGTAGAATCGCCATCACGCTGGACAACACGGTATACTCGGCTCCTTCGGTAAATGGTGAAATCCCCAACGGTAACTCACAGATCTCCGGTAACTTTACCGACATTGAAGCGAAAGACCTTGCTAACGTCCTGAAAGCTGGTTCACTGCCGGCACCGACGAAGATCGTTGAAGAATCATCGGTTGGACCTACACTGGGTGCTGAGTCAATCCGCAACGGCATCCTTTCGATCATCGTAGGCTTCCTGATCATCATCTTCTTCATGCTGGTGGTCTATAATACCTCTGGTTGGGTAGCTGATCTCGCGGTAATCCTCAACTTGATTTTCCTGTTGGGTGTATTGGCGTCGTTAAACGCAGCGCTCACACTGCCCGGTATCGCCGGTATCTTGTTGTCATTGGCCATCGCGGTAGATGCGAACGTACTGATTAACGAACGTGTAAAAGAAGATCTGAATTCTGGTAAGAGCCTGGAAGCTTCTATTCGCGCGGGTTATAAGGGTGCCTTCTCGGCCATTATCGACTCGAACGTAACGACCTTCATTAAAGGTCTTGTGCTGCTGACCTTTGGTACCGGTCTTATCTATGGCTTTGCGTTGAACCTGATCATCGGTATCGTGTGTTCGTTCTTCACATCGGTGTTCTTTACCCGTGTTATTTTCGAATACTATACACGTCGTGGCAAGAAGATCAGCTTCTCACGCGGCTGGTCCAAGACACTGTTCCGCAGTATCAATTTCGACTTTATCGGCAACCGTAAGATCTATTATACCATCTCGGGTGCCATTGTCGTAGCTGGCATCGTGATGATTGCCTTCAAAGGCTTTAACTACGGTGTAGACTTCAAAGGTGGTCGTACATACATCGTTGGTTTTGAGAAATCACTCTCGGCTTCTGACGTACGCGGTGCGCTGACCAAATCGTTCGAAGAAACCCCGGAAGTAAAAACCTTTGGGGGTACAACGAAATACAAAATAACCACCAGCTACCTGGTAGACGACGATTCTGATGAAGCTACTGTAAAAGCAGAACAGCGACTCGAAGAAGGTCTGGCGACGATTGGCGACAATAAGGCAGAAGTGTTGAGCTTCTACAAAGTAGGCCCGACAATTGCAAACGACATCAAGGTGTCTGCTGTTTATTCGCTGCTCATTGCCGTAGTGCTTATGTTCCTCTACATCCTGATCCGTTTCCGCAAGTGGCAGTTCGCCCTCGGTACGGTAGTGAGCTTGTTCCACACGGTGTTAGTCGTGCTTTCGCTCTTCGTACTGTTAGAGCCGATCATGCCGTTCACCATGGAAATCGACCAGGCTTTCGTCGCTGCGATCCTGACGGTAATTGGTTACTCTATCAACGACTCCGTGGTGGTGTTTGACCGCGTGCGTGAGTTCCTGTCGCTGAAGAAAAGCTCTGAAAGCACCTCCTCAGTGGTAAACAATGCCTTGAACGACACGCTGAGCCGTACCCTCATTACCGGTATGTCAACGCTGTTCGTACTGGTGATCCTCTTCTTCTTTGGAGGCGAAACGATCAAAGGCTTTACGTTTGCCATGTTGATTGGTGTATTGATTGGTACATATTCGTCACTCTGTATCGGCACCCCGGTACTGGTTGACTTCTCACCCGAAGAAAAACAAGCCGAGCCCAAGCCGGTTGCGGCGTAAAGCATACGCTTTTTGATACTGAAAGGCCGCCTCCATCGAGGCGGCCTTTTTTGTTTTTAAGGAGATATCAGATCTTGGGGAATGTCTACAGACGCCAGTGTTTGCTGGCGCAGCAAAACCTTCCTATCACCGGAAGCTCTTTCCAAGTTTCTCCTGCTTCAGCTTATCACGAAACTTGCGGGCATTCCAGAGTGCCTGCTGACGGATAGCGTGGTGTAGCGTGGCATTTATTTCATAGCCGATCAACAACACGACTGTAACCAACTGTACCCATACCATAATAGCAATCAACACGCCGATGGAGCCATAGACCTTGTTGTATGTGGCGAAGTTGGTGATGTAATAAGAGAATCCATAACAGACTCCCAGTGTGAGCAGGGTCGCGATGAATGAGCCGATGGAAAAGAAACGCCAGTTGTAGTGGATCGCCGGGCCGAAATAGTATAGTGCCGAGATGGCGATAAAGAATACGATGAAGATAACCACAAAGCGTAGGAAAAACAGCAGGAATACAGTAAAGCTGGTGAGGTGCAGCCAGGAGAATTGCTCGAAGTATTCCAGCACCAACTGACCCACTACCAGCAGGATGATGGCCAGGAACACCACAAACGCGAGGTTAAAGGTAAGTCCTGTGGCGATGAGCCGGGTCTTGAGGCCGCTGCGGCGCTCGACCGTGCGGTAGCAGGCGTTGAAGGCGCGGATGAGGGCCATCGTGCCGTTGGTGGAGAGGTATATCGAAAACACAAAGCCCAACGACAGCAGACCACCGCGTTGGTTGCTGACGATGTCCATGACGGTAGGGGAGATCACATCGTACATACTGGTGGGCATCATGTCGCCCAGAAACCCCAGAATGCTTTCGTTGGTGATGTCCGGAAAGAACCGGGTGAGGTAGGGGATCAACGTAAAGAGAAAGATGATGGCGGGGAAAATAGCCAGGATAAAGTTATAGGCCACCGCGTTGGACCGGTCCATGATCTCATCTTCTGCCAGGTTGTGAAAGAACAGCTTGACGATCTTATACAACGAAACGTTCTCGTGTTTTTTTAGCCGTATTTTCCGAAGCCGGGTAATGAATCGCCGGCCCGGATTCCATTGGAGGATAATGCGTTTGTGTTTATACTTCATCGTGTGCTGTGCATTTGCCCGTATACGATGTGCTACGGTTGTTAAAGCTAACGACTGGCGGCTAATAACAAAAGCCTAAAAGTACGGTGCGAGCAGATCTTCCATCGCCTGTGGCGGGCGGCAAGGCCGGGTGGTCGTTTTGTTGACAAAAACCAGGAGTGTTTCACCCTGGTTGATCAGCTTATTGGCCTCGTTAAAGATCTCGTATTCAAACTTGATGCGAATGCCGGGCTTCTCGCGAATGGTTGTGACAATGCGCAGCAGCTCGTCGTAACGGCCCGGCGCCAGGTATTTGGCGTGGTTTTCCAGTACCGGCAGCATCACTCCCATGTCTTCCAACGCCTTGTAGCTCATGCCCAGCTGGCGCATGGCCTCTACGCGGGCTACTTCGTAGTACATGGCGTAGTAGCCATAATACACATAGCCCATCTGGTCGGTCTCGCCGTAGCGTACCCGCACGGTTGTTTCGGAACGATACATACTTCCTTACTGCTGTTGTCTTCTCAGGGCTTCGCCCTTTTTCTGTTCGATGGTAAGCGCTTTTTGGTAACGGGCGGCGTTACGCATGTGCTCTTCGTAGCTGTTGGTAAAATTATGCTCACCCGAAAAGTCCTCCTTTGCACACATATAGTAATAATCGGTGGGGGTATAATTCAACACGGCGTCGAGCGAGTGGATCTCCGGCATGTTGATCGGCCCCGGTGGCAGTCCGGGATATTTATAGGTATTGTACGGCGAGTCGATTTCTTTGTGGCCGTTCAGTACGCGTTTCAGCGAAAAGTCACCGACCGCAAAGACCAGCGTGGGGTCGGCTTGCAGGGCAATGTCTTTGCGCAGGCGGTTCAGATACAAGCTGGCGATGACGGGAGCTTCGCTCTTGCGAATGGATTCGGCTTGTACGATAGATGCCAGGATGGAAACCTCCATGGGCGTGAGGCCGGCCTTCCTGGCTTTCTCGACGCGCTCGGCACTCCAGAAGCGATCGTACTCCTCGTGCATGCGATTTACCAGGCCATCGGGTGAAATGTTATAGTACACTTCGTAAGTATTGGGAATGAACATGGCCAGTACGTTGTCTTTCGTAAAGCCATTGCGGTTGCTCATGGTAAACTTGACTACCGCTGCTTCAAACTCCTCGGGCGTCATGCCCAGGTTGCGGGTGATGCGTTGGGCGAGGTCTTTCACCAGCCGTACGTTGTTAAACGTGATCTTCACGGGCTCCTGCTTACCCGCCCGCAATATGCGCAAGGCCTCCAGGTTGGTCATGTTGCTGCGGAGCACGTAGCGACCGGCCTTGATTTGGTTGGCGTAGCCGGTCAATTTGGCCAGAAAACTGAAGGAAATGAGGTCGTTAACATACCTTCCCTTGTGAAGCTTTGCCTGGAGATCTTTAAAGTTGTCTTTTTCGTCGACAACGAGGAGTTTGCTATCCATCTGCACCAGGATGTTTGGCGTGTACACGATCTGATAGGCGTAATACGCAAACGAAATACCCAGGACGGAAACTACCAGAAAAACAACAATACGTTTATTCGCTTTCATAACACTCTTGAGCTGCAAAAATACTAAAATGCCCCGGAACCGCGCCCGGGCAGGAATGGTTATCTTTCCAGCATGGCAGCCGAATTAATAAGCATACACCCCCGTAACCCCGAACCCCGTAAAATCGAACAGGTAGTAGCGGTATTAAAGCGCGGCGGCATCATAATCTACCCCACCGACACCATTTATGGTATTGGTTGCGACCTCATGAACCGGAAATCGATCGAACGGCTGTGCCAGATAATGAATATCAAACCGCACAAGCTCGATCTTTCGTTCATCTGCAACGATCTCAGCCACATTTCCGAATTCGCCAAGCGCATCGACACGCCGGTGTTTAAAATTCTCAAAAAAGCCCTGCCCGGACCGTATACGTTTATCCTTGAGTCCAGCAGCCGCGTGCCGAAAATATTGGATGTAAACAAAAAGACCGTCGGCATCCGCATTCCCGATCACAACATTCCGCGCATGTTGGTAGAAAAACTTCAGAACCCGCTCATTACAACATCTATCAAAGACGACGACGCGATCAAGGCTTATACTACCGACCCCGAGGAGATATACGAAGACTTTAAACACCAGGTTGACGTGGTCATAGACGGCGGTATCGGCGGCAATGTACCCTCCACCGTCGTCGACTGTACCACTGATCCTATGACCATCATCCGCCAGGGGTTGGGTGATATTGAACAGTATTTATGAACGGTTGGGCAACATTGGCACGTATTGTGTAAAATTGTATAGACTAAAAAACAACTGCCCATGCGAATAATCCCCATGCTGACACTGGCGCTGTGTGCTTTTGGCACATGCTATGCACAGCAATCTACCGACTTGTTTCAAACCCGCGATTTCACCGCCGAAAACCTCTTTACCGAAAACATCGAAGGCCCTGCCTTTGACGCCGCCGGTAAACTGTACGTCGTAAACTTTCAGCAAGACGGCACCATCGGTCAGGTTGCGCCCAATGGTGAAGTATCGCTCTTTGTAAAACTACCCGACGGTAGCACGGCCAATGCCATTCAGTTTGGCAGCGATGGCACCATGTACCTCGCCGACTTCGCCGGCCATAACGTGTTACAGATAGACATGAAAACGAAGGTCGTGCGTGTCTATGCACACACCGACGACTTCAATCAACCCAACGATATTTGTATCAACCGCCGCGACCAGATCTTCGCCTCTGATCCCAACTGGAAAGAAAGCACCGGCAAACTCTGGCGCATAGACAAGGGTGGTAAGCCCGTGTTGCTCACCGACAAGATGGGCACCACCAATGGCATCGAGCTCAGCCCCGACGAAAAGATCCTATACGTAAACGAAAGCGTACAAAAGAAAATCTGGGCATTTGATGTTGATAAGCAAGGTAACATCTCCAATAAGCGCCTCTTTGCTGAGTTTCCGGACTTTGGGTTTGATGGGATGAAATGCGATAAGAAAGGCAACCTGTATGCTACCCGCTATGGAAAAGGTGTTGTCGTGGTACTTTCCCCGCAAGGGAAGGTTATTCGCGAGGTGGTGTTGAAAGGGAAGAAATGTAGCAACCTGGTATTTGGTGGTGCCGGGGGGAAGCATGTATATATTACGTTGCAAGACCGGAAGGGGATGGAGACATTTCAGAACGACATTCCCGGCAAAGCTTACTAACTCAACACCTCCCGCAACACGGGAAGTGATTTAACTTCGCCGATCGTCTCGATGTGATCGGTATAAAATTTTAGAATAAGCTCCAGCAGCTCACGGCGTTGAACGTTTGTGAGCTGCAGCGGGGCATCGTACTCCGTTTTAATCAGCGTTTCCAATAGTCCCTCCGTTTCTTCCGTAGCAAAACGCCCACCCACCACTTCGTTCTTGTTATACGCGCCGAAGCCCAGGTGGCGGCTTAGCTTTAAGAGAAAGAGCAGGTGGAAATTCTCGACGCCTTCCGTTTGACGATCCAATGCTATAAACGAGCGGATCAGGAATTGACACAGCTCCTGCGCGTGGCTTTCCTCCTTGATGGTCTTGTTGATCATCTCGTTCAGGAACATGGCAATGGTCGACTTGCGTACATCGGTCGGTATAGATTGATAGGGGTAGAGACACTTGATCTCCTTGATGCGCATGATACCGGCGTTCTCTTTATGATAGACCACAAGGTCCAGTAATGTCATCGGTTGGTATAATGCAATGCGGCTGCGGGCCGACTTGCTGCGCACACCGTTGACGATATACGCCTGCATGCCGAACAGCTCGGTAAAGATGTTGACAATAATGGACGTCTCGCCATACTTGGTAAACCGGAAAACAACGCCGTGTGTTTTATGCAGCATGTTAGTCGATCACGGCGATTTTACCCACGGCGCTTTCGCTGCCATCGGGTGTAGAGGCAAAAACGAGGTATATACCGGTAGCGGCGCGTTTGCCGTGGTAATCTTGTACGTTCCAGGAGGCCGTGCCCCCCTGTGCCTGGGTCTGCCAGACCATTTTGCCGCTGATGTCGGTGATCTTGACAACGGCGTCGGTCGCTAAACCATTGATGGCCACGGTACCCATAAACGCCGAGGTGACCGGGTTGGGAAATATTTTGACCTGCTGGAATACGGCCGTGCCTTCGGTGGCATCACCGCGGAACGAGACCAGGCCCTTATCGGTGGCGAAAAATACTTCGCCGGTTTGGGCATTGATTTCGATGTCCAGGATGTTGTCGGAAAGCAGCGGGCTGTTGGCGGTCGTAAAGTGATGCACGAGGGCTTCGCCCGTGGGATTAAACAGCCAGACGCCGCGGCTGGTGCCCATCCACTTACGATTGCCACCGTCGATGGCAATGCTGGTCACCTGGTCATCGCGCAACAGAAAGCGGCTTTCGAAAATAGGCCGCGAGGCGTCGTTGGTCGGGTCAAAGAAATAGGATACACCGGCGGCCGTTCCGGTCCAGACGAGGCCGTCGCGGTCGGTCACCGCGGTAAGGACACTGCGGTTCGGCAAAGCACCGGACCCTGCTGTTTCTGTAATATACTCCGAGCCACCGGTGGCCAGGTCATACACCAAAATACCGCCGTCTACTTCCGGATCCAACACAGCCCACACGTAACCAAAGGGGTCGAGGGCGAGGTCGATCGGATAACGCGCCGCCGCAAAGGGTGCCGTCACCGACTCCCACGTGTTGTCAGGCTTGAGTAAATGCAGGGGCGTGCTGGTGCCGTAGTTCGCTACCCATAGCCCTTCTGTTGCGGGCGCCAGCGCGGTGACTTTCACGGCCGTGCCATCGCTCTTCAGCGGGCTGTTGCCGGCCGCCAATACCTTGATGTTTCCTCCCTGGTTTACTTCCAGGCCACCCTGGAACGATGCCGCATATACCGTGGAGGTGTGGATGTCGACGGCCACATCGGTAATGTCGGGCAGCGTGGCCGTTGTGGCCGACCAGGTACCTTGCTCAAATTTGTTGATTATACCGGCGCGGTTCAGCGGCTGGCGTGCGGCGGAATATCCTCCTGACACCGCATAGATCACACCCCCCGCATATGTCAGTCGCGATGCCGGCGGTCCTGCCGGGCCATTGGGCAGGTATTGTTGAAATGCCCCCGTGTCGTCGGAGAGTAAGCCGTTAAGCCCGTCACCGATCCAATATTTACCACGGTTTTCTGCCAGGGTTAAGGGCTGCTGAATAAGGACGTCGGTAATGGGTGTGGGTTCGCCGGTACCGGTAAAGCGCCAGATTTTTCCGCTTTCAATCACGAGCAGTGCTTCACTCGTGGCCGACACAGCCTGAAACGTACTGCCAGCAAAAATACTTTCTTTTATCCAACTGCCGGCGGTATACCGGTATAGGCCGTGTGTGTCCAGCGCCGCATATAGCGATCCTTGAAAAATCGCCACAGTCTTCGCGGCTGCGTTAAGCTCACCGCTGTCGAAGTGTCGCCAGTTTCTAAAGTCCAGCAGGTTGGAGCTCACACGGCCTGCCAGAACACCTTTTTCAGTCGCCAGGAAAATGCTGTCTTCGCGCACAGCGGCAGCGTTGATCTTCAAGGTGTTGCCGGTGTTGCCCAGGTCGCGCCACGTTTCTTTTACTTCGGCACGCGGCAGGTCTAGCACCAGCACACCAAAGTCGGTGGAGAGATAGGCCAGACTGCCTTGCACTAAAATATGGTTGATGCGTCGCGAGCCGGTAATGGTCGACTGGCGCAGCGGGTCGAGGGTCTTGAGGGTATTGTTCCAGAGTATATCGATTACGCCGTCGTCGTAGGCGATGAGCAGCTGTTTTGTGGTGGCGTCGGCCTGAATGGCGGTGATTGTGCCGCCGTGGAGGCCGTCGAGCTTCGAAATGACCGAAAGGCTCTTGTCCTCGCGCGCGAAGATCATGATCGCGTTGGCGGAGGCGCCGTATACGTGCGCGTCGTCGGCCGTGATCGCAGCGATGGCATGAAAGGAGGCGTGCACACGCCAGGTGCCCAGGGGGATGTCTTGCGCCGTGGCCCAGAGGGTCGGCAGCAAAACAGCGGCCCAGCAAAAGAAGTAGCGGAAGTCTTTCATCCCCAGAAAATTCTATCGGTCCGGATCTTTTTTTCGTTCTTTCAAGCCTTGCATAAACGCCTGGCGGCTTCGTGCCTCATATTCGGAGCGCTGCCCCAGCATGACTTGTTGCTCGTTTTCGGTGAGCCGAAAGGAGAACGAAGCCAGTTCGCCCGTTTGTGCGCAGATGGCATGAACTTTTGTAACAAATTCCGCCACGGCCAGCAGGTTTGGCATCGACCCGAAGGGCTTGCCTTCAAAGTCCATGTCCAACCCGGCGACAATCACCCGCTTGCCGGCATTGGCCAGGGCGTTGCAGACGTCTACTATAGCCGGGTCGAAAAATTGCGCTTCGTCAATACCGACCACGTCGCAATGCCCTGCCAGCAGTAAAAGGTCACTGGCAAAATCCACCGGCGTCGAGCGGATGGTCCGTTCGTTATGCGACACGATATGCTGATCGTGATAGCGCTTATCGATCACGGGCTTAAAAATCTCTACCTTCTGGCGAGCGATAATGGCGCGGTTTAGCCGACGAATCAGTTCTTCAGTCTTGCCGGAAAACATGCACCCGGCAATGACTTCAATCCATCCGCCGCGTCTTCCCAGCTGTGGTTCGATAAACATGCGCTAAAATTAAGAGACTTTGCACATACGACCTACACCGCGTGTGGGCGATTCACTGAATATCCATTAACTTTAAGGCCAGAGAAAGCCGTAAAAATCATAAACGAACTCATGGACGAAAAGATCAGTCTGGAAGCGATTGCCCTCTATGGAGATATGTATGCCGATGCTGTACTGAAAGGATTCTTCGCATCCAGGGACAAGATCACCGGACCTGATATCCTGAAGCTGTGCAACGTACACCAGGTCAACCTGTTTGTGATCCGCGAGCTTTTGCGAAGCTGGAAAGATGAAGCCAAAAAATTGAAGAGCCCCTATTTCGACTACGAGCACCCCGACGTGCGCGAGGCGCTGGATAATTTTATGGGCACGCTCTCCCAACAGATCTCCATTGACCGGCAGCACTTTGCCCCGCTGTTAAAGAAGGCCTCGAGCCAGGCCCTGATGGCCATCTTCGATCCCTATGACTTTTACGTCATGATTCTGACCGGTAAAAACAACAAGCTTGAAGTAGCTTCCTTCCGCGACGAGATCAAATACATGAAGGTCAACAAGGCCCCGCTCGATAGAATGTTGCTGCGCATGGAGCAGCGCAACATGACGGAGCTGGCCGGCAACGAGGCCTTTGCCGTACTCGACGAGATTCTCGAAGAGGTGAATTTTACGCCCGAAGACGTAGACGATTATATAGAACAATTTTCGGCGGTCGTGCCACTGGACCCTGCGAGCTTCTATGTGTCGACAGCCCCCGTTGTACCGCCGGTAAGGCAGGCTCCGCCACCACCCCCTCCAGCCGAAGTACGTCGCCCTACGCCACCCCCGCCACCGGTGTCAACGCCGCCGGTTTCGACTCCGCCTGTTTCGCAGGCGCCGCCACAGCCCAAGCAACACAACACCATGCGTCCCCCGGCACCTACCGGCGCGGCCGCATCGCTCAACGAAAAGCATAGCCGCGAGAGCCGCTCGTCGCTGGGAAATAACCTGCACAAGATCTCGCGTATCAAAGACAGCCTGACGATCAACCAGAAGTTTATGTTCACCAAAGTGCTCTTTCACGGTGACTTCGAACTGTTCAGCAAAGCTATCGATCGCCTCGACCAGCTCGACACCATCCAGTCGGCACTGCGCTACATTGAAGAAGAGCACGCGTCTACCTGGGATCGCGACAGCGAAGAGTTTCATGAATTCATGGAGCTTGTCGAGAAGCGCTTTATCTAGCGCCTACTTCTTTTTAGGCAGGCGGAACTTCAGCCGCACTTTTACATTGTCCCTGACCGCTTCGTCCGCACGTTTAGAAGGCTGCCACTTGGGCCCGTTCTTAATGAGGCGAATCACCTCTTCGTCGCAACCATAACCGAGCCCTTTCAGTACTTTAAAGTCCGTAATCCGGCCGGAGGATTCTACGGTGAACTGGATCGTTACCTTGCCTTCTACCTCGTTGGCGAGTGCCTGCTCGGGATAGTGCAGGTTGGTTTCCAGGTATTGTTTGTACGCGCCACGGCCGCCGGCGGGAACCGCCAGCTGGAAGGTGGCGAGGTCTTCTTTCAACGGACCATTGTCGGTACCAAACCCGGTCACGACAACTTCACTCAATTGCGACACGTCCTGATCTAACTGTACGTCTACATTTTCAGTATCACCGAGCGGCACTTCTTTGCTTTGCATGCCGATGAATGAAAACGCCAGCATGGTGTTTTTTTCATCTTCCACGCGAATGTGGTAGTTGCCGTTGATGTCGGTCACGGTTCCCTGATCGGTACCCGCCACCATTACATTCACGCCGGGGATACCAGTGCCGTCGTCTGAGAGCGTTACTTTACCATGAACGGTTTTCGTCGGCGGCGGGGTGACGTCGTTCAGTGTGTCGGCAGTGCGCGTGATTGATACACCGGCTACACGGCCCGAAAGAGTTGAAGGTGTGTATGCCAGCTCCTTTTTCGTCTCCACGTCTTTGTCCGCGCTTTGCATCGCGAGAGACTTGCGCTTGCGCGTATCGTCTTCCCGGTCATCGGCCGGTTCGGTCTTGAGTTCAGCTTCTGGTGCTGCCGGTGGAGCCTCCTGGACTTCGGCTACAACAGGTTGTTGTTCTTCAAAATGGTCCGTTGATTCCCCGGCATCCGCTACCTGGCCTGGCGTTGACGTAGGTTCCGGCGCGCGGTTAAGACGGAGAGATCCAGATTCATCTGCGGTAGGATCTCCGGGCTTGCTCGCAACAACGCCTGGTTTGGGAGGAGATGTCACGACGGAGTCAGTCTGTGGCCGGGCGGGAGCGGCGGCGGCTTCCTGGCGCGCTGGCGGTGGCGTTTGTAGGGCCAGTCGTTCGTCCGGGGTCGATACCATGCGCACAATAATAGCCGTAGCGACCGCCAGCAACAGCAGCGTGGCGGCAATGCGCAACGCCCATACGCGTAGTGATATCCCAGGGGTGGTTTTTTGGGAGGCTTGCCGCAACGAGGCCTGCAACTGCTGCAGGTCGGCCGACAGGTCGGCTGGGACAAGCTGCGCCGCACCTTCCAGCGCTTCGGCCAGGAAGGGATCGTACAGTGCCTTTTTCTCCAGGGCATGCATTTCCGCCGGCGAAAGCTCGCCGTTCAGGTATCGTTCGATATCGTGATGGTCGTTAGCCATGTTGTTCCATACAGATCTTCAGGTTCCGCTTGCCGTTCTGGATGTAGCTTTTTACGCGATTATCCTCAAAGCCCGTCGCCAGCACAATCTCTTTATAACACAGTTGCTTTAGATAAAACAATTGTACGCACTGTTTCTGTTCAGGGGCCAGCGTTTCGATGCATTTCTCTAATTTATTGAGATTTGCTTCCGTCTCTGGTGCTTCTTCCGGATGCGTCGCCAGCGCATTTTCCATAAGAAAACCTGGTATTTCTTTCTGCTGCCGGCTTTTCTGGGCTCGCAGCTGCATCAGGCAATGGTTGCGGGCCGTGACATACAGCCAGCTTTTAAAGTTGGCGACCTCGTGTTCGCGCAGCACGGTGACCAGTTTCTCAAACAGCTGCATGACGGCGTCACGGCTTTCCTCCCGGTCCTTCAGGTATTTCAGGCAGACGCCATACACCAGGGGCATGTACCGGTTGTAAAGCTCGCCGGCCACGTCCAGGCTGCCTTCCTTTCGATACAGCGCCACCAGGGTGTCATCGGTACTATTTTTATAATGGGTGGCCTCCGGCATGGGGTTGAAAAATAGTAAAAAAAACACGGCGTTTTGAATGTTATCACAAGAAGGTACACACGTTGTGCTTTTTTGCTATTTTTAAGACCGCATATGGAAGAACTCCCGAAACAACAATATACAGACGCCGAAAGACAGCACATCTTCAACGACGAGTTTATGCCCCACATAAACGCCATGTACAACTTTGCCTATCGTCTGACATTAGACGGTGACGATGCAAAAGATCTGCTGCAGGACACGTATTTAAAAGCGTATCGATTTTTAGATTCATTTCAACAAGGAACTAATGCGAAGGCATGGCTGTTTCGGATTTTGAAGAACAGCTTCATTAATGACTACCGGAAGAAGAGTAAAGAACCTTCTAAGGTGGACTATCAGGAAGTTGAGAGCTATTATAACTCTGAGGAGGTAGATAGGCAAATTACGCCCGATCTGCGTGTGGAGGCGCTGAAGGACATGATCGGCGATGAGATCTCCAATGCGTTGAATGCTCTTGACGTTGATTTCAGGACGGTCATTATACTATGCGACCTGGAAGGTTTCAAGTACGAGGAAATGGCGAAGATACTGGATATACCAATCGGAACCGTTCGTAGCAGACTTCACAGAGCCCGTAATCTGCTGAAGGAAAAACTAAGTGAGTACGCGAAAGAAATGGGTTACAAAACCGTCTAAAATCAAATGGATTCAGATAAGAGTTATATGAAGCAAGACTGTCCTGAAAAGAACGAATGTCTTAAAAAGCTCCAGGCTATTCTGGACGGCGAAGCGACCCCCGAGCAGCGAACCGATTTTCTGGAACACCACCTGGAGGAATGTTTACCCTGCTATAAAAACTATCACCTCGAAGTGGCTATCCGCCAGTTGTTAAAAGCAAAATGCTGCCAGGAAGCTCCGCAGGATCTTATCGAAAGCATCAAGAGCAAGTGTACTGAAAAATTGTCTAGCTAATGGCAGGCAAAGCGTTGATCTTCTGTGCCCCCTCCGGCTCGGGAAAAACCACCATTGTAAGACACCTGCTCACCAACAATCCATCCCTGGGTTTCTCCATTTCGGCATCCACCCGCGATAAACGCGGCCGTACCGAAGCACATGGCCAGGACTATTACTTCCTATCCCCTGACGAGTTCAAAAAGCGCATCGACGCCGACGAGTTCATTGAATGGGAAGAAGTATACGAAGGTAATTTCTACGGTACCCTCAAATCAGAGATCGAGCGCATCTGGAAAGAAGGCAAAGACGTCATCTTTGATGTCGATGTAAAAGGCGGCCTCGCGCTGAAAAAATATTTTGGCGACAAAGCCCTTGCTATTTTTGTAAAAGTTCCCTCCCTGGAAATTCTCAAAACCCGTCTCAACGACCGCGGTACAGAATCTCCCGAAAGCCTCTCCCGCAGATTGTTCAAAGCACAGTTCGAAATGTCCTTCCAGGATAAATTCGACCAGGTGCTGGTGAACGAAACCCTCGACACCTCGCTGCGCGAAGCCCAAAAACTCTACGACGATTTCAAAACCAACTAAAAGCCGGTGAAGATCGGACTCTTCTTTGGCTCCTTCAATCCCATACACATGGGACATCTCATCATTGCCAACCTCCTGGTGGGGTCTACGGACCTGAAGAAAGTATGGTTTGTCGTGTCGCCACTCAACCCGTTCAAGTCCAGCAAAGGCCTGTTACATGAATTCGACCGGTACGACATGGTGCGGGCCGCGATCCACGACAATTATTCACTGGAAGTATCCGACGTAGAATTTAACCTTCCCAAACCCAGCTATACCATACACACTCTCGTGCACTTACGCGAGCGGCATCCCGACACTGAGTTCAAAGTGATCATGGGCGAAGACAACCTCGCGTCGTTCACCAAATGGAAGAACCACGAGCGTATCCTGAATGATTACGGTTTATATGTGTATCGCCGCCCCCATGTGCAACTTTCGGAGCCGGTTACGCATCCTAACATTACCTTCGTGGAAGCCCCACTGTTGGATATTTCGGCTACTTTCATTCGGAATTGCATCAGAAACAAACAATCCATTCGTTATCTGGTGCCGGATGTGGTGGAGGAAATGATTCGCGCAAAAGGATTTTACCAGGAGCACTAATAACCCCAGTTGTATGTCTTTTCTACCCCCGCTGCCCCGTCGTTTTATGGATCAAGGGCTGGCCTGCTATAAAACCCTTTGCCTTCTGGCGGGCACCATTGTGCTTTCCCTGTCGGGGTATGCGCAAGGTATACGTGGCACGTTGCAAGACGAGACCGGCAAGCCCTTGCCTTATGCCACCATTTTTGTGCGGCAGATCGGTACCGGCACCACCTCCAATGAAAACGGCTTGTACGAAGTGGCGCTCGACTCGGGTCACTATGAGATTGTATACCAGTACCTGGGCTACGAAACCGCCGTGCGCATCATCGACGTCGACAAGAGTTTCCGCGAAGTAAACGTTTCCCTCAAGCCCCAGGCCACCGTGCTACCCACCGTCGTGGTACAAGACGGCAAAGAAGACCCCGCCTACACCATTATGCGCAGGGCCATCGCCAAAGCCAAATATCATACTCAGCAACTGGATGGTTACTCCGCCCGCGTATACATAAAAGGCGCCGGCAAACTAAAAGATTATCCCTGGCTGGCCAAGCGTACCCTGCAAAAAGAAGGCATCGAAAAAGGCCGCGTGTATATTTCGGAATCCGTCAGCGATGTAAAATATACCCGCCCCAAGAAGTTTGAGGAGAAGGTGATTTCCATTCGCAGCGACGGCAAAGACAATAATACCTCGCCCAACCAATACATCTTCGGCAGCTTCTATGAGCCCGAAGTTGCCGAGACTGTTTCGCCCATGTCACCCCGTGCTTTTTCATACTATAAATTTGAATATCTCGGTACCTTCCAAGATCGCGACTACGCCGTAAGCCGTATCAAAGTCATTCCCCGCGTCAAAGGCGACAACGTTGTGGACGGCGTCATGAACATTGTCGAAGACTGGTGGAGCATTCACAGCATGGACATCCACACCACCCGCCTGGGGATAGACATCTATATCAAGGCAGTCTACGCACCCATTGAAGACAAAGCGTGGCTGCCGGTGTCGCACCAGTTCCGCATCGATGGAAAGGTCTTTGGTTTTGAGTTTGAGTATAAATATCTGGCCACGGTGAGCGACTACAAAATCAAACTCAATTCTGCGCTCTACGTCCAGACCGATAAAATGGAGGTGATCGACGAGAAGATCCAAAAGCAGGAAGCACGGCAGGCGAAGACCACGGCCCCACGTCGCCAGCCCGATAACGCCAAACAATTGCAAGAACGACTGCAGTCCGGCAAAGAGATTACCCGCAAGGAATTAAAGACGATCATGAAGGACTATGAGAAGCAGGAGCTGCGCCAGCAGAAACAGCCTGAAGTCCTCTCTGAAACGGTATTCGAGATCGACAGCGGTGCTTTTAAGAAGGACTCGACCTATTGGGCGTCTATGCGCCCCGTACCCCTGACACCGGAAGAAGTAAAAGGTTATCAAAAGTCCGACAGCACCGCCGAAATTGAAGCCCGCAAAGAAGCCGGTGATACCTTGAAGCAATCCAAACACGCCGGTTTCCAGCCGTGGGATCTGTTGATCGGCGACACCTACAAAGTCTCCAAGCACTCCAACGTTAAAATACACTTTCCCATGCCCGGCTTCAACACGGTCGAGGGCTGGAATTTGGTATACAAAGTGTCGTTCGGTACGATCCTACAAGACACCAACAAAACGCGCCTCAGTATTACGCCCGCCTTCCGCTACGCTTTTTCGCGCAAGGTGGCCTCCGGCAATCTAAAATTTGTATTGCGTAACAAGATATACCGATTCGAGGTAGAAGGCGGCCGATATGTGCGTCAGTACAATGCAGACCAACCCATCTTGCCGATCGTCAACGACTTCATGACGCTGCTGTTGGAAGAGAACCTCATGAAGCTATACGAACGCCGCTACGTAGACGTACTATACCGCCGCAACCTGAGCGATTTTGTATCAGTAGAAGGCACGGCATCCTGGCAACGCCGCCACATGCTGCAGAATACCACGAACTATAAATGGATAGATCGCAAGAGCATCGAGGATTATACCTCCAACATCCCGGTGAACGCCGAACTGCTCGATACATCCTTTCCCGATCATGAGGCTCTCACCGCGGCTGTTAGCGTTGTCACACGCCCATGGTTGAAATATCGCATTCGCAACCGCCAGCGCCACGAAGTGGAGAACTCGTCGCCGACGTTGAGCCTCACCTATAGAAAAGGAATCTCCGACGTTCTCGGCAGCGACGTTGACTTTGATCAGCTCGAAGTAGGGGCGAAACATCAGATTGCGATCGGTGTACGCGGCCGCCTGCATTTCGCCGTGCGTGCCGGCACGTTCCTGAATGACCGTCGTATGTATTTTATGGACTACAAACACTTCCTCGGCAACCGTACACCATTTAGTACTACGGATCCGGTGGGAAGCTTTCGTTTGTTGGATTATTATACCTATTCTACGCCCGATCGTTATTTGGCGGGTAATGTATACTATCAGTTCCGTCGCTTTCTTGTTACCAGCTTCCCGTTTGTGCGTATGATGGGGATTCGTGAGAACATCTTTGTGAATTATCTTGCCACGCCGACTTCTAAGAACTATACAGAGGTGGGATATTCTATTGATGGTATTTTGCGGTTCTTCCGTTTGGAAGGAGCAGTGTCATTTCAAGATGGTCAGTATCATGACTATGGCTTTCGCGTGGGGATAGCGAGCTATTTGACAGTAAACTTCTCAGACAACTAGATCACGTGTTAATCACCTGTTGGATCAGGTTTGACAGGTGGTTTTGAAATAATTTTCGTTGGTTTGAAAATATGGAATTTAGGGTTCCACGGAGGGGGGAAGGAATTGCGTGGAGGGTCGGAGCCGGGACGGGAAAAAGGCCTTCTTCGCCGGGGACCCTTCGAGTCTGCCACAGGCTTCCTCCATAGATGTTCCACGGATGAACCACGGATGATCTACACTATATAGGATTAGAACATGCCTGTGTCAGGCCTGAATCCAGGGAGGCAAGAGCCCAGATTAAATTGGCATCAAGGGGCCACCCCGCGGACACCGCATTGTCTATTTTCAGGGGGTGACGTAAATATCAGCCATTTTAGGATGTTATTCATCCCACTCAAAATATTCATCCTTTGCCAGCTCCGCTTCCTTCTTCTTCTGCGTGCCTTTATTCTTAAACGCGTCCTTTAGTTCCTTTACCTCGTTCTTCAGATCCGAAACAATCTTCTTTTTTACTGCATCCGTATCGTACTGCACGCGATAATTATCTGCCGTTCCGGTAATCTTCAAGTATAGCTTGCTGCCCGAAGCATCTTCCTCTACGGCTTGCAATGCCTCCGGATCGCGCTGCCGGGCCAAACGCAGCGGTGTAATGACCCGGTAGTCAATCTGCTGGTCAAATGTATGCGTACCGCTCACCCGCAGACTGGTGACATTGGTCCGTATTTCCATCTGCGGTATATAGATCGTTTTATTTTCAATATGAATGTCATTCTTGATATCCGAGAACCGCAGATGGCTCAGCTCCTTATCATTCACATACCGATTCAACTTCTGCATGGGCTCAAAGTTGTTTAGCTCCCCACCTTTAATGGACACACCGATATCGGCAATCAACGTCTCGGGGAACAACCGCAGGCTCGGCTTCAATGCCATCTCCAGGTTCACGTCGGCATAGGCGCGCCCGCGCAAGTGTTTATCTTCAATAAAGCTCTGTTGAAAGTTCTCAAAAACATAAAAGGCACTGTCGAGGTATACGCCGTTCACCTTGCACGTACTTATTACATCGATCGCGTTTTTGTTCTTGGCATCAATAATGCCCGACAGCATCATGTCTCCGCCCATCGCATGCAATGTGATGTTTCGCGATACGGCCATTTCGTTTTTTACCAGCAGGTCCCCCTTCAGGTTGGCGGCGTGAAAACGCTTATATGTCATCGCCTTCACATCGCAGTTGAAGTTCAGGTTGATATTCTTTGAAATGCTGAAGGCATACTCCTGTTCCTGTTTGCCGGTGGGCTGGCCAAAGCCAATGGCGAGCAGTTGGTTCATGTCAATATAGTTCGACTTGAGGTCTGTTTCGATGCCGATCGGCTGATTCTCAAACAGCAGGAAGGTGATGATGTTCTTAAAGAAGCCGTTGAGCAAAAAGTCGCTGTTGCCCAGCTTGCCCGACACGTTGCTCAACGCCAGGTCGTTGTTGCTAAACTGCAGGTTGCCGCGCATGTCCTGTAGCGGAATCTTGCCTGCACCAAATTTCAGGTGAATATCTTGCAATTCGATCGTGCCCTGCGTCGATACCTTCTGTGCCGTGGTCCGGCGCTTGAGCAGTCCTACCTTCCCTTCAAAAGACACATCGGCCAGGAGATGGCCCGCGACATCGGAGATATTTTCTACCGGGTAAAAGTCCAGCAGCGAGCCCGCGTCAATACGCCCCTTAAAATCACAGATCACCTCCGGATCGTTGAAGTTCTGGAGCACGAAGTTGGCGACAAAGGCTTCGTTGTTAAGCTTGCCGTGCACGTTTTTCAATACCAGCGTAGCCGCTGACAAGTCGCTAATGTCGGCGCTGGCAAACGAGCCCTCCATCGTCGCTTCTTCGATCCGTGACTTGTACTCGGGGTGATAGATCGTAGCGTTGTCAAACCCAAACTTCACTGAAAACGCAGGGCTTTTACGCCGGCTGATCACACCCTTCAACGTCGACGAGAAATATACATCCCCCTTGCTCTGATACTTCTCCAGTCCGTGTGTAGCCGACTCGGGCAGCAAGGAAACAATGGTTTGAATGTCTGTATCCTGGCCGTCCACCGTCAGGTCTACTACGTTGTCATCCTTCCATCCATAACTACCCCGCACGGCAAACGAAGATTTCTTTAGTTCCAACGTAGAGGGGTGAATGGTGAGCAGCCGGTTCTGGTCGTCGTAGGTCAGGTCACTGTCGATCGTAAAATTCTTTCCTGCCAGGTAGGCCGAGCCGCTGATGTCGAGCGTTTCCGTGGTCAGCTGACCGTGCGTCTTGACGTGGTAGGTGTTTTGCACGGAGCGTATAGAAGCATCCAGCGCCTCGCTGGTGAACGTCATGTTCTTATGGTCGTGCAGATCGACGTAGTGAAACCGCGTCTTCTTCAGGTCTACGTGGCTCAGCTCAAAGGTTACTCCGCCTCCTCCTGTTCCGTTGTCGCCTTCGGTGGCTTTAAAAATGGTATAGTTGTTTTGCCCCCTGGCGTCTATGCGCAGGTTCGTTTCACTGTTGTGGATCTGTACTCCGCGAATGGTATACTTGCCGCGCCAGAGCTCCAGGGGGTGTAACTGAAATGCAAGGGTGGAGGCCGTCAGCAGCGGGTATTGCCCGGGGTGGCTATCCTCGATATAGACGTCGCGAAGCACGATCGAGATTTGTGGGAACTTCTCAAACACGGAGACGTCCATCTGGCCGATCTTGACCGGTGTCTGCAGGTTTTTGTTCGCCTCCTCGATGAACTGACGGATGATCTTGTCCTTGAACAGGAACACCGATGCCGTGAGGGAAAGTAAAAGCACGACAAGGGTTAGAACGAGGTAAAAAAATATTTTCCGGACTGTCTTCAAAAGCTTAAAAAATGTTTTGCCAAAAATACATGGCAAAATTCAAACCACAGAAAGACAGGCGGATAGAAAGCAGTAAAGTCAGTCCGGCGGACCCTACAGGGGCATCACTATTCGCTCAGGGCAATTTTCTCAGGAATAAGGATAGCAGCCGGGAAATAGCGTTTTACGGCTGTATAGTCCTGCTGAGCCTCCATGCGGCTGTAATATTTGCCCACCTTCACACGAAAGATCGGTTCGGTGAACTGCACCTCGGATTCCAGTCTGGGGAGGGAAGTCGTCAATTGTTTTTTGGCGTTCAGCGCCTCTTCCCGGCGCCCGGAGTACACTTGAATGGTGAACCCGTCAATGTAGCGACGGTTAAGGTTGCTCCGGTCGATGCTGTCCAATACGGTGTCCAGCTGCCGGTTCACGGAAAATCGCGCCTCTGTGTAGGGCTGTGTCTTGCGGTCTTCCGGGGTTCCGGTGGCGGGAGGGGCTGTAGTGGTAACAGGGGCAGTAGTCGACTCTACCTTCGGACGCCATACGGAAAGGTCTTCCGTATACTTGCTCTGTTGTGAGGTACTGCTGGTCGTTTTTTGAGTGGTCTTGCACCCTGCCAGTAGCAGGATGCAAGACGTATAGATCATTCCTTTTAACAGGTGCATGCTATTCAATTATGATACAGCGGTTGTTCGCGATGTCTTCTTCTACTTTCTTATACTTCACGTCGCGCAGTACGCGGCCGTCAGGGTATTGAACGCTCACCTTGTCGTTACGGTTGGCTACCTTGTCTGACTTGACGGGCATCACCTTCTCCTGCGGTCTTTCGTAGGGAGCCTGGGCGCGGCCATTGCCGGCAGTGCCGCCATCGCGCGCCTCGCCGTTGCCACTGCCGCTCAGCAGTGAGCGTGACTCTTCCTTCTGCTCACTCAGGCGCACCTTGTTGCGTTGTATGCGGGCTTCCTGTACTTGCTGCTCCTGCTCTTGTGTCGGGAAATCAGCTTTTGACAAGAAGGCAATCGTGTCTTCGTTCACCTTGGCCACAAACCGCTTAAACAGGTCAAAACCCGAGAACTTATAGATCAGGAGCGGGTCCTTCTGCTCGTATACCGCGTTCTGTACGGACTGCTTCAGATCGTCCATCTCACGCAAATGCTCTTTCCACTGTTGGTCGATGATGCTCAGTGTAATGACCTTCTCCATCGCCTTGATAAACTCGCCGTTGTTGGAGGTAATGCATTTGTTCAGGTTGGCAACGACGCCAATCTGCTTCTGACCATCGGTAACCTGGACCATCACGTTTTCAATGGTGGCACCGCGCTCGCGGTGCAGCTGCGTGAAGCCCGGCAGGGCGCGCTCAGCCATCAGCTTGTTCTTAGTATGATAACGCTCCAGGGCCTTGTGGTACAGGTCGTCGCCGAGCTGCGCTTCGGTCATCTTGTTAAAGGCCTCTTCGGTTACGTCGTAGTCCAAACCGAAAGTGCTTAGGGCACTCAGGCGCAGGCTTTCGTAGTCCGCGCCGTTCTTGGCATTGATTGCCATGTCCTCTGACGTATCATTCAGCATCGTCAGGATATCCAGCTCCAGGCGCTCGCCAAACAAGGCGTTGCGACGGCGCTTGTAGATAACCTCCCGCTGCGAGTTCATGACGTTATCGTATTCCAACAGACGCTTGCGTGTGCCGAAGTTGTTCTCTTCTACTTTCTTCTGAGCGCGTTCGATGGAGCTCGTCACCATCGAATGTTGAATGACTTCACCTTCTTTGAGGCCCAGCTTGTCCATGATGCGGGCAATACGCTCGGGCATGAACAGACGCATCAGGTTGTCTTCCAGCGACACATAGAACTGCGACGTACCGGGATCACCCTGACGACCCGAGCGACCGCGCAGCTGGCGGTCTACACGACGCGACTCGTGACGCTCGGTACCAATAATGGCCAGGCCACCCGCGGCACGGGATTCCGGCGTAAGCTTGATGTCGGTACCACGACCGGCCATGTTGGTGGCGATTGTTACCGTACCCGGCTTACCGGCTTCTGCTACAATCTCTGCTTCGCGTTGGTGCTGCTTGGCGTTCAATACCTGGTGCTTGATCTTGCGCATCTGCAACAGACGGCTGACAACTTCCGAGATTTCGACAGACGTTGTACCCACCAGCACCGGGCGTCCTTCGCCTGTCAGCTTGACGATATCGTCAATTACCGCGTTGAACTTCTCCCGCATGGTTTTATATACCATGTCGTCGTAATCTTTCCGTACTGCCTGTTTGTTTGTAGGGATTACGACTACGTCCAGTTTATAGATATCCCACAGCTCGCCTGCTTCTGTTTCGGCCGTACCGGTCATACCGGCCAGCTTGTGATACATACGGAAGTAGTTCTGCAGGGTAATGGTCGCGTAGGTCTGGGTGGCGTCTTCCACCTTTACGTTTTCCTTTGCTTCGATCGCCTGGTGCAGACCGTCGGAGTAACGGCGACCGTCGAGTACACGACCGGTTTGCTCGTCTACGATCTTTACTTTTCCATCCACCAGGATGTATTCTGTATCTTTTTCAAACAACGTATAAGCCTTTAACAACTGGTTCACGCTGTGAATGCGTTGTGTCTTGGTTTGATAATCGCGGATGAGCTCCTCCTTGCGTTGCAGGCGTGTCGCATCGTCCAGGCCGACTTCTTTTTCAAGCTTTGAAAGCTCGGTGCCGATCTCCGGCAGGATGAAGAATTTTGGGTCTTCGCCTTCGCCTGTGATCAGGTCGATACCTTTTTCCGTTAGCTCCACGCTGTTGTCTTTTTCGTCGATGACGAAATACAATGGCGCGTCGGCCTCCGGCATATTGCGCTTGTTGTCCTGGAGGTAGTAGTTCTCCGTCTTTTGCAAAATGGCTTTGTTGCCCGACTCGCTCAGGAACTTGATCAGTGGCTTGTGCTTGGGCATGGCGCGGTGCGCGCGGAACAGCGGCAGGCCGCCGTCCTTTTCATTGCCTTCGGTCATAAGCTTACGGGCGGTGTTGAGGTATTCGTTTATCAGCTTCTTCTGGGCTTCTACGAGCTTAAAGATGCGGGGCTTGAGGTCATAGAATTCGTGCTCGTCGCCGCGGGGCACCGGGCCGGAGATAATGAGGGGTGTACGGGCTTCGTCGATCAGTACAGAGTCCACCTCATCCACCATGGCGTAGTGGTGCTTGCGTTGTACGAGGTCTTCCGGCTCGCGCGCCATGTTGTCGCGTAGGTAGTCGAAGCCAAATTCGTTGTTGGTGCCGTACGTGATGTCGGCACGGTATGCGTTGCGGCGGGCGCTGGAGTTGGGCTCGTGTTTGTCGATACAATCTATGCTGATGCCGTGGAACTGGAAGATCGGCGCCATCCACTCGCTATCGCGGGTGGCCAGGTAGTTGTTTACGGTAACGATGTGCACGCCGCGTTTGGCCAGGGCGTTCAGGAAGGCCGGCAGGGTAGCGACCAGCGTCTTACCTTCCCCTGTGGCCATCTCCGCGATCTTGCCTTCGTGCAGTACGATACCACCGATGATCTGTACGTCGTAGTGCACCATCTCCCATTTCTGCAGCGTGCCGGCGGCAATCCACTGGTTGGCCCAGCGGGCTTTGTCACCGTCGATCTGGATGTGCTCACGGCCGGCAGAAAATTGTATATCGAAATCCTGGGCGGTAACTTCCAGGTAGTCGTTCTCCTTGAAGCGGCGTGCGGTCTCGCGCACAATGGCAAACGCCTTCGGGAGCACCTTCATCAATACTTTTTCGAGGTCTTTGTTCCGTGTAAGCTCCAGCTCGTCGATCTGCATAAAGATGGCCTCCTTGTCCTGGATCTCGAGGTCGGGATTGTCGGCGATCTTTTGGTGCAACGCCGCCAGCTGGTTGTCGATGCTTTGCAGCTCCTGGTTGATGAAGTTCTGGATATTCTTGGTTTCGGCCCGTAAAGCATCGTTGCTAAGCGATTTTAACTTCTCACCTTCCTGTTGGGTTTGCTCCACCAACGGCATGATGCGCTTGATGTCTTTCTCTGACTTGGTTCCGAAGATCTTGGCAATGAATTTCAGCATATAATGGTCGTTATACTTTCACCGCTCTGCGCCTGCCGTTGTTCACCCGCGGCAGCGTATCACAGCTAAACCGGTGGTAGAAAAAACGGATGATAAAGAGCGATCAGCCCTGTTTAGGGGGCTTAAAGTTAAATTGTTTTTTGAGATTTCAGGGGGAGCAATAACAGTTCCAACGCTTCTTTAAAGATCATTTTGGCAGGAATGACAAGAAAAAAATCGGAAACATGCCAAGGGGACCGGCATGCCGACGCCGATGTTCCTATACTCGGACGGTTTTTGGGGAAATGGGAAATTATGTCAGCTTTTGAAAGCGCTAGATTTCTACATCGCCTTCAAAGACACATTGCGCAGGGCCGATGAGATAGACATTTGTAAAGCTGCCATCGCCTGCCCGGGTAAACTCTACCGATAGCTCGCCGCCCAGCGCCTTGATTGCGACAGGTGAAGAATAACCCTTCAGCGCTGCGGCCAATGCCGCCGCTGTAATGCCAGTACCACACGATAGTGTTTCGTCTTCAACACCGCGTTCATACGTGCGGACAAAAAGCGTGTTGTTCGGCAACCGTTGTACAAAGTTGACGTTTGTACCGCCCGGTTTGAATGCGTCGCTGTAGCGGATCTTCCGCCCTTCGTCTACCACGGGGTAAGCCTTTACGTCGTCGACAAAGCGCACATAGTGCGGTGAGCCGGTGTGAATAAAGTAGTCGTCGCCGTGCCGGGTGTGGCTGGCCACGTCGCCCATGCGCAGCCGGATAATGCCTGTCGGCAGGAGCTCGGCGTCGTGGGGACCGTCGTAGGCTTGAAAGGTGGCCGCCTTGTCGAGCAGACCGAGCTGCGCGGCCATGTGCACCGCGGCGCGGCTGCCGTTGCCGCAGAGGCTCTGAGAGCCGTCGCTATTATAATATTCCAGGTGAAAATGCAGGGAGGGGTGTTTTTCGATCAGCATCAGCCCGTCCGCACCTACGCCAAACTTCCGGTGGCACAGGCGTGCGATCTGCTCCTGGGTAAGTTGCAGGTTGCCGGCACGGTTGTCCACCACCATAAAATCGTTTCCAGTTGCCTGGTATTTATAAAAATGAAGTCTCATGAATGCCTCCCGGAACGGGATTATTTGATCTCCTCGTAGTCTACGTAGTCGCCGCCTTTTACGCCACGTTTCTTCGTTTTTTTGTACGAATCGGCGTCTTTTTGCTGGTTTTTGTAATTCTTCAGTTCCTGCGCCGCTGCGCCGGCCCGGAAGAAGAATGAGCCTATTTTGTAGAAAACGTACGAAATGATGCCAATTATTAAAAGGAATCGAAACATAGCTGCTGTTATTAAAGCTTAACAGAAACGTAAAGGTAGAGGTTCGCCGCCAAATCCCCAACCGTCAGAAAATTGCGACTGGTGCGCACACGGAGCAGCTCTCTCGATCAAACGTCTCACTTATAGAGACGAATTCAAGCCACTATTAGTTTATAGATATACCGGAAAATTGGGTTTTTGCCTCTCCTACATGGTAGCGTGTCCGGCGTTCTCTTATAATTGATAGTGTAGACCATACGTTATTGCGATTGCATTTTAAAACCTAAAAATTATATATGTTATCCGGACAACTTTGCGCCGGTACGTGCGACGTGGACGTGCAGTATGAACTCGAGACAATCGAAACGTTTACGATTGTAATACAATAAGACGCAGACGAACGTCATGTCCTGAAAACAGGCTGCCCGGTGAGGAGCAGCCTGTTTCTTTTTACGAAGTATAGAAAGAGGAGTGTAAAACAAAAGAGGTTCTCGCATAAGCAAGAACCTCTTTTTTTTGTTTTATCAGGGTACGTGTATCGGCGCCTAGCGGCTCAGATACAAATTCCGCTCCGAGTAAATCTTCATGAAATAATCGTCCATCAAATCGTCGATGAAGTAGATCGACTCACCGGTAGACTTCATCTCAGGACCAAGCTCCTTGTTCACATCGGTGAACTTATGGAAAGAGAACACGGGCTCTTTAATCGCATAGCCTTTGCGGGTCGGGTTGAATGTAAAATCTGTTACCTTCTTCTCACCCAGCATTACTTTTGTGGCGTAGTTCACATACGGCTCATCGTAGGCCTTGCAGATGAACGGCACTGTACGCGATGCGCGCGGGTTAGCTTCGATGATATATACCTTGTCATTCTTGATCGCAAACTGAATATTGATCAGACCAACCGTTTGCAGCGCTACCGCGATCTTATTCGTGTAATGCTCGATTTGTTTGATCACCAGGTCACCCAGGTTGTACGGCGGCAGTACCGCGTAGGAGTCCCCGGAGTGAATACCCGCCGGCTCGATGTGCTGCATGATGCCGATGATATACACATTCTCGCCATCGCAGATCGCATCGGCTTCTGCTTCAATCGCCCCGTCGAGGAAGTGATCTAACAGCACCTTGTTGTCGGGCAGGTGCTTCCAGATATCAATGATGTGGTGCTCCAGCTCTTTCTCGTTGATTACGATCTTCATGCCCTGGCCACCCAGTACGTACGAAGGGCGGACCAGTAGTGGGAAGCCAATGGTCTTACATACTTCCAGTGCCTCCTCGGCATTGTTGGCTACTCCAAATTCCGGGTATGGTATACCGAGATCTTTCAGCAGGTTTGAGAACCGCCCGCGGTCTTCTGCCAGGTCCAGTGCCTCGAACGAGGTGCCGAGGATTTTAATGCCGTATTTCTCCAGCTTCTCCGCCAGCTTCAGTGCCGTCTGACCGCCCAGCTGCACGATCACACCTTCCGGCTTCTCATGCTCGATGATGTCATAGAGGTGTTCCCAGAATACCGGCTCAAAGTATAGTTTATCAGCAATATCAAAGTCTGTTGAAACCGTCTCCGGGTTACAGTTGATCATGATGGTTTCGTAGCCACACTCTTTTGCGGCCAGGACACCGTGCACGCAGGAGTAGTCAAATTCTATACCCTGACCGATGCGGTTCGGGCCAGAACCCAGGACTATGATCTTCTTACGGTTCGATACTGTTGATTCGTTTTCTTTGTCGAATGTCGAGTAGTAGTAAGGTGTCTTTGCTTCAAACTCTGCGGCACATGTATCTACCAGCTTGTAGACACGCTTGATGCCGAGCTCGGTTCTTTTCTTAAATACTTCGCTCTCGTAGCAGTCCAGCATGTGTGCGATCTGACGGTCGGCAAAGCCTTTTTCTTTCGCCTTGCGCAGCAGGTCGGTGGGAATCGTTGACAGCTCGTACGTTGTGACTTCTTTTTCGAGGTCTACCAGCTCCTCGATCTGTTTCAGGAACCAGCGGTCGATCCGCGTTAGCTTCTGAATGGTCTTCATGGCAATGCCCAGCTTGATCGCATCGTAGATGTGGAACACGCGGTTCCAGCTCGGATGCTCCAGGCTATACAGCAGCTCGTCTTGGTTTGTGAGCTCCTTGCCGTCTGCACCCAGACCGTTGCGTCGGATCTCCAGCGACTGGCAGGCTTTCTGCAGCGCTTCCTGGAAGTTGCGGCCAATGCCCATGGCTTCGCCCACTGACTTCATTTGCAGACCCAGCGTGCGGTCTGTTCCGGGGAACTTATCGAAGTTCCAGCGCGGTACTTTCACGATCACATAGTCAATCGCCGGCTCAAAATAAGCCGACGTTGTGCCCGTGATGGCGTTTTTCAATTCGTCCAGGTTGTAGCCAATCGCCAGTTTGGCGGCAATTTTGGCGATAGGATATCCCGTAGCTTTCGAAGCCAGTGCCGACGAGCGTGATACACGCGGATTGATTTCGATGGCGATAATATCTTTGTCGTCGTCAGGATTCAGTGAGAACTGCACGTTACAGCCACCCGCGAATTGGCCAATGCCGTTCATCATCTTGATGGCCAGGTTCCGCATGTTCTGGTATACGGTGTCTGGCAGCGTCATGGCCGGTGCGACCGTAATAGAGTCGCCGGTGTGAATACCCATTGGATCGAAGTTTTCGATCGAACAGATAATGATCACGTTGCCTGCGCTATCACGCAGGAGCTCGAGCTCGTATTCTTTCCAACCCATGATGCTTTGCTCGACCAGCACCTCGTGAATCGGCGACGCGTGCAAGCCGCGGTTCAGCGCTTCATCAAAATCTTCGGGGGCATTTACAAATGCGCCACCTGTACCGCCCAATGTATACGAGGGACGAATAACCAGGGGAAAGCCGATGTCCTGCGCAATCTCTTTGCCTTGTAGGAAAGACGTTGCGGTACCACCTTCACAAACGCCAACATTCAGCTCCAGCATTTTCAGACGGAACTTCTCGCGGTCTTCGGTTGTCTCGATCGCCTTGATGTCAACACCGATGATGCGCACACCGTAGTGCTGCCAAATACCCGCCTTATCGCATTCAATGCAAAGATTCAGCGCGGTCTGACCACCCATGGTCGGAAGAACGGCGTCGATGTGATGGCGCTCCAGGATCTCGCGAATTGACTTCTTGGTAAGCGGCTTCAGATATACGTGGTCGGCCGTCACTTTGTCAGTCATGATCGTGGCCGGATTGGAGTTGATCAAAACAACTTCAATACCTTCCTCGCGGAGTGAACGGGAGGCCTGCGAGCCGGCGTAATCGAATTCACAGGCTTGCCCAATGATAATAGGACCGCTACCGATGATCAGTACGGAGCGAATACTTCTGTCTCTTGGCATTATCGTAGTGGAATGGGATGTACAAAATTGCGCAAAAATATAACATGGCATGGAATCGTAAAGGGATTGGCCAGATTAAATATTCCCTGTAGGGGAGCGAGCCGCCAAATGCCGTCATATCGATGAGTTCGGCCGGAGGCAACCCGACACTGTTACCGTTTGAAAAACTTATTTTCATCGTTCAGTAGGTTTTTTACATCTTTTGATTCGAAAAGAAGTGTTATGAATTTGAACCTGAGGGCGCGCGCAGCAAACACCTATGATGCCATCGTAGTGGGATCGGGTATCAGTGGGGGATGGGCGGCAAAAGAACTGTGTGAAAAAGGACTGAAAGTGTTGATGTTGGAACGCGGCCGCAACGTCGAGCACCCCAACTACCCCACCACGGCCAAAGATCCGTGGGAAATTGCGTATGGCGGGCGGCTGACGCGGGCAGAAAAAGAAAAAAGCCATGTGCAGGCACGACACTACTCGTTTCGGGGTGACAACAAACACTTCTATATAAATGACCTCGAAAACCCCTACACCGAAGTTCAGCGCTTCGACTGGGTGCGCGGCGACGTCGTCGGCGGCCGCTCCCTGCTGTGGGGACGCCAAAGCTACCGGTGGAGCGACCTCGATTTCTCCGCCAATGCCAACGATGGCCACGGTGTAGATTGGCCGGTGCGCTACAAGGATCTTGCGCAGTGGTACAGCTACGTCGAGTCGTTTATCGGCGTCAGCGGCCAGGCGGAAAAGTGGCCCACTTTACCGGACGGCAATTTTCAACCGCCCATGGAAATGAATTGCGTTGAGCAACACTTCCGGGCGGAAATGCAGAAGAAGTTTCCGGAGCGGCTTGTCACCATCGGCCGGGTAGCGAACCTCACCGCCCCCGTAAAAGGCCGGGGTGTATGCCAGTCGCGCAACCTTTGCCACCGCGGTTGTTTGTACGGTGCTTATTTCAGCACCAACGCCAGCACGCTGCCCGCAGCATTTGCCACCGGCAACCTTACGCTGCGGCCACAGTCACTGGTTAACCGCGTGCTGTACGATGAGCAAGGAAAAAAAGCCACCGGCGTGGAAGTGGTAGACTCCACTACCGGTACCGTAACGGAATATAACGCACGGCTTATTTTCCTGAATGCGTCCACGTTGGGCACCACGTTCATTCTGTTGAACTCAACGTCCGGCAGGTTCCCGAACGGGCTGGGCAACGACAGCGACCAGGTGGGACGAAACCTGATGGATCACCACAAACACGCCGGCGCATATGCTGATGTCGAAGGCTTTGAAGATCGTTACTACATCGGCCGGCGTCCCAATGGGCTGTATGTGCCGCGGTACAGGAATCTACACGAGCAACGGACTGACTATATCCGTGGCTTTGGTTATTTAGGTGGAGCATCGCGCGCAGGCTGGGGCGACCTGAACGGGCAGGACGTAATCGGCGCCGCGCTCAAAACAAAAGCGCAGACGCCCGGCCCGTGGCACTTCAGTCTCAATGGCTACGGCGAGTGCCTGCCTTACGCCGAAAACAGGGTAACGCTGAATACCTCCGTACAAGACGTGTACGGACGCCCCACGCTTACAATCGACTGCTCCTTTAAGGACAACGAAAAGGCTATGCAACAAGACATGGCCAACTCGGCAGCCGAAATGTTGGAAGCGGCGGGCTATAAAAATGTAAGACCGTACGTCAAGACCTCGTATCCTGGCAACGCCAACCACGAGATGGGTACCGCCCGCATGGGCAAAGACCCAAAGACCTCGGTGTTGAATGCCTTTAACCAGGCACATGCCGTGCCGAATGTATTCGTCACTGACGGGGCGTGCATGACGTCTAACGCGAGCGCTAATCCGTCGCTGACCTATATGGCGCTGACGGCCCGCGCGTGTGACTACGCCGTAAAAGAACTTAAACGACTAAACCTATAACAACGTAGCATGAAACGACTTATCGTATGGCTGTTCGCCTGTTCTACCCTGGCGGGCTATGCCCAGAAGAAGGATAAAGACTGGCGGCCGCTCTTTAATGGTAAAGACCTGACGGGTTGGAAACAGATCAATGGCAAAGCGCCCTACAAGGTTGAAAACGGCATGATCGTCGGCACGACGATAGACGGCTCGCCAAATTCCTTCCTGATGGCCGATGGGACGTTCGGCGACTTCATACTCGAGCTCGATTTTAAAATGGACGACGGCACCAACTCGGGTGTACAGTTCCGCAGTGAAAGCAAACCCGACTACCTCGACGGTAAGGTATTTGGCTATCAACTGGACTTTGATCCCAGCCCGCGCAAGTGGTGCGGCGGTATATACGACGAATCCCGTCGTCAGTGGCTCTACCCGTTGGACTATAACACAGCGGCGAAAAGCGCCTATCGCAATACCCAATGGAACAGCGTACGCATTGAAGCTATTGGCAACAGCGTCCGCACATGGATTAACGGTATACCGTGCGCCAACCTGGTGGACGACATGACGCCGAAAGGCCTGATCGCGCTGCAGGTACACGCCGTCGGCAAAGGCGAGACGGCCGGTAAACATGTATGGTTTAAAAACATCCGCATCAAGACCGAAAACCTGCAACCGTCACCCATCGACAATATTTACGTCGTAAACTTTGTGCCCAACACGCTGACAGAACAAGAAAAGAAAAACGGCGTCGTGCTGCTGTGGGATGGTAGGACCACCAACGGCTGGCGCGGTACAAGCAAAGATGGCTTTCCCGAAAAAGGCTGGGAGATTACAGATGGTACCCTCAGCGTTGTAAAGTCCGCCGGCGCGGAGTCGCAGAATGGTGGTGACATTGTTACAACAGACGAATACGCAGCGTTCGACTTACAATTCGAGTTCCGCCTGACGGAAGGTGCGAACAGCGGCGTGAAATACTTCGTTACCGAAAAGGAAAAAACACAAGGCTCGGCCATCGGCCTGGAGTACCAGGTACTCGATGACGAGAAACATCCTG
This sequence comes from Dawidia cretensis, assembly GCF_018598175.1. Taxonomy (GTDB): domain Bacteria; phylum Bacteroidota; class Bacteroidia; order Cytophagales; family Cyclobacteriaceae; genus Ohtaekwangia; species Ohtaekwangia cretensis. Next base: position 92,301 of record NZ_JAHESE010000016.1, read on the forward strand.
ACGCCAAGCTGGGCGCCGTAGGCAATCGCACCCTGGCATCGCTGTACGACCTCATTCCTGCCAATCGCAACCCGCGTGGTGTGCATAAAATCGGTGAGTGGAACCTGGGTCGTGTTATTGTATATCCCGACAACCGCGTAGAGCACTGGCTGAACGGTTACAGAGTGGTGGAGTACGTGCGCGGCAACAACATCTACAAAGCCCTGGTGGCGCGTAGCAAATATGCACAGTGGGAAGACTTCGGCATGGCCGAAAAAGGCCACATCCTGTTACAGGATCATGGCGACCGCGTGTCCTATAGAAGTATCAAGATCAAAAACCTTAAAATGACCAACAACCCCTGAATCCTATGAGTCACTCGAGAAGAGATTTTATTAAGAAAGCATCGGTCGTTACCCTGGGCGCGGCGGCCTTTAGTGCAAAAAGTTATGCAAACATCATCGGTGCCAACGACCGTGTACGCGTAGGCGTCGTAGGCTTCTCCGACCGCTTCCGGCAGTCCTTGTTCCCGGCTTTTCAGAACCACTACCAGGAGCTGAACTTCGACATCGTGGCCGTCTCTGATTTGTGGAAGAAACGTCGCGAAGAGGGCCAGGCCCTCCTGAAAGAAAAATTCGGACACGACGTCCAGGCGTGCGTCAACAACGACGAGCTCTATAAGATCAAAGACCTCGACGCAGTCATCATCAGCACGGCCGACTTTCAACACGCGCTGCACACCATTGAAGCTGTAAAGGCCGGCTGCGATACGTATACCGAAAAGCCGTTTGCCGAAACGATGGAAGATGCCCGTGCTGCACTGAAGGCGGTAAAAGAATCGAAAAAGATCGTGCAGATTGGATCGCAGCGTCGCAGTGGTAAAAATTACCACGCGGCGGCGAAGTTCATCAAAGAAGGAAAGTTCGGTCCCATTGTCATGGTAGAGCTAAGCTGGAACGTAAACCAACCCGGCCGTTGGCGCCGTCCGGCACTGGTGGCAGAGCTGCGCGAGCAAGACACCGACTGGAAGCGTTTCTTGCTGAACCGTCCCGTCGAAGCCTTTGACCCGCGCAAGTATCTGGAGTACCGTCTCTTCTGGCCATACTCGTCCGGCATGCCCGGCCAGTGGATGAGCCACCAAATCGACACCGTACACTGGTTCAGCGAGCTGAAGCACCCGCGCAGCGTTGTAGCCAACGGCGGCGTATACTTCTGGAAAGACGGCCGTAAAAATTGGGATACCACCACCGCCGTATTTGACTACGGCGATGACAAACAGGGCTTTCAGGTACAGTTTACGTCCCGCATGATGAACGGCGACGAAAGCCCCGCCGAGATATACTACTCCAACGGCGGCGAGCTTAACCTGAACACCAACAAAGTGTCGGCGCGCGGCGGGCTTAAAGAAGGCCCTGCGGCCGCGATGAGCATGAAGCCCAACCTGCTGGCCGACATGGACCTGACTATGACGGCCGAGAAAGTAGTGGCTTCCGCCAACACGGGTGGCGACCCGCTTACCTCCGCGCATATGCGCAACTGGATGGAGTGTGTGCGCAGCCGCCAGGAAACCAACGCACCGGTAGAGGCTGGTTATTCACATTCTATCGCCACCATCATGACTAACGCCGCGGTGCGCACGGGCATGAAGGCCACCTTCGACGAAAAGACACAAGAGGTGATGGCCGGCGGAAAAGTTTTTAAATACTGATTACTACGTTAGTTTCTCAACCACGGGCAGAGGACGTTATGTTCTTTGCCCGTAGTTTTTTATAGTGTCCACTACTGCATGCGCGGTGCTTCTTCTACCTTACCGCCTCGTTCGTATATAATAACCCTGGCGATCTGCTTGTTCTCTTCGACAAATTCAAACTGGAGATCGCGGTTCCGGAGAAAGAACTTCGTGGTTGTCTCCGGAAAAGCCATTACCTGGAAACTCGACGTTGTTATTTTTAGGGCGTTTCCTTCCTGCTGTACAGTAATGGTACCGGCTTTTGATGAGTTATAATTTCCATTCAAACGCCTGAGCTTCGCCGGGGATACCGGTATGATCTTCGTCTTTGCGGTATAGACCGCAGGCTTGTGATCATAGCTCAGCACACGCGCCATCTTCCAAACTCCGTCCTTGTTGAGCCACAAGTGACTAAAACGCGCATGGCCGTCCATGTATTCTTTCTTGCCCGCCTCTTGTACATAAAAAACATGCTCGCCCTGGAGAATGGCGCCATATAACGTTCCGCTGTTATACATCGGAAAGAACTTGACCGTGCCGGGCACCGCTTCACGGCGCAGCTGCCAGTTGGCGGTATTGCCACACAACCCCGTGCGGGTGGTCTCGCCAAACTTCTGCAGCCCCAGCGTCGGGCCGCCTTTGTCGTGGTAAAATTCCAGGTCGTCAACAAAGAACAGTGTCATACTGTCGGCGTTGCAGGTATTGTACGCGCGCCAGAAGCGGCTGTCCCGGTGGAGGATTGTCGCTTGTAGTGCGGCGACATCGCCGTGTTGATTAGATTGAGCCGACGCAGGCGTATATAGTATACAACAAACAAGAGCAGCGGCAAGAATACTGGCAAAATGTACTTTCATAGAAACGTTGTTTAAGGAGTTGCACTACGATATCTACTATGATGCCAGTTGCAACAACCGGGTTACACGCACGGAAAAGCGGATTGCTTCCCGAGAAATGTTCACGCCTGAACAAATCGACGTACAGATGTGAACAACGACCGATTCGCCCATGTACCGATCACACACTACACATACATGTGAGATAAGTGCCCGCTCGCGGACATTATTGTTCAGGTATGATCGTAACCGGCCGGTCGATAGTGATAATTTTTTGCTATTGGCGGGTATTTATAGAATGGCACTGGTTTAGTGGTCTTCCTTGATTATTTTCGTACACGTATGCTTCGTAATTATATCATTCTTGCCTGGCGCAACATCCTGCGCAGCAAGGTTTACTCCTCGATTAATATCTCGGGACTCTCCCTTGGTATAACCTGTTGTCTGCTCCTGGCGCTATACATCCAGGATGAAATGGCATATGACCAGCACCATGAGCGGTTGGGCGACCTCTATCGAATCTATACGCACTTCGATAGGGACATCGGCTTTGGCCAGTCCGACATAGACGGGATCTCGCCCCCGATCGCACCGGCCGTACGCGCCGAAGTGCCTGAGATCGAGGTGGCTGCCCGGTACGTCGACGCCGGCAAACAAAGCCTTTTTATCTATGGTGACAAGACATTCTACGAGTCCGACGGTATCGTAGCCGACTCTACCTTGTTCGACCTTCTTACGTACGAATTTCTGGAAGGCAACCCGCATCACGCGCTGGACGATCCAAACACTGTCGTGATCAACGACCACCTGGCGCAAAAGCTTTTTGATGACGAGCCGGCACTCAACAAACTCGTCCAGATCGACCGGCAAGGTGCACCCGTTACCTTTAAAGTCACCGGCGTGATAAAAGACCAGAAAAAAAGCTTTCAACACATCAACTTTGTCACATCCCTTTCCAGCGATGGTCTGAGCCGCGACTTGGTTTCGCAAGAACTCATGGACGAGTGGGCAGGAGAGAACTTTTTCGGCGGGCTGATTCGTTTGGCGCCCGGTTCCGATGTAAAAACGGTGGAGGCTAAGATGAACGCAGTGTTGATTAAATATGGCAGCGAAGACATGAAAGCCCTGGGATTCCAGAAAACCCTGATGCTCGAACCGATCAGGGACGTGTACCTGTATTCACCCATCGGTCGCAGCCCACGCATCCAGTATATCTATGTCATTGCCTCTATCGCTACGTTTATACTTGTGCTGGCTTGTATCAACTTCATGAACCTGTCCACTGCCCGGGCGGGTAAGCGCGCCGCCGAGATCGGCATTCGCAAGGTGATGGGTGCTTTCCGCAGCACACTGATCCGGCATATCCTGGGCGAAGCCATGGTTATTGTATTATTGGCTATTGTTATCAGCATAATGTTGGTGCAGCTAGCCCTGCCGTTTTTCAATTACCTCACCAACAAGACTATTTCTTTCAATTCCGGCAACGTAGGCTACTTTGCGGTGGCGCTGATCATACTCACCGTCATCACGGGCTTGTTAGCGGGCAGTTACCCGGCGTTCTACCTGTCGTCGTTCCAACCGGCGCAGGTATTGAAGGGCAAGCTGGCGTTGAGTAACAACACAGGCTTGCTACGGCGCTCGCTTGTGATCTTCCAGTTTCTCATTGCCATCACCCTGGTTTCCGGCATGATCATTATCTCCCGCCAGCTGAGTTACATGCAGAACAAGAGTCTGGGCTTTGATGCCGAAGCCAAAATCGTGCTGCCGCTTCGCACCGCGGAGGCACGTGGCCGCTACGAAGGCCTGCGCAATGAGCTGCTCAAGTATGAAGCTGTGGAAAAGGTATCGGCCGCACGCTTCATGCCCGGCAGCCGCGTCTTTGGCGACATGATATTTTATACCGAGGGTGGATCAATGGAAACGGGTCGGACCAATTTCCGCAACGAAGTCGATCAAGGGTACATCGAGCTATTGGATATCCCGATGGTGGCTGGGCGCACCTTTACCAGCAACCGCAAAATGGAAAGCCAGAACAAAGTGGTCATCAATCGAGCGTCTGCTAAACAATACGGCTATGAGCCGGAGGAAATGCTCGGCAAAAATCTGTACTTTGACTGGGGCAAAAAATATACCTTCGAAGTGATCGGCGTCATGGAAGACTATCACCATATCTCTGTTCGTGAGGAGATCAAGCCACTCATCTTTGTTATGCCCGACACCATCGGACGCTACGAAGTAATGGTTGCCAGTCTTCGTTCCCGTGGTGACTTCCAAAAGGCCGTGGCCGGCATCGAAAAGATCTGGAAAGCACAGGTCGACAACACACCATTTGAATATTCCTTTCTGGACGAGAATGTTCAGAAGCAATATGACGACGATCGCCGCGTGTCGAGCATCATTACCGTATTTACCTGCATGGCTGTGCTGATCTCCTGCCTGGGTTTGTATGGCCTCTCCACGTACATGGCGGAGCGCCGGTTCAAAGAGATCGGCGTGCGCAAGGTCATGGGTGCCAGCGTAAAACAAATCGTCACGCTCATGTCCTCCGAGTTCATTAAACTGGTATTGGTAGCGTTGGTCCTGTCGGTGCCCTTGTCGTGGTACCTCATGGACCTGTGGTTGCAAGGATTTGCCTATCGGATTTCCATCGATGTGCTTATATTTGTTTACGCTGGAAGTATCGCGTTGATCATTGCCCTGATCACCGTAAGCTTCGAGTCGCTCAAGGCTGCTTCGGCAAACCCGTTGAATGCCTTGCGAAACGAGTAAAACATAGCCGTACAACCCAATCCGAATGAAAATAAACATCCTCGCCGGTGCATTGGCACTCGCTTGCGCCGGCTGCCCGCCGGCGCACCAACCCGAATCCCAGGCCCCGAAAAACAACGCCATGGGCACCTGGCAACTTGTAGCCAAGACCACATACATTGGCGATACCGTCAAGCACGATAAAATTGAAGGCACGCGCACTATCAAGATCATCAACGACACCCACTTCGCCTTCCTCACCCACGAGGCACCCATACCCGGCGACACTGCCAAGACGGCCCCTGTGTTCGTAGCCGGCGGCGGCAGCTACACCTTGCGCGATAGCATTTACACCGAAGTGCTGGAGTATTGTAATTTCCGCGAGTGGGAAAACCACGAGTTCACCTTCACGCTGAAAGTGAAAGGCGACAGCCTTATCCAGTCGGGCGAAGAGAAAGTGGAAGCTGCCAACATCAACCAGACCATCGTCGAAAAATACCTGCGCGTTAAGCCTTAACAAAGCAGTATACTTCGCAAAAAGAGGTTTTGCCAAATAAAAAACGGCAAAACCTCTTTTCATAAAAGAGCCTTTGGAACTGCTTAGAGGCTGGTAACGATTGCGTAATTTGGTGCATAAACCACAAGATCTATGTACTATTACCGATTGGGCAACATTCCTCCCAAGCGCCACACGCAATTCCGGCAACCCGATGGCAGCCTGTATAAGGAAGAGCTGGTAAGCTCCGAAGGATTCTCCGGCATCTACTCCAACTTATATCATACCTACCCGCCCACGCGCATCAAGGCCTTGAAAGATCCGGTTAAATACGGGCCGACCCGCATCAACGATTACGCCTTGCGGCAAACCCACCTCAATACCTCCAAGGTTGCCACCACCGGCGACGACTACCTGAATGCCCGCAAGGTGCTGCTCACCAACGCTGACTGCTCGATTTCCATTTGCTCGCCCCGCCAGCGCAAAATGGACTATTTCTATAAAAATGCAGAAGGCGACGAGGTACTGTACATACACGATGGCAAGGGCACGCTCATCTCACCCTTTGGCAAGCTTGACCTCCGTCAGGGTGACTATATCGTTATACCCCGCACGGTAATTTATAAGCTGGAGTTTGAAGAAGGCCCGCTGCGGCTGCTCATCATCGAGTCGTCATCGCCAGTCGAAACAGTGAAGCGTTATCGAAACCAACTGGGACAGCTCATGGAGCACTCGCCCTACTGCGAGCGTGACATTCGTCCGCCACACGAGCTGATCACCGATACACGCCCGGGCGAATATTTACTGCAAATCAAAAAGCAAGGATACCTGCATCAGTATATATATGATTACAGTCCGCTGGACCTGGTGGGGTGGGATGGATTCCTCTGGCCTTATGCCTTTTCCATCCACGACTTTGAGCCGATCACGGGCCGCATACATCAGCCACCGCCGGTGCACCAAACATTCCAGGCACACAACTTTGTGATCTGTTCGTTTGTGCCGCGTTTGTTTGATTATCACCCCCAGGCTATTCCGGCTCCCTACAACCACAGCAACATCGACTCCGACGAAGTTTTATATTATGCCGAAGGTAATTTTATGAGCCGTCGTGGTATTGAACGTGGCTCGTTTACACTTCATCCCGGGGGGCTGCCGCACGGGCCGCATCCGGGCACCGTAGAGAAAAGCATCGGCGTAAAAGAGACCCACGAATTGGCCGTAATGATCGACACATTCAGGCCATTATTCCTCACAAGTGATTCCCTGGAGTTCCTCGATGCCAACTATCCCATGAGCTGGACCGACCCCGCTTCGGGACCCTTTCATGAGGTAAATACGCCGTAATAACCTGTCGTTCTGTTGATTCAACGGGTACGGGCGATGAGCGATTTGTTTCCTTTTCGCCCTAAATATTACTACTGTGTTATATACGCATCATTGCCTAAACAAGGGGCATGTGATTTGCGTTTATTGTAGTGTCAAACAACCACTACATGTATGACGAACTTTGATCAGAAACACAAGATTTTGGCGTCGTTAGATTCGCTGGATCAGGAACAGACCCAGCAGGTGATGGCGTACATTAAAAGCCTGACGTACCGTTCGGCGGAAGAAATGTCGCATCAGAAATTTAAGCGCGAAGCAATGAAAGAGATCCGCCAGGCATTGGGTGGTACTCGCAAGATGCGACCGTATTTCTAAACGCCACGTATTCTGACGGCGTACACCGGGATCGTCACCATCCCGGCAGGGAATCATACCCTTTTTAAATACTTCGGTATAAAACTGAAGCAGGAAGTCTGTCTTCTAAAAAATACGCGCTTTACGGGAATACCCTACTAATTAAATTTTACGTAGTGCTCCCACTTCTCTAAGACATCCACAAAGTCTTGCGGCAAAGGTGATTCAAATTGCATAAACTGCTTCGTTACGGGGTGGTTAAAGCCCAGCGTCTTCGCATGCAGTGCCTGCCGTGGCATCAACTTAAAGCAGTTGTCAACAAATTGTTTGTATTTGCTAAACGTGGTGCCCTTCAACACCTGGTCACCCCCATACATGGCGTCATTAAAGAGCGGATGCCCTAAATATTTCATGTGCGCACGAATCTGGTGCGTACGGCCTGTTTCCAACTTGCACTCCACCAGCGAAACATACCGCAAATCTTTTAAGAGGCTGTAGTGCGTAATTGCATGACGGCCCATGGTGCCATCCGGAAAGGACGCCGTAATACGCCGGTCCTTTAAGCTGCGCCCAACGTTCACGTTAATAGTACCCGCCGGCGGTTCCGGTACACCCCACACCAGGGCGTTATAGGTGCGCTCGATTGTATGGTGAAAAAATTGCCGCGCCAAGCCGGAGAGCGTCGCTTCGTCTTTTGCAATCACCAGCAGTCCCGAGGTATCCTTGTCGATGCGGTGCACCAGACCAGGACGCCCGTCATTGCCCTTCATTTCGGGCAGGTTCTGGAAGTGGTATACCAGGGCGTTCACCAATGTGCCACTCCAATTTTGGTAAGCAGGATGTACGACCATGCCCGCAGCTTTATCGACGATCAGCAAGTGTTCGTCCTCAAAAACAATATTCAGGGGGATGTTCTCAGGTGTAACCTCCGTATCACGCGGTGGCTCGGGAAAAGAAACGGTAACGACATCGTTCGGATGCACCTTATAGTTAGGTTTCACATCCTTATCATTTACTTTCACAAAGCCGTCATGAATGCCGTTCTGTACCTTCGTACGGGTCACGTTTGCCATCCGGGCTTGCAAAAACTTGTCGATGCGCAGCAGTGCTTGCTTGCGATCGGCCACAAACCGGTGATGCTCAAAGAGGGAATCATCTTCTTCCTGCTCCTGTCCGCCGGGGGGTACCTCGTCTTCTTCGATCATAATCGCCACAAAGGTAATGAAAGCGGCGTATCAATACCCCTCCGTAGAAGTACGTACGGGCATACTTTTTACAGGAAATATGTATGACGTTGAAACCTTACTGATTGTTGGCTTGTTCCACTTAAACCACCTAACATACAATATGGTCTTTGCTGACGACATCCGGAAAACGATCTTAAAGCTCGCCGAAGAGCGCGGTGGAAAAGGTACGTTTGATGTAGCCGACATAGCCCGCACCATCGACCAGCAGAACTGGCGTATGCTCATCGAGCAGGTTAAGCTCGTCGCCGCCATGCTCGTGCGCGAAGGAAAGATCAGCACGACCCCCTCTGATGCGGCCGCATACATGGCATCCACCAAACGCCCGGGTAAGCCTGGCGCCAAATCGTAGCGCTCCTTTACCTTTTTCCATAAATTCATTTCTTTACCTGCGTGAAATTTCTTTCTTCACGTAGCGAAAACAATCTGTATGAAGAAAATCGCTTTGCTCGCGGTGCTGCTCATCTTAGCATCGTGTTTTTCAAAACATACACCCCCAGGGCCGTCTAATGCCTTTCAACCGGCCCGCAGAGTTTCCATGCTCACCGATAAGACACTCGAGGAAGTATCGGGCCTTGCCGCCAGCATTACCAACCCCGGCTACCTGTGGGCACACAACGACAGCAATTCGGGTCCTGAGGTATTCCTCATAGACACGGCCCTCAACGTACGCCTTACCTGCGTCCTGAAGAATATCGAAAACCGCGACTGGGAAGACATCGCCGTAGGCCCGGGGCCCGATCCGACGAAGCACTATATCTACGTGGGCGAGATTGGCGACAACCTCGCCAAGCATACTTATAAGTATATCTACCGGTTTGAAGAACCCGTGCTCACCTCCGGACAAGCGCGGGTGGAGATAACCGACTTCACCACGCTATGCTTCCGGCTGGAGGACAAAAAGAAAGATACCGAAACCCTGCTGCTCGACCCCGCCACCAGGGACCTCTACGTCATCACCAAACGGGAAGAGCCCGTGCATGTATACCAGCTGAAATATCCCTACGATGGCGGCGATACGCTGGTGGCCCGCAATGTGGCAGCCCTACCGTTAACCCAGTTGGTGGCCGGCGACATCCTGAGCAGCGGCGGCGAGATCGTACTAAAAAACTACAAGAAGATATACTACTGGCCTAACGAGTCCCACTTGCCACCGGTGTCGGCCCTGGCCGAGCTGCCACAGGAAATACCATACGAGGAAGAGCCCCAGGGCGAGTCCATTGCCTGGCGTCGCGACGGCCACGGATTTTACACGCTGAGTGAAACGAAAGGCAAGAAAAAAACGTACCTGTACTTCTACGCGCGCAAATAAATCCTCTCAACCTTCCGACATGAAAAAGCTCTTGCTTCTGCTGTTGCTAGGCACCCCCTGGGTAGCCCCGGCACAAATCCATAGCTTTTATGACACCACCTTCTTTTTGCCCGGCCAGCGGCTGGCAGAATCCAAGGCCCCCAAGCTGCAAGAGATCTCTGGCATTGCTGCCAGCATCCGCAACCCCGGCTACCTGTGGGGCTTGAACGACAGCGGCAACCCGGCCGAAGTGTTGCTTATGAACGACAGCCTCAACATCAAGCTCATCGTCGGCTTTGGGAAAAAGCTCGTCAACCGCGATTGGGAGGATATTGCTGTAGGTCCCGGCCCCGAGCCCGGCAAGTCGTACCTCTACGTGGCCGAGATCGGCGACAACCTGGCGTTGTTCCCTTACAAAATTATTTATCGCTTTGAAGAGCCCTTGCTGGCCGACGCCAAACGCGGCCAACTCGTCGTAAGCGATGTGACCCGCATCGTATTCCGGTTTCCCGATGGCGTAAAAGATGCCGAAACCTTGTTGCTGGATCCCACCACAAAAAACCTATACGTCGTCTCCAAGCGCGAGAATCCCGTACACATTTATACTTTAAAATATCCGTACGACAACGCCGATACACTGGTGGTGCCCATCGTGGCCGAGTTACCCCTGACCATGATCGTTGGGGGTGACATCCGTCCCGACGGTTCCGTGGTGTTGAAAAATTACCGGCGGGTGTTCTATTGGGACAATCCCACCCATAAGCCATTGGAAGAATTATTAAAGCAGGATCCTTCCATCATTCCGTACGAAGAAGAGCCTCAGGGGGAAGCCATGACCTGGCGCCGCGATGGCTCCGGCTTTTATACCCTCAGCGAGCGCAACCCGGGCAAGAAGACTTATTTATATTTTTACAAGCGTCGCGACGAAAAAGCCGCTAAATAGTTTTGGCTTTCCACTTGCCCGAGCGGATGTAGAAGAAGGCCATGCTGAACATCGACGTCCAGTACACCCACTCCGAGCCCCACCCCCAGGTAATGGGCAGATTGAGATATTCAAGCACGATGTATACATACCCGCAGTAAATAAAGATTGTAATAAACTCGATGCGCAGGTTCACCACGGTGTTGCCGGTACCCGTTACAGCATTCAGCCACACCGTGCCAACCGACATGAGCAGCAACGCGATCGAAACAATACGTACCACTGGTATAGCCTCACGTATAAAGTCGTCACCTTGTCCATAGAATGACAGGAACCAGTGCGGTACCAGGTTTAAACAGATAAAGATCACCAAAGAGATCGCAAAGCTGATGCCTGAGATGCGTTTGATGAGCGGCACCACCTCGGGGGTTCTTCCTTGCCCGATAATGTTGCTCACCATCGTGTTGGTTGTGGATGCAAAAGCCCACGAAAAGATGCCAAACAGTCCAAAGATGTTGCGCATGGTGTTGGAGATGGCCAGCGCACGTGCGCCGTGGTGCTCGATGAGGAGGTAAAAATACTCCCAGCTGGCAATGCTGATCGCATACTGTAGAATCAACGGCAGCGACTGCGTCAGGATAAGTTTTGTCATGGGCCAATTGGCCGAAGTGTCGTCAAAGAAGGCAAACGACCGGTGTAAACCTTTCAGTCGGATTACCGCATAGATCACCAACAGGCCTATGCCTTCTGCGATGATCGAGGCATAGGCCGCCCCGTTAAACCCAAGTTCCGGAAAACCGAGCTTGCCATAGATTAAAGTATAATCGAGAAAAATATTCACGACGGCCTCGCTCAGCGTGCCCCACACCAGAAAACGCGTTTGGTTGGTGCCCACCAGTAATGCGTTGCGCATCACATACAGATATAACAGCGGCAGCCCCCAAATGCGGATCAGAAGGAAGTCGATCACTTGTTCCGCAATGATTGGATTGTGAATTACAGTCCGCATCACCGTCGGTGCCAGCATATACGTGATCAGAATGCCAAGCCCGGCGATGCCCAGGGCGATCCACACCCCGTGCAAGAACAGCCGGCCTATTTCATGCGGTAGATTCTGACCAGCCCGGCGGGCAATGAGTGCTTGCAGACCGTTGTTCAAGCCGCTGCCGATCACCGCAAAGATCAAATAGTACACACCCGTAATGCCGGCACTGGCGAGCTCTTGTTCACCCAGCCCGCTCAGAAAGATGTTGTTTGTAATGAAATTGATCTGCGGTACCAACATCGAAAGCGTGATCGGTAACGCCATGCCCAAAATAGACCGATAGCCGGTTTGTAACTTCAATTCCATACGCCCGCAAATATTGGCAATGTGTCTCTCATACAGGTATAGTCAGGCGGAAAGTTTTTATGAAACGAATTTTCGACTCAAACTGGATTGGACCAGCTTACGTCGGGAGTTCCCCCATAAGCATGGGGGAGCTCCTGTGAAACCGAAACCTCAGCCTGCTTTCTTCGTTGTTTAGCTTTCAAACATCCCACTCTATGAAATCAAAAATTTTACTGGTAGGGCTGCTGGGCGCAGCATCCCTGGCGTGGACCATGCCAGTGCGCGCGCAGGGGCTCATGAACAAGCTCAAGCAGAAGGCTGAACAAGCGGCCGAGAAAGCGCTGGACAAAAAAGCACAGGAGAAGACGGGCGTAAACACCGGTGGCTGGTCAGACACACAAAGCACGAGCTCGTCTGGTAGCAGCAGCTCCGGCAATCCCAGCAATAAAGGCGGTGGTGGTCTGGTGACAACACCCCCCGACGTAAAAGCAAACCTGGCCGAAGCCGAAACAGCGTTCAAAGCGACAAGCTATGGCGAAGCACGTTATGCCGTACAGCAAGCCATGCTTGGCGTGGAAATGGAGATCGGTAACAAAGTCTTGTTATCGCTGCCCGAGACCGTCAGTGGTCTTCCCTTCCAGAAACCGTCCGACAAAGTGACCTCTACCGGTTGGGGATGGGTAGGTCTCACCATCGAACGCGAATACCTCAAAGACGATAAGCAACTGCGCACGCTCATTGCCAACAACTCGGCGTGGATGTCGGCCATCAACCTCTACCTGGCCAACGGTGGCTATGCGCAAACCACCGGCGGCGAGCAGAACTGGAAACAAACCAAAGTAAAAGGCCATCGCGCCGTGATTGAATACGATGAGTCGAGTGGTTACAAGCTCAGCGTACCGCTGGGGCAAACATCGCTCATTGTATGGGAAGCTGTCAACTTCGCCACTGAACAAGAGGTCATGACCGCCGCCAATGCGTTTGACATAGACGGTCTCATCAAGACCCTGGGCGAACAATAGCCCGTTCATTAACCTCTTTAACAACGATTCTCATGAAGAAACTAACGATACTAATTGTCGCGTTGCTGCCCCTCGTGGCCTACGCACAGGACTTTAACAAAGACCTTGCCTCTGCACGCACAGCCTATAGCGGCGGCAAGCTCGAAGACGCCCGCTTCGCCATGCAGCAAATGCTGAACGATATAGACGTGCTGGTCGGAAAAGAGATCATCAAAATATTGCCAGCGAAGATGGATGCCCTCGCTTCCAACCCCAAAGAAGATCAGGTAACGGCTAACACCGGTATAGCAGGCGCGCAGGTTCAACGCACGTATGGAACCGGCACAAAAAACGCAACAGTCGACATCATGAGCAATTCGCCGCTTATCGGTTCCGTTAATGCCATTTTATCCATACCATTCGTGGGAAATTCAAGCGATGGTACGCAGAAGGTTGTGAAAGTACAAGGCTATAAAGGGATCTTACAAAAGAGCACGGACACGGAAACGAACAAAGAGAACTTTACTTTGCAGGTGCCGCTGAACTCCGCGCTGCTCACCTTTACTGTAAACGAAAGCAACGAAGCCGATGTGCTGCGGTTGGCCAACACCATTCCCGTAACACAGATCGCTAAAATGGTGCAGTGAGAATTTAGAATATATTCAGACGCGTAGCGCAAAGAAATAGCCCGTCCGAAGAAAGGAGTTTCCGTTACAGGAGCTCCTTTTTTTATCTTGTCAGTTCAGGCGCAGCTCGGCCTTCATGCCGCGCAGCTGGTTTAAGAGTGCCTGCTGCCACGTTGTATCGGCATCCCACTTGGTGCCCAGGAACACATTGCCCGAGTCGATGTGCTTGAAATATATCTTGTACACGATCTCGTCGGATGGAATATTTCTGAGCTCTTGCTGCGGACCAGGATACGCCACCGATACCAATGCAGTCTCACCGGGTTTCACCTCATAGCCCAGCAGTTCCTTGGCCACGCTGCCGCGTGTACGCACAATACAAAGCACATACAACGAGCCCTGCTTGCGCAGATCCTTTTCGGAAACACCGGGCTCCGTCATTTTATACTTGAGGGTATAGTTGTCTTTAAAGATCTGCTCCAGTTCTTTATCCAGCGCCTCGTCGCCAAACTTCGGCACCGCCAGGGGATCTACTTTCAGGTCCATGGCAAAGAACTCATTGCGCTTACCCAGGATAGGGTTCACCGTCAGTCCCGTCTCGGGCTGATCATTGATCAGCAGATTTAATTTCTTTAAACCGCTGGAGCTGGTGCGGTATAACGTTTTCAGCGCTTCCGTAAGGTTGCTATTCGTCACCGACCACGCTGATTGCTTACCATCGAGCACCGTCTCCTTGCCATTGAATACCGTGATCGTGATGCGATAACGTATACTGTCCTTCTCGATAAACACCAGGTTGGAGAACTCGCGCTTCAGCAGGTAATTGCCAAACGCGCGGGTAATGTCGTTGCCGGCCATGAGCATATCCAGGTCGAAGTATGCCACTGCGTCGATGCCCGACCGCTGAAAATATTCTTGAGCGACCAGCAGTTCTTTTTCCGTGAGGGTATAGTCGTGAAAGACCGCCGTGCGTGTAGCCAACAGCTTCTCGGGCAGTGGGCCGGTGAGGTTCAGCCGGTCGATCCAATTGTCGGGGGTAAAATAACTTTGGGCAGCGGCGGGTTGAAACAGGCCGGTATACAAAACAAGCAGGAAACACGCAGACAGAAAGCGCAGGTCCTTGGTCACAGGGGGCATCGGCAGCATGGGTTAAAAACGCAAATAGCGACGAATGTATTTTAAATACCAATAAAAAAACCTGTTTCGTCCGTTTTAATCGGATAAGTTGCCAGGGCGCGGCAGCTGGAATCCATCGCCCGGCCGGTTTTTAGCTCAAAACGGTAATTGTGCCACGGGCAAATGATCTCTCCCAAATGGTTGACGTGCCCCTTGCTAAGCGACTCCTGGTTGTGGGTACAGGCATCTTGCACGGCATAAAAGTCGTCGCCATAATGCACCAGTGTAATGCGCCGACCATACACTACGAGCAACCGCGGCTTGCCAGACAGTAATTTTTCTCTTGCCTCCACGGTGTTGGAAAAGATTTTGATCCACTCCATATTCTTTGTCGTTGGTTGCCAGACCGGGAATCAATATCTTGTCTCCCCCACATCCGATCCTATGATGAAGATACGCGTTTGTAGTCTACTTTTACTAGCCCTTGCCTCGGGCGCCATCGCCCAGGTAAACCCCAAGCTGCAGGCTAAGCTCGAACAACAAGCCCGCCAGCTCGAACCGTCCGTCATCACGTGGCGCCGCCACCTGCACCAATATCCTGAACTGTCCAACCGCGAAATAAAGACCGCCGCCTATGTCGCTGAGCACCTACGCAAGCTGGGTCTCGAAGTACAGACCGGTATAGCCCACACCGGCGTGGTGGCGCTGCTGCGCACCGGCAAGCCCGGACCCGTCATCGCGTTGCGCGCCGACATGGACGCACTGCCCGTAACGGAACGCAACAGCCTGCCATTTGCTTCCAAAGAGAAAGCCATCTTTAATGACCAGGAGACCGGCGTCATGCACGCGTGTGGTCACGACTCGCACGTGGCAATTCTCATGGCCGTGGCCGAAATCCTCAGCAAAAATAAAAACGACCTCAAAGGGACCATTAAGTTTGTTTTTCAGCCCGCCGAAGAAGGACCACCCAAAGGCGAGGAGGGGGGAGCCGACCTCATGGTGCGCGAAGGCGTGCTCGACAATCCCAAGGTAGAGGTAATCTTCGGCCTGCACATCCAGGGCATTCGCAAGCTTGGCCAGATCGCCTATAAACCCGCCGGCATGATGGCCGCCTCCGATTGGTTTACCATCAAAGTAAAAGGCAAACAGTCACACGGTGCTGCACCGTGGCTCGGTATAGATCCCATCGTTGTGTCAGCGCAAATCATCAACGGTATTCAGACCATTGTGAGCCGGCAAACCCAGCTGACAAAAGAACCGGCCGTTATATCTGTCGGCATGATCAATGCCGGTGTGCGTCAGAACATCATTCCCGAAACAGCCGAAATGAGCGGCACGATCCGCACATTCGACCCCGCTATGCAACAAGATATACACGAGAGGCTCAAGCGCACCGCTACGCTCATCGCCGAAAGTGCCGGTGCCACCGCCGAGGTAACGATCGACCGCAAGACCCCGGTAACATTCAACGACCCCGCCCTGACCGAGAAAATGGTCGCCAGCCTCGTAAAAGCCGCCGGTGAAGAAAATGTAGCCCGCATTCCCGCCGACACCGGCGCCGAGGACTTCGCCTACTATCAGCAGAAAATCCCTGGCTTTTTCTTCTTTGTAGGCGCCTGCCCGCCCGACACAGACCCCGCCAAGGCTCCCTCACATCACACCCCCGACTTCATGATGGACGAACGCGGCATGCTTACCGGCCTCAGAGCCATGCTAAACGTCACGGTCGACTACATGTACCATAAAACAGAGTGAGTGTGAAAGCGAGAGCGCATACGGCTATTTCCCCACTGGCCCGGTAATTCCCTCTACAGCACAGTTCGACCGCAAAGGTTTTCGAGGAAATATACTATACCACACATTGTGGAAAAATGGGGAATTTAAAACCATTCATAACATTTCCCTAAATAACATGCAGATATAGTTGACATTGCAGTGTCAATACGACAATATTGCGCCCGTGAATAGGTTTGGAGTATAGATAGAAAACTAAACCCCATTAACAATTTGATAACACCCAACTAAAGATGACCCAATCCCTAACCTTCCTCTGTCGCTTTATAGTTCTGCTTGCCTTCTTAACGATCTCCGCCGGTGCCTTCGCCCAGCACGAGTATCGGATCAAACTGTACCAGCATACGTCTTCGCTGGAAACAGTATATCAACGCCCGAGTAGCGCTGTCCCGGATGAGAAGAGTGGGGATAGGCATTTCACGACGGGTACATTTTCAGTGGCTTTCAGCATCATATCCCTCCGCGGTGGGTTTCATCACGAGTTTGAGCTCTTCGTACCGCAGATCGATCGATCAGCACAAGGTATTCAATTCCCAAGAAACTTTGGGTTAAGCCGCAGCGCGTTGACAACCGATGTGATCAGCGCGTATTCCTTTCGCTATGAAATTAATCAGGATATCACCAACGTCACCAAACGGTTTGTGCTGAACCTCGGCCTTGCCGTCAATCCATACCACATCAATATGGAGTTTAAGCCGCACGAGCGCAATGTTTTCGAACGAAATGTACAGATCACAGGAGCAACGATCAACATCATTCCCCGCGTGAGCTGCCAATTGACGGATAGACTCAGCCTGGAGTTGAATGTTCCTGTAAATGTATTCGACATCTACAGAAGTAAACAGCGCATTGACAATCCAGGTGCTTCCTTGAGAGCCCAGACCAACGCGGGCACGGAGCATACGTTCTTCCAGGACATATACACCGTGCGTTTTGGCGTTGCCTATACCCTTTAATCCATAATCGCGACCACCCTCGCCGGCGCCGCCGACGCGCCTTTGATCTTTAGCGGAAAGAGTGCCACTTTAAAACCCTGGTAGGGCAACGCATCGAGGTTGGTAAGCTGCTCGAGGTGGCAATACTCTTTGTCACGGCCCACGAGATGGCCTTCCCAGAAGAGCTCGGCATTGCCGCTCTCCCTGGCCTTTTGCACCATGTAGCGCAGCGGCAGGTCCCAACCCCACTGGTCGATGCCCATCACCTTGATGCCCTGGTCGATTAGCCAGGCCGTTGCTTGCGCGCTCATGCCCGTGCCGCGCTCAAAGAACTCCTTTGTGCCCATATGCTTGTCGCGACCGGTTTTGATCAGTACGATCAGTCCGGGCTTTAGCGACAGGTTGTTCTTCGAAAGGAATTGCTGTATATCTTCGACCGTGATGGCCTCGAAGTCGGCCTTGTGTTTCATATCAATGACAATGCCGTCTCCATAGCACCACTCCAGCGGCACCTGGTCTATTGTTTTAGCCGGCTTGCCTTCGCTGGTAGGCGCATAGTGCCACGGCGCATCCAGGTGTGTGGTGGAATGAACACCCATCTGTTGAATCGAATCGTCAGCCCAGCCAATAAAGTTCTTGGGGAACAAGCGGAACGGTAACCCCAGGTAACGGATCAGCCAACGCGCTTTGCGGTGCGGCTTGTGTTTGATCCTGACCTTCATAAAGAAAGGGTCGCCTGGGTTGTACTGGATGGTCTTGGAGAGATCGATAATTTTCATGTCGGCAATGTTACCGAACGAGGGACGTTACGGCAACCCTCCCGTGTCACTTTCTTTTTTCAACACTGCTCCACGCACCACCGGTATCGATAGCACCAGGCTCGCCAGCAGTATGCCCAGGGCCGCGCCGGCGCTAACATCCCGCGCTGTATGCACCCCCATAGCCACGCGCGACACTGCCACCAACATAGCCCAAACCAACGGAAGCACATGCAGCCAACGGAATCGTTTTCCAGCCAGGTGATAGAGAAAGAATGCGAGGATCGTACCGAGTAGGAAGGTGTTAAAGGAATGCCCCGACGGAAAAGAATACCCTACCTCGTTAATCCAGTGCGCCACGACACGCGGATCCATGTTCCGGAAAGTAACAGTATCCGGCAAGATCAGGTCTTCATAAAACTTCCGGCGCTCGGGCTCCGTCAATGAATAAAGCGAATCCAGGTCGGCGGTAGATTTCGACTCGCGTAAAATATAGGTATGGCTTGGCCGGTGTACGCGAATGAGCGTCTTGATCACGTTCTCATTGAGATAAGCAAACGACGCGAGCACTGCTCCAAGCGTTAACACCGTCAGAAAAAATACCCTGGCCTTTTGCGTCAGCGAGCTAAACGAACCGGCATATAAGATTGCTGCCAACAGTACAATGATGGTCGTGCCCCATTGGCCGCCCGACTCGGTCATCCAATACATAAATGTACACCAGGCGCTATCGCGCGAGCATGCGCTGAATGCTACCGGCAACACAAAAACAGTAAAAACCAGCAGCCCGTAAAATGACAGAACTGCTGGTAAGATAGGACGGAGAAGTCGCATGATAGTGATAGCGTGATTACTTACTTCAACAGCTCGCGCGAGATCACCATTTTCTGAATCTCGGTGGTGCCTTCATAGATCTGTGTGATCTTGGCGTCGCGCATGAGCCGCTCTACATGATATTCTTTTACATAGCCATAACCGCCGTGAATCTGTACAGCTTCCGATGTTACCTCCTGGGCGATCTGCGAAGCAAACAGTTTTGCCATGGCGGCGGCCTTTACAAAATCTTGCTTTTGATCTTTGCGCCACGCCGCCTGGTGTACCAACAAACGTGCTGCATCGATCTTGGTAGCCATGTCCGCCAACTTAAATTGAATAGCCTGGTGTTCCGACAGGTTCTTGCCAAACGCTTTGCGTTCCTTCGAGTACTTCAGTGCCAGCTCGTACGCACCGGCAGCAATGCCCAGCGCCTGCGAGGCAATACCGATACGCCCACCGTTGAGCGTGGTCATGGCAAAGCTAAAGCCAAAACCGTCGTCGCCAATGCGGTTGGCCTTTGGCACTTTTACGTCGGTAAACATCAGTGAGTGCGTGTCCGACCCGCGAATGCCCATCTTATCTTCTTTCTTGCCCACCACAAAACCAGGCATGCCCTTCTCGACGATCAGCGCATTGATGCCTTTGTGTTTCTTCGCAGCATCGGTCTGTGCAATGATAATATATACACTTGCACTGTTGCCGTTGGTGATCCAGTTCTTGGTGCCATTCAGGAGGTAATAGTCGCCTTTATCTTCGGCCGTTGTGCGTTGGCTGGTAGCGTCGGAACCGGCTTCGGGTTCGGAGAGACAGAAGGCGCCAATCAGCTCGCCTGTTGCCAGGCGCTTCAGGTACTTTTCTTTCTGTTCTTCTGAACCGTATTTTTCCAGTCCCCAGCAAACAAGGGAATTGTTAACCGACATACATACGGACACCGACGCATCTATTTTCGAAATTTCCTCCATGGCCAGCACATACGAAATGCTGTCCATGCCGCCGCCGTTGTATTTCGGGTCAACCATCATGCCCATAAAGCCGAGCTCGCCCATTTTTTTTATCTGGTCCTTCGGAAATTTTTGTTCGGTGTCTCGTTCGATGACCCCTGGTAGAAGCTCATTCTGTGCAAAATCGCGTGCTGCCTGCTGTACCGCCAGGTGCTCTTCAGTAAGTTGAAAATTCATAAAATAATAGCGTATGGGTTAATGATAGACAGGCAATATACTGTGTGTTTCTTTTTCTTTATAGGCAGAACGCCGAAAAAAGAGAAGCCCGGGCGGAAGACCCGGGCTTTGGATAGTATAGTCTTGATAAGATATTACTCGTCGCGCTGACCGAGGAACAGCATCACGTAGTAAAACAGCGTTGTCAGCGCACCGATGGCGGCTACTACGTACGTCATAGCGGCCCATTTCAGCGCATCTTTGGCCATATCATATTCGGCATTGTTTACAATACCGCGGGATTGCACCCACGCCAGTGCGCGCTTGCTGGCGTCAAATTCCACCGGCAGAGTAATCAGCGCAAACAGTGCAAACACACCGTAACACGCAATGATGATCAGCAACGCCAGGTTCCAGGGAAGGACGTGCGAGGCAAACATAGATCCGAATATCATCACCATAAACAAGAAGTTAATCACGCGCGCGCTGATGTTCTGGATCGGCACCATGGCCGAACGAAACTCCAACATGCTGTAGGCGCGTGCGTGCTGCACAGCGTGACCGCATTCGTGCGCGGATACGGCCGTTGCGGCGGCGTTGCGACCGTGGTATACACCCTCACTCAGGTTTACCGTTTTTGTCGCCGGGTTATAGTGGTCCGTCAGCTCGCCTTCTACGCTAATGACCTGGACATCGTGAATGCCGTTGTCAGCCAGCATCAGTCGTGCCACTTCCGCACCGGTCAGGTCGCGCGTGAGATGCGTCTGTGAATATTTTGCAAACTTGCTTTTCATCCGGGCACTGACAATCATGCCAATGATCATGAAGAAAATACCAATAACGAAAGCTCCCATGTGTATTCTATTGATTTAAAAAGGTTATTTCTATTTACTCAAACAGGCTAAGCATCAAGGTTTGCGCCAAACCCTAAGGTCTGCCAATTCGACATAATAACAAACGAAATTAAGGGGTTTCGGGTTCTATAAAACCGATTCCGGTTCCGGCATGCCGGGACGGCAGGGAGCAAGTGGCAGGCTGATGCTCACCTCGGTGCCTTCGCCGGGTGTGCTCGAAAGGTGAAGGGTGCCGTTATTGCGGCTGATAAATTCCTGGCATAGCAAAAAGCCCAATCCCGTGCCTTTTTCTTGTTGCGTGCCCGACTTCGTAAAATATTCGTGACTGTTTAACAAACGCGCTTTTTCATCGGCAGTAAGGCCGATACCATAGTCGCGCACGCGCACCGCGCACATCGTGCCCTGGCCCACGGCCGAGACCACCACGGTGCCACCCGATTTGGAGAACTTAATTGCGTTATGCAACAAGTTGCGGAGAATAAGCTGCAGTTGGTTAGCGTCGGCGAGAATGTCCAACCCTTCTCCGATTTGTTTTTCCAGCGTCACGTGCTTGCGTTCGGCGAATTCCGCCAGCAGCGCGCAGGCTTCATCGACTGCCTGCTGTACGGCGAGGGTCTTCTTTTCGGTGCGAATGCCGTCCATTTGGCTTAGCGACCAGCTGAGCAAATTCTCTAAGGTGCGCTGGGTGCTGTTAAGGTTGGTTTTCAGTTTGTCGGATACCGCGATAAATTCCTGCGGCGTCATGATGTTTGCCGTCAGCAGGTGCAGCAGCGACTGCAGGTTGGCAACGGGCCCGCGCAGGTCGTGGCTGATGACCGAAAACAGTTTCGACTTTAATTGATTAAGCTGTTGCAGAAACTCCGCCTGTGACTCGACCTCCTCTTTTTGTTGTTCAATGGCCAGGTTGCGCTCCGCCAGCGCCTGGTTAACACGTTGTTGCGAAATGCGCAGGCGCACCAGCAACAGGATAACCACCACCAGCAAAACAACACCGACCCCCAGCACAATCATCAGCATGCGCTGAATTTCCACCCGGTGCTTCTGGACCATATTCTTCTGGGCCAGTGTTTCGATCGTACGATCTTTTGTTTCCAGTGCATAGAGCGATTGCATCTCCTGGATTTGCCGGCTCTTCTCGGCATTGTACAAACTATCTTTTAAGATACTTACCCGCTTGAGTTGCTGTGCCGCGGGAATGCCCTGGCCCATCTGCGTATAGACCTCCGCCAGCAACGTGTGTGCACGTACTTGCAGGGTTAGGTTGTGAATACGGTCGTTTAAGGCGATCGATCGCCCCAGGTAATGAATCGAACGGTCGTATTGCTTGCGGCGATACGCAATGTCGGCTGCGTAGAAATAAGAAAAGCCCAGGGCGCGGGTGTTTCCCACCAGACTGTCGAGTGCCATCGACTTACGATTATACAAATCACTTTTTGCATAATCGCCCATATCCAAATATGCCCGCGCTTTGCGGCCATAGAGGATGCTAACGCGCAATGAGTCATTGATCGTACGATAATAAGCAATACCCTTGTCGGCATAGGCTAAAGCCGAATCGTAATGTTTAGTTTCTGCCAGCAGTGTAGATTTCTCGCGATATGTGTCGGCCAGTAATTGCTGATCGTGATGCTTTACGGCCAGGCGCTGTACTTTGTTGAGAAATTCTTCCGCCTGGACGTAGTCATCTCGGTCGATAAACGTACGCGCCAGCGCCAGCATGACCAGGCCACGCAGGTTTGTATAGGCATGCGGGTCTTGATCCAGCAAACGCAGTGCTTTGTAGCCATACTCAGTGCTGAGCCGGTAATTGGCTTTGGTCCAATTCGCTTTGCTCAACACATAATAGCTATATGCCTCGAGGTAAAGATTCTTTTTCGGTTGAACGTGACTGAGCACTGCGTGGGCCAGTGCAATCGATGAATCAGGTTGAGACAGAACAAGACCGTATGCCTGGGAAGCTATGCCGGCGAGATGAACGCTGTCAGCCGTTTGCAGCGGGGCCGTAGGAGAAAGCCCGGCCGCGGCATACCATAAAAGCGCTATAATTCCCTTCATTCGTCATAAAACGTTGAAAGTAAAATCTTTCCGGCATGACATAAAAATCAAATCGCCGTAAAAAGGCATGTAAGATTCGGTATTCATAAAATACATTTTTTTAAAATACATTGTCTAACGCTGTAAAGTACAACGTGGCCCGGATATTGTTTCGTTACCTTTGTACGTTACAGCGTAACAATATGCTGCGGAGCCTAAGCCTGATAATACTCGTGTTGATGGATTTTGTTGCGGTGGCGCAACAAATAACGATCAAAGGTACCGTGCGCGATGCCAGTGGTGAACGTTTACCTTCTGCTTACGTGCTTTTTACCCCCGATTCTATTCACGTTACGACCGACAACCAGGGTCACTTTTCGGTGCGCGTACCCACTGGCCCCAAGGTATGCCAGGTCACCTATATTGGGTACGAACGCTATCAGAAGTCGTTCACATTGCGCGGAGACACAACCCTTACCGTTGCGCTACGGTCCACTCCGGGCCAACTGCAGGAAGTGGTCATCACCGGCACGCGCAATGTGCAGCAAGACGTCTTTAACTCCAACCGCACCAGCACGTACCTCCTGACGCAAGAAGATATCAACGCATTGCCTGTACTGGGCGGCGAAGCAGATGTGATTAAAGTCTTGCAACTGTTGCCCGGTACGTTGCGCGGCGCCGATGGAAGCTCTGACCTCTTCGTGCGCGGCGGCGCAGCGGACCAAAACCTCGTGCTGCTCGACGACGTGCCCATCTACAACACCAGTCACCTGTTCGGGTTTCTATCGGTGTTTAATCCCGACATCCTCGACCACGTAGAGGCTATCAACGGTGGCTTCCCCGCCGAGTTCGGGGGCCGCCTGTCGTCCATCCTCAACATCAAAACCACCGCCGACGTTCCCGAACGCACGCATGTTTCCGGTGACATCGGCGTACTCGCTTCGCGTCTCTTTGTCGAGCAGCCACTCGTCAAAGACAAAGCAAGCATTTGGATTGCTGGTCGACGGACGTATATCGACCAGGTGGTAAAGGCACTCGGCGAAGAGCTGCCCTATTTCTTTTACGACCTCAACGGCAAAATATTACTGAAGCCCACACCGCGCGACCATGTGGAAATGAGCTACTACGGTGGCGAAGACGTACTCGATTTCTTCCGCGACCGCGACAACGACGGCAGTGGCTTCACGACCACCTACGAAGCCGGCAATAACAGCCAGTCGGTCCGTTGGGTACATGCATTCGACCATGGGTGGAAAAGCGAGCTCTCCGCCATTCGCTCGGAATACCGGTATAACATTCGCAATGCCTTTGAAGACAACGAGCTGGTGGCATTCTCCGACATCGAAGACTACGGTGCCCGCTGGTCGATACACAAAGACTCTTTACGCGGCGGCGCCTCATTTAAGACCGGCGCCGAATGGACACGTCACGCTGTAAGTCCCAATATTATTAATACACAGGGCACGTTTTCACAGATCTTTGAAAGCAGCATCGCCCAGGGCCGTATTGCCAACGAGTTTGCTGTACATGCGCAATATGAATGGTCACCCCTGACACACCTGCGCATCAATGCCGGTATGCGCGGTTCCATGGCCGCTGTCACCAATCGCAACTACGTCAATGCCGAGCCCCGGCTGTCGGCGCGCTATTCGCTGACAAACAACCAGGCGCTCAAGCTCAGCTATTCGCGCATGGTACAATACATACATCGCATATCAAGCTCCGCGGTATCGTCGCCCACCGACATCTGGTACCCGGTAACCGATGCCATTGTGCCGCAGACGTCAAACCAACTAGCCCTGGCGTGGCAGAATACATTTCGTGAAGACAATATATTCCTAAGCGTGGAGGCCTACTATAAATCCATGGATCACCTTATTGGCTACGAAGAAGGCACCAACCTGTTTATGAACAACGACTTCGAGTCAAAGCTCATCCAGGGCCGGGGCCGTGCCTGGGGACTGGAAGTATTGCTGCGCAAAGAAGCGGGCCGTTTCAAAGGATGGATCAGTTATACCCTGTCATGGTCACGACGTCAGTTCGATGAGGTGAATGACGGCGCCTGGTTCTACTCGCGCTACGACCGCCGCCACAACGGAGCTATTGTGGGGCAGTATGCTCTGGGCAAGCGCTGGGCCGCATCGGTGGTATGGGAATTTATATCGGGCTCGCGCTTTACACCGATTATTGGGCAGTATGCCGTGGCCGCGCCCACGTTGACGGGCGTCGACCTCATTCCCATATTCTCTGGTATCAACGAGGTGAAGCTGGCCAACACACACCGCCTCGACATCGGTATCAAGTTCAAAAGCCGTCCGCACCGCCGTTATCAGTGGGAGTGGTTTGCCGGCGTATACAACACCTATAACCGCGCCAACCCTGTTGCGATTACCATTGAGCAGGACGATGACGGCACACTGCGTTACGAACAGCCGGGCCTGTTCGGCGCCATTCCCTTTATCAGCTATGGCTTTAAATTTTAATGACACGCGTATATGAAGCAACACCCCCTCACATGGCAACAAGGTCTGATCGGCGCAAAGCTTCTCGCGCTGGGACTACTGGTGGGCAGTTGCTTGCCGGAACCGCTGCCAGTGGATGGCATACCGGTGCTTAAGCCGCAGATTGTGGTGTCAACACA
Organism: Dawidia cretensis; assembly: GCF_018598175.1. Classification (GTDB taxonomy): domain Bacteria; phylum Bacteroidota; class Bacteroidia; order Cytophagales; family Cyclobacteriaceae; genus Ohtaekwangia; species Ohtaekwangia cretensis. Next base: position 118,288 of record NZ_JAHESE010000016.1, read on the forward strand.
GATCGTTCCCGATCAATTGCCGAATGAATCATTCGTCGTGCTGCTCACGAAGAGTTTTGGTGCGCTCGATGCCAGCGACGACAGCGACCCCTACGAGCTCATTCAGCAAATCGCCGTAGACGATGCCGTCGTCAGCATCATGGGTCCGGATAGCGCCTACAACCTGTTTAACATCGGCAGCGGTTTATACGGCGGGGTAGCAATACCGTTTGTGCCGCATGCTTCATACCGGCTGGAAATTACCAGTGAATCCCTCGGGTCTGTAACAGCGACGACCACCGTGCAGCCACCCATCACCTTCGACGAGCTTATTGCCGAGCTATACTTCAACGGCTTCGATGACACGTTGCTGCAGGTCACACAGCAGTTTACCGACCCCGTCGGCAAGGATTATTATATGGTCAATGTACAAGACATCAGACGCCAGGATGTCTTTGAGAACCTTCTCAATCCGCGGGGTTTCACGCGATTGATTGAAGATGTGAACTTTGATGGGGAAAAACACCGCGAATCGTTCCGCGTGGTGTACCGCGATTACTACGCCGGAGACACAACAGCCATTTACCTTGCGCGTATCAGCGAAGAATATTATAACTTTATGAAACTGCGACTCGACAATCGTTATAGTTTTGTTGAATACCTCAGTGAGCCGGTAAACTACCCCACCAACGTAGTCGGTGGAAAAGGATTCTTTAACTTATACGTGCCCGACGTGCGGATTAAACATGTGGGCGTGGATTAACGGCGGTGCAACCACACGGCACGTTCTTTTAGTAGTGATTCGGGAATTAATAAACCGCACGAACGGCCATGGAAAATAAAAGCAAGCGCGACGAGATCATCGAAGTTGTCAACAAACTGTTCATCTATACCGACACCCGGCAGTGGAGTCGTTTACAGGATGAAGTGTTTACACCCATCGTACAATTTGATCGGGGACAGGAAGGAACCGTGGACCTGTCCGGAGCGGACATCGCCAGGTTGTGGAATGAAGGTTTTCGCGACCTGGGAGCCATTCACCACCAGGCCGGGAACTACCTGGTGAGCTTCGGCCACGAGTCCATCGAAGCAGACGTCTTTTGTTATGCCGTGGCCTATCACTTTACCAAAAGCGATCCCGTGGAAAAACTGCGGGAATTTGTCGGACAATACAACCTGCATGTGGTCCTGACAGACCAGGGGTGGCGTATCGATAGCTTTAAGTATACGCTCACCTATCGAAGTCCCGACGCCACGACGTTGTAGCCCGGGAGGGTGGATTATTTCTGGGTGGGGGTTGGAGCGTTGCTCTCAAAGAAATTGTTGAGCAACGAGACCAGCTCCGGGGCGGTCAGGTAATACATCACCTTCACATTGCGTGTATTGAAATCGGCCAGCAAATCATAGTACGCTGTTTCCGTCAGCGCATACTTTTGCATCAACCCGCTTTTGGTCTCCGGAGTATTGATGACCACATCGACATACGTCTGCGCCCGGGCGTTGTCTTCCCTCAGCCAGACCAGCTTGCGCTTTTGTTTCTTCGTCCGCGATAAATAAAATGGTACGCGACGGCGGTCGATCTTTTCGTTCTCCTCGTCAAACAGGCCCTCGTACGGATCCATCCGCCGCGATTGCACCGTAACGGTATTCAGCAGAATGCTCTTATCGCGCATGCGGATCACGCTCGGTTCCCAATCCCATAAGGGCTGCTCGATGGTCTGGTAGCCCACCACCGACAATACGAGCGTATCGCGCCGCGTAGCGGTAATGACAAAACTTCCTTGCATGTCCGTAGAAGTACCGCGCAGAGAATTCTTTACACGTATGTTCACAAAGGGCAACGCCGCAAACGTAGTAGAGTCCACCACCACGCCTTTAAACGTTTCCTGCTGCGCAAGCAGCGCAGTGAACGGGCACAAAAGAAAGGGGAGGAGGAAAGAGAGTCTGCGCAGCATCAACAGCATTTACGGGTTTGTCAGCGACGTTATGATGTCGGCATGGCCCGAAAAAGTTTTAAGCAGTGTCGCGCGATCGGCCATTTCAAAGTCGACAAAGTCAAATCCCGGGGCTACCGTGCAACCCGCCAGCGTATAGCGACCCGGTGCTTGGAGGCGAGCGCCGAACCAGGTGTTGGCCGGTACGACTACTTGCAACGAGTCACCCTGTAAGAGATCAGCGCCTAACCGGTGCACTGTCAGCCCGGTTTCTTCGTGCAATACATAAATGGAAAGACTGTCGCCGGCGTGGTAATGCCAGAGCTCGTCGGAGCGGATGCGGTGAAACACCGAGCGATCCTGCTCCCGCAAAAGAAAATAAATGGCGGTGGAGAAGCTCCGCCTGCCGGTAAAGCGTGCCGGCAGGCCAGAGGTTTCAATAGCTTCCGCAGCGCGGTATGTCTCACGGTAAAAGCCTCCTTCCGGGTGAGGCTTCAGGTCTAAACAACGTACCCAATAGGCTGCGTCCTGCATGGTGACGATATCGATTAAAGGTGATCGTTCTGCTCGTGTAATTGCGCATCCACTACGGCGATGGCCGCCATATTGACGATCTCGCGAATGGAGCTGCCCAGCTGCAGCACGTGTACCGGCTTCTTCATGCCTAACAAAATCGGACCAATCGCGTCCGCACCACCGATCTCCATCAACAGCTTGTATGCAATATTACCCGACGCCAGGTTGGGGAAGATGAGTGTGTTGGCGGGCTGGTCGGCCAGCGCGCTGAACGGGAATGTTTCCTGTTGTATTCTCGTGTCAAACGCCACGTTGCCTTGAATATCACCTTCTACTACCAGCGAAGGATCTTTCTCCCGCGCCAACCGTACGGCCTCACGTGTTTTGGTCGGCACCTCGCCTGTCGACGAACCGAAGTTGGAGTACGACAATACCGCGATGCGCGGGTCCATGTCGAAGAACTTCACACCTCGCGCGGTGAGCTCAATGATACCGGCCAGCTCTTGCGCATTCGGGTTGACATTGACCGTTGTATCGGCGAAGAAGAACGTGCCATTTTTGTTCATAATGATATACATACCCGCCACGCGATCGACACCGTCGGCGGTGCCGATGATCTGCAGCGAAGGCAGAATGGTTTTCGGATAGTCTTTGGTCAGACCGCTGACGAGCGCGTCGGCGTCGCCGAACTCTACCATCATCGCGCCAAAGTAATTGCGCTCACGCATCTGGCGCATGCTGTCCAGGTAAGAGAGACCCTTGCGCTGGCGCTTCTGGTATAAGCGTTCGGCGTAGCGGGCTACTGTAGCGTCGTCTTCGCGCGGATAGATGATCGGGCAATCTGCCAGGTCGAGGTCGTACTCTTTGATCAACGCGAGGATCTCTTCGCGATTACCCAGCAGAATCGGATGCGCGATGCCCTCGTCTTTGAGGATCTGTGCCGCTTTGAGAATCTTGTGGTGATTTGCTTCGGCAAAGACCACGCGCTTGGGATTCTGTTTGGCGCGCTCGATGATACGCGAAATAAGCTTCTGATCTATACCAATGCGGCGTTGCAGGTCATGATGATACGCACCCCAATCGGTGATCGGGTGCTTCGCAATACCCGAGTCCATCGCCGCCTTGGCTACCGCCGGCGACACCGTGGTAATCAGGCGTGGGTCGAGTGGCTTGGGAATGAGGTACTCGCGACCAAACTGAATGCGGTCGGTTCCATAGGCTTTTGCCACCATGTCGGGTACAGGTTCCTTGGCCAGTTCCGCCAGGGCATGCACCGCGGCGAGCTTCATCTCCTCGTTGATCTCCTGCGCGCGTACATCGAGTGCGCCGCGGAAGATATAGGGGAAGCCCAGCACATTGTTTACCTGGTTAGGATGATCGGAGCGGCCTGTTGCGAGGATAGCATCTTGCCGCGTGCGGCGCGCTAAAGTATAGTCGATCTCCGGGTTCGGATTGGCCAGCGCAAACACGATCGGGTCTTTGGCCATGTTGTTGAGGTCTTCCGGCGTAATAGCGTCGGCCACCGAGAGGCCTATAAATACGTCCGCGCCGACCATCGCTTCTTGCAGCGTGTTGAAGGGCACGTCTAGTACAAACTGTTGTTTGATGGAATCCAGGCCCGTGCGCTTGGTGTTCAGCACGCCCTTGCTGTCGCACATAATGATGTTTTCCTTCCGGGCACCGAGGGCGATGTATAGCTTGGTACAGCTCACCGCGGCAGCACCCGCACCGTTCACGACGATCTTGACCTCGGCCATCTTCTTGCCGACGATCTCGAGCGCGTTCAGCAGCCCCGCGGCCGAAATGATCGCCGTGCCGTGCTGGTCGTCGTGCATAACCGGGATGTTCATTTTCTCCTTCAGCTCCGTCTCGATCTTAAAACATTCGGGGGCTTTGATGTCTTCGAGATTAACGCCACCAAAAGTGGGCTCCAGCGACTTCACGATCTTGATAAAGGAGTCGGGATCCTTCTCGTCGATCTCGATGTCGAACACATCGATGCCGGCGAACTTCTTGAACAAAACACCCTTACCCTCCATGACGGGCTTGGACGCTTCCGGACCAATGTCACCCAATCCCAATACGGCCGTACCGTTGGAGATCACGGCAACGAGGTTGCCCTTTGCAGTGTATTTATAGACGTCCTCCTTATTGGCGGCAATTTCTTTGCAGGGTTCGGCCACCCCGGGTGAATATGCTAACGCGAGGTCCAGCTGGGTACTCAGTACTTTGGTCGGTACTACTTCAATCTTTCCCGGCTGCCCTTGCATATGGTAATTCAGGGCATCTTCCTTTCTGATTTTAATAGACATGCAGTCGTTGGTTGTTAAAGGGCCAAATATAATCACCTTAAATTTATTGTGATTTGCGAATTCATTTTTGGACTTTTGCCCGACATGGAAAAATCAGACATGATTTACGGCACCCGGGCCGTGATCGAGGCCATTGTGGCAGGAAAAGAAATCGAAAAAGTGATGATTCAGTCCGGGTTGACCAATGACCTGATAAAAGAGCTGATCGCCACGGCTAAAAATCACCGGGTACCCTTCACGTTCGTGCCGGCCGATAAGCTCAAGCGCATGTCTTCCCGCAACCACCAGGGCGTCATCTGCCTGTTGGCCGCTGTAACCTTTGTACCCCTGGATAACCTCATTGACAAGGCCTTTAGCGAAGGCCGTGAGCCATTTTTTCTGCTCATGGATCGTGTTACCGACGTTCGCAACTTTGGCGCCATGGCCCGTACGGCGGAGTGCGCCGGCCTGGACGGTATCATCATTGGCGAAAAAGGCAGCGCCCCCATTACCAGCGACGCCATGAAAACCTCGGCGGGCGCCCTCAATCACCTGCCCGTAGCGCGTGAAGCCGACCTGAAAAAAACTGTCAAATTGTTGCGCGACAGCGGTATACGCGTGGTAGCGTGTACGGAAAAGGCCAAAGAAGACCTCTACGACGTAAACCTGACAGGCCCCATCGCAGTTATTCTGGGCTCAGAAGAAGATGGTATTTCAGATGTATTGATCCGCGAAGCCGACGAGCTGGCCCGCATCCCCATGCAGGGAAAGATCGGCTCCCTCAACGTATCGGTCGCCGCCGGCGTCGCCATCTATGAAGTAGTACGTCAACGCCGCAAAGGATAAGATAATAAGGCATCCCGGAGGGGCTTCCCTATGGCATACTTACAGGCATACCTATAGCATACTTATACCATAGCTATGGATACCTTATTGTAACCTTATAGTGAGTCTATTAGAATCCCCAAAATCGATCACCGCAAAAGAACCATAAGAATGTTACTTGCGGTACGCCAACACGGCGCGCTCGATCATATCACAGCAATCATGCAACTGCTCTTCCGTAATAGTGAGCGGTGGCGCAAAACGAATGATATTGCCGTGGGTAGGCTTCGCCAGCAACCCTTCCTTCATAAAAGCCACACAGAGATTCCAGGCCGTCTTGCTTTCGGCCGTATCGTTGATCACAATCGCATTCAACAACCCTTTTCCGCGCACCAGCGTAATCAGATCCGTCTTGCGGATCAACGCTTCCATACGCTGACGGAAAACCACGCCCAACTGCGCCGCATTCTCCGCAAGGCGCTCATCCAAAACCACTTGCAACGCCTCGATACAGACTGCTGCCGCCAGCGGATTACCGCCAAAGGTAGAGCCATGCTCGCCCGGGCGGATCACCAGCATAATATCGTCGTCCGCCAACACACAGGATACTGGCATAGTACCACCTGACAATGCTTTGCCGAGTATCAACAAGTCAGGCCGTACATCTTCATGATCAGATGCCAGCATTTTACCCGTGCGTGCAATGCCCGTCTGGATTTCATCCATCATGAGCAATACATTATTCTTGCGACACAGTTGCTCCGCCGTCTTCAAATAACCTTCTGCTGGAATATACACGCCGGCCTCCCCCTGGATCGGCTCGATCCATAGCCCGCAGACGTTCGGATTTGCCAACGCCGTTTCCAGCGCAGTCGTGTTGTTATACTCGACTATTTCAAAGCCCGGCATAAACGGCCCAAAGCCGCCGCGTGAGTCGGGATCGGTAGAAGCAGAAATAATGGTAGTGGTACGACCGTGAAAGTTTTTGCTGGCCACAACAATCACAGCCTGATCGGTTGCGATACCTTTCCTGGTATAGCCCCACTTGCGCGCCAACTTGATTGCCGTTTCGTTGGCCTCCGCGCCGCTGTTCATAAAGAGCGCCTTCTGATATCCGAAGAGCTCACAGATATACTTCTCTGCACGTCCGAGCTTGTCGTTGTAAAATGCACGTGAGGTGAGCGTAAGCTCTTTCGCTTGCCGGATCAGCGCATCGATAATACGCGGATGGCAATGTCCCTGGTTGACGGCGCTATACGCCGACAGAAAATCATAGTAGCGTTTGCCTTCCACATCCCAGACAAACACACCTTCGCCCTTACACAGCACGACGGGCAGCGGATGGTAATTGTGCGCTCCGTACTGATCTTCCAGCGAAATGGCTTCTTGACTTGATGTGATGGCGTGCAGCATATACAATAAACTCAGGGTATCAGGCAAATTTACCAAATCACGTCCGTAAACCCTAAATAGAAACCCTCCCGCCGCCAAAAATGAAAACTTTAAAGTTTTTACGACTGTTTTCGAAAGAAATAGGTTCAGACATGACAAATTGCACCCCCAAATTAAAACGTATTTAAAACATCTAATAGGTGGAGGCTGGCGCGGCCTGACGCAAAAGGTAGTAGACCGGAAAAAGAAAAAGCAATCCCGGAAAAGATAATAGAACAAGAAAAAGGAAAAGAGATAAACTGGTTCGTTTAACCCGTCGGCCCCAGGAAACCGCAAACAAAAAGAATGGAAATAGTATTGTTGATAATAGGTCTCGCCATCGGCGCCCTCGCCGCATGGTTCATTGCCAAATACAAATTCACCGCCGAAACCCAAAGCTTTTCCGGCCCGCTCCTGGCCGAACAAGAGCGTAGCAAAGCTTTGCAATCGCAATCGCAAGTACTCAAGCTCGAGCTCGACACCGAACGCGCTCGCCTCCTGGAAATGAATCACAAGCTCGCCGCCGCGCAAGCCGACCACCGCAACTTGCAAGAACGTTTGCAAGAGCAGCGCAAGGAAATGGAAGCGCTCAACGAAAAGTTTGCGTTACAATTTAAGAATCTCGCCAACGACATCTTTGAAGAAAAGAGCAAAAAGTTCACGGAGCAAAACCGCACAAACCTTTTCGACATCCTCAAGCCGCTCGGCGAAAAGATCACCGACTTTGAAAAGCGCGTCGAAGACACGCACAAAGACACCATCACCCGCAACGCGGCCCTACGCGAGCAGCTGGAAAATCTGCAGCGGCTCAACGTGCAAATGACACGCGAAGCCGAAAACCTCACCCGCGCCTTGCGCGGCGATGCAAAGACCCAAGGCGCCTGGGGTGAGTTTATACTCGAAAGCATCCTCGAAAAATCGGGCCTCGAAAAAGACCGGGAATACTTCATTCAGGAGTCTTTTACCACGGCTGAAGGCCGTCTACGCCCGGATGTAATTATACGCCTGCCCGAAAAAAGACACGTCATCATAGACTCAAAGGTGAGCCTCACGGCCTACACAAATTTTGTCAACGCAGCAACGGAGGAAGAAAAAGTGGCTGCCCTAAAAAGCCACCTGATATCGATTCGCCAGCACATGAAACTGTTGGGAGATAAAAATTATCAGAAGAATATAAGTGACAGTAGTCTCGATTTTGTCATCATGTTTATACCGGTAGAACCGGCCTATATTCTCGCGATCCAAAGTGAGCAGATGTTATACGAAGAAGCGCTCGAACGTCGCATCGTTTTCGTAAGCCCTACACTATTGATTCCTTCGCTTCAGCTCATTAAGAACAACTGGAAACAAGAATATCAGACACGCAATGTGATCGAGATCGCCAGTAAGGCCGGTGATCTGTACGATAAATTCGTAGGCTTCTCCGACGATATGATTTCCCTGGGGCGCCACTTGGAAACATCCAAGAAGTTTTACGAAGAGTCTATGAAAAAACTCTCCGTAGGCAGTGGCAACCTTGTAGGGCGTGTAGAAAACCTTAAAAAGCTCGGCGTCAAAGCCAGCAAGTCCATTGACGCTAACCTATTAAAGCGATCAGAAGATCAACCCGATATGTTCGAACGGTAAATATTTATGTGATGCTGGCCCACACTGTTGCCAGTCTCCAGATGGGTGTGTCTGCATTTAATAAACCCTCCCAATCTTCTCCACAATAACCTTCTTCAGCGCCAACGCATCAATCACCCCCTGCTTCCCATAAATGATCTTCCCACCCGGAGCAATAAACAACGTATACGGCAACGACCCCTCCCAATTCTTATCCAGCCCATCAATAAAAGCATACTTGTCACCATTAAATATATAGTTCTTCGTCGAAGCCTGCTTCTTCGTCAAAAAGTTCAACGCATTCGGCTTCCGGTTGATATCATCCAAACTAATGGTCACCAATTCAAACTCCCGGTTCCTGTACATCCGGTTCATATTCACAAACTCCGGAAACTCCGCCACACACGGCCCGCACCACGTGGCCCACACGTTAATGAGCTTATAATTTGTACCTTCATTCTTCAGCAGCACCTGTAGTTGCTCTCCATTCAATTCATCAATCGTTACTTTTTCTTTTGCCCATTCGCCCACGGCCTGATTAGCAAAGTCGCGTTTGTCGGGCCACTTGATAGAGCAACCGAAGGTTTTGGTTTTCTCCACCGGGACAGGCTTGCCGGCGACCAACGCGTCGAGCGCGTGCCGCGCATCGTGCACCGTTGCAGTACCGGGCTTCTCTTTGTCGTCGATGCGCCCGGTATAGCGCAATGTGCGCTTGCCGTCAAAGATGAAGACGTGCGGTGTTGCCTGGGGGCCGTAGAGCTTTGATGCAGCCGACGTCTCACCATCATAGAGGTAGGGAAAATTAAATTGTTTGTCGCGAGCACGGATCTTCATTTCTTGAAATGTGTCGCTCAGGTCGGTATAGCCCAGTTCATCGAGGCGTATAGCTTCCGGGTCATTGGGCGAGACGGCAACAAAGCCCACGCCTTTGGAGTTGTAGTCGGCGGCGAGTTGTTTGATGCGGTCTTCATAGGCCTGGGCCGTGGGACAGTGGTTGCAGGTGAAGACAATCACCAGGAACTTGTATTGGGCAAAGTTTTTGAGTGTATACGTTTTGCCATCCGTGCCGGGTAGCGAGAAGTCGGGTGCAGCGGCGCCGATGGCCAGCGGTACAGGGTCGGAGGCATGTACGGTTTCCGGCAGGAAAAAGACCAGCAGGAGAATGAAAATAGCAAGGGCTTTCATGGGTGCAAAGGTTTGTTTTAACGAATTTAGCCATTCTGCTGTATTCTCCGCGACCGAATACACTGACGGTAAGACCTGCATCCCGGCGACCGCATTTACCGGCTGTCGATGGTTTGCCATGTACCATAACCCTCGTTTATACTATTTCCGCTGGAGAATAGTTAATATCTTTGTAATCAAGCTTATGAAGTCATTTCTTTCTATTCTGCTGGTGTTGGTGGTCTGTACGGCCTACGGACAATCGTCCAAAAAGCGCAAGCGCGACGGCAATACATTCCAAAATTCACCGTCGACGGTGGACCCGAACTTTGCGCCGGCAGAAGCACCCCGGCACCATTCCAAACGACGTAGCGGCAAAGGCCCCACGGTGGAGTCGCAGAAAGAATACGCCGACCGCATGCATGCGACTGTAAAGGCAAAACGTAGGGCGGAGAAGGAGATGATGAAGCCCCAATACTCCGACCCCATGTACTTTGGTCACAAGCGTCCGCCCAAAAAACGCCCACCCGGCAAAATGAAGTTCTGCAAGGTATGCGGCATTCGGCATTGATTTGACTTGATTAAGGGAGTACATTGCAGCGATAGACTTGCCAACCTCCTTAAATCAATTCATACATGAGCCAAATTCTAGCCAACGTCTTCCCGGCGGAAGATGCCATTCCCGAAGCATTTCGTCTTGCCCAGCCTATTGACCAGCGCGAGTACCTCGTCGGTGGCGAGCTCAAAACCTGGACCGGCAGTCTCAATCCCGTCCTCAGTCCGGTATTCGTAAAAGACGGCGCCGGCTATACGCAGAAAGTCATTGGCAGCACGCCGTTGCTGACGACTAAAGAATCATTGGAAGCCCTCGACGCCGCCGTGAAAGCATATGACCTTGGGCAGGGTTTCTGGCCGACGCGCAGTGTCACGGAGCGCATTGCCCACGTCGAGAAATTCCTGGCCGCCATGCGCCAGCGCCGCGACGAAGTAGTCAGGCTGCTGATGTGGGAAATCGGCAAGACCCTCAAAGACTCGGAAAAAGAATTCGACCGCACCTGTGACTATATTGTCGACACCATCAAAGCCTACAAAGATCTCGATCGCAATGCTGCCAAGCTCGTAGAAGAGCAAGGCTTCATGGCACAGATCCGCCGCGTGCCCCTGGGAGTGTCGTTGTGCATGGGCCCCTACAACTATCCACTGAACGAAACGTTTACCACGCTCATCCCCGCACTGATCATGGGCAACACCGTGATCTTTAAGCCGGCCAAATATGGTGTATTATTGATCCGCCCACTACTCGAAGCCTTCCGCGACAATTTTCCTGCGGGTGTGATTAACATCATCTACGGGCGCGGTCGCGAGACCGTCGGTGCGTTGATGGAGTCGGGCAAGCTTGATGTGTTTGCGTTCATTGGCACCAACAAGGGTGCCAACGAGCTGAAGCGCCTGCACCCTAAGCCGCACCGCCTCAAAGCCATCCTCGGCCTCGACGCCAAGAACCCTGCCATCGTCCTACCCGACGCCGACCTGGATATAGCCGTCAGCGAATGTATTACGGGTAGCCTGTCGTTCAACGGCCAGCGTTGCACCGCGCTGAAGATCTTATTTGTACACAACAGCATTCTCTCCAGGTTCCTGGAGAAATTCCACGCAGAAGTAAAGAAGCTCAAACCTGGTATGCCGTGGGAAAGTGGTGTATCACTCACGCCACTACCCGAACCTGGTAAAGTAGAATACCTGCAGGAGCTGGTAGAAGACGCCCGTAAAAACGGTGCGCAGGTAACAAACGAAAACGGTGGTGAATCTGTCAACGCCTTCTTCTACCCAGCAGTAGTATGCCCCGTCAACGATAAGATGCGCCTATACTTCGAAGAGCAGTTCGGCCCCGTCATTCCCATCGTGCCATTTGAAACCGACGACGAGCCAATCCAATACGTAGTCAACTCCAACTTTGGTCAACAGGTAAGTATCTTCGGCACGGAGTCAAAACGCATTGCCCTTTATATCGATGCCTTCGTTAACCAGGTTGGTCGTATCAACGTCAACGCCCAGAGCCAACGCGGCCCCGACACATTCCCCTTCAATGGCCGCAAAGACTCCGCCGAAGGAACCCTGTCCATCGCTGATGCCCTGCGCGTATTCTCGATTCGCACCCTCGTGGCCACCAAGAGCACCGATAATAACAAACAGATTATTAGCACGATCATTCGTAACCATGAATCGGCATTCCTCAGTACGGACTATATCTTCTAATATCCAATCAAAACAAAAAAACAACACCCGGAGGTCTCGATTAATCGAAACCCCGGGTATCGTTCTTCCTCGTAGTGGTTACTTCTTATCGTCGTCAAAAAGCTCATGGAACTTTTGTCCCAGTTCGCGGAAGCCTTGCCGTACTTTTTCGGCCGTGTTGCGGGCGCCCTTTTTTACATCGTCCCAGGTTTCTTCGGTAGAGTTCTCGACTCTGTCGAGGGCCTTATCGAGTTCCTGCTTCTCTTCGTTAAGCTCACGACGGGCTTCTTCCATCTTGGCTTTGCCGTCGTCTGAAGCGTTATCAATCTTGATACCGAGCTCGTCGATCTCCCGGTCGATATCTCTTCGTAACGAGCGAAGCTCTTCCTTCACTTCTTCCCGCTCCTGGTCGAATTTGCGGCCTGTGGCTTCTCCCTTTTTGCCTTCACACTGTGTCAGCATCAGAGCGACAACGGTAATTCCAACAAATGCGAGGATGATCTGCAAAAACTTCATGGCGTAATTAGATTTCCGATTCAATGATCTGGCGAATTTCCTCTTTCTTTTTACCCAGCTTTTGTTGCAGGCGTCCCAGCAGCTCATCTTCCTTACCTTCGGCAAAGACCAGGTCATCGTCGGTCAGCTCACCGTATTTCTGTTTCAGTTTGCCTTTTACTTCGTTCCAGCGTCCTTTCAAATCGAGCGTTGTCATAGTCGTATGATTTAAGTGATCTAATTGTTGAATTGTTGCGACTGTATAACAAACAATCATACCGTCGTTGAAAGTCAATGGAATAACACAAGGAGGCAAATTCTTAAGAATGTATTGTGTATTTCATTCTACAGTGAAATGACATCGTATGATTAAGTAATTATAGAGTAAAGAATTATGGTGCTATAAAAGAGTATACACGTTGGCATGAATTTCTATGGAGGTATAATCAAAAAACTAAAAACTGAATACTATGATACGCTGGACTGTAATCTTTCTGATAATAGCGATTATCGCCGCTATTTTTGGATTCGGCGGAATTGCTGCAAGTGCAGCTTATTTTGCCAAAGTAATTTTCTTCATTGCTGTAGTGATCTTCCTGGTGTCTTTGATCGCCGGTGCTACGCGAAAGAATTGATGTTGCAACAACGCCGATCTATGGGATTGGTAATACCTTATCGAAAGATCCCCTGTCATACGTGATAGGGGATCTTTTTGCTTGTAGTCATAGTGCATTCGCTTCACAACGTTTAAGCCTGCACGCAAATCGGTAAGACTATAATATATGGTGTCATGCTGTGCTATAAACGGATAATACAACGTATTGGGAAATGCTCATAATGAGGAGAGAAATGTCCTAAAATGGGGAGGCGAATGTACGGATAAGCGGCTATAAGAAGGGCTTTTCGGTAAGATACAGAGTGGCATAGTTATTTTCCCCTATGCAACAACAAAACTCAAAACAAACTTGTACTTAAGAACTAGATTATGAAAACACAATTGAAACACATTCTGTTGGTTGCGGGGATAATGATATTGACCTCAGCTGCGACTACTACATTCGCCCAGGACCGCAAAGCCGGTATCAAAGGCGGCCTGAACGTCAGCAATATGTATGTTGACGACGTAGATGATGAAAATGCACGTTTCGGATTCAACGCCGGTGTGTACGGAGAGATCATTTCCACAGAGACATTCGGTCTGCAAGTGGAATTGTTGTATGACACAAAAGGTTCCAAATTCCAAACCGATGGTGCGATTGACCAGGAGTTTAAATTTAACCTGAACTACCTCGATTTGCCGGTGTTGGCAGTCTTTAAATTGGGTGAAGCAGTAGAGATTCACGCCGGTGGTTATGCAGGTTACCTGTTGAGGGCCAGCACCAGCACCGAAGGTGATCTGGGTAGCAGCACAGACGAGCTGGATAAAGATAACTTCCGTTCGCTCGACTATGGTCTGGTGGGCGGTATAGGTTTCAACCTGGGTGCGGCCCAAATCGGTGCTCGCTATAACTACGGTCTGGCACGAATTGCTGATTCGAATACCGCCGAAGATTTCCTGGGTAATTCAAAGAACTCATACGGTCAGGTATATCTGGCACTCAATCTCAATCACAAGCCGTAGTACAGGTTTGATGCGGTAATGATTGAAATTGCCTGGGCCCGGAGATCTTTCTCCGGGCCTTTTTTCTTTATAGACGGCTGTTGGCACACCGCCCGTCGACAATCGTTTAACGTATCGTTATAAAAATAGGTCATACAGTGTCATTGGTAACACGTCGGTCCGAAGACAGGCGCCATGGTGGGTATGGGTCTCCGCCTCCTGACAAGCCGGAAGTAAAAGGACAGGTTAGGGCCTTGTACCAGAACAGTATTTGCTGTCGTGTATTCAGACGGCTTTGATAGGGCTTTGATAGGGCTTTAGTAGGGCTTTAGTAGGGAGTATCTCGCGCCTACTTTTCCTCTTCCTCCAGGAATCTCGTCCGGCTTTTTATGGGAACTGTTGGGAACATATAGGAACATATGGGAACTGTTGTTATGGTTTTCCTTGCGCTGCGCGTATGTTTAAACCGCTGCAGCATAGAGGCAACCCGTCAGCCGGTAACGGTCTGATAATACTTAAACAAAGCCCATGCCGATGCTTATGGCATGCAACAAGGGCGTCTTTGTTTATCCTTATATAACTACCTCAGCAATCGGAGCAATAATATCATACGCGCGAATCAATGTACAGCATCCTTCAACTTCTCACGTTGTTTATCCCCACTGGGATCACCCATCAACGTCCCCCATGCTTTCAGACCATTCACACGGTCAAAGATCACTTTCAGCACTGCCACCCCTGGGATTGCCAGGAACATACCCGGCACACCACACAGCGCACCTCCGATCAATACTCCAACGATGGTAGCCAGCGCGTTGATGCGCACCTTCGAGCCCACGATCAGCGGCATCAGGAAATTATTGTCGATAAACTGAACGGCCATCAATACAATACCCACCCACAAAACGTCACTGAGTTCAGGGCTGGATATCATGGTAATGATCATACAGAACACATTCGCTACCAGCATGCCCACGTAGGGAATAAGGTTTAGCAGGGCACCGACGAGCGCCAGGAATATGGCATAGTGAATGCCCAGGATCAAAAAGCCGGCGGCATTAAGGGCAAAGACGATGGTCATCTCAATAAGCAACCCGAGAATATAATGCTGAGATACATTTTGGCACTCTTGTAAAATGGTAACGACGTGTTCTTCGCTACTGTTCTTAAACGAGTCCACCAGGAACTTCTTAATGAGGTCTTTGTAATACAGCAGTAGAAACGTATAAATGGGAATAAAGATCAGATAGGAGAATATCTCCGTCAACGAAAGGAAGGTCTTGCCGACCAGCGCCGGCCCGGAGGTTTTGATCTTTTCAGCCGTATCGTGTATATATTGGTTTTGTTTGCGAATGCCAACGTGAAAATTTTGCGATACCCATCGTTGGGCATCGTGTAACAAACCGTCGAATTTGTCTTTGATCATGTCGGAGTCGTCGAGGAAGTTTAGTACTTGCGTTGTGAGGAAATAGAGAACGCCAAATACCAATACGAGCGAGATCGTGAGCGACAGAATCACCGAAAGGATCTTCGGGATTTTTTTTCGTTGCAGGAATTTTACCGCGGGCAACAGCAACGCCGCCAGCAACATGGAAAAGAAAAGCGGCAGAAGGATATCCTGACCGATGTAAAGTGCTGTGGCGATCAGACTAATGCTGATCAGGTTAAATGACAGCCGTTTATAGAACGGGTCGGATTCTTTAGAAATGGTCATAGGGACGGTTCAAGAAAATGTTAGCAAATATATACTGTGTAAAATCGTGCCCCTTCATTCGACACGGCGGTTCCTGAAATCCGAGTAATTCTAAAGGTATGTCTGCATAAGTGGGGAATTTACTCTACGTGCCCGCTGCACCGGCTGCACCCCGCGCGGGCACAGTTCTTTTTGGCAGGAAGGGGAGAAGTATTGTTCTATTGTATTGTTATGACACATTCCCGCGAAATCAGCCAGTTAAACTCCCTTGTAAGTTTGCACTATGACCGCATAGCTTGTTATGCACAGGCAACGGATTTATTGGCACCGATTGTAAAAGGCCTTGATGCAGCTCCCTTTTTTGCCCAGTTGGCCCAGGGGTGCCTGCATGCAGTAAAAGAGCTCACGGCGGAAATTAAGCGATTGGGAGGCGTACCGACGGAAGGACAGACACTGGCCGGGAAAACGTTATTGCTGTGGATGGAAGTACAGACGGCCGTATCCGGTGACGGACTACAAGCCATTATGGGTTCGTGTCTACGGATGAACCGCTTGGCGGTACGCGGTTATGAGCGCGCCATTGGCAGTCAGGCGGCGTTTAGCGACTCCATGCGGCAGTATCTGCTCGACCACAAGATCGGTCTGGAAGCAACCTCGACGCTGATCCAGACTTATAAGAAGCTACAGAATTCGTACCTGATCAGTGAGCATGTATAGACGAAATAAGTAAGGTTATGAAATACGTCACATTCATTCGCCTATGGGCAATCGTTGCTTGGATCACGGTTGTCGCCTGCAGTCGGCCGCAGGAAAGCAAAGACGTGGCCGAGGAAAAGAACCGCGAGAAATTCGAGAACAAAACCGATGAGCGCGACGCGCAGTTTGTCGTTGAGACGGCCAACAGCCTGCACACCCTCATCGCGCTGGCCGATGTAGCCATTGAAAGAAATTCTCCCCGCACCAGCAACGCTGCGATGGCGGTTAAACCCGACTTTCAAAGTCTGTTAAGCGAGGTAGAGGTATTTGCCACGTCGCAGGTAATAACCCTGCCCGATGAGGCCACGGAGTCTGACGTAATCCATGTACGCGCGTTGCTGGACGAGAATCCCGGCAAGTTTGATGAAAAATGGTGTACGGAAATCCGCGAAGAAAATAAACATTTGATTGGCGAGATCGAGTCGTATGGTGCCGCCACCAACGACCTGAACTTAAAGACCTGGCTGAACAGCGCGCTGCCACAGGTGCGTGCCGTACAAGATAAGATCGTCGACCTAGAGAATGCTATTTCGGAACTGTAAGGAACACAAGCATCATGACAAAGAACGCCACGGAGATACCCTACATGAATACCCTGCGGGCATGTCGCACACGTATGTCGCAGGAAGGCTACGACGACGACTTCCGCGCCACGACGGCGGGGATTCGTTCGATGCAGGCCAACACGGTATACACGGTGGAAGAGGTGCGGGTTATTACGTCGTACCGGTTCGAAGGACTCAGCAACCCCAGCGACCACGCTGTGATGTACGTCATTGAGACAAACGACGGCCGCAAAGGCACGCTGATAGATCTGTACAGCACACATACCCACCCATCGGTTGCCAGGCTGCTGGCAAAGGCGGGGGCACAATAACATGCGCGTGCTACGGCAAATATGGTCCGTGTTAAAAAAGGCCGGCACGGAGTTCATCGAGGACAACGGCATGAAGCTCAGCGCCTCACTTTCATACTATACGATATTCTCCCTTGGTCCCATTCTGATCATCATCATTTCGCTGGCCGGTATTTATTGGGGACGGGACGCCGTGCAGGGGCGTATTTACGATGAGATCAACGGCCTGGTCGGCAACTCCGCCGCTCTGCAAATACAAGATATTATCAAGAATATTGAAAAGTCCCAGTTAGGCGCATCAGGCGCCGTGATAGGCTTCATTGTATTGCTGGTGGGGGCGACCGGCGTGTTTACGGAGATACAAGACTCGATCAATTATATCTGGTCTATCCGCTCGAAGCCCAAAAAGGGTTTGCTCAAACTTTTATTAAACCGGCTGATCTCATTTTCGCTTATTGTCAGTGTAGGCTTTCTGCTGATGGTGTCGCTCATTCTGAATGCCTTGCTTGAGCTGCTGCACGACCGGCTGGAGATATACTTCAACGATGTGTCGGTCTACCTGTTTCAAGGTTTGAACTTCATGCTGATCTACGTCGTGATTGCGTGTCTGTTCGCCATCATCTTTAAAGTGCTGCCAGATGCGTCCATTCGCTGGCGCGACGCATTTGTGGGAGCCGCGTTCACGGCGGTATTGTTTTTAGTCGGCAAGTCGCTTATTAGTGTGTATGTCACCAATTCCAGTATTGGCGTGACCTATGGTACAGCAGCATCGATCGTTATTTTGCTCCTGTGGATTTATTATACTTCCATCATTCTCTTTTACGGAGCCGAATTTACAAAGGTATATACCGTTAACTACGGCGCCGGTATAAAACCCGACAAGACTGCCGTCTTTATCATTAAACAGGAAACGCGTGAGGTGCCCGGCGACCAGCGCATAAACGTCTTGCACTAGCACGCCCACACCTTATGGACCTACGTTCTCACGCGCCATTCTGGCTTCTGAAACATGGCATTCTTAACAGTTATCCTTCGCTGCCCACTTCAACCCGGGCTGACGTAGCCATTATCGGCGCAGGTATTACCGGCGCTTTGATGGCTGACCACGTATGCAAAGCAGGCTTTGATGTTTTAATGCTGGACCGCCGTCATGCCGGCCACGGTAGCACGGCTGCCAGCACGGCCTTACTGCAATATGAAATTGATACGCCGCTGCATAAGCTTATTTCGCTCGTAGGCCAGCAGCACGCAGTCCGCAGCTATACGCTGTGTTTGGAGGCGATCCACCGCATTGGTACCATTGCCGGAAGGTTTAAGGACGTGGAATTTGTCAGGAAGCCCAGCTTTCAGTTTGCTTCTTTTCAAAAGCACGTAGAGAATCTTCGAAAAGAATATACGCTGCGGCGTCAGCACGGCATTTCGACTGTGCACTGGTTAGAGGAGCGCGACGTACGTGACAAATATACTTTCGCCGCTCCCGCCGGCCTGCTTTCAAGGGACGGCGCCGAGCTGGATTGTTATCATCTTACGCATGCCTTGCTATCATCCAATCAACGGCGTGGTCTGCGGGTCTACGATAACACCGAGGTCGTGCAGATCCGGCATCACAAACGCAGTGTGGAGCTTCTGACAGCCGGCGGGCACACCGTCACCGCCCGCAAGCTCATCATCTGCTGCGGCTATGAATCACAGCGGTATTTACCGAAGGTAATTGAATCACAGCATTCGACATATGCGATCATAAGCGAACCCTTCGAGGAAAAGAATTTCTGGCATCGCAACAGCCTGATCTGGGAAACTGCCACGCCCTACCTATACATGCGCACAACCTCCGACAAACGCATCCTGATCGGCGGCAAAGACGATGACTTTTATCAGCCTGACAAACGCGACTCCCGCATCCCGCAGAAGCGGCAACAATTGGAACATGCTTTTCGGAAGTTATTTCCCGATATACCTTTTAAAACAGACTTCTCATGGGCAGGTACATTTTGCGGTACGAAAGATGGGCTACCGTATATTGGCAGCATCCGGCAGCGGCCGCATACGTATTTTGCATTGGGGTTTGGCGGAAATGGTATAACATTTAGTGTTATCGCCGCGGCGATTGTGCGGGACTTGTTACTGGGCAAAAGTAATCCAGATAGCGCGCTTTTTACGTTTGACCGTTAGCCCGACCGTATACCAGGAAGCCTGCTCCTCATCTTGCCGTGCTGATCGGGTAATTCCTCCCTCAACGGGAGTAAAAGCTAATTCAAATTCCGGGGTTTTTGACATTTCCCAGCCTGGCACTATATTTTATTATCCGTTTCCGGATAACACAATACCCGTATGAAACGCCGTCGCTCTATCGTCATTGCCGCCCTTGTTCTCGGGAGTATGACGGCGTATAGCCAGGCTACCGACAATGTTGGCATAAAAGACTCTCTTCAGGTAGCGATGGAACGCGAGCAGCTTTCCACTTCACTGATGCAACTGCGCGACTCGATCGTGCAGTCTGTGCAGCATTTGGAAGAGCGCAAGCCCGGTATGGTGGCCAAGGCCAAGCGGCCGGTCGATAAAGCCCTCAAAGACCTTCATGTTTACCAAAAGCGCGTTCAAAAAGACCTTGACGAACTTGTAGCAGCCTCTAAAAAGGGGTGGAACACCGATATGGCTACACGGTTGCGCGCCAGTCTTAACAACGTGCGTCGTGAACATAACCGCATTCGCCAGAACCTCCAGTCGGTGTTAACCTCTCAATCCTGAATGACGTCTAATGATGTTATCTTTTATATAGTGCTTTAATCTCCGGATTGTCTCTCTGTGTTTGTTACAGCCTTGTCTATTGCTGTAATAACACAGGGAACCCTCCAAGAAGAATTTGTGTTATTAAAACGGGGCAAAAAGCACGTTAGTTTCTCATAAAATTCCATCGCTTTTCGTGTAGATCCGGGTATTTTATCCCAATTCTGATACCCTTTTTGAGTAAAAAAATCTACATATTTGTACAT
>NZ_JAHESE010000170.1 GCF_018598175.1 Dawidia cretensis
ATCTTGAAAGCTTCTTGGATAAATTTGATAAACGATTTCTTTTTGACACCAGTTCTTTTCCATAAATTACTCCTTTTTATATGATATTTCTTCTTTTTAATTCTTTATAAATTCCATTATCGAATATGTCCTCACATATAGATGTCGCTATATCTTTAAGTTGTTGATGACTATTTTTCATTGCAATTGTAACGTCTGATGCTTGAAACATGACAATGTCATTTTGACCATCACCAAAACATATGGTTTCTTTTTGAGTTACTCCTAATCTTTCTTGTAATCTCTTAATTGCTTTGCCCTTATGAAAATC
>NZ_JAHESE010000171.1 GCF_018598175.1 Dawidia cretensis
CCCGACATGTTGGCGCGGTTGATCTGTGCCGGTGTCGAGCTCAGGCTGTCGAGGAATGCGGCGAGCAGCGGAAAAGGCTCTTCCCACCGCTTGAGGTACGCCGGTGTAAAGTGAATGATAAACGACTCGTACTCTTGCTCGCCGCGGAAGGTACGTGTCGACTCCATCTCCGGCAGATAACACATATTGTACTGGTTGCGGAAGAGGACGCCGCCGGGCAGGCCCGGAGTGGTGTAATTGATATCGTTCCGTACGGCAAAGTGGAATCCGAGGAACGGACTCGGTACGGAATACGATACGGTCATATC
>NZ_JAHESE010000172.1 GCF_018598175.1 Dawidia cretensis
GATCCATACCGGCGCACTCCCCACGCAGGTATTGGGCCCGTCCTTCAATGTGCGGAGCCTGGCAGATGCCATTACCGTGAGCGTGGCGACGGGGAAGGTGCAGGTGCGCCACGGTAGTCAGGCGCACGTCCTGTTGCCTGACGATCAGCTCGTCTATGATATACACCACCATACCGCGCGCGAGGGCAAAGCAGACCTGGTGCAGGCGCTGGCGTGGATGCAGCGGGTGCTGGTCTTTGAAGACCTGTCGCTGGAGGAGGCCGCGAAGAAGTTGCAGGGCGCCTATGGCGTGCGCGTGGTATTGGAA
>NZ_JAHESE010000173.1 GCF_018598175.1 Dawidia cretensis
GCCTTATAGCATGACCCGTCGCTTTGGCGCGCTGTTAAGCCCGCATACTTCCCGCGTGATCCGTCACGCCGAGGCACGTGTAGTACACGAGCCTTTTGTCGCCGGTGCCCTGCGCGGCGGTACACATGCCCATACGTGGAGTGGCGACGGCGCCTGGATCAGCTTTACCTATAACGACGTATTGCTGGAGCAAGACCTTCGTACCATCGGCGTCATGGCACCCGGGCAGCGCGTGGCGGTGCCGGTAACGGACTGTGAGAGCTTTGCCGGCGAATATTTTACCGTGGTTGTAGCGACTGTTACCG
>NZ_JAHESE010000174.1 GCF_018598175.1 Dawidia cretensis
ATCACGAGGGCATCTCGATCTACAAGCAAGGCAATGGCAAGGGGTATATTCTCGTGTCGGATCAGCAAGCCCATCGGTTTCAGATCTTTCCACGCGAAGGCACCGCCTCCAGCCCACACGAGCATCCATTACTGCGGATTGTAAACACATCAACGGTGGAAAGCGATGGCAGTGATGTGACCAGCGTAGCATTGCCGGGATTTCCGCAGGGCATGTTCGTCGCGATGAGTGATGATAAAACATTCCAGTTTTACCGGTGGGAGGATTTGTGGTAAGCTTGATCCTACGGCCTACGGT
>NZ_JAHESE010000175.1 GCF_018598175.1 Dawidia cretensis
GACGCAACCCGTCCTGGGTCTGATATTTATTCGGGTTCGTCGCGTATGTCGACCACGCCGCCTGCACCGTTGGCAAGCCTGCCCGCAGCCGTACGGCATTGATATAGCCATAGGCTTCTTCACCGGGACCGTTGAGCTCGTTCAGCGCTTCGGCACATAACAGGTACAAGCCCGCAAGCCGTATCACCGGCAGGTGGAAGTGCACGGGCTGGAAGCCGTCGTCGTATACCGACAGGTAATGCACGAGCTTTTTAGGCCAGTACCCCGTGATGTTGATGGTATTACGGTCTTTCGGAC
>NZ_JAHESE010000176.1 GCF_018598175.1 Dawidia cretensis
CTTCGACACCGGTGAACGTGGTTTTGCCGGCGTTGCTTCCGGCCGCGCTTGGTATAACAACTACGGCGCTGTCAACCTGGACATGGGCTTTGGTCGCGGACGCTATGGCTTCCGCGTGGCCGCCGGGTGGGAAGCCGGTGCATACCTGAAGATCGCCGACATTAACATCGCGGGCCTCGAGGCGGGTATAAACGGTGAGCTGAAAGGCTTCTACGACTACCCGTCCCGTTATCTGTCGTTCGAAGGCTCCCTACGCGCCAAGCTCATTGCATGGATCGGCGCATGCGACCAGCAG
>NZ_JAHESE010000177.1 GCF_018598175.1 Dawidia cretensis
AATAAGAAGAGAGATGTACGTAAAATTTCGAATCATAGCAACGCTTTAAAGGTTAGATAGTTGATCACACCTTGTGAGACACCCAAATAACGGAAAAAGTTGGAGTGCGTTGCGAGAAAAGAATCAAGATGCGCTGAATTCTATACCGCTGGCTGCCGGTTTTTACGCGCGGGGTGGATTTCAGATCCATCCCGCCCCTTTTCTTAGGGGAAGCTATCGGGCGCCTTACGCCCCGAGCTTATACTTGATGGGCAGCACCCTGCGGGCGCGGACGCTTTTTCCGCCTGGTTTGCCG
>NZ_JAHESE010000178.1 GCF_018598175.1 Dawidia cretensis
TAATAAAGGTAGGCTGTACGTTGGATACGGCGAGCTTTGACCAGTAAGTGTGCACCGAAAACATCAGGTTGTGGTCGGGGTCATGAGCTTGCAGCGTTGCCGCCGCGGGTATCAGTACTTCCAGGTTCTTGCCGCAGTCCGGCGCGTCGATAAAGAGCGGCGTGCGGATGCCTGCATCGCGCAGACGTGTAATGGCAGTTTTATAGGCGACCACAAACGGACCGGTGGTAACCGCGTAATCGCCTGCTTCGTTGGCGATATTGACCAGCAGCGCATGCTCATATTTTTGCACC
>NZ_JAHESE010000179.1 GCF_018598175.1 Dawidia cretensis
TATCTGTATAAAATATAAAAATATTTTACGGGGTTACCTTCGAAAACTGTAGCACGACGCTTGTCCTTTCCGTTGTCAGCTGCGGATTAATGCCGACCTTCGTCAGGAAGTCGCCCGTGTACACGACATCATGGTTTACGGGGGACGTCGTACCCGGCAACAAGTTGATCTCCCGCACTGTATACCGCGCCGCCGGGTCCAGGCCTTTGAGCTTCACGGGCAACGGCGTTCCCTCACCATAGCGGTTGTTTACCAGGTAGTTAAACATAACACCGGTAGCCCGTGTAGCATC
>NZ_JAHESE010000017.1 GCF_018598175.1 Dawidia cretensis
ACCCCCCCTTCCTCTACGTGTCGGGGGCGCGGTGATGGGTATAAGAGACAGTACGTGCACCATGCGCAGGCGGTGGTCTTTGCGTGTTTCTTCCAGCAGCCAGTCAAAGGTGGCGTCGTTGGAGCGATCGTCGACCACGACGATCTCAAACTCGGGATAGTCCTGCGCCATCAGGGCCGGAACGAGCTCTTTGAGGTTAGCCTCTTCGTCGTGTGCACAGATCACAACGGACACGGGGAGCTGGCGGCCGGTAGCCGGCGCGGGCTGCTTTTTCGAAAAGGCTGCCAGAAAAACGATCCAATAGATGATCTGTACGGCAGCGAGCGCGAAAAAAATGGCGAGTAGAATTTGCAAGGTGTCTTTTCGATTAGCGCTACAAAGATAAACGGCCGTCTGTAGGATAAAAGCCATGCCAAAGAGGTTTTTTACCGTCTACCGGAATACTGCAATTATGATCAAAAACTAACGTCGCGCGCGCAGATTGCTAAAATGTAACTATACTCGTGGTATAGATTGCCACGGAGACACTAATCATCAGTTTACCGACATCCTCTAATCCGACATTCCTACATGATACCCCCCCTTGTGCCCTTCATGGGCGCGCAAAAGCGAATACTCTTTACCCTGGCGGCTGTGTGGCTGACCGGTCATTGCTTCGCCCAAACCGCGGCTTTTACGTCGGATAAGACTTCGGGCTGTCTCCCGGTAACGATAAATTTCAAGGATCTGTCCACCGGATCGCCCACGACGTGGGATTGGGATCTGGGCAATGGCAACACTTCCAAGCTGCAAAATCCCAGCGCGGTCTATGCTATCGCGGGAACGTACACGATCACGCTACGGGTATCCGGCGGGTCAATTGCTGAACGTAAGGCGTATATACACGTGTACGATTTTCCCAAGCCCAGCTTTACCAGCGTAGCACCACCGACAGGCTGCACTCCGTTGAAGGTGGAGTTCCGCGACACCAGCACACCGGGCTCGGGCGCGAATACCAATTGGCTGTGGGCGTTTGGCGATGGCGGTTCCAGCACCGAACGCAACCCTACCTATACCTACACGACACCCGGCACGCGCCCCGTGTCGGTGCGCGTGACGAACCAATACGGTTGTTCGAAGACCAGCCTGCAGAGTTTCTTCGCCGAGGCGCAAGGGCCGAATGTAGTGTTCGAGCAAGATGGTGACGTTTTTTGCCAGGCACCTGCTACCGTAAAATTCACCAACAAAACGACCGGGGCCGCGCCCTTCGCCTACTCGTGGGATTTTAACGATGGCACGAGCAGTACCGATCCCGGCCCGTCACACCCTTTTACCAAGGAAGGTACCTACACTGTTACATTACGCGCCGTTGACGCCAAGGGCTGCCAGGGCTCCTCGACCGCTGGCATCAACGTCGGTAGTGAAGGAGGCCTGAGCGTTACGCCTTCGGCTACAAAAGTATGTGTGGGCCAGCCGGTGACCTTTGATGCGAACGTTACGTCACCGGCCATCTCATGGGTTTGGCGCTTTGGCAACGGCGCCGTCTCCCACGAGCAAGACCCCGGCACAATAGTCTATAAGACGGCAGATACCTATACCGTGCGCCTGGAAGCGCTGCTGGTGGGCAAGTCGTGTGCTTCCGTCGTGACGAAAACCATCGAAGTGGTTCCCGACCCGGTTCCGAATTTTACTACTTCCGCCGACTGTAATTATAAAGTGACCTTTACGAACAGATCTACCAAGGCTACGCGCGTGGAGTGGTTCCTGGATGGTGTGTTGTACTCAACGGCTTCGTCGTTTGTATATCCCTATGCCGGGCCTGGAAATTATACGGTGAAGCTGGTGGCTTACAACAGTCTTAACTGCAGCAAGGAGCTGGAAATGCCGGTGACGGTGCCCGCTAAGCCCCAGGCGTACTTCGAGCCTAATAAGACGCAATCGTGTACCGAGCCGTCGCTGGCCGGGTGTGCACCTTTTACTGTGGACTTTGTCAACAAATCAACGGCTGCGTCTTCGTTTACCTCGCGGTGGTCTTTTGGTGATAATACTATTTCCACGAGCAAAAATCCGACGCACACCTATGGTAAAGGCTCGTATGCCGTGACGCTTACGATTCGTACGCCCGAAGGTTGTACGAGCACGATGAGTGCTGCTGTGACGGTGTCGGATGTGACGCCGGAGGCTGCGTTTACATTTGACAAAAATAAGGTCTGTCCGCACGAGGATGTAAATTTTACCAGTACATCCAAGAATGCCGTCTTTATATGCTGGAATTTTGGCGATGGCAATACGGGCAATGGCACGAACGTGAGCCATTACTATGAGAAGCCGGGTACCTATACCATTACGATGATCGCCAAGAATGCCGGCTGCTCCGACACGGAGACCAAAGTAGACGTGATTACGGTGGGCGATCCGTTTGTGGATTTTAAAATTACAAAGGATTGCCAGGATCCTTATAAGGTTACGATAGAGGATCTTACCAGTAAATGTGATACCAAGACGTGGGATTTTGGCGACGGCACCATCAAAACGGGCAACGTGTCAAGTTACCGGTATGCTGCTACCGGCGAGTATACCATCAAGCTTACCGGTACGAACAACACATCGCACTGTACGGTGGAAAAGCCCGTGCCGGTGGCTATCCACGATGTTAAAGCGAGCTTTACAATTGATAATCCCAAGCCATGTAAAAATGCGCCGGTACAATTTGAAAGTACGTCCGAAGGTGCCGCGAGCCTGACCTGGGATTTTGGCAATGGCGCTCCTGCACAGTCGGGCATTCAGGCCTCCACCAGTTATGATCATTCCCGCGAGTTCAACGTGACACTGACGGCCAAAGACCCCGACGGCTGCCCCGATGTAGCGACGCTAAAAGTGAATGTTCTCAGCCTGGAAGGCAATTTTAATTTTATTGCCAATGGCATATCGTGTGACGCGCTGGACGTACAATTTTATGACACGTCTGTTGCCAATCCGGAAGTAACAGCATGGCTGTGGGAGTTTGGCGACGGCAATACATCGATAGAACAGCACCCTGCGTACACATACACCCAGGAGAAGCACTATCCGGTTAAGCTCACGATAACGAACAACGAAGGAGAATGCTCGTATATACGTTACGATGCCGTAGTCTTTATGAATCCCGTTGCGGACTTTACGACCGTTACCGAAGAGTTTGCTTTCTGCATGAACGAAGATATCCAGCTTCGCAACGACTCGAGGAATGCCACATCGCAACGCTGGGAATTTTCTAATGGTACTTCTTCAACCACCATGCACCCCGTTGTTTCCTATCCCAACACGGGCTCCTACACGGTCACGCTGGACGTCGAGAACAGCTATGGCTGTAAGAAGTCCTTTAGCCGAGAGATCACGATCACCAAGCCTGTCGCGAGCTTCACAGCGGTCAACACCGAAATCGACTGCCCGCCGTTGGACACGACGTTCAAAGGCAACAAAGACGGCATTGTACTGTGGGAGTGGGATTTTGGCGACCAGAACAGGATCGAACCCCGTACCGATTCCATCTCCCTCTATCGCTACACGCGCCCTGGCATCTATGACGTTACGCTCTATGCCACCGATGCTAATGGCTGCCGCGACACGGTCACCCAAATGTCCAAAATACGCGTAGGCGGTCCGGATGCGACATTTGTGGATGATAGCTTCGGGCGTACCTGTGTGAACGACTCGATCGGCTTTACCGCCACGCCGCTGAATAACAACGTAAAAACCTACCACTGGGACCTGGCCGACGGCACCGTAGTGGACCGCGAGGTACCCACCATCGGCCATCGGTATGCCGGCACAGGCGAACGTTTCGTGTCGCTGACGGTGTTCGATGAAAAGGGTTGTCCGGTGGTTTCCGCCAGCTCCGTCACGGTGACGGTAAGCGATTCTTCGCTTATCAAATTTGACTACGGTCCCCGGTGTATTTTTGAAGGTGAGAGCTTTACGGTGCGGGCCGGGTCGGACGAGCAGGACCTGACGTGGTCGTGGGATGTAGGCGATAGCCCTGTCGGTACGGATGCCGTGGCCACCATCACCACCGAAAAGCACGGCAACTATCCGGTGAAACTACACGCGTTGAACGCGGCCGGCTGTTACTCTACCGTTACGCAGGAGGTGCCCGTACGGGCCAGGCTGACCATGATCCCTAACATCTTTACACCCAACGGCGACGGCACCAACGAAACGTTCGAACTGCAGGGGCTGGAGCTCAGCGCCTGGGACTTGCTGGTGTATAATCGCTGGGGTGGTACGGTTTATAAAAAGAATAACTATCAGAATAACTGGACGGGTGGCGGTCTGTCCAGCGGAGTTTATTTCTATACGGTGACGAATTCGTTCTGTCCTGATCGGAATTATAAGGGGACGGTTACTATATCGAAGTAGGGCGAAGTAGGGTGCATCTCGGGCGGTCACAGACCGCCACTATACGCGGCACAGGTGCGCACCGGCGCTTCGCTGGGCGCTAACACCTTCGGCAGATTTCAAGAGTAAATGAATTCTCATTCAGTTCTTTCTCCATACAACAGAATCGGGAAGCCCCATTTTCTTGGCTCTTTTCAAAACATCCCCTATTACTGCTAATTCAAATCTACGCTCGAGACTATCCAATTGAACCGCCGTAAGCCCGGATTCTCGTGTGAGCCACCGTTCAGCCCTTACATCGTAGATCATACGAATTGTCAATACGTCATCAAACGTCACCATGTATACGTAGGGTGGATCTTCTAGATAATAATTTCTATAATCCAAAAAATCGTAGTCCTGGATATCGAGCGATTTCCTTAACTCCGTCGGGACCAAAAACCGGCCTTCATCAAACAAAGTATCAGAAATCTGCTTGATCGTTCTCAACCTCACGTTGGTCTCTAAGTCGGCAAGAGCGCCAACATTCCCCGCGCCGTATCGCGACGTACAGGACGCACACAACCCAACAATACAGATAAAAATCCAAGACTTACTCATTTTACAATTGGCACATAAATATCGCGATCTTTTTTCCACATACCCTCCTTTCTTATCATCCCTTCATCAGTCTTCTCCATGTACATCTTGATAAATTGCTGATAATTATACTCCCGACTCTTCCAATTCGTTCCAAATGGGAGAGCAGCCTGCGCCTCCCAAAAATCATTAACCGCATGTGGATTTCGTGATACCTTGGGATAATGTTTATACATCCACTCAGATATCGCACTTTTTTTGCCGGTTACGGAAATACCGAACACATAAATGCCTCCAGAAGCTGCATCCACCTCATCCTTCGTAATAGGTTGTTTCGTAACCGGATCAATACCACCAACACCTAGCTCCACGACTTTACTCCAAGTCTCCATAGCTGTAATATCAGCAGGTATAGTACCCCAGTCCGCCTTAAACGACGCCGGCCCAACCGCCTTAATCAAATCATACTGTTGATCATGCGTCCTCGCGCCATAGTCAACCGCATCTACCGCTGGTATCGAATAATCATACACGGACGTAAATTTACCGTCCTTATTTAACTTAAAGAAACCGGTCTCCCCATAATAATTCCCATACTCCGTCGGAAATGTACCCACCAACGTCTTATTTCGTGGATACCACGTTTCTTTACCATTAA
This sequence comes from Dawidia cretensis, assembly GCF_018598175.1. Taxonomy (GTDB): domain Bacteria; phylum Bacteroidota; class Bacteroidia; order Cytophagales; family Cyclobacteriaceae; genus Ohtaekwangia; species Ohtaekwangia cretensis. The sequence continues at coordinate 5,594 of NZ_JAHESE010000017.1, forward strand.
TATTATATACGATCCCTCTGCCCTTTGGCCCGTGAGCGTTCAGTTGCTGCGCGTTATAGGGGATATATTCACTTTCCACGATTATATTCATCTCGCGGTTTAGAACAATCCTGTATGTACCATATTCCAATCCATCAATATCTATTCCATCGATCGGTCTATTGCTCGCAAATTGATAAGGCGTCAATTCAGCATAGGCACCCGTCAAAGGATCCACGGAAAGGAACCTTCCCAGACCAGGATTGTAGATTCTGAATCCATAGTCGTAATGTGTATTCCCGAATTCGCCATCACTGTCTTTCTCTTTGCCATTAAACCCATAACGATATTTCGTACCTGCGTTCCAGCTTCTTCCGGGGACCTCCATCCCGAAGGGATAGTAGTTCTGGACAGATACAACCTCGGGCGTAAAATTGTCGGCTACCGTCGCCGTAATAGTACTTAGTTTGGTATCGGTCACCAGCGCTCGGATATTTCCTAAATGATCGGTCAACTCATACTTTCTACTGGAGAGCCTGCGCGTGTAGACATTGCTTTCTGCCGCCACGGCCTCGCCACCAGCTCCTGTTCTGACTCCAAATTTCACATCTTCCCCGGTAGATGCATATGCAAAACCGGGACCTAGCGTGAGCTCTACTTCCGGGTTAAGCAGGTAAGAAAGGGATTCATACCGATCCTTTGTAGTACTCTCCAAAATCCTCAACTCATTGAGTTCTGTTGGCGTACCCGCGCCTCCAGATGCTCCCAGCGAAACAGGGCGAATGTAACTTCCCAGCTTCCCGGCACCATATAGCGGAACCTCGCTTCTCAGGATATCTCCGGTAGTTCCCAATTCCTCCGTTTTTTCATATATCGTCAAGACGTTTCCTTGACCATCCCGCACATAATAGTTGGTAGCGCTCAACCCTTCTTTATTGACGCGTTGCTTGAGCACCCGGTTACCACTGGCATCATACGAAAATCGTGTGACCCCGCGGACTGTTTCTACCCGATCTACCTTACTTTGAATGTTCCAATAGGTTTTAACATCTTGTTGCACGTCGCGCACCAGATTTCCGTCGGCGTCGTATTGATAGTTGCTTGTTCCCTGTCCTTTTTCGATATCGCCGTCAAAACTGGTGGGCTGCTCTGCTCCTTCCGTCACACGGTCCAGACGGTTTGTACCTGGAACGTAGCTGTACGCCAACCGGTCAAGAATGGGATTGGTCGTGTTGCCGCTATTATGGTTAGCCGTCGTCAAATTGCCATTCCCGTCGTACCCGTACGCCGTTACAAAGTATGAGCTCGGCATATCGGTAAAGACCCCGGAATTATAATACTGATCTCGACTTCCGATTAAACGGTTCAGTACGTCATACGAATAGTAACTTCCGGTCAATCCGCCATACTGTACACCCGAGGCCGAGGGGTAAAGCATATTCATACTCCAGCTGGAGATATTACCATTGTATAGATTCTTTCCGGCAAGCGGCACCTGGTTACCGGAACCTGAAGCGGTACCTACAAAGGGTGACCCCTGATAGAAATAATCATCGGCATGAAAGCCCAGCGCCATGCCAAAAGCATCTCGTGCGACATTCGAAGCGCCACCGGTCGCACCGTCTTTGCCCGGATCGCTCGAAATGTTCAATAGACCATGATTGATACCCTTCAGCCAGCCGGCGATGGTGTACGTGTAATCAACACCCTGCACCAAATCCTCTCCGAGGGCCATTCGTTTCACAGGGCCGTGCAGGTAGTAGGTGTACCAGGCATCTGTTTCCCACAACTGACCATCACGGGAGGTTAGCACTTTTTCCAGGCGATCGTTGGCATCGTATGCATACCGGTGAAAAAACTGATCACGTTTACCCGGGTTATACTGCATCTCCGTAACCTTGTTGCTTAACAAATCATATGTATAGCGTACGCCCACAGCGGGGAGACCAGGAATAATTTGAACAAACCAGTCAACATTTCCGTGGGCATCATAGTTGTACACGGTATATACCCGGTCTATCGGTTGTCCATCTTCGCTCGTACGCTCCTGATATGTATAGCTCACCCGGTTCCGGAGGTTATTTTCCACCTGGACATATCCGCACGGAAGCACGTTATCCGGATATGAGGTTGTGCCACAGGGTAAGGCCTTTAACGGGAACGGTTCGTTATACACGGTGCGATTGGCTGATTTTCCTCCCGTATACGGAAACGACGTTTCCAATCCCGTCTCATTGCGTGTTGCGTGAGCTTTCTTATCGTCGAAGTTTTCTCCCTCTCCTACCTCGAGAACCCGTCCCAGGGCATCGTACTTTGTATACGAATATTTACCTTCTACCTTTTGCTGCGCACTTTGCGAAAAGCGAATCTGACCTTTATCCGTGTAAATGGAGCTGCTGTAATAACGCGATGCGTTCAGCGACTGCTCGTCCTGTGCTACCGGTTTGGTAAAGCCAGGCAGCATTGTTCCGGCGGCGTAGTCGTATCCATAGTGACCATCGGGCGTATGCTCGCGGATAGGCTGGCCCAGTGAATTATACTGATATTCCGTTACCATCTCATGCTCCGTATCTTTCAACCGGGCCGCGTCCAGCAGCGGTATGGTTGAAACATCCAACAACCTAACCCCTTCCGGCGGCACTGTTTTAATCAGGTTGCCGGCACGGTCATAGTAGTACAGGGTAAAATGATATAATCCTTCTGTTTTGGTAATGGTCAGATTGTCATTGATCAATGCGGGATTACCGCACGTATTGTAATACTGCTCCCGGAAGAACTCACGCCTGACGGCAATGCTTTGTTCCACCTGACGGCCAACGGCTTCGCGGATGTTCGCCATGGTTGCCTTCTCGCACGATAATATTTCGGGATTGTATATAATGGACTTGTCGGGGTCAAATCCATCCATGCCACGGTTTGTAAACGCGAAACAAATCGTCCTTGGCGTAACACAGGTTGTACCCGGCAACTGCCTGGACACCCCAAGAGATGAGCTTATAGAACCGGTCTTAGAAGCAACAGCTCCGATCCTCTGTCCAGGCGCAACATTCTGACTTGAAAACGTCCATGCGCCATTTGAGGTCACCGAAACCGTGCCCAGATACTTCAACACATTTGGATCCGAAAAGCCTCCCGTCGACTCGACCAGGAACAATTCCAAAGTACTTCCTGGAACCGCGGTACCACTTGCTACGGCGGACCCCGCCATGCTACCGAAGCTTGTCACTTGTGGCTTTGCCAACAACGTTTGTCCCCCTGGCGTTACTACAATATGACGTACCAACTCGACCGGTCCTGCCGAATACTGGTAGTTTGTTAGATTTTTCGAAACGAGTACATCTGCCGACACGCTACCAAGTGTACCAACAATAACAGGCTGATTCGCTGCAAAAAAATTATTAGACACGATCGCAGTAGGCGTTGAAGTATCGGCCTGATCAAATGTTATCGACACTCCTATCGAGGCTGTAAAGGCATTTCCGTCGCCCTGATTCGGACCTCCTACGATTACTCCGCCAGAAACGCTCAACGCCGCCCCATCCAGGTATGTTACCGGTCTCAGACTGATATCAGTTCCGAAGATATTGCCGCGCACGACTGCCATCTCCGATTTACGGTTTACATATACAAGGTCATCTCCAAACTGAGTATCAACTTTTGTAAAGATGTTACCGATTAGCTTGCCTCCCGAGCATTCCACTCTAAAGGACGACGGATCTTGTGCATGAAAGTGAATTCCCCGAACTTCGTTATAATTTCCGGCTACTCTAATTGCATCAGTCCCGGGACTGCTATACTTCGGATATATTTTTATAGCGGGGCCATTTGCGGCATCAAACCCGGACTGCGTCGTACCATCTATTGTTATCCGCGATCCCTGTACCCACAAATACGACTTCAGCTCAATCCGAATCGGCAGTGGCTGACCCGAAATTGAAAATTTGATCAAACTATAATGCGTGGGATTTTGTGCACTATAGGTTGTGGCCATCGTGATCGCTTCTCGAAGAGACCCTGCTCCGGAGTCTTTATTGGTCGTAACGACAAAGACCTTATCGTATGTTGATCGAGCGGGGTTACCGGCAAACACATCACCATAATGAAATGAGCTAAACGAATTCGTACTGACACCGGCAGGTTTACTGGGATCAATTCTATCCCACCCGGCGTTGCACGATTGACCGGTCGCGTTGATTTTCAGATCAAAATTATACAGCAAGGCCTTCTCGATTTTCGCGTAGTCAGCTGCGGTTCCATATACTAAAAGATCGTCCGTAGTGTTAGGGTTCTGTACAGTGCGGGGCTTCAAGACAGGACAATAGTTATTCTTGCAGTTGTCGACCAGTGCCTTTGTCATGGCGTCCAGGTCGCAAATGCTAACGTTATAGTCAGTGGCATTAACGCTAATGTCAAATATCCCCATATACGTGCGCATCTTCTGTGGGTTGAAGAATGGGGCCTGGTAGACGCGATAGTGCTCAATGCGGGTATTTGCATCGTTACTAAGCAATGCGTTTATAACGGCTTGCCGGAATTCTTCCGATCGTTTTTCACAATTATGCTCGCAAATGTCACGGATCTCAGAAACATTGCCGTTAATCACCTCGCCGTCGGTAGGTATGTCAAAAACTTCTTCTCCTGCACTGGTCACCCGGCTGAAATAATAGCGATCACAATCTCCCATCGCATTACTGAGGAAATGCGTTACCAGGGGTTGAACCGCTTTGTCGCGAATGCCTGCGTAGAACTGGAACACCGTTTTCATCTTTTCCACGTCACTGTTGTAATACACCAGCCGGTATGCGATTGTCATATTCGGATTCAGGGCATTGGTAGTGGAACGATCGGAAGCCTCTGTCGTTTCGACGCCAGCTACTTTACCATACAATGTCTCGCGCCGGATGAATAGCGGCCGTCCGACACCCGTACACAAGTCTGCACTGCCTTGTTCTTCTACCAATACCGATTGCATTTGTGCTTCCACGTTCGTCAGGAAACTCTGTAGAATATTTACGCGGCTATCAAATGCAGGATATACAGACCCGACTGGTGCAACGGGGCGAGGAGCCTTGAGTTTTGCTTCATACGCCGCGGTCTCCATCTTCCAGGCTTCCCATACGATCTCACACGCGCGATTGCCCAACTGGGGGTTGTCGGCAATCATATTGGCAACCATTGTATTAAACTCGCCTGGTAAAAAATACTTCTCCTTTACAGTCGCTAACGGATACTGATTGGCAAACCATAGGTAGCGCAGGGAATCGCCTGAATTTGTACGCAGACGGATGTCTGTTCGACCCGCGTAGTAGTCTTCAAAATACCGTTCAAAGCTTTTGGCCACGCCGTTTTGCTCAAGTTTGCAAGTACTGCTGTTGACCGTCCCTTCGTCCGGGCACGGCTCCCGCCACGGAATCATAATCAGCTGCTGGCAGCCGTTCACGCTTTCGGCCTGGAGTGACACGATATACTGTTTGGCCTCTTCATCCAGCGTACCGATCGTTGCCAGGTAAGCGTACAACTCCTGTACATTGCCGGCATCCATTAGCCGGTTAATTTCCGTTAGCCGCGCATCCATACGTGCGCGGTAGTTTTGCTCAATCACCGCCAGGGCCGAGTCCAGGTACGTCTGTGTGGGGGTAAACTTTGTCTTGTTATCCAGCGCCAGGTATTTTTCCAGTACGTAATTTTTGCCCCCTTCCAATGACAAATTGAACTCGGCCGGGTCATAGACACGGTTCGCCAACTCCGAGCATAAACCTGCCCTGATCTTCACCGGCGCCAACGGCTCGGTTGATGTGTTTGTACCGGTCTCTACCAGGCGAAACTTTACGGTATAATCACACGTCATACAAAACGTCCCGAGCTGCTGAATCTCTTGGCAAAGTTCCTGCACCATACCCGGGGCGAGCTTGTAATCGACCTTTACTGTACTGTTTCCGGGAACAAACATGAGCGTGCTGCTGACGAGCGTAGATTTGTCGAGCCGCTTATTGTTCTGCACGTTCTCCACAAACGTGATGTTTTTCGGTGCGGGGTTCAGCTGCGCAAACGGGCCCGTGGTACCAGTCAGGGTCAGGGCCGTGGCAACCACCTTGCCATCTTTGGTTTGAAAGGTTACGTTAGCAATATCGTTATTGTCATATGTAATGACCTTTACGACGCCGGAAACTTCCGGCGCCTCAATGCCAAACATGGCTACCAACTCCGCCTCAGTCGGTCGGTCATAGTTAATACGCCTTGTCTTTTTACCGGCTTTCGAGTTCGCGGCACCCACACCTGCTTCTTCGGCCACTCGCCCCGTGCCATCCGGCACATATACTACTTGCGAAAAAGGATAGCCGCCCGCCGACGCCACACGGTCATTGTCAACCGCAGCAGCAGGTTCACCACTGTAGTAACCGCTAACATCCTTCGCCGGCGCGGGGGTAGCAAGTCCATCAAAATCAGACGCCTGATAAAGGGCGCCACCCGTATTTTTTTGCAACAGCTTCGGCACATATCCCAGTTGCCCCTCGCCCGCCAACGGCACCGGTAGGGTGGTGATGACGGTTCGGCCACTGTAGTCAGCGATCGTCTGTAAGGCGACAACTTTGTTGATGCCCTGGATCCTTGTTTGCTGCTGTGCCCCCTGGTTCAGTCCGTTCGCATAGGCAATCTGCTCGGTCACCTTATTGCCTTCGGTGAACGTACGGCTGTAGATCCAGTTTTTCTGTTCCTCGGGGTGATGATAATCCAGGGTGGCGGTGGCGTACGGCGGCGCCGGCCAGTTCGCCGGATTTGCAATTCCTCCCGGCTTATTGCCCAGGGGAATTACCCGCCAGTGATACAGGCCTGTGCCCTCTGCCATCGATAACGTCAGCGACGGATCGGAATCTTCCGTCTCGATCTGCAATGCGTCCGTCCAGGTGTCCTCCAGGTCCAAGTTCGGAGTTTCTCCATATTGCTTAAACATCTGGAAGACATAGTTCAACACGTCTGTGCAGGGTGTTTCCCAGGTGAATGTTTGCTCCCACCGACGTATACCAGCTTCCTGCGCCGCCTGCAGATTTAGCAGCTTGATGTTCTGCACATCGACAATATCCTGTTCTTCGTAGAATGCCCGGAGCCTGATCTGACTGGCTGCTACAACCCCGGGATCAGTATATCCCGTAACCTCAATCTTAATGTAACGCACAAGACCACTGTTGACGCTGATCTTCCTTTTAAAGAGCTGCTCGGGCGCTTCCTGTGTGACCTTCAACGGGAACTCCCAGGTTTCGTGCTCGCCGGGAATGTCCGCATATGCCGTTATCCGCAATTTAACCTCGCCGGTAAAAACATGTTTGCCCAGGTTATAATACCTGCCCAGGTCGAGGTTGACGTACACTGTTACCGGACCATATTCCGACAGACATCCATTATGGTCCGGGGAGTGTTTCGGCAGATAAAGATATCCCGTGGACCTGGCGACGAGATCGGAATGACGCATGAACACCGTGTCCTGCTTCATCACTGCCTGGCTAAGGGCCGTAAAACTAAATGGTTCTGGCGTTCCTTCGCAGGTATTTATTACTGGCGTGACGTTAAGCTCGTAAGCACCTGCAGTGGGAGGCGTAAATAAAACATTCCGAAAGGCACCGCCTGCATCTCTAAAATCCTCAGTCACATTCGGCGTTACTATCTTCCAGGTAAATGCAGTGGCATCTTCAGCACCGACAACTTTAAGTCGGGTAGGCCCGCCGCTGAAATTGGCATCCAGCCCATGAACGGCCGTGATCGGAGACGCCGGCGCTGCGCTGGCAACAATTGTCTTTGATGCTCTGGCGACGCACACGCTGCTGAATCTAGCCGTGACGGCATATATACCTGGTAACGTGACCTTAAGTTGCTGCGTGGTGACATTGTCGATCGGCATACCATCCTTTGTCCAACTGTAGGATTGGGCAGGTCCACTGCTCTGTGCCGTTAACATGATCTCCTCGCCGGGGCAGATATACATCGGGGCGTCTATTTTCACCGACGTGCAGACGTCAACAACACGGTCGAATGTCCTGGACGACTGGCCGCACATATTCAATGGAGCGCAGGTCAGCGTGTGAGAACCGGGTGTGAGAAAGGTGATGGCAACCGATCTGGATGTCGTCTCGGTTACAGAAATCCCATCCACAAGCCATCGGTAAGAAGCAATACTTCCCGACTGGTTTATATCTGCCATGTACGGCGTGGGAACACCCGTTCCTACCCACGACGGCCCTGTTATGGAACTGTTAAAATTTACGAATGGTGGGGGAACAATGGGAATACTAAAATCATAGGAGTTACTTACCCAGTAAGCATTTACTCTCCGTTCGTAATTCACCCGAACCTTTAATTGCGCAGGTGGATTTGCTTGCGTAACGCTAACGCGCGCGCGGTATCGGCCTAGCGATTCATCAATGGTGATCGTGCCAATGGCAGTATTCGAGCTCACGGGTTCCCAAGTAACGTTTTGCGTTAAACCACCGCCCCCTGCAAAGAGCTCCAGATAAAAATCAGGATCGTTTGTACACATTTGCGGTGTGCTGCTGCTAAAATTCTGTGCTTGAGCGTTGTCCCAGAGCAGCATGCTGCTAAACGATGTCAATATGATTGTGCACCAGAAGATAAACCTACTTTTCATATGACGATGTAATCTCTTACTGCTGAAGTTTGTTTCTTTCATCAACCATCCGACATTAGTTGGGCTGAACTGATTTCGTGGGCAGATTATACTGCGTCTCCTGCACGGTTTTCTTACCGCGTTCTGTCTCGATACTCTTCCGGACAAGCTTACCTTCTGCATTATACTGATAGTACAGGCCGAAGTGCTGATCGTCCAGCGAGGTCATGAGCCGCATGGTGCTGACATCATACACGTAGCAGGTCATTTCCGCACCGCGTGGCTGTATACGCACGTCATCTATCCAGAGCGCAGCGCCTCCGGCATTCTCGAAACCGACGCGGAAGGTCTGCGTTCCATCGGCCGGAAGCTTCTGAGGCGGTATAACAGCCTCCAGCAATGCCCATTCGCCAGAACGCGCTACCTGAACGACGGTGGCATCATACGCGGCTGCCAGGCCGGTAACATGCACACGTACATTGTCGGCCGGCGATTCTCCCCGGGCCCACCACCGTATCAACAGTCCCTCCCGCGCCAGTTGGGCGCCGGGATTAAAATCGCGTGTTGTAAACGTACTCTGAAGCTTCAGCGATTGTTTGCCCGCATGCCGCACGCTTTCGTCGCGTGTGCCACCGGTCAGTAGTACGCGGTCTTCCAGATAATTTCCCGTGTATAGATTTTCGAAGCTTTCGAACAGCACGGAATTGTAGTCGCCGTTCTGCACTATGAGATAGGGCAATGCCTGACCGTAGCCGAACTTTGTCGCACTGGGGATATTCAACGCATTCCTTTCTTCCAGTGCTTCGCCATGCGGCGAATATTTTGTTACCTCCGACACACGCATCCAGCCTACCCGTGTGTTTTGCTCGGGAAACTGCCAGTTAAAGTGTGACATGGTGTATCGACCGGCCTGATAATTTCGGCCGGTTTCGACACTGCTCTTGCTATACATGTAGGATGCTTTCTCCCGCCACTTTCCGACGTTCGCACGTTCCACGGCGTCGTTACCGGCCAGCGTCGGATCGTTCAGGTAAGCATAGTCCCAGTTGTCGGAATAGACGACCGCGGCCGCCTTCACCACGTTTGTCAACTGCGGATGTACCACGGCGCCTTGTAAACATCCCAAGGGAAGGTCGGGTGCGCAGTCTTTATCGCGTTGAACAACGTAGTTACCAGAATACTTATCCAGTGTAATCGCGCCGGTAATTCCCGCGGGAATAAATATTTCACACAGGGGTGGCGTGGAACCGATGTTTATAGTCAATATTTTAGTATAACATAAATACTTTTGGTACGCAGCAACTCCTGGTTGTTTGGTTAAGATGTTATACATTCCCGCCGGCAGGTTTTCACGAACGGCACCCGTGGGAGTATTGGGACCGCTCCACTGGAATTCGTACGGCATTCCAGGGAAACCGCCGGTGGCTGTCAATGTCACGTCATTTATGTCCGTGACAGTAGCAACCGTTATTATTTCCGGTGACGTATCCTCTAATATCTCGATCTGGTCAATATAGAAGGTGGCTGCCGGTAACGGTGGTCCTGATCCTGATGGCGAGAAATACGCCATGTAAAAATAGAAGTTGGAACCTCCATAGGGTGGAGAATAACCACGATATAACTCCACCCACTTACCTTTTTCTTCCATCCCTACGTTAAACCGGATCAAAGGGGTACACGGTATGCCCTCTTTTCCAACGCCTGGGGTTTGCGAGGATAGCCCTAACATAAACGTGGAGCCATCAGGAACGTTCGAATTAAGGGGAAGGAAAAAGCGAACCTTCACAGTATACTTAGCTTGCGGATTGAACCCCGGAATCGCCGTCGAAAGGAATGCGGTCCCTCCAGTCCCTCCTACCTGTTCGCTTGGTGAGGTACATTTTAAAGACCATTGCCCGGCATAAGCAGGGATATCCTGAGATCGTTCAACCTTCCAACTCGAGCTATTCACGTTACCGGTAAAGTCACCGGCACTTCCCTCGGTCTCAAATCCACCATTTCCGCCCGGTGCAATTATATTTTGTGGCTGCGTGTACGCATTGCCCAACGACAGCACGAAACCAATGATGATCAGAATATAGCGACACATAAAAATTCTGGATATTATTCTCTCGTAAATCATTTTATTCCCAGCCTGGCGCTGTTATTGTCTCCGATTCTCCCGTTGCCTGGTTACACAACACCGTAAAAGATATCAGCTTGAGCGAAACTCCCGTTCCGGTGACTGTATAGGCAAACTTTAATTGACTGGCCCGCACATCTTGCAGGTCTACCGTACACATAGTCAACATGCTTTGAAAGGAAGACAAGTCCATATGCTCATACGGCCCGGCCAACACAAACCGCCCCTGACCGCTCAGGCCTTTTACCCGTTGGCTCAGGTCCGCGCCATAGCGATTCTGTCCGTGTTCCACATACCTATCCGCATTGCTTACGGTCGGCGGCACGGCTTGCGCCGGCTCTTCATAGTGAAATACGATGGACCCCGCCTGCTTCTGCAGCTCGTTGGTGCGACCCGTATGCAGAATGGTAAAGGATGTTATCGAACCGGAGACAGCCGACGCACCCCGCGCCAATGCAACCTTCAGGCGATTACCCTGATAGTCACGATCGACTACATTGTAGACGGCGCTTGACGCGTCACCAAGCTGGATCTGGTCGCCGCGGGTAAAAAGTTCCATCAAACAATAATTGCTACCCAGCGACAAATACTCGCCTGTGAGCGTAAAATTACCCGGGAACTTGTATCCTTCACGTTGCCACTTGCCGGCCATGCCGGGATATTCCCAGTTAGCGGGAATACCCTGTGCCAAATACGCGCCGCCGAACTCGTCCGAGGTGCGCACGGACACGGGCTGTCCGGTGCTCTCGTCAAATGCTATGTATTCTTCTGAATGTTCAATGCCTTCGGCCAGGGACGTTATTTTTCGCAGAATGGCCGGGTAGCGTACTACCTTCGTGGTCATGTGCGTATTCAGCTCGCCGTCAATGTTACTAAAGGCTGGGATCCCTGTAAAAAACGGAATGACACCAAAGATCCACGGCGTGATATCAAAATCCAGCTCCGTGTTTACGTCGTTTGATTCTTCTTTTACATGCCGCTGGGCAAATGTCAAATCTACTTCCCGCCCGGGGTGTTTGTATTTCAGTTCCTCGGTGAGCGATGACATCATAGGCACGGCTTCGCCTGGTTCAAAATAGGTATAGTCCCGCCGGCTGACCTTCACGGCGCTGGCCAGGGTGGCAATATTGGTATACGGGCCGCGGTATTGCTCCTCGTATTGGGGTGTGCCGTGCATGTCGTTCAATAAAAACGCAAATCCCTGCGTAGCGTCCGTACGCGTTTTTATTCTGGTATAAAAAGGCGCGACGATTTGTTTGGGTGAATCATCCATCCGATAGATTGGTGTCATCGTTTTGTCATCCATCGGGTTGCCCAGTTTGATGGGATATTTCCGGGCCGTATTGTATCCACTCACGGAGAAGCCGTCGGCCGAGGCGCCACCGTTGATTGGCCTGGTAATAACCTGTGCATAGCCTATTGAAGGCGACGGCAAAATACTCTCTCCCAACGGCCCCTCTGACTGCTTCAGATCTTCTCCTGCCACCAGCTTGCTGGTCTTACCCTGATCCCCGCGGGCAATATAGTCTACGAGTATATTTTCTTCCCGCATCGCCCGGGGTTCGTTCGTTGCCACGCCGCTGCTGATCTCCCTTCCGTTTTCAAGCATGCGGTAGAGATATTCATTTCCATATAGCACAGCATTTTCTTCCAGCCCTTTGTCGAACATCATGAGCCGCCGCACGCGCACTCCGCCACCCTTCTTCGCCAGCGGCGTGGGAATACGGAAATACGAATGCGCGTAGTTCATGCCATTGCATAGGTCCCCGGGCACAAAAATGCCTTCCATCATACCTTTGAGCTGGTTCACGATCTCTTCGGCGTCGTCCGGCGGGTTAATCCCCGTGGGATTACAGGATCCATCGGTATCCAGTTTTCCGAGACGATATGCTTTTACAAAGTCACGGCACACCTCCACGGGCGGACGCTGTCCACCGTCTATATCGATATATAAAAGACCTCCTTCCACGCCGCTATCCTTGACAGCGACGTACCCGGAAATATATTCTGCATTGCAACTCTCCAGCGAGGGTGCGCCTTCCCCGAGTAGCTTATACAAGAAACGGAAGTGAATTTTTTTCTTGCCTGTAACGTACCGATCCCGAATCATCCGGGCGGCCTCGGTGAGGTTGTCGCCGGGAGATAAGCCCACGGAAGCAGCATCGATAAAATACCGACCACCCGGTGACCCCGCCTGCGGTTCCAGCAAGGTGGCCATTACGTGCGCCTCCTGATCCTGTACAAAATTATAGTCGTCCTGTTCATACTGAACATGAATCTGCCCGCCGGAGGGTAATGTAATCACCTTCAAATGCCACGCCGCGGGATCGAAACCGGGCGAGCTCTTCTGGTTTAACCAGGGACGCATGGCCTCGAATTGTGCTTCACCATTTGCCTGACACATGCCCCAGGCGTCGTTCAGAAAAGGCGAGTACTCTGGGTTTTCCGCATTGGTAGCGAATGTGCGGTAGTCGCGCGTAACGTCATAGTCACCATTGGTTGTATAAATAGCCGGAAATGCATCGTATTCCGTAGCTGACGGATAACTATACTGAAACTCATACGGACTAATGCTCACGCGCTTGATACCCTGATATTCGGTGTATACACGTTTTAGCTTGAGCTTCCCCTGACCGGTGTCACCGTTAGGAACGCCTGTTGAGAGGGAATAGTCGTATTCCAAAAACACTGTCTGGATAACCTTTGCGTTTTCGAGAAGTTTAGGCGATCCGTTGGCTGTCCGCACCAGTTTTCGGTTCGCATCGCGCTCACAGTCCGAAAGCTGATACAGGCGAATCTGCTTCAGTCGCTTCAGTCGCCCCGAACCTGGGAGTCCACCCTTTTTAAAAGCATCCTCTCCGGCACCTTTACCATCCACACGGTCTTCCGTATCGAAGAAAGCGACGTGGGTTTTCGTTTCGATGGTATGGAGATAGCGCAGTTCCTTTTCTCCCTCGGCATAGCTCACCATGTCGTCGAGCGGATCGGAATGCGAGTTTTTGTTATAGATCATCCCTTCGAAGGGTGCACGCCATCGGTATGTGCCAAAGACCTGTTGATAGTTGAACCGCGTGTAGCCGCCCAGATCGTCCGGCGATGGTCCGCGTTCGCCCTCTGTAACCGCGCCACGATCGACATAATCCGGCAGGGTGATTTCGGTGAGCAAAAATGCTGTCGCATACGGAGACTGTTGTATGGTTCCTACCTGGATCTCTCGATCGGGCGCGTTGGCATATGCCCGGTAATTCTTCTCGATGCTGGTCAGGTTCCGGACGCCATGGCTCAGCTCTACCTGGCTGCGGTTATATACGGGAAGTGCATAGATATAGCGCACACCGGCTGGATTAAACACCGCCAACTCTCCGATCTGATCCGGTAGAGCTTCGCGGCGATTTAAGGCCGTATTGATGTACTCGTTTTTCGAGTATGCTGAGAAAGTAGGCACTCCGTTGCCGTCGACCATCTCGCTATTGGTATGGTAGCCGATGTAGGAAGAGCGCCCGGTGCGGCCCGATTCCTTATTGTATCTTGAAAAATCACTTCGCGGCGTACGAGGGCCTAACGTCACCGTGCCCGCTTTCAGCTGGGCGCTTAAGGGTAGGTCCGTATGATTGGTACCCCACTCACCCGCCAGGTCCGTGTTGAACCGAAAGAAAACCGGCTCGCCTGAACGATCACCGGCCGCGGGTTGAAACTCCGACATATCGCGCTTCCATTCGCCGACCTCCAGGGTATGCTCGCCCGTGCCCACGTCGACGCCGGGGCCAAAATTCCAGCCTGCCGAAACTTCTCCGCCGGCATTCCTGATTACTGTTCGGTTAGCGGTATAACTCGGCGCAAACTGGCCTGCTGTTTGGTTATATAATCGGAATCCGCCACCAATACCCTCTCCGGTAACAATAAAATTATCTGCATCGTTAAATGGAACGCCCAGAAAAACGTCTCGCTTGTTGAAGTCGCCTTCCTGCTCTACGTGGTAATCCATTTGATCGACGGTGCTGGCCTCCCGGGAATAAAGGAATCCGTACGTGTCTACTGAATACGACGGTACATTTTCCTGAAAAGAATAGCTCCCCAGAATGTTACCATTGCCGCCGACCGGTATCGGGCCGGGATTGATCCGAAAAGCAATGGAAACATTATACGACATGCCCAGGTACGGGGTTACTGCGTTGGGATGGGTGGTTTCCGTATAGGTGTAAACACCGTAGGACTTACCGAACAGATTCCATCCTTTTCCGGTACTCGTCCTGGCCCGCTCGATTGTTTTGGCCGCATACTGCGAAATTTCCCGTCCCATGGGCTGGCCGTTCTGATCGGTCTTTCCTTTCACCCAATTTAAAGTGGCATAGGGGTTCAAATCCAGCGACCAGGAGCCGCTGCCGTCCGAAACGCCATAGCCAAGCGACACGATTCCACGCCCCAACGATAGGCCTACGCCTGCGTTGTAACCAAAGCCGCGGTAATTATTATAGCGAAGTGTCGCACTTCCGGAAAGCTCTACCCCCAGCGTCTTATAGAAATCAAAGCCAAACGCTTCGCCAAATCCGGCGGTTAACCCTACAGTAGCCGTCCAGTTGCGTGGCATTTTGTTATGATATTCGATTTCGTCACCGCGGTAATCATCCGGCAGGCCCCGCACGCTTCGATTGATAGCGCCCGGATTCAGCGTCCAGCCATACCCTACCCATGAAGCTTCCTCTTCCGGCCCAACACCGCTATGGTACGATAGTGACACCGGATAACCGCTGCCCTGCGGGCCGGGCACTTCCAGCAACGGCAGATTATAGGTAAAGTCGCCTGTGAACTCGTCCACCATATTGGTAGTCGCCACCGGCTCAAAACTCGAAAACTCCGGTTGCGAGGGCCCTGACGTCAAAGCATAAGTTACCGACGGACACACGATCGAGCATGTGAATTGAAGGAGACAGTACAGGGAAATTGCCCGTACAATCCGAGGATTACGTATCATAAGAAAATGTAACTACACGACAAACGGAAGAGACTTCCGTAAAGGGGTTCTATTAAACGCTCAATACAACAATACTATACTAACTATACTTTCAATAGCTACAGCATTATTACATACACACCAGCTATCGATCTTATTGACCATTGAACGCTCAAAAGTATCAGTAGATTTTAAGTTCCCCAACGGTTTGTAAGGTTTTATTATTTTATAGACAATTCTTTACGGAAGTCTATTCAAAAAACATAGCCGGTGCGTTAGCAATCGTTGGCACCCCCCAACGGCACCAGTATCTGCCACGCCTGGAAAGGCAGGCACCGATGCCATCACGCAGACGGCAAAGAATACCTGCTCAGGCTTCGAGAAGAACGTGACGGCGGCTGCCAAATAAGACGCTGCCTGCGAACGTGCTCAACCCGGTCGTGAAAAGAAAAACTACCAGAATAACTGGACCGGCGGCGGTCTGTCCAGCAGAGTTTATTTCTATACAGTGACCAACGCTTTCTGTCCTGACAGAAATTACAAAGGCACTGTTACCATATCCAAGTAGCTTCACCTACCCTTCATAGGGTAGGTGAATTCCCGGATGGTCCCTTCCAAAAGGTGTTTATCAGCAACTGCGTCACTTATAGTGCGAGTGCCTTGCTATCGATAATGAGTCTAAATTAGTTTTGCGGCTCATTCGTATACGATCATCTATGCACCATCTTTCCACGAACCTTTTTAGAATCATCTTATTTGTTTTGCTGCTGGGCGCCACGACGGCATTTGCCCAGTCGGGCAAAGTAGCCGGCACCATTAAAAATGCTGCAGGCGAGTCACTTCCCGGAGCGTCGGTCATGGCCGAAGGCACTACCGGCGGAACCGTGTCGGACGCCGACGGCCACTATGAGCTGAGCCTGGCACCAGGCCAGTACCGGCTTTCTACCTCTATGGTGGGCTATACGCCGCAGGTAAAAAATGTTACTGTCACCGACGGCTCGTCGCAGACCTTTGACTTCGAGCTGGCGGAAAACGACAACGTTTTACAGCAGGTCGAGATTATCGGCCGTAAGGAACAGTCGTATAAAAACTCCCAGACCTTTATTGGTTCGAAGACCGAGCTGGCCGCGAAAGATCTGCCGCAGTCGGCCGCCTTCGTTACAAAGGAGCTGATTGCCGACCAGGGCCTGATGCGTGTAGGCGAGACGGTAAAGAACATGAGCGGTGTGAGCCAGTTTACGACATACGACGATATTACGATCCGTGGCTACCGCATCAATGGCCAGAGCAATACACAACTTCTCAACGGCATGCGCACCTCTTCGGGGTTCTGGAAACAGCCGCTGGCCAACTACCTGGAACGGGTTGAAGTACTGAAAGGTCCTTCTTCCGCGCTGTTTGGCAACGCTACACCTGGCGGCGTAGTAAACCGGGTGACGAAGAAGCCGTTGGATTATCAACGCAATTCCCTGGACTTCTCGTTCGGCAGCTTCAATACTTTCCGGGCGCTGGGCGACTTCACCGGCCCGGTGAACGACGGCGGTAAGCTGCTTTACCGCATCAACCTGGGTTATGAGGACGCCAATTCATTCCGCGACCTGCAATTCGACAAAAACATTGTCATTGCGCCCTCGCTTTCATTTTTGGCCTCGGAGAAGACCCGGCTGAACCTGGATATTATTTACAACCAATCGGACAGCCGGCTGGACCGCGGACAGGCCACCATGCAAAACGACCTGTACTCGACGCCCACGTCCCTGGCACTGAGCTCGGCCAACGACTTCCTGAAAGAAAACACCTATAACATTTCGGTATCGCTCAATCATCAGTTTACGGAGCGGCTATCATTCAATGTAGCGTATCTGAAGACGGGCTACAACGAAGACCTGCTCGAGCACCGGAGTGCCAATGCCTATGCGCGCGACGAGCAAGGCCAGGCGATGACCGACCATATCGCGATGCAGGTGTTCCAGCGCAAGCGCAGACGCTACAGCGACAACCTGTCGGCCTTCCTAAACTATACGGCGCACACAGGCGCCATCGAGCACAAAATCCTGCTGGGCCATGACTATGCACAAGACGAGTTGCCGCCCGGCGCCTCGCAGATTACAGCGGGCGGATACCTCAACAGGGTCGATGCCGAGGGTAACGCCATCCTCGTACCGAACGTGCCGCACTTCGACCTGCAAAACCCGTTGGCCTCGCAAGGACTGAAAGACATGACGAAATATACTTATGTAACGGCTGCCCAAGCCCCGACGTTCTACAACCTGCACGGTACCTATGCACAGGACCTTATCAAGTATGGTAAATTCCAGGCACTGCTCGGTGTTCGTTACGAGCGTTATATAGACAAAGTAGGCTATCGTACAAGTGACGAAAAGAACGTACGTCAAAATGCCTTCCTGCCCCGCGTGGGCCTGGTATACGCATTGCTGCCACAGATCAATCTGTATGGCACGTATGTGGAAGGTTATAATCCACAAACGGCATCTTCCATCTCGAACCCCAATGCCGGCGGGCCGTTCGACCCGCTGACAAGCAAGATGTATGAAGTTGGCGCTAAAAGCGAGTGGTTCGAGAAACAATTGTCGATGACCGTTGCCGTATACCAGATCGAGCAACAGGGTACCCTGCTGAACGCCAACGACCCTGGCAATCCGGAGTTGTTGCGCCAGATCGGCGAAGACCGGTCGCGGGGTATCGAGTTAGATATATTGGGACACATCCTGCCGCACTGGAGCATTCTTACCACGTATTCGTACAACGATGCCTCTATTACAGAAAGCTTCAACGAAGCAGAGGTAGGCCGGCAAATGCCCAATGCGCCACATCACCAGGGAAGCTTCTGGACGCGCTACTCGATTCCGCGTGGAGACTTCACGGGCCTGGGCTTCGGCATCGGCACCAACTATGTGGGCCGCCGTGTTCTGAGCATCAACGCCCAACAGTCTATCCCGGACTACGTGCTGGTGGATGCCGCCCTGTACTACACGGTGAACAAAGTCAAGATCCAATGTAACTTCAACAACATCTTCGACAAAACATACTGGGTGGGCGGCTATGACTACATACGCCTCTTCCCCGGAAAGCCGCATAACTTCCTGGTGACTTTAGGGTATACTTTCTGATATACGGATCATGATTAAACAAGCTCTTCTTTTTTTACATCGCTGGCTCGGCATTGTCTCCGGCATTGTTGTTGTCGTGGTCAGCATTACCGGCGCCATCTTTGTATTTGAAGAAGAGCTTTTTCAGGTCTTCCACCCTGCCCTCACGCACGTCGAGCCGGGCGAGACCCTGGTCGACATCAATACGCTGAAAGCCTCTGCGCAAGCTGCCCTCGGCCAGGAGAAGACCATTAACTTTGTTTCCATTTACGGAGACCCAAGTCGCGCCTATTATTTCTCTGCCAACAAGCGAAATGCAGAAAGCACGTCGTGGTGGGAGAAGGATGAGATCCTTTATTACAACCAGGTTTTTGTAAATCCCTACACCGGCCAGGTGCTGGGCACCATCGATAA
Source organism: Dawidia cretensis (assembly GCF_018598175.1). GTDB lineage: Bacteria > Bacteroidota > Bacteroidia > Cytophagales > Cyclobacteriaceae > Ohtaekwangia > Ohtaekwangia cretensis. The sequence continues at coordinate 24,787 of NZ_JAHESE010000017.1, forward strand.
AAGCACCGAGTTCTTTTATTTCATGCGCCGCATTCACCAAAACCTGCTGCTGCGCCGCGACATTGGCAATATGATCGTGGGGTGGTCTGTCACCATCTTTGTCTTTATTCTCATTACCGGCATTGTGCTGTGGTGGCCGCAACGTGTGGCCCAGATCAAACAGAGCATCGCCATCAAGTGGAACGCCAAATGGAAGCGCGTAAACTACGACCTCCACAACGTCCTGGGGTTCTATGCCTTTATCTTCGCACTGATTATTGCCCTGACCGGCCTCACCTGGTCGTTTGTGTGGTGGGAAGAGAGTGTGTTTAATGCGATGGGCTCAACGAAAAAGGATGTTGCTTATCTGAACGTACGTGACACCACCGATACCGCCACGGCAGAAGGTGTTACCCGCGCATGGCAAGACGTACGGCAACGCTACAACGCCGACAAGCTCCTGCGTGTAACCTTTAACTTTCCCACCAAAAAGAACGCCCGTGTCGGCGGTTTGGTGCACTATCATGGTGATTCGTGGTGGAAGAACGCAGACTATGTCTATTACAATGGCGCCACCGGCGATCTCTCGTTGTTGGTAGACCACGAAGCGAAAGGGCTTGGAATGAAGTGGCGCAATTCCAACTACGACATCCACACCGGCAAGATTTACGGCTGGCCCACGCAAGTGCTGGCTGTATTTGTATCGCTAATCTGTGCGTCACTTCCGATCACGGGCTTTATTATGTATCTGCATCGGCTGAAGAAAGAGAAGAAGCGGACGAAAAAAGCAAGGAAGAAGGATGCTGCGGCCACGCCTGCCATCGCCAACATCCCCTATAAGCCGCGCATGCCGGCTAAGCGGGTGGAGGTAAAATTGAAGTAAACGCTGTTAGCAATAAAAATAGGCCGCTCGATCGAGCGGCCTATTTTTATATTGCTTCGGCTGTAAAGCGGATAGAAGATTCTCAGAATTTGTACCCGATCGTCACACGGTAGTTACGCATAGGCTCGGTCTGCCAGTAGTACATTCCATAGTACGGAGCGCCAGACTGCAGTTTGGTATCGAAGATATTGTTCACGTTGACCGACACCGACATTTTTGTAAATTGGTAAGAGACCGCACCATCGAAACGGGTGATGTCAGGCATGTCCGGATCGTTCGCTCTTGTCCACTGTCCATACCAGTTTGAGCGTTTCGACGCATGCTGCACCCCTGCGGCAATGCCGAGGCCACGTACAGGGCCTGCCGGGAAACGGTAGTTCAACCATACGTTCGCAATATTCTTGTCAGTACCCGGCACCTGCTGATCGACCAGATCATCGCTGACGTCCTCTGTTATTACTGCATCGGTATATGCATAGTTGGCGGTAATGTCCAGGCCTTCGAAGAGCTGCCCACGGATATCAAATTCGAAGCCGCGTGTACGGCTTTCACCCAACTGAACGGAAAAAAACTGGGTAGGTAGCTGATCTGGATCCGGCACCAGGACTTTATCCTTCAGAATTTCATATACTGACACCGTTGCTGTCCAGCGTCCACCCAGCCATTCACGCTTTATGCCAATTTCCTTGTTGCTGGCTTCGACAGGTACGTACGCTTCCCCGACACGGTTATTACCGGTTTGTGGTAGATACGATTCATCGTATACAGCATATACGCTGGTCAGGCTGTTAATGGAATAGCTCAAACCGATACGCGGAGTAACTTTATCGTCGGCGTCCTGGTCCATGTTTTTAGCACTCGTATACCGGGCAGCCAACGTTACACGCAATTTTTCTTCAAGGAATCGTAGTTCGTCCTGAACATACAATGCCGAGTACTGACTGGTCGACTGTAACCCACGCTTGCGGATGTCCAGGCTTCGATCGTATACCGGGTACGCTGAGGCCGGCACAAATCCATATTGGGGATCATATACATTAAGCTTCCCAAAGACACCACTCGTTGAATAGTCGTTATACACATCTTTCGAACCCATGTCGATACCGGCAAGAATGCGATGTTTAACAGCACCCGTCTGCACGTCGCCGTTCAAAAAGAACTGTCCTACCTTTACCGTGCCCAGCACGTCCCAGATGCCGACGCCGCGTATCAACGTGTCGCCCGCGAAGCCCGTCGGCCACAGGCTTTCACCTTCCTGGCTAAACCGCAGGTATGCCAGCTGGCTGGTAAATTTCCAGTTCTCGTCAAGGCTATGCGAAAATGTGAGCATAAGCGAATGGTCGCGGATTGTCGTCGGCGACATATTGGCTTCCATCGTCGTGAAGTCATCGGCAACCCGCTCGTCATAGACCTTGGTCGGCGACCAGGCGTAGCTTGACCCTAACGGAGACATCTGCGCATACTGCAGGTTATACTCGGCCGTAAGGGATGTTGTCGGATTAAATTGGAATTTCACAACCGGTGCTACTGAAACGCGGTTGTTGTATTCAAACTTACGTTGCGTACCTTTCTCCTGCCCCATCAGGTTCAGGCGATATAATACCTTACCGTCCTTGCTCAGTTTGCCATCAAAGTCGAGCGTGCCGCGGTACGTACCGAAGCTACCAATGGTCATGCCCATTTCGCCCTTCGTGATACCGGTAGGCTTCTTTGTTACTACGTTATAAAACCCGCTCGGCTCGCCGGCCGCCAGCATAAAACCTGCCGGGCCTTTTACGAACTCGATACGCTCTACCATACTCATGTCTTCGGTCATGGGGCCCCATGATGTGGTAACGTCCATACCGTTGCGGAAAGACGCTACACGCGAACCTCTCATCACAATGCGGGCATAGTTCTCCCAGTGGTCCGAACGGCTGGCGCCGCTGACGTTACGGGTTACGCCTTCCTGCATGTCGAAGATCGCTTGCTCGCGCAGCACCTGGCCGCTTACCACCTGGATGTTCTGTGGCGTTTCGATCAGCGGGGTTTTGAGGCGCAACGAAACAGAAGGATAGTCCGTCACGTGCTGACTGGGGTTTGCCGTGACGACAATTTCCTGGAGCTCTTCGTCGTCTTCGGCCATGGCAATGGCCACGGACGCCGACTGGCCACCGGTAACGTCGACAGACTGGGTAATGGTCTGCAAACCCACGCTGCTGGCAACAACGGTGTAGGTACCGTCTTTTACGCCGGTAATTTCGAAATTACCATTGGCATCGGTCATTACGCCTTTGCTCGTACCTTTCAGATAGACGTTTACAAACGGCACAGGTTGTCCATCATTTGATTTTACGGTACCGGTCACTTTCCCGGTCTGCGCATGGAGCGCTCCTGCCGTGAGCAGCAGGAATAAAAACATGTAGAGTATGCGATTCATGTGTGTAGAATTGATCTATAGTTCTGAGTTTGAGTTTCAAACCACGCACCCATAGATTTTTATCACCTGGGGTGCGGTTGGAGAGGGCGCGCAAATATGCGGAGAAGTGTTTTGTCAGACACAAACCTATTTGGAATTGTTCTAAATATACCCTATGCAGGGTATACAGCACCCAATAAAGGGTAGCCTGAGATATAGTAAAAATCACTACCAACGGTGATTTTGCAGATTGACCGGCTCACAAACCAGGCCAGTGGTTCTGAACACCACAAACGTTTTCACTGATAGAGAATTGGATGACCTTACGTTAAAAAGAGGTTATGTATCACCCGTGTCAAAGCCCTGGCATCGTTATCCATCAATTATACCCGACATATAGCATTCCCGAGCGCAGGGATGTTATTGTCATGCTTTACATATGCTTTTAGTATGAGATAGGTAGGAAGTTGATACGGGTAAAACCTGTTTTGCTATCAGATATCCATAGGACATTATGGGAAATTATGGGAATAACTGGGACATTATAGGACATTATGTGTCATTATGATCCATTTGGGACACCCGGCCTTGTCCATCCATAATCTTTTGCCGTATCTAGCATTGATATGGCAAAACAAACGGGTATTCTCAAATTCACGGGTAAGCTAGGTAACAGGGTATACTACTACCATCGCTACTTCGGCTATTTAGTCCGGAAGATTACGTCTGTGGATGCCCACCGTATCCGCACCGATCCGGCGTTTGCGCGCGTGCATAAGCATAACGTCGAATTTGGTGTCTGTGCGCATGCCGTCAAATTGTTGCGCGCAGCCTTCCATCCGCTTTTCGCAACGCTCGCGGATAGCCGCATGACCAGCCGGCTAACCAGCGCGATGCTCGCGGTGCTGCATGCCGACAACCAGCACCTCCTGGGCCGACGTGTATTGACCGTTGAAAACATGTCATCGCTAAAAGGTTTTGAATTCAATAACAATACCCGCTTACACAGCGTGCTAATGGGCACTCACACCGCCGCTATAGATCGCAAAACAAAAACCTGCACCGTATCGCTACAAGCATGCCCCACCGGCCAATTCGTGAAGGCGCCTAAGGCTGCCACGCATTTTCAACTAACGATGGGGATAGCCGCAATCAACCATCGTAGCGGGCAATATGTCCTGCACACTCAAACAGGACCGCCGCAAGCCGTCAGCACGCGCTCGCATAACTCTATTACATTGATCAACCCGTTACCCCCTGTAGAAGGCGGCACGGTGCTGATGACATTGGGAGTAGAGTTCTTCCAATACGTAAACGGCATCTTATGTCCCTTGCGCGACCGCCAGCAGCAAGCGCTGGCGATCGTGCTTGTGGCAACCGGCGTGCGCCGGCCCGCAAGGCATTATCGGGTGCATGCCCCTAATCGCTCACGACGACCGATGTCACGCCGCCTTCGGCACAATGCTCGGAAAGTTGTTTCGGATCAACCAACGGCCGCCTTCCTGCACCACTACGATATACGAGGTAAACCGCAGCACAGCGCTTTCGAGGTAGACTTTGGCCGTGGCCAGATTGCCAAACACTTCCACCGACGCGAAGTCGACGGTACGGGGTGAGCCTCCAAAGCGTTTGGTTTCTACGAGATGTTTGTATTCTGCTTTGGAGAATGTAAAGATGCCTGTATCACCGAAGAAGCCGTCTTGTACGTTTTGGTAGTCGGCGTGTAGTACTTTTTCGAGGAGCGCTGGGTCGTTTGTGTCGCCACCTTTCAGAAATTCACGGATGGTGTTCTTTACAGCTTCGATTGTTTGTTCTTGCGTATTCATAGTTTAATTGTTTAGCAGTTGAGTGATGGATTGTTGGTAAGTGGTTTGCCAGTCGTCGGTAAAGCTGCGCATGGCGGTGCCCCCTACGGTAATGATACGTACGTCATGTATGCCCATGAATGCGAGCATGTCTGTGAGGTAATACTCAAAGTTCTCGGTCGTGCGCAGGCCCGGGCGCCCGTCGCCCATGGCCATGATGACGTACCCTGTCTTGTTGTGTAGTAGTCCTTCGTATTGGCTGCCGTTGCGCCGAAAAGTTTCGTTTGCACGGACCACCAGGTCGAACCATGCCTTCAGCGTAGACGGGATGCCGAAATTATACATCGGGCAGGTAATGAGTACTTCGGGCGCTTGTTTGAGCTCATCGCATAGGTGGTTGCTGAGCGTGAGCGCCTGCAGGTCTCGCCGGCCCGTAAAAAATGCATTGGCTACTTCGTCTGATAAATGCGGCAGCGGCTCGTGGCCAATGTCGCGGCGTAGAACGTCGCCTTGCGGATAACGATGTTTCCACGCTTCCACAAAAGCGTCGCCTAATGTCCGGCTGAACGATCCGCGCCGGCGTATGCTGGCATCGATGCGCAATAGTGTCTTCATGTTTGTTGCAATATTTGTGTAGAAGACAACCCGTCGCGATAGAACGTGACAAGAAATGTTACGAAATCATACGAAGTTTTTCGGGGGCTACAATGGAGAAGATATTGCCAACCTGGCCGTCGGCGGTGATCTCCAGTACGTGGCAGTTATACAATGCGCCGTTCTTATAGAAACATATTGCTGGCTGGTGATTGATTGTCGTAAAGGTATGCTCGGTGTCGCGCAGGAATAACGTGTATATATGCTGCAGTAGTCGCGCGGCGGCTTCTCTGCCTACGGCTACATCTTTCACAACCTTCACGCTGCGGCCACCGTCGGCCATTAGCCGGATGTCCTCTACCAGCAAGTGCTCGAGTGTATCGAGGTCCGCGTCCAGGATCGATTGAATGTATTTTTCCAGCACGCCCTGTGTGGGCATATCGGCGCGGACCGGCGTTTGATCCAGGGACTTACGGGCCCGGGTGAGCAACTGCCGGGAGTTCTCTACCGTGGTGTCCAGCACGTCTGCTATCTCTTCGTGGCTGTAGCCGAACGCTTCTTTTAAGATGAACACTGCCCGCTCTTTGGCATTGAGCTTTTCCATTAACACCAGCAGGGAATAGCTGGCGGTCTGCTCTTTGATCAGGTTGAGATCGGGACTTTCGGTGGCCATCGGTTCCGGCAGCCACACGCCGTAGCCTTTTTGTTTTTCCGCTCGGTTCTTAAAATTGATGGAGGCGTTGATAACGGTCTTGATGAGGTAGTTCACCTCGTGCTCGATATGACGCTTGTCGAGTGTGATGTATTTTTCCATTGTGCTCTGTACGAGATCCTTAGCGTCTTCGTATGAGCCGACGATGTTGTAGGAATAGGTCAATAACTTGCGGTACGTGGCGTCCATGGCTTTGCTTTGGGGTCAAGACAAAGATAGACGGGGAAACGTGACAGGTTTCGAACGTCGTAGGCATAAAAAAAGGAGGCTTTCCGTAACCAGCGGAAAGCCTCCAACCAAACTAACTCCCTATGAAAGAGTTAAACCTTAATCGACATCCCACCACAACGGGGTGCCGCCAGTGTCAGGACCACCCATCGTTGAGATGATACGGTCCAGTGCAAATTTGTTAGTCGAGTATTCGCTTTGTGCAAAGCCCAGACGTTTTATGAATCCCGTGATCTTGCCACCGCTGTTGTTGACAATGACGGGGTAAAGTCTCGGATAGCCTGTGCGCCGGAATTCACTCCAGGCTTCCTGACCTTCGGGGTACATGGCAATCCATTTTTGCGTAATGATTCGCTCCAGCTTGACCTCCGCTGACGCACCTTCTTCCCATTTGATGGTAACGGTACTCAGGTTGGGGTCGCCGGCTTTAATATCATTCTGATCTTCAGTAACAGCTTTCGGATCGATGTATTCGCTGGAGGAATGTTCGTCATCGGCCAGATAGGTGGCTAACGAGCCTGTAACGCCATACTGTTCAAACGATCGCTGAATGGCCTTTTCGTAATTGTCACCGGCTATGCCAGCACCCGCCCAGCTTTTCAATGCTGCTTCAGCTTTCAGGAACCATGCTTCCGCCGCTACCATCAATTGAATCTTATTCCCGAAGGTCACCAGCTTCGAGTAATCAGCGTACCGCGCCTTCTCATCGATATTGATACCCTGGCGGATACCAATGTACTGGCCTTCTACGACGTCATCGCTTGCCGGCAAGGCATAGTAAGGTAAACGTGGGTCGTTGTATCCAGTCATTATAGCACCCAGTGGTGCGCCAATACGAAGATCACCCCAATCGTTGTTGATGACGTTCAGCGGATGCACGGCTGTTTCGATATCCACCAGGAAATTATCGGCATTGCTGTCCAGCAGTCCACCACTGTTTGCCAGTGCGGCTTCGCCCTCGGCCTTCGCCTTTTCGGGTGCTACGTTAGAAATGCGAATTGCCAGGCGCAGGCGCAGTGTATTCGCGAACTTCAACCACTTGGAGTAGTCCCCGCCGTACACCAGGTCGGCCGATGCGAACGCGGTGGAAGGCTGCTGGCCAGAAAGGTCTGTCAGGATTTCGATGGCCGTCTTGAGATCTTCAAAGAATGCGGTGTACGCTGTTTCCTGTGTATCGTAGTCAACAGAGCCATCCGGATTAGGCTTCATATACTTGGTATAGATGATTGGCCCGTAGATGTCGCTTATCCGGTGCATAGCTTCCACTTTCAGGATTTTGGCCATGGCGTGTGTGTCCCGTCTGTCAGCTTTGTTTCGCGTACTGTCTTCGACAACCGTCAGCGGTTTCATCGCGTTGTCGTAGCCTACGTTGAACGCAGTCTCATTCCAGCCTGCTACCAGCGCATAGGTCATGTTGTTGGTGTTGCCCTGGTACGGGTTAGGCGACATCATATAGCCGCTGTATATATCCGCATTCAGGTTTTGCTGCACCTGGTACTGCCACGACGGGTTAAAAACATAGATGTTGCGCTGCCCTGATTTCAGGTTAGTCAGGATGAGATCGTTTACGTCGACCGTGGCGTTTACTTCGCGATCGGTAATGCCGTTCGGATTTGAGTTCAGCTCGTCGAAATTATCGGTACAGCTGGTCAGCGCCGCGGAGACCGCCAATGCGCCAACGAATTTATATATAGAGTTCTGGGTAATCATACTTTCAGTTTTTTTGATTCGCTTGTACTTGCATTAGAATGTACATTTAAGACCAAAGCCGATGCTACGCGTCGAGGGAATTCCAAACGCGTCCACACCCTGCACGCCGTTGCCGGAGCTCATGGAAAGTTCAGGATCGAACGGCGCATCTTTCTGGAAGAAGAACAGGTTGCGTCCTACCACCGATACGCGTATGTCTTTTACAAACTTCAGCGTCACCGGCACGCGGTAGCTGAGGGAAAGCTCACGCAAGCGGAAGTTCGTTGCGCTATACATATAGTATTCTGAAATGCCGTTCCGGCCGCCAACGGTTTGGTAGAATGTTGCAGCAGGCAGGGGTCCTTCGAAATCACCGATTGTGGTGGCACCACCGTCCTGGCTCTCCAGGGCCGGAATATTCACGCCGCCACTATTGCGGGCGTCAGCAGTTTCCTGTGATACGCCGTGCTCATCCAGGATCGCTTGTGTAAGGCTCATTACCTTTCCGCCCACTCTTCCGTCGATGAGAAGGTTCAGCGTGAAGTTCTGATAGGCCACGGTGTTGTTCCAACCTAATGAATATTTCGGCATCGGGTTACCCAACAGTTGGAAGCCAGCAGGATCCATGAGGGGTTTGCCTGTATTGTCAACCACAATCTTACCATCCTCACGCAGGAACTTCTTGCCGTAGATATCGCCAAAGCTGCCACCTTCTGTCAGGTATAAGCCATATGAGTTATTGCCCGGCTCTGTCAACGGATATTTACCATCGCCCAGCGGGATGCCGGTAACAGTGTTCTCATTCCTGGAATAGTTCAGCGAGGTGTTCCACTTCACAGCATCGCCGTTCAATACTTCATACCCTATGGCGAGCTCGATACCTTTATTTTCCACGCTTCCGACGTTCACACCGAGCTTCGGTACTCCTGAACCACGGGTGGCGGGGATGTTGAAGAACTGGTTCTTATTCTCAATCTTATACCATGTAAAGTCGAACGTCAGGCGATCGTTGATGAATCGCAGCTCCGTTCCAATCTCCACTGTATTTTGTTCTTCAGGTTGCAGCTCACCCAGCGGCCGGAAGGCCGACTGCACCGACTGACCTGCGTTATAGGTGAGCGTCTCTGAAGTAGAATAGGCCGGTAGCCCGTTACCAATTTTGGCATACGATCCACGTACTTTTGCAAAACTGATCGCTTCCGGGAGCGTTGCCAGCTCGGTCACGATAAAGTTCAATCCGCCGGAGTAGTAGAAGAAGCCTGAGCTCTTGTTGGAGGTATAGGCAAAGGAAGAGGACCAGTCGTTACGAGCCGTCAGGTCGAGGAAGATCGACTTCTTATAGTCAAATGATGTAGAGCCAAAAAGACCTTGCGTTTCGATCTCGTGTCCTGTACGGTTAAGTGCTTGCAACGCGATGCTTGGCTTCACGGCACCGAGGGTAAATACGTTGGCAAAGGCCAGGTCCGATCCTTTTGAGTCGACGTTGTCTTGTACGAACTTCTCGCGGCGAATAGAAGCACCTGCACTAAAGGTCAAGCCGAAGTCTTCTGACAGCGCACGATTGCCTGTCAGGATCGCATCTGCATAACGCACGGTGCTATGACCATCCTGCAATACGTAGCGGCCATTGGGATCGGCCAGTGTAGCTTGCGTCGACGCATGCACTTTTTGCTCATATTCATCTACGACGTCGCTGACGTTGCCACGTACCTGCAGTTTCAACCAATCCGTGAAATCGTACGTCAGACCGACTGATACAAATACATTCTGACGCGTCAGTTCATTTTGATTCCGGTTCAGGATCCAGTAAGGATTTTGCTGGTTATCCAGACCTGTTTTGCCTTCATCTTCATTTATGTTCCACCAGTTTTGTGAATAGATGTGGCGTGTAGACGAATAGTATTCAGATTTATCCTTGTAGTAGTCAAAATCCTGTCCGCGCGGGAACAGGTAAAGACCCGTGAGCGGGTTGAAGTACATGCCACCCGCCATGCGGTTATGTGTCTTCTGGTATCCCAGAATCGCATTGCCATCAACGCTGAACTTGTCGCTTACGTGCGCTGTCTGGCGCAAGTTTACAGTATGCTGATCGAAGGTAGACGTGGGCAGGATGCCGTTGTTGCTGGTATTAGAATAAGAAAGATAGGTCTGTGCCTTTTCATTACCCCCCGTAACCGACAGGCTATTGATCCAGGTTGTGCCGGTATTGTAAAATGACTTTGCGTGATCTTTGCTGCTGCCTTTCGCACCCCAGCTATAGGGGCTGTCTTCATCCGTCTGCAGGTATTCATACTGCAGGTCCGGGCGGTACATGGGGGTATCAAACGTGATGTTTGAAGAGAAGTCCACCTTTGCGGCGCCATTTTTACCTTTTTTGGTTGTAATGAGAATAACGCCGTTTTGGCCAAGGCTACCGTAGAGGGTAGACGCCGATGCACCTTTCAATACCGACATACTTTCAATGTCTTCCGGGTTGATCATGCTAAGGATATCGCCTCCGTCGCGTGAGCTCCAGATGTCGGCCGTCTGCGCACTGTTTGTAGAAGTGATAGGAACACCGTCAATTACTATCAATGGCTGGTTGTCACGGGTCGACTTCTGACCACGCAACAAAATGCGGGCCGAGCCGCCGGCACCCGCCGAGCTGCGGTTGATTGTCAGGCCGGGCACCTTGCCTGCAAGAGAGTTGACGAAGTTTACGTCTTTCGCCGTGGTGAGCTGGCTACCTCCTACCTGCTGTACCGAATAGGTCAGCGTTTTGGCATCCTTTTCAATACCCAGGGCGGTAACGACTACTTCCGATAACTGGGTAGCATCTTCCTGAAGCGAGACGTTTACTGTTGTTTGATTTGACACCGGCACTTCCTGAGTCAGGAAGCCGATGAAAGAGATTACGAAGACGCTGTTGGGAGAGCCTGTGACGTCCAGGGTGAAATTACCGCCGGTGTCTGTAGCGGTGCCGATACTAGTTCCTTTAATAAGTACGGAGGCGCCGGGAATCGGAGCACCGTCTGCCGCCGAAGTGACCTTTCCGGTCACAGTCTGGGCGAATGCCGAGACGCTGGCCAATAGCAATAACGTGACCAGTCCGAGTAGACTTTTCTTCATTTGGATTGGGTTTGGGTTAAAATTTTATTCTTCGTGAATCGCCGCAAGCCGAATATTCTAGCGGCAAATCCACGATCGAAAGTAGATTATGAAAGAAATAAAAGCAAGAAAATTTTTAAAATGTGTACGCACACATTTACTTTGTGTGCGAGAACATTGAAACTCACCGTTTTGGCAACATTTTCTTATCACTCACGAAAATTGTTTTTTTGAAGTATGGTCGAGAAAAACATCAGGATCAAAGACATCGCCCGCCTGGCGGGTGTATCAGTCGGAACCGTGGACCGTGTACTGCACAACCGCGGTCGCGTTTCACCGGAGGCGCTTCAAAAAGTCACTGCCGTGATGGAGCAGATCGACTACAAGCCCAACCTCCTGGCACGTACACTGGGCTCTAATAAAAACTACCGCATTGCCGCGATCCTGCCCGATCCCAACCAGGACCCCTACTGGGCACAAGCCAACCTGGGCATTACGCAGGCCCAACTGGAGTGGGCACAGTACGGTATCCAGGTAGAGCTGTTTTTGTTCGACCTGCTCGACCGCGACTCGTTTCAAAAGACCGCGCATCGCGTGCACCTCGCACGGCCCGACGGCATTCTGATCGCCCCGACCTTCTACCATGAAGCGCTGCCCATCTTCGAGCTCTTCCGTGAAACCGATACTCCTTTCGTTCTTTTTAACACCAACATTCCCGAAGCCAAGTCGCTCAGCTTTATTGGTCAGAATCTGCACCAAAGCGGACGCGTCGGCGCCGAGCTCATGAACCTGGGCCAACATGAGAAAGGCACGCTCGCCGTGCTGCACATCGACGAAGACATTCAGGACTCTGTTCACTTGTTGGAAAAAGAACGTGGCTTCCGCGAATACTTTAAAGAGAAAAGCAAAGTCGCGTTTGATATCGTCGACTTTAATATGAACCCGAAAGACCCATCGTTTGAAGATCAGTTCAAAACGTTGCTGGACGACAAGAGCCTGCGCGGTTTGTTTGTGAGTACTTCCAAGGGCACAGCAGTAGCGGCTTCGATCGTGGAGAAATATGGCCGCCAGGACATTCGCCTGGTGGGCTACGACTTGCTCGAAGAAAACCTGCGCTATTTAAGAGCGGGCGTCATTGACTTCCTGATCAATCAGAACCCGAAGCGGCAGGCGTCGCTGGGCATCAGCCACCTGGTTAACCACCTCATGTTTAAAAAAGGCACGCCGGCGACTGATCTCTTCCCGCTGGAGGTCATCACGCAGCAGAACGTCGAGTCCTACCTCGGCTCGGGCATTCACTAGTCCGGCATATACCGGTTTTCCGGCTGATTATTCTATTTTTGCAGCGCCATTGGCGATGCCCTGTATGAAATTTGACCTTCTTGCCACGGACGCTGGTTCGTCTGCCCGCGCCGGCGTGTTGCACACCGCCCACGGTGTGATTGAAACCCCCATTTTTATGCCTGTCGGCACGGCAGGATCGGTTAAAGCTGTGCACCAGCGCGAGCTGGAACAGGACATTCAGGCCCAGATCATCCTGGGCAACACATACCACCTCTACCTGCGCCCCGGACTGGGCGTGCTGGAAAAGGCCGGCGGCCTGCATCGTTTCAATGGCTGGAGCAAACCCATCCTGACCGACAGCGGTGGCTACCAGGTGTACTCGTTGGCCGCCAATCGTAAGATCACCGCCGACGGGGCGACCTTCAAATCGCACATTGACGGCTCACGCCACCACTTCACCCCCGAAAACGTGATGGACATTCAGCGCACCATCGGCGCCGACATCATCATGGCCTTTGACGAGTGTACCCCGTACCCCTGCGAATATGCCTATGCCAAAAAATCGCTGGACATAACACATCAGTGGCTTAAGCGCTGTGTCGACCGCATGCAGACGACGGAACCCAGGTATGGGTACGACCAGGCTTTGTTCCCGATCGTGCAAGGCAGCGTCTACAAAGACCTGCGCGAGCGCTCTGCGGAGTTTATTGCTGCGCAGAACCAACCCGGCAACGCCATTGGTGGCCTGTCTGTAGGTGAGCCGCATGAAGATATGTATGCCATGACCAGCCTGGTGTGCGCTATTCTGCCGGCCGACAAGCCGCGGTACCTGATGGGCGTCGGCACACCGGAGAACATTCTCGAGTGTATTGCTTTGGGAGTGGACATGTTCGATTGTGTCATGCCCACACGCAATGCCCGCAATGGCATGCTTTTTACAGCTGATGGCATTATCAACATCAAGAACGAACGGTGGAAGGAAGACCTCTCGCCGATCGACGCAACGTTGGGCGGCTATGTCAGCAGCTTCTATTCGAAGGCCTACCTGCGGCACCTGATGATCAACAAAGAAATACTCGGCTCGCAAATTGCTACGATCCATAACCTTACATTCTACCTGTGGCTGGTAAAAGAAGCCCGCAAAAAGATCCAGGAAGGCACCTTTGCTGCCTGGAAAAACGACATGGTGAAGCGAGTACGCGAAAGACGCTAAGACTATGAAGCTACTGGACAAGTATATTCTGAAAAACTTCCTCAGCACGTTCTTTTTCGTGGTGCTGATCCTGCTGGCCATCATTACCGTGATCGACATGACGGATAAGATGGACAAGTTTGCCAAGGCCCAGTTGAGCTCCGGGCAGATTGCGCTCTATTACCTGGACTTTGTTCCCTGGATCGGCAGCCTCGTAGCACCCATCACCATCTTTATCGCCACGGTATACATCTGCGCACGCATGGCCGGGCACACCGAGATCATCGCCATGCTCAGCTCCGGCATGAGCTTCAAGCGTATCGTGGTGCCGTTCTTTATCGGTGCGGCGATCGTCGCGGCGCTCATGTTTGTGCTGAATGGTTGGGTTATTCCTAACTCTAACAAACGGCGCGTAGCCTTTGAGGTACAGTACCTGAAAAACAAATACTACTTCGACAAACAGAACATTCACATACAGGTGGCGACCAACACCTACCTGTATCTAAAGAGCTATAACAACACCAACCAGACGGGCTATCAGTTCAGCATGGAAACGTTCCAGGACAACAAGCTGATGGAAAAGCTGACCGCCAGCCGCATCGAGTGGGACACGGCAAAATTAAAGTGGACGCTCCGCGACTGGCGTCTGAAGCGGGTGGAAAAGATCTTTCGCACGGTGGGCACAAATACGGCCGGCGATACCACACTGGTCAGGACCGGCACCGAGCTCGACACCACCCTGGTAATCCACCCGAAAGAATTTGAAAGCGACTACCGCAAGTACGACGGCATGACCATGAACGAGCTGAACGAGCACATTCATACGTTACGCTCGCGCGGCTCTACCGGAATCGAGACGTATGAGGTAGAATTGTATACGCGCTATACGGCTCCGTTTACAATTTTCATTCTTGTCTTTATGGGCGTGATCGTATCGTCGCGTAAAAGCCGCGGGGGCACGGGCGTACAGATCGCACTGGGCTTTGCGCTTTCGTTCATCTTTATTCTGTTTTTTACGCTTTTCAGAACGTATGCCGAAAACGGGTCGGAGTCGCTTACACCGCAGATCTCCGTCTGGATTCCCAATATCATCTTTGGCGCGGTAGCACTTTGGATGTATAAATACGTGCCTCGCTAACCAACCATGGCTTCTCGCAACGACTACGTCAAACTTCATTTCATTGTTTTCCTGTGGGGCTTCTCCGCGATCCTCGGTAAGCTTGTTTCCATTCCCGCCGTCGAGATGATTGTGTGGCGTGCGCTGTTCTCCTTCGCGGGCATGGCGCTCGTTATCCTGGCTACCCGCGGTAGCTTTGTCGTGAGCACACGCGACCTGATCCGGCTGTTGCTGATCGGCGCCATTGTCGCCTTTCACTGGATCGCCTTCTTCGGTGCTGCCCGCGTCTCCAACGTATCGGTGAGCCTGATCGGCTTTGCCACCAACTCGCTCTGGGCGGCCGTACTCGAACCCTGGTTCAACCGTACCCGCATCAAGAAATTTGAGATTGCCCTGGGCCTGGTAGTGATCTTTGGTCTGTACGTTATATTCTCCTTCGACTTTCAATATAAGCTCGGTTTGCTGATGGGTATCGCGGCTGGTTTTACCTCGGCCTTGTTCTCGATCTTCAACTCCCGCGCGGTTAAACACCTGCAGCCGTTTACGATCACGTTCTATGAAATGATCGGGGTTTTCCTGGCTACGTTACTTTTCCTGCCTGTATATCAATATTTCTGGGCGACTGATCAAGCGCTTCGCCTCATTCCTACCGGTATGGATTTGATATATATTGCCATTCTCGCCGGTGTTTGCTCGGTCTATGCTTACTCCGTGGCGGTGGAGCTTATGAAACGTATTTCTGTTTTTGTTATTCAGCTGAGCCTTAATCTGGAGCCTGTCTATGGCATCATCATGGCTACGATCATCTTCGGCTCCGCCGAAAAAATGGGATGGAACTTTTACGCCGGTACGTGCATCATTATGCTGGCGGTTGGGGCGTATCCTGTCTTGAAGAAGCGCGTGGCGGCCGCCCGCGAGCGCGCTGGCACCAAGTAATACTCTACGCCAGTCTGGATACTGGCTGCAGCCCCCTTAAAACCATCTACGAATTTTTTCGTAAATAGTATTGCATATCTCCCAGCCGCCGATTAACATTGTACTACGAAAACATTCGTATATGAGTGACAAGCCTCTGAAACCCACCGAAAAAGAGCTCGAGATCCTTCAAATTTTGTGGGAATACGACGCTGTATCCGTCAAAGACGTACACGAAAGCCTCGGCGGCGAAGCCATGAACGGCTACACCACCATTCTGAAGCTGATGCAGATCATGACCGAAAAAGGCCTTGTATCGCGGGAGCGCAGTGGCAAGCTCCACCTTTACAAAGCCGAATTGTCGCAGGAAAGCACCCGGCAGCAGATGGTCGATAAAATGATCGACACTGTCTTTCAGGGCTCTGCCGCGCAGCTGGTGCTGAGCGCGCTGGGCAACAACCGCTCTTCGAAAGAAGAGCTGCTGGAGATCCGCAAATATCTCGAAAAACTGGAAGGAGGTAGTCATGAGTAGCCTGTTGACCGAAGCCCTGGGCTGGACCCTCATTCATTCGCTCTGGCAAGCACTGCTGGTATACGGCACGGTGACGATCGTGCTGCGTATCATTCCGTCGCATCGCTCTTCGCTGCGGTATGTCGTCGCGTTGAGTAGCCTGGCCGTGGTGCTGGCGGCGAGTGCGGCAACGTTCTGGTGGTATAGCCAGGTCTCCGCGCACCCCACCGGTGCCGTGGGCATGACCTATACCTACATTGCTCCTGACATTGCTGCGCCGGCGCCGGCCAGCGTGTGGGAGCAGATGCTGACGCACGTGGCGGCACACATGGACCTGATCCTGGTGGTTTGGTTTGCCGGTGCGCTGCTGTTCTCGTTACGTGTGGCCGGTGGGGTGTGGTATGTCACGTCGCTCCGTCGTGCATCGTCACCCGTGGGCCACGCCTGGCAACAACGGCTGAATGCGCTGGTTCAACAACTGGACATCCACCGGGTCGTAACCCTGGCCACTTCTGTGCGTCTGCAGGCGCCGGTCGTGCTGGGGTATATCAAGCCGGTCATCCTGGTGCCGGCCGGCATGCTGGCGGGGCTGTCGATGGAGCAGGTAGAGACAATCCTGCTGCACGAGCTCGCCCACATACGCCGGCACGACTACCTGGCCAACCTGGCACAAATGCTGGTCGAAGCGCTATATTTCTTCAACCCGTGCATCTGGGCACTCTCCGCGCAGGTGCGTACCGAACGTGAGCACTGCTGCGACGATGCCGTGGTGCACTATGGCGGTAACGCCCGGGCCTATGCCACAGCCCTGGTACAGTTGGAGGAAGTACGTTTGCGTCAGACCGGTGTGGCGTTGTCACTCGCCGAAAACAAACATCAACTTCTAACGCGTATCAAACGAATTATGGAAAAATCTGTCCAACAAAATACCGGTCGCGAACGGCTGATACCAGCTTTCTTGTTAGTGATCGGTCTGGTATGCGCCTCCTGGGTCGCTTTCGCGCAAAACACCGCCGAAGGGGAACAGCAGCAGGCACTGCGGGAAACGGTAATTCTCAACGCCGATACCATTTTCATAGAAGGCCCGAATCCGAAAGAAAACAGTCGCGCCTACTACGAACGTCGTACAACGGTGACCATAGGCAAAGATGGTAAACCGCACGAGACCACCTCGGAGGTATACGAAGGCGACGAGGCCATGCGCGCAAGCATCATGGCATCTGTCTCCAGTCCCGACGTGCCGGACTTCCCGGCCCCTCCCGGACATGTCTTCGCCTTTGCGCCGATGGAACCCCTTGAGCCGATCGAGGTGCTCATTCCCAACGTAGACATTGTCTTCGAGGCAATCCCTCCCATTCCTCCCCTGGATTTTGTTTTTAGCGACTCACTGCCACGCGTACAACGATTTAGCCGCGAGGGTGCCGACATCGAAGCCATGCAGGAGGCCATCCTCGAAAAGATGAAAGAACAATTCGGTGATTTCTACGGCGCGCACCAGGCAGAATTAGAAAAGATCATTAAAGAAGCGGAAGCCGAAATGGCAAGGGCAGAAGTCTCGTTCCGCGCAGCCGATTTCGAGGCACGACGTGACATGTTTGAAGCCCACAGGCGTGAAGAAGACATGTACCGCAAAGAGGCCCGTCAGTATGCAGAAGACAGCAGGCGGAGAGCGGACCTGCAAAAGCACGAAGAGACACTGCGTGAAGAACAAGATAACGTGCGCGTAGTAGAAGGAAAACCCCGGCCCACGGGAATGGTACGCAAGCAACAAGATGTCGTGCGGGTAGTAGAGGGAAAGCCCCGGCCAACAAATGAAGCGCTGGACCGCTACCATGATGCCTTGCGGGAAGAATTGATCAAAGACGGTTATCTAAAAAAAGGTGAGCATCTTGATTTGTATGAAAACGATTCTAAAATGATCGTAAACGGCAAAGAGCTAAAAGAAAAAGACGCCGCCAAATACCGCAAGCTGCGCAAGAAATACGTAAAAGAATAACGCTACTGCGATCGGCATAAAAAAAGCTCCGGCAGACAATGTTCTACCGGAGCTTTTCATGTATACCTTATTTCCGCGTCAGGTCGATGTTGTAGACTACCTGAACCTGCACGCCAACATTATTTTCCTGCTGTGCACCGTTTGCTTTGATGAGCATCTGGTATAAAACGCCTGCCTGAACCGACAGTGGCTTGGCAAACTGGTAGCCAGCACCAGCGTATAGACGATTCTGATCAGGCTCGTGAAAGGTCACATTCTCTCCCCCACTGAGAAACGCCTCATTATAGACGCTGGCAAACCATGTTTTTGGATCGAGACTTGCGCGCGTCAATGGCAGCATCACCATCAAACGGTAGCGCAGGCGATTTTGAAAAACCGCATATCCCTCGTCCACGACCTCGCCAGCCCCCTTGTCTACATGCGTCTGCAAGAAACGCTGCTCCAATCTCACCCGGTGGCTCACATTCAGCCGGCGAACGGAGTGCTTATAGGTCACTTGTTCCCACAACCGATGCTCGTTGTTCTTAAACTTTGCCGGCTGCTCACCATACCGATGGTTCCACGTATATACATACCCAACGGGCACAAACGAGAAATGTTTGTTCAGCGTAATTTCCGCGCCCGTACGAAGCTGGTATTGCATCGGCTGAAAGGATTCTGCCTGCCGAAACTGCCCCTCCACCATGAGCGACGTCCGGGAGCTTACTTTCCAGTCGGTGGTCACCGAAACCCATTCAATCGATTGGTTTACGATTTCCCGGTCAATACCCTGCGCCACGCTTGCCAGCGAGCCCAGGGTTAATAAAATTAGAATTGTGCAAAACCATAGTAAACGGAACATCATCACCTCGCTAGTTTTGTTTTTTCACACAGTAAGCGGGTGTAAAGTTATCGTAGTTTTAATTTATTAACATTGAATTAACATTAGAGTAATATTAGTATTCCCTTTTTAACCCCTTCCAGGGCTACCGGAACCGAACAGGCTGCCCGTTCCGAAGCTCCTCGTAGGCTTCCGCCACGACCCGTTCACCGGGCTGCAATGCTCCAAACACTTCGACAAGTGAATCAACGGCATGCCCTTTATGCACCGGCAGCCACTCCGCAATGTTCTCATTCAGGCGAATCACAAACATTCCCTCCGTAGACTGGATCAACGCCGTGCGCGGCACAAACAAGGTCGACTTGTTACGCGCCACCGGCAGCTTCACTTCTGCATACATACCCGCCTTCAACTCGCCCTGGCGGTTATCCATATCAAACTCCGCCACCATTGTGCGGTTGCTTTCTTGTACGCTCCCGGCGCTACGCGCAAACTGCGCAGTATATTCTTTAGTAGGGTCGGCTTGTACCGTAAAGGAAACCGTGCCATTTTTCTGTATCGCATTCGACAGGTTCTCTGGCACCGACACAGTCAGGCGCAGGCGGGCGTGATCTTCCACCACAAACAGCGGCTTTGTGTTGCCTTCTGGCCCGACAAGCTCGCCCGGGCTAATATTCCGCTCGATGACTGTGCCATCAAAGGGCGCCGTTACAGTGAGGTAACTCACCAGCTGTGACTGTGCCGCCAGTTGTGCACGTGCCGCCGCAAGATTGCTGTTCGCCGCAGTTGCCAGCGCGCTATCGGCCAGCATGCGTGCATACGCCATGTCCAGCTCGTTGGCCGAGACTGCACCTTTTGTGCGACTCGTTGCCACAATACGCCGGTGGGTCAGGCCGCTCGCTTTCATCCTGGCCTTCGCTTCGATCAACGAGGCTTCGGCGGAAGCCTCTTGCGCGCGTGCATGGTTGAGCGATGCTACAAGCTCGGGCGCCTCCAGCACGGCGAGCACCTGGCCTTTGCGTACAACCGTGCCCCGGTCGGCTTTCACCACCCCTATATATCCTTTCACACGCGGAAAGATGTTTGTTTTATTCCACGGCTTCAACTCGCCGGGCAACACCGTTTGCAGCGACGGCTGCAGACTTTGTACAGTCACCGCATGCACCACGGGTACACTACTAGCCGCGGCAGTCTTTTTTTCTTCATGCCCGCAGGCAGTCAGCAACGCCAGGCACACGGCCGGCAATACGATAGGGAGACGGAACAAGTTCATAGACAATTTATGATTTCGAAGTATAGAATTTACTGTTTTGGTCTTCCGGGTCGAGCGACACCGATTCAAGGGATGTGTTCCGCTGCATGCGCGCAAACACGGCCGGCAGGATCAGCAACGACGCCAGCGTCGAGGCAATAAGTCCGCCGATCACCGCTTGCCCGAGGGGCGCCACCTGATCGCCGCCTTCGCCGAGACCCGAGGCCATCGGCACCATGCCGGCGATCATCGCGATGCTCGTCATGAGAATCGGCCGGATCCGGCTACCCGCCGCCAGCAGCCCCGCACGCCGGGCATCTTTTACTTCCAGCCGCAGGTTCTCCGCATTGGTAATCATCAGGATCGCATTCGCGACCGATACGCCTACGGACATGATCATACCCATATACGATTGCAGGTTGAGCGTCGCGCCAAACACCAATAGCATGAGCAGCGAGCCTGCCAACACCGCCGGCACCGACGAAAGTATCGCCAGCGAAAGTTTGAACGACTGAAAGTTTGCGGCCAGCAACAGGAAAATGATCACAATCGCGACCACCAGTCCACCCTGCAAGCTGGAGAGCGTCTCCGCCAGCAACTTTACCTGCCCCTTGAGCTCGATCGCCATTCCACGCGGGGCATCACCCGCACGCGCTACGGCATCTTCCACGGCTTTGCTGGCAGCACCCAGATCTTTCTGATGCAGGTTCGCCGTGATAGTCACCAGACGATTGGGCCCTGAACGATCATATTGTCCCGGACCACTTTCTTCGGAGAAGGTAGCAACGTCCGTCAGTGTTGGATGCAGGTTGCCGCTTTGCAGGGGTATATTGGCAATGTCCTCTACTGTTGTCATTTTATACTCGGGCACTTGTACTTGCACCTGGTATGCCAGGCCTTTGTCGTTATCAAGCCACAGGTTCTTATCGGTAAAGCGGCTGGACGACGTCGCGGCTACCAGCGACCGCGCCACTTGCGTAGGCGTTACACCCAGCTGTCCGGCGCGTTCGCGGTCCATTTCGATGCGCAGGATGGGATAGTCCATCGGCTGGGCTATCTGCACATCGCGCAGAAAGGGAATCTCTTGCATATTGGCCATTACCTTACGGGCAAATTTCTCCGCCTCGCGAATGTTCTTCGCGGCGATGTTTACCTCGATCGGCGTAGCTGCCCCCTGGCTCATGATCTTATCCACGAGCTCGATGGGCTCGAACGACAGCCGCAACCCGGGCACTGCCTTTGTGATGCCGGCGCGCAAGCGCTCTTTCAACGCGTCGATGCGCACGGGGTAGTCTTCGTGCAGCGATACCTGCAACACCGCTTCGTGCGGACCGCTGTTAAACACAAAGATCTGCGAGGTACCATAGCTGCTGGGTACGTTGCCCACGTAGGCCGAAGTAATGGCAATATGCTCCTCGCCTACTTCCTTGCGGATAACATCCAATACCTTTAAGGTGATCTCTTCCGTGCGCTCCACGCGCGTACCATCGGTCGCCCGAAGCCGCAACTGAAACTGGTGACTGTTTGCCTTGGGAAGAATATCGGTACCGATCGCCCAAAATGCTATACCAATCAACACGCCGGCACCCACCAGGTATACCGTTGTCCACAGTCCCCCACGATCCATGATCTTTTCCAGCCAGCCGGTATAGCGAATCTTAAAGCGGTCGAAGGCGGTCTCACGGTGTGGATGTCGTCCTTCTTCTACGACAGCGGCCGTCTCACGATCGTCCAGGGCCAATGCCGGCACTTCGGGGTAATGTTTATGGTCTTTCAACAGCCAGTTGGCCAAGACGGGCACGAAGGTCTGCGATAACAAGAAAGAAGCCGTCATGGCAAATCCCACCGCCAGTGACAGCGGCAGAAACATCGAGCGGGGTATTCCGCTCATCACAAACGCGGGTGCAAACACGGCGAGGATCGAAAGCAGAATGAGCAGCTCGGGAAACGCTATCTCTTTACACGCATCCCAGATCGCCTGCGCCTTGGGCTTATTCATTTCCAAATGCTGGTGTATATTCTCGATCGTTACGGTTGCCTGGTCGACAAGGATCCCTACCGCCAGCGCCAATCCACTCAACGTCATGATATTGATGGTCTGCCCAAACAGGTTGAGTAAAATTACCGCGCTGAGCACGGACACCGGTATCGTCACCACTACGATAATCACACTGCGCCAGTCGCGTAGGAACAACAATACCATCAACCCGGTCAGCAACGCACCCAACGCACCTTCTGTCACTAAACTTTTCAATGCATTCGTTACATACGTCGACTGGTCAAATTCGTATGAGATCGAAACATCTTCCGGCACGGCGTTCTGCAACGTCGGCAACGCCGCACGAATGTTGTTTACAACATCCAGCGTGGAGGCATCGGATTTTTTTACGACGGGGATATATACAGCGCGGCGGCCTTGCACCAGCGCATAGCCTACGGTAATATCCGCTGCGTCTTCTACCGTACCAATGTCGCGTACAAACACCGTTGGTCCGGAGCCTACCCGCAAGGGTATATCCAGGAAGTCGGCGGGTTTGGCAATCAGTGAATTGACCGGCGTCATCAGCGTACGGTTGCCAATGCGGATGTTACCCGCGGGCGAAGGCTGATTATTCACACCGATGGCGCGAATGACTTCTTCCGGCGTGAGCTTGTAGCTTCGCAGACGCTGCGGATCGACCTTGATTACAATAGTACGTTGATTCCCCCCTAGCGGCGGCGGGCTGGATACACCTTCGATCTTCGAGAACATCGGTCGTACCCGCGACGAGGCATAGTCTTGTATTTCGTTCAACGGCCGCGACGGACTCGAAAACACCAGCTGCCCCACGGGCACCGAGCTGGCATCAAAACGAATTACCTGCGGCGGCACAGTACCCTCCGGCATATACGCCTTCGCCCGCGAAATGTTATTGGCCACCTCGGCCGCCGCCTGCGCCATATCCGTACCGGGATAAAATTGCAGCTTGATCAGCGACATCCCCTGAATGGTCTTCACTTCCACGTCGCGGATACCCGATACGTAGAGAAAGTGGTCCTGGTAGCGCGTTGTGATAAAGCCGTCCATCTGGTCGGGCGCCATACCACCGTAGGGCTGCACGACATAGATCGTCGGCAGGTCAAGATCGGGAAAAATATCGACCGGTATGCTGCGCATGGCCAGCACCGAAAAGAACAGGATGGCGAGGATCCCCACCATCACCGAAATAGGCTGCCGCAAGGCAGCGCGAATAAGTTGATACATACTGTAAAACCTTTTTATGGATTGATAGCATTCAGAAATACCTGCAGGTCGCCTTTGGCCGCCGCCACCATCAACAGCGATCGCCACGCATTGCTATAGGCAATGGCCACATCGGCTTCTGCCCGGTTGAGCACAACCATGCTTTGCAACAACGTGGGCAGGTCGGTCAGGCCACTGGCGTAGCGGGCACTGGCTTGTTGATAGGCCTGGCTCGCCGCAGCGAGCTGTACAGGCGCCGTGCGGGCCTGCTCACGCGCTACCTCGTACTGCATCTCTGCTTCCTTTGCCTGTCGTTGTAATCGCAGCGCCTGCTCGTTGTATACTTCGTGGTCGCGGTCGGCGCGATAGCGTTCACTCTTGTAGCGATGGTGTATCTGTGCAAAGTCGGTGAGGGTCCAACGTGTGGAGATGCCCACCAGGTAATTATACACCTGGTAGCGGGTGCCGCTGGAAAAGTCTGTGCGGTACAGATCGTCTGTGTTTGACACGCCGGAGCCACGCGCCCAGGCAGCACCCACCAACGAAATAGAGGGCAGAAAAGAACGGCCAATAGCTTTGCTCCGCGCCTGCGTAGTTTCCCAACGTAACGCCTGCAGCCGCAACGAGGGATGTCGCTGCCATGCCCGGACGGCAGTGTCGGCAGGTTGTGGCAATGCTGTATAAAACCGCATGCTGTCGATTGCCATGGAATCACCCAGGACACCGGTAAGCTCCAGCAGCCGCAGCTGCCGCGCTTGCTCGTTCCGGTGGCTCTCCAATAGCAACAGGTTCGCTTTAGCATATTCAGCTTCGGCTAAGGCACTGTCAACTCCCGGACGCAATCCCGACTGTACACCCGCGGAGACTACTTGCCGGAAGTTTTCCGCACGATCACGATTGGCTTGTTGAATGTCTTCCAGCTTCTCTCCGATCAGCAAAAGCAAATAAGCATCTGCTACCTGCACACGATGCTGAAACAATTCGTTTTCATACGCCGCCTGACTCGCGGCCAATGCTGTACGGGCAGCGCCCACCGCAGTAGACACTTTTCCAAAGTTGACGATGTTCCACTCCAGCAGCGCCGACGTAAAGCTGCCAAAGGTGCCGTCATAAATGTTATCGGCACGAATTCCACCCGACGGCGAAATAACGGTACCGCCATTCGGATAGAAGGAGCCCGTCACGCTGTTGTTTGTAGAGTATGTGTACTGGTGCTGCACCGACAACCGGGGAATATAGTCGCTGGTACTTGTCTTCACATCTTGCTCCGCGCTGTGCACCTCGGCCTGCCGGGCCTTTAACGATGGATAATACTGTACGGCTTGGTCCAGCACGGCAGGCAAGCTCTGCTGTGCATAGGTGGCATACCTACTGGCCAGGAAGACCAGCACAAGCGTTAGCCAGGTTGTTCGACGATCGATCCGCTTTTGTTTCATGGCCACAATAGTACGGGGTCGATTCTGGAAACATTTTGGAAACGGAACTTCCCGAATTCCCATATTTTTCCAGAATTGAGGCCGTATATTCGATCACTTTTCCACAACAGGCTTTGAAAATACTCATCATTGAAGACGAGCGCGACCTGGCCGAAAGCATTACGGCACACCTGACAAAAGACGGTTTTGTCACCGAAACCGTATTCGATTTTCACTCCGCCGAAGAAAAGATCAACCTCTACACCTACGACTGCGTCATCGTCGACATCAACCTGCCCGACGGCGTGGGCTTCGACCTCGTGGAGATTCTAAAAAAAATCAAAGCTTCCTCGGGCATCATTATCATCTCGGCGCGCAACGCGCTGGAAGACAAAATCCGTAGCCTCGAAATTGGCTCCGACGACTATCTCACCAAACCTTTTCACCTCTCGGAGCTGACCGCCCGGGTAAAGTCCATATTGCGCCGCCGCCATTTCGGTGGCAGTAACGAAATACGTTTCCACGAGCTCATGGTGAACTACACCGCGCGTAAAGTTTTTGTCAACCAAACGGAAGTACCCTTGTCAAAAAAGGAATACGACCTGCTGTTATACTTCATGTCCAACATCGATGTGGCCCTTACCAAGCCGGCCATGGCCGAGCACCTCTGGGGCGACAGCATCGACATGGCCGACTCATTCGACATGTTGTACTCGCATATCAAGAACCTGCGCAAGAAGCTCACTGACAAAGGGTGTAAAGACTATATACAATCCATCTACGGCATCGGCTATAAATTCAGCGACACGTGAAACTGTTCGATAGCACTAACCTCTATTACATTCTATTCGCAGTCCTCACCTATATCATCGTAGGACTGGCGTTCTACCTGGTTGTCGAGCACGTCATCTACCAGGAGGTAGAAGATCGCCTCACCGTCGAACGCCGCGACTTCGAAAACTTTATACAGACCCACGGCATGTGGGACGAAAGCTGCTACTTCGTCGAAAACAAGATCGAGCTCGACACGGCCGGCAACCTGCCCGCAACCTATGCCGTATTCAAAGACACCCTATTGTACAATCGCTATAGCAACGAATACGTACCCTTTCGCGAACACAGCTTCATCAGCACCATTGGCAAGACACAGTACAAAGTCAGCATCCGCAAGTCATTGATCGAATCGATCAAATTGCTACAGTCCATCACCGGCACCATGCTGATTGTACTCAGCATTGGCCTGCTGCTCCTGTTTTTATTCCAACGGCGTATCGCCCGCACCATCTGGGAACCCTTCTACGCCACGCTGGCGTCTGCGAAAGCCTTCGACCTGAACGAGGGCCGTGGCCTGGCACTACGCAAAGAAAAGATCTTTGAGTTCAACGAGCTCAATTCGGTCTTGCGTAAAATGACGGATAAGATCGCCCGGGACTACATGAGCTTAAAAGAATTTACCGAAAACGCCGCGCACGAAATTCAAACCCCGCTGGCGCTGATTAACAGCCGCGTCGAAGAGCTCATTCAACAAAGCAACTTTACCGACGAGCAAATGCGCTGGATCCAAAATATCCACGAATCGTCTATACGCTTATCGCGCCTGCACCAGGCATTACTGTTGCTTTCCAAAATCGACAACGGCCAATTCTTCGAACACACCGCCATCGACTTCCACAAGCGTATTACAACCAAGCTCCAGGAACTCGAAGAATTCATCGCCCACAAGTCACTGACCGTAACGGTCACCCCACAGGCATCTTTCGAGGTGGAGATGAACCCAGCCCTCGCCGACATCCTCGTCACCAACCTCCTTACCAACGCCATTCGCCACAACCTACCCAACGGTCGCATCGACATCACTATTACAGCCACCACCGTCGCCGTCGCGAACACCGGTGCGCCTCTCACCACCGACCCCGACCGCCTCTTCGAACGCTTCAAAAAACAACGGCAAAGTTCCGCCTCCCTCGGACTGGGCCTCGCCATCGTCAAAAAGATCTGCGACAACTACCCGCTCGATATCCACTATCACTACGACAACAGTCTCCACACGCTCACCCTACATAAAACAACGTGAGTGTGAGCGCAAAAAAAACCGCCTGGGGTGCGCAGGCGGTTTTTTTCGCTACGTTATAACAAACTAAAATTATATCTTCTCCACGCCCAGTCCCGGCTTTTCCGAGCAATACATATACCCGTCTTTCAAAATAAACCCACCCTTCACCACATCACGCGCCAAATCCAGGCTTCCATCCAGATCAATATACTTCGTATTCGAGCAAGCATAGGCCGCGTGCAGCGCCGCTGTAATGCTTACAATGCTTTCATCGTTACATCCCCAGAACAAATCGACATCTTCATGCAGCGCAATGTCCGCAATCTTCAACGCCTGGCTGATCCCGCCACACTTCATCAACTTGATATTAAAGATCGCCGCCGCCTTCGGAGGCTTGATAAGCTCCAACGCGTCCGCCGGTGTAATCAACGACTCATCGGCCGCAATTACATTCCGCACTTCCTTCGGCAGGCCTTTCATTTCATTGATATCGTGCGCCGGTAGTGGTTGCTCGATCAGCTCGATATTCAAATCATACGCCCGACCATAAAACTCGATCGTCTGCGCCACCGTATACCCCTGGTTCGCATCAATACGAATGACGATACTCGCCCCAAATTTCTCCCGCAGCTTCATCACCCGCTCGACATCCTCATCGAGGTCTTTGCCCAGCTTTACCTTCAGCACTTTAAAGCCGCGCTGAATATAGTCTTCCGCCTCTTTCAGAGTCTCCTCCACATTCTTAATCCCAATCGTATTGGACGTTTGCAACTTCTTGATCTTCTGTCCCAGGAACTTCACCAGGGGAATTTCCAGGTGCTTCGTAAAAGTATCGTACAGCGCAATGTCGAGTGCCGCCCGTGCAGAAGGATTTGCCGGAAACTTCTTCCAGATCTCAAAAGTCAGCTGGTTGATCTCGCGAATGTCGCGGCCGATCAGAAATTCCAGGTTCTTTTCTTCCAACGCTTCCAGGCACTGGTCGAGGGTTTCGCCTACCACGTACTCGCTGGGGTTTCCTGCGCCGATGCCCGTCGTGCCGTTGTCGAGCGTGATCTCTACAAAAGCATTGCGTACTTCGTCAACAGTTTTAAACGCGATGGTGTAGGGCTTGGTGTTGCCCAGGTCGACGCTCCATACGCGAATGTCTTTTATTTTGGCCATGTATATAAATAGGATAGTTAGATTCTATGGGAAATCGCGACGCTATACCTGCGCCACACTGTTTTTGATCATCGCCTCAAATAGCGGCACCAGGCTGTCGACACCGTCTTCCAACGGCAGCACCACCGGTATATTCAACTTACGATTATACTGCTCCGCATAAACGCGTGCTTCGGGCTCGTCCATCTTCGCGGTATTGATGGTCAGCGCCACGGTCGGGGCACCGTACAATTTAATCAGGGCGACCTCATCGGCAGGGTCGGCAATATAGGCGGGATAATACTCCATATCCTTGTATTGTTTTCGCGCCGGATTATGTTGCAACACCACACCGTCGGCTGCGGCCGATACGATCCACTCCGCACCGGCAGGGCCACTGGGGTTGCGCAGCGACGACTGCCCTTCAATAAAAATGATATCGGGCTTCGCCTCGTGGTAACAGGTCACCACGGCATGCTCCATTTCACCTGAGATAAAATCGTTCAGCGTCGAGTCGAATACAAAACCATACCGGGCGCCCTGCATCCAACCGGTTTGCCCCGTATAGATCATCTCT
The DNA here is from genome assembly GCF_018598175.1 of Dawidia cretensis. Classification (GTDB taxonomy): domain Bacteria; phylum Bacteroidota; class Bacteroidia; order Cytophagales; family Cyclobacteriaceae; genus Ohtaekwangia; species Ohtaekwangia cretensis. Next base: position 53,657 of record NZ_JAHESE010000017.1, read on the forward strand.
GCCTTGTAGCCGGCCTTGCGCATAGCCTCCACCAGGAACCGGGTAGTGGTGCGCTTCCCCAGCGCACAGTCGGTGCCCAGCACGGCAATCTTCGGGCATTTCACCTCCACGATCTTTCCCGTCCAGAAATGCAGGTCCTTGAATTTCTTAGGCTTGCGTACGTCGATGATCTCCAACCCCTTGTCCTGTGCGAGCGCGGCCAGCTCGGGAATGTCGGCCACGTACTCATGCAACCCGTTCACCAGGTTGTAGCCGTGCTCCAGTGCCTCGCGCAGCAACGCCCGCAGCGTATCGGGTATCACGCCACCCTTCGTGGCGACGCCCACCACGCAGTAGGTTGCCGCCACGGGCGACGTCTTCTGAAAGTCGTCCAGTGTGGCATACACCGGAATGTTGCGCGTGCGACCGTCGAGCACCTCGCCGGCATCAGCACCCGGGTGCTTTTGATCGATGACACCCACAATGTTAAAACGATCCGTGCCACGGATCAATCCATGCGCGGTCTTCGCGCTACCGGTGTCCAGGAAGCCTCCGGTCAGTACAATCGCATTACTTTTAACCATAATATGTGCTATCTGAGGGGTGGGAAGTTCGTTTAATAAAGCGATTTTTCAAAAAGAGGTTAGCTGCCACGCTGCTTATTGTTCTCTGTCGTTGTAATAAAATCTAAACCCTGAAAACTCGGGCATCACATTCTTCTCCCGTTCCTCACTTTCATACCGGTAAAGGGCCTCTCCCAACCGCTTCAGAAAGGGGAAACCTAACGTTTCATAGTCATACTTGCCGTCGTTATAAATGCCGTCGGTATTGGTGTTGATCACCGCGCTCACCATAAACTCCACGCCGGTGTCGAAGTTTACAATGTAGGCGTTGTCGATAAGATAGCCGTAGGCATCGCCCACCTTATTAAAGATCCGAATGCCGCGCGGTATCGGTTCACGTCCGCCACCAAACATCAAAAACTTGCAGTAGGCATCATAGTACGTTGTATCCGTTGCATAGGGCGGGGCGTATGTCTCCGTCGGCAACTGCGACATATACTCCAGCACACGTGCACGGTCCTCTTCTGAAATCGAAAAGCGCCGCGCGGGCGGTACTATTTCCGGAAAAAGAATGGCCCGCAGCATGGCATGCTGTTCCGTTAAGGGGAAAAAATTCTTATAGGTAAAATCAAAGGGTTGCTGAATGAGCGAATCATTCCTTATAAATCCCGTTCCGCGAAACACTTTTTCCGGCACCTCGATCAACGGCTCGTTCACCAACATGGGCTGCTGGTATACCACCCGTCCCTGCTTTTCAAAGCGCACCGCCTCCGTGCGTGCATTCTCATCACGGCTCAACGGCCGCTCCAGTCGATGTAGAATACGCACCTGCCGATACCCCAGCTGATGCAGCCGTTCGTTCATCGCCTTTTGCCCCACGAACTCGTACAACCTGTTATACGCATCGTTGTCGCTGACAACCAGGATCTTCTTTATATAGTGTTCCACCGACGGCAGCCCACTGCGCGCCGTACTGTCGCGCACAACCGGCAGCTGCCCGGCGTAGACACTATCGTGGAACATGGGAGTATACACATCCAGACTGTCGATGTTCAGCGCACGCAACTTTTCCAGGGCCAGCATAACGGCCGGCAACTTGACGGTAGACGCCGGATAGAAATAACGCGTGGAATCTACGTTGTGATAAAATGTGCGGAAGGTAGGGTGGTTCGCCGTGTCGCGGTCGATCATGGTATAGATGATCTGCACCTCCAACGAATCGGCACGTGCAAGCACCGCCGCCAGCGCCGGGTCACGGGCCAAAAGATTTTTCAGAAAGTCAGCATCCTCCCGCAAAGGCTGCTGGCGGCAAGCCCAAAAAACAACCAGCAGGACAAGAGCCATATGCAGTTTTTTCATAACAACCGGGTACTGATCCCCTAAAATACCGCTTGCGGGCAACTTGGCTGGCCTGAAATTTGACTAAATTTGGTTACGCCTCCTTGTAGCGGTACAAACGGCCGGTATACGCTTTATCCGGCCGCCGGACTACAAGAGGATTGCCCAATTTCCACATGGACGCTAAAACCAACATTCGCTCTATGAAGCTTGCGATCGTATTTTGCCTTGCCTGCCTGTGCGGCCTGGCCTCCACCGTTCCCATCCAGGCGCAGTCCCTGATCGGCAAATGGCAACTGGTAAAACAAACCAGCTGCCTGGACGATGACGACGACCTCGCCGTAGACGAGCTGGGCATGCAGGAAGTCGTCGACGACATGAAAAGCCGCGCCGGCTCCTCCGCCCAGGTGCTGCAACTCAAAGACAACAATTCCGGCGAAGAAAACACCCGCATCATCAGCCGCAAAAAGACCTATAACTCGCGCTCATTCCTGTATAAATACGACGGCACCTCCCTGCACTTCCTCGACAAGAAATCCCGCACCATCATCGAAAGCTTCACCGTCGAAAAGCTCGAAGGCGACTCGCTGATTATTTCAAATGTCTCCAGAGCTTGCGAGACTAAGGTTTTTGTGCGGATAAAACCGTAATAAGCGATTTATCAAATCGGCTATAAATTGCCGATTCCCGACTTTTACCCCCTAAATACACAGGAAAATAATCAAACCGGCACTATAATGCCGATTACATTCAGGACGATTGCATTTACATAACAGACGTTTTTGATAGCCGTCAGGATCTCCGGAAATGAAGGGATAACGTTCCAGCCCGCAGATTTTCTTTAAGTTCCCCCTCCCCCCGTGCATCTCTGCAAATATCCCCTTACCTTTGCAAAATGGTTGAAACAGAGTCCCGGCGAGACATTCGAAAACTGAAGGCGGAAGAGCTGAAGGAATTCTTCGTGCAGCACGGCGAAAAGGCTTTCCGTGCCCAGCAGGTCTATGAATGGCTGTGGAACAAGTCTGCCAAAAGCTTTGACCAGATGACCAACCTGTCCGTCCCCCTGCGCGACATGCTCAAATCGCACTTCGTGATCAACCACATCAAGGTAGACCACATGCAGCGCAGCAGCGACGGCACCATCAAAAACGCCGTCACCCTGCACGACGGCATGGTGGTGGAGTCCGTTCTCATCCCCGCCGAAAAGCGCATCACCGCCTGCGTCTCCTCACAGGTAGGCTGCAGCCTGGCCTGTAAGTTCTGCGCCACCGCGCGCCTGAAACGCCAGCGCAACCTCAGCCCCGATGAGATCTACGACCAGGTAGTGGCCATCAAAGAACAATCCGAATTGTTCTACAACCGCCCCCTGACCAACATCGTGTTTATGGGCATGGGCGAGCCCCTGCTCAACTACGCCAACGTCATGTCCGCCATTGAAAAGATTACCTCGCAAAAGGGGCTTAACATGGCGTCTAAACGTATTACCGTATCCACGGTGGGCCTGGCAAAGATGATCGTCAAGATGGCCGACGATGGCGTGAAGTTCAACCTGGCGGTATCGCTCCACGCCGCACTGGACAAAACCCGCTCGTCCATCATGCCCATCAACGACACCAACTCCCTCAGCGAGCTGGCCGAGTCGCTAAAATATTGGTACCACAAAACCAAGCGAAAGGTGACCTACGAGTACGTGGTGTGGAAAGACATAAACGATAGCGAAGAGCACGCCCGTGCCTTGCTTAAGTTTGCACAGATCATTCCATCGAAAGTAAACCTGATCGAATACAACCCCATCGACGACGGCGAATTCCAACAAGCGTCCGAAGAGTCCATTCGCATGTACATGGACCTGCTCGAGCGCCACGGCATTACCACGCGTGTACGCAAAAGCCGCGGCAAGGACATCGATGCTGCCTGTGGCCAGCTGGCCAATAAAAGCTAATGGTATAGATTATTTCTTGCTGGCGTTGAAGAGCTTCTCTTTCTCGTCCTTGGTCAGGCTTTCATACCCACCCGCGGAGATCTTGTCGAGAATAGCATCCAGCTCGGCTTGCGATAACGAAGATGAAGGCTGTGGCGCCGTACGTCCCCGTGCCTCGGACCGGTTCTGCTCATTGCGATAGCTCACCTTCACCCGCGTCCGCGGCTTAAAGAGTCCTTTGATCCAATCGAGTGTAGCGGTAATCCAGAAGCCCCAGTTAGAACCGGCCTGCAATTGCTTCATGTATATAAAACCCATCGCCGCGCCGCCTAAGTGCGCAATATTTCCGCCGGCATTCGGACCGGTCGCGCTTAGGAAGGAAAGCACTACTAAAAATGCTGCGATATACTTGATTCGTACGGGACCAATCAGGAATAAAAAGAAAGTATAGTTCGGCAGCTGCGTGGCCGTGGCCACAATGATCGCATTGACTGCCGCCGAAGCGCCCACCATGGTGACGTTATTACGCTCGACAAAGAACGGTACAGTGTTATAGACCAGCAGGTATAGCGCCCCGCCGGCAATGGCGCCTAACACATAAACAGCAATAAGCTTATCACTACCGAGGTACTCGGAAAAGAGGCGGCCAAAATAATATAGCGCCAGCATGTTGAAGAAAATGTGCCCCAGGCCGCCGTGCATGAAAGCATACGTCAGAATGGTCCAGGGGCGGTGAATAAATTCCTGGATTGGCGACGGAATAGTAAACTGCAGGTGTACCCAGCTCAAGGCGCTGGAGAGTCCGGAAATATCACCCACCACCGACAAAATACCCAGCACAACAAAAACGACCACATTGATGATGATCAGCTGGATCGTCGCATTGTTATACCGGCTGAATGCATTCTTAAATTCTTCGAGCATAGGTCAATATCAAAAGTAGCTGCCACCCTGGCTCCGCCAGATGCGCAGCAGTATAAATGCAAAGATAATGCCCCCCAGGTGGGCAAAGTGTGCTACACCGGCACCGCTGAGTAAAAAGGTCATGCCACCCAACACCCACACCAGGTACTTGGCTTTGATCGGAATGGGTGGAAACAACAGCATCATCTCCATATTGGGAAACATCATACCAAAGGCCATCAGCACACCGTATCCTGCACCCGAGGCACCCAGCATCTGCGACCCGGGGCCGTGCAGCACGAATGCTTCCATCAGCAAATGAAATACCCCCGCGCCGATACCCGTCACCAGGTAAAAGATAAGGAACTTTTTCTGGCCCCAGAAATTCTCCAGAATCGGTCCGGTGGTGGCCAGCACCAGCATATTAAAGAAAATATGCATAAAGCCGCCGTGGGCGAACATATACGTAAACAGCTGGTACGGCTTGAAGTATGGCGTCTGCACGCCATACAAGGACAATAGCTCGGTAAGCCCCTGTACAAAGTTCTGCAGTACAAAAACGATCACATTGATGATGACAAGATTGCGTACAACCGGTGTTAATCTGAACATAGAGTGTGTTTTAGTCGCTACCTGTTAAGTCTATCGAAAGTAACTTTCTATTTTATTGAGTTCCAAAATAAAAAACGTCGGCCGGCCATCCGGCGCATAATTGGGTGTGGTACAGGCGAACAAATTGCCGGTCAGCGACCGCATTTCGGCCTGTTCCAGCATCTGTCCCGACCGGATCGCCGCCCGCTTGGCCAGCGACCGCATCAGATTTTCCTGTAAGGGCAGCACCAGCTCGTCCTGGTTGATCTTAAACTGCTCGATCAATCCCTCAAACAGCTCTCTTTCATTGCCGGGTTTTACCCCGGCCGGAATGCCGTTCACCACCATTGTGTTTTTCCCGAAAACCTCCACGCGGAAGCCAAACGCGATCAGCTCCTGGTGGATTTCCAGCACCAGGGCAAAATCGGCCGGCGAAAACGTAATGGCCTGGGGAAACAAGCTTTGTTGGCTTTGGGCTGTCTTGTTCTTGACCTGCGCCATGAATTTTTCGAACAACACCCGCTCGTGAGCAGCCTGTTGATCAATAATCATCATGCCCGATTTTACCTGTTTAACGATGTAACGCCCGTGAAGTTGGAATAAAGGCTTATCTTCTGCCACCGACGTTGTGGTCGTCTGGTTCATGGCACTCTCAAACCGCAACGTATGCACCGGCGGCGTATCCTCCACCGGCCGCGACGGCGTCGGCGTACGCTCCAGGCCTTCAAAGAGCTTTTCCCAGTTGTCGGTATTGTTAGGGTGCTTGTGCAACGCCGTGCTGAAGCGCTCGTCGAAGTAGGCCTCGCGCGTTTCGCCGGCAGCGTTGTTCAGCTTGGCTATCAGGTTTACGTCTGCATCGAAGTCGATGGCCGGTGTCAGATTGTGCGACCCAATGGCCTGACGCACCGCCGCGCGTACCACGGCATATACCGCCCGCTCGTCTATAAATTTGATCTCGGTTTTGGTGGGGTGCACGTTCACGTCGATGTGGCGCGGGTCGATCTCGATAAAAAGCACATAAAACGGAAAGCTGCCCTCCGGCAGCAGCCCTTCAAAGGCGCTCATCACCGCGTGATGCAAATAGTTGCTGCGAATAAACCGGCGGTTCACAAAGAGGAACTGCTCGCCCCGCGTTTTGCGCGCAAAGTCAGGTTTGCCCACATACCCCGAAACTTTTAATTGATCGGTTTCCTCCTGGCAGGTAGCCAGCTGCGCCTGATAGGTCTTGCCGAACAGGTTGACAATACGCTGGCCGATCTTGGCGGCCGCCAGGTCGTACACCAGCTCGTCGGCTTGCTGCAGCATAAACCCAATGTCGGGGTTTGCCAATGCCAAGCGTTGAAATTCGTCTATGATATGGCGCATTTCCACCGCATTGGACTTGAGGAAATTGCGGCGGGCAGGAATGTTAAAGAATAAATTTTTGACGCAAATGCTCGTGCCCTTCTCGCAGGCAACCGGCTCCTGTCGCTTGACCTCCGAGCCCTCCACCGTCAGTAAGGTACCCAGTTCCTGGTCGCCCATGCGGGTCTTCATTTCCAGTTGAGCCACGGCGGCAATGGACGCCAGCGCCTCGCCGCGAAAGCCCATCGTATGAAGTGTAAAGAGATCTTCCGCGCGGCGAATCTTGGACGTGGCGTGGCGCTCCAGGCTCATGCGGGCATCGGTCTCGGTCATGCCCATGCCGTCGTCGATCACTTGTAGTAATGTCTTGCCTGCATCTTTGACGATCAGCCGGATGTTGCGCGCCCCTGCGTCGATGGCGTTTTCCATCAGCTCTTTGATAGCCGACGCCGGCCGCTGCACGACCTCGCCGGCAGCGATCTGATTGGCGATGGCATCAGGCAGAAGCTGGATAATATCAGGCATGAAACAAGACGCTAATGTATGACGATGCAAATGTGCACATTTTACCGCACGATTGGAGATGTTTTTGGCTCAGGTGGCCGAATTGCCGGCCATCCTGTTTTATCCGGTATGGTTTTAACCATTAACTTAGCCGTAAAGTTGGCGGTCTCCCTATTTTTTAAACGCAATAACCGGATGACAAAAAAAATCTTCTTCTGCCTGCTGGCAGTACTCACGGTATTTTCGTCCACGCAGGCTCAAACGACACGTACGCGCGAGGCCTGGGTCGACAGCGTCTTCAACGCCCTCAACACCGGCAAACGCATAGGCCAGCTATTCCTCCTGCCTGTATCGGCCACCATGAACGAATCGCAGCTGCGTGACGTCGAGGCCAAAGTAAAGAACGACCAGGTCGGCGGACTGCTCTTTGCCGGCACCACCACGCCCGTGCTGCAAGCGCGCATCATCCGCCGCATGCAGGGCGAAGCCGACATTCCCCTGCTCATGGCGCAGGAAGCCCCCGCCGGTCTCGGCTCGACACCCGACAGCCTGCTGGCATTCCCGTCACCCATGATGCTCGGCGCCATTCGTCCCGACTCGCTCCTATACCAGCTGGGCCGCGAAGTAGGCCGGCAGTTAAAACTGTTGGGCGTGCAGCTGTACTTCACATCGCTGGGCGACACCGCCCGCAACCCTGCCCCCCTGCGCATGAGCCGGCTCTCGCTCGGCGAGAACCCGCAACGTGTAGCCGCAAAGTCGGTAGCGTTTCTGCAAGGCCTGCAAAGCCGGCAGGTGCTTTTGTGCGCCACACACTTTCCACTCAAAGGCATTACCGTGACCGATGTACAAAAAGGTCATCCCTTTATACAACCGTCGCTCGACTCGGGGCAAGTATACCCCTATAAACAACTTTTCAGTGCCGGGCTATCCGCCGTGATGCCCGCTTCAGGCTCCTTCCCCTTGTTCTATGCCAACAGCAACGATGCGCGCAAAAATGAATTTAACTCCGCCGCGCTCGCGTCTCTCTATACCGGCCCGTGGCTGAAGCAAAACAGCGGCTACCGTGGCATGAGCTTTGGCGACATCCGCAGCACCGCAGGCATGGCCAAAAATCTGCGCGCCGGCGAAGCCGAGCTCAACGCCTTCCAGGCCGGCAACGACATGCTGGTATACCCGGCCGACATCGGCGACGCCATCCGGCGCATACGCCGGGCCATACGCCGCGACGAAACCCTGGAAGCGCAACTCAACGCTTCCGTTAAAAAGATCCTCGCCGCCAAATACGATGCCGGGCTGAACACCCCACAACCACCACCGGTCGATAACGTACCGGCTACATTGCATCCCGCGAAAACACGTATGCTGGCCGAGCGGCTGGAACGAGCGGCCATCACCGTGCTGCGCAACCAGGCGGGCACACTGCCGGTCAAAGTACTCGACAATAAATACTTTACCTACTTTGCCACCGACACGACCAAAGTCAACGGCGCGTTCTACGAATACCTGACCCGCTACGCGCAGACTGCGCAGTATATCATCGACGAAAATACCGGCACCGATGTATTCGCCAAAGCCGCCGAACGTCCCGGCACGATCATCATCGGCATCTTCCCGCAAACCACCCAGGAGACGATCGATCGCGTCAGCGGCATGCTCCCCCGCCTGCTCAACTCCAACGAAGTTATACTCTGCGACTTTGGCAACGAAAATTTTTTACGAACAGCATCGCGCTTCCCCACAGTCATTACCACCTACAAACATTCGCCCGAGCTGTTACGCAGCGTAGCCGAAGTCATCTTCGGCAGCTTGCCGGCCGACGGGCAACTACCCCTCGCCGCCTCGGCGCTTTTACCGGCTGGGCTCGGCGCCGCCACACCGGCACTGAACCGGTTGGGCTATGCGGTGCCCGAGGCCGTCGGCATGGACAGCCGCCTCCTGGCCCGCATTGACGACATCGCCAACGAAGCCATCCGCAGCCAGGCCACACCCGGCTGCCAGGTGCTGGTGGCCCGCCACGGCAAAGTGGTATACGACAAAACCTTCGGTTACCAGACCTACGATCGCAAGACACCCGTCGACGAGCAAACCATTTATGATCTGGCCTCGCTCACCAAAGTGTCGGCCACGTTGCAGGCCGTCATGTTTATGCATGATAAGAGATTGATCGACCTACACCGCAAGGTGTCGCTCTACCTGCCCGAGCTGCGGCGGTCGAATAAAAAAGACATTACCATCATGGAGCTGCTCACGCACCAGGCGGGATTGCAACCCTTCATTCCCCTGTGGCCCCAGACGGTAAAAGACACTACTTTCCTGCCACAATACTACAGCCGCACGCGCAGTGCAGCCTTTCCGTTGCAAGTGTCGCCGCACCTGTACACCAACCAGGTCATGCGTGACTCCATTTGGTCGTGGGTCATTCAGTCCAAGCTGACCGAGAAGCCGCCACGCACACCCTATCCCTACAAATACAGCGACCTGAGCTTTATGATTCTGCAGCACCTGGCAGAGAAGGTGCTCAACCAACCGCTGGAAGACTTCGTGGCCCAAAACTTCTACGAGCCCCTCGGCGCATACACCACGGGCTTCAATCCGCTCGACCGTTTCCCGATGCAACACATTGCCCCGACCGAATACGACAAGATCTACCGGCGCGAGCCTGTAGCCGGTACGGTACACGACGAGCGTGCCGCCATGATGGGTGGTGTAAGCGGCCACGCCGGCCTGTTCAGTACCGCCAACGACCTGGCCAAGCTCGGGCAAATGCTCTTACAGGAAGGGAACTACGGCGGCTACCGATACTATAAAGCGGAGACTGTGCGCCTCTTTTCCGACCGCATGTATAAGGGGCGCCGGGGATTGGGCTGGGACAAACCCGTGCAGAGCGACTGGAACAGCCCCACGTCCCTGCTGGCGTCGCCGCGTACCTATGGACACACCGGTTTTACCGGAACATGCCTCTGGGTAGACCCTGAATTCGACGTAGTCTATATATTTCTCTCCAACCGGGTCTATCCCGACCGCAGCGGCCGCTTGAACTCGGCTAATATCCGCTCGCGTATCCAGGACGTCATTTATCAGGCAATCTTTCAATATTGCGCGAATTCGCAATAAATTAACATTTGCACGGAAACTTACGTGCGCTTAAAAGGGTTACGCTTCCATAAATCCTACCACCACGTGCAACAGATAAAGATCGGCATCGTATGCTACCCTACCTTTGGCGGTAGCGGCGTCGTGGCCACTGAACTCGGCAAGGCCCTGGCCCAGGAGGGCCACAAAGTACATTTCATTACCTACTCGCAACCCCCGCGGTTAGACCTCTTCAACGAAAACCTGTTCTACCACGAGGTGGACTTCCGCAGCTACCCCCTGTTTGAATTCCCCCCCTACGAGCTGGCACTGGCCAGTAAAATGGTCAGCGTCGTGAAGAACGAAGGCCTCGACCTGCTGCATGTGCATTATGCCATACCACACGCCTCGGCCGCATACATGGCCAAGCAGATCTTGCAGTCGCAGGGCATCGTCATACCCGTCGTCACCACGCTGCACGGTACCGACATCACCCTGGTGGGAAAAGACCCTTCCTACGAGCCCGTCGTTACCTTCAGCATCAACCAGTCCGACGGCGTAACGGCCGTGTCAGCAGACCTGAAAAAAGAGACCTACGAATACTTCCCCATCGTGAATGACATCGAAGTCATTCCCAACTTCATCGACCTGGAGAAATTCAAGAAGCAAAAGAAAGATCATTTCAAAAAAGCTATTTGCCCCCACGGCGAAATGCTGGTGGTGCACACCTCCAACTTCCGCAAGGTGAAGCGCATACCCGATGTAATTCACGTCTTCGCCAACATTCGCAAAGAAATTCCGGCCAAGCTGCTGATGATCGGCGACGGTCCCGAGCGTAGCCACGCCGAGAAGATGTGCCGCGAGCTCGGCATCTATGACGACGTTCGTTTCCTGGGTAAGCTCGATGCCGTAGAGGAAGTACTGTCGGTAGCCGATCTTTTCCTCATGCCTTCCGAAAAAGAAAGCTTTGGTTTGGCCGCGCTCGAAGCAATGGCTTGCGAGGTGCCGGTGATCTCCAGCAACACGGGCGGGTTGCCCGAGCTGAACATCAACGGTCAGACCGGCTTTATGAGTCCTGTGGGAGATGTGGAAGATATGACCCAAAAAGCGTTGTTGATCCTCGACAAGAACAACCTTCCACGCTTTAAAGAAAACGCGCTGAAGCGGGCACAAGAATTTGATATAACACGCATATTACCCTTATACGAAAATTATTATCAGCGAATTCTGGAAAAAACTGCAGCTAAAACCATTGTTTAGACGTTATTTCAGCCAGAGCCAGAACCTAATATGTGATTTTCACAAAAGTCTAGTATGTGTATGGAGGCATCAGTATCACCCAAAAACAAAGGAACCAAACAGCTTTTTAACAACCCGATCCTGGAAAAGCTGTCCAGAACACACATTTCAGTTCCTTTGATTGTGTTTTTTGCGTACTCAGGAGGATTGCTCTATTGGAGCATCACGCACACAACCCTTGACCCCTGGCAAACCATAGGCCTGTTCGCCACAGGTCTTATTGTGTTTACGTGGGTGGAATACAATGTGCATCGCCACGTATTCCACATGCCCACCTACAGCAGGGTTCGGGAAAAACTGCAATACACGCTACATGGTGTACACCATGAGTTTCCGAAAGACAAAGACCGGCTGGCGATGCCGCCGCTGCTGAGCATTACGATCTCTACCGTGCTGCTGCTGCTGCTGCGCGTCATCATGGGCGACCTGGTATTTGCGTTCCTGCCGGGCTTCCTGGTGGGCTACGCCGCATACCTGGCCGTACACTACATGGTACACGCTTACCAGCCCCCGAAAAATGTCTTCAAGAAGCTCTGGGTAAACCACAGCGTACACCATTACAAAGACGGCGAAGTGATCTTCGGTGTATCGTCTCCGTTGTGGGACTACATTTACGGTACCATGCGCGACAAGAAGGCAGCCTAGCGCGTTTGTAAAACATTTCAGAAAGCCATCGGGCCATGTGCCGGGTGGCTTTCCTGTTTTTCAGGCTTAGATACGTGTACCTTTAACAGGCGCCGTCTTCACGACAGGCTTCTTAGCATACGTAGGACACGTGTGCGCAAAGCCGCACGAAGAAAGAATCATTGCCACCAGGGCGAAGAGTAAAAGAGACGGTTTCATAACGACTGGTTTAAACTGCAAAACAAAGATATTAACGACGGTTTATCGCCGTTTTCCGTTTCCCATAGAATTCTTACATATGCGTCTAAAGTTTTAAGAAATTAAACTTTGACGCTGAACCAGAATAGTGTAATTATTGGTTACAGTTTGAAAGAACAGCATGCTCGGACACCGCTTTACTAAGTATACGCCACCGGAAGAAAAGGGAAAAAGTGATTTTGACAAATTGCTCAACATCTTCATGCAGCTGGTGCTCATGACTTCTGGAAACGTAGCAGAAGCGCTTCAATGGCTTACGGAAGTAGACCGCCAACATGGCCTGACAAATGGCACGTATGGTATTGGCGATTTTATTGAAGATCTCAAGAAGAATGGATACGTCACCGACGAAGGCCCGCGGGGTGAGTTTAAATTGAAGCCCAAAAGCGAACAAAGCCTGCGGCAATCCGCGCTCGAAGAAATCTTCGGCAAGCTCAAGCGCACCAAATCAGGCGAGCACAACACATCTCACAGCGGGCGCGGCGATGAACAAACGACCGAACGGCGTGACTATCAGTTCGGCGACACACTGGAGCAAATCGCGGTAACAGACTCGTTGCGCAACGCGCAGATCAACCACGGAGTCGAGAGCTTCTTCATGACCGAAGAAGACCTGGAAGTGATGGAGAGCGAATACAAAACACAAACCTCTACCGTATTGATGATCGACATCTCGCATTCCATGATCCTCTACGGCGAAGACCGCATCACACCTGCGAAAAAAGTAGCGATGGCCTTAGCCGAGCTCATCACCAAAAAGTATCCCAAAGACACCCTGGACATACTCGTTTTCGGCGACGACGCCTGGCAGATCGCCATCAAAGACCTGCCCTACCTGCACGTGGGTCCCTACCATACCAACACCGTGGCGGGCCTCGAGCTGGCCATGGACATTTTACGCCGGCGCAAGAACGCCAACAAGCAGATCTTTATGATCACCGATGGCAAGCCCACCTGCATTAAGCAGGGCATAAAATATTATAAGAATGCCTTTGGCCTCGACCAGAAAATACTCGGGGCCACGCTCAACCTGGCGTCGCAGTTGCGCAAGCTGAAAGTACCGGTCACGACCTTTATGATCGCCACCGACCCCTACCTGAAAGCCTTTGTGCGCGAGTTTACCAAAGCCAACAACGGCAATGCGTACTACAGCAGCCTGGAGGGATTGGGCAACCTCGTCTTTGAAGATTTTAAACGGAACCGTACAAAAAACCTGTAACGGAAACTACGGATTGTTCCGCCGTTCCTTCCCGATATACTTATCTGATTTTCACACACCGTATGCAGCATACATCCATCAAAAACGTAGGAGACCTAAAAAAATCGGGCTACACGCCACGGTCTATTCGCGAAGAGCTTCGCCAGAATCTTATTCAAAAGCTTCAAAAGAAAGAATCGGTGTTTGCCGGCATCTGGGGGTATGAAGAAACCGTCATTCCCGACCTCGAGCGTGCCATCCTGGCCGGCCACGACATAAATTTATTAGGTCTGCGGGGTCAGGCCAAAACGCGTCTGGCCCGCCTCATGGTCAACCTGCTCGATGAATATATACCCGTCATCGAAGGCTCTGAATTAAACGACGACCCGCTCGCGCCCATCTCCCGCTTTGGCAAAGACATCGTAGCCGAGCGCGGCGACAATACACCCGTAGTCTGGCTGCACCGCGACGAGCGCTATACCGAAAAGCTGGCCACCCCCGACGTTTCCATCGCCGACCTCATCGGCGACGTAGACCCTATCAAGGCTGCCAGCCTCAAGCTGCCGTACTCCGACGAACGTGTTATTCACTTCGGCCTCATACCCCGCTCGCATCGCTGCATCTTCGTCATCAACGAATTGCCCGACTTGCAGGCCCGTATACAGGTGGCCCTCTTCAACATCTTACAGGAAGGCGACATCCAGATTCGCGGCTTTAAGATCCGCATGCCGCTGGAGATCCAGTTTGTCTTTACCGCCAACCCGGAAGACTATACCAACCGGGGCAGCATCGTCACGCCACTGAAAGACCGTATCGACAGCCAGATCATTACGCACTACCCGCGCACCCTCGACATCGGTCGCCGCATCACGCAACAGGAGGCGCGTCTCAAAGACGAGCAACGCACACGCGTAGCAGCCCATGATATTACCAAAGACCTCGTCGAGCAGATCGCCTTCGAAGCACGCAAGAGCGAATATGTCGATGCCAAGAGCGGTGTATCGGCACGTCTCACGATCTCAGCATACGAAAACCTGGTCGCCGCCGCGGAACGCCGCGCCATTATCAACCAGGAAAAAACAACCAACGTCCGCATTGCAGATTTCATTGGCGTGGTACCGGCCATTACCGGGAAGGTGGAGCTGGTATACGAAGGTGAACAGGAGGGCCCGGGCATTGTCGCCCAGAACCTGATTGGCAAAGCCCTGCGCACGCAGTTCGCCAACTACTTTCCCGACCCCGACAAATTCCGTAAACAGAAAGAGAAGAGTCCCTACAAAAAAATTGCCGACTGGTTTAACGACGGCAATGCGGTAGACGTGCTGCACAACATGCCCCAGGCCGACTTTGAGAAAGCCCTGAAGGCCGTGCCCGGTCTTGCCGAGCTGGTGCAAGCGTTGCACCCCAACCAGGATGTCGCTTCGCGGCTGCTGCTGATGGAGTTTGCCCTGCACGGATTGGCCGAGCACAGCCTCATCAGCAAACACAACCTCACGGCCGGCCTGCAGTTTAAAGACCTGCTCAGCGGCATGCTCTCCATGCCTTCCGGTAAACCGGAAGAAGACGACGACGATAACGACGACGAGTTTTCGAGCGGACGATTCCGGTAGACACCGGCATAACGCCAGGCTCCATGAAGCTACACGAATCGTATACCTTCCATGCGCAGCAATATCAACAGCTCAAGGACCTGGTGGCCCGGGGCGAAGGCCTGACGCTGGAGTTCAAACGCAAAGCTGCATTTCCCGACAAGATCGTTCGGGAGATGATCGCTTTTGCCAATACCAAAGGCGGTATACTCCTCGTCGGGATCGGCGACGACCTCAGCATACCGGGCCTTAAATATCCCGACGACGAATCGTATGTCATACGCCAGGCCTTGCAGAAATGCACGCCGCCGCTGGCGTATACCGAAACATTTATACCCGTTGGCAACGCGCGCACCGTACTGCAATACGAGATCCCGGAGAGCATTGTTAAGCCGCATGGATTACTGGTAGGAGCAGCGCGCAAGGAGTCGTTTGTTCGCGTAGAAGACAAAAGCATCAAAGCGAGCCGTGAAATGCGTCAGATCATCCGTCGTTTAGGCATGAAGCGTGATGTATACTTCCATTATGGCGATTATGAAAAGTTACTGATGCAATACCTCGACAAGCATCCATCCATTACGTTGCAAACATTCATGGCCATTAGTGGACTGAAGAAATCGCAGGCGTCGAGTAAGTTGATTTTGCTAACCGTAGCCCGGGTCTTGAAAGTAACGCCGCACGAGCGGGGCGATCTGTATTCACTGGTATTACGGCCAGGCAGCCGTTCAACGGGGACGTAAAGGTATAAAAAAACTTCGTTTTATTCCCACTATCGAAATCTTAACCATTTCTTTACATTTCGTCATCGCGTTCCAATCAAGCGCAGATCGTGAAGCATGGCTAAAGCAAAGAAGGAGAAAAAAGTTTTCGTTCTCGACACCTCGGTTATCATCTATGAACACAACTCCATCCTGAATTTTGACGAGCATGACGTCGGTATCCCGATCACCGTGCTGGAGGAGCTGGACAACTTCAAAAAAGGAAACGACACCAAGAACTTCGAAGCCCGGGAGTTTATCCGGCTCATCGACAAGCTCGCCAAAGACCGCAGCCTGCAAGACTGGAACCCCATCAACGGCAAGGGTAAGGGCAACTTCAAGGTGCTGATGGACACCCACAGCGCCATAGACGCCAACAAGATCTTCAACGAAGTAAAAGCCGACCACCGCATTCTCAATGCGGCGCTGCAGCTACAGAAAGACGAGAAGTCCAAGCGCGTCATTCTCGTCTCCAAAGACGTGAACCTGCGGCTCAAAGCCAAATCGCTCGGCCTGCAGGCGGAAGACTATACCACGGGCAAGGTGCAGAACATCTCCTCGCTCTATAGCGGCCGCACCGTAATCGACAACATCGACTCCAACCTCATCAACCTGCTCTACGAAAAAGGCTACTGCCCGCCCGAAGAGCTGCTGGGCAAGCTCGCCCCCGTCAAGAACCACTACTATATATTGAAGAGCGGCAAAAAGTCGGCGCTGGCCTACTTCAACCCGTTCAACAATATGATCGAGCATGTCGAGAAACGCGCCGTGTACGGCGTCAAGCCGCGCAATGCCGAGCAAACCTTTGCCATACACGCCGCCCTCAAGCCCGAGATCAGACTGGTGTCTATCCAGGGCGTGGCCGGTACGGGCAAAACGCTGCTGGCGCTGGCCGCCGCCCTCGAGCAGAAACGCGAATACAAACAGATATACCTGGCGCGGCCCATCGTGCCCCTCAGCAACAAAGACATCGGCTACCTGCCCGGCGACATCAAGTCAAAGGTCAACCCCTACATGGAGCCGCTGTGGGACAACCTCAAGTTCATTCAGAACCAGTACAACGAGACCGACAAGGAATACGCCAAGATCACCGAGATGATCAACCAGGAAAAGCTGGTCATTACACCCCTGGCCTATATCCGCGGACGCAGTCTCTCCAACATCTGTTTCATCGTAGACGAAGCGCAGAACCTCACGCCACACGAAGTGAAGACCATCATCACCCGTGCCGGCGAGAACACCAAGATCATCTTCACCGGCGACATCTACCAGATCGATACACCCTACCTCGACTCACAGTCCAATGGGTTGTCGACGCTCATCGACCGTCTGCAAGACCACGAGCTGTACGCGCACGTAACCCTCGAGAAAGGCGAACGCTCCGAGCTGGCGAATTTGGCGAACGAGTTATTATAATTGATTCTGGTTCAAGTCTTCCGACCGAAGGGAGGGCGACTTGGACCTGGCTCAATGGCAGTCTTCAGACTGGCGAGGAACCTCTACCGATGTCGATTTAATGACCACTGATTACGACGTGACCTCGTCATCAGTCTGAAGACTGCCATTAGACAGGCACAAGTCTCCGCCCCGAAACGGGGCTAAGACTTGCGCCAGCGCATACTATAAGATAACTGTTACTACAGTTATTCCTTTTTTCGGACATTACCTTACATCAAATTCCCACAACAGGATTGAGGATTAGGGAAAGCTATTGAAATCGAAGAGAAAACACCGTTTTTTCCTTTGGCTCAGAATTGGTTGCTTACTGGGCAACCCGACAAAGCCAAAACGAAAAATCGTTATGATACTGAGTTTTCTTTTTAAGCAAATGCCATTGCGCAAGCAAGTGAGCTATCTCCAGAAAAACGGAATTATGCTAGGCTCCCGCCTCAAGAACGGCCGCACGATCTATATCTACATGCTCCGGAATCTGTTTGTGGAAGTATACTTCAAAGACGATAATACAGACGAAACCCCGGAGAAGCTTAACATCCTCCAGGGTCTCCACAATCTGAATGAATACTTAGAGAAGGAATTTAAGACAACGACAACCTTCTAACAGTATTCGGTATTATTTCTTCAGGACTTTCAGCATGGTTTCGCCAATCTCAGCAGGCGATTCCACTACGTGAAGGCCACACTCGCGCATGATCTTCATTTTAGCCTCGGCAGTATCATCTGCGCCACCGATGATGGCACCGGCGTGGCCCATTCTACGGCCTGCAGGGGCCGTCTGACCCGCGATGAAACCCACGACAGGCTTCTTGTTACCATTTTCTTTGATCCAGCGGGCAGCCAATGGCTCGTAGTTACCACCGATCTCACCGATCATCACGATCGCGTCAGTCTCGGGGTCGTTCATTAACATCTCCACAGCGTCTTTCGTCGGTGTGCCGATGATCGGGTCGCCACCGATACCGATCGCCGTAGAAATGCCCATGCCGGCTTTCACGATCTGGTCAGCGGCTTCATACGTCAGCGTACCAGACTTCGACACAATACCGATACGGCCTTTCTTAAACACGAAGCCCGGCATGATGCCTACCTTCGCTTCACCCGGTGTGATTACGCCCGGGCAGTTGGGGCCGATCAGGACTACGTCTTTCTTATCTTTTACATATTTTTTAGCAGCCATCATGTCCTTCACCGGAATACCTTCGGTGATGGTGATGATCACTTTAATGCCGGCGTCAGTAGCTTCCAGAATGGCGTCAGCGGCAAAAGCCGGAGGTACGAAAATGATCGATACATCGGCGCCGGTCTTTTCAACCGCATCTTTTACCGTGTTGAATACTGGTCTTCCAAGGTGCTCTGTCCCTCCTTTTCCAGGCGTTACACCGCCTACCACATTTGTTCCGTATTCAATCATTTGACCGGCGTGGAAAGTACCTTCCGAACCGGTAAAACCCTGAACGATTACCCTTGAATTTTTATTGACCAGTACACTCATGGATGTTTAATTTTTAGGAAGCACAAAAATAGGATAATAAAACTTCCAACCAAACGTCCTACATTAGGCCTGGAAACGTGTTTTTAGCACGAAAATCCGACTTTTTCGCGTGTCTGCGCCACATCGCCGCCGTGCGCTGGCACGACACCCGCGCTACGATCCGTCTATCCTCGCGGGGTGCCCTTCCAGTAGAAATTCGATGCTTTTCCAGTGCCTTTCGACTTTGCTTTCGCCCCATACCAGGGGTGGCAAAAGTCTGTCAAATACCGAGATATTCAATAGATATCCAATATATGAGCAATAATTAACCAATAGATATTCAATACTTATATAGGTATTGGATATCTACTGAATATTGCTTGCTGGTATTTGTGTCATTTATTGGTATGATAGGCAGTAAGCCTACTTTTGGCGGGCACGGTAGCCGCCGTAAATGCAAAAAGGCCGCCCCGGAACTCCGGGACGGCCTTTTTTTTGTAAATCGCCTTATTCGCGAATTATTTAATCTTCTTCTGTTCTTTGGGGTCCACTTTTGGCTTCTTCATGTTGTTGCCTTCCAGGAACTGGCTGTAGCTCTCCTTAAAGTCGGGTACAGTCGGCTCCAGCTTGATGGCATCCTGGTAAGCGGTGCCAGCGTCGATCAGCAGGCCATTCTTCTCGTAGAAGCCTGCCAGCATCAGCTTGGCAACGGCCGTTTGCTCCTGACTGAAGTCCGTCAGCTCGGTCTTGATCCGCTCCTTATCAGCTTTCGACAGACGCTTCAGCGTGTAGGGCTCGGATTTTTTATTGGGATCCGTCTTTGAGCTCACGAATACAATGATGTTGTCTTCATTCGCAAACCTGGCGTCGCTCAGATTGATGGTCACACTGGAATCAGACGTCTCGATGTTGGCCAGCACGTCATCAAACATGCTTTTAAAATTCACGACGTAGGGTGCGGGCAACTTATTATTCCAGGCAATCGTGATCGCGTCGTTATAGACCACGGGGTTCTTCGTTGGCAGCGGCAGGTATACCGGAAACTCCTCGCCGCGTGTTACAGACCCAGTAGCCGCCAGGTTGTTTTGACGCTGTTTGTTTGCGCTCAGCACAAAATCAGTGTATTTGTTTAATACACTGGCGTTACCACTAACACGGGCGGCCAGGTCCGCAACTTTGTATTTGCCGGGTTGCTTCAACTCGAGCGTTTTGCCGCTCACGTGCGCCAAACCAATGTAGGCGTTCTCCGAAACTTTTACTTCGTCCTTCGACCCCAGGCTGGAGCCGACCTTGATCGCCTGCCAGTTCTCGCCGGCTTTTACTTCATTCTTTCCTTTGTTG
Organism: Dawidia cretensis; assembly: GCF_018598175.1. Taxonomy (GTDB): domain Bacteria; phylum Bacteroidota; class Bacteroidia; order Cytophagales; family Cyclobacteriaceae; genus Ohtaekwangia; species Ohtaekwangia cretensis. The sequence continues at coordinate 73,868 of NZ_JAHESE010000017.1, forward strand.
ACCAGTACCCGAAACGCATAATCCTGGGCACTTCCTTCCAATGATGCGACCGCCAACAGGCCGATCAAAACCAACTTTAAAATTTTCATAGGGTGTTTGTTATGGGGGTTCTTTTTGACAAAAATAGAACAATAGGGTTATTGCACCTAAACGCAAAAGCCACCGCTTGGGTGGCCTCTGACGTAAAATTTTTTATTTTCTTAACGCTTAATACCTGCACGAATCAAATAATCTTCATACATGTCTTTATATTCTTGCACTTCCGGTGCCAGCTTGATCGCCGCTTCGTAAGCAGCGATTGCATCGATGGGCAATTTCTTTTCTTCATACAGTTGCGCCAGGATGATCTTGTTGATAGCAGTCTCTTCGGTGATGTCCTTCGCAACCTCGTCGATAGACGTTTTCAGCGCCGCACGCTCTGCCGGCGTCAGTTTTTTGATCATCTTCTCGGCTGATTTTTTTGTAGGATCTGCTTTGGAGTATACCTCCAGCACCACCGCGTTCTGTCCGGCAAATTTCGCGTCGTCCAGGTCGATTTGTATGGCGGGCTCGTTGGTCTCGAGTTTTGCCAGCTGTTCACCAAACATGTCGTTGATGACCACGATATAGGGGCCTTCTACTTTGTTGGCCTCCCAGGTAATAACGGTCTTGGCGCTGTTATATACTGTGGGGTTTTCCGGCAATTTGATGGTGATGGCAGTCGCTTCGCCGCGATGTACCGCTCCCGTGGCGCTGAGGCGGTTCTTCTTGGCCTCCGCCGAGTTGTTGCTCATGATAAAATCGGTGTACTTGCCCAGTACCGTAGAGCTTCCGCCTACTTTGGCGGCCAGGTCGGCTACTTTGTAGCTGCCGGGTTGTTTCAGCTCGACCGGTTTGCCGTTGGCATGAACCAGCCCGATATAAGAGTTGTCCGATAGTTTCAGCTCGTCATCGCTTTTCAGCGTGGCACCGGTGCGGATTGGCTGCCAGGCTTCGGCGCCTGATTTAACCTGGTTTGTGCCCTTATTGGCCAGCACTTTAAAAGCATAGCTCTGGGCGCCTGCCAGGGTGGCAGACAGTAAAAAAATCGAAAAAAAGCTCAACTTGACAGTTTTCATGGGTTCTTGGTGTCCTGATGTAATGTTTATACTCCTTCCTTCTTAATGGTAAACCACCCGCGGGTTTTTATCGCAGAAAGACCTGCGCGCACCACGCTGTGATATAACTCAAAGCATGTCCCCACGACCGCCAGCGCCGCCAGCGTATATGTCAGATTAAGCTTGAAATTGAACCAATAGAGGGCATAGATCATTAAAAACGTGCACACCAAAAACTGCGCCAGCTGTACGAGAATACTCAGCGCATCAAACCAAACCGGAATTTTCCTGTTTATATACGTGAACAGCACGACGTTTAGAAAACACACCAGAATCGCAATGGCATACTCCTGCCAGGCCTCCAATTCGTCTATATAGGCTTCGTCCAAAATCATCGAAATAACATTGGCGTGTACGACCACGCCGTACATGTCGGGGCGGGTTTTGCCGGCAAACTGCTTATTGAGTGGTGTGATAAATTTATCGTCCCACGAGGTATCGAGCATGTCGTTGCCCATAAAACCGAAGAGCACGATGCGGTCTTTTATAATGGAAGGTAAAAATGACGTGGTGTCAAACGGATTGTACCAATCGAGATAGGTATAGCGGCTTGAAAACTCTGGGGCAGAGGCTTTATAGGGATCGGGCACGTTGCCGCGGTAATTAATTACTTCGGAGTGATTTCCGCGATCAAGAAAATGCATAGTCTTGGCAGAGTCGTATAACATCGCGATGCGCGTGGAGAATGCCAGTTCTGTTTTGCCACCCTCCATCTTCATGGAGGGATTCAACCGGCGACAAGTCTTCAGGTCTTCCTGGTGCTCGGCGTCCGTCTCGAGATTGGCAAAACCCTCGAAGGCGTTGCGGCGTATGAGGGTGTCGGTGTGTTGCAAGGAATCAAAACGTGCTACATCGCCGTATTGCGCCAGGAGCTTGCTCGATCGTAACAATTTTGTCACCAGCACCACGTTTCCAGCTTCGGCAATGGCATCGGCGAGCATCAGGTTGCTGAGAGTGTCATAGGCCAGCGGACAACAGACAGAATCTATGTGCCCGTCGAAGCATTTACCACACCCAAAGAACACATCGATACCGATGACCTTCGGTTTGAAGCGGCTTATGGCACGAATCTGTTGGGCGATCTCGCCGCGCGTCAGGTTGCCGATGTTGACGATCGTGATATTCTCGTCGGGCGGCGGTACCTCTAAACGTAGGTTGGAGAAGGTGATGTCCGTAAGCTCCATGTCGCCGAGCGCTTTTCCAAGCGGATCGAATACGTTAAAGATGTTGAATTGCGACACTTCCCGAACGGCAAGCAATACCAGGAAAACGAAAATAGTCGCAATGAGCGAGTCTGACCAGAATTTACGCATGGCGGTAGGCGATGTATCAGGTAAATTTAGAAATTTACCGGTGCTTTTCGAAAGCACCCTGCATGACACCCCGTAAAGCGCGTCCTACACCCGATCAATTTGTTACCGGTATCCGGCAGGGTAACCGTGTTTTGCTGGGGCAAGCCATTACCCTGGTGGAAAGCACCCTGCCTGCTGATCAGGAGCTTGCGCACGCCCTGCTGGCGCTGCTGCTGCCCTATACCGGCAACGCCATCCGTATGGGCATTACCGGCGTGCCCGGCGTCGGCAAGAGCACATTTATAGAGACACTGGGCAAACACATTACCACCCAGGGCAAAACGCTGGCCGTCCTCACCATCGACCCCAGCAGCCGGCTGACCGGCGGCAGCATCCTCGGTGACAAAACCCGCATGGAAGAGCTGTCGCGCAACCCGCGTGCCTTTATACGGCCTACGGCAGCCGGCGATGCACTCGGGGGTGTCGCTCACCGCACGCGCGAAGCGATGTTGCTTTGCGAGGCTGCCGGCTATGATGTGATCATCGTCGAGACTGTGGGTGTCGGGCAATCGGAAATTTCTGTGCGCAACATGGTTGACTTCTTTCTGTTGCTGATGCTGGCCGGTGCGGGGGACGAGCTGCAGGGTATCAAAAAAGGTATTATGGAAATGGCCGACGCCCTGGTGATCACTAAATCAGACGGCGAGAATAAAAAAGCTGCATTAGAGGCCCGGGGTGCCTATACGCAAGCGTTGCACCTGGCGTCGCCGTCGGCCAACGACTGGACAGTACCGGTGTTAACAGCTTCGGCTTTAACCGGCGATGGCTTTGATGAGACGTGGGCCACGGTAGAACGTTACTGCGATCACACCAAGGCTTCAGGTTTCTTTCAGACCACCCGCCGCCGGCAGAATATCAACTGGTTTAACGATTATTTTCAGCTGCTGCTGCAAGCGGACCTGCAAGCTTCCGTACAGGCTATCCGCAGTACCCTGGAGCAGGCTGTGGCACGACAGGAAGTATCGTCACATGAAGCGGCGCTTCGTTTACTGCAAGCATACCGCGATCACCATCGTACGCTATAGCGGCACGAGGTCGCGAAACCAGAAGTCGAGCGATGAGGGCTCAGGCTCGCCCGTGGCGGATACTTTCTGAAAGGTATAAGAGCGCTTGACTACCTCTCCCGCGCGAAACGATAGCGGCTTTTGGAATAACGGGCCATCGTATACCAGCGTATGGAATTCACCATTCTCACCACAACAGTCTACACCGGCAGGTAACGAGGCGGCAAAGGTGTTGTCGATTGTTACCCCCAGTCGGCCGGGCATGAACCACGATGCGCTGGCGGAACACAGTACCGTTTTATACCCTGCGGCCAGAAAGTCGTGCAATAGTTTTTCAGAGGGTATGGCCCACAACGGATAGATGCCTTTCAGGCCTACGGCGTGCAGCATCGCTTCGCGGTATGCGCGCAAGTCTTCCAGGAAGATGTCACCGAAGACAACGGCCTTTATACCCGCTGCTGTACATTCCCGGTAGAAGTCTTGCATGAGGGTTTCGTAGGCACCGTGATCAGGCGATTCAGGAAGGTATAATTTGTGAAGGGGCATGCCGAGGCAGGTGGCCTGCTCATCAATCAATTCTTCGCGAACGCCGTGCAGGCCTACGCGACGGGTGCTGGCGCCAATGACGGTGTGCAGGTGCACTACGTTGTAGAGCCCTGTGGCCAGAATCTTGTGCAAGGCAAAGGCGGCATCTTTCCCGCCACTCCAACTGATTGTTACATTTTGTTTTCCCTGCTGCATAAGCCTTTCGCGTCCACACCGTCTCCGGCTGTTGCGGTCTACTATTCTTCCGGTTGTTTGTTTATGGGCGTGGTGACTCCCTTTTTATGTCCATAAGGACAATGACGGCATCCGCGCCCGCAGCAAAAGCCCCGCTTGAGGAAAAAGGCCTCGGTAAAAACCATGAGGCCATTTTCCATGTAATAGTAGGGGCTATTTTCTTCGGGCGCGGATTTTTCCGTCACGTCGTCTTTCATTTCTTAAAGATAAACTGCGTGGGGCCAACGCCCGTCGCGAATGATGTTTTTGCCGTGCCGTCGCTGGCATACACGTATACTTCGCCGCTGGCTGAAAACAACCGGGCATCTCCGACGTAAAAGTCACCATTCTCCGGGTTTACGCCAAACGAATACAGGTCTGTTACATCTTCCGCTGTAAACAATGGCGCCGCGGGCGCTTCTTTAGAATCGACTGGCATGCTATAGATATTGTTGCCACCCGTGAGGTACAGTGTCTTTCCGTCGGGAGAAACCGCCAGATCGGCACCAGCCCGGAAGTCGAGGTGTATTTGCACCTGTACAGTATTCTTTACATCGAAGCTTTCCAAATAGCTCTCCTCTGCGTCATAGGCGCCGCGGCAAATAACCCACACCCTGTTATTAGCATCCAGCACCATGCCGGCGGGGCCAGGCGTCACAGCTATATCTCTGATCACTTCATTTTTTGAGGGGTCGATGATGGATACTACGTGTGCAGCACCAAAGTTGTTAATGGAGGCGAAGAGGTAGCCGCCGGCATAAAATAATTCGCCGACGCCTGGTCTTGTCGGGATCGTGTCGGTGATCGTCATGGTCTTGGCATCCGCGACTACGATAGCGGAGCTGGTCAGGTTGTAGTCTGCATCGTAAGGCCCCCATACGCTGATGTATGCCTTGTCGTTGATTATCGACACGTACTGAGGCTTGTCCAATATCGGCTCAGCTACGGTTTTTTCACGCGCGAAGGTGGTGCTGTTGGCTACTTCGATCGTATTGCTGCCATTCAAAACAAGATAGGCACGATCGCCGTCCAACGTGATGGATTGCAATACGTCGCCTGCAAAATCGCCGGCCGCATTGCGAAATATATTCTGCGCGGAGGAATCTTTTTCGGGATTATAGTAGGTAACGCTGGCATTGGCTGCCAAAAAGTTACCCTCGTTGGCTACCAGCACACCGGTTACAACCGACGAAGCCGTTTTTCCGCCATCATCATCCGAACAGCGTTGGAAGACCAGTATGGCGCTGAAGGCTAGTAGCCATACATAAGATTTCATTTTCATTTCGATATGGAATTTAGTTGGTAATTAAGTTGCAGGGTATAATACCGGCCGGGCATGGCATAGGCGGCATATTGTCTGTATTCTTCGTCCAGCACGTTCTGCGCCGACGCTTGCAGGGTTACTACATGGCGTCCGACGGTTAAGGTCCGCCCCACGGACAGGTCGATACGGGCATACGGATCTAACGAATAGTCTGCTTCGTTCGCAAACAGGTAGTATCGCCGGTCGCTGTACTGCGCCTGTACCGTGGCGTTATAGCCGCGCCAATTGCCGCGCAGGTAGCCTGACGCGGTCTGCACAGGGGTATAGATCAACTGCCTGTCCAGGGACCACGGATCATTGGGTGGCACCTCGGTGCTAATGGAGCGTGTATATTGATAGTTGACGCCTGCTATGACGGTTACGACACCCTGGTATATCGGGCCATGCACACGTATCTCGACACCTCGCACCTGCACATGCCGGATGTTTCGGGGAATGTAGTTGCCTCCTACCGGCACCCATTGTATCCATTGATCGACCTCTTGCGTGTACCACGTATTTTCGACCGTCAGCTGGTTCCAGATCCACCGCCAGCCAGCTTCTGCGGCATAGCTTAGTTCCGGTTGTAGATTCCTGTCGCCTGCGTTCAGCCAGTAGCGATCGTTGAATGTCGGCACGCGGTAGTTGCGGGAGGCGTTGCCGCGAAGGGTAAACGTTGCAGCAGGCCTTTTCACGACAATGTATTCCACGCCGAGATACGGCAGAAAGGGTGGCGAGAAACCTGACACCGCAGGCTGGCGCAGGTTCAACGCCAACGACAAGCGTGTACCGATGCTTTTTTGCAGGGACACCATAAAATCAAACCTGTCTTCTTCGGCATGGCCATCTTTATACTCGTCGATATCAGCGCGGATGTGATTCCACTCGGCGCTTACTTCGGTGTGGATGCGTGCCGGCAGGACAAAGGCATGTTTGACGCTACCCGTCCAGCGGGTTACAAGGTCCTCTTTACGATAAAAGAGTACGTCGCGCACGTAGCCGCCGGTGGCGGTAAATTGGCCGCGGCGGCCGTTGCTTTTGTACTGCAGACTAAGGCGATGATTCTTATCGCGCTGCGTGGCGTCACTAAAATACTGCCCGATGGGCGGCTGCACCTCGCGATCGGCATCATGATACCAATAGTGCAACGCCAGCGACTTTGTATTGGTCAGGTTGTATACGATGTCTTGTAGTATGCCCATCTGCTTGAAGGCCGCATGTGGCTGACGCTGGCCGAGGGCTTGTATCGTAAAGTCATTTTCGCTTTGCACATGGTATACTTGTGTGTGCGAGTTCCACCGCCCCAGGGTGAATGCTCCACCGGCTTCGGTAGTATACTGACCAAAGCTTCCCACTACCTGTGCGATGTGAAATATTTCCTGAGACGACGCTTCGGGTGAGGTTAGCAGCACCGTACCACCCAACGCACCACTACCATAGCGAGCACTGCCGCCACCAGCGTGTACCTTGACAGAACCAAAAGCCGATGCTGGTAAGATGGAGAAGTCTGCTTGCCCAAGGGAGAAACTATTGATATTTATACCGTTCCACAACACGGCCGTATGTTGCGGTGCCGTACCCCGCAGACTAACGCCCGAGATCATGCCCTGCCCGTAACTTCGAAAATACACTGGCAGTTGTGTGGCCAGTACTTCGCCGAGATGCGTGGAGCGTTGCTGACGCAACAATGCAGAGTCGACCGTAGTAAAAGAAGAGCCAGCCAGGAAGCGCTCGTCGGGTATACCATACACTTCTACCGAGTCCAGCAACACGGGGGCTGTCTGTTGTGCAAAACAGTACACGCTTGTGAGCACGCTCACGACTATAAAAATACCTACCCGCATGAATATTTCTTCGACTACTATACTTCTAACCTTTCACCCGAAAGTCGGAAGCCTGAAAACAGATTTTAGTATCACGGCAGGTCTCCTGGCTCGCCCGGCTTTTGCTTACCTTCTCGCCCTCCCGACGCATCGGGACAGACAATGGTGTTGCAGAACAAAAGTTGAATTTCCGCCAGGAGTAGCAAACAGCCTGGCAGACCGGGATTACAGTTGCGGGGACAGCTCCGGATTTGACTTGAAGTCTTACCGGTATTCCCTTTTCATCTTCTGCGGTTGCAAACAGCAGAAGAACCGTGAATCGGGTGCGAACTTAATTATTTTCTTAACATTGCAGCTATGTATCGTGTAATCATTTTTGCGCTGGTGCTCGTCGTGGCGGGCTGTAACCGTCCTGCCGCCGACCAACCAACAGCCGTTTCCCTACCTTCCCAAACGTTATTGAAGTATGCCCGGGGCTTTACAGTCGCCTATAATGGGAATATAAAGACCGTAACAGTATTAACACCGTTTCAGGGGGCGTCCAAAGGTTTTACATATTTGCTCGTGCCGACGGACGAGGAAGTGCCCACCCACGCACCCGACGTGAAGGTGATCCGCACGCCCCTCTCCTCCATCGTGTGTACCTCCACTTCGCATATACCGCTGCTGGACTATCTCGGCGAGACCGACAAGCTGGTGGGTTTTCCGTCGACCGATTATATCAGCTCGGAGAAAATGCGCCGCCGCGTGGATGCGGGCCAGGTAAAGGACCTGGGTGTCGACAACAGTATAAACCTGGAGCAACTGGTCATGCTGAAGCCCGGTATGTTGATGGGCTATACCCAAAGCAGCGACTATGGGCAGTTTAAAAAAATGGAAGACCTGGGCGTGCCGGTAGTGATCAATGCAGAGTACCTGGAGAAACATCCGCTGGGCCGCGCCGAGTGGATCAAGTTTATGGCGTTGTTCTTCAACCAGGAGAAACGTGCCGACTCGGTGTTCCAGGTTATCGAAAAAAGCTATCTCGACGCGAAGGCCGTGGTGGATACTGTACGCACCCGCCCCACGGTGCTGAGTGGCGTGGTGTATGGTGATGCGTGGTTTCTGCCCGGCGGACAGAATTATGCGGCGCGTATCCTGAACGATGCCGGCTGTCAGTACCTGTGGGCGGCAGATTCGTCGACGGGTGCGCTGAAGCTCAGCTTTGAGCATGTTTATGAAAAAGCGCACGACGCCGACTTCTGGATCGGTGTAGGCTCTTACAACACTTTGCCGTCATTACGCGCCGCCGACCATCGCTATGCACAGTTCAAGCCGGTGACTACGCACCAGGTGTACACTTACGATGCACGCAAAGGCGCGCGGGGTGGCAGCGAGTTTTTGGAGCTGGGGTACCTGCGCCCCGACCTGATCTTGCGTGACCTCGTCAGGATCGCGCACCCCACATTGCTGCCTGATCACACGTTATACTTCTACGCGCCATTGCAATAGGGCATGCGCTTCGCGACGACAACCGACCCAACAATTCGTTGAAGGATAGCGCCAGTATGCGCACGACCTTTTAACTTTGTATGCGATGAGGATTGTGAGCCGCTTTTTGTATTGCTGTCTGCTGCTATTTTTTCTTTCGGATGCTGCACATGGCGGTGTGGCCGAGGAGCTGTCGGTTTTTGAAGAGAATGGAAAGGTGGGGTTGAAAGATGACCAGGGCAAGGTGCTGATCCCGGCAAAGTACGATGCACTGGGATGGAGCGACGGCCGCTTTTCAGTCATTGATCAGGCTATTGGGTATAAGCTGAACGGCCGCTGGGGCCTGATCAGCATCACCAACCACACACTCACCAAAAACGAATACGAAGAAATCCTTCCCGGCGATGGGTCGGTGCTCATTGCCCGCAAGCAAGTGCAACCCAATGTACTGCGCGTGGCCACAGGCTGTCTGAATACAGCGGGCAAAGAGATCATCTCCTTTCAATACGACGGACTGCGGCTTGCCTCGCTACGGGCTATTGTCTTTAGCAAAAGCGGCAACACCTATAAGTACGGGCTGCTGTCGCTGGACAACCGCACCGTCATTCCGCAACAGTATCAAAGCATCTACCCGATCGGCAGCTTGCGTTTTGCCGTGGAGAACTTTGACGACAAGATTGCCATCTTCACGGAGACCGGTCGCCAGCTTACCGGCTTTACGATCGACCGCATGGCACCGTTTACCAAGAACTACGCCACCATTTATCAGAATGGCATGCAGGGCGTGATCGATCGCGACGGACAAATAAAAGTGCCGCCGCGGTACCGGGGCATTGCCATTCTGGAAGACGGTACCATCAAAGCACGCGAGGCCGATGAGTGGCAATTCCTGAACGGTCAGAACAAGCTGACACAAAAGGTGCAGGCCGATGCATTGTATCCGGTTGCGCCGAACCGGTTGAAAGTGATGCAGGGCGGCATGCTGCAACTGACAGACCTTTCGCTGAAGCCGCTTTCGCCGCAGCAATACAACACGATTGCGCCCTTTCAACATGGTAAGGCCCTGGTAAAGGTGCAGAACAAATACGGACTGATTAATTTGTCAGGCCGTACACTTATTCAGCCGACACACGACAGCCTGGTGCTTGTGCTGACGCACCACCGCGCGCTGGCGGGGCAGCGCCAGGGTAGCCGGTATAGCTGGACGTTGATCGATACGACGGGCACGCGTTTGTCTTCGAAGTCGTACGATAACATCGACCACTTTGACGGCACCTACTTTATGGTCCGCGCCCGCGGCTACGCCGGCACCATGGACCTGGCAGGGCGCGAGGTCGTGCCGTGTACGTACGATTCGGTGTTGCAGACCAAAGACAACTTGCTGGTGGTAAAGTTTCGCGGGCAGTATGGCATCATCAATCAACGCGAGGAGTGGCTTGTTACGCCCCGGGCGTCGAAGCTGTTTTTGCTCGGGCACGACCGCTACATCGAGCAGACACCGCGGACGCGTTTTCTGAAGTCGCTGGACGGCAACGTTATTTATTTTACCGAGAACCCCCTGACGTATTTTCCCGATTACATCCTGGAGCTGCTGCCGTCGGGTACGCTGTGGAAGATCGATATGAACGGCCGCATTGCCGACCGGCGTGTATTTCCCACCGAGGCGCTGGAAAAGATCTACGAAGAAAGCGAAGGGCTACGGGCCATTCGCAAGAACGGCAAGTATGGCTTTATCGACGACCTGGGGCGACTGCGCATTGCCAACCGGTACGAAGGTGTAAAACAATTCAGCGAAACACTGGCACCCGCCATGATTCGCGGGCACTGGGGCTTTATCAACCACGACGACCAGATCGCTATTCAGCCGGTATACGACGAGGTATCAGGTTTTCAGAATGGCTTTGCGCTGGTGAAACAAAAAGGCTTCACCGGCATCGTCGACAAAACGGGCCGGTTATTGTTACCGGCCCGCTATGAAGATATTACCGTACTGCCTACGCGCAACCTGCTGATTCGCAGCAACGGTCTGGTAGGACTGGCGGACAATACAGGCAAAATTCTGATCCAACCCAAGTACCAGCAACTGGAAGACACCGGCAAGGGCTTTGCCGTGGTGGAGCGCGAGGGCACGTATGGCGTCATTACGTTGCAAGGTATCAGCACCGTGCCGATGATGTATGACACGATTGTGTACGATCCGTTTAACAACGTCTTTCTGGCGCTGAAGAAGTCACCCTGGCAAAACCTGACGGTCAATTGATCATGCGATGTTGGCCGACAGCCGGGCGACGATCACTTGCCGTTGCTCGCGGTGGCCGCAGTAACTACAGCGATAATGCTTTAGCAGCACCCCGTCGTCTGACAGGGTTGGTTCCTGGGCAATGTCTTCGCTGTGAATCTTCAGGGTGAAGTAGCCGCACTCCGTGCACTCTTCGGCGTGCTGGTAGGCGGTATATTTTTCAATCTTTTTGTAGCCTGTTTTATCATCCAGCCAGATGTCGTAGTCAATGGAGTGTACCTTGCCGTCCTCCATCTGCTCTTTCTCCAGGTGATGCTCCTCTTCCGACTCGGCCAGCTTGCGCATCATGTTACCGTCAGGCGATGTACGCGGCGTGTTGCGCAGTTTGTACAGGCGACGTTCAAGCTTGCCGGGGTAGTAGATCCGCACCAGGCTGAAGAACACAAAGTACGCAATGATCACAAAGCTGACCGATATGAACAGGCGCACATAGAACCAGCGGTGGCCTTCTTCCTGTATGGCCTGTGAGCCGACGGTGTTGCCAAAGAAGGCCGCCGCGAATACCACCATCATAACCGAGAACCAGAAATACCGGATCTCGTGCAGGTTTACATAATCATACTTTGCTTTGTAGTCTTTGAGCATAAAGATGCGAAGCTCATGATACGCCAGGAGCAGGATGGCCATGCCGATACAGACAGCTGCGCCGGCATACATGTATCCGTGCCATGAATCCAAAAAAGTAGACGTAATTTCCATAGACGCTGAATGTTTATGTTTCAAAGAAATATAACAAAAAATCGCGTTATTTTATCGTTTCAAACGGTGTAGAAGGTACACGGGTAGCGTTACCCACCGCAACTTTAATTCTTGTTTTTTGCGGATGTATTGTAATATTGCGGCTTAACTAACACCACATCAGTTTAATTTATAAGCTATGGCTAACAACTTACTGAAAGGCAAACGCGGCATCATTTTCGGTGCACTGGACGAAAACTCCATTGCCTGGAAAACAGCGCTGAAAGTAAAGGAAGAGGGGGGTGTGTTCACCCTGACCAACGCCCCCATTGCGATGCGCCTTGGCAAGATCAATGAGCTGGCGAAGGAATGCAATGCGGAAGTTATTCCGGCCGATGCCACGTCTGAAGCAGACCTGGCCAACCTCTTTACCAAATCCCAGGAGGTATTGGGTGGCAAGATCGACTTCGTACTGCACTCCATCGGCATGAGCCCCAACATCCGCAAGGAGAAGCCTTATGGCGACCTGAACTACGAGTGGTTCCAAAAGACGCTCGACATTTCGGCGCTGTCGTTTCATAAAGTGCTGCAGACCGCCGAGAAGCTGGACGCCCTCAACGAGTGGGCATCGGTGCTCGCCCTGAGCTACATTGCCGCACAACGGTCGTACCCCGACTATACCGACATGGCACAAGCGAAAGCCATGCTGGAGTCGATCGCCCGCAGCTACGGCGCGCGCTACGCCAAGCTGAAAAAGGTGCGTGTTAACACCATTTCGCAGTCGCCTACCCGTACCACGGCCGGCTCGGGCATTTCGGGCTTCGACGTGTTCTTTGACTTTGCCAACATGATGTCGCCGCTGGGCAACGCTTCTGCCGAAGATTGCGCCGCCTACATCGCGGTGATGTTCTCTGACTTCACCCGCATGGTGACCATGCAGAACCTGATGCACGACGGTGGTTTCTCTGCTTCGGGTATTACCGAAGAGATCGTCGAGCGCCTTAGCAAATAAAATCGTTACTCCCTGGCCTGGCGGGTACACCCCGTCCGGCCGGGGTTCTTTTTAAACTCCGCCGGCATGGTTGCCTTTCCGCCTTGTAAGATCAATCTCGGTCTCCACATTCTCCACAAACGAACCGACGGATACCATGCGCTGGAGACTTGTTTTTACCCCGTGCCGTGGACGGACATTCTCGAAGTGATTCCTTCCGACACGCTGGCGTTTTCGCAGTCGGGCGATACCATTCCCGGCGATCCCCACGACAACCTCTGCCTGCGGGCCTACCACCTGCTGCAAAAAGATTTTACGCTGCCGCCGGTCCGCATTCACTTGCACAAGATCATTCCCACGGGCGCCGGCCTGGGGGGTGGTTCCTCTGACGGCGCCTATACGTTGCGCCTCCTCAACGACCTGTTCAACCTCAACCTGGCGCCTGCCGCCCTGGCGGCGTATGCCGCGCAGCTGGGCAGCGACTGTGCTTTTTTCACCCAGGACGCGCCGCAGCTCGGCACCGGCCGGGGAGAGATCCTGACGAACATCGGTATCTCGTTAAAAGGCAAATTCCTGGTGCTGGCCAAGCCGCCCATTCACGTCTCCACTGCCGAGGCGTACGCCGGCATAACGCCCGCGACACCGGCAACCCCCCTGACGCAAATACTGACACAAGAACCGCTTGCTGCCTGGAAAGGAAAGCTTCACAACGATTTTGAGGCCTCCGTTTTTGCACGGCACCCCTCGATTGAACCCCTGAGAGAAAAATTATATCGCGCCGGGGCTGTGTATGCCAGCATGAGCGGGTCGGGTGCGGCCGTGTTTGGCATTTTCGACAAAGGTGTGGACCTGGCGTTTGATCCGGGCGTGTTGCATTGGTCAGGTGTGCTGACCCGGTAGTATATATCCCATATCCCTTCCCATACTGCTTTTTGCCTCCGTGTACCGTCTGTGTGCGGGGCATTTTTATCTTTGCCGCTTTCTTGTAATTTTAGAATTAACTGTAATCGAAAGCATGAACTATTGGCTGGTAAAAAGTGAACCGAGCGTATACTCATTTGATGACCTGGTACGCGACAAAAAGACGGGATGGGATGGCGTGCGTAACTATGCGGCGCGTCTGAACCTGAAAGCCATGAAGAAGGGCGACCTGGCCTTTGTTTACCATAGCATGGAAGACAAAGCCGTGGTCGGCATTGCCCGCATTACCAAGGAAGCTTACCCCGATCCGAAAGATGAGAATTGGGTAGCGGTGGAGCTGGCGCCGGATAAAAAGCTGAAAAAACCGGTGACGCTTGCACAAATCAAAGCCGATAAGCGTTTAAAAGATATGGCGCTGGTGAAGCTGTCGCGCCTTTCGGTACAGCCTGTTAAGCGTGAAGAATTTGATATGGTCATAGCCTTAAGCGAAGAAAAATGAGAAGGAATGTACACCGTTCATGGTGGATGCTGGTCTTGCTGACCGTCCTCGGTGCGCCGGCCACTACGGGTTGGGCCCAGGTGCAGCAACCACACCGCTTTGAGCGGGAACAAAAAAATTCCGACGACTACTACAATGTCATCTCTCTCAAGGAAGAGGGTCTCGCCCTTTACCGCGAGCGCGACAAATACAAAAACAACAATCGCATTTGGGAGTTGCTGCTGCTCGACACCGCGCTGCAAGAAAAGCGCGTCGTAGAGCTCGAGATCAAAGAACGGTATAAAATGGTCGGCTACGAGGTTGTGCCGGGCCAGGTGTACTTTTTGTACCGCACCGGCGAGACTACCCGCAATGACTTCGAGCTGGTTCGTGTTACACTGGCATCGGGCGAGTCCACGCGGTATTCCATCAAGCCCGACCTCGACTTTAAGCTCACGCATTTCAGCAAGGCCGGCGGCAGCTTTGCCTTTGGCGGCTATGTTAATAACGAACCGGCTATCTTTTTGTACGAGCTGGAGACGGGCAATAGAAAGGTCGTGCCGGGCTTCTTCCAGAAAGATACCGAGCTGGTAGACCTGCGCACCAATCAGAACGGTACCTTCAACACCGTCACGATCGACCGCGGTAGCAAGGGCGATCGCTTCATGCTGTTCCGCACGTTTGACGGCAGCGGCGAGCTGTTGCTGGAAGACCGCGTACCCATCGAAGAAAACCGTACGCTGCAGACGGGCATTACCAGCACGCTGGAACGCGAAGACCTGGTGTTGCTTGGCACCTGGGGCGAGCGCAACTCCAAACAATCCAACGGCTTTTATTCGCTGGTGGTAGATCCTTTTAACGAACAGAAGATCCACTACTTTAGCTTTGGCGAGCTGGCGCATTACCTGGAATACCTCTCCCCCAAGCGCATGAAGAAGATCCAGGAAGACACCCGCGAAGACCTGGCCGCCAACAAGATTCCGAACTACATCAACTATGTGATGCCGTTTAAGCTCAACGAATACCGGGATGGCTACCTGCTGCTGGCGGAAGTGTATACACCTTCCAGCAATTTGAATCCTTACTACAGCAACCCCTATTATTATAATCCCTACTCCTACAGCCCTTACGGTTCGTATGGCGGCTATGGCCCTGGGTACTATTATCCAGGCATGGGGCGTATGTACCGGCCGTATGCGTATGGCAACAACGTTAAGAATAACGACGACATCAAGAGCAGTGAGACCGTGTTGCTGGCATTTGACGCGACCGGCAAAGTGAAATGGGATCACAGCCTGAAGCTGGAAGACATCAAGCTGCCCTCGGTGGAGCAGGTGGCCGACTTTAGCCTGAAAAACGGCCACGTGCATTTGCTCTACAAAAATGAATCGGATCTGATGGTAAAGTCCATTCCATTAAAAGAAGATACTACGCAACTGCTACAGGAGAAGATCAAGCTCCTGGATCCGATCGACGAAATACGTTCGGAGAAAGAAGGCGAAGGAAGCGTGCGGCATTGGTACGACAACACATTCTATGTATGGGGCTACCAAACCATCCGCAACGTTGCTAAGACCGATCGCGTGCGCGACGTGTTCTATATCAACAAAGTGGTGGTACATTAACCTGCTTTTTTGGCTGGCAGCCACTGTTTGCCAGGCACAGGTAGAGCAATCTGCCCGGTACGAAATTCCCATGTTCAGCTTCGGCCAGCAATTCGAGATTGTGCCGGCGTTTCAGAATGGCCTCTTTTTATATCGCCGCCTCACGGGCATTCCCAACGAGCCCAACGACCAGCTGGAGATTCAAAAATTAGACACCGCGTTCAATTCAACGTGGCACGGCTACCTGGCCGTACAGAAAAAATACCTGTTGGTAGGACGCAAGGCAGATGCCGACTATTTATACCTGCTGTTTCACTACGTTGACTTTACCCGCAACGACCTGGAGATGTTCGCACTGGAACAAGGCACGGGGCGATACGTGCGCCATGTTATCAAGAACTTTATACCCTTCAATCCGTCGGAGTTTCAAGTGACAAAAGAAGGTGTTCTGCTGGGCGGGTACTTTAACAAGATTCCCGTGGTGATCTTTTATTCCTTTGACACGCAGAAGTCGCGGTTGCTGCCGGGGTTGCAAAGCGACATAGGCGAGCTTACGCATATCAAGGTGCATACCGACGGCACCTTTGACGTGTTGGTGAGCGCGCGAAACTTACAGGGCACACGCACGATTTGGGTAAAGAGCTACAACGCACAGGCTGACCTGATCCGCAACCTGCCGCTGGAACCGGAAGACAACAAGAATCTGCTCTTTGCCCGCTCGCTTAAAACTGCGAACAATATGCAGGTGATTGCCGGCGTGTATGGGTCGCGTAATTCAGAATATTCCAAAGGCATCTTCATGGCCAGCATTGATCCCTCGGGGCTGCAGCAGATCCGGTATTACAACTTTGGCGACCTGCAGAACTTCTTTAAATACATGAAGGCGGGGCGGGAAAAGCGCGTGCGCGAGCGTATTGCCCGGCGGCGCATCCGCGGCAAGAAGATCCGTTTTAACTACCGGTTTATGGTGCACGAGCTGGTGCCGTACAAAAATCAGTATGTGCTGCTGGGCGAGGCGTTCTACCCACATTACACGTCGGCGGGGGCGGGCTATTCGGGCTTTTTTATGCCCAACACCATGGGTCGCGGCAACTACATTCGCGACGGCCGTATTTTTGACGGCTACAATTACACCCACGCCGTGGTGATGGGCTTTGACAACGACGGCAACCTGCAGTGGGACAATAGCTTTGAGATCAACGACGTCAAGACCTATACGCTCGAGCAGTTTGTGAAGCTGGAGCCGCATGCCGACAAGATCGACCTGCTGTACATGTTTCGCAATGAGCTGCGGACCAAAATCATTCAGGGCAACGAAGTGCTGGAAGGCAAGACATCGGAAATTATCCGCACGGGCCGCGAGAACGAAATCACGCGGATGGACGAAAGCAACACCTCGCGGCTGGACTATTGGTACGGCAACTACTTCTACGCCTACGGCGTTCAGGACGTCTTTAGCCCCGAATCGGGCAAGCGCAAGGTCTTTTTCATCAACAAAATCAGCAGCCGGTAGCCGGAGGGCGCGGTGTAAATTGCTATATTTGCCCGCCGTATGCAGAAAAAACTTATCCTTGACACCGACCTCCTCGATATCACGATAAGTCGTCTTTGTCAGCAATTGATTGAAAATCACGGCTCTTTTTCTGAAACGGTGGTCATCGGCATGCAGCCCCGGGGCATTTATGTGGCCGAGATCATTCACCAGAAGCTGGAAAAGCTGGTGAAGACAAAAATTCCGCTTGGCTACCTGGATGCTACTTTTCACCGCGACGACTTCCGCCGCCGCGAGATTCCGGTGAAGGCCAATGAAACGCGCATTGAGTTCACCATCGAAAACAAGCAGGTGCTGCTGGTAGACGACGTGTTGTTTACGGGCCGCACGATCCGCGCCGCCATGGACGCCATGATCACTTTCGGGCGTCCCAAGAAAGTAGAATTACTCGTTCTGATAGACCGGAAATATACACGCGAGCTGCCGGTGGCGGCAGACTATGTCGGCAAGGCTGTGAACACGCTTACGTCGCAGCGCGTGCTGGTGGAGCTGGAAGCACAAGGGCATAAACAAAATAAAATCTGGTTGATCAATAAGGACTAAAGGGCTATGTCGAAACTCAGTCAAAAACATTTGCTTGGCATTAAGAACATTACCCGCGAAGACCTCGAACTTATTTTTGAAACCGCTGAGAATTTTAAAGGGGTCTTAAACCGCCCCGTGAAGAAGGTGCCTTCCTTGCGCGACATCACCATCGCCAACGTCTTTTTTGAAAACTCCACCCGTACCCGTCTTTCCTTTGAGCTGGCCCAGAAGCGGCTTTCAGCCGACGTCATCAACTTTTCGGCTTCCAACAGCTCGGTAAAAAAGGGCGAGACCCTGCTCGATACCGTCAACAACATTCTGGCCATGAAGGTGGACATGATCGTGATGCGTCATGCCAGCCCCGGTGCGCCGCACTTCCTGGCCAAACACATCAACGCAAACATCGTCAACGCCGGCGACGGCACACACGAGCACCCGACGCAGGCGTTGCTGGATGCCTTCTCCATTCGCGAGAAGCTCGGCTCGCTGGCGGGCAAGAAGGTGGCCATCATCGGTGACATTCTTCACTCGCGCGTGGCCCTGTCCAACATCTTCGCCCTGCAAAAGCTCGGCGCGAAGGTAATGGTGTGTGGCCCGCCCACGTTGCTGCCGAAGTTCATCAGCCAGCTGGGTGTTGAAGTAGAGCTGGACGTACGCAAGGCGCTGCTGTGGTGCGACGTGGCCAACGTGCTGCGCATTCAGCTGGAGCGCCAGCACATCAAATATTTTCCTTCCCTGCGCGAGTACTCCCTGTACTACGGCATTACCAAAAAACTGCTCGACAGCCTCAAGAAGCCGATCCTCATCATGCACCCCGGTCCCATCAACCGCGGCGTGGAATTGAGCAGCGATGCAGCCGACTCGTCACATTCCATCATTCTCGACCAGGTGGAAAACGGTGTGGCAATCCGCATGGCCGTGCTGTACCTGCTGGCGGGCGCGAACGCCTAAAACACCGTTAGCGTAAGCCAAAACCATTCGATTCCTTTTTCGTATTTTTACCTACTCTGAAGACGCTATTCGTATGATCTATAATTCCATTATCGAAACGATCGGCAATACCCCAATTGTCCGGCTTAACAATGTGGTAAAGGGAATACCCGGTACCATTCTGGCCAAGGTAGAATATTTTAACCCCGGCAACTCGACCAAAGACCGCATGGCCATTAAAATGGTGGAAGACGCGGAGAAGGCCGGCCTCCTGAAACCCGGCGGTACGATCATCGAAGGCACGTCGGGTAACACCGGCATGGGCCTCG
This sequence comes from Dawidia cretensis, assembly GCF_018598175.1. GTDB lineage: Bacteria > Bacteroidota > Bacteroidia > Cytophagales > Cyclobacteriaceae > Ohtaekwangia > Ohtaekwangia cretensis. The sequence goes on from NZ_JAHESE010000017.1 coordinate 93,022, forward strand.
CGCTGGCGGCCATTGCCAAAGGCTACCGTTGCATCTTTACCATGGCCGATAAACAATCGCAGGAGAAGATCAACATTCTGAAAGCGGTGGGCGCCGAAGTTATTGTGTGCCCCACGAACGTTGCCCCCGAGGACCCACGCTCGTATTACTCTGTGGCGCGCAAGCTCAACAAAGACATTCCCAACTCTATATACCCCAACCAGTACGACAATCCGTCAAACGCAGCGGCACACTATGCCACTACCGGCCCGGAAATCTGGAAACAGACCGGCGGTAAAATCACACACTATGTTGCAACGGTCGGTACAGGCGGCTCGATGTGTGGCACGGCACGCTACCTGAAAGAACAGAACCCTAACCTGGTGGCGGTAGGTATCGACACCTACGGATCGGTATTCAAGAAGTACAAAGAGACGGGCATCTTTGACGAGAATGAAATTTACCCATACATGACCGAAGGCTTCGGCGAAGACATTCTGCCCAAGAACGTGGACTTTGACGTGATCGACTCGTTCATCAAAGTAACGGATAAGGATGGCGCTATTGCTGCCCGCCGGCTGTCGCGCGAAGAAGGTTTGTTTGTGGGTTGGTCCAGCGGCTCGGCCTTGCACGGTGCACTGGAATATGCGCGTGAGAACCTGAAGAAAGACGATGTGATGGTCATTCTGCTGCCCGACCACGGCACGCGCTATTTGGCAAAAGTATACAACGACCAGTGGATGAAAGACCACGGCTTCCTCGAGACCCGTGCGTTTAGCTCGGCCCGCGATATCATCACCCGCCGCGCCGGCAACGACAGTCTCATTACCGTGAGCAAGGACGCGAAGGTGAGCGAAGCCATTCTGTTGATCAACCGCCAGGGCATCGACCAGATACCGGTGACAGAGAACGGCCACTTTGTTGGCAGCGTAAGCGCTTCCAGCTTGCTGGAGAAGATCATTCAAGACCCGCAGCTGCAAGTCAAGCCTGTCGGCGAGGTGATGGACAAGCCCATGCCGTTTGTGGCACCCGACAGCACACTGGACGTACTGTCGTCACTGTTGAACAAGGACAATAAAGCGGTGCTGGTGCGCGACGATTCAGAGAAGGTACACATCATTACGCAGCACGACGTGCTGCAAGCCATGACGAGCTAAGATTTTGGGGGACTATTTGTCCTCCAAAATCTCAATTTCTACCCGTACGTTTTCTTGCGCACGATTACCCATCTTATCATAGAGCGGGCGCTTGCCTCCCCATGCTTTTATATCCATACGGTCGGGCGCAATGCCTTCACTGATCAGGAAGTTCTTAATAGCAATGGCACGCTCTTCCGACAGTGCCTTGGCCGAACCAAAGCCGTCTTTGGTATCCTTCAGCGAAAAGAACTCCGTGGTTCCCTCCGGCAGGGTGGTGATCTTACCGGTAGCATTGCCGTTGGTATGGCCGTGGATACGGATCTTATACTTCGGATTTTCCTTCATCATGTCGAGCAGGCTTTGTACTTCATAGCGCGACTCGGGTCGCATGACGGCGGCATCGCGGTAAAAGAGCACATTGAACATCACGGCGATATCGCCCTTGCTCAGCCGCACCAGCCCAAACGGTATTTCTACGGCGCCTTCGGCGTTGGTTTCAATGCCTTCGCCTTCCGGCTTATTATAGTATAGGTTGATCTGCCGCTTGCGATAACCAAATACCTCGGCGACCACCCCGATGCTGTCGGTCTTGCTGGCGGGGTCGCCCACCTTTACGATCTCATTCCCTTTGTAATCCCCTATTTTCCGGGCGCGGTCCAGGTCGATGGCTTTCACTTCGCCTTCTACCTTCGCATTGTCGGTGGCGCGGTAGAGGTGGAAGATAAAGGGCTTGCCCGGCTTACCGTCGTCGATGACCTCGGGTTTCTTGTCGGGCTGGGGCGGCGCGGCTACGGTGGTGACTACCGGCTCCGTTGTGGCCGGGGCAGGCTCTACCGGCACCTGTTCCATTTTCTGTTGGGTGTCGGGGTTGATGTCTACGCCCCTGGTCTTTTCCGGAGGCGACGCAGTCGTTCCCAGTTCGAGCGAACCACTGAATACCCATGTATCGGCCAACTCAGACCGGGCACGCAAACGACGTGCTTCCGAGATGGCCGCGGCACGATCTGCAGTGCGCAGCACGAACACATAGTACAGCTGCCGCGCGGGGTTGAGCTGAATGTTGGCATGCAGGCTTAGATCGTGGTTGGCGTGCCGGGTAAAGCGGACAGCATTACGTTGATACTTAAATGCCCCGATCACGACGTAGTTCTGGGCATCGTCTGGTTGTTGCTCCCGACGGATGGAGTAGGCAGGCTGTACCGCGAGTACAGAGAAAATTCCTGCCAGTGCGGAAAAAAATAGGGTCTTCATGACTCACTGGCTTTGTTAGGTGATTAAACCAATACAAACTTAGTAATGATTTAACAAAAACCAATTAAATGTCTACTTATCAGTTGCTTACATTTTAGACAGAACTTCAAAGCGCTGCTCCAGCATGTCACCGCTTTCGTCCATAATGGTCAGGATATGCTTCCCCTGGCCGGGGCGGACCGTGAGGTGGTGATGACGCTGCGTGCTGCCCAGATACTCGCCGTCGAGGTGCCAGAACACGGTAGACTGCGGGTTGCGATGGGCCAGCTCAAAGACGGCGTCGCCCAGCTGGCCGTTGAGGTCGCGGGGGATGTAGATACGGGCGCCGGGTTTCGGGTAGATCAGATCCATTGCCACCACTGCGGAGGAAGGCTGACAGTCTTTGCGAAAGGGTGGCAACGACCGGTACGACACATTATGCGGACGGAAGTAATATTCCTGCGCGGGCGGCAAGACAAACCAATTTACGTCTACCATGCGGTCTACCGGCTCGCAGTTGCTGTGAACACGATACTTGCGGTCGCCTGATAAGTGTACCCTGCGGTGGAGGGGACAAGCGCCCGTCTGCAGGCCGCGGCTATGTACCCAGCGCGTGGCGACCTCGTCGCACAGCGGACTGTTGCGATAGCCGCTTTTGGCGCAGACGGTAATCCTGGTCATTTCAGCTTCCGGTCGCGCGAACCAGCGATTACCGGGCAGCTGTGAAAATATGTCAAACATCACTGGTGCAGCAGCATCCGTGCCGGTCAGCCCGGGACGCCCTTCGCCATCGGCATTGCCTACCCATACGCCCACGACGTAGTCGGGCGTTACGCCTACAGCCCAGCCGTCGCGAAAGCCAAAGCTGGTGCCCGTCTTCCAGGCAATCTTTTTTGCACTGTTGAAGTAGCGCCACCCTGATTCTTCGCCCGGGCGGTATACCTCTTTCAACGCGTCAAAGGTTTGATAGATCGACGCAGCGTCCAGCACGGAGGAAGCTTCGCCTGCGACAGCCGTGGTATCGACGGATGCGAGCCTGTATGTCAGCGGGTGTATATCTTGTAGTATATACTTATTGGCACCGGCCAACGTGAAATAGCGATTGAGCGTACGGGCCAGGGAGGCGTACATGCCGGTGATATCCCAGAGGGTGCCTTCGGCGCCGCCCAAAATGAGCGATAGTCCATAATGATCGGGCGGATGCTGCAGCGTGGTCATGCCCAGGTCTTTTAACAACGTATGGAATTTTTCGTAGCGGTAGTTGCGCAGCAGGTTTACGGCCGGCACGTTGAGTGAGCGGATCAGGGCGCGGTCGGCGGCCACGGCGCCGTCGTAGTCTTTCGAGAAATTCTTGGGGGTAAAGCCGTTGATAAAGATCGGTATATCGGGCAGCAATGTACCGGGCAATATTTTTCCTTCTTCAAGCGAAGCCGCAAAGAGAAATGGCTTGAGAATGCTGCCCGTGCTGCGGGGGGCGCGGGCTACATCGACATCGTCGCCCCGGTAATTGCGTGTATTGCTTACGTTACCAACGTAGGCCAGTACCCGGCCCGTGGCGACCTCCGCGACGATGGCAGCACCGTGATGGATCTGGTTGCCCAGCAGTCGTTGGTGGTGGTCTTGTATAATCTGTTCGACGCGTTGCTGCACGTGCTGGTCGAGCGTGGACCGCAGGGTGTGGCCGGCAAGTCCCTCCTGCTGCATGCGCGCAAGCAGGTGTCGCGCGTTGCGTGGCAGCGGCAAGGGTTCTTCGGGAATAGGCTCTTCTTGCGCCAGCTGGCAGGTGAAGGCATCGATATGCCCTTGGTCGCGCAGCTTCTCCAACAGCCAGTCACGTTTGGCTTTGAGCTGGGCGCGGTTGCGGCCGGGGTGGATCAGCGCAGGGGCATTGGGCAACACGGCCAGCAATGCCGCCTCGCTCCAGGAAAGCGATCGCGCATCGCGGCCAAAGTACCGCCAGCACGCGGCATCAATGCCCACCACGTTGCCGCCAAACGGCGCGTGCGAGGCATACAGGGCCAATATCGCGTCTTTGCTGTGCCGCCACTCCAGGCGGGTGGCCAGGATGATCTCGATCAGTTTTTCACCGACAGTCCGCCCTTCTCCTTTCCGGGCCAGCCGTATCACCTGCATGGTAAGGGTACTGCCCCCGCTCACTACGCGCCTGGCAGCCAGATTTTGGCGGAACGCGCGGCCCAACGACAGCACGTCGACCCCCGGGTGGCTGCGGAAACGCTTGTCTTCGTACGCCATCAGGGCCACTGTAAATTTTTCCGGAACGGTGTCCGTTTCCGGGAATCGCCATTGGCCATCGGGGGCGATGGCGGCGCTCAGCAGGTCGCCGCGGGCCGATTCAAGCACGGTGGAGTAGGGATCGGTAAAAAGCGTGGCCGGTAACGAGAAGTAGTAGACTACCAGGGCGACCCCCAGCAAGACTGTACTAATTTTCCATTTTAACCCCCGTGACATGTTTGGGCAAAAATACCATTTTCCTGGCGGCCGGGAGTTACTAAATTCACCGCCTGAGAATTATTATCCATACTATCTAACCGCTACCGTTTCGCATGAGTGCATTGATCAACCTGGTAAACCAGATCTTTGAGATCGAGCAAAAAAACACCAGCAAAGGTGACCCTGCGGACCTGGGCCGCAACATGGAGCGCCTGCGTCATCACCTCGACGAGCTCGGACTGCAATACCACAGCCCCCTGCATGAAAAATATACCGATACACGCACCGACTGCGTGGCGAGCATCGTCGGCGACCTGGTAGACGCATCGATGTATATCACCAAGGTGATCAAACCCATAGTCTTTCAAAAAGATACCGCGGGCAATCGTACCATCGTGCAGAAAGCCGTCGTTATAGTTGAACATCGTACCGTATGAGTAGCACCATTGACTTTGCCATCGACCTGGGCACCACCAACTCGCTTATTGCGAAAGGGCAGTTCGGGACCATTGAAGTATATAAAAATCCCATCGGCCACAAAGAGACACTGCCGTCTGTCGTGGGCTTTCGCAACGATCGAATTCTGATTGGCGATAAAGCCCGCGAGTATGTGGAGAAAGACCCCGAGAATGTATTCGGCGGCTTCAAGCGCAAGATGGGAACATCGGAAACATTCTTCGTCAAAAACCTGCAGGCGCAGAAAACTCCCATCGAGCTCTCGGCCCTGGTATTGAAAGAACTTAAGACCTTTGTGCACAACGCCCCTGCTATACCGTCGGTGGTCATTACCATACCGGCATCCTTCGACACGGTACAATCCAACGCCACCAAGAAGGCAGGCTACGAAGCCGGCTTTAAAGAAGTCGTGTTGCTGCAAGAGCCCATCGCCGCGTGCCTGGCCTTTGCCAACAAAAGCGATGGCGGGCAGAAACAAGGCAAGTGGCTGGTGTACGACCTGGGCGGCGGCACGTTTGACGTAGCCATTGTCTCCATCTCCGATGCTGAGCTGACCGTGATCGATCACAAGGGCGACAATTACCTGGGCGGTCTGGACTTCGACAACCTGCTGGTGGAGCGAATCATTCTCAAGCAACTTTTCCAGCGCCCCAACTTGAAAAACCTGCAGGCAAAAGCGGCCAACCAGGCGATTGAGTTTAAGCGCTTGTATCAAATCTTACTACACAAAGCCGAGAACGCCAAGAAAGAGCTCTCCGTCAGCCCACAAACCGAAGTGGAAATTTCGGTAGAAGATGATTCCGGCGATATACAGGATATCATATTAACGCTCACCCGCGCCGACTTCAACAGCTGCATTGAAGACAAGGCTTTGTATACCATCGACCTGATCAACGAGCTGCTGCAACGCAATGCCCTGGCCACGACCGACATTCAACAGGTCGTGTTGGTAGGGGGCAGCACGTATATACCGTTGGTACGCGAGCTGATTGAACGCAAGCTAAACATCGGTGTGAATGCATCGGTAGATCCTACTACCGCCGTTGTGGTAGGGGCTGCGCAATATGCCGCCACGAAACGGGCCGAGGCACAGGCCGACGTCCCGGCGCAGCCGAGGAGTACCAGCACCACGGCCCGCATACGCGTGAAAGCATCGTATCTCAAGACCAGCATGGACACCGAAGAGCTATTTCTCGCTACGCTGGAAGGCGACATCACGAATCTACATTATCGTATCCAACGGGAAGACGGTGGTTATGACTCGGGGTTAAAGAAAGCCACAGAAAAAATACGCGAGTATCTCACCTTGTTGCCCGGTCAGTTAAGCCGGTTCCAGGTGAAATTCTTCGACGACCGTAACGACCCTGTGGAGGCCGAGATCGACCCCATCGAGATCGTGCAGGGCAAGTATAACATTCACGGCCAGCCGCTGCCCAACGACATCTGCCTGGAAGTAGACGACCTGCAAGAGCGCACGACCAAGCTGGAGCTGATCTTTGGTAAGAACAGTGTCTTGCCCCTGAAGAAGACCATCTACCGCGAAGTCTCTAAAACGATCTATAAGAACAGCAAGGATAAACTGATTGTCAGCATCCTGGAAGGTGATCGCTTTGCTTTTCCCTCGACCAACCAGGTGATTGGTCTGATCGAGATCAACCCCGAGGAGCTGAACGCCGACCTGGTCAAAGGATCGGACCTCGAGATCAAGCTGGAGATCTCCGAGTCACGCGACATCAACGTGAATGTATACCTCAGCATGACGGAACAAGAATTCAAGAACGTCTTCAGCCCGTCGGAGCGGTATGTGAGCATTGGAAAACTAGAAGAGGAAGTTGACATTCTCATTGCCAAGCTGAAATCCGAGCTGCGCCAAAATGAGGCGACTGAAGATTATGAAACGGCCGGCAAGCTCGATACATACCTGCAAGAGGCTATGGTGATCCGTCAGGGCCTGGACAACTTGAACACATCGCTTAACAGCGACGAGAAGTATCACCTGGAAGAACGTAAGCGCAAGCTGGCCCAGAAATACGATCAGCTCGGAAGACTCCGCAAACTGACCGCCGCGCGGACAGAATACTTTGAGGTTAAAAGTCGCCTGGTCTATGAGTTCAGCCAAAGCGATGAAGCGCGTGTGAAATATGAAACCCAGTATAAGCAGGCCATCGACAGCGAGCCGGGCTTTGTCGCGTCGGAAAGCGTTTTCCTGGTGGAAGCGAAGACCAAACAGCTGCGCATCATTCTAAACGACGTATTGCTTAATTCGCGTGATTTCCTGATCAGCCTGTATTACGACCTCGCCGGGCGATCGAAAGATGAGTTTACAGACAAGCAGCGGGCGATAGGCTACCTGGAGCAAGGTGAGAAGGCTCTGGAGCGACAGAATTATAACGAGTTGAAAGTAATCAACCTCAACCTGCTTCAACTGCTACCGGATAAGAGCGAGTATGTACGTCTGAAGAACTTTAAAGGAACGGGCATCGGGTGATGTCTGTTCTTACTTATACCTGGCAAAGCCTTCGTATTCTGTAAAATGCGTATTGTTGCATCCTACTACCTGCAGGCTGTCTTTAGCCGGCGAAGTAAATACAATGGCCGCCACGCCGTGAGACGGATAGGCGCCGATGTACTGATAGGATCGTTTCAGATAGTTTAATGTTGTGGAATCCGGCGACAAAAATGCACCACGCACAGTACGCTCAACGCCGGCGCGCATAAGCAGGTGTGCTTTGAAGGTGACGTCATACGACCAGTCATTGCCGACATAAAACGACAGAACATCTTGAAGCTCCATCTTCGTTTCTATCTTTTGTCCCTTCGCCAGGTATGCAGTGTATATGGCCTGCTGGTTACGTAGAAAGATCACGATATCATAATCTGAATTATTGAGCAGTTGGGAGGGAATGGAGCTTGACGGCTGATAGCTCAGCAGAGACTCGCAGAAGTCAGGATATAGCGGCGTGCCGGTAGGCGGAACGTATGGCGGCTGCCGGCGGATCACCTCGGCAATCGAGTCTTTCCCTTGAACCGTCATTTGTCGCTTCACAATACTACGAATCTGTGCAGTAAAGGTTTGATATCCCATTTCTGAACGTGTGATACCCGTACCGGGAATGCTGGTCTGATTTAAGTTGGGCCCTGTATACCCATGATCATCGTCGTCGGCGAGGTTGATCAGGACACGCAGCAACGTGATGATAAAAAACGCGATGCCAATAAAGGCGCCACACCCCGACCGTGAGTCACTGTTGCTTGACTTCGCCTCCTGCTTCTCCTGATGACGGTTAAAGATGGCGCGATTTTGCATGATGATCCGCTTGGTCTCCGTGCTGCAATTGAGCCCTTGCAGGTACGAGTATATACGCTGACAAAAATCGGCATACGTACGTTGTATCTCTACCGACAGGTTGATCAGCGCAATGGCCAGCATCTCTCGATACTGCGAAAGCGCCTCGGGCAGGTCGTTCAGGAAATCAATGAACGTACCGTCTACAAAATCATAGTGCCCCGGCACAAAGCTTATCTCTTTCCTCTCCGTGCGTTTGAGCTCCTCTGCCAGCGACTTGAGCGAATGCCCAAGCTTGCCGAAGGTGTCGTCGAAGAACGTCGATTCCAGCAAATGGCGGGCTAAGAGGAAAGAACGAGCCGTTGCAAAGTCTCGTTTTAGAAAGGCTTGATTGATACCCTTCCCTACCGGTTGTACCAGGTAGGGTGATATAAAAATCTTAAACTGTCTGAACTCCGCCCGATAGCTGAGGTTGCGGTCATATAACGGGCCGGCTGCGGGCGCAGTGCCTTTTTCCAATAGGGCCAGTAGGCGGGGGTTATCGTATATCCATTGATGAAACAGGTAGGACTGTTGTTGCTTCAGGTCTTCGATCAACGTCAGGATGTCGTCTTTGGTAAGCGACTGCGTTCCCACCTGCAAGCTGCCTGTGCCACCATGGTCGAGCTCGATCAACAACCGTTTCTGAATGCGGAGCAAGTTGTTTACATCGGGTTGCTCTTGCGGAGCTCCGGCATATTGCAAAACGGGAATGGGCGATCGGTACTGCATGATACGTTGGAAAGATACCGCAAACACACTTTCCCCGGCTTCTATTTGGGGGCCAAACCTTACGTGCAGTATAATTCACCTGGAAGTAAAGTTTATCCGGGCCACCAAATAAGGCGTTTAAGGGCGCTTTTGCGATATTTTCTCCAATAATACATTGTCGGGCATAAGTTGTAACCCACCGTTACCGGTGGTCAACGAAACACGTGCGTTTTTTTTACCCGTGCCGGCAGGAAGGTGATAGGTTTTATCTAACAGCACCAACGTGGTGGTATCAACTTTGGTAAAAATCCCGTACTGTGCTTTTACATCGGTCCAGGGATACACACCGCGTTTTATACTACCGGGAGATTGCCAGCTGTTGCCTACATAAAAGGCCACCTGGTCGCGCATGCTGATCGACGTTCGTAATGATTCTCCTCTGGAGAGAAAACCATTGTATAAAGCCGAATCCCCTATAACAAACAGTACGGCATCATACTGCGACCCGTTCACAATCGTCAACATCCGCGCGGCCGTAGGTTTATAGTTCGATAGATGCGTACCCGGTACGGCATGATGCCACAAGGTATGCTCGTTGTTTACCTGGGGATTCGTTAACAATATATACCGCATGGAGTCGGCGCCGGCAGGCGTCAGCTGTTTTTGAACGATAGTTCGCAGACGATTGCGATAGCTGCAGTAGGTTTCCTCTATGGTGGGAATCTCTTCTTCGGCCCGACGCAATACAGTGCGGGTCTCCGGCCCTGGTGGATAAAATGGATTAAGCGGATCGATACGAACGAGCACTATAAGACCATAGACCAGTATACACAGGCCCACCAGAATACCTAGTACTTTGCTTGCTAGTAGCACATAACGAAGCCTTTTGAAGGTGCGGTAGCTGGATATCAACACGCTCCGTATAGGCGGAGCACATCGTAATTCCAGCATGCAATTGTATGCGTTGCTGGAAAAGTTGAGCACTGTCGCTTTTTTCGCCAGCAAGTTTACGAGGCACAAGCTTAACCATTCGCGAAGGGAGGCATGACTTTCCGGAAGGCCATTCAACAACGCTATAAAGTCGGGTGTAATATACCCAAACCACTCGCGATCAAATGGTGCTTTGTCAGACTCCACCCGCTCAAGCGCCTGCGCCTGATCGTCCAACAAATGGGCCAGCCGCGCCAGTATCTCTTCCGCTCGCGTGGGCACTAACAATGTGGCCACTTCGAGAAACCGTCGTACCCTGGCGAAATCACGCTGTACAAAAGACTGATTCATTCCGCGGCCAATCGACTCCACCAAATAGGGGGCTATAAAATCCTGAAAGGATTCAAAGGCGGGTTCGGCTACTAACCAGGGTTCGTACCGTGGCCCTTCCTCGGGCACCTGCCCCCACTCCAGCAATCCCAACAGGGCGGGATGGCTTTCAATCCACTTGTGAAACATGCGCTCTTTCGCCGGCCGTAGCGCGCCTATCAGCTTAAGAATGTCGTCTTTGGTCCATGCGTCACTTCCGACCCGCAGCATATCGCCACCTTGATGCTCGAGTTCCAGCAACAAATCTTTTTGTATTCGTAGCCTCTGGGTTTCATTCCAGGACCGAGGGTCGGGATGATAACCGTTTAGATATAGAAGCGCATAAGGAGACCTGTACTGCATTCCCGGAAAGGTATAGATAAGTACGGTATCTTAGAAATAAAAAATCTCCGGAGTTACCCGGAGATCTTTATACTATACAAATACCGCTGTGGCTATTGTGCCGGTGATCCTTTTACTACCTCCACCACCTGCCCTTTTTTGCGGGCGTAGATGCTCTTGTCGTACATAGCCTCACAGTTGACCGCCGGCAGATAGTACGAACCGGCGTAACCGGCCGTCAGACTGACGTGGAACGTCTTGCGCTCCGTGGCGGAAAGATTGAAATAGGTATATACCCGGTCGTCTCGAATATCCTGGTATTGGAAGGAGCTGTTGGCCAACTGGCCTTCATCGTCAGTAATACGCAGGTTGTTGATTTCCCAGCCAGACGGGAATACTTGCGACAGGGCCAGGTTTTCATACGACGAGCGCGTGCCGTTGTGGATGACCGTAACCTCGGCCAGGAACTCGGTGCCTTGTTCGAGCCGCGTTATGTCCAGGTCTTTGCCGTCGGTGTCTGTATACCGCACGCTGAGCGTCAGGTTGCTCTGCGCGTCTTCCTCCGCACCGCGGGCCGGCGTGCCTTCCATGATAAGCCGTGTAAACAGCATGCCGCCGCTTTCGTTGGTGATCTTAACACTTTCCTTGCGCAGCCCCGTCAGCGGGATGGCTACCTGCGCCACGGGCAGCTCGGTGCTGGCCTGCACCGTCTTGCCGTTGAGGACATAGGAGAACTTCAGCGTACCGCGTTTCTCCATACCGGCAAAAGCTCCGATGGCTTTCAGACAGAAGGCCGTCTCCTGCGTGCTCATCCAATAGCCGTAGTCGCCCAGGTACTTCGATATTTCTTTCAGCACGGCAAAGGCCTTGGTCTTGTCGCCCAGCGCCGCGAGCGTCTCCAGGATCAGCGCCTTATCGCGTACATCCGAGCCATAGCTATACGACAGCTCACGATACGGTTTCACCGTAGTCGTCAGGTTAGTGATCAGTTTCGTGGCAGCCTCAGGCTGACCCGCCTTCGCGTAAGCCGCTGCCAGCATCCACGCGGACGTGGTGTTGAGTTTACCCAACTCACGCAGTCGGTTCATGGCCCCCATCTCCGGCGCACCGGCCAACGCCAGGGTATACAGGCGATACGCCTGCATCAGGTCGTTGTTATAATAGTTATCGTTGCGACGCCATTCCTGCGCTTTGTTTTTCTGGTACTTCTTCCAGCGTTTCAACATGTCAGCCGGCACGTAATAACCTTTCGCCTCGGCTTCCACCAGGAAGTGGCCGGCGTATGTGGTCCCCCACGGATCAGAATGTTCCGCCGGACCGGGCCAGTAGCCAAAGCCACCATCACTTTGTATAAAGGACTTCAACCGCTCGATACCCGCTGTCACGTTGCGTTGGATATTTTTCTTTTCGAGCTCGGTCAGCTCCTTCACCTGTGCGAGGTATAGTTGTGGCAATACCGACGACGTTGTCTGCTCGATACAACCGTGCGGGTACTGAATGAGGTATTTCAAACGACTGCCCAGGTTGATCGGTGGCAGGTTTGAGACCTCCACCACAGCCGTATTGGTACCCGTTATACCAAACGGCACTGCTTCGGCGGCCCAGCTCTTGCCGGCCTCCAACACCGACTCCGTTACCTTGGTCACGGGGGTGTTCGGGTTCCGCACCTCGATCTCGATCACATCGGTCGATTGGAATTTACCCGAACTGGCCGTCACTTCTACTTTCGCAATACCGGCCTCTGCTTTTACCGCCAGATCGAAATCTACCGTCAGATCACCATTCGTCGGCATCGCTACCGACTGGCTGGCATTGCCGGCCAGGCGTAGCGGACCCGATACCTTCACATCTATTTTTACATTCTTAATACCTTTCTCCTGCGTAAACAACGTTATCGGCAACTTAACCGTTTCTTCCGGGCCCAGCACACGCGGCAGCGTAGCCAGCACCATCAACGGCTTGCGTACGGGCGTAGCCTTCTCGGCTTTGCCATAGGCACCTTCGTAGCCCGCTACCACCATGGTTTTAACCGACCCGATATATTGCGGCATGACGAACGTATGACTGTTGGTGCCACTGTTCAGGGTATACGGGCCGAAGTACTTCACCACCGGTTTAAAGCGGTTCGCGCGGGCGTCGTCTTCCTTGGCTGCCAGCTCGGCATCACCGCCGATTGCCAGCAGGCGTTCCAGGCGGGCGCCAAAGGCTCCCATCACATCATCAAATACATCCCACGTGCGAACGCCCAATGCCTCGCGCGCATAGAAGCGGTTCCAGGCATCGGGTGTTTTAAAGCGGGTGATATCCAACAACCCTTCGTCCACCACGGCGACGGTATACGTCATTTTGCGGTTGGTCTTTTCGGAAATGCGAATCGTAACCTCTTTACCCGGCTCGAGCTCGTCAGGCATGGTGATAACCGGCTCGAGGTGGGTCTTGGGATCCTCCACGCGAATGGACGACACGCCATACAACCGTATCGGCAGATCGTTCACCGTCTGCGCGTGCGGTTGTAACAGCGATACGTGCACGTAAATATTCGGCGCCATGTCCGGCGAAGTATCGAAACTGAACTTGGTCTCGCCTTGCTGCGTCTCTACCCAATAGGTCTTCAGCACACGGCTGCCGTTCTCAAGGCTTACCAACGCACGGCCACCCGGTGCACTGCTAGGAATAGTGATGCTTACCTTCTCGCCAATATTATAGTTCGTCTTGTCCGTGGTGAACGAAAGCATCGTCGCACCGCCACGCGAGTCGTCATCATCGCGGGCGCGGCTGTACCAGCCCGGCTCGTCGATATAGACGATCTGTCCTGTGCAGTGGCCCGAGACGGGATCACAGGCGCGCACAAAGTAACGACCGTACTCGTACTCGCCCATTTTCATTTCAATTGTCCAGTTACCCTTGCCGTCAACGGTCCTGGCCTTGTCGCTCTTCACCAGCTTCGAGTACGAGCCTTCTATATAGTTGGCAATGCTCTCTTCCGAATTATCCCACCACCAGCGCCAGCCAAGCTTATATACCGACACCTCAATATCATCGCGCGATACGCCCTGACCGGTTTCATCCAATGTTACCAGGTTGAACGTATGCGGTTTGTCGAAATAGAGAATGCCACTATACTTCTCGCCTTCCGGCGCCTTCATACCGATGTACGACTCGTATGGATAGTAGGGAATGCTGAACCGGTCGGTGCTGAAGTTACCACTCTCTTCAAATACCTTCCCACGAAAAACCGCCGTGAGGAAACCTGGGGCGGCCGACGTGGATTCTAAACTTACATTGACGGTGGCCTTACCTTCATCGTCGGTCATACCTTCGAATACCGGCTGCGCCTCGCTATAAAACTCGCGGGCGGGATCTTCAAAGACATAATCCGGGTACCTGGCAAAGGTTGTCGGGGCTTTTAACAGCAGCATGTCGAACTCGGCCTTCAGGTTGCGGCCAGGTGCGCCGTGCAGCCATTTTACATCCAGCTTACCCGTGGCGGTAGCCGAGGTAAACTTGTCGGTGCCAAAGTCGAGGTTGATCTTGAGTCGGTTGGGTTTAACCGTTTCGATCTTCAAAGTTTGTGTAAACTCGGTACCACCTACTTTCACACGGCCAGTCCAGTTGCCGGTAGGCGCATCGGAGGCCGTAGCGGTAGCAAAAGAATAGAAGCCGTTCTCGGAACCCGACCGCACCAGCCGGTTTACCACCTGCCCTTGCGGGTTTTGCATTTCAAACACCACGGGGTGTGTCGCCGGCAACTGTTTGTTTTTGTCCTCAAGAATGAAGGTGAGGTACAGCGAGTCCCCCGGGCGCCATACGCCACGGTCGCCATACAGGAAGCCCTTTAGACCACGCTGTATCACTTCGCCCGTTACATCAAAGTTACTAACCGAAAGCGCATCGCCATTCATCAGCTTTTGGTAGCCGCGTTGTTGGCCGTTCTTTGCTATCAGCGCAAATGGTGTTTCTTTGGTGAGCATCGTTGCCTTGCCTTCCGAGTCAGTCGTGGCTGAGCCTATCAACTGCTGTTGGTAGTCATAGAGCTCGAGTTGCGTGCCTGACAGCGGTTGCGTTGTTTTCAGATCGTTCACAAACACCAGCGTGTTGCCATCGTCGCCTCGCTTGGCGGTAATGCCCAAGTCCGATGCCAGCACGTTGCGCTTAATAGCGCGGTTGTTGGTGTAATACGAAGAGTGGCAAGGGTTGTCACGTTCTTCCCAGTCGTAGTCTTCATAATAGTAATAATCCTCGTAGTCGTAACCTCCTTCGTCGTAATAGCTGTTGGATTCTTCGTCCTCGAACTGGCCGACATTCTCGTCTACAACCTCCTCTTCTTCTCCGCCACCTTCACAGGTATAGGTAGAGTAGGATCTCTTAAATGAAATCTTTACCTGGTAGATGGCACCTGGCTCGGTACTGATCATTTTCGACAGGTCAAGCGTATAGCGGTTCCATTTGCCCAGGTCGGTAACACCGGCGTTGTCCAGCTGCACCGTGGTCTTCAGTATCTTCCTGCCTACGCGTTGCAGCTCTTGCTCGCCTTGAATATTATTTACCTGCAGGAACTGCAGGATGTTACGTTCGAATATCTTGAGAATGGTAACGTCTACCGACTTGAGGTTCACCGCCTCGAATGGCAACACCATGCCATCGCTGCTCGGCAGAATAGAACCCTTACCTGTAAAGCGTACGGACGGTGATACCTGCTCGAATACAACCTCGGTCGTCGTAGCATCTTTCATTTTATAGTCCAGGATGTTGCGAATGCCCGCTTCGATGCGAATCACCTTGGAGCCTGTCTGCCGTACCGGGGGGTATACATTGATCTCGTTGTCGCGGATCTCGAAGTCCAGCGTGCCCGCTTCGGCCATGGAGATGAGGCCCGTCAGGTCCTGTTTTTCTTTCAGGGGATCGGAGAACTGCAGTACAACATACTGGTTAGGGTGCTGTACCACGCGGGCCTGCATTAGCTTGAAGTCGCCCAGGGAAGGTATCTCTACTACTTTATCCTCGTCGCGGTCTATGCCCAGTGGTTTACCTTGCACGGACAATGTTACCTCGCTGGCTTTATCCTTGCGCGCTACATCCTCCACGACGAAAGCATGTTGCTTGCCATCGGGATTATGTGTCCACGTTATTTTAAGCGTATTACCCTCCTGGCGGGGCGTCAGCATTTTTTCCACCACATCTTTTTCGGCAAAGTCGGCGGTATACAGGTTGCCTTCAATCTTTTGTCGCTTCAACTCCGTCTTGATATAAGGCTTTACATTGTCGACTCCGATCTCGAAGTTCTGCGGCATAACCTGGAAGGTATACGCAAACGTGCTCAGCTCAGCGGCAACCTCCGGCATCAACTTCGACAGGGCAAAGTTTACTTCGTAGATCTGTCCCGAGATCAAACGCTTGTCGGGCTGGAACTCTACCGTGCGGCGGTCAAGCCAGACGGTTTTACCGTCGATGGACGGGCTAAAGGAAAAGAGCTTGGCGGGGTTCTCCTGCCCGATCAGTGACGAGTCCACGACATCGGTGGCCAGGACAATCCGTACTGTCGTACCCGACGACACGACACCCGCCGTGTATGACGAGATGTACTCGCCAAAAGCTGGGTTGATGTAACTGGGGCCCGGTTTAGACCCGGTTGACGTGGTGAAATAGAAAATTCCAGAGGCAATAATGCCTATGACGGCCACACCAAGGCCGATTTTCTTCCAGGAAAAACTTTTCATGAAGCGTTCGAAGCGTTAAAATGACGTTTAGCGGACAGGCGACTACCTGATAAATCAGGGGTGTCTTTTTCCTCAAATTTAAAGTACTTTGTGAAACCTTACCGACTGTTACCATGAAATCTCTTTCGATCCTTGCTGTTGATGACCAATCCCTTTTTCGTGAAGGATTGGCGCTTGTGCTGACCCGGCTCTTTCCCGATGTAAACCTGCGCCAGGCCGGTAGTGGCCCGGAAGCCCTGGAAATGCTCCAGGAGCATCGTTTTAACCTGCTGTTGCTGGACATCGGCATGCCCGGCATGAATGGCATTGAAGTCGCCCGCCAGGTGCTACGACAATACCCCGACCTGCGCATTATCATCCTGACACAATACAACGGCGAAGGCATGATCACCCACCTGGTACGCCTGGGGGTGCACGGCTTCTTGCTCAAAAACAGCGAGTCTCAAGAAATCAAAAAAGCCATCGAAACCGTATTGGACAACCGCCAGTATATTACCCCGATGATCCACCCGTCGTTGCTGAAAGAAGAAGCCGTTGTTGCTGCTCCTTCCATTCAGTTCAGCAAACGTGAAGCGGATATATTGATATACCTGAAAATGGGTAAATCCAGCAAGGAAATTGCCGAACGGTTGGCATTGAAAGAGAATACCATCAATAGCTACCGCGAAGATATGCTGCAAAAGACCAAGACCCGCAACGTGGCGGAGTTGATCTCCTATGCGTATGAGAACGGCGTGTTAGGTTAACACGTCGGCCGCCGTGGGCATGGCGGGGAACTTGTTGGAAGCAGTATCTTTCTGCTGCTGCAGGTTAAACTCAATGATCACGCGCAACCCGCGGGGCGATACATCTTCGCGACGCAACGTAGCGCCGATGCTGTTGGCCCGCTTCAACAGGTTGATCATACCCATGCCGGAAGTTTTTTGCTCGTGCTCCTGACGGCGATAGTCAGAACCATCGTCCTCCACTGTGATGGTCAGGTTTTCATTGTCCCAATGTATATGTACCGAAATGTTCCAGGCATTGGAATGCTTGATGGCGTTTGAAAAAAGCTCCTGCACCATGCGGAATAAGCTGAGCTTTTGTCGTTGCTGAATCGGTACGGGTGTACCGCTTTGTACAAAGTGTACGTGGGTGCCCTTCATCGCGTCCAGCTTATGGCACAGCTCGCGAATGGCAAAGTTCAGGCTCATACCTTCGATAAAATCCGGTGACAGATTCCAAATGATGTTGCGGATGGTTTCAATCGTCAGGTTGAGATTCTTCTTGACCGTTATGAGCTTCGCCTCGATGTGCGGCGGCAGGGCGTCGGCTTCGCGCATCACCAATTCCAGGTCTAAGTGTATCAGGCTCAACACGGTACCAAGCTCGTCGTGCAGGTCGCTGGAAATGCGTTGGCGATCGTGCTCGATAAACTCATTCACACGCGACCACGGAATTAATTCGGCCGCAGGTTCTGTCCCGCTGCGCGACGTCTTTTTCGGAGCCTTTTTTCCGCCAAAGAGATACACCAGCAAGCCGGTAAAGATTGCGCTGCCAAGAGCCACCAGAATATAGGTAGTTACCATATAGCTAACTGAAAAGGTTGAAGTTATACCTGTCACTAATAAATACATTACTAAAATATCACACCTACCGACAGCTCCTCGTTCTGACGCTAGATACCGCCACCCGCACAGATGTAACTGCAAAAGCGTCCGTAGCATGTACTGGAAACAGAGACACGACAACAGGTGTGCGGGGAGTAGCCAATGATACTCAAGGGAATAGATCAGGGCACGGCAGGTCTTAGGATTCTTGTATAAGTTCGATTTTTCCAACGTAAAAAACAACGGTGCTGTGAGTTAGTTTCACAGCACCGCAAGTTTCCTGGGCGATAATAAATACAATATTTACACGCGTTCAGCCACCTTGTTCATAACGGCTGTCTGAAGCTGGATCGACTCGTTGTGGATCAGTTTCAGCAACTCCTGTGTGAAGTCCTCGTTCAGGCCCATGGCTTTACCCAGCGTGATGCGGGTCTGAATGATCTCCTCCCAGCGATTTACCTGGAGGATCGTCACATTGTTTTCTTTCTTGTATTGACCAATCTTCTCCGAGATTTTCATGCGCGAAGCAAGCTTCGACATGATC
This sequence comes from Dawidia cretensis, assembly GCF_018598175.1. GTDB lineage: Bacteria > Bacteroidota > Bacteroidia > Cytophagales > Cyclobacteriaceae > Ohtaekwangia > Ohtaekwangia cretensis. The sequence continues at coordinate 111,804 of NZ_JAHESE010000017.1, forward strand.
TCGTCATCCAACTGGTCGATCTGCTCGCGCAGGATGCTCAGGGTATCTTTGAAAGTCTTGCTGTCAGACGACACTGTACGGACCACCAGGTCTGCTACGATCTTGCCCAATACAGCCGGAGTAACTTGTTGCTTCGCGTCGCTCCACGCAGCATCGGGGTTGATGTGGCTTTCGATCATCAGACCGGCCATGTCAAGGTCGAGCGCTTTTTGCGAGATCAGGGCGATCAGGTCACGGTTACCGGCGATGTGGCTCGGATCGCAGATGATGTCGAGCTCGGGAATGCGGGTCTTCAGCTCGATGCTCATGTCCCACATGGGAGCGTTGCGGAAGGGACCTTTCTCGAAGGAGGAGAAACCGCGGTGAATAGCCGCCAGCTTCGTGATACCAGCTTTGTTCAAACGCTCCAGCGCGCCGATCCACAGCTCGAGGTCGGGGTTGATGGGGTTCTTAACCATCACCGGAATGTCAACACCTTTCAGCGAGTCGGCTACTTCTTGCACTGAGAAAGGGTTTACCGTTGTACGGGCACCCACCCACAGAATATCAACACCTGCTTTCAGCGCGGCCTCAACGTGGGCGGCATTGGCCACTTCGGTCGTGATCGGCAAGCCAGTCTCTTTCTTCGCTGCCGCCAGCCATTGCAGGCCGGGTTCGCCGGCGCCTTCGTATTGGCCCGGCCGGGTGCGGGGCTTCCAAATACCCGCGCGCAGTGCGTGGACTTTACCAGTAGCCGCCAGTTGCTTCGCGGTGGCAATGGTTTGTTCTTCTGTTTCTGCGCTGCACGGGCCGCTGATGATAACGGGTTTGCTGGCGGTTGGCAACCAGGAAGACATCGATTCGAGTTTCAAAGAATGTTTCATATGGGTGAGTAGTTAGATTTTTACAGTAGATGATGATGGTGTTTGTTGTTGAGTTTGTTGTTGAGTCTGTTGCTGTGTTTTGAGCTCGATACCGTCCAGCACGCGGCGGATCTCATTCGCGCCGGACATGATACGGTTTAGCTCCTGCGTGTCGCGCTTTAGCAAATGATAGTGGAACCGTTGCAGGTGCATGATATACTCTTGCAACGCCTGGCTGAGGTAATCGAGGTTCTGCTCGAAGATCGGCGCCCACATGGCCGGCGAGCTTTTCGCCAACCGCACCGTAGACGCAAAACCGCTCCCCGCCAACGCGAAGATGTTTTTCTCGTCCTTCTCGATGTCGAGTACAGTCTGTCCCAGCAAGAATGAGCTGACGTGCGAGAGGTGCGAAACGTAGGCTACGTGTTTGTCATGCTCCTCCGGCTCCATAAAGATTGTATTCAGCTCCAGGGCGTCGAATACACGGCGCGCAACGGTCAGGGCATGCTCGGAAGAACGCTCCTGCTCGCAGATGATATTGGTCTTGCGCTGGAACAACCCACGGAAGGCCGCTGTCGGGCCGGAGTTCTCCGTACCGGCAATAGGATGCGCCGCCACAAACTGCGCCCGCTTGGGGTGGTTCGCGACCGCGCGGCAAATCGAGCTCTTGGTAGAGCCTGCGTCCAATACGACCGCCTCGGACTTCACTAAGTCCAACACCGCAGGCAGTGTTTTAGCCAGGGCATTTACCGGTATCGCCACAATCACCAGGTCGGCGTCGCGCAACGCTACGTCTGCAGGCAACACACGGTCTACCAGGCCCAGGGCCACGGCCTGTTCGCCGTTCTCAGCATTCTGGTCTACACCCGTCAGCGACGTTGCCAGTCCGGCGTGTCGCAGGTCGAGCGCCATCGAGCCGCCAATCAATCCTAACCCTATTACAGCTACGTTCATACTTTCGCGGTCGTTGCGGCTGGCGCAGCAGCCTGTTTCTTTAAAAAGCTCTTCACACGTTCCAATGCCTCTTGCAGCATGGTCTCGGTACAGCACAACGACACGCGGATGTAGCGGCGTCCAGCCTCACCGAAAATAAAGCCCGGGGTGATGAACACCTTCGTGCCGTATAAGATCTCGTCAATCCATTTCTCCACATCGGCAATGTGGTCGGGCGCTTTCGCCCATACAAACAATCCCGATTGATCGGCATACGTACAGCCCAGCACGTCCAGCAGCTGTAGTGCCACCTGCTTACGTTGACGGTATACCTGGTTCAGTTCCTTAAACCATACCTCGCCGTTCTTCAGCGCTTCCGTCGCCGCATGTTGCAAGCCCAGGAACATGCCCGAGTCCATGTTGCTTTTTACTTTCAGCACCGCGTCGATAAATTCTTTCTTACCTGCTACCCAGCCTAAGCGCCAGCCCGCCATGTTGTGCGACTTGCTCAGCGAGTTCAATTCCAGCGCCACCTCGTCGGCACCTTCAATGGAAAGGATGCTCATGGGATTGTCGTTCAGAATAAGGCTATACGGATTGTCGTTTACGATCAGGAACTGATGCTTGCGCGCCAGGTCCACCAAGGCCTTCAGCTCTTCGCGTGAAGCAACACGGCCTGTCGGCATGTGTGGGAAGTTCACCCACATAATCTTTACCTTCGACAGATCGCTCTTCTCCAGCTCGGCAATGTCAATGCCCCAGTTCAACGATTCTTTCAATGCATAAGGACGCAGTGTGGCGCCCACCAGGTTAGCAACAGAAGAATACGTGGGGTAACCCGGATTGGGAATCAGCACCTCATCACCTTCGTTCACAAAGGCCATGGCGATGTGCATAATGCCTTCCTTCGAGCCCATCAACGGCAGGATTTCGGTTTCGGTGTTCAGCGTGGTATTATATACCCTACGGTAGAAGTCGGCAATCGCCTGGCGGAATGCCGGTATACCTTTATAGTTCTGATAACCGTGGTGTGCAGGGTTCTTCGCCGATGCAATCAGGGCATCGATCGTAGCTGAAGACGGCGCCTGGTCTGGGCTGCCAATGCCCAGGTTGATCACCCGCAGCTCGGGCGTGTCAAGGCCTCGTACTTCGGCCAGCTTCCGGCTGAAGTAGTACTCTTCCACATTGGCAATTCGTTTCGCTGTCTGTATCATACGCTCTCTATGGCTACTTGTATTCGACCTTCGCTTTTTTATACTCCCCTAAAACATTCAGGTTCTTTACCTGCCGCATGACGGCGCTCATGGCATCATCATAGTTCTTGCGGCGGCGCCACTCCACATCAATGTGAATGGAGTATTCGCTCGGCCGGCCAATGATCGGAATCGACTGGATTTTGGTCAGGTTAATACGGTTGTCCTTAAATGTGGTAAGCGCATCCGCCAGGCTACCCACCTCGTTGGCTACCTCAAAACACATAGACGCCTTGTTGCTTTCGATCTTGCGGTCGGCACGCTTGGCCAGGACCAGGAAACGCGTGAAATTCTTCTTGTGCGTCTCGATACGTTTTTCCAGGATCTGCAGTCCGAATTTCTTGGCGGCAAATTCGTTGGCAATAGCCGCTGTATTTTTCAGCTTCAGCTCTTTCACCCGGCGGGCCGACAGCGCTGTATCATCACTCTCGCGTATCTCTACGCCATTCAAAGAATGCAGGAAGTCCGAGCACTGGCGGATGGCCATGGGATGCGACTCAATGGTCTTAATGTCGCTCAGCTTGGTACCCGGCAGTGCCAGCAAGTTCATGTGGATGGGCAGGTACAGCTCACCGATGATGCTGAAGTGATAGTCTTGCAATAGAAAGTAATTTGGCAGAATGCTGCCCGCGATGGAGTTCTCAATGGCCATCACCGCATAGTCGCTGTAACCATGCTTCAGGCTCTCACACAGCTGGTGAAACGAAAGGCATTCGACGGTTTCGATCGCCTCGGTAAAATACGTGAAGGCGGCGACCTCGTGAAAGCTGGCTGTGATACCCTGAATTGCGATTTTTAATTTCTTCTTTTTGGCCATATACGTAATCTGTTCCCTTCCATCGCATCTGAAATCAAGCACAAAAAAAAAGTCCCGGCTAACCGGGACCTTTCTGAGTTATCTTGCTATTCTTTTACAATAACACTACTCTTAGAGTCCCGTCTGGGGTCTAAAAAAGTAGTAGTAAAAATAAAAGAATGTATTTGTGTTCATTTCTATTCTGATGTGCTTCAAAGATACACGCATTTTTTTCGCAGATCAAAGTGCAGGGAGCATCTTTTACAAACTTTTCAAGAAACTAATGATTGTTAGTCAATCAGTTACGGGCAAATTCACGCGGGAATTGTACTTTTGGCAAAAATCGATATCCAAATGAGCACAACCCTGAAAACCGCCCTGTTCGTTTCCGCCCTGCTGGTGGGCGCCTGCGGGTCCAAAAATCAAGAGCACGGCCATGATCACGAACATGGTCACGACCACGAGCATCCCGCGGCCGACGGTAGCCCGAACCAGGCCTTGGGGGAAGAAGTCATGAAAGTACACGACGAGGTCATGCCCAAGATGAACGATATCTACAAGTTGAAAGAAGGCCTTAAAAAGAAACTGTCGGAAACCGGCGTGGCCGATGACAAGAAAAAAGAAATAGAGCAGACCATCACCCAACTGGACTCTGCCAGCGACGGCATGATGGTATGGATGCGCGCCTTCAACCCGCAACCGGACTCGCTAGACGAAGAGAAGACCCGCGAGTACCTGGAAAATGAAATGGAGAAAGTAAAGAAGGTGCAAGAAAACATTCAGCAAGCCATCGCAAAAGCCGAAGCTATACATTGATCCGCAACCGGTATAAAATTAAAATTAACACGTATAAAAAGAGGCTCCTTTAGGGGATGCCTCTTTTTGTTTGACACGTGTATGGAAATAAGATTTAATTACATTTGCGCCACCTAAACGAGCACTATGGATATAAAACACGTTCCCCTCAACGATCTCCACGCAACGCTGGGAGGTAAGATGGTACCCTTCGCAGGCTTTAACATGCCCGTGCGCTATTCTTCCGACATTGAAGAGCACATGACCGTACGCAACGGTGTGGGCGTATTCGATGTATCGCACATGGGTGAGTTCACCCTCAAAGGCCCAAACGCCCTCGACCTCATTCAGCGCGTAACAAGCAACGACGCAGCCAAGCTTGTAGACGGCCAGGCACAATACTCCTGCCTGCCGAACGAGACCGGTGGCATCGTAGACGACCTGATCGTATATAAAATCAAAGACAACGATTATCTGCTGGTTGTCAACGCCGGCAACATCGATAAAGACTGGAACTGGATCAGCCAGTACAACACCAAAGGCGTAGAGATGAAAAACATCTCCGATGACACGTGCCTGTTTGCGGTACAAGGACCCAAGGCCGCTGCCACGTTGCAGAAGCTTACAAAGACTGACCTGTCGGCCATCAAATACTATCACTTTGCGATCGGCGAATTTGCCGGCGTGCCTGACGCGGTCATCTCCAACACCGGCTATACGGGTGCAGGTGGCTTTGAGATCTATATACAGAAGCAATACGCCGAGAAAATATGGAAGGCAGTCTTTGAAGCCGGCGCGGAGTTTGGCATCAAACCGATCGGCCTGGGTGCCCGCGATACCCTGCGCCTGGAGATGGGCTTCTGCCTGTATGGCAACGACATCGACGACACAACGTCGCCGCTGGAGGCAGGCCTGGGGTGGATCACCAAGTTCACAAAAGAATTCACCAACAGCGCCGCGCTGAAGAAGCAGAAAGACGACGGCGTGACCAAAAAACTGGTAGGCTTTAAGATGGCCGAGAAGGGCATACCCCGCCACGACTACGCTGTAAAAGATACGGCGGGCAACGTGATTGGTAAAGTTACCTCCGGCACCATGTCGCCACTGCTGGGTATTGGCGTTGGTCTGGCCTATGTCACTACCCCGAACGCCGCCGTCGGTACCGAGATCGCCATCGACGTGCGCGGCAAAGCCCTGAAAGCACAGGTCAGCAAGCTTCCGCTGATCGGATAATTGAACGTATATTGCTGCCCCGGAGCCCGGCCTACCCGCCGGAACTCCGGGGCATATTTTTTCTATAAAACGTATGACGAAAACCATCGACGTATGCCTCAGCCCCGAGCTGATGCACCTCTATAATGTACACGACCGCACCGTAGTCGTAGTAGACATCTTCCGCGCCACGTCTTGCATGACCACGGCCCTGGCACACGGCATCCACAGTATCAAGCCCTTTGCGCGCCTGGAAGATTGCATCGCTATGAAGTCGGATGAATATTATACCGCCGGTGAACGCGACGGAAAAAAAGTAGAAGGCTGCGACCTGGGCAACTCTCCGTTTGAATACATGGAAGATTACCTGAAAGGCAAAAAGATTGCCTTCACCACCACCAACGGCACACAAGCCATTGCCAAATCCGAAGGTGCCCGCGAGATCATCATCGGCTCCTTCCTCAACTTGTCGGCCGTAGCCAATTATTTGCTCGACGGCGCCAACAACGTACTGGTCGTATGTGCCGGTTGGAAAGGAAAAGTAAACCAGGAAGACACCCTCTTTGCCGGAGCCCTCGTCGAAATACTAAAAGAACACATCGAACCCGACTGCGACGCCCCCGTCATGGCCCAACACTTATACAACCAGGCCAAGACCGACATGATGCACTTCCTCAAAGACGCCAGCCACGTCCGCCGCCTCGCCAAGCTTAATATTTATAAAGACATCAGCTTCTGCCTCACCCCCGACCAATACGACGTCGTCCCCGTCCTGAAAGACGGCTTCCTGGTGAAGGCATAAATGATTTAATTTGAGAAGGGTTAGACGCGTATATAAATCTTTTTCCTATCCAGCAGGTATCCCACCACCCAACAAATCATCATAAAAAAGAAAGCGAACAGAAAAGAAGCATTCATCGGACTGGCAATGCTCCCAAACACATCATGAAATAACCACCCCACAACATTGCTCTCACCCACCGGAATCAGATAGAACGTAATCAACAACAACTCCGACAACAGGTATATAAACAGTGGATTCTTCCCAAACACCACAAAGAAACCCGTCCACTTTGTGCGCTTCATCATCTCAATCGCATACAGCAGCAACGGGATCAACAACAAATCCAGCCCCACCGTCACCAACACAAACGAGCTCGTCCAGATCTTCTTATTGATCGGAAACACCGTATTCCACGTCAACGCCACAAAGATCAACACCGCCCCCACCATCAACAGCTTCGCCAGTGTTTCATACGTCACACCCTTCTTCCTTATAAAGTCCCCCGCCAGATACCCCGCAATCACATTCACCAACGACGGCAACGTACTCAAGATTCCTTCCGGCTCAAACGCCATACCTTCGCCATGGTATATGTGCGACTCTCCTAATAGAAATTTATCCAACGCATTGCCCGCGTAACCAGTCATGCTATAGGGATCAACCGTGTCACCAAACGCATAGAGCAGAAACCAATACGCCAGCAGTACCACGATACTAAAAACGACAGCAAAGGTCTTCGAACCATAGTACAGCACAATAGAAACAATCAGGTAACAAATCGCAATCCGCTGCAACACCCCCAGTATTCGCGTTTCTGCAAAAGGCTTTAACGTCCAGGTGTGAAAGTCTACATACGGGAACCAATACATCAGAAAGCCTAACAAGAAGATAATAGCAAACCGCTTCAATGTCTTGCGCCAGAACAAACTACTCCCCTCCTGCCCGGCATATTTATACATCACAAACGCCATGGCATTCCCCACGGCAAACAGGAACGAAGGAAAAACAAGATCGGTGGGCGTAAAGCCATGCCATGTGGCGTGTAGCAGGGGCGGATAGGCAATACTCCAGTCACCCGGCGAGTTCACAATGATCATAAAGCAAACGGTCATTCCCCGGAAGACGTCCAAGGCCAGGAAGCGCTGGTTTTCGGCCATAAGTAGGTATAGTTAAGGTATACGAATCTGCCTCATTTTTCCGACAGCACCAAGTGCACATAGACACACTTTTGTATACGCGTGGGTTACACGCTACTGGAGCTTAGGATTATTCTTGTGGCGATCCTGATCGCGCACCGTCTTCTTGGCAAGGTTCTTCTCAAACGCCTCTGTCAGATTTACGCCCGTTTGGTTCGCCAGACAGATCAGTACCCACAGCACATCGGCCATCTCATCGCCCAGGTCCTTGCCTTTATCCGATTCTTTCTCCGACTGCTCGCCATACCGCCGGGCCATGATGCGCGCGACTTCACCCACCTCCTCCGTCAGAATTGCCATATTCGTAAGCTCGTTAAAATAACGTACGCCGGTAGTAGTAATCCATTGGTCTACCCGTTCTTGTGCTTCTTGCAGGGACATGTTGATAAGTTTGGCGGTAAGTTCACAAAAATAATATCAAAACGAAACTGGGTTACCACAAGGGGTTTATAGAATAAAGGGGGCCATGAACATCCTGCTTAAATCCGTTGCCGCTTGCCTCCTTTTGGCAACGCTGGCATCTTGCGATTATCTTATTTCCTATCGTGGCTTTGTATTGGATTCCCAGACCGAAAAGCCAATAAAAGACGCGACCGTGACCTTTGACAAGCAACCGTATAACACGGATTCCCTGGGGTATTTTGAAATTCACTACCTGGGTGGTCGTCCCGATTACCACTTCGCCGTAGAGAAAAGAACATACCACAAAGGCCAATTAACGATCGAATACGATGACAACAACGAAGTCTATAAAATAGAGAAGATCGAGATAGCACAACGAATCCCCTTCAACAGCATGAACTTTAAAGTTACAGATGATACGCTGACTTTCTATTTAAAGAAGCTCATCGAATAGTTACTACCGTGCTTTAAAATTAATTTCAACGATCTTGAACTAAACGGCACTTGCCGATAAGCTGCAAAAAAATGAAAGTATTTAAGAGGATACTAAAATGCCTCCTTCTCCTGGTAGCCATCCCTGCAGGGTATTTTACAATAGCCTTTTTATTGACCTCCATCACGATAAACAAAAATCCAGATGAAACCACCGCCAGGAGTAAGACCGTGTATCTAAACACAAACGGCGTTCATTTAGACATCGTCATACCCAAAAAAGACATACCCACCAGGCTTCTGGACGACATCATTCAGCTGGAAAATGAAGAATATATATCGTTTGGTTGGGGCAACGAAAACTTCTATATCAACACCCCTACATGGGCTGACTTAACCGTTAAAAACGCATTTCAGGCCATGTTCTTAAACGGACCAACGCTCATGCACGTAACCCGATATAGACAGAAAAGCACATCCTGGACCGAAGTCAACCTACAGGAAAGCGAGTTGGAAAAATTACACGACTATATTCTAAAATCCTTCCAATTAGACAACAACCACAAGATCATACTGCCAGACGCTGGCTACACGCCGCGCGACAATTTCTACAAAGCAAACGGAGGGTACTCTTGCCTGATGACCTGTAACACCTGGGTCAACTGCGGTTTCAAAGAAAGTGGCCTAAAGGCGTGTTATTGGACACCGTTTGATTTCGGCTTGATCAATGTGCACAAACAATAAATATGGCAACAAAAATCTGTGCGTGCCACAAAGGTATAAATGTAAGAAAGATTAGAAAGCATATAGCGTAACAGTAGTTTGCATGATCGCGCCCTGAATGGTGTTCTTTGGCAATCGTCCAAATCACTGTCGGGGTAGGCATCATAATTTAGGTAAACAGAATATATACATTCTAATAAACCTATCATATGAACATGCGTTTTAATGTTTTAACACTAGTATTCCTTTTTACCCTCTGTCAGGGTTGTGACACCAAGAGCAAGGAAGCTGCTCAACGAGCAGCCGACAGTACTGCCCTTGCTAACCAGGAGGCTGCTTTGGCGACAAAAAAAGCGGAAGAAAAAATTGCCCGCCGGGCAAAGCTTGCTCAGGAACGTACGGAACGAGAGGCACAACGAGCCACCGCTGCAGCTGAAAAGGCAAAGAAGTCTATATCCTATAAAGATGCAAAGGGGAAATTAATCTACATTAAACCGGAAGTAGTTCCTGAATACACCGGCGGCGAGCAGGACATGCGAAAATATCTGAACGACAATCTGAAGTACCCCGATGCAGCACGTGACAATGGTGTAGAAGGAACAGTATTTATAGACTTTGTTGTCGATGACAAGGGAAAGGTGCAGGACGTCGTGGCATCTGACGCGGTCGGCGAAAATGTAGACCTGGCGCTGAAAGAAGAAGCTGTACGTGTCGTTGCATCCATGCCCGGCTGGCAGCCAGCCAAACAAAAAGGAAAAGCTGTTTCTTCAGCTTTCAGCATACCAATAACATTTGAACTGGAGTAATTCGGTTTTAGCAGAAATACAAAAAGGGCTTTTAAAGCCCTTTTTTGTTTTATTCAATATTCCCTTGCAGTTTACTGCAATTCTTCAAAATCAATATCTAATACATCGTACTTGGTCCAGCCAATAAAATCGAAGTGCCACCATTCTGAGCCATTGACTTTAAACCCTTGCTGTTTCATCACCTCGATGATCAACGCCCGGTTCTTACGAACCTCGGGATCTTTTACAGGTGTAGTAGGCCAGGCCGCCTTTTGAAATGAATCATATCCCGTAGGCATCTTCAATTCTTGTCCTGTCTTCAGATCGATCAGCGTCATATCAATGGCGCACCCCCGGTTGTGACGAGATCCTTTATAAGGCGATGCAACATATGTCGTATCATGATAGACCTCGTAGAACTTCACCGTAGCCTTATACGGCCGGTAGGCATCAAATACCTTTATTCCCAAACCCTTGTCTTTCAAGGCCGCTTGCGCCCGCTTCAACGCCTCCGCCACAGGCTTGCGCGCATATGCCTTCGCCAGGGTATAAATACGCTCCCCGGTAAAATTGTTAGTCGTAGCATACCGTATGTCCAGCACGAGGCCCGGTATTAACTTCTCCAGGTCTATTAGTTCCTTCGCGGAATTCTCTTTTACAGAAACTTTATACGCTTCGAGCCCGGTAGGATTCAAACCATACTTATTCTTCTGCGCAACCGCTAGCAGGGGCAGTAGAAAAACAAAAAGCAATACGTAACGCATCATGACTACAGTTTAAATCATTACGACTTCGATAATCTTGCCTGGTATAATGCCAGGTTCTCAGCATCGAAACAACAAAAGATAACTTTCTCCAAAGCAGATTCTTTCTCCAGGAAGCGCTGCACAACAGCAATCGCAATATCGGCCGCTTGCTCTTTCGGAAAGCGGTACACACCCGTGCTAATATTCGGGAACGCCACCGTCCGCACACCATTCTCCACCGCTACACGCAAGCTATTCTCATACGCCCATGTTAGTAGCTCGTCGTCTTTCGGCCGGCCATTCCAAACAGGCCCGACAGTGTGGATCACATACTTCGCCTTCAACTTCCCTCCCGTCGTGATCACCGCCTCGCCCGTCGGACACCCGCCCTGCCGGGCTACGATCTTGCGGCATTCCTCCAATATCTGCGGTCCCCCGGCCCGGTGTATCGCACCGTCCACACCGCCACCCCCCATTAGGCTGGTATTGGCAGCATTCACAATGGCATCCGTCGCTAGCGTAGTGATATCGCCTTGCATGACCTCTATCTTACTCATACTTTATTCTTAGTATCGATAATGATCGTCACCGGACCATCGTTCAATAAGCTCACCTTCATGTCCGCACCGAACTCACCTGTCTGCACATCCTTGCCCAGCTCGGCCGCCACGGCATTAACAAACGCTTCATACAACGGCACCGCCACGGGCGGCTTCGCCGCTTTGAGGTACGACGGCCGGTTCCCTTTCTTGGTACTGGCCTGCAGCGTAAACTGACTCACGACAATAATGTCGCCCCCTTGCTCTTTAACACTTTGATTCATAACCCCCTCGGCATCGTTAAAGATGCGCAGGTTCACAAGCTTACCCGAAAGCCAGGTTATATCCTCGGCCGTATCGGCATCTTCAATGCCCACCAGCACCAGCAACCCGGAACCGATGGAAGCTTTCACACGTTGATCGATCGTAACAGAGGCAGACGTGACACGTTGAATAACCGCAATCATAGAGCACACACAGCATCAGAACTGCTGCAAATCTTTAGATTCATGAATAAAAATTCCCTTCTGCTCCTGTGACGCATAGTGCAACATACCCCGCGCAATCTTCACGGAATCAATAGCCTTATACTTTCCAGGAATCAGGAACCCCAATATTTTATAGATAAACTTCGCCGCATCTTCTCCCGTGCGTTGCTCCTGGCGAGGACCTAACAATAACGAAGGACGAAAGATATGCAGCGCCTCAAATCCAACCGCACAAATCGCCTCCTCTACTTCACCCTTCACGCGGTTATAATATACCGACGATTCTTTGTCGGCACCCAACGCCGAGATGAGTATGTATTGGCGGGCACCATTGGAGTAGCCACTCCGCGCCAGCAGCAGTGGATAATAAAAATCTACCTGGTAAAAATTCTCTTTAGTCTTCGCCTTGGCAATGGTAGTACCCAGGCAACAAAAGATATCGTCCGCTTTCAAGTGTTGACCGCCGCTCAGGGTCTCCTGCGTAACAGGTACTTGTTCCAGCTTGGGGTGCGTAGGCAATTCCGTACGCGTGAGCGCCACCACTTTACTATAGCGGTCGCTTTCCAGTAAAAGCTGTAATAGTTGACTTCCCACTAGACCGGTGCCCCCGGCAATCAGCGCTGTTCTCATGCCACCAGAGAGCGGTTTTTCTCCCACAGCAAGAATTTGTCTACGTCTACGCTAACAGCATTGTATACCGCTACGAGCACGGCCACGTCGTCCGTTAGCCCCGTGATGGGCATGAGGTCGGGTAACAGATCAATCGGCATGACGAAGTACGCCAGCGCGGCGACGATCATTACCATAGTTTTCCAGGGCACCTCGCGGTATTGTCCGGAAGCATACGCACGTGAAATACGGCCCAGCACGATGAGCTTCTCCCTGGCTGCGGCGGCATTAACATCTTTCCAGGAAACACCTTTCAACTTCATGCCGAGCTTTGTCAGCAGCAGCACCAGCCGTCCGCGCGTTCCCAGAATACCAGACGCCTTGCTCAGCGCCAGATCAAAAAAACGATTCTTCAGCATCTTTCTCGTTGTTAGGTGTTTTCAACAATCTATTCCACCTGGCGTCGCGCCCGCCTAGAATATGCGCTGAATTTCTTTCTTCAGCTCCGTCAGGGCGTGGGCCATGGGGTCTACAGGTTTATTGACCGACTTCTCAAAGATCTTTTTCGAAAGATCCAGACTCGAGCTTTCCGGTCCCATTTCACTGGACGCGTCGTTGATCGTCACAATTAGTTCTTCTTTGGCACCCTTTAACAGGTTCCATACCTCTTCGCTCATGTACACTTGCTGGGAGGCATTGTGGTTGTACTCATTCCGGATCTCGGCCAGCAGCAGCTGGTGGAACTCCCGGGCCGGCATGCCGGGTGCGTTTAACCGCACCAGCAGGTTTTGCGGCGAAATGCGCTCCAGGAACAGCGTCATCCGCTCGTAAGCCTGTAACCGGTTGGGAAGCAGCGTCTCGATGCTGCGGCTCCGCACCTCCAGTTTTTTCAGCTCAATTTCCTTTTCGATAAACATGCGCACCAGCAAATACGCCAAATACAAAACGATAGAAGCAGGAATTAGTATTTTACCAAACTCAATAAGTACATCCATACGTGCAAAAAGTAAACTTTATTTACGGTTTGAAAGTTAATAATTTTGTATCACTAAGCGTTTATTTTCATGTTTGACAACCTGCGCCCTATTTCACTGTCCGATCGTGCTGCCGAAGAGGTTCGCAAAATCATGGAAACCAAGAACATCCCGGCCGACTATGGCCTGCGGGTAGGCATCAAAGGCGGCGGTTGCGGCGGCGTGGCCCTCCTGATCGGCTTTGACAAACAAAAAGACACGGACCTGGCCTACACCATCGCCGGCATCCCCGTCTACGTCGACAAAAAACACACCATGTACATCATCGGCAAGGAAGTCGACTTTTACGACGGCGAAGACGCCCGCGGCTTCACATTCGTGGACTTGCCCACCGAAGCAAAAGCGAAGGAGGGTCTGCCTGCCGAAACCTAGTCGAAGAAGCGCTCCCAAACTCGACATTTAACTGTACCTTTACCCCGCAAAACACGTTGAAGCGGTACAATGACCGACCTCCGACTCACCGAAATCTGGATTTACCCCATTAAATCCCTCGGCGGCATCCCGCTGACATCTGCCCGCGTCATGGGCAAAGGACTACAGTACGACCGTCGCTTTATGCTCGTTGGCTCCGATGACGTATGCCTCACCCAACGCGAGCACCCCATCATGGCCCTGTTCAAGCTTTCGCTGGAAGGCGACCAGATCCTGATCCGTCATCATAATGATGTCCTCACGCTGCCCGCCGTACCGGCTGCATTGGCAGAACCCGAGCAAGTGCGTATCTGGGACGACACCGTCACCGCCCAGGGCGTAGGAAGCGAATACGACCAATGGTTCTCCTCCCGTATGGGAATGAATGCCCACCTGGTATATTTTCCGGAAGACAACGCCCGACCGGTAGATCCTACATATAAAGTAAACGACGAACACGTCGGACTGGCCGACGCCTATCCCTTCCTGGTGATTGGCCAAGGCTCGCTCAACGACCTTAATAGCCGCCTCGACACACCGCTGCCGATGAACCGTTTCCGCCCGAACCTGGTGATCGCCGGCGCCGACGCGTACGCCGAAGACACCTGGCGTGACTTTCGTATTGGCGACACCCGCTTTGTCGGCGTAAAGCCCTGCGCACGATGCGTGTTGACCACCGTCGATCAGGATACAGCCGAAAAAGGTAAAGAGCCGCTGAAGACGCTGGCGAAGTATCGTTCGCGCAACAACAAGATATATTTCGGCCAAAACGCCGTCGCACTCGACCTGCAATACATCACCGTAGGCGACCCGGTCACCATACAAACCACTAACTCCTAGCACTCCGTAGGCCGATGACGCACCTGTATTTAAAAGCCGCACACATCATCTTTGTCGTCACCTGGTTTGCCGGTCTGTTTTATATACCGCGCCTCTTCGTCTATATCGTCGAAGCGCACGGCAAAAGCGAACCCGAGAAATCGATCGTGCTGAAGCAATTGAAGACTATGGCGTCGCGTTTGTGGTTTGGCATCACATGGCCTTCGGCCGTCGTCACCCTGTGCCTGGGTACCTCGATGGTCATCAACCAGCCGGAATGGCTCAGCATGGGATTCATGCACATCAAGCTCACGCTGGTGTTCTTTCTATACCTCTACCACATCTCTCTGCACATCATTCTCCGTCAGTTGCAAAACGATGTGGTAAAATATACCTCCACCCAAATGCGCATCTGGAACGAAGTGGCTACACTCTTCCTGATCAGCATTGTATTTTTGATCGTATTAAAAAATGCGCTGAGCATGCTCTGGGGCCTCGCCGGCCTGCTGGCAGTCACTATCCTCATCATGATCGGCATCCGCACCTATAAGAAATTCCGCAAAAATGATTAAGACAAACACTATGTCCCGCGCGCTGTTTTCATACCTATCCCCCGTACTGCTCGCCGTAATATTATTACCTGCAGCCTGCATTGAAAAGAAGGAAGTGCCCTTGCCGATCCTCGGTGCCCGCGAAGTAAACGGCACTGACACCGTGTACCACACCATCGCCGATTTCAAATTCGTAGACCAGGACAGTGCCACCATCACCAACAGCACGTTCGATAACAAGATCTACATCGCCGACTTCTTCTTCACGTCGTGCCGCACCATCTGCCCCATCATGAAAACACAGATGCTGCGGGCGTACGACTCCCTTCAAGACGACTCGAACGTACTGTTCCTCTCACACACCATCGACCCGGAATACGACACGGTAGGCCTGTTGCACGACTATGCCGAGCGACTTGGTGTAAAAAGCGACAAATGGCACTTCGTAACCGGCGCAAAAGACGATATCTATAAGATCGCTCAAACAAGCTACTTCGCCACGGCGATGGAAGCCAAAGAAGAACCCGACGGTTTCATCCATAGTGGTGCTTTCCTGCTCATCGACAAACAACGCAGAATCCGCGGTAAATACGATGGCACTAAAGAAGAAGACGTAAACCGACTGCTGATTGACATCCGCCGCCTGGAAAAAGAAAATGCGAAGTAAGTATGTATTGATAGTCGCCGCCCTGACGGGAAGTTTACTGTTGGCTTGCTCAGGCAACAAACAGGACGACACCACGGGATCGGTACCCGAAGGCGATACCAAATTCAAACAATATTATATTCAAGGCGAGCAGCTATACGCCAAACACTGCAGCAACTGCCACCAGAAAAATGGTACCGGCCTCGGCCTGCTCTTCCCGCCGCTCAACGTCTCCGACTACATGGAGAAAAATCGCCCGGAAGTTCTTTGCCTCATGCGCCACGGCAAACAAGGCGAGCTAATTGTAAACGGCAAAAGCTTTAACAAAGCCATGCCCCCTATCCCAACACTCACAGACTTAGAAATCGCCGAGATCGCCACCTACATCTACAACACCTGGTCGCACCATCAAGGCATCGTCGACGTCCGCGAAGCCACCCAAATACTCTCCAAATGCCAGTAATTCACGCTCACACTCGACACTCGGTCTTATTCTACATGTACTTCAACTTCAACTCCTGCCGCACCCGCTCTTTCTTCACTACAACCTTCGCCTTCTCAAACGAAGGCGGCCCAAACGTCCCCATCGCATTATTCCCAAACGCAAACCCCTCCTTAGGGATACCCACTACGTTGCTATCCATCTCCCCATTCCCATTCTCATCGTGTAGCACACTTACCGCATAATCCCCCGCGGGTAAATCCTCAAACACCACCGTCACGTCTTCCTTAGAAGCCTTCACAACCTTCCCCTCAATTGCCGTCTTCAAAAACGTACCCTCGTTGTTAAACAACCCCACCCGAATATCCCCCTTCGCCTCGCGAATATCCGTCACTTTTACTTCGATAGAACCCTGGCTCCACGCCATCACCGGCAGCCATAACAAAACGATCGATAATAGATTTTTCATAGCGCAAACACCTTATTTAAAACCATTCTAATCAATATACAGAAATACCACCTTTTTTCCATCCGCTACAATCTGTCGTTCGTCCACTCCCCGGCACCACTTGTAACACAAATGCAACTTCCCCGGAAATGAGTACATCTGGGCTGCGGAAGAAGTGCTTCCTTTACTTCCAAATTTCGTAACTTAAACCTGTTAGCAACTCAAACACCTGCACCATGGCATCTCTAACACTCAAGATCAATAACAAAAACTACACCGTCGACGCCGATCCGAAGATGCCCCTGCTCTGGGTCATCCGTGATATTGTCGGACTGACCGGTACAAAGTATGGCTGCGGCATTGCCCAATGTGGGGCGTGCACCGTACACCTCGACGGCGTACCGATGCGCTCGTGCTCGCTGCCGGTATCGGCAGTGGCCAGCAAAAATATCACCACCATCGAAGGCCTCTCCGACGACAACAGCCATCCCGTCCAACAAGCGTGGATCACCGAGCAAGTACCACAGTGTGGCTACTGTCAGTCGGGGCAGATCATGGCCGCTACAGCATTGCTTAAGAAAACACCGCTGCCCACTGACAAAGATATCGACACCGCGATGCAAGGCCACATCTGCCGCTGCGGCACCTATCCGCGCATACGCAAGGCCATCAAAACAGCCTCTACGCTCATGACGCAAAAAGCGTCAAACTAAATTTATACTCTACAGCATACGTATCCTACAGACACTACGATACCATGAGCACGCTATCCAGAAGAAACTTCATAAAACTTTCCAGCCTTACGGGCGCTGCCCTTACGCTGGGCTTTTACTCCCACGGCAAAGAAACGTCCATCCTGAAAGTGGACACCGCCGACAACCTGGGCGTCGACCTCAACGCCTGGATCTCCATTGATACCTCCGGCAAAGTCACCATCACCAACCACCGCGCCGAAATGGGCCAGGGATCTTTTCAATCCGTGCCCCAGATCATCGCCGAAGAATTGGAAGTAGACTTAAACTCCGTCAACATCGTCTTCGCGCAAGGCAACAGTGCCAAATACGGCAGCCAGATCACCGGTGGCAGCTCCACCATACGCGGCACCTATAAGAAGCTGCTGAACCTCAGCGCCACCGCACGTGAGATGCTGATCGAAGCCGCCGCCAACAAATGGAAAGTACCGCACAGCGAATGCTACGCCGAGAATGGCCACGTGATTCATAAACCCAGCGGTAAAAAATTCCACTACGGCGAGCTTGTACAAGAGGCATCCAAGCTCACACCACCCAAACACGTCAAGCTCAAACTGCCTGAGGAATATAAGATCATTCGCAAGCCTATACCGCGCCAGGACACACCGTCGAAGACAAATGGCAAAGCCATCTTCGGCATGGACAAGCGCCTGCCCGGTATGCTCTACGCCGTGGTAGAACGCAACCCGCGCTTCCAGGGAAAAGTGAAAAGCTTCGACGACACCGAGACAAAGAAGGTACCCGGTGTAAAATATGTCATCCCGGTAAAGACAAGCGTGTTTGCCACCTTCCGCGAAGGCGTAGCGGTTGTCGCCGATAGCCTGTGGGCCGCCATGCAAGGCCGTAAAGTATTAAAAGTAGAATGGGACGACAGCGGCTTCGAGCACCTCAACACCGAGCAGCTGTATACGCGCATGAACGAATCGCTGAAAGGCCCCGGACTCTCCATTCGCACGCAAGGCAACGCCAAAGGTATATTTGAAAAATCTGACAATAAGCTAGAGGCAGTATATGAAACGCCGTATGAGTCGCACAGCTGCATGGAGCCGGTAAACTGTACCGCACACTACCACGACGACATGGTCGAAATCTGGGGACCGATTCAAGGCCCCGACTGGGTACAAGACTTCCTCAGCCCGCTGCTCAACCTGCCGAAAGAAAAGATCGTCGTCAACATGACCTTCCTCGGCGGTGGTTTCGGCCGCAAGGCGTTCATGGACTATCCGCACGAAGCCGCCATCATCTCGAAAGAAATTAAAGCACCCGTGCAAGTAGTCTGGACCCGCGAAGACGATACGACACAAGGCCCCTTCCGCCCGGGCATGGTATACGGCTGCAAAGGCTCCCTCAGTAAAGATGGCAGCATCACATCCTATGCCCTGCGCACCGCCGGACAGAACATGGACCACCAATGGCTCAACGCCAACAAAGAGGCCTACAACAACTCCGGCTCGGAAGGATTTCTCGAAACATACTTCCGCGCCATTCCGAACTACGACTTCTCCGACTCACCACTGGATGTTCCTATTCCCGTCATGTGGTGGCGATCGGTATATGCCTCGACGAACGCATTCGCCATGGAAAGCTTCATGGACGAGCTCGCCGCCAAGGCAGGCAAAGACCCGCTGGAATTCCGCCGTCAGCATTTACACGACGAGCGTTACCAGGCCCTGGCCGATAAACTGGAAGAAGTATCGGGCTGGAAGAATCGCAAGAAAAATGAGGGATATGGAATTGCTATCACCGAGTGTTTCTCCACCATCGTAGGCGAAATAGTGAAGGTCTCGAAGAAACCCGACGGCAAGATCAAGATCGACAAAGTATGGGCCGTGATGGATTGCGGTTGGTATGTAAACCCCGACATCATCCGGGCACAAGTAGAAGGCAGCATCGTCATGGGCCTCGGCGCAGCGGTAACACACGCCACGCACTTCAACGATGGCAAGGCCGTGGAGCAAAACTTCAACACCTACAAAATGCCACGCATCATCGACACACCGGAGATCGAAGTCCACATCATGGACAACGAAGAAAAAGCGGGCGGTGTTGGCGAACCGTCCCTGCCGCCCTTCGCCCCGGCACTGACAAACGCGATCTTTGACCTCACCGGCAAACGCGTGCGCAAGCTGCCCTTTAGCCTGGACGCCGTATAATGCGTCCTGGAATAATATTTGAATAGCATTCAATAGATCGACAGACACATACATGAACAAAGTAATCACGACAGCCCTGGTACTCACCGCCGGCATCACCTTCTTCTCGTTTAAACAATCCGCCTCTACGCGCAACAACGTGGCCACGGGTAAAGAGATCTACGAAGCGCAATGCATGAGCTGCCACATGGACCAGGGCCAGGGACTTGAAGGTGTATATCCGCCACTGGCAAAGTCAGACTACCTCGCCGACAAAGACCGCCTGGTGAAAGTCATCCGCAAGGGCATGCGCGGCCCCATTACCGTCAACGGCGTGCAGTACGACGGCGAGATGACCGGCTTCGAGCTCACCGACCAGGAAACCGCCGACGTCATCAACTACATCCGTACTTCCTGGGGTAACAAACATGCCGCAGTTAAAGCAGCCGACGTACCCGCGGCACTGAACAAAGCATCTAAAGATTACCAGCCGTACTAAGCGGCTGGTGGCGCTTTTCGAACAAAGAAGTATGAACGTGTGACGACCGATGAAAGAGTTTAAGAATATACTGGAGGCCTATAACAAGGTAGACTTTACCCAACGGCGGGCCGTACTGGCCACCGTGGTAAAAGTGCGCGGCTCATCCTATCGTAGCCCCGGCGCGCGCATGCTGATCACCGACGACGGCAAATGGGTAGGCTCCATCAGCGGTGGCTGCCTCGAAGGCGATGCCCTGCGCAAAGCCCGCCAGGTCATGAGCAACCGCGTGCCGCTCACCGTCACCTACGACACCAGCGAAGAAAGCAACCAGAACCTCGGCATCGGCTTAGGCTGCAACGGCATCATCGATGTACTGCTCGAACCCCTCGACCCCGCCGACAACACGAATGCCGCCACCTTCTTCGACAGCATTATCAAACGTAATAGCCCCGTCGCGCTCGCCACTGTCTTTGCAAGCGAGACGCCAACAGAGACAGGCAGCAAGCTTCTTCTCACAGAAGAGCAAACAATACTGCATCAAACCATTCAGCAACCTGCACTGGCGCAGGCTATCGCCGCAGATCTGGCAACACTGTTCACCACACGCAAGTCCGAGGCGCGCCAGTATGCGCTGGCCGGTATTACAACAGAAGTATTCATCGAGCTTATACAACCCACCGTAGATGTGATCCTCTTCGGCGGCGGTTTCGACGCCCGCCCGGTGAGCCAGCTCATGAAAGGTCTCGGTTGGGGCGTCACCGTCACGGACGAATGCGTCGCGCACATCGCACCACTCTTCTTCCCTGCCGCCGACAAGCTCGCGCTCTGCCAGCGCCAGTACGTCGACCGCGACTTCACCATCACGCCTTACACGGCGTGCGTGTTAATGTCCCACAACTACGAATACGACCGCGACGTGCTGCGCAAGCTACTGCGCACCGAAACACCCTACATTGGCATCCTGGGACCGCGTAAACGCTTCGACAAAATGGTGAAAGAATTCAGCAACGAAGGCATCACCCTGACCGCCGACGACTACCACCGCATCCACGCCCCCGTCGGCCTGGACATCGGCGCCGAGACACCCGACGAGATCGCCATTGCCATTGCCGGCGAGATCCAGGGCAAGTTCTCCAACCGCTCCGGCGGCTTCCTGAAGTACCGCCAGGCGCCCATACATCATCGCGACAGCCTGAGCGATCAAGTCTTCAAACAAGTATATTTACATACACCTGACGCCGCCCGGTCCGCACAGGGAGCCTGACCAGCCCTGCGGCAACCATCTGCACTTCTTCGGTATAAAAATTTAACACCCGGGAAAATGAACATCGGAATCGTCTTGCTGGCCGCCGGCGCATCAGTGCGCATGGGCAAGGCCAAACAACAACTATTACTCGATGGCGAGCCCCTTCTGTGGCACGCCGCTCAAGCCGCCCTGCACGCCGCAGTCACTCACACCGTCGTGGTCCTGGGTGCCCAGGAAGCCGCCCACCGCGCCATGCTGGAATCCCTACCCGTCGACGTCATGTACAACCCCGACTGGGAAAAAGGCATGGGCAATTCCCTCAAAACCGGCATGCACCGCCTCCTACGCATCGCCCCCGAAACGGACGCAGCCCTCATCATGGTCTGTGACCAGCCCGGCGTCACCGCCCACTACCTCAACAACATCATATTAAAATACAGCAAGACCAACGCACCTCTTATTGCCTCCCACTACGCCGGCACCGCCGGTGTCCCCGCCCTGTTCGCCAAAAAACTCTTCCCCGAGCTCATGGCCCTGGACGATAAACAAGGCGCAAAAAAGGTCATCCAACACCACCACGACATCACCACTACCATCGACTTCCCCGAAGGCGCCGTCGACATCGACACTCCCGAAGACTATCGACGCCTCGCCGGCGCCGCTGTGTAGTAAGTTTAAAAATGAGAAGCCGGCAAGTCTGAGCCACGCCTTAAAATCGAGTAGGAAGTAAGGGATTATTTCCCTTACTGTCCTCTCACACCACCGTACGTGCCGTTCGGCATACGGCGG